>NZ_CP062788.1:2212500-3412500 GCF_025136295.1 Aestuariispira ectoiniformans | reverse complement strand
TCCCGACAACGGCCGCGCCGATGGTCAGGATATGGGAAGAAGTGCCTCGCCCGGTGTCGCTCTCCAGAGGGCCGGCCAGATTGATTATGGTCGAGGTTTTGCGTTGTACGTAGGCGGCGACCAGAAAGCTGGCCACTGCGATGACGATCTGGAAATTATAAAGTTCACGGATATTGCCCTGTATGTCGTCGTTGCTGAAGACGGCAGAGGTGCCGCGTGACATCATGAAAATGGCAATCGCGACAGAGAGCGCATTGATGGCGGCAACGCCCAACAGGCCACAGCGAACAGCAGCCCAGACGAGAAAGGGGATGATCCCGAAAAGGTATAGAATCTCCGGGCTGGCGAAGGATTCCGCGTTGTGGATCAGCAGGGAGGCCAGACCGGCGGTCGCAGGGAGGACAAGGCCTTCCAGATACCAGGTACGCGACATGCTTCGCCAGGGGTGGGTGAGGGCAAGCAGGGTGAAGGGTCCGAAGAACAGGACACCGACACCATCGCCCAGCCACCAGCCCTGGACGATCGTCAGAAATTCCCCCCAGCCGGTTCCGGTGGTCAGGCAAAGGGTGAGCGCCCCGTTTACTGCGGCGATCAAAGGGCTGATGACTGCACCGAGCAGGATGAAAAGCAGAAGATTGACGCTGTGAGTGAGGCGTCCATCCTGCTTGAAAGTGCGCAACAGCCAGGTGCCGGTCACGGCGGCCAGCGTATTACCCGCGGCAATCATGATGTTGGTCAGGGCGGGGGTATCGGTCGTGAAATTAACCAGAAGGGCGCCCAGATAGACGGCTGGCCAGATTCGATAGCCATACAGCAACATAACCGCCAGGGCGACCCCGGCAGGTGCCCAGACCAGTGTCACTGTTGTGCCGTAATAGGGTAGCTGCAATCCCACATAACCCAGCAGGAAATATGTTACTGCAATTGCAATCAAGCGCACTGCAGGCTGTCCGCCAAAGAAGCGCCGGCCAATTGTGTTCTCAATAAATGTCTGCACGTGAATGATGTACCGTTGTCCTGTCGTCTTTGCGCGATATTGGTGGATTTGTCCGATCCCCGTTCTACTTGCGAGTGGGAAATTACCATTACAGTCGTAAAAAAATCGTTATGAGGAATGAGGCAGTCCAACAAAAAAACTGGCAGAAAATGCTCTCTGAGAAATTTGCGATAACCAATTGTCAGGAATTGCTTTTTTGACTTTCGATTTGTCACACATCCATAGGGTGGAAACATTTTATGTTTTTTTGCGACCCTTTTCTGTTATTTCGCGACAAAAACCAGTTGCCTTTGAACAAGAAAGCATTATACCTCGCTGCACTGCACCCAAGCAGTGAAGCACAGGGATTCGACATTGTTCCCATCATTTAAAGCTTTGGAAGGATAGAGTAATGACCCAGCCGACAGTTCGGCCGGAACGGCCCTTTTTCTCCTCTGGCCCTTGTTCAAAACGTCCGGGATGGTCCTGGTCCGGTTTGGAAAATGCGCTGTTGGGTCGATCTCATCGTTCCGGTCCGGGTAAGGCGCGGCTGAAGGCCGTTATCGACGAGACCCGCGACATTCTCGGCATCCCGGAAGATTATAAAATCGGCATTGTTCCGGCCTCCGACACGGGCGCTGTGGAAATGGCGCTGTGGTCCATGCTGGGCGCACGCGGCGTCGATATGCTGGCCTGGGAAAGCTTCGGCAAGGGCTGGATTACTGATGTGCAGAAACAGCTCAAACTGGATGATGTCCGGGTGTTTGAGGCGGATTACGGCGCATTGCCCGACCTCACCCAGGTTGATACCGACCGCGATGTGGTCTTCACCTGGAACGGTACAACCAGCGGCGTGAAGGTTCCCAACGGTGACTGGATTGCAAGCGACCGCAAAGGCCTGACCATTTGCGATGCAACATCCGCTGTTTTCGCCATGGAGCTGCCTTGGGACAAGCTGGACGTGACCACCTGGTCCTGGCAGAAGGTCCTGGGCGGGGAAGGTGCCCATGGCATGATCGTGCTGTCGCCGCGTGCGGTGGAACGCCTGGAAAACTATACCCCGGCCTGGCCGCTGCCCAAGATTTTTCGCATGACCAAGGGCGGCAAGCTGATCGACGGTATCTTTACCGGTGCGACCATCAACACCCCCTCCATGATGTGCGTGGAAGATGTGCTGGATGCGCTGAAATGGGTGAAGAATATCGGCGGGCTTAAAGGCCTGATCGACCGTTCGACCAAAAACCTGCAGGTGGTTGAAAACTGGGTCGCCAACCGCGACTGGGTGGACTTCCTCTGTGCCGACAAGGCAACGCGGTCGAACACTTCTATCTGTGTGAAGCTGTCCGACGCCTGCCCCCTGACCGGGGATGCGCGGGCCAATGCGCCCAAGCAGATTTCCAAGCTGTTGGACGAGGAAGGCGTGGCCTTCGACATCAACGGTTATCGCGATGCGCCTGCAGGACTGCGCCTGTGGGGCGGGGCAACGGTGGAACCCACCGATATGGAAGCCCTGATGCCCTGGCTCGACTGGGCCTATGAGCAGATTTCGCAGCAGAACCAGTGATCAATCAGACGTAACTTGTGGGGATATTATGGTTAAAGTTCTGATTTCGGATAAGCTTTCGCCGCGTGCGAAGGAGATTTTCGAAGAGCGTGGCGTCGAAGTCGACGTCAAGCCGGGCCTCAGCCCGGATGAGTTGCGCGCCATTATTGGCGAGTATGACGGGCTGGCGATCCGCTCCGCCACCAAGGTGACTTCCGATATTCTGGAAGCAGCAACCAACCTGAAAGTGGTCGGCCGCGCCGGTATTGGTGTGGATAACGTGGACCGCGAGGCGGCAACCCAGCGCGGTATCGTCGTGATGAACACGCCTTTCGGCAACTCCATCACCACCGCGGAACACGCGATTTCCATGATGATGGCAAGCGCCCGCCAGATCCCGGCGGCCAACGCCTCGACCCATGCCGGGAAATGGGAAAAGTCCAAATTCATGGGCGTGGAACTCTTCGGCAAGGTGCTTGGCCTGATCGGGTCCGGGAACATCGGTTCCATCGTTGCAGACCGGGCCCAGGGCCTGAAGATGCGCGTTGTTGCCTACGATCCCTTCCTGTCCCAGGAACGGGCCACGGAAATGGGCGTTGAAAAGGTTGAACTGGACGATTTGTTGGCCCGTGCGGATTTCATTACGATCCACACGCCGTTGACCGACAGCACCCGCAACCTGATCAACAAGGACACCATTGCCAAGATGAAGGATGGTGTGCGCATCGTGAACTGTGCACGCGGTGGCATTGTCTGTGAGGCGGACCTGCTGGAAGGTCTCAACAGCGGCAAGGTCGCCGGTGCGGCACTGGATGTCTATGAGGTTGAACCGGCTAAGGAAAACGTCCTGTTTGGCAATGACAAGGTGGTCTGCACGCCGCATCTGGGCGCATCCACGGCGGAAGCCCAGGAGAATGTCGCAATCCAGGTCGCGGAACAGATGGCCGACTATCTGTTGACCGGGGCCGTGACCAATGCGCTGAACATGCCGTCGGTATCCGCAGAGGACGCACCGCGCCTCAAGCCTTATATGAAGCTGGCGGAACAGCTTGGTTCCTTCGCCGGTCAGGTAACGGAAACCGGCCTGTCCAAGGTTCGCATCGAGTTTGAAGGCCATGTGGCGAAACTGAATGTGAAACCGCTGGTCCAGGCCGCTTTGGCCGGTCTGCTGAAACCCTTCAGCGACAGTGTGAATATGGTCAACGCCCCGGTAATCGCGCGCGAGCGTTCCATCGAGGTGGCGGAAGTAACCCATGACCGTCCGGGCGACTACCAGACGCTGATCAAGCTGACGGTAGAGACCGAACGTATGGAACGGTCCGTCAGTGGCACGCTGTTTGGTGGCAACAAGCCGCGTCTGGTCAATATCAAAGGCATCGAGATCGAGGCCGAGCTGACCAGCCACATGCTTTACGTCACCAACGAAGACAAACCGGGCCTGATTGGCAACCTGGGTGTGGTTCTGGGCGAGGCGAAAGCCAATATTGCTACCTTCCACCTGGGCCGCGCGGAGGCAGGCGGGGACGCCATGTCCCTGATTCAGCTTGATGGACCGCTGGACGAGGCATCGCTGGAAAAAATTAAGCAGATCCCGCTGGTCAAGCAGGTGAAGGCGTTGCATTTCTAAGCGTTTGAAATCGCATTCGTTCTTGTGACGAGGGGTGGCTTTGGCCACCCCTTTTGTCTTGCTGGGGTAACCAAATAGTTAACCAATGGGCAATAAAGCTGTGTTATATGCAGTGCAGCGCTGGATATTGCAGCGCACAACATAATCTGGTCTATAGCGGCGAATCACTCTAGGATCAGGGCATAATAACAAGGGACAAGGCCGGTGCTTTACAATCTGCATGATGCTCGAAATCAGGCGCTGTCACCCGTCCGCTGGATGGCGGAACTGACGCGTATGACCTATACCAACCCCCTGAATCCGTGGAGCTATACGCCCATCGGGCGGACCCTGGCGGCAGGGTCGGATGTGTTGGAAAGCATCCTGCGGGAACGCAGCAAGCCCGACTGGATGATTGAATTTGCCGATGTGGATGGTGAGCAGATGCCGGTTCATGTCGACGTGGTGCGTCCGCGCGCCTTCGGCAATCTGATCCATTTCCGCCGTGAAGGCGCGGAAAAGCGCAACGATCCGAAAATCCTGCTGGTCGCGCCCATGTCGGGTCACTTTGCAACGCTTCTGCGTGGCACGGTCCAGGCGCTGATCCAGGATCATGAGGTCTATGTCACCGATTGGATCGATGCATCGCTTGTGCCCAAGGAAGAAGGGCGCTTCGGTATCGACACCTATATCGACTATCTGATGGATTTCATGCGCTTCCTCTCGCCGGACCTGCATGTCATGGCGGTTTGTCAGCCGGCGCCGCTGGTTCTGGCGGCGGTGAGCCTCCTGGCGCAGAATGACGACCCGGCACAGCCGAAATCCATGGTTCTGATGGGCGGGCCGATTGATACGCGGGCGGCCCCAACCGTGGTGACCCAGCTTGCGGAAAACCGGCCGATGAGTTGGTTTGAAAGCCATTGTGTCCATCGCGTGCCGCCGCGTTATCCGGGCGCGAACCGCAAGGTTTATCCGGGCTTCCTGCAGTTGCGCGCCTTTATCTCCATGAACCCGGCGCGCCATGCGACGGCCCATTGGCGGATGTATAACCATCTGATCGAAGGTGACGGTGATTCCGCAGATGCCCATCGCCGCTTCTACGATGAATATCTGGCGGTGATGGATACGCCCGCTGCCTTCTATCTCGACACGGTTCGTGAAATCTTCAAGGAACACAGTCTGCCGCGTGGCACCATGACCTGGCGTGGTGAGGTGGTTGATCCGTCTGCGATCAAGAAAACCGCCCTGATGACGGTGGAAGGAGAACTGGACGATATCTCCGCCCCCGGCCAGACCATTGCCGCCCATGACATGTGCAAGAACCTGCCGAAATCAAAGCATCTGAACTATATCCAGGAAACTGTTGGCCATTACGGTATCTTCAACGGTCGCCGCTGGCGCGAACAGATCAAACCCCGGATCGCGGAATTCGTACGCAAGCACGGGTAACCCTCACCCCGTCACCCTCTCACGCATCGCATGGGAGGGTGAGGGGACTTGCGCTAGTCATGGCGTTGCCGTCGCCAGGTCAATGCCGAATTCATCTTTGAACAAGCGATTGGTGTTTTCAAAGGCTCGTTCAAGCTGTCGCCTGTCTTCCTGGCTTCTGGAGCCGAAATAGGGGAAGTGATGCAGGTAAAAGCCGAAGATCGTCTGGCAATCGGCAACATATTTGCGCGTGTCCAGGATATGGTTATGCCAGACAGCGTCGATCGCCAGTGTGGGGGAGATGTCGGCATCGTATTTGCGCAGGAGATAGAGATACTGCCGGTATTGCTCTATGGCGAATTCAGCATCTTCCTTGTCCCATAGAAGGCCCAGTTCACCTGCGGATTCCTCGTTGGTCATCTTGAACAGGATCATCGACATATCCATGCCGAAAATATAGTCCTTCGCGTCTTCAAGCCGGTCCAGAAACCGAATGCCCTGCAGGTTCAGAGGCAGTCTGAGATTATCCTCAATGCCTTCCACATCTACGGCCAGCAATTCCATGCAGGTTTCCCCTCGCTAATGTTCGACAGTCTTCGGCAAGGCCGCCGGACGGGATTGGTAAGCCCGTCCGGTAACCAAACTGAGGCGTTTATGAACGCGTGATCAGTTGCGCAGCGGCATGCACAGCTTGCCGCAGAATGCCTTGCCGTGGCTCAGCTTGATCTTGAACTGTGTCGTTTTCTTCGCGTCGGCGGAAGGCTGGCTCAAAGATTTTTTGGCGAGTGTGGAGGTTACCTTGTTCATTGTATTTCTCCCTGTTCTGGGTTGCGTTGTGGTTTTATATGCAACTATAAATATATTAGTTTTCTTTGTGTTGCAACTGAGCAAGACAATGAGCCAAAGGTGATTGTCTTTTTGGAGCATGTATTCGCCAATTTGGTTATCGGCATGCCGCTAGCTTGACACCGTGACCTGCCTTCCCATAGTGAAGGCGGGTTTTCTTTTTCTGTGGAACGGGTTGTGAGCCAACAGGTTATCGTCGGATTGAATGTGGTGGTTGTGGCGCTGGTGGCGGAGACGCCCTGCGTGATGACCGTGCGTCAATTCACTGATATCGCGACTGAACCGACTGTGGGTTTGCCCTTCGGGCCGTTGGATACGGAACGTCACCGGACCCTGGAAGAGGGCCTGCGGGCCTGGGTGCAGGAGGTGGCGAAACAGCCTCTTGGCTATGTGGAACAGCTTTACACCTTTGGCGACCGGGATCGGCATCAATCCGCCTTTACGGATGGCGGCCGCGTGATTTCGGTCTGCTATCTGGCGCTGACCCGGGCTGCGGGGCAGGTGGCAGGCAATGCAACCTGGGAAAGCTGGTATGATTACCTGCCCTGGGAGGACTGGCGCGCCGGTGAGCCGCCGATGTTAAGGGCGCAGATCCTTCCAGCCCTTACCGGTTGGGTGGATGCTGCCTCGACAGCAGATGGCAAGGCCAAGCGTCAGCATCGTATGGATGAGGTCTTTGGTCTCGCCAGCGATGTCTGGGACAGTGACCGGGCACTGGATCGCTATGAACTGCTATATGAGGCGGGGCTCGTTGAGGAAGCCTGGCGCGACCGGGGTGAGGCAATCCCCTCCAATCTGGCCTTGGTGCCCGGCAAGGTGATGGCTTATGACCATCGCCGCATCCTGGCGACCGCCATGGGGCGTTTGCGCGGCAAGGTTAAATTCCGCCCCGTGGTCTTCGAGCTTCTACCGGAAAAATTCACACTGTTGCAGCTTCAGCGTTGCGTCGAGGCGCTGGCTGGCAAACGCCTGCATAAACAGAATTTCCGACGCCTGATCGAAGCGCAGGGCCTGGTGGAGGAAACCGGTGAAATTTTCGCCGAAGGGCGCGGTCGTCCGGCCAAACTCTACCGTTTCCGGCGGGAAGTCCTGCGCGAGCGTCTGCGCCCCGGCGTAAAACACGGCTATTGATCCCCGGTCCCCGTTAACTGCATTTCGTGCAACTGCCGCAGGCGCTGCTGCGTTTTGGGGCGGGGGCTGGTGTGATCAGGTTATCCAGTGAACTGTTCTGGCCAATCCTGCGTAGTGCGACATAACAGGCGGCCAGTGCCGCGCCGATACCGGCGAACCATAGGCCCGATTCCAGCGGGTGGTGACCAAAGCGCGCCAGTTGGTAAAAGGCCGTGCTGACGGCAAAGGCCGTGCCGGTGGTCCAGAAGATCGCAAAGCCGGTCCAGCGTCCGCCCAACTCCCGGTTGATTGCACCCAGGGCCGCAACACAGGGTGTGTAGAGCAGGATAAACAACAGATAGGCAAAGGCGCCTGCCTGTCCGTCAAACCGGGCGGCCATCGCGCCCAGTGTTCCATCACTCAGCGCCAGTTCTGCCGAGATTCCATCCTGGCCCGTCGTAGCAATGCTTACGCCCAAGGGGTCCAGAAACTGTGTGGCGAGGGCTTGCAGATTTTCAGGAATAGTCTGCAAGGCTGCCAGAAGGGAGTTGCCCAGGTCGAACGGGGCGGTTGCAACGGCTTCTGCGGGATTGTCCGCCATCCCGGCGTAAAGCGCATCCAATGTGCCGACCACCGATTCCTTGGCGAAAACACCGGTGAAGACGCCGACAGCGGCGGGCCAGTTTTCCTGTTCGATGCCCAACGGGTGAAGTAGAGGTGTGATGATCTGCCCCACAGCGGACAGAACGGAGCTTTCGCTATCCTGATGGCCGAAGGTGCCGTCCCGGCCCAGGGAGTTAGTCACTGTCAGGATTGCTACAACGATCACGATGATTTTGCCCGCCCCCATGACAAAGCCGCGTAGCCGCGTCCAGGCGCTGATCATCAGGCCTTTCGGGTGTGGCAGGTTGTAGGGGGGCAGTTCGAGGGCCAGGGGGGCGCTTTCACCCGGCAGCAAAGTCTTTTTCAGCAACAGGCCGGTCAGGATGGCCATGGCAATGCCGGTCAGATAAAGCGCGAAAACCATATTCTGGCCGCCGGTCGGAAAAAAGGCCGCCACGAACAGGGCGTAAACCGCCAGTCGCGCGCTGCAGGACATGAAAGGCGCCATCATGGCGGTCATGACCCGCTCCCGCTGCCTTTCCAGAGTTCGGGTTGCCATGATCGACGGTACGTTACAGCCAAAGCCGATGATCAGTGGCACGAATGCCTTGCCCGGCAGGCCTATCCTGCGCATGGCCCGGTCCATCAGACAGGCGGCACGTGCCATATAGCCGGAATCCTCCAGAAAGGCCAAAAACAGGTAAAGCAGGCCGATGATCGGGATAAAGGTTGCGACCACCTGGATGCCGCCGCCTATGCCATCAGCGAGGATCACGCGCAGCCAGTCCGGCAGGCCCAATGCGGTGATGAGGGTGCCCAGCCCATCAACAAAAATTGCTGCCGCCGCCTGGTCGAAGAAATCGATGAAGGCCCCGCCCAGGTTTATGGTCATGAGGAACATCAGATAGATGAGGCCGAGAAAGACTATTGGACCAAAAATCCGATGCAGCGCAATGCTGTCCAGCCGGTCCGACCAGGAGGGGGCCGGATTGGCCGGGGTTTTAATGGCTGCGTCAGCCGCGTCCCGGGCGAATTTCAGGTGCGCTTCCGTCTGCTGTGCCCCGCCTTTTGCCTTTGCGGGCTGAGAGGATGTATCCGGTATTGGCTTTGCCATGCGGCGCGCTTTGGTGACCAATGGCGTCACATCGGGGTTCTTCAGGGCTGACAGGGCGATAATGGGGCAGCCGCTCTTCCTGGGGAGTGCAGACAGGTCGATTTCCATGCCCCGGCGCGCAACCAGATCCATTTTCGTGAGTGCGATCATCATCGGCACCCCCTGATCCAGAAGTTCTGCCGTCAACAGCAGGTTACGTTCCAGATTGCTGGCATCGACAACATTGACCAGGATATCGAATTCATTGGAGGCCAGGAAATCGCGGGTGACCTTAACATCAAGTGCATCGGCCCCGGTTGCCTGATTGAGGGAATAAAGTCCCGGCAGATCGACGACTGTGACCACACCATTCGCGTCTGCTCGTTGCCCCCAGTGTTTTTCCACGGTGACGCCGGGCCAGTTGCCGACCTTCTGCCGTCGTCCGGTCAGTGCATTGAACAGTGTGGTCTTGCCGCAGTTGGGGTTGCCTGCGAGCGCAATGGTGAGGTTTGTCATAGGGCTGGCTCCAGCGGGAGGACGGCGATAGTCTCCGCCAGGTCCGGGCCAAGTGCGATACGAAGATTGTCGCGGGCGACCACCACACCGCCGCCGGGCAGGCGACGCATCAACCGGCATTCCCGTCCGACCGGCAGGCCCAGCACCGTTAATTCCAGGGCCGCATGATTATCACCGGATATTTGATGGATAAGATAGGTCTCACCAGGTTTCGCCTGTTGTAAAGACAACGACGCTGTGCGGGGCAGGGGAGGCATGGTGGCGTGATCCTCGATCTAATACTGATACTGAAAGTCATTCTTACTTGTCGGGCAATCTGGATCGCTTTGATTTCCGTCAAAAATTTGCAGGCTATGCAGGGGGCGTGCGGCGTTGGGCGGGTATTTGCAGATTGTTAACGCTTTCCTGTTAATGCTGAGGTCGCTTTTGATCAGGAGAGGCCGTTTTGTTCGCTTGGTTTGTCGATGTCGTAACCAAATCCCTTGCTGTGCTTGGGGATGCGTCGCTGGCGTTGGTTTTGCCAGCAGTCTTCTTCCTGTTGCTGGCCCTGGCGGTAAAACGCAAGCAGGCGCTGGCGGATATCAGCCGCGCGATCCCGGAAACGCGCACGACGCTGTGGCTGATGCTGTTCAACATCGTTTTCATCACCCCCTTGGTGGCGGTGATCGCCGTGCAGATGAATGCCCTGTTTGTCGGGGCAGGCCTGCAGCTTCTGGAACCGGAATTTTGGCAGCGGCTGCCCTTCGGTGTGACGGTCGTTATCGCCATATTCTTTGCCGATTTCGTCTGTTACTGGCGGCATCGCCTGGAACATAGCAAGCTGCTTTGGCCTTTTCATGCGGTTCATCACTCTGATACGGCCGTTACCTGGCTGACGTTGGAGCGTTTTCATCCGGTCAATCGCCTGTCGACCTATGTGATCGATACCGGGATGCTGCTTTTGCTGGGCTTTCCGCCAGAGGTGGTGATCGCCAATAACCTTGTGCGCCATTACTACGGCTATTTCGTTCATGCGGATCTCCCTTGGACCTATGGGCCGGTCTTGGGCCGGATTCTCGTCTCGCCGGTCATGCATCGCTGGCATCACGCCAAAGACCCGCGCGCCTATAATACGAACTACGCCTCGATCTTCTCTCTCTTCGACCGTGCCTTCGGCACCTTTTACATGCCGGGGCCCTGCACCATCCCTCTGGGGGTGTCCCATGACATGGGCAAGGGCGCCTGGGGGCAGTTGACCTATGGCCTGCGGCCCAGCAGCTATCGCGCGTTGTTAGCGCCGCAAAAGGTGAAGGCCGCCAAGGAGGCATAGCTTCGAGGTCAGGTGCTTTGTCTTGTGCGGAATATGGCTCATTCCCGGGCCATTTTTTCTTGACTTAAATTATACTCATATTATTTATTAATGAGTAAATTAATACTCGATTTGATTATAAATAGCGACGAAAGGGGGCTGTCATGGCCGCTGTCGAACAAACCGTCACCACCGATGATCTGGTTTTGCCCTTTACCGATGAGGTCAAGGCGCGCACTGCGCCGCTTTTCGACAAGGTGAAAAACCAGATTGATGAGCTGGATTGGGTCTATTTTGCTCCCCTGATCGACGAGATCAATCGCCTCAAAAAAGAGAAAAATGCAGTCATCCTGGCGCATAACTACCAGACGCCGGAGATTTATCACTGCGTCGCCGATGTGGTGGGCGACAGTTTGAAACTGGCCCGCGATGCGGTCGAGGCAGAGGCCGATACCATCGTGCTTTGCGGTGTGCATTTCATGGCGGAAACCGCCAAGATCCTGAACCCGGCAAAACGCGTGCTGATCCCCGATCCCAAGGCGGGTTGTTCTCTGGCAGAAAGCATCACGGCGGACGATGTTCTGGCGCTGAAGGCGCAATATCCGGGCGTGCCCGTTGTGACCTATGTGAATACGACCGCTGAGGTGAAGGCGGTTTCCGATATCTGCTGTACTTCCGGCAATGCGGTGGAGGTGATCGAGAGCCTGGGCACGGACCGGGTCATCATGCTGCCGGATAAATATCTGGCGGCAAATATCGCCAAACAGACCGGCGTGGAAGTGATCACCTGGGAGAAGGGCCGTTGCGAGGTGCATGAGCAGTTCACCCCCGAACAGGTTCAGGATTTCCGTGATCAGAACCCGGGTGTGGTTGTGATCGCCCATCCGGAATGTACGCCGGAAGTGGTCGATGTTGCGGACTTCTCCGGTTCCACAGCGCAAATGGCAAATTACGTGCGCGATCACCATCCGGACAAGGTCTTCATGGTGACCGAATGTTCCATGAGTGACAATGTGGCTGCCGAAAACCCGGAGGTGGATTTCGTCAAACCCTGCACTGTCTGCCCGCATATGAAGCGCATCACGCTGGCGAAAATCCTGACCACCCTGCGCGATGGTGTGCATGAGGTGGATGTGGACCCGGCGCTGGCGGAAAAAGCCCGCGGGGCGGTGGATCGTATGCTCGCGGTTAAATAACGCGGTAACGGATGGAGGCCTCCCATGGCGGAACGGCCCAAGACCATAGATTTTCCCGGTGTTGTGATTGTAGGGACAGGACTGGCAGGCGTCATGACGGCGCTGAAGCTGGCGCCGCTGCCGGTGCTGTTGGTGGGGGCTGGCGAGGGCTGCAGCCACTTGGCCCAAGGCGGTGTTGCCGCGGCAGTCGGGGCGGAGGACAGTCCGGCACTGCATGCACAGGATACATTGCAGGCCTCGTCGGGGCTGAATGTGTTGGCGGCAGTGGAAACCGTCACCCGCGAAGGGCCAGCCCGGATTGCGTTACTTGAAAACCTTGGTGTCAAGTTTGACAACAGAGGTGGCAAGATGACGTTGGGGCGTGAGGCGGCCCATAGTGTTGACCGTATCCTGCATTGTGACGGCGATGCCAGTGGGGCGGGCATCATGCGCGCCTTGTGGGAAAAGATAGAGGCGGCGGATCATATACAGGTCCTGTCGCCCGTGCTGGCGGAACGCCTGTCTACCCAGGACGGTCGTGTGACAGGGGTCCAGCTTGCTGCAGACGGTCATCCGGTATTGATCAAGGCATTGGCGGTGGTGCTGGCGACAGGCGGTCTGGGCCAATTGTTCGACCGTACCACCAACCCGCAGGGTGTTTGTGGCAGCGGTATCGGCATGGCGCTGCGTGCAGGAGCCACGGCAGTGGATATGGAATTCGTACAATTCCACCCGACCGCCTTCGATTTGCCCCATCTCTCACCCAATCCGCTGGCAACCGAGGCCCTGCGCGGCAAGGGGGCGATTTTGGTGGATGGAAATGGGCATCGATTTATGCCGGATATTCATCCGCTGGCGGAGCTCGCGCCGCGCGACGTGGTTGCCCGTGCGGTCTTTGAGGCAGTCAAACAGACGGGGCGTGTCTGTCTGGACGCGACGCAGGCCGTCGGTGAGGCTTTCCCTGATCAGTTCCCGACCGTTTTCCGTCTGGCGATGGAGCAGGGCATTGATCCGCGGATACAGCCGATTCCCGTTGCCCCGGCTGCTCATTATCATATGGGTGGTGTTGCCGTGGATGGTCATGGACGCAGCAGCCTGCCCGGCCTTTGGGCCGTTGGCGAGGTTGCCTGTACCGGTTTGCATGGCGCGAACCGCCTTGCCAGTAATTCCCTTCTGGAGGCGGCGGTCTACGGCCCCATTGTGGCGGAGGATATCAGGGCCGTGCTGGGCCCCGTGCCCGTGACAGGCGGGAAGGTTGACCTGTCGGCCGGGGATGCGACTGCACCCACGGTACCTGCCTGGTTGCGTCAAATGATGTATACTCATGCAAGTCTTGTTCGCGATGCCTATGGCTTGGAGAAGGCGCTGGACATGCTTCACTATTGGCAGCCGCTGAGCGAGGCGGAACGGAATATGAAACTGGCGGCGCAGGCCGTATTGGTCGCAGCCGCCGTGCGCCGCGAAAGCCGCGGCGGGCATTACCGCAGCGACTATCCCGCGACCGACCTCGCGCAAGAGCGGCGGCGCTTCCTGTCGCTGGACGCCATTCGAAATTATCGGGGCGAGGAGCTGAAGGCCGCCCCCCTGGAAAGGACCCTGGCCCATGTCTGAATTGCCCATGGCAAAAGTGCTTCCCCTGATCCGCGCGGCCTATGCAGAGGACCTGGGTGATGCGGGTGACATCACAACCATGTCGACAATCCCGGAAGGCACCCAGGCGACGGCCCACCTGCGGGCGCGTGAGGATGGCATGGTCGCAGGCGTGCCGGTGGCGCTGGCCTGCCTGCGGGAGGTTGATAGCGATCTCCGGGTGATGCTGCATGCGGTGGATGGCGATCCGATCAAGGCGGGGGAGAGCCTGCTGACGGTCAGCGGAGATGCGCGTTCCATCCTGATTGCGGAACGGGTGATGCTGAACTTCCTGGGTCATCTCTGCGGGATTGCGACATTGACCGCCGCCTATACAGAGGCGGTGAAGGGCACGAGAGCCAAGATCTGCTGTACCCGTAAGACGACGCCGGGGCTGCGCGTATTGGAGAAATATGCGGTGCGCTGCGGCGGCGGGGCGAACCATCGGTTTGGACTTTATGACGCGGTGCTCATCAAGGATAACCATATCGCGGCCTGTGGCGGCATCGGCCAGGCCCTGGATGCCGCGCGGGAAGCCGTGGGGCATATGGTCAAGATCGAGGTGGAACTGGACCGTCTGGAGGATATTCCGGAAGCGCTGGCCCATCAGCCAGATGTGATCATGCTGGACAATATGATGCCGGAGGAACTGGCGGAAGGTGTCGCGCAGATCGACGGCAGGGCGCTGGTTGAGGCGTCGGGTTCTGTTTCCATGGAAACAGTGCGCACCATTGCGGAGGCAGGCGTCGATATGATTTCCATCGGCCGCCTGACCCACAGCGCGCCCAATTTCGACCTGGGCCTGGATTTCGACTAACGCGAGGCCCAGGGGTAAATCGCCGGGCTAGTCCGGGGTGCCGCCGTTGCGCCGCAGCGTGTCGATGGTTGATGCCGGTAGTGGGATCACCGTCTTCACGCTTGTGGAAATGCGCGGGACGATCTCGTTGCGCGGGCCATAGCGCCAGGCCTCGCTGGCGTAAAAATCCGCCTGGGCGTGTTCCAGGTGATCCATATCGTCAAAGGCGCGCATCAGGAAATAGGCATCGGGATTATGCTGTGACTGGCCATAGGCGACGACGTCCATGCCGGATTGGCGATGAAGGGGCACGCTGATTTTATCCATGATTGTGTGGAATTCCGCGCCGCTACCCGCTTTCAATACATATTGCAATATTTCCAGAACTTTATCGCTGGCCATTTCTACCCCCAATGTAGACCCATCCGTAGGAATTTATGGCGCAGGACGAAATATCTATCAAGGCTAATGTATCGGGGCGCAGGGATGTGCTGCATAACCTGGCGTTTATGCGAGGGCATTGATGGTTATGGCAGCATGAAAATGCAAGGCACGACGGCAGGATGTCACATTTTTGCCATCTGAATTGCCGTCAAAAAAGCTTGCCAGCGTTGGGCGATTCTGGAAAATCAGGCGAGGTTGGTATGCAAGTTAAAAAAAGGGGGATTACGTGGAGACATCCGTTCGCGTATCCGAAAAGAGCTATGGCGTTGCCGTATGCCTGTCAGGCATCTTCGGTGTATTGGGTATTCATCATTTCTATCTGGGCCGTTACCTGCACGGACTCGTGGACCTGGGAATGACCCTCGTGGCCTTTGTGCTTTATATCTATGGTGTCGGCGCAGGACAGGGGAGTTTCGTCCTGATTGGCGGCATCATCTTCGCGATAGACATCATCCATACCCTCTGGATTACCATCTTGCTGCTTATCGGCCAGTACCGGGATGGAAATGGGCTGCTGGTGACCTACCCGGGCCAGCGTGTGACGAGCCCCTGAACCCAAGAAAATACATATAAGGAAATTTGTTATGACTGACGCTGCTGCATCGACTCAAGTTAGCGAAAAGGGTTTCGTACCCGCTCTCCTGCTGTGCTTCTTCCTGGGAAGCCTGGGAATCCACCGTTTCTATGTCGGTAAAATCGGCACGGGCATTCTGATGCTGATCACCCTTGGTGGTCTTGGCATCTGGACCATTATCGATTTCGTCCTGATTGCTGTCGGCAGCTTCAAGGACAAGGAAGGCCTGCCGTTGGCGCGTTAATGCCGGGCCCTAAGGCAGTCAAAAAGGCGGGGGTAATCCCGCCTCAGATTGATGAAAAACCCCCTGTTTTTTGAGCAGGGGGTTTTCTCATGGTGGAAATTGGGCATTTGATTCCTGTTTGTTCACCCTTTGACTCTGGAACGTTCAGGGAATCTTGCTTGATTTTTTGACGCCTGACCTTTGTCAGCAGTCTGAGGCGGGGGGTAATCCCGCCTTTTTCTTTTTTTGTCAGCCGGGGCGGCCCTAACCGGTCGTGCGGCCCAGATAGACCGTCTGGGTGAAGTCCCGGTTCTGCAGAGGATTGTGGAAGGTGACGGGTTCCGCCCAGGCCTTGTCGAAAACCTTTTCCAACCGCTCGGTAAAACTCGGATCGGGGGCATCGTTGGACCAAAGGCCGAAAATGCCGCCGGGTTTTAGATGGCGGGACAGGCTGCGCAAGCCGTCGAGCCGATAGAAGCTGCTGCTGCGATCATCCAGCAACGCATCCGGTGAATGGTCTATATCCAGCAGGACCGCGTCGAACCGGCGTCCGGCCTGATCAGGGTCATAGCCATCGTCACTTGCCGACAGGGCAAAGAAATCCCCTTCGACAAAGCGGCACCGTTTGTCACCCGTCAGCGAGGGCCCGACGGGCAGCAGACCGCTTTCATGCCAGTGGATCACGGCATCGAGATATTCAACAACCGCCAGTGATCGGACCCGCTTGCTTTCCAATACGGCCTGCGCGGTATAGCCAAGGCCCAGCCCGCCGACGACCACATCGAGATCATCACCGGAACAGGCATCCATGCCCAGTTTCGCCAGCGCGATCTCCGAGGCGGTAAACAGGCTGGACATCAGGAATTCATCACCCAGCTTGATTTCAAAAACATCGACATCCAGAGACAACTCGCGACGACGGCGCAAGCTGATTAAACCGATGGGGGTGTGGCGGTAGTCAAGTTCCTCGAACAATAAACTCATACCGGCTGTGTGACTCTCCGTATTGCGCGGGTGGTCTTTATGCAAAGACCTGGAGCGGTCGAGCATAGGCCAGTCCGGCGTGAAGGCAAATCTTTCGATCATTTTGCCGGAAAGATTTGCCTTCAGCCGTCTTACTCTTCGACAAAGGATTGCAGGCGCAGCAAAGCCTCGTCCCAACGCTGGGACACCTGTGCGAGATAGTCCTGCATATCCCGGAAGGGCTCTGGTGACAGCCGGAAGAGCCGCTCCCGGCCGACACGGGTGCTTTCCACCACCCCGGCATCCTCCAGGACCTGGAGATGCCGGGTCAGGCCCTGGCGGGTGAGGGGGGACGTGTCGGCAAGGCTGGACAAAGTCTGCTCGTCTTCTTTCAGCAGGCTTGCGACAAGCCCCAGTCGCGTCGGATCGCCCAAGGCGGAGAAAATTCCCGCCAGGTGGTCCTGTTTCAGGGAATTATGCGTCAATTCTGGCTTCAACATAGCGTTTGATATTGTCCACCTGTACTGTCCAACCTTCAGTATTCATGCGGAAGGCTTCCAACCGGCGGTCAGCCGGCAGGTTGGGGAAGCCGGTTTCTGTGACGGTCAGTTCTGTTTCCCCTCCATGACCGGCCAGGCGGAACGTGACATGGGTCGGTTCTTCCGCCGAATAATCACGGTCCGGATCGATCGCATAGGGGTGCCATGTATAGGAGAAAAGCGTCTCCGGTTCCATCTTCACGACCTTGATGCGCACTTCCAAATTCTCTGCCGCCCCACAGTTTACATGGCCAATGGTTTCGCTCCCGGCGACGAAGGGGGCGTTCAGGTTCATTTTGAACCATTCACTGAATTCCCGGTGATCGGTCAAAGCCCGCCAGACCCGTGACATCGGTGCCTTCAGTCGGATTGTCTTCTCAATCTGGTTTTCCATCAGTGCCTCCATATCTCCTGATATATGCAACATAATTGTTGCTTTTTGTAAAGGCAACAAAAAAGTTGCATATATTTCGGAAAGCCGGAAGGCATGTTTGAGGGAATTTTTTGATTTCTTCTTTTTGATCAAGGCGATATCAACATCCGACTGCGCGGATATACGCGTAGTGCGTAATACGGCTGCAACTGTAAATCCTGAACAGGACTGTGATATGAGTGACAAACTGACGACGATCGCAACGTTGAAAGCGAAAGAAGGGATGGGGGCTGAACTGGGGCAACGTTTGCTGGCGGTGGTTGAACCCACACGGGCGGAGCCGGGCTGCATCAGCTATGATGTGCATCGCACGACGGATAATGGTGACATTTGGGTTGTCTATGAGAATTGGCAGTCCAAGGCTGCGCTCGATGCCCATTTCGAGACGCCGCATATCCAGGAATTCATCGGATATGCACAGGACCTGCTGGCAGAGGAATTGCAACTGCAAAGCCTGCAGATGGCCTCGACCCAGGTTGCACCGAAGGCCTGATATGCGAACCGGCAGTCCGTCGGGACTGTCGGTTTTCTTCTGTGCGCTGATTTCCCTGATGCCGTCAAATACGGCTCTTTAATCAGCAAAAAGCCTGTTGGCCATGAAGTCGATGAAAACCCGCAGCTTTGGAGACAGGTATCGGCTGGACGGCCAAAGAAGGTAGACCGGGCGGGAATATTCCGTGAAGTCTTCCAGGACCGGCACCAGACGTCCGTCCTGCAGGTGTGACTTGATGGCGAAATCCGGCAGGCTGGCAATGCCGAGACCTGCGCTGGTCATATGGACCAGCGGTTCAATGGTGTTGGATATGGCTGATTTCGGTAGGGGAAGGTCTATTGGCTGGGAATCCCGGACCAGTGGCCAGGGTTCCAGATGGCCGGTCCCGGCAAAGCGGTGAAGCAGGCAGTTGTGGTCGAGAAGGTCCTCAGGTGTCTTGGGGGTTCCTCTTGCCGCCAGATAATCCGGGGCTGCCATGATCTGGAGCCGGACATCGCCCAGTTTGCGGGCCATAAGGCGGGAATCGTTGATATCCGCCCCGCGGATCACTGCATCGAATCCATCTTCGATGACATCGACCATCTGATCGTTGAAATCCAGGTCGAGTTCTATGTCCGGGTATCGCTGCATGAAGGCGATAAGGGGCATGGTCAGCCTCATGCTCGCATAGGGCAGGCTGATCCGCAGCTTGCCGCGCGGGGTCTCCTGAAGCTGTGCCAGTTCCAATTCAGCGGCTTCCACTTCACAGAAAATACGGCGGCATCGTTCCAGAAAAATGCCCCCTTCCTCGGTGAGTGTGATGGAACGGGTGGACCGATGGAAAAGCCTTACTTGAAGCCGTTCCTCCAGTCTTGCGATGGCCTTGCCGACGGCGGAAGACGATATCCCCAATTGCTGCCCGGCACGGGTGAAGCTTCGGCTGTCGGCTGCCCGGACAAAGACCTGCAATGCGCCCAGATTATCCATGAGTAATCTCCAATTGCGGACTATTTTGTCCGATATATTTGGAATTAAGGCCCAATTATCAATAGTCTTTCGTCTCCCCATCTTCGCGGACAGATGGATGCCGGACAGGGTTCGGCCGAAATTTGCAGAAATCCAACGCATCAGATGGGGAAATTCATGACATCGACAACTGAAGAGACTTTGGCGGCGGCGTCACCGTCAAACAGACTGCCTATGGCGGGCTTGTTGGCCCTGGCCATGACCTGTTTTCTTACCGTCCTGACAGAGGCAATGCCGGCAGGCCTGTTGCCCCAGATCAGTGCCGGCCTTGCTGTGACCGAGGCCATGGCCGGGCAGATGGTGACGGTGTTTGCCATTGGGATCGTCGCTGCTGCGATACCGCTAACGATGGCGACCAATCGTATGCGGCGGCGACCGCTGTTGCTGACTGCCATTTGCGGTTTTGCGATTGTGAATACAGTTACGGCTGTTTCGGATGACTATAACCTGATCCTGGTGGCCCGCTTCTTTGCAGGTGTTTTTGCAGGATTGTTCTGGTCATTGATGGCGGGCTATGCCACGCGTATGGTCGCGCCGCATTTGCAGGGACGGGCCATCGCCGTGGCGATGATTGGCGTGCCCCTGGCGCTTGCCCTGGGCATTCCGGCAGGCACTTTCTTGGGCGGAATTGTCGGTTGGCGTGCCGCCTTTGGTATTATGAGCCTCTTCACCGTGATCCTTATTGGTTGGGTCCTGGCGACCGTTCCGGATTTTCCCGGACAGGCGGCGGGACAACGGCGCTCTCTCATCCGGGTTTTCATGATGCCGGGCATCCGCTCCGTCCTTTTTGTGACGGTGGCCTTTGTGTTGGCCCATATGAGCCTTTACACCTATATCGCCCCCTTCGTTGCACGGGCGGGACTGGCGGATCAGGTGGATCTGGTCCTGTTGACCTTTGGCATTACGTCCATTGGCGGCACCTGGATCACCGGCCTGGTCATTGACCGCTGGCTTCGTCAGTTGGTGTTGGCAAGTGTGATGTTCTTTGGATTGGCTATGCTGGCGTTGGGGCTGTGGGGCGATGCGGCCATCCTGGTCTTTGCGGCGATCGCCCTGTGGGGGCTGGCGTTTGGCGGCGTGCCGACCCTGTTCCAGACAGCCTGCGCCAAAGCGGCAGGCGAAGCGGCGGATGTGGCCCAGTCGATGATGGTGACCGTCTGGAATATGGCAACTGCGGCTGGCGGTCTTGTCGGCGGCCTTCTACTGGAAAGCCAGGGTGCCGCCAGCTTTCCCTGGGCGGCCCTCGTTCTTTTGCTGCCGGTTCTGCTGACGATCTGGCGGGCAAAGTCGCATGGTTTCCCTGTCACAACGGAAGGCTGATGAAAAGGGCGGAGGAAACTTCGCCCTTATTTCTTCTCCTGTAACCGGTCCAGGCGTAGCCGGTCGCGTGTGTCGGTCAGGCGCCAGACGGCTCCATGGACGGCCATCAAGACGCCGATGCCTGTGGAACCGCCGATAAGGAACATGATCAGAAGCTGGTATTTGACGGCTTCTGTCGGCGGGACTCCGGCGAGAATCTGGCCGGTCATCATGCCGGGGAGGGCAACAAGCCCGGTGGCGGCCATGGAATTGATGATCGGCATGAAGCCGCTGCTGAGCGCCTGTCGGGTGAAGGGGCGCAAGGCCTGCCAGCGGCTGGCCCCCAGGATCAGTTGTGCCTCGATCGCTGGCTTTTCCCGCACCACCTGGGTCGTCAGGTTATGCAGGCCCAGGCTGATGCCGGTCATGCAATTGCCCAGCACCATGCCGAAAAGCGGGATTGCGAAGCGCGGATTATACCAGGGGTCGGCGCCGATCTGCGTTGTCAGCGCCAGTATGGTGATCAGCATACCGGCGGTAATCATGGTCAGCGTCCCCAGGCCATAGCCCCACCAGCCACGCAGCCGTCTTTCCTGCCGGGCCATGATCTCGCGTCCGGCGAACAGGCCCATGGCTAGCATTGCCAGCGCGGTCAGCCAGGGCGAAACCAGAGTGAAAAGGGTTTTCAGGACAAGCCCGACGAGAAAGAGCTGTACCACCATGCGCGCCGCGGCGATCAGCAACCGGCGTTCCAGCCGCAATTGCAACACCAGCGACAAGGCCGCATTCAACAATACCAGAAGAGAGGCAAGGCCCAGATCGACATAGCTGAGCTGGATATAGTCAGCCATCGGCCTTCTCCTCATCGCCCTGCAGGCGGCCTTTTGCCATGCGCAGGCAACACCGGGCGAGCCTGTCGGCCTGTTCCGGGTCATGAGTGACGAGAAGGATGGAAGTCCCGGTTGCCATTTGGTCCTGTAACAGATCCTCAACGGCATCCCGCGCGGTCCGGTCCAAAGCGGCGGTCGGCTCGTCCAGTAGCAGAACCGACGGCTTATTCAGGAGGCTGCGGATCAGGGCGAGGCGTTGGCGTTCTCCGGTGGACAGTCGGGCAATGGTCCAGTCCATGATTTCGCGGGGCAGCAGCAAATGTTCTGCCATATCTGCAGCTTTTTCGCGATCCGGGAAATGGTCTCCGACCGTATCCTCCCACCAGCCGGGTTCCGCCGGAAGATAGGCAACCAGTCGGCGCCATGTCGGGCCGGTCATGCCGCGCCAATCGCGGTTATCAAGCAGGATGCTGCCGTCACAGGGGTCGAGATCGGCGATGGCGCGCAGCAGAAGAGACTTGCCTGCCCCGGAGGGCCCCATGATGGCAAGGCAGTCGCCCTTGTCCAGCGTCAGTGACACTGGGCCCAGAAACGGATGGCGCAGGTCTTTGACGGTCAGGGCCAAGGCTGGTTCCTTTATTGCTTTCTGGCGATTACCCAGACAGGACAATAGGTTAGTGTCAGTTTGCCGTCTACGCAAAACCGGCTGCGATAATCTGCTTCGAATTGTGTCAGGCGACGGCGGCTCCAGGACTGGTTGGCAAGGGCGTTTACGCCGGTATCGCGGAGATGCCTGAGCAGGTCCAGCGCCGTGTCAAAATAGAGGACATGCCGGTCCTGATGGGCGTGGACCAGCTCAAGACCGTCGGGCAGCAGGCCTTCCCATTCATCTGCGTCGCGATATCCGGGGGCGGCGGCCTCTGACCCCAGGGCGCGCAGTTCGTGGAAGTGGTCATGGCCGAAGCCGCTCATGGCCAGCCAGCCGCCTGCGTTAAGCTGTTGGGTCAGGCGTGCTAGCAAGGCGTGATGATCGCCAATCCATTGCACGACGGAGGCAGAGGCGATCAGGTCCTGATTTGAGGGCAACTCGCATGTTTCTATCGCGCCTTCGATAAAATTCAGGCTTTTCACCTGGTCAGCCGCGCCGGCAAGCAGGCGATCCCGGGATTCTGAAACGATATCGTTCAGGGTCAACGCCTTGATCGTGAAAGTCTTGAGCAGGCTTTGCGTCAGGAAGCCGGTTCCCGCACCGAACTCGAAGACGCGGTTGAACAGCCGTTGGGGGGGTGCCGCCGCCAACAGGGCGACAAGCTCTACGGCGATGCCTTGCTGTATCAGGGCATTTTGATGGTAATTGCCCAGACTGCGCCGGAAGCTCTGTTGCACCTTGCTGAAGCTGTTCATTTTGCTGTCAGTCACGATACACCCAGGACTTCATTCCAGTGATGCCACAGGGGAAAGGGCACATGTGGGGCGTCAACCGTCAGGACACGGTCTGCCTGTGCTTCCCAGCTTCGTGTCAGATTTGCCGCGGGGAAGATACGGTCATTGCGGCTGATCCAGATGCGGTCGAATTGTGTATCGGGGGCGGAGCCTCGATCACGCACGGCCTCCAGTTCCGCCCGGCGTGCATCGACGTCGATGTCCTGGCGGGGCTGTGCCTCACCAAAACAAAGGGCAAGGAAGCCCTGATAGCTTTCTTCCGTGAGGCCTTTGACGGTTCGTTCGAACACGACCGGTGGAATGCCCATCCGCCGGTCCACCGGGGACAGGCTGCCCGTGATGGCGACTTTGCGGTTGAAAATATCGGGCCGACCGGCCAGCCAATGCGCAAAGGCGGCAACGCCGAACGACCAGGCGACTGCGGTGCGTTGGCTGTAGGCAGACAGGTCGGGCAGGTCGCTGTCCAGAGTGCGGTAATCGTCAACAAACAGCAGGTCCTGATCGCCTTGGAGATGCGAGAAGACGCCGGACCCGACGGCCCAGCCCCCGAAGATCACGATGATCCCACTGGCATCAGCGGTTTGTTTCAGCCATCCGACCTGCATTCATGTTCCCGCGTGCGACTGTGTTGATGCATTGCGCATACTATCAGGCGGTCTTGTGGCCTGTCGGAAGGCGGTTTGTCAATCAGGGCAAGGCACAGAAAAGGCCCCGGACCTTTGAAAAGTCCGGGGCAGTGCGCTCATTTGCCTGCCTCGGTCAACTAAGGCAGGGTAGGGGAATATGGGCTGTGAGGAAGGGGTTTAGTGATCAACCCAAAATCTCGCCTAACAAAATCAAATATAGAATTTTATCGTTAAAGATGCAAAGAAAATGGATATACAATCTGATGTATCTTTGATTTTCACGGGATGCGCCCGGTGGTAGACAAGGGGCATGAGCGAAAGTGACGATCATCGGATTTTCGAACCCAGGCCCCGCCGGTCCAGGCGGGCGTGGGCCTCTTCACCCTGGACCCTGGCAATTGCCTATGGATTGCTGGTTCTGGTGGGGGCGTTCGGAATCCATAATTTCTATCTGCGCAGGCCGATTTACGGGGCCTGCCAATTGATTGCCTGTCTGCTTGGCCTCCTGATGGTGAATCTGGGCTGGGGATTGACCGGGGGTGTCGTGTTGATGGGCGTTGTCCTGTCCCTTGCCTGGGATATGCTGACCATCCCGAAAGTGTTGCTGGACCGGCAATGACGTTATGACTTTTTGGTCTGGAATTATTCCGTTTTCTCAATTGTACGTGCATATAGGCCCGTGTAACGTCCCCGCTGCATAAAAATAAGGTGGCTCAGGGGACAAGATGCTTACCATCAGTGACAAATCGCCGATCCGGTTTCAGGATCACCTGCCGCAGGCCGTTGACGTCGTGGTTATCGGCGGTGGCGTGATCGGTGTATCGACCGCGCTGTATCTGGCGGAACGCGGGCAATCGGTCTTGTTATGCGAGAAGGGCCGCATTGCCGGTGAACAGTCCAGCCGCAACTGGGGCTGGATTCGCCAGCAGGGCCGCGACGAAGACGAACTGCCGATCATGATGGAAAGTCTCACCCTGTGGCAGGATCTGGCGCAGCGCGTCGGCGAGGATATCGGCTTTACCCAGCGGGGCATCTATTATCTGGCCGACGATGAAAAGGCGCTGGCGGACCATGAGGCCTGGGTAGCAATTGCCAAACAGCACCAGTTGGACAGCCATATCATTTCCGGTGCGGAACTTGACAAGCGACTGGATAGCGGCAAGCCGGGCCAATTCGCCGGGGCGCTTGTGACGCCCAGCGATGGCCGGGCGGAACCCAGTCTCGCCGTGCCGGCACTGGCGCGTTTGGCGCAGAAATCAGGGGTAACAGTCCGTGAAAACTGTGCGGCCCGCGTGGTGGAAACCACCAACGGGGCGGTGTCTGCCGTGGTGACCGAAGACGGTCCGGTTCAATGCCAGGCGGTGCTTTGCGCAGGCGGGGCGTGGTCGTCGCTGTTCCTGCGGAACCTGGGGATTTCCCTGCCGCAACTGGCGGTGAAATCCTGCGTGGCGCGGACGACGGCGGCGGGCAAAATCTTTGACGGGAATGCCTCGGCGAGCAACCTGTCCTTCCGGCCGCGTCTGGACGGGGGGTATACCGTGGCGCTGGGCGATACCCAGGAGCATTTCATCAGTGCTGACAGCTTCCGCTATTTCTTCGACTTCATGCCGGTGATGAAAGAAAGCTTCGGCGGCATGAAACTGCGTCTGGCGGGCAGTGAGACCCCGTTCTGGATGGGCAACCGCCGCTGGTCGGGCACGGAGAAAACACCGTTTGAGGAAACCCGCGTCCTGAACCCGCAGGCCAGTCCGGCGATGATTGCGGCGCTGAAAAAGCGGCTGGCGGAACGTCTGCCTGCCCTGGCGGATGTGGATATCGCCGAGACCTGGGCCGGGATGATCGACGCCATGCCCGATGTGGTGCCGGTGATGGACAAGGCGCCGGGCATCGAGGGCCTGTTTATCGGAACGGGGTTCAGCGGCCATGGTTTCGGCATCGGCCCCGGCGCGGGCAAGGTGCTGGCGGATATGATACAGGGACGGGACAGTGGCTATAATCTCAGCCGGTTCCGCTTTTCCCGCTTTACCGATGGCAGCAAGCTGAAACTTGGCCCCGCGCTCTGATTGTCGTCGCAGGCATAGTATTAGACAGCGGTTATGAATTTATATAACCTAGTGATATATCTGCCGGATTGGTAGATGGCTGCTGGCTTCTCGGGGGGAAAGAGAAGGCATGCGTTGAAAGGCTTGGGTAGAGGTAAAGTACTGAAAGTGCTGCGGTCGGTCGTGGTCACCGCGGCTGTCAGTATACCGGTTCTGTGGGGGCCATCCGCCCAAGCGGAGTTTTTGCGCATCCTGACCGAAAATTATCCGCCCTTTAACTATCCAACCGAAGATGGCGAGGTTGCGGGCCTGTCGACGGATATCGTGCGCCGCATTCTGGATGTGGCGAAGATCGACCACAGCCTGACGCTTTTGCCGTGGAAGCGCGCCTATCTGGAAACCCGGCGCACCGCCAATACCTGCCTCTATTCAACCGCCGAAACGCCGGACCGGACGGACGAGTTTCGCTGGATCGGGCCGATCCTGGAAAATGACTGGGTCCTCTTCACCCGCAAGGATCAGCCGATGACCATCGTCGATTTGGCGGACCTGAAAAGCCTGAATGTGGGCGGCTATGTGGGGGATGCCATCACCAGCTATCTGAGAGAGCAGGGGGTGAATATCGACGCGGCCCGCTCCGAAGAGCAGAACCTGAAAAAGCTGTTGGCGGGGCGGATCGACGTCTGGCCGTCGGGCCGGGTGATCGGCCATTATATCGCCAAAAAGGCCGGGCAGGCGGACGCCATCCGGGAAGTCTACCGCCTGCGCAAGGTCCGCGTCAGCATGGCCTGTAACCTGGACACCAGCGACAAGCTGATCCGGAAACTGCGCGATGCCTTGGCGAAGCTGCGCGTCAGCGGCGAGCTGGATATGCTTCAACGCGAGATTTTCTGACCAGTCTATGCCGACCTGAAGACCGCCACCCCCCGCGATGGCGGGGGCGACGGATAAGGCGTTGCCGTTAAATAATATTATGCCCCGGTCCATAGGGGAATTTGGTGATGTTCTCGGCGCTGTCCGCCCCCACGATCAGGATGTCATGCTCACGATAGCCGCCGGCGCCGGTCGTGCCTTCGGGGACCCAGAGCATGGGTTCCATGGAAACCACCATGCCTGCCTCAAGGACCGTGTCGATATCCTCGCGCAGTTCCAGCCCCGCCTCGCGGCCATAGTAATGGCTGAGGATGCCGAAACTGTGGCCATAGCCGAAGCTGCGATACTGCAACAGGTTCAGTTCGGCGAAGAAACGGTTCAGCTCCTCACAGATTTCCGCACAGGATATCCCCGGCTTGATCAGCGACAGGCCCAGTTCATGCGCGGCCACATTGGCCTCCCACAGGCGTAGGCTCTCCGCGTCCGGCTGGCCCAGGAACAGGGTGCGTTCCAGCGCGGTGTAATAGGCGGAGATCATCGGGAAGCAGTTGAGGCTCAGGATATCGCCCTGTTTGAGCTCCCGTGTGGTGACGGGGTTATGCGCGCCGTCGGTGTTCAGCCCTGCCTGGAACCAGACCCAGGTATCGCGCAGCTCGCTGTCGGGATGGCTGCGCGCGATTTCCAGCTCCATCGCATCGCGCCCGGCGATTGCCACGTCGATTTCCCGGGCGCCCTCGCGGATGGCGGCATGAATGGCTTCCCCGCCGATATCGGCGATGCGCGCGCCCTCGCGGATCAGGGCCAGTTCCTCGTCCGATTTCAACATGCGCTGGGCCATGGTGTCCGGGGCGATATTCACAAGCTCCGGCATGTCCAGCATGTCTTCCAGCGTGTTGCAGGCACTGACCGTCAGGTGATCCCCCTCGATGCCGAGGCGCGTGGCCCCGCCGATCAGGTCACGCACGGCGCGCCAGTAATTGTCCCGCTGCCAGTCGGTATAGATCACATTGTCGCCATGGGAGCGCCGCCAGGGCTGTCCACCGTCGATATTGGCGCTGACGGTGGTGCATTTGTCCTGCGTCACCACACAGGCATAGGGACGGCCGAAACTGCAATAGAGGAAGCCCGAATAATAGGCGATGTTATGCATGGATGTCAGCAGCACGGCGGGAATATCACGCTCCGCCATGATCCGGCGCAGGCCCGCCAGGCGGCGGTCATATTCACCCTGGCTGAAGGGCAGGGGGGCTTTGTCGCCGTTGTGGCAGGTGAATGTATCCGGGCGTTTGATTTCGTTAGACATCATCGTCTCCACGTCTGGCCGGACGGGCGATGACCGCCCGGCGGTTCATCCGGGCGTACAGGACGGTGATCATCATGTGATGAAAATCGCGACTAACCGGGCGACGCCATCGCCCATGCGCATAGGGACATTAAGGGTGAAGGGGGCGGGGTGTCAATTGGCCATTCACACCCCATCGTCATGCCCGGACTTGATCCGGGCATCTATGAGGGCAATGGTGCTTCCGATGGAATTCCAATAAAGCGGAGGCTATATAAGTCGGCTAAGTTGGCGGGCCACGTGCGCATCGCCCAAGGGCTATGGCTAGCTTTCAATGCTGTTGTTTGACGAGTACGATTTGCCAGCCTCCGTAAGGCGCCAAGCTGATTTCGGTCCAGCGAGCCCAGGTACTCTTTCGATGTAGCCTTCGTCCCGCAGTTTATAGAATTCAATTTTGACGAGGTTCTCAGATTTTATTCCCGTGATATCTCGGGCTTGTCGGTTTGTTATTTGGTCATTGGACTGTAGGAACTGAATTATGGCGGCAGTAGGAGCGGCCAAAGGCGAATGAGGTAATGTAACCTTTAGGTAGTTTCCTTGCTCTTCAATAATGGGTGCTTTAAGCCCAAACTCTTTCATCTTTTGGAAAGTGGTATTCAGGCCTTCCCCCAAATCCTTATTAGGTGGATTTTTATACCGATTCAATGTCCTAACGAGCTTGGGGTTCCGGGAAAAACGGGCTTCTAGAATGTTGTCGACATTAACATAACCAGGAAGCTTGCCGGGGCTTAGGATTTCAATTCGGTTATCAAATATGAGAATATGGCAATCGTCGGATATTGAGTAGTCACGGTGAATCACAGCATTCACTATGGTTTCCCAGATGGCTTCTGGCGGGTAATTAAGACTTTTTAGTCCGTCTGGTGTCCAAACCTCTACAGCAGACATAATGTCTACTGTTTTACGAACTGCTTCATTAATTGCGCGGTAACTTGGGCCCTCTACTGTAATTTGCTCGGCGAGATGGTCCCGCTCTGGGTCTTCTTCTTTGGTTTGGTACCTAGATATTTTTATGGCGCATTTTTTGGGTACTACAACGCTAGGGTTTGGGTGAAACAACAATGCGCAAACTGTTCTAGGCTGCCAAGTCTTATAATCTAAAAGGTTTTGGTTGATCGCAAATTCCAAGGGATCTGTATGAGGAGAGTGATCCGCGAGAAAGGTGGAAATCTCATCGGTCTCAATTACTTGTTCTGTTGGGGTGGCGGTCAGGAGTGCGTCCTCATAGGACATTGCCCCCTTAGCGAAACTCAATTGACTTATTCTTTCCGGATCCTTGACGGGCAATGACTGGGCTCCTTGACGCAAGTAAATGTTTTCGTCTGAAGTTGCCGCTACTTCGGAACCCTTTTCAATAAGTACCCGCAATGCATACCCTGGTGTACTACTCCTCTTTAGAAACTCATAACGCAAATCTAGCGAAGGCTTGACATTAAACAGTGCCTGTAGATGCCCATTTAGCTTTTCAATTTCAGCTATGCCTTCCCAACGATCCTCTGGCGTTTGCCCGTTTTCTTTATCACGAATACCAACAATAAGCTCACCACCATCGGCGTTAGAGAAGGCGACTGCAATCTTTTGGATACCTCGGCCTTTAATGGATGATTCTTTAACGTCGAAAAAATGACTTTCATCTCTATCGGTGAGAGCTTTGTATTCTTCATCGCTTAGAGTAGTTGTCTTCACGCCGGACTCCATATTATGAGAGAAACAATTATAAATTCTTCCAAGGGTAGCATAAGAGATTTTTTGAGTTTCAGTAAAAGCGAATAACTCGTGTTGAAAATGCGATCTAAGGTCAAGAATCCGCCCTTTGAGGGGCGGGTTTCAAGTCTCGCTAACACATTAACCGCTCAAGCTTCCCACTCCCACCCACCTCACTCCTTCTGCACCGGGGCGGGGACGGCCAGGGTGTAGGAGGTGACTTCCTCCACCGGGGCTTGCAGCGGGCCCATCCAGCGATAATGCAGCGGGTCGAACAGCCAGAGCGCGTCGGCGGTCCGCACGGCGACTGAGCCGTCGACCTGGGCCATTTCCACGGTCTCGCCTCCGGCGTCCAGTTCCGCCACCCATTTCAGGTCAAGCGGATGCCAGACCCAGACCTTGGTCTTGGAGCGGGCGACGATGAAGTCGCGGTCCTGCACGCCGAGTGTGACGGTGGCCGCATTGGGCGGCGTCTGGTCGTCGCCGCTGACGGCACCCGATGAGGAGGAGGATGAACTGCTGGAACCGCCGCCTGCGGGCGGCCAGACCGGCGGCCAGGGCCAGAAGGGCGGCCACCAGGGCGGCTGGGGCCCGACGGGCGGTTGCGGCGGGGGCGGGGTGAAGTTTTCGGGATGCTCGATCAGCTCCCCCAGGTCCTTCATCTCCTGGTCGAGGTCTTCGGCCTTCTTCTCCAGGATCAGTTCCTGCAGGTCGGCAAAGCGGTCCGGCACGTCCTGCAGGATTTCCTTTGCCAGGTCGGTCAGGCCGACATCCTTGGCGATTTCCTTGATGATTTCGATTTTCAGCTCAATGGCTTCTTCCTGCCCCTGCAATTCCTGCACATAGGGGTCGAAAGGGTCCTGTTCTTCCTCCGGCATGGCTGATCTCCCCTGATTGTCGCAACGACCGCGCTGTCAAAGATAGTCCTCATGCGGCCAGCCCTGGCGCGCATCGATCCCATACTGTCGTCTAAGGTGATTAGAAGGCTAATCATATCACGCTCTGCGGTGGAGCGCGACCGAATAGGATCGTCAGTTGGTGGCGGGTTGGGAGAGATCAACAAGTGCGGGTTGGTTTTCCTGTCGGAGGCCTCTATCCCGCAACCGTCAGGATATCATTCAGAACCGCGCGGACCTGTGCCTCGTCCATGCCCGGCTTGAGGGCGGGGTGGTAGAGGGTTTTGAGCAGGTTCAGGTCGGTCTCTGTGCCTTCGATCCGCCCCTGTTCGCGGTCCAGGAAGGTGGAGTAGCCGTGGGCATTTCCATCCGTGAAGTCGTTAAGCCCGAGGGTTTGGAAAATCTGCCGGGTCAGGCAGAACTTCAATTCTTCCCGTGATCCAGCCAGTGGCAGCAGGGACAGCGTCTGCGCGATTCCTCTGTCGTTCGGAGCCGTGGAGCTGATGGTCATGCCCGTATCCTTCAAGGACATGCGCCCGCTGCGCAGGCCTTGTTGTTGAATATCGATAGCGGTCAGGTGATGATCCTCGGTAAGGAAGTTGGCGCATGCCGCATTTTCCTCGATAGAGGCATAGGGCATCAGACCATAGTCCCAGTCTCCTTCGTGGACCAATTGTGGGTCGAGGCTCAACTCATTGTAGATCCAGGTCAGTTCCGCCAGAAATTCCTGTAGAAAATCCCGATAGTCGGCCATTTTCTGCGTCGAAGGCCAGATGATGATCCGGGTTGGGGATGTTCGTTTCCGGATGACCGGCGCACGGCCCTCACCATTCCAGGCCTGGCCCATGCCACAACCTTTCAGGAAAAGCTCTATGAAATAATTGCGGTCGTTCTCGGAGATAAAGGTGAAATCGTTGTTCTGTTCGTTGTCTGTCATGTTGTTTTTGAAAAGTGGTGCCGCGCTTCTGTCCTCTCTCGCTGACTTCAGGTCGCTACACCTACTCATTCTCCCCCCGTTAGTTTGAATGTGCCAAAGTGCCAATTCTTCCAATGGTTTAATCTTATGAAAAGAAGGGGACGTTTTTCAACAGGGCGAGGGGGAGAAGGACAAAAAACCGCCCCCCGATCTCTCGAGGGGCGGTTTTTTTGTGTCTTGTCGTCGCGCGTTGGGCGCGTGGGGCTTAGGCGTCCTGCTGGAGTTCTACGCCTTTGGCTTCGAACGTCTGGGTCAGTTCGCCGGATTCGAACATTTCCCGGATGATGTCACAGCCGCCGACGAATTCACCCTTGATGTAGAGCTGGGGGATGGTCGGCCAGTTGGAGAATTCCTTGATGCCTTCGCGGATCGCCATGTCTTCCAGCACGTTGATGCCTTTGAACGGCGCGCCAATGTGGTTCAGCACCTGGACGACCGCTGCGGAGAAACCGCATTGCGGGAAGACCGGGGTGCCTTTCATGAACAGCACCACGTCGGTGCCGTTGATTTCCGCCTGGATCCGTTCTGCTACCGGATTGTCGCTCATAATCGTCTCTTCCTAATCTTGATCAGTGTCGGGCCCGCTTAGGGACAAGTCTAAAAGGTTTATGCGTCCTCGGGAACAGCGGTCTGCAGGGCAAGAGCGTGAAGCTCGTTGCCCATGCGCCCCTTGAGCGCGTCATAGACCATCTGATGCTGTTGCACCCGGGACTTGCCTTTGAAAGCGGAGGATTTCACATAGGCCGCATAATGGTCGCCATCGCCGCGCAGGTCGTTGATGATGACCTCCGCATCCGGTAGCGATTCCTTGATGAAGCGTTCGATATCCGCCTGGTTCATCGGCATGCTTGTTCTCTCCCTAACAATAAGCTCAAGGCGTCTTACGCCTCGCTCGCCATGTAATTTGGCAGCCAGCCTTCATGGGCGTCCTTGAGTTCCGTCAAGGAGATGGTGTCATCTTCCCCAACCTTCAAGGCATCGCCGCCGGTGGTCCCGACGATTGCCGCACGCACGCCGGCCTCTGCCGCTTTGCGGAGGATCGTATCAGCGTCCTCTGTCGCGATCAAATAGCGTGCCTGGTCTTCACCGTAAAGGAATGCATGCAGCGGCGCATTGACGCCGTCCGGCTGAACCAGATCGACCCCGATGTTGCCTGCCAGCGCCATGTCGGCGGCGGCACAGATCAGGCCCCCGTCGCTCAGGTCGTGGGCGGCGGATACCAGACCGTCCAGGATCATACCGCGGACGAAATCACCGTTGCGGCGTTCCTGGTCCAGGTCGACCGGCGGCGGTGCGCCTTCCTCGCGGCCCTCGATCTCGCTGAGATAAAGCGAGTTGCCGAGCCAGCCGGAGGTCTGGCCTACCAGCACCAGCGTCTGGCCTTCGGCCTTCAGCGGGATGCTTGCAGCCTTGGCCACGTCGTCGATCACACCGATACCGCCGATAACCGGGGTGGGGAGGATCGCCTCGCCGTTGGTCTCGTTGTAAAGCGAGACGTTGCCGGAAACGACAGGGAAGTCCAGCGCGATGGCGGCTGCCGACATGCCTTTGATGGCGCCCACGAACTGGCCCATGATCTGCGGGCGTTCCGGGTTGCCGAAGTTCATGTTGTTGGTGATCGCCAGCGGCTTTGCACCGGTCGCGGTGATGTTACGCCAGCATTCGGCCACGGCCTGCTTGCCGCCGTTTTCCGGGTCTGCCTTCACATAACGCGGGGTGCAGTCGCTGCTGATCGCGATGCCCTTGGTGCGGCCCGGCACGCGGACCAGCGCCGAATCACCACCCGGAGCCTGGACCGTCTGACCCATGACCAGATGGTCATATTGTTCCCAGATCCAGCGTTTGGACGCCATGTTGGGCGACCCCATGATCTGTTTCAGCGTCGCCGTCATGCTTTCCGGCGCTTTTACGTCGCTGGCGGAAATGGTGAGGGCCGCCGGGGTCGGTTCCCAGGGGCGTTCATACATCGGGCTGGCGTCGACCAGCGGCGGAACCGGGATATCACCAACGGTCTCGCCTTCCCATTTCAGGGTCAGGTGACGGGTGTCGGTGACGGTGCCGATGACGGCAAAGTCCAGTTCCCATTTCTCGAAGATGGCGCGGGCCTCGTCTTCACGGCCGGGCTTCAGGACCATGAGCATACGCTCCTGGCTTTCCGACAGCATGAATTCGTAAGGCGTCATGCCCTGTTCGCGGGCGGGAACCTTGTCCAGCCACAGTTCGATACCGACCTCTCCCTTGTCGGCCATCTCCACGGAAGAGGAGGTGAGGCCGGCGGCGCCCATGTCCTGGATGGAGACGATGGCATCGGTTGCCATCAGTTCAAGGCAGGCTTCCAGCAGCAGTTTTTCGGTGAAGGGGTCACCGACCTGCACGGTCGGGCGCTTCGCCTCGTTATCCTCGGAGAATTCGGCAGAGGCCATGGTGGCGCCGTGGATGCCGTCGCGGCCGGTCTTGGAACCGACATAGACGACCGGGTTCCCCAGGCCGGAGGCCTTGGAATAGAAAATCTTGTCCGTATTGGCGAGGCCCACGGTCATGGCGTTGACCAGGATGTTGCCGTTATAGGCCGCGTGGAAATTGGTTTCCCCGCCAACCGTAGGCACGCCCATGCAGTTGCCGTAACCGCCGATGCCTTCCACGACACCGCTTACCAGATGGCGGGTCTTGGCGTGGTCCGGGCTGCCGAAACGCAGGGCGTTGATGTTGGCGATCGGGCGTGCGCCCATGGTGAAGACGTCGCGCATGATGCCGCCGACGCCGGTCGCCGCACCCTGATAGGGCTCGATATAGGACGGGTGGTTGTGGCTTTCCATCTTGAAGATGGCAGCCTCGCCGTCGCCGATATCGACCACACCGGCGTTTTCGCCCGGGCCCTGGATGACCTGTTCACCCTTGGTCGGCAGCTGTTTCAGCCAGAAGCGGCTGGACTTGTAGGAACAGTGTTCGGACCACATGACGGAGAAGATGCCGAGCTCGGTAAAGTTCGGCGCGCGGCCCATGATGTCGAGGAGAACGTTGTATTCTTCCTCGTTGATCCCGTGTTCGGCCACCAGTTCCGGCGTGATCGGGGTGCTGTTGAATTTTTCGTTGGCGCTCACGATGCTGCCTCCACCATGCTTTTGAACAGGCCACAACCGTCGGTCCCGCCGTGCAGCGGGTCGATGGCGTTTTCCGGATGCGGCATCATGCCCAGCACATTGCCTTCCTCGTTCAGGATGCCCGCGATGTTACGCTGGGACCCGTTCAGGTTGGTGGCGGGGTCGACCGTGCCGTCCGCATCGCAATAGCGCAGGACCACGCGGCCTTCGCCTTCCAGGCGGTCCAGTGTTTCGCTGTCTGCGAAATAGTTGCCGTCGTGATGGGCCACCGGATATTCAACCACCTGACCTTCGTCATACTGGTTGGTAAAGCGGGTGACTTCGTTTTCGATTTTCAGATGCGCGCGCTTGCAGATGAATTTCAGGCTGGCGTTGCGCATCAGCGCACCCGGCAGCAGGCCTGCCTCGGTCAGGATCTGGAAGCCGTTGCACACACCCAGGATGGTCACACCCTGTTTGGCGCGTTCGGCAACCGCACGCATGACCGGCGATTTGGCGGCCATGGCGCCTGCGCGCAGATAGTCCCCATAGGAGAACCCGCCCGGCACCATGATGATATCGGCCTTGGGCAGGTCGGTTTCGCCATGCCAGACCAGTTCCGGCGTGGAGCCGGTCGCCTGCGTCAGCGCGGCGATGGCGTCATTTTCCCGGTTGATGCCGGGGAAGAGAATGACAGCGGACTTCATGAGATGTCGTCCCTTGCGAATAGGTTTTTACTTTGTCCGATATGCGAAGGTCCCGCATCGGCGGGACCTTTAGGCGGCATTATGCCAGCTCGATCGCGTAGTCTTCGATCACTGTATTGGCGAGCAGCTTCTTGCACATGGCGTCCACATGCTCTTTCGCCTTCGCGGTGTCGGTCTCGGCGATATCCAATTCAATCACCTTGCCCTGGCGCACCTCGTTCACACCGTCGAAGCCGAGCGCGCCCAAGGCATGTTCGATGGCTTTGCCCTGCGGGTCGAGAACGCCGGTCTTCAGCGTGATGTAAACTTTTGCTTTCACTATAAAATCCTCCAGCTTTGCTTTTGACGGTGGGGAGAATGACTGCGATTACTCGTCGCCGGATTCGTTCTCAACCAGTTGAAGTTCGGCAACGCCGCCTTCCGGCAGGATACCCAGACGCCGGGCCACTTCCTGATAGGCCTCTTCCACCCCGCCCATGTCACGGCGGAAGCGGTCCTTGTCCATCTTTTCGTTGGTCTTGGCGTCCCACAGACGGCAGTTGTCGGGGCTGATTTCATCAGCCAGGACAATGCGCATCTCGCCGTTTTCGTCATAGATACGGCCGAATTCCAGTTTGAAATCGACCAGTTTGATGCCGATGCCCGTGAATACGCCGCACAGGAAGTCGTTGATACGCAGGGACATGGCGAGCAGGTCGTCGATGTCCTGAGGGCTGGCCCAGCCGAAGGCGGTGATATGCTCTTCGGAGATCAGCGGGTCGCCCAACTCGTCGGACTTGTAGCAATATTCAACGATGGAGCGGGGCAGGACGGTACCTTCCGGGATCCCCAATCGTTTGGACATGGAACCGGCCGCCACATTGCGGATGATCACTTCTACCGGGATGATCTCCACTTCGCGAACAAGCTGTTCGCGCATGTTCAGGCGGCGGATGAAATGGGTCGGGATGCCGATATCATGCAGACGGAGCATCAGGAACTCCGAAATGATGTTATTCAACACGCCTTTGCCATTGATGGTGCCCTTTTTCTGGGCGTTGAACGCGGTTGCGTCGTCTTTGAAATACTGAATGACAGTACCCGGCTCCGGTCCGGAGAACAGAACCTTTGCCTTGCCTTCGTAGAGCTTGGTGCGTCTGGCCATTTTACGCGACTTCCCTGCAAATAAGGGGTCAACGGGGGCGGGACCCGAACAATGTCCAAAAAGGTCTACCGCCAGTGTGCGGCGTTCCTATAACAGGAGTCTCTGGAGGATACAATCGGTAAGGGCTGTTTTGCGGGAAATGAAATCCTTGCTGACAGTATTTAAACTCGTGGATACCCGGATCAAGTCCGGGCATGATGGAAAAAGCGCAGCGGCCTAACGGCACATCCAGTCGGACCAGGTATCTTCATGTTTGTCGAGCCAGCTTTGGGCGACGGTCTGGGCGGGTTTGTTCTGCATATCCACCCGATAGGCGAGTTGTTGCAGGTCGTGGTCGTCGAATTCCATGTTTTTGAGGATACGATAGGCGCAGGGGTGGGCGTATTGGAAATTGGCCCAGGCCACTTTCATCAACCGGTCGCGCACGATGATGTTGCAGTCATGGGTTTTCTTCGGATTCGGGCCCCAGGCCGGGTCGGTGAGGCAGGCGGGTTCGAAGGCGGGGAAATCCACATATTCGCCCTTGAAGGTGACATTGCTCCAATGGGTCGTCCAGTTATAGAACAGGATCGGTTCATGGTTGCGATAGGCGTTGCGGAAGGCGGTCCAGAAAGCCCGGTCATAGCGCACGCGTAAGGCCTTGAAGGGCAGGCCCAGCGCATCGATCCGCAGGTTTTCCGCGTTATCCCAGATACCCGCAATATAGCGGCCCTTGGGTGCGGTTTCACCGGTCTGGAAGACCTTGGCGCATTTCCTGAGCGCATGCCAGTCGGGCAGGCCGGGGCAGCGTTCCTTCATATAGCCGGGATACCACCAGCCCTCCCGACCGTGGGCGGTATGATATCCGACCACCTTGATATCACCGCTTTTTATTGCGCTATCGAATGCATAGGCCGCTGACGTTGCCCAGGCTTCGACCTGAACATGGGCCGCCCCCCGGGCCAATGCGCCAAACTGGTTTGCAATGTCGAGTTCTGTTTCAGCAACGTCAAAGCCGTTTCGGCGCAGAAGGTCGGCATAAACCTCGGTGAGTACCTGCTGGCTTGCCCAATTGTTGAGAATGAGGACAATGGCCCCGTCACGATGCTGGCTCGCCCAAACGCCGGACGAGGCCAGCGCCGCCAGAAAAGCCGCCAACAGCGCGACAATAATGCGGAATCCAACATCCATCATGCTTCCCGCTTTCAACGACCATATAAATCGGCCTTTTTTGTATCAGGTCAGGTGACCTAATATTGACTTAGTGCCCCAGCGTGAAAGTCAACTATGCGACCTTTGCAGACTGTTCTTCACCAGAAAAGGTGGCAGATAGGGGTTACAGCAGGTTGAGAGGGTAGAAGGGGTATTTGCACACCGGTTGGAGAATTGGAGGAAAAAGGGCCGGTTCCAGAAGGCTGGAACCGGCATGGAGGGAGACAGTCTAGTTGGAGCGGAGTTTTTCCAGGAAGTCGGTCATCTGGGCTTGCAGCCCGTCAATTTCCTCATAGAGGCTTCGGACCATGCCATCCACTTCACCAGCGGCGGTTGCCCCCTCGCTGGCAGCCACGCGAACCTCGCCGATATGGCTGACCACAGTAGTCGAGATGTGGGAGGCACGCTGGGCGCTTTCGGCTATTTCCGAGACGGCCGCATCCTGTTCCGTGACAGAGGAGGAAATACCCGTGGTGATCTTGTTGATCGAGGCGATGGTATCCGTCACCTTTTCGATCGCCTCGACCGTGCTGCGGGTTTCCGCCTGGATGGAACTGACCTGCTGTGCAATGTCGTCGGTTGCCTTGGCGGTCTGGCTTGCCAGGCCTTTGACTTCCTGGGCAACCACGGCAAAGCCTTTGCCCGCCTCACCGGCGCGGGCGGCCTCGATGGTCGCGTTCAGCGCCAGCAGATTGGTCTGTTCGGCAATGTCGGTGATCAGGTTCACCACCTCGCCGATCCGCTCCGCAGACCCGGCCAGGCCGCTGACCATGTCATTGGCGCGGGAAGCCTCGCTGACGGCGAGATTGGCAATATTGGTGGATTCCCCAACCTGACTGCCGATCTCACTGATAGAGGCGGACAGCTCCTCTGTTGCCGCGGCGACGGTCTGGACGTTTTGCGCCGCGTCGTTGGAGGCGGAGCTGACGGTTTCACTTTGTTTGATGGAATTATCCGTGGCCCCGCGCATCCTCGTGGTCGACTGGGCCATGCTTTCCGCGGATGTTTTTACGGAGGTGACGATCTGGCCGATGGACTTGTCCAGGTCTTCCGCCAGATGAAGCCGCTGCTGCGCCCGTTCCTGGCTGGCTTTTGCCTCTGCTTCATGGCGGGCCTGCTCGGCTTTTTCCATTTCAAGTGCAGCGGTTTTCCAGCGGACCAGACCATGGGCGATGGTGCCGATTTCATCGCCACGATCGGTGAAACGGACATCCTCGTCGAATTTCCGGTCGACAAAGCTTGCGATTGTGGCGCCCAATATACGCAGCGGCCCGAGCTGCCAGCGCAGAACTGCGATCAATACGGCAATGCCGATCAGGGCGATCACCGCACCGATAACGGCGATACGCATGAATATCTCATTCTGGAGCGCTACGATTTCCGCTTTCTGGATACCGACATACAGGATGCCGATCACCTGATTGTCTGGAGTGAAGAGGGGGGTGTATTGGGTGATGTATTCGGTTCCCAGAATGACGGCTTCCCCCCGGAAGGTCTTGCCGGAAACAATCGGATCGTAGGCCGCGCTTTTCCTGCCCAGCATGGTGCCGACGGCGCGCTTGCCATCCGGCTTGATGATATTTGTGGAAACGCGGATGAAATCCTTCTTTTCCGGAACCCAGGCGAAGACCGTGGCGGTTTGTTCTGTGGCCTGGGCGATGCGGTCGATCAGTTTGTGGTCTGAAAGGTCCGGAATTTCCGGGATGACGATTTTCGATATTTCGCCGTCTTTCTTGATGCTCACTTTCAGGTCCGGATAGGCGTCCTGAAAGAGGAGGGAGGCGACGCGTATATTCAGCTTCTGCGCCTCCAGACTGGAATTGGCGACCCTTTGGTCGATCCTTTGAATAATGGCGATACCGATGGCCAGTATGCCAATGACCAGAATTACAACGGCGGTGGCCGTTGCCTTTGCAATAAGACTTACCTTCATCTCAATCTCTTCCTTTTACAACGGTTACGACTGAGACCCGCATTGCCCTGTCCTGCTATGCTTTGCCTCTAACTTGTTTTTGTTTTTCCATTCACTCACTACAGCCAACCGTGCGGTATTGTAGTAGACAATTCGTATTCAACACAATTATTTCGTTGTGTGTGGATTGATAAAAATTTAATTAAATTCAATAGGTTGATCGCGCCCGTTGGTCTTACGACGCTGGTGCAGGCCATAAGAGGAAAGGCGCGAAAGCGATGGTTTTCGCACCTTTGGTATTGGGCTTTATCGGGATGTGTGGCTTGTGATCAGTCGCCGTTATTCTGCAGGCGCGGGTCACTGAACATGACGCGGTTGCGACCGGTATTCTTGGCGCCATAAAGCGCGTTGTCGGCGGCGGTGATCATATCGGTCAGGGCTTTGGAGGAACGCGTTTCCACCCCGATGCTGACCGTGATCTTGTAAGTGTTCTTCTTCACCTTGAAGTCATGTGCCTCGATGGAGGCCCGCATTTCCTCAAAAAAGGCCGGTGTCTGGAGCGGGGCCAGACCCGTGGCGAGCAGGGCGAATTCCTCCCCGCCGAGGCGGGCGAGAATATCCGATTCCCGGCTGCGTGATGCCAGCAGCCGGGCCAACTGGATCAGGATCTGGTCGCCGGTGTCATGGCCGTGACTGTCATTAATGGCCTTGAAATGATCGATGTCGATCAGGGCCAGTGTTGCATCCTGATTATCGCGGTTAGCCTTCGCATGCAGGGTTTTCCCTGCGTCATAGAAGAAGCGGCGGTTGTGAACCCCTGTAAGGAAGTCTTCATTGGCGGTTTGCTGCAGGTTCTCGATATAGTCGATGATATCGATATTCTGGCAGATACGGCAGAAAAACTCCTCCTGGAGGAAGGGTTTGTTGATGAAGTCATTGGCGCCGCTTTTGATAAAGCGTGCGGACAGGGCATTGCTTCCCGATGACGAGATACCGATGATGGCGAGCCGTTCCTTCTTGAATTTACGGCGGATTTCGCGCGTCAGGACAGACCCGTCCATATCCGGCATGTTGTAATCGGTGATAACCAGTTTGATGTCCGGATTTTCGGCCAGTGTCTCAAGCGCCTGTTTGCCGTTGGCAGCCTCAAAAACCTCGAACTGATAGCGCCGCATGAGGGTCGCCATGGTTTTTCGGGCGACACCGGAATCATCCACGATCATGGTCTTTACCTGCTGGTTGGCATAAATGCGCGCAACCAGCGAGACCAGATAGTCGAGACTTGCGGGGTTTTCCTTCAGTACATAGTCGATGACGCCCTTCTGCAGGATGGTATCCCGCACGTCGTCAGAAAATTCAGCGCTGAAAACGATGGACGGAATATCATGGGAAAGGGCCAGGTCCACCACTTCGCCGTCATTGGCATCCGGCAGGTTCAGGTCCAGGAGAGCCAGGAAAAAGTCATGCTCGCCACTTTCCAGGATGGCCTGTGCCTCATCCATGCGTTCGGCGCAGATCACCTCGATATTCAGGGATTGCTCGATATTCTTCTTAACAAGGTTGGAGAAGAACCTAGTGTCCTCCACGAGCAAAAGCTGACGCATTCCCTTGGCTCCATCGACGGCATTTTCTTTTGATGCCTTATTCTTCCCCTCCACCGAAACAGCCGAACTATAGGTCAGCCGTCCTGCTTCCTCAATCGAAAGATCGCTCTGTTCTTTTTTGCAGGGAATAACGCCGTTTCTATACATAATCAGACCGGTCTGAGGAAGTTGGGGATACCATAGAGATACTTTCTGGTATCGCAAGACAGACAACCTGTCGCACTGATCTAGGTCATTACTGAGGTTGGTTCTGCTGTCCCCTGGGCGATTATAGTGTCGCAGCGGCGTCAGGCTATTCCTCTGCCCTGGGGGTGATCACGCATTCCGCCAATTCTTCAATCTCATCCAGTTCGGCGGCGTGATGCTGTCCCCATTCACATAGCGCGACCAACACCGGTTCCAGGCTCAGTCCCAAAGGTGTTGCGGAATATTCCACATGGGGCGGGACTTCCGCGAAGACTTTGCGACTGACAATACCGTGCTCCTCCATTTCACGGAGTTGCTGTACCAGCACCTTCTGGCTGATGTCCGGGATCAGTCGTTTCAACTCGGACAAGCGCTTTGGCTGGTCGAAAAGATGGTAGAGAATCACCACCTTCCAACGTCCGCCGATAACCTTCAGGGCGCGTTCGGCGGGGCGGGCGGGCAGCTTTTTGATGATGTCGGCCATGGTTACCAATCGGTGTCTATGGAACGAATGTGTCTGTAGCGAACATTGCGACTGTACCTCTAGGGTTCCCGAAATGCCAAGACAACCCGGGAGAGAACCCAATGAAATATGTTCAATTCAAAGAGTTCGGCACCCCTGATGTGCTGACGGTGTCAGAAAGTCCGACGCCTAGACCCAAGGCTGGCGACGTTCTGGTTCGTGTCGCTGCCAGCGGGGTGAATTTCTTCGAGGTGCTTATGCGCCAGGACCGTTATGCCATGACCCCTGATCTGCCTATGGCACCCGGCGTAGAAATTGCCGGAATTGTCGAGGCCGTGGGGGATGATGTTTCCGGGGTGAAAACCGGGCAGGCGGTTGCCGTTCCCCTGTTTGCCCATGGAAGGATGGGCGGATATTCCGATTTTGTCGTGATCGATGCGGCGATGGCCGTGACATTGCCGGACGGTTTGCCGCCTGAAAAAGCGGTGGCCCTGATGGTTCAGGGGCTTACCGCGTTGCACCTTGTCCGGCAGAGCCCGCCTTCAGGCAAATCGGTGTTGGTCCATGCCGCGGCGGGTGGTGTCGGGTCGTTGCTGGTGCAACTGGCGAAGGTGCATGGTGCGAAGACTGTGCTGGCCACAGCCGGGTCACCGGCAAAGCGTGATCTGGCCTGCGCCATCGGCGCGGATATCGCGATCGACTATGGCATGCAGGACTGGCCGGAGAAGGTCCGCGAGGCGACCACCGGAGACGGTGTTGACGTTATCTATGATCTTGTTGGCGGTGCGGTTACCAAACAGGGCCTGCGGGCCCTTGCGCCAGGAGGCGAACTGGTCTTCGGTGCGTTGGGGCGTAATGACCTGACGGTCGCAGATATCAACGGCCTGTTTGAACGCAACCAGTCAATCCGGGGCTTTGCCCTGTTGCCTCTTTTGGGCGGCCCGGAGCAGGTCAATCAGGACTTGAGTGCGCTTTTCGACATGGTCATATCGGGAGACCTGAAATTGCCGGACCCTGTACAATTCAAGCTGGAGCGGGCATCTGCCGCCCACGCGGCCATGGAAAGCCGCCAGACCAGCGGCAAAGTGGTTCTGGTTCCGTAGCAGAGCGCGCGACGGGGCTCCTCTTGCCTTCAGGGCGGGAGGAAGCCTGTCTACTGCCCAACTGTCTGGTGGAGCATTTCGCACCAGTCCCGGAACTGTGCATTATCCTGATATTTTTCAAACCCTCGATAGTCATAGTCGCGAAGGTAGACGCAGATCACGGCATCGACAACGCGATGGTCTTCGACCTGAGCCAGATTGATGAGCCTGCGATTGTCCAGCAGAAAGGCCTTCAGCAGGAGGGTGAAAGTGGGGGCATCGGCTGTTCGGGAGTGTGTCAGCACATCCTGCAACTCCTTGCGTAGCTCATATTCAATCGAATCCGGGTGGCCGGCAGGCCCGCCGGCAAAGGCTATCGCCGGTATCATCGTGATGGCGAAGGCAAGGGCGGCGGCGGTAATTCGTGAGGTCTTGCTACCAGACATGGCCTTGTCCTTTTCTTTTCTGGGTTACTGATTGTCGGTTCCGCCCAGGCGCAGTTCTCTGGCAACCTGCTGCAGGTTCTGGAACCACCGGTTATCATTGGCAAAAAGAATGCGGGTCCGCTTCATGGTTTCATCGAAACTCTTCAGAAGTGCGGAATTGTGTGACCGGCGATAGTCCAGCAGATAACCGAGGAGAAGGAAGCGTGCGGCGTTTCGGTCATAGGCGTTTAGTGCCATTGCGCGCCGGAAGTCGGCCAGGCCGCTCTGGCCCAGGTTGTAACGGGAAATTCCCAGGTAGAGATTGGTGTCGATCCGCAGGGCATTGGGAAGATCGGTAAACTTGTTCACATCCGTGAAGCTGGCGATTGCATCCTTCCAGTCGCCGCGCAGAAACTGGATCATGCCATGGCCGAAAGACACGATGGTCAGATTGTCTCTGGACAGCTCCGGCAGGTGAATCCAGCCCTCCCGGTTGTGACTGTCGCGAATGCGGGCCGCGTTGCGCCTTATCTCAAGAAAATGCACCACATCGCGGGTATGCGCTTTGGGTGTGGTGGCGGTTTCGCTGTCATAAATGGCGATCCCGTCGGCATAATCCCCATAGCGTTCGGTGATATCTGCCGAGACGGCAAAAGGTTCCAGATCGAAAAAGCGGACGGGGCTGGCGATAGAGAGGTCGTAACGCCCTTCGGGAGTGGAAAAAACAGCTTTCAGCTTGTCCGGGCGGACCCGCCGTTTCTGGCTTATGGAACTCAGGGTGATAAAAGGCTCCACCACAAAGCCCTTGCCGACGCGTGTGGTCTTTCCCCAGATCGCGATATCCGCCGATACGGACGGCCAGCTCGCGGCGGCTTCTGCGCTTTTATGGCTGGCGTGCTGCATCTCTTCTTCGCCATAGAGAATCCATATTCCACGTTCCGCTGTATTGGGACCACTCAAGGCTTTGATCATGTTGAAATAGACGGTCATGGATATAACGCGCGAGATGACCGGTTCTCCCTTGAAGGCAGGGATCAGGATGCGCAATGGTTCGGCCCCGGCTTGCACAAAAGCCGTTGCCATTAGCACGGTCGCCAGGGCGAGGCCGAAGGAGGCCCGCCTAAAGTTCATCTTCCAGCGCATGCAGGGCGTCCTTGATTTCCAGAATGTTGCCGGAAAGCTGGCCCTGACGGCGTTCCAGGTCCGCCAGAGCGTTAAAAGCCTCTCCGATCATGATTGCGATTTTGTCCCGTGACAGGCCCAGGCGGTGGGCCTCAACAGCGATCGAGTAGAGAATGACCAGAGAATGACTGTCTCGGGTATTGGCGAATTCCGCCGGCGTCAGGGCCAGATCGAGTGAGAAAACACGCATTCGCCCGGACGGCGGATCGGCGATGACATGAAGACGTGTGGTGAAGTAAAAGCCGTCTCCTGTTGGCAGAACCGTTCCTCGCATGGTCTCCAGCACCTTATGTTCGTTCCGCATCCAGTTTTCGACTTCGGCGGGGCCGTGAAAGCTGTCCTCCTGCCGGAAATCGACATAAAGATTGTTCATGTAATCCAGGTCGTTGGCGCCATTGGCACTGGTGCCGATTTCTGTCTCCAGCCGAAAGCGGAGGTTTTCTATCTTCTGTTCGATCAGGCCGCGAAAAGCATCGAAACCGGCCCCGGCAGGAGAACCGGGAACCGCGCCGCGATAGCGGAACAGCGCGATCGAGGTGCGTGGCTGTTCCGTCTGTCCAAGGGCAGGGGCGGGGCTTCCCATGACAAGGAGGAGGCTCAGGAGGACGAACAGGCGCATGTCACCTCCTGATGTTTGGTCGTGAGGTCGAACTGAAGACTTTCCACCGTAATGTGATAATTACACTGCCCGCCGTCCGACGGGGCTACGGGGAATCGGGTCGGCGTATTGCCGATGTAGGGCCGGTAGGAAACAACCCTGGCGCCATCCTTAGGGTCCACCAGAAAACTTGCCGCCTGATCCGCATCCATGCGCCTGATCACCGGCAATGTGCCGGTAACAGGTGTATCCGGTGAGGCGAAACTGACTTGTGAGATGATGGCGGGCACTTCGCCCACATTGGTGATGCCGATATCAAGCTGTTGGGCGTCGCACCGGACAAGCGCTACGCGGATGTCTGCTGATTTTTCGGCAAAGGCGATCTGATAAAGTGAGGCGGCGATAGTGATAACGGGGATTACCCCCAGAAGCGCCGTGGCCAAAGAGGTATAGCGGAAGATATATCGCGTCCAATCCTGATAGGAGCCGCATTCAGTACACTTCTTGGCCCCCGGTTCAATCGACTTCAGGCAGACGCAGCATTTCGACTGTCCCGAACTCATTGCAGCAGCAGGGAAATCCCCCTCCCGAGAGTGAGGTTTATGCAATGCCGGTTATAGTAGCAGTCTTTTATATTTTTTGGTAGCCAGCTATGTAGTTTTGTCTTGCCTGCCCGGAAGGAATGTTTGTGTCGCCTACTCATTCAAAGCAAAAAGGGAGAGCCGAAGCCCTCCCTTTTTAATGCTTGGTGATATCGGCTTTAGCTACCGAGAACCTTGCTCCACCAGCCCTTTCGTTTCGGCCCTTTGGGGGCTTCCTCCGCCTGCTGTTGCGGGGCGGGGGCCGGTTCCGGCTTGGCAGCCGGTTGCGGCTGCGGTGCCGGGGCTGCCGGTTGGCTGGCCGCAGGTTCGGAAACCGTCTTCGGCTGCCTGCTTTCAGCGGCTGCTGCGGGTTCCTTGGCCGCTTCCTGGGCTTTGGCGGCCGGTTTTGCTGCAGCCGCTTTCTTGGCAGAAGCTTTCTTCGCCCGGGTTTTCTTAGCGGTCGTCTTCTTGGCCGTTGCCTTCTTCGCCCGGGTTTTCTTAGCCCGCGTCTTTTTGGCGGGTTTGGCTTCTTCCTTGGCCTCTGCCGGTGCCGGGTCAGCCGCGGCTTCCGCCGGAGCATTCGCCGCATTTTCACCGCTTTCGGGGGCCTTGGCAGCGTTGTCCGCCTGCGGGCTGTCAGCAGCCTGGTCACGAACCTCTATGGGGATCGTCACAACGTCTGCTGTTGTAGTTTCGGCTGCGGCGGCCTGAGCGGGTTCTGCCACCTGGGCTTCACCTGACTGTTCTGCCTTGCGGGGACGACGCTGGCGACGCGGACGGCGCGGCTTCTGGCCTTCGTCGCCGGTTTCGGCCTGTGCCGCTTCCGGCTGTGCTTCGCCTTTGTCACCGTCGGTTACCTGCGGCTGTTCTTCTCCGCCCTGATCGGCCGGTTGAGCCTGCTGCTGTTCGCCGCCGGTTTCCTGATCCATCTCGTCACCACGACGGCCACGGCCACGACGGCGACCGCCACGGCGGCCGCGCTTGCGGCGCTTCTTCTGGCTATCGTCTTCGCTGTCGTCAGCGGCGATGGCTTCATTTTCCTCGCCCGGCTCTTCGGAAACCTGGGTGGTCTCTTCCTGCTGGGCAGCCTGGGCTTCGTCACCGCGTTTCTTGCCACGACGACGACGGCGGCGCTTCTTGCTGCGGCTTTCCCCGCTTTCTTCCTCAGCCTGCGGGCTGACCGGTACGGGCTGCGCTTCAACAGGCTGTGCCTGCTGATCTTCGTCGCTCTTGCCGATCCGGGTCATTTCGAACTGGGCGGGCAGCAGCTTGTCGTCAATCTGCAGAACAACATGGAATTCGCAGTTGCGTTCCATCTCGTTCAGCGTCTGGCGTTTGTGGTTCATGATATACATGGCCACATCCGGATTGATGCGCACGGTCACTTCGGAGGAACGACGGCGCAGGCCTTCTTCCTCGATGTTGCGCAATACGCTGAGTGCCGCCGATTCGGTCGACTGGATATACCCCGTGCCGCCACAGTTGGGGCAGGGCTGGGTAATGGCTTCCAGGATGCTGGGGCGCAGACGCTGGCGGGACATTTCCAACAGGCCGAAGGGGCTGATCCGGCCGACCTGGATGCGGGCGCGGTCTTTTTTCAGCGTTTCCTTCAGCTTGCGTTCGACCGCCTGGTCGTTGCGCTGATCGTCCATATCGATAAAGTCGATCACGATCAGACCGGCCATGTCGCGCAGGCGAAGCTGGCGGGCGATTTCCTCTGCCGCTTCCAGGTTGGTCTTCAGCGCGGTTTCCTCGATATGGCGCTCCCGCGTGGCTTTGCCGGAGTTCACGTCGATGGAGACCAGGGCCTCTGTCTGGTGGATCACAATGGAGCCGCCGGAACGAAGCAGTACGGTCGGGTCGTGGATCGCCGCCAACTGGTTTTCAACCTGATAGCGCTGGAACAGGGGGATACCCTGATTGTCCCTGTAGCGCTGAACCTTCTTGGCGTGGCTGGGGATCAGGGATTTCATGAAATCCTTGGCCGTGCGATAGCCTTCGTCACCGGCAACAAGAATCTCTTCCATGTCCTTGGCGTAAAGGTCACGCAGGGCGCGCTTGATCAAATTGGCTTCCTCGTTGATCAGCGCGGGCGCGGTCGATTCCAGCGTACGGGTCCGGATATGGTCCCACAGTTTGAAGATATAATCGAAGTCGCGGCGGATTTCTGCCTTTGACCGTTCGGCCCCTGCGGTGCGCAGGATCACGGCCATGCCTTCCGGCACGGACATTTCCGCCAGGATTTTCTTTAGGCGCTTGCGGTCCTGGACATTGGTGATCTTACGGCTGACGCCACCCCCGCGGGAGGTGTTGGGCATCAACACGCAATAGCGGCCAGCCAGTGACAGATAGGTCGTCAGCGCGGCCCCTTTGTTGCCGCGTTCTTCCTTGACCACCTGAACCAGCAGAACCTGGCGCCGTTTGATGACTTCCTGGATTTTATACTGACGTTTCAGACGCGGGCGGCGTTTGACCTGTTCGGCCTCTTCGGCACCTTCGTCACCGCCCAGTTCCTCGACGCTCTCGCCTTCCTGGGGGGCGTCATTGTCGTGATCGTTGTCGTCGTCCTGGTCTTCGTCGACCAGATCGTCACGATCGGAAACGGGGATGCGATAATAGTCCGGGTGAATTTCACTAAAGGCGAGGAAGCCATGACGGTTCCCGCCGTATTCGACAAAGGCGGCTTGCAGCGAAGGCTCTACCCGCGTGACTTTCGCCAGGTAGATATTGCCTTTCAGTTGCTTCTTTGTCGCTGTTTCGTAATCGAATTCCTCAAGCCGGTTGCCACTTACGACCGTCACCCGCGTTTCTTCCGGGTGGGTCGAATCGATTAACATTCTCTTCGCCATACAAATACTCTCCGCCCTGTGCGGTCCACTGCTGCAGCCCAGCAGCAAACCCGTCAGGGTTTCTATGTGCTGCGAAGTCAAGCAACCGGAAACCGGGCAAACTGTTTGCCCGCCGCGCTAATACACGACGGACAACAGTGTGACGCGCCGGCGCAACTTGCGCCACGGCGGCCAACGCCTCGGCCTTTCGGTTTATCTGACTTCTCGTTACCAACATAAACTGTACAGATGTCCTGATCAGTCTGATTAAAAAACTGTCCGTCCCGCCTGGATGTCCCATATGCGGTCCGGTTCCTGAGTTTGGCGTTTTCGTCCGCGGCGCCTGGCTTGAATACCGGCCGTCCGGACGGAAAAGTGAAAACACCGTCGTCTTCAGAGAAACGTCACATTCGTCCTGCCGGGGATTGGCAAGTGGAGGGAATGCAAACAGTTTCCCCGATACGAAACCTTCTTTCGCAACCCTTAATTAATCCTGTCCGCCGGGAAATAACAATCGCTTTTCGTGTTTCAGAAGTTTTTTTTTGATAGGAACCGCAAAGAGATTGAAAGATTGCCACATTTACGCCCTGTACCGGTCGGAGTTTGAATTCTTGGAAATGGGCTGTTGCCCTACATTTGTGGTATATATAGTGTTCCGTATGGTTAAAGCTACTAATGTCTGTGGCCATATGAGCAGAGGTCTTTGGATGTTGCGACAGCTCTTGACTGGTCTGATTGCGTTGATTGTCTGGGCAATGGCGGGATTTACCGTTGCCGCGGCGCCGGTCGGCCAGGTGAAGGATGTTCGAATCGGCGCACATAGCGACTACACCCGTTTCGTGGTGGAAATGGACAAGGTAACCGCCTATCAGGTCTTTACCCTTGCCAACCCGTACCGCGTGGTGATCGACATGCCGGAACTTGACTGGAAAGGGCATGACGGCAAGGGAACGGGGCTGGTCAAAGGCTATCGCTATGGCCTTTTCAGGCCCGGTGTCAGCCGAATCGTTATCGACGCGCAAAAGGCCGTTTCTATTCAAAAGCACTTCTTCCTGCCGCCGAAAGGCGATAGCGGCGCACGACTGGTGCTTGATCTCAAGCCGGTTACCGCAGACGCCTTTGCGGGCAGTAACCGCAAGGTCAGTTCCAAAAGCTGGTCCACTTACGTGGCGAAACTGGACGATGTTGATCCGGCTGCAGAGGTCGCGACGCCCGCACCATCCGTGCAGCAGAAACCGCTGGTGGTTATCGACCCCGGTCACGGCGGCCCGGACCCGGGTGCGATCGGCGGCCGTGGGACATATGAGAAGAAAGTGACGCTGGCGGTTGCCAAGGCGGTGAAAAAAAAGCTTGAGGCATCAGGCCGTTACCGTGTGTTGCTGACGCGGGACAAGGATTTCTACATCCCGCTTCGCAAACGCTATCAGATTGCCGAAGATTCGAAGGCCAGCCTCTTTATCTCGCTTCATGCGGACAAGATCGAACGAAAGAGCGTGCGCGGCGCGTCCATCTATACGTTGTCGGAAAAGGCCTCGGACGTGGAGGCGGCGAAACTGGCGGCCAATGAAAACAAGTCCGACCTGATCGTCGGCGTTGACCTGAAAGGGTATGACAAGGTTGTCGCACGTACCCTGCTGGACTTTGAACAGCGGGCCACCATGGAACAAAGCTGGCATTTCGCGGAAATGGCAGTGAAAGACCTGGGCAAGGAAATCGCCCTGTTGCGCAATACCCATCGCTTCGCAGGTTTTGCCGTGTTGAAATCACCAACCGTGCCGTCGGTTTTGATCGAGATGGGATACCTGTCGAACCGCAAGGATGAAAAACTGCTGAACAGCCCGGCACAGCACAAGCGTATCGGTACGGCGTTGTTGCGGGCAGTCGATGCCTTCTTTGACCGGCAACAGCGGCTCAGCCGTTCCTGAGGTTCCGTCAAGCACGGGCCAGGTCGTTACGATAGTGACCGGGCGTGCTGGCCACCAGCCGCTTGAAAAGCCTGTTCAGGTGGCTCTGATCGGAAAAACCCAATTCCTGTGCGACATCGGCGATGACGGCCCCTTCGGCCAATCGCTCTCTGGCATGAGTGATGCGGACATTCTGCAAAAAGGCATAGGGCGTGAGGCCTGCATGGCGTTTGAACTGCCGTATTAAGGGGCCCTTGGTTACTTTCGCCCGGCGGCACAGGTCTTCCAGAGTGACGGGTTCTCTATATCGTGTCTCCAGAATATCCCTGACTTCATCAAACCATGCGGGTGGCGATGGTTGCCTGTGCAGGGGAGCATTCTGCGATTGGAGGCAGGAGGCCAGCCGATTGAGAAGGCTGATCAGGTTCAGTTCCAGCTCTGCCATTCTTTCATCCGGGGCTGTGATCAGGGCCTTGTTTATCTCAATTAAATCCTGGACCAATTGCGGCTCACAGTCTGGGTGTGCCGTGGTGACGTTGGCGCAGTCCCCGCCGGTCAGTTCACGCATGATAGCAACCCACCAGGACTTATCGAAATAGAGCATGTGATAGCTCCAGGTCTGGTCGGGGGCCGGGTTGCAGGCGTGTACCTGTCCGGCGTCGAACAGGACCACTTGGCCTGCCTGGACGTGAAAGGCGTCCTGCTCCACAGTGACGATGGATTCACCTGATTCCACGATGCCGAGGGATACGGTCAGATGGGAATGTGCGCCATAGCGGGCCTTGCTGTCATGCGCATAACGGCATTCCAGATAGGGCAGGTTCGCTGGACGTCTGAATTCCATGTCTGACATAGGCATGCTCTCAAGGGGCTGGCGATAATGCCTGGTTTTACGCCTTTGCAGGCGTCGGAGGCAATATCGTTCAAGACGGCACGCCCTTCCTTGCCTAGTGAATGCTGCCTGAGATGTGACGACAGGTAAGGAGGCATCCAATGTACCGGCAGCTCTGGCAGGCGACAATGATCGCATTGGCGAGATCGAATCGATGTAAAAGGGTGATGCAGGGACGTCGGTCGACATCGGGGTTGGCCCGCCGCTATGTCGCGGGGGACGACGTAATGTCGGCGGTCCGCTGCGCCAAGCGACTGAAGGCGGAAGGGATAGACTGTTCAGCCTTCTATCTGGGGGAATATGTCGATACCGAAGATAAGGTTCGGGAAAATCTGGATGCGAAGCGGGCTGTGATCGAGGCCTTTGCCGCGAACGGCCTGGATGTTCACGTTTCTGTCGACCCCACACAACTGGGTTGTTCCATCGACTGGGATGCCGGTTGCGAAAGGATTGAGCGACTGGCGGATCATATGTCGGAAACGATTCAGGGCGGGGCTGGTTCCCACTGCCTGATGTTGGACATGGAAGATTCCAGCGTCACAGAGAGGACGATTGCCCTGCATGACCGGTTGACCGCACAGGGCCGCCAAATGGCGCTTACCCTGCAGGCCTACCTCAAACGCAGCCGTAGGGACGTGGAGGCGATGATAGGGCAGGGGGCCACCGTGAGACTGGTGAAGGGGGCCTTTGTTGCGGGGCCGGATATTGGCTACGTCAGCCAAGGCGAAATCAAGGAGAATTACCGATCGCTGATTGACCTGATGCTGAGCAGCAAAGCGCGTAAGAGCGGTTTCAGTCCTGTTTTCGCCACCCATGACCATCGCCTTCACGCCTATGCCATCGAATGTGCACGGGAGAATGGCTGGCGGCAGGGCGATTACGGATTTGAGATGCTCTATGGCGCACGCGACGACGTGGCGCGTCAGCTGGCCGCCAGCGGGGAAGCCATCCGGCTCTATCTGCCTTTTGGAGAGGACTGGTGGCCTTATGCGATGCGCCGGATCGGCGAAAACCCGCGCAGTTTATTCCTGCTGCTGCGCGGGCTGATCGGGCGGTGACAGGGCTGGTCAGGCGACGGAAAGGGCCTTGTTGGTGACCATCTCGGGCTGTGTTTTCTTCGCCACGATCACCTGATTTCGACCGTTTTCCTTGGCCTGATAGAGGGCCTTGTCGGCGCGACTCAACAATTGACCGACTTCCTGATCACTCGTGCGCATTTCGGCGACACCAAAACTGGCCGTCAGCGTGTGATTTATCAAACCATCGTCGAATTTCGCGCCTTCGTATAACGCACGGACACGTTCGGCAATATCACGGGCCTGTTCGTCTTTGGTGTCGGGCAGCAGGACAAAAAATTCCTCACCGCCCAGTCGCCCGACAATGTCAATTTCCCGGCAGGCTGCTTGCAGAATATCCGCAAAGGTGACGATTGCCTGGTCGCCTGCGGCATGACCGAATCTGTCATTTACCTGCTTGAAGAAATCAAGGTCCCCGGCAATCATTGCCAGCGGACGGTTGTGGCGTTGGGCGCGCTGCAGTTCCTGATTTGCGCGAGCCATGAAACCCCGGCGGTTCAGGGTATTTGTCAGGGGATCCCGTTCCGCCACGTTGCGGAGTTCTTCCATCAGGTCAAGGCCGATGGCCAGAACGACAAAAAGACCACATCCGACAAAAACACTGGGGATCGCGACCAGAATTATCGAGGCGACAAAAGGATCGCGATGGTCCAATGCGTTCGGGATTCCGGCATGGATAAGAAACCCCACCCGCATTGCACAAAGAAAGGCCAGAGCGACGAGACACAGGCTCATCAGGATATCCGCATTATGGCGGTGTGGCCCATACCTTAGCGAGATAAAACCAGCCCAGACGAAATGCAGAACGTAAGATGTCGAGACGATCAGTATGCGAACGCCGGTATGAGGGGTAACAAGCTGGTACCAGCATAACGGCAGGATTGTTGCGAACCAGCCGACTGCAAGCAATGCCCATGGCGGTTGCCTGTCCACCCGTATGTAGGTTGCACAAACTGTCAGTGATACAGCAAGGCTTACAAGGGGGTTGTTAAGCAGAACGACAAGCGTATCGGACCATTCTCCCCGATACAGGTTTACCACCCAGTGTATTGCCACAAGGGTCAGCGCAACGGCCCAGTACAGGGCCGTTTTCTGGCGTTTGTCGTGGTTCCACAATACAAACAGAACGGCCCCGATAAAGCCCAACACGGCAATGTTTAGTGAGATGAGATGACTGGCGCCCATAAGAAGCTGTAACCGATTTCAGCTAGTTGTCTTTGCTCTGTTTGCGGTTCTTACCGCTCCTACCCACGGGCCTAGTTAGAATTGATAATTCCGGCGGGTCAAGCGTCAAACAGATTTCAGTAATGTAGCATTTTGGCGTCACTTGGGAATTTTCGGTGCCATAAACTGGTCACAGTCTTTCATTAATGGCATAACTATAAGTCGGTTAGTGATTAGAAAAGCGCGCACAAATGCGGTTATTGTTGAAGTTCTTCCTTTATCTGTTTTCCATCATAATCCTTTTCGCAATTGTCGGCGCCGCAGGCGGCGTCTATTTGCTGTGGCACTACGGGCGCGAACTGCCGGATTATAAGCAATTGGCGGATTATAACCCGCCGACCGTGACCCGTGTGCATGCAGGTGACGGCCAGTTGATCGCCGAATATGCCCGCGAAAAGCGCGTTTTTGTTCCGATTTCGGCCATCCCCCGGCGGGTGACCAATGCCTTTGTGGCGGCCGAGGACCAGAATTTCTACCGGCACCATGGCGTGGACCCCATTGCGCTGGCGCGTGCGGTTGCGACCAATATCGTCTACTACGTGAAAGGCCGCCGCCTGATCGGTGCCTCCACCATTACCCAGCAGGTGGCGAAGAACTTTCTGCTGACCAATGAGGCGACGCTGGACCGTAAGATCAAGGAGGCGATTCTGGCCTTCCGGATCGAGAGCGCGCTCAGCAAAGATCGGATCATGGAGCTTTACGCCAACGAGATTTACCTCGGGTATGGCTCCTTCGGTGTTGCGGCAGCGGCGTTGAACTATTTTGGCAAGTCGCTGGACGAGTTGACCATTGCGGAGTCGGCCTATCTGGCCGCATTGCCCAAGGCGCCATCGAATTACCACCCGATCCGCCGGCATGACGAGGCAATCGCACGCCGTAACTGGGTGATCGACCGCATGGCCGAAGAAGGTTTCATCACGCGTGCGGAGGCCGGTGAGGCGCGGATGCAGCCATTGAAGGTGGTTGCGTTGAATACCAGCCTGACCGGCTCTTATTCCTATTTCAACGACGCCAACTATTTTGTGGAAGAGGTGCGCCGGGAACTGACTGACCGCTATGGTCCGGACGGGGTGACCGAAGGCGGGCTGTCCGTGCGTACGACCATCAGCCCGAAATTGCAGACCATGGCCATCCATGCCCTGCGTCAGGGGTTGGAACAATATGACCGCCGCCACGGTTTCCGGGGGCCGGTGACCACGATTGAGACTGACGGTAACTGGATCGATGCCTTGCGTGAGGTTCCCATGCCCAAGGGCGTGCGGGGCTGGTCTTTGGCCGTTGTGCTGAAGGTCCATAATGCCAAGGCGGAAATCGGCCTGGCCGATGAATCGGTTGGTACCATTCCCTTCGCGGAGATGCGTTGGGCCCGCAAGCCGAAAAAGAACCAGCGCGTTGGCAGCAGCTTGAAGCATGTATCGGATGCGCTTTCGGTCGGTGACGTGGTGCTGGTGGAACCGGTCAAACTTGGCCCGCCGCCCAAAAAGGGCGCGGACCCCATTGAATATCCGGAAGGAACCTATGCCCTGCGTCAGGTGCCGGAAGTGAACGGCGCGATTTTGGCGATGGACCCGCATACGGGCCGGGTGCTGGCGATGGTTGGCGGCTGGTCCTATGAACGCAGCCAGTTCAACCGCGCAACCCAGGCAAAGCGTCAGCCGGGGTCTTCCTTCAAACCCTTCGTCTATCTGACTGCACTGGAAAACGGCTTTACGCCCGCGACCATGATTTTGGACGCGCCGTTTGTTATGGATCAGGGGCCGGGGCTGCCGAAATGGAAGCCCGCCAACTATTCCAAAAAATTCTATGGCCCCAGCCCGATGCGTATCGGGATTGAGAAATCACGTAACCTGATGACCGTCCGTCTCGCCAAGGCCGTGGGGATTGAGAAGGTGGCGGCTACGGCGCGCCGCTTCCATCTGATTGAAAATATGCCGCCCCAGCTTTCCTATTCATTGGGTGCTGGTGAGGTGAGGCTGATCGATATGGTGGCCGCCTATGGTATGATCGACAATGGGGGTAAGGAACTGACCGCGACCCTGGTCGACCAGATCCAGGACCGCCATGGCAAGACCATTTTCAAACATGACGAGCGTCCCTGCATTGGCTGTCAGAATGTCGCCTATAACGGGCAGGACGTGCCGGTCCTGCCGGATGTCCGCAAGCAGATTGCAGATTCCGCCAGCACCTATCAGGTCATCACCATGATGGAAGGCGTTGTTAAGCGCGGAACGGGTCGTCGCCTGCGGTCACTCGGTCGGCCGCTTGCCGGTAAGACCGGTACCACCAATGACAGCCGGGACGCCTGGTTCATGGGGGTCACCCCGGACCTTGTGGTAGGGACCTATGTGGGCTTTGACAATCCGATTTCGCTGGGGCGTCAGCCCTGGGGCGGGCAGGAAACCGGCTCTTCCGTTGCGGCTCCCGTGATCAAGGCTTTCTTCACCGAGGCCCTGAAAGATCAGCCGTCCATTCCGTTCCGGACACCGCCGGGCATCCAGATGGTTCGTATTGACGCCGAGACAGGGAAACTGGCCGGTCCCGGCAGCAACAAGGTGATTGTCGAGGCCTTCAAGCCGGGTACGGAACCGAAGCCCAACGGATCGGCGACGATTATCGATGGCAGTGATGTCGATCTGACCGGTGACGGTGAGGAAGGCCGGCCCTTGCGTGGCCAGACCGGCAGTCGCCGCGGCCTCTATTAATTCGACGGACGGATATACGCCCATGCGCTGCCTACTTGCATGGGCGGCTTCCTTCGCGTACATCCAAGTCCAAAGATGACAATGATTTGACGCCCGCCATGCTTTCTGATGCCGCGGGTACAGGTAAGGAGGCAGGCCCGTGCGCGCGGAAGTTCAGTCCATGGTTGATGATATCCAGCAGTCTTTGGAACTGCTGGCGAAGCATATTGACCTGGAAGTTTCGGAAAAGCGCCTGCTGGAGCTGAACGCGCGGGTGGAAGACCCGGACCTGTGGAATGATTCGACCGAGGCGCAGAAAATCATGCGCGAAAGGGCGGCCCTCGATTCCTCCCTCGGCGGTTATAAAGACATGCAGCAGACCCTCGCCGACAGTATCGAGTTGATCGAACTGGCGGAGATGGAAGACGATCAGGATATGATCGCGGAAGCGGAAAGCACGATCGAAGGTCTGCAGGAAAAAGCTGCCAAGCTGCAGCTTGAAAGCCTGCTGTCCGGTGAGGCCGACGCCAATGACTGCTTCCTGGAAGTCCACGCGGGCGCTGGCGGGACGGAGTCCCAGGACTGGGCCAGTATGCTGTTGCGGATGTATATGCGCTGGGCGGATTCCCGTGGCTATAAAACCGAGATTCTGGAAGAAAGCCCGGGGGAAGAGGCGGGGATCAAATCCACCACACTCAAGATTTCCGGACACAACGCCTATGGCTGGCTGAAGACCGAAAATGGTGTGCATCGTCTGGTCCGCATTTCGCCCTTCGACAGCCAGGCCCGTCGCCACACCAGTTTCTCCTCCGTGACGGTCTATCCGGAAGTGGACGACAATATCGACGTGGATATCCAGGATAAGGATATCCGGGTGGATACCTACCGCGCCTCCGGTGCGGGTGGTCAGCACGTCAACCGGACCGACAGTGCGGTCCGTATCACCCACGAACCCACCGGTATTGTGGTTCAGTGTCAGAATGACCGTTCCCAGCATAAAAACCGTGCGACGGCCATGAAAATGCTGCAGGCGCGTCTGTATGAGCGAGAGTTGAAAATCCGTGAGGCCGAAGCCCAGGGCGAATATGAGGCCAAGACGGAAATTGGCTGGGGACACCAGATCCGCTCCTACGTCCTGCATCCCTATCAGATGGTCAAGGACCTGCGCACCGGCGTTGAAAAAGGCAACGCCCAGGGCGTGCTGGACGGCGACCTGGATGCCTATCTGGAAGCGGCTCTTGCACAGAAGGTCGAAGGCGGTAAGGGGGAGGCAGTCGAGGATATCGACTGATCAAGCCCGGCTGAACCCCGGCGGAAACAGATAAAAAGCCCACCGTTCGTTATTGGACGGTGGGCTTTTTGTTGATCACCGTCGTAGGGTGTCGGGGAGGAACTTCAACTTCTTCAAGACCCCTGGATTGTCGCAGACGGCCACATTGAAACGCATCCAGGGCGACGGTTGCAGGCTGGGGCGGAAGACGGTGCCGGGGGCGAGTAAGAGACCCTCGTGGCTGGCGTGTTCCGCGATCGGCAGCGAGTCCTCGATATCGCGATAGCGGCCCCAGAGGAACATGGATGGATTGTCCGGCGCGATTGTGGTGATCCCGATTTTGTCGAAGGCATCATGCAGGCGGCTGTTGGCGTCACCGATTTTGGTGCGCAGTCGGGCGGTAAGCTTGCGGTAATGGCCGTCGGTCAGCATTTGATGGATCAGTTTCTCCGCCAGCAATGATGTGGTGATGCTGGTTACCATCTTTGTTTCGGTCAGGCTTTGGATCAAAAGCGGGCTGGAGGCGATAAAACCGACACGCAGGCTGCCGGACAGGGTCTTGGAAAAACTGCGCAGATAGATCACGCGGGAGAGTTGGTCCAGCGTGGCAAGCCGGGGAATGTTTTCCAGGCTCAGGTCGCTGAAGATATCGTCTTCAACCACGAGGAAGTCATGGTTGACTGCCGCCTGCAGGACGCGGTGCGTGACGGCGGGCGACATGCTGGTCCCCGTGGGGTTTTGCAGAACGGACTGGGTGAAATAGAGTTTTGGGTGTGTTTCCGCTGCCTTGGCTTCCAGAACGTCCACATCCGGGCCTTTCAGACCTCGCGGAACACTGATAAGCCGGATGCCACTAGCACGCAGGTTTCCAAACAGATTGTAATATCCCGGATCGTCCACGAGGACGGCATCGCCAGGCTTTAAAAGGTGACGGATGACTAGGTCCAGCGCCTGGCTTGCCCCGGTGGTCAGCAGAATTTGGGACGGCGAGGCTTTTATCCCGATTTCGGGCAGCAGAACTTCTGCGATCTGTTCGCGCAACGGCCCAAATCCCGCCGGGTGCCCATAATCCAGAATATGATCACCATCCTGTCCGGCCAAATGACGCAATCCCTTGCGAAGGGCGGCTTCATCCAACCAGCTTCTGGGCAACCACGGGCCGCCGACCAGGGTCAGGTCGTGACCGGAATCCAGCAATCGGCGGATCAGCCAGACGACCTCTTCATTGTTGCGGTAATTTACGCCCTGATCCGGAATTGAATGATGCGGATGCGGGTCGATTGCGTAGAAACCCGACCCCCGACGTGAAGACAGGTAGCCTTGTGCGACCAACCGGTCATAGGCGTCTACTACTGTAAACCGGCTAACGCCATGGTCTTTGGCGAAATTGCGAATAGAGGGCAGCTTGGCTCCCGGCCTGACATCATGGCCGTCTATTGCGCGAATGATGCCCTCGACAATCTGGTCGACAAGGGGGCGAGCGGTATTTCGGCGAAGTGTTACCAGAGGCATCGGGCCTCCTTTCCGGTGGCAAAACCGTGCCGGTCGCGGGGCCGGTACAGTACCGGCAATCCTTCAAACAACTGTCCATGTCTGTTTGCCCGACTGTCAGGCACTATACCGGACATAGAGTGAGGAGGGAATAATGAGCAAATGGAATATCAAGGGACAGTATATGGAAACCTGCAGTTGCGAGTTTATCTGTCCTTGCATCACGTCCAACCTGTCGGCTGAACCAAGCGAAGGAGTATGCAAGGCGGCAATCGCCCTGCATATCGATGAAGGCAGCAAGGATGGGACCGATCTTGCCGGTATCTCCTTTGTGATTGTACTGGAATCACCCGGACCGATGGATCAGGGAAATATCAGGGCAGGCCTGATTATTGATTCCGGGGCCAGTGATGCGCAGGCCGACGCGATCAGCCAGATTGCCACGGGTGCGGTCGGTGGGCCGATGGAGGCATTGGTGCCGCTGGTCGGCGAGGTTGTCGGCGTAGAACGCTGTTCGGTCAGTTATGAGCAGGATGACATGAAGGCCACCGTCAAGGCGGGCGACCTGGTCGACCATGTCGCAGAGGGCATTCCCAGCGTATCCCGCGAAGGAAAGCCGGTCATGCTGACCAATACCAGTCATCCGGTGTCACCGGACCTGGCGATAGCCCGGGCAACAAAGTCCAAATTCAATGTCTTTGGCATTGATTGGTCGGATGCCACCGGGACGCGCAATGGGCATTTCTCGACCTTTAGCTGGGCCAATTAAAAAGGGATGAAAGATGGCGGGTTCTCGCCTCATGCGCATGCCCCGCGCCCATGAACTGGCCCCTTTGGCTGGATTGTTGGGCGTGGCGGCATTGTCCTGGGCTTACCTCGGGTTTGATGCCGCGCGTATGGCCGATGATATGGCGATCATGAAAGCCACGCCCATGGCGATGAATTCGCCCTGGTCCGCGGCAAGCCTGACAGTGGCCTTTCTGATGTGGACGGTCATGATGGTGGGGATGATGCTGCCCAGTGCAGCCCCCGCCATCATGCTGTACCGCGCGATGGCGAAAAAGCGGGTGGGCGAAGGCCGTCATCGGTTGGCATTCTGGTTATTCACGGCTGGTTATCTCGCCGTCTGGACAGGGTTCAGCGCCTTGGCGGTGCTGATGCAGGCGGGGCTGCAATCGGCTACGTTGCTGTCCCCCATGCTGGTATCGAAGAGCGGTGTTTTCAGCGGTGTTTTGCTTGTCGCAGCGGGAATTTACCAGTGGTTGCCCTTCAAGGATGCCTGCCTGAGTAAATGCCGGTCACCGATGTCCCTTTTCCTGTTTCACTGGCGTCCGGGCCGGGCGGGGGCTTTCCTCATGGGGCTGGAGCACGGGGCATTATGTCTTGGCTGTTGCTGGGCGCTGATGCTCCTGTTGTTCACGGCAGGTGTTATGAACCTGATCTGGGTTGGCCTGATTACGGCCTATGTCTTCGTTGAAAAACTTCTTCCTGCCGGGGACGTAATTGGCAGAATTGCCGGGGTTGTGATGGCTGTGGCCGGTCTTTCCCTGATTTTTTAAAACAAAAACGCTACCCGCATTTGTTTTCCGTTGACGGTTGCAACTGCTTTGCACTAGCGTGCGCGTCGCGTTTGGTTCCCATATCGGGATGAAAACGGGAACATGGTGCGGCTCTCTCGAAGGGCCAAGGCCATGGCTGCCCCCGCAACTGTAAGCGGTGAGGGCGGACGGCAAGATGCCACCGGGAATACCGGGAAGGCGCCGTCCAGCCCGCTGACCCGCAAGCCAGGAGACCTGCCAGACGCATGTGTTCAACCATTGTCCGGACGGGGTGCGCCGGGGAGGGATTATGCGGCCTGATACCACAAGCCAGAATTTTTCCTTACAGAACAGGCCTTTGACGCGCCTGGGTTTTGCCCCGTTCTGGGGAGACCCGGATGCGCCCGGAAAGCTATAACCGTGCCGATGTCATCGCTACACCCGGCCAGTCGGCGGCTGTTGCAATCGAAGGGCTGACCCTGACTGCCCCGCAGTGTGAGGTGGAAATCCTGCGTAACATCTCGCTGGAGATTTCCGCCGGGGAACGGATCGGCATTATTGGCCCGAATGGCGCGGGCAAGTCGTCGCTGTTGAAATGCCTCTACAGGTTTCAAAAACCGGGTGGTGGCCGTGTCCTGATCGACGGCAAGGATATCTGGAAGCAACCGCCTGCGGCGATCGCCCGAAGTGTGGCGGCTGTCCTGCAGGAATATCCGGCCGATTTTGCCTTCACCGTTCGTCAGGTGGTGCAGATGGGGCGCGTGCCTCATAAGAAAGGCTTTCAGCGCAACACGCATACCGACGTTCAGATTGCCCGGAACGCCCTGGATCAACTGGGGTTGATGCATCTGGAAAAGCGACAGTTCGCCAGCTTGTCCGGAGGCGAGAAGCAGCGTGTTATGGTGGCCCGTGCCCTGGTGCAGGAACCGCGGTTGCTGATCCTGGACGAACCTACCAATCATCTGGATATCCGATACCAGTTGGATGTGCTGTCTCTGGTCAGCCGGTTGGGCGTTACCCTGATTTCCACCATTCATGACCTGAACTTGGCCGCTGCCTATTTCGACCGGCTTCTACTGATGTCGAAAGGTGCTGTTGTGGCCGATGGTTCACCGCAGGATGTTCTGACGCGGGAAAACCTGTCGGATGTCTTCGCCGTAGACGTCATGCTGGACAGTCATCCGATACATGCGCGCCCGCGTATTACCTATCACCATATCCTGTCTCCGAAAGAGGATCAGACCCTATGAAAAAGCTTCATGCCCTGCTGTCTGCAGGATTTTTATCGTGCCTTGCCGCAGGCCCGGCCCTGGCAAGCGGCTTTCCTGTGTCGGTGGAAAGCTGCGGTCGCACCGTGACATTCGACCGGGCCCCCACGCGTGCCATTTCCCACGACCTGAATATGTCAGAGATGATGTTTGCCCTGGGCCTGCAGGATCATATGGCTGGTCTGACGGGGATTACCGGCTGGTACAAGATGACTGAAAGTTTCAAGGCGGCCATGGGCACACTGCCGGAACTGGCCCCGAAAACCCCCAACGTGGAAGCCCTGTTAAGCGTAAATCCGGATTTCTTCTTCGCCGGTTGGAACTATGGCATGAAGCCCGGCGGGCCAGTGACGCCGGATACCCTGGGAACCTTTGGCATCCCGGTCTATGAACTGACGGAAAGCTGCATCCATCTGGATAAAAACCGCCCTCGCGTGAGCATGGACACCATGTATACCGATGTCCTGAATATCGGCAAAATCTTTGGCCGGGGGGAACAGGCACAGGCGCTGGTCGATGGCTGGAGGGAGCGGATTGACGCGGTCAAGGCGGCCAGGGTCGGTGGCTTGGCACCCCGTGTTTTTCTGTATGATTCCGGAGAGGAAAAGCCATTTACCGCCGGCAAATTCGCCATGCCCACGGCGATGATCGAAGCGGCGGGCGGCAGAAATGTGATGGATGATGTGGAAACAAGCTGGGGGCGGGTGAACTGGGAAACGGTTGCGGATCGTAACCCCGAGTTCATCATTCTCGTGGATTACCAGAACGAGACCCATTGGCAGGACCTTTGGTCATTCCTGGAAGGACATCCCGCCATGTCGGTTACCGATGCGGTGAAGAACAAACGCTATCTGCGGCTGAAATATGCGGAAATCACGCCGGGGCCTGCAAATATCGAGGCTGTGGAAAAACTGGCTGCGGCGCTGAAAGGTGCATCTGGCTGATGGCATCCGGCGCAGGTTCCGTTATGGGGCGCTTTCAGTATCGGCGCAGTTACCGGCTTTTGCTGTTAGTTCTGGCCGGGCTGTTGTTGCTGTCTGCCGGATTTGCGGTGACGGCGGGGCCGGTCCCGATCCCGATGGAAACGGCATGGAAGGTGGCCCTGCATAAAGCCTTTCCGGACTGGATTGAAATGAACTGGAGCCAGGGCCGGGACCGGATTATCTGGGATTTGCGTTTCCCGCGCGTAATCCTGGGTTTTCTGGTCGGGGCGGGATTGTCCGTTGTGGGGAGCGCGCTTCAGGCCGCAACCCGCAACCCGCTGGCAGACCCCTATCTTTTCGGCGTGTCGTCCGGTGCTGCCCTGGGGGCGGTGGCGGTTATTGTTCATCTGGGGGATTTCGCCGGGATTTATTCCCTGCCGATTGCGGCATTCCTGGGGGCATTATTGTCGCTTGCCCTGCTTTTGGGGCTGACACAAAGACAAAGAACACTGGCGCCGGAGCGCCTTGTGCTGGCGGGCGTTGCGGTGTCCTTTGCCCTTATGGCAGGAACCAATTTTCTGATCTTTCTGGGCGACCAGCGGGCCGCCCATTCTGTGGTCTTCTGGATGCTGGGCGGGTTGGGATTGGCGCGATGGGATCAACTCTGGATTCCAGCGGCAGCGGTCTTTGGTGGTATTGCCTGGCTTTATTTGCAGGGGCATCGGATGAATGCGCTTTTGATGGGGGAGGAGACGGCGGTATCGCTGGGCGTGGACGTCAACCGTTTCCGCATTTCCCTATTCGTGGTCTGCGCCCTGATGGCGGGTGTGCTGGTGGCGCTGACGGGCGCAATCGGCTTTGTCGGCCTGATGGTTCCCCATATTGTGCGGATGGTCGTTGGCGGTGACAACCGTCGCCTGCTGCCCGCCTGCGCCCTGATTGGCGGAATATTCCTGGTTTGGGTGGATGTACTCGCACGGGTGACGCTGGCGCCCCAGGAACTGCCGATCGGGATTATCACCGCAGCCTTGGGAAGTGTCTTTTTCATGTGGATGATGCGGCGTGGAAACTAGCTGCCGTTGGGGTTGGTCGCCTGGGCCAGCAATTGATAATAGCGACCGGACTGGCGCAGGCGTCTCAGGCCCAGGTTAAAGGCCTTGATCGTTTCCGCATTGGATTCTTTCTTGCGCGATAACAGCAGATAGAGAGGTGTCACCCAGACGGCTTTGGGGTGGACAGTGATTTTCGCAGCCTGGTCGGGGCCGAATTGGCTGTGCAGGACATGTAACCCGACAATTTCGTCGTCAATATAGGCATCCACCCGACCGGCGAGCAGCTTCTTGATGCTGGTGACGGCGCTGGTCGCAAGATCCAGCTTGAAAACCTCGGCATCTGCGGCGGCATGAAAATCGGGGCCGTAGAAATATCCAACGTTACCGGCAATCCTCAGATCGTGCAGATCGTCCAGCTTGTCCCAGTCGAATGTCTCGTCCCGACGATAGAAAAAGACCTCGCGGGCTTCGAACACCGGGTCGCTGATATAGAAGGCCTTCTGCCGTTCCTCGGACCACCCCCACAGGACCGAGCCATCCCAATGGCCGGTCTCCGCCAGAACATAGGCCCGTTTCCAAGGGTAATAGCCGTATTCGACGGTCTTGCCCGCCAGTTCGAAGGCTTCGCGGACAATTTGAGAGCCAAGTCCGCCGTTTTTCATCTCTTCCGAAAAATAGGGCGGCCATTCGCCATTTGTCAGGCGTACGGCATCATCGGCGCGGGCCATTGCAATAAAAGGTAATATTGAAATGACCAGAGGCCATACAATCCGCCGCAGAACAAAATTCATACCTATTTCCCCATACTGATACAGGGATGATAGCCGGGATTGGTTAAGAAGTGATTTAACCGGCCGCTAGCTTGCTTTTGGCTTGCGGGTCGCCAGCCACAGGCCCGGCAACACCAGCGCCGCGCCGATCCAGTGATAGTCCTGCAGTGTTTCACCCAACAACAAATAGGCGAGCGCCGTGTTGTAGATCGGCACCATGTAAAGCACGAGGCTTGCCTTGGATGCCCCCATGAGGCGCTGCAGTTTGGCATAGCAACCATAGGCGGCAAGGCCTGCGATCAGGGCCAGGAAGGCGACAGTCCCGGCGGTTTTCCAGGTCAGGGTCGGAGCCTCTACGGCAATGCCCTCCCACAGCATAAAGGGCGATAACGTCAGGACACCGAACAGGATTATCGCGCCAAAGCGGGTTCCCATGTCCATGGCGCTTGGCCGATGGCGCATGAGAACCGAATAGACTGCCCAGCCGGTGGTGGCGCTGATGATCCAAAGATCGCCGGTGGTGAATTGCAGGCGCAGGAGGCTCATCGGATCGCCCCGCGCAATGATGGCCAATACACCAAGCAATCCCATAAAGACACCAAGGTTCTGGCGTCCCGAGAGGCGTTCACCGTAAAACAGCCGTGACAACAGGATAATTATCAGGGGGGAGGCGGAATAGATCAGGCCGATATTGGTGGCTGATGTGCTATCCGCGCCGATGTAGACAAAGGCACCGCAAATCCCCATGCCCAACCCGCCCAGAACAGCCAGGTCTTTCCACTCACGCAGCATATGGCGACGCGCGCGCCAAAGACGGGGTCCGATGAACAGCGACAAGACCAGAAAGGCAATGGCCCAACGCCAGAAGGCAAGGGCCACTGGCGGGAACAGGTCCGCACTGGCCCGCGCCATCAGCATGTTGGCGCACATGAAGGCAGGGGTCAGCAGCAGGAGCAGCCGTCCCAGCTTTTCATCATTGCTGTCATTTGTCTCAAGGGCGATTTCTGTCATAGGGTGGTGATATCCGTAAAATCGTTCGATGACTATTTCCTGTTTGGAATAGAACTTTGGGGATATTGAGGAAACTTGATACCATCGGGAAAATATTTTGACTGTGTCCCGTATCTATATGAAGCGTTAACAATCCATAGCGTATTTTCGATGAACTAACGGTCCTATCGGTTGGTGGTGAAGGCGAAATGCCAGTCAGGTATTTGATAGGCAAATCCGCGAAAGGAAAGGTCGGACACTATTGTAAGTGTCTTCTGGTTCCTTTCTGTCTGACTTTGGCAATCTGGTGCCAAGCCAGAGCGTCCGATATGGACGTACTGATGGAGGAGTTACCGCCCTTTAATTATGTCGTAAACGGCAGGGCGGAGGGATTTACCGTCGACGTTGTGCGCGAACTCCTCGACCGCGCGAATATTCAGCCTCAAGGCGGGAAGATCAAACTGCTGCCCTGGAAGCGTGCCTATCTATTGGCGCAGGGGGACAAGCCTGTCTTGCTGTTGACCACGACCAGGACGGAAGACAGGGAGCATTTGTTTAAATGGGTCGGGCCGCTATACCGGCGGGAGCAATGGCTGTACCGGCTGGCGGGCAATGATGCGGTTTCGATCCGCAGCCTGAAGGATTTGAGGGGCCATTCCATCGTTGTGATACAGGAATCGGCGAACCATCAGCTTCTGCTGGAAGGGGGATATGTCGATCCCCAGGACATTTACGTCACCAGTTCCGTAGAGTCCAAACTCAAGATGTTGTTGCATGGGCGTGTCGATGTTGCCTCCTTCCTGCCGTTGGAGGTCGCTTACGCATTGCGGCAACAGAAAATTCCCGTCGACAGATTTGAGAAGCTGGTTTTGCTGTCAGGCAAATATACCTACTATCTTGCACTCAGCCTGGCGACACCTGACGAAACCGTTTCGCGGCTACAGAACGCCTTTGACGGCATGGTGGCGGACGGCACCTATCAGTCCATTCTTGACCGCCATTTGTAGGGGGTGACATATCGGGATGTTATTTTCCTGTCAAAAAAATGAGGAAATGGCCGGGCTTGTCCCGGCCATTTCTTTGATGATTAAAGATAGTAGGGGGAGTTCATGGCGATGCTGGCGTCCTCGGTGACACTGGCATCGAAAATGCGGGTGTAATAGGCCGCATTCATTGCCTTGGCGGTTTTGGGAAAATCATCAATGGCGAAGGCTCTGGCGTTCGCAATGCTGTCGAAGGCGTCTACACCACCCACAGTATGAGTATGAAGGCCACTCAGCCAGGTTTTGGACAAGAGGCCTGGCTGTTGACGCAGGACAGGGTTGCGGTCCTGCCAGGGTGCCTGCTCAAAGGGAACGCTGACCTGGACTTCGGTATAAACGAATGCTTTGGGATGGGGATTATTCTCCTGCGGGCCGTAATGGACCGAGTTCATATCCAGGCTGGCATCGGCGGTAGCGGCTGCGTCGAAGACGCGCGTCGTCTGGGCGACACCGAAATTACGGGCTTCGCGTGGGAAATAATCGGTGACAAATTTCTGGGCGTTTTCAACTGTATCAAAGGCATAAATGCCCCCTGCCGATTGGTTGCCCAGGCCGGAGAACCAGGTTTTGTTAAGAAAACCCGGTTGTGCCTTGATGGCGGTATTGATGTCGTTCCAGGGCACTTTGGAAAAGGGCACGGTGATTTGCAGTTCGGTGTAGACGAAAGCGCCGGGTTGCATGGGGTCTTCTCCTGTTTGAATGGTAGTACCGGCAAATGCCGGAAAGCGGGTTAATAGAAGCGAGGCTGCACCGGCTGCGCCCAGTTTCAGGGCCGTCCTGCGGCTGGTAGCGTGCTGGTCGTGGGGCGATAACGGTTGGCTGTCTTTTCTCATATCGTCTCTCCTGAATAAAAAATAACGATCGTTATATTTTTGAACATGACTTGAATGTTGCTGTCAATGAAAATATAACGGTCGTTATATTGTTGGGTTGAGGATGCTATGGCCAAAAGTAAAAAGGAAATGACCCGGGACGCGATACTCGACGCGGCCGGGCGTAATTTTCGCCATCACGGGTTTGACGGGGTTGGCGTTGATGGGATTGCCCGCGGAGCAGGGGTGACCTCTGGGGCCTTCTACGCCCATCTGGGGTCCAAGGATGGGGCTTTTCTAAATGCACTGGAGCAGGGGTTGGAGCAGACGATCTCAAGAATCCCGCTGTTCCAGAGAGATCACGGTGCAGACTGGGTTTCGGCCTTTGCCGACTATTACCTGGGGGCGGCTCATCGCGGCAATCCGGAATGCGTCTGTGCGATGACATCGATGTCGCCCGATGTGGTGCGCGCATCCGATGAGGTCAGGACCCTATATCAGAGTAAAATGGACCGGATTGTCGACCTTGTTGCCGATGGCCTGGACGGCGATGATCCGGTTGTGCGCCGACAACGGGCCTGGGCGTTGCTAACCGGGCTGATCGGGGGGCTGACCATGGCTCGTGCCGTGCAGGTCAATGGCAACGACGATATGGTTGCTGAGGTCGTGTCTGCGGTAAAGGCGGCTGCCGTGGCAGCGGCGGGTCCGGCAAAATCTCTGCCATAAAACAACCATCTTCCTCGATTTGTATGGTGGCGATGAGAAGTTTGACATTGGTGGTGCCAATTGATGAAACGGATTTTTCCGGCCCTGGGCTTTTCCCTTTGGGCATTCATGCTTTCACCGGCTTTGGCCGATGATGTTCCGTGGAGGCTTGAAGTACCGCAATCCACCATCGCTGTAGGGTCGATCCTGAACGGCCAGGCGGGGGAGGTGGAGCAGGTTCGCCTTTTGTCGGGTAAGGTCGCCTCCAATGGTGCCGTGGAGGTGCATGTTGATGCCCAATCGGCGCAAAGCCTGATCGACATTGGAAGCCCGGATCTTGTCCGGGGCGCATTCAACCTGGCGCAACCGACTGCGGTTTTACGGACCATGGTCGACCGTGAGAAAGTTGATGCCCTCAAACCCGGCGAAAGCCTGACCATGCCTGTTTCCGGGGTGGTCGTTCTGTCCGGAATTCCCAAGGCTGTGAGTACCCGCTTGCGAGTTGAAAAGCAGACGGCCGACCGGGTGCTGGTCACCAGCAATGATCGCGCGACGGTGGACCTGGATGAGTTAGGCAAATCGACGGGCCTGGGTGGCATGGTGGAGATGCTGGGCCTGTCCGGCGTCAAACGCACGACGACGGTTGCGATGAATCTGGTCTTTGAAAGGGTCGGAAGTGATTAACCCCCGGCCTCTGGAAAGGTGTGAAATCAGCCGTTCCGATAGATATAGCTATAGGCATTGATCGCAGGCACGCCGCCCAGATGGGCGTAGAGGACCTTGGACCCTGCCGGGAAATAATCCTTACGGATCAAATCGATCATGCCCTGCATTGATTTCCCTTCATAGACCGGATCAGTCATCATGCCCTCGTTGCGGGCCGCCAGGCGAATGGCATCGTTGGTTTCCGCCGACGGGATGCCGTAGGCCGGATAGGCATAGTCCGGAATCAGGGTCAGATCGTCCAGGGTGATCTCCCGGCCCAGTTCCACCAGGTCGGCGGTATTGCGGGCAATTTCCATGACCTGATTGCGGGTCTGGTCGATGGTACCGGAAGCGTCGATTCCGATCACCTTGTTCGCGCGCCCGTCTTTGGCGAAGCCAACAAGCATCCCTGCATGGGTGGAACCGGTCACGGTGCAGACAATGACATAGTCGAATTTAATCCCCATTTCCGCTTCCTGGGCGCGGACTTCCTCTGCAAAGCCGACAAAGCCCAATCCGCCATATTTATGGACCGACGCCCCAGCCGGAATGCCATAAGGCTTGCCGCCTTCGTCACGCACCGCCTGCAGGGTGCGTTCCCAGCTCTCCCGGATACCGATGTCGAAGCCATCGGGGACAATCTCGCTTTGCGCGCCCATCACACGGCTCATCAGGATATTGCCGACCCGGTCATAAACCGCATCTTCAAAGGGAACCCAGCTTTCCTGGACCAGACGGCATTTCATGCCGATTTTGGCCGCGACGGCAGCGACCTGTCTTGTATGGTTGGATTGTACGCCGCCGATGGAGACCAGCGTATCGGCACCGGAGGCGATAGCGTCCGGCACGATATATTCCAGCTTTCGCACTTTATTCCCGCCAAAGGCCAGACCGGAGTTACAGTCCTCCCGTTTCGCATAGATTTCCACCTTATCGCCCAGGGCCTCAGATAGGCGCGGAAGCTTTTCAATAGGCGTCGGGCCGAAGGTGAGGGGATAGCGTTCGAATTTTTCCAGCATCGGGGTGTCTCCCTGTTTTCAATGATCTGATGCTAGCGAATCAACCCGGAAAGGTGCTTTCTAATTTATAGGCATAAATGATTGCTGATGTTATATATGGAGGAAAATATTTAGCTCTTCTTTCGGAATATTGGTAAATTATGGAAGAAATTTCCGTTCATGAATTGGATCGCATTGATCGGCGTATCCTAAGGCTGTTGCAAAAGGATGGCCGCCTTTCCAATGCCGAATTGGCGAAAGCCGTCAATGTCAGCCCGGCGACCTGTCACAGGCGGACTCAGAGATTATTCGACGAAGGTTTTGTCAAATCGGTGCGGGCAGAAATCGCGCCTGACAAAGTTTCCCGCGGGGCGTTGGTGATGGTGGGGGTTGTGCTGGATCGATCGACACCGGAAAGCTTTGCGGCTTTCGAAGAGGCAATCCGCAAGCTTGCTTTCGTTCTGGACTGCCATCTGGTGGCGGGGGACTTTGACTATGTCCTGAAAATCCGTGTTCGCGACATGGCCGATTTCAATAAACTGCATGGCGAACAGCTGATCGCGCTCCCCGGTGTGCGCCAGACACGAACCTTTTTCGTCATGAAGGAAGTCACTGATAACGCACCACTGGACTTCTGATGATCTGCCTAATGCGCGATCGGGTCGTAAAATGCGGCGGCAAACCCGGCACGTTCACGGCTGACCACGTTAAAGGGCCGCTTCAGGACGCCCTTGAAATGTTTCTGGACCAGCGCCTGCCAGGTTTCCACCTTGGGCAGGCCTTCATTTTCGCAGATATAATCGAACCAGCGCTTGCCCGCCGCCACATGGGTGATCTCATCGTCGTGGATCACCTGCAGAGCCTCCGCGCTGGTTTCGTCGCCTACTGACTGCAGTTTTTTGATCATGGCGGGCGTCACGTCCAGTCCGCGCGCTTCCAGAACCAAGGGCACTACGGCAAGGCGGGCCAACAGATCGTGGGCCGTTGCCGTGGAGGCCTGCCACAATCCGTCATGGGCGGTCAGAGCGCCATAGTAAGCACCCATTTCATGCAGGATGTCGTCCAGCATAAGGAAATGCCGGGCCTCATCATCGGCAACACGCACCCAGTCATCAAAGAAGGCGCGGGGCAGGCCTTGCCCGGTAAAGCGGGCGGCGATATCCCAGGCCAGATCAATGGCATTCAACTCGATATGGGCGAGTGCATGCAGCAGGGGAATACGCCCTTCCGGGGCGGCGGTGATTTTACGTTTTGGCACGTCGCGGGGCAGTTTCAGTTCAGGCTTTTCCGGGCGGGCAGGACGGTCCGGCGGCGTGCCTGAGCCGATCTCTTTGATTGTGCCCGAAAACCACTCAGCCGCCAGGTGGCGGCTGAGTTCGGCTTTGTCCCGGGCATTGGCCGTGCCCAGGGCGGAGATAGCGGCATCGACCAGGGTCATGTGATCTTGAACCGCTCCAGCACATCTGCCAGTTCATCGCCAAAGCGTGAGCCTTTGTTGAGGACCGCTGCTTCTGATGGCAGGTCTTTCAGGCGCGGACTGTCCTTGTCATAGCTGGTCAGAAGCGCAAAGGGGATACCCTTTGTCGACGGCATTGCAGCCAGGGCACAGGCAAGGTCCACGCCGGGCAATTCGTCCAGCTCCGCAGACGCCAGGATCAGGTCGGGCTTGGTCTTGACCGCCAGAGAAATTGCCTCCAGCGGGTTACGAACCCAGACCACGCTGTAGCCGCAAGCCTGCAGCTCGCGTTCGAAGATACGGGCGGCGCTTCGGCGGCCTTCAACCACCATGACCTCCACATCCAGATGTTCCAGGTCTTCCAGTTCCAACGGACGGCGGACCGGCAGGGAACGCACGAACTCGCTGAAATCCCAACCGTCGTGGCTGATGGTGCCGTCGATAATGCCGCGCATGGTATCGGCATAAATGCTGATATCCTGAATCTGGCCTTCGTTCGGCTTGTCCATGCCTTCCAGATAGTTGACCAGGCGGTGCATGGTCACGTTCAAAAGGGAATAGCGTGTATGCCGCCCGGTGATACAAAGGCTGCCCAGTTTGCCCAGCAGGATTTCAAACCGGCGGCGGCCCTCATCGGAGCCGATGGCAAGCTGTTCGGCAATGACCTCGATTTCATTCAGGATATCCGACGTTTCCTCCAGATATTCTGCTTCGACCTGGTCATCGTAGGATGCAATAGACGCAGACATACTTTCTCCCTTTCCGGTATTTACCCCGGTTTCGGCCTAGAGCGCCTTCACGGCCTCCAGAACTTCCTCCACATGGCCTTTGACTTTAACCTTACGCCAGATACGGGCAATTTTACCATTGCTGTCGATCAAAAATGTAGCGCGTTCGATCCCCATGTATTTTCGGCCATACATGTTTTTCTCAACCCAGGTCTCATAAGCTTCGCAGATGGAGCCGTCTTCGTCACTGACCAGTGTGAAGGGAAGCTCGTGCTTGGCCTTGAATTTGTCATGCTTGGCAACGGTATCCTTGGAGACCCCGAGAATGACGGCATCGGCGGCGGAGAAATCGGGCATCAGGTCGCGGAAGCCGCATGCTTCCTTGGTGCAGCCGGGGGTGTCGTCCTTGGGGTAGAAATAAAGGATCACCGGTTTGCCCCTGAGCGACGACAGGGTCAGCGTCTGCCCGCCATCGGTCGGTTGGGTGAAGTCGGGGGCATCGGTGCCTGCTTCCAAAGCCATAAATCTCTCCTTCGATTATCCGTTTTCGTCTTTTGTCTGATCCAGCCCGGTTTCTTCGGCCTTGTCCGCAGCCTTGGCCGGGTCAAAGATCAGGTTGGTGAAAATTGCGCGAACGTCATGGGCCGCATGGTCCATTTCCGCCTTCAGGGCGTCAAAGGTCTCTGCGCCGGAGGCGCGCGTCAAGGCACGTTTCTGGCCCTCAGGGGCCTTGTCCTCGTCGAATTTTTCGGTGACCGTCAACCGCAGCAGTGCCTGCAACCGACGCCACAGGTCCAATGCCGCCAGCAGGCTGTCCGCCAATACGGCGTCCAGCAAACCCAGGTCGCGCGCCTTCTTCAGGGCCGTGCCGGTGTTCTGCGACAGAATATCCGGATGGTCGTGGGCATGGATCAATTGCAGATACTGCGCGATGAATTCGACATCCACGAGGCCGCCGGGGCGGTGTTTGATCTCCCAGGGGGAATTGCCGGGATATTGCCGGGCGATACGCTCACGCATGGAGGCGATTTCGCGGATCACCTTGGCCGCATCCCGCTTTTGGGTAAGGAGGCGGTGGATTGCCTTCTCAAGTTTTTGGCAAAGGGCAGGCGGGCCGTAAATCACACGTGCCCGCGTCAGGGCCATATGTTCCCACACCCAGGCCTCACCACCGTTGTCGAGGTCGTAATACTTCTGGAAAGTATCCAGTTGCGTGGCAAGCGCGCCTGCTTTGCCAGCCGGGCGCAGGCGGTTGTCGATATCGTAAAGGCGGCCTTCGCTGGTCTGGGCATTGATGGCCGTACCGATGCGTTGGCACAGCCGAATGAAATAGACGGCGGGCATCAGCGGCTTTTCACCATCGGACGTGTCTGCGCCGTTGTTGTCATAGACGTAAACCAGATCCAGGTCCGAACCGGGCAACAGTTCCCGTCCACCCAGCTTGCCGAAGGCGATGATGGCGAGGCCGCCGCCGGGGAAGGTGCCATGGGCCTCTTCGAATTCTGCGGATGTTCTGGGCAATAACTGGCTGATTGCGGTCTCGGCCACGCTCGACAGGGCCGGGCCGATGCTTTCCCCGTCGGAACGCCCCAACAAAAGCTGCACACTGTATTTGAACTTTTCGTCGCTGGTCCATTGCCGGGTGATATCGAGGGCGTCCTGATAATCGTCGGCAAGTTTGAGCATCCCTGCCAATTGCTCCTGCATTTCCTGTGCATTTGCTTCTGCGTTCAGGAAATCGGCGGTCAACACGGAATCCAGCAGGATCGGGCGCTTGGACAGCCATGCTGACAATCGCGGGGCGTCGCCCATGATCTCCGCGACCAGGTCCATCAGCGGTGGATTGGAATGGAACAGCGAAAATAGCTGTACCCCTGCGGGCAGGCCGGACAGGAAGGTATCAAACCGAATGAAGGCCTCATCCGGATTGGTGGTCTGCGACAGGGCCTCAAGCAATCTCGGCATCAATTCGGTCAGGAGCTGGCGCGAGCGGGTGGTACGCGTTGCGCGATAGCGTCCATGATGCCAGGTGCGGATGACGCTGGCCACGCGGGATGTCTCGCGGAACCCCATGCCTGCCAGGGTTTTCAGGGTGTCGGGGTCATCTTCGGAGCCGGTGAAGACCAGAGAACCGGAACCGCCCAGCGCCGGAGCCTCTTCGAACAGGCGGCCATAGAGGTCTTCAACCTGATTCAGGTGATGCAGAAGGTCCGCCCTGAATTTGTCTTCGGAACGATAGCCCATGAACATGCCAAGTTTGGCGATCTCTTCGTCGCTGGTCGGCAGTTTCTGGGTCTGTTTGTCGTCGATCATCTGTAGGCGATGTTCCAGCGTCCGCAGGAAGATATAGGCATCGCACAGGGTTTTCAGGGCGTCCTTGCTGACCTGATCATGGCGGTGCAGGGCGGTGAGCGCCTGCTGGGTCTGGCGGATGCGAAGGTCGGGCAGACGCCCGCCCCAGATCAATTGCTGGGTCTGGGCATAGAACTCGATTTCGCGGATACCGCCCCGGCCGATTTTTATGTCGTGACCGTTGATCGCAACTTCACCGCCGCCGCGATAGGCGTTGATCTGCCGCTTGATGGAATGGATGTCGTCGATGGCGGCAAAGTCCAGATGTTTGCGCCAGATGAAGGGAACGATATGTTTCAGGAAGGCCTGACCTGTCTCCAGGTCACCCGCGACGGCGCGGGCCTTGATCATGGCCGCGCGTTCCCAGTTCTGCCCCAGGCTTTCGTAATAGGTTTCCGCCGCCACAACAGAGAGCGCCAGCGGGGTTGCGCCGGGGTCGGGCCGCAGGCGCAGATCGGTGCGGAAAACATAACCATCGGCGGTGCGGCTATCCATGATCCGCATCAGATCCCGCGTGGCGCGCACAAAGCCCTGACGCAGGGCATCCGGGTCGTCGCTGTCTACCTTGTTCAGGTCGTAGAGCACAATCAGGTCCACGTCGCTGGAATAGTTCAACTCGCGCGACCCGAGTTTACCCATTCCAAGGATGGTATAGCCGCTGTCCCGGCAGGGATCGTCTTCGTGACGCAGGCGCAGGAGATTTGATTTCGCCATCTGCCTCAGAACGTGGGCTGCGGCGGCATTCAGGCTGTTGTCGGCAATGGCGCTGAGGGCGCCGGTCACCTTCAAAAGGGGCCACAGGCCGGTGATGTCACCAATCGCAATCAGGGCAGCGGCCCGCCGTTTGCTGACCCGCAATGCCTTCATCAGGTCGTTTTCGCCAAGAACCTCGCCGACCAGTGTCTTCAAACCGTCAACCAGACCCTCAAAAGCCTTGTCCAGGCCGTCCTCCACTATCTCGCGGATAAAGCCGGGTTCACGAATCAGGCATTGGCTGAGAAAGGGGCTGTTTCCGAAAAGCCCTTTTAGCAGGCGTGAACCAACATCATGGGTTGCAAGATCGTTGATGAATCGGTTTAGTTCTTGATCAGATGCTGCGGCTTCCAGAAAACGCTCCAACCCGATTTCAGCCCGGTTCTCGTCGGCGGGTATCGGAAGCTTGTCGGGGTCGACCTGTGATAGGAACGCATCCATATAACTATAAGTACCTGATGGGCAGAATGACTTTACATGTTGTGACGGCCATCAAAGCCCAATTTGTCTTGTAAGGAAAGTTCAAACCGTTGGTCCGACGTTCTTTTCGAATCGCTTTTGAGGTCCTTGCCGGTCTTGTTGCAGGGGTAGCGGTTATTATCGGCGTCGGAGTGTGGCGATTGTCCGCCGGGCCGATCGATATTTCCTTCCTGACACCCTATGTCGAAGACGCAATCAACAGTCCGGAATCGCCGGTCAACGTCAAGATCGAGGATACAGTCCTGACCTGGGGCGGTTGGGAGCGCGCCGTTGATATTGTTGCGCGAAATGTCGTTGTCGCATCGGCGGAAGCCTCCAAACGGCCGGTTGCCCGTTTGCCGGAAGTGTCTTTCAATCTGTCGCTTCGTGCCCTGACGCAGGGGATTGTCGCACCGACGACACTGGAAATCCTGCGCCCTAAAATTGCGATGCGCCGCATGCCCAGCGGGGCGTTCGGGTTGACCCTTGCACCCTCTGCCACTGCCTCTGACGAGGCTCTGGACGACGGGATGACGCCTCTCGACGAAGTGTTGTCCGACCTCAATACGTTTATCCGCCCGCCAAAGCGTGACCACGTGCTGGGATACCTGACCCGTTTGAGCATTTACAATGCCTCGGGTGGTTTTCGCGATTACCACTCCGGCAAGAACTGGCGAATGGACAATTTTTCCTTCGATTTGCTGCGTGACAGCGAAGGCGTGGAAGTGTCGGTTCTGGGGCAGGTCGCGCAGGGGAGCTATACCGGTGCGGTGGAAATCAATGCCGCCAAGCCCTTTGCCAGTGAAACCGGCGTCGTGACCTTTGAAAGCCCAGGTTTTCATCTGGGGCTGTTGCAGGGACTGGTGCCGGAATTCGATCCGGGGGACATGGACAAGGAACGGATTGCGCTTTCCGGCCAGTTGTCCGTCCGCCAGGATGGTATGCCGTTGAACTGGCGCGTGGATATGTCCAGTGATGACTTGGGCGTGATCCATGGCAACGGCGTTACAATCGACAGCGAGACCGGGGCTTTCCAGTCTCAGGTGTCGATTTCGAAGTTCTCGCCGGCCAAATGGGCGAAATTGTCGCCACTGCTGGCAAGGGGAACCGCCCTGTCAGGGGACCTGACTGCAGACATATCGGTTAGCGGAAACCTGGTTCGCGGTGACCTGTCCCGTGTCTCGCTTGACGAGGGGCGGCTCTCACTCGTCAGTGATTCCGGCAGTATCAATCTGCCGGAGATATATTCCGAGGCAATTGCCCACAACGGTTTCTCCGTCGAGGCCCGGTTTTCCGATGCATTTGACCGTATAGAAGTCAGTAAGCTGCGCCTGGACCTGCCGGAAGGGTTGTTGGTTGCGGGGGCCGAGACAGACATGGAAGAGGGGCAGCGTCGTTTGTCTGTCAGTGCGGAACTGACGGATTTCAACATGGCCCATCTGGATAAATACTGGCCGCCGGAACTGGGCAAGGATGCCCGTGTCTGGGTCGTCAAGAACATCACCGAAGGCCCGGTTTCCAAGGCCACTTTCAATATGGATGGGACCCTGGGCCCGGATGGCGATTTCGTCATGCGTGATATGGGCGGCGAGATCACCCTGGATAAGGGGGTGGTGAACTATTTCCGCCCTCTGCCGCCTGCAACCAATGTCTCCGGTTTTGCCAGATACGGTACGGACTGGTTCGACATTGATGTGCGTGGGGGGCAGGTTGGCGATATCAATATCGAAGGTGGTAAAATCAAGATCACCGGCATCGGGACCGACGACTGGATCGACGTTGGCCTGGACATGGACGGTCCTTTCCGCGATGCGTTGGAACTGGTCGACCACGAGCCGTTGAGGCTGGTGTCGGATATCGGCTTTGATCCGGCAACTCTCAGCGGCGGTGCGAAGGGGCATGCCCAATTCAAATTTCCGCTGTTGAACGACCTTAAGGCCGAACAGGTTCAGGTACAGGTGGATGCACAGCTGACCGACCTTGTGATGCAAAACGCCTTCAAGGACTTGTCCGCGCGGGGCAAAGCCTTGGAAATGTCGGTGAATAATGACGGTTTCCAGGTTGATGGCGAGGTGCTGGTTGCCGGTGTTCCTCTGATTGCCAGTTGGGAAGAAAACTTTTCCAAGGATGAGCCGCTGCGCAAGCGCCTGGCCGTTCAGGGAACGCTGAACGAAAGTAAACTGGCAGAGATCGGTTATAACCTGATCCCCTATCTGGACGGCGATACGGACGTGAGCCTGGAGAGCAGGGAGTATCGTGATGGTCACAACCAGTTGGACCTGACGGCGGACCTGACGGGAGCGGGGTTGCTTGCCCCGCCGTTGAACTGGATGAAACCGCGCACATTCCCCGCGGAACTTGCACTTTCTGCTGAATGGTCGGAAGGAGCACCACTTAAGGTCCAGCCTATTTCCTTCAAGTCCGACACTTTGTCCTTCAAGGGTAGTGCGGCCCTGGAAGCAGACCAGGAAACCATCCGACAGGTCCTGATCGAGGACATGCAGTTGAATGGCGCTGAAATCGGCGGCAGCGCGGTTCGGGAAGGCGATGACGGAAAATATGTAATCAACCTGCATGGCGACTATTTCGACGTGTCCGGCCTCGTGGACATGATTGAGTCCGGCATCGATGGTGGTGGCGATGAAGCCGAAGACGCGTCAGGCGTTCCCTTTGTCCTGAACAGTCGCTTTGGCGTCATTACCGCAGGTCCGGCGCGTCGTTTGCTGGATATGAAACTGTCACTGAATCATGACGGGGACAGTGTTCAATATTTGGACCTTGCGGCACAGGCCAAGGACGGATCGCCGATTGCCATCCGCTACGGGCTGGGCGATCAGGGCTATGTCCTGAGCGGCACTTTGGATAATGCGGGGTCCGCCCTTCGCAGCATTGATGCTTTTGACGGTATCGAGGGTGGTCGAATGACAATCCAGGGGCTGCGTCCGACCAAGGACGCGCCGCTGGCCGGCAAGGTGAAGATGGACGATTTCGTGCTGGTCAAAGCCCCGGCCATGGCAAAGGTCCTGGAGTTCATGTCGCTGACCGGTACGCTGAATTCCCTGACCAGCAAAGGGTTGCCGTTCAGTAATTTCCAGGCTGACTATAGCCTCAAGGGAAGCGAATTGACGCTGAACAAAGCCAGGGTCTTTGGCAATTCGATTGGCGTTTCCATGTCCGGTGTCTATGACATCAAACACGACCGGGTGAATGCCAGGGGGACGGTTGTTCCGGCTTATGCGATCAATCGGGCAATTGGTGCCATTCCTCTTGTCGGGTGGCTGCTGACTGGCGGCGAGGATGGCGGTCTTTTCGGTGCGAATTATTCCGTGTCGGGGCCGCTGGATGACCCGCAGGTGCAGGTGAATCCGCTTTCTGCGCTTACCCCGGGGGCGTTGCGTCGGCTGTTTGATATCTTCCCCAATAATCCGGGCGTGAACGATGAGGAAACAAAAAACGGGGGAGAAAAAACTCCTCCCCCGCTTGAAGGCGGTCAACGCTAGGTCTGACGTTCGGCCTGTTTAGACCGCCCGAACGAGGCCGTGTTTCTTTTTGCCAACCGACAGTTTGATCAGGCCATCGCTGTTCAGGTCCGCAGCCGTTAACTGCCTGCGGGCATCATCTGACTTGGCATCGTTAACCTTGACCGCGCCCTGCTGAACAAAGCGGCGTGCCTCGCCGTTGGTGGCCGTCAAGCCGACCCGGCACAGTACCTCAAGGATGCCGATGCCGCTTTCCAGTTCCCCCTTGGGAATATCGGCGGTGGGCAGATCATCACCGAAGCCGCCCTGCTCAAAGGTCTTCTGGGCGGTTGCCGCTGCTGCGACTGCGGCCTCTTCACCATGGCAGAGTTTGGTGGCTTCATGCGCGAGGACTTTCTTTGCCTCGTTGATGTCCGCGCCTTCCAGGGCTTCAAGACGTGCGATCTCGTCCAGCGGCAATTCAGTGAACAGTTTCAGGAAGCGGCCAACATCGGCATCTTCCGTGTTACGCCAGTACTGCCAGTAGTCATAAGCCGACAGGCGCTCTTCATTCAGCCAGATCGCACCGCCATGGGTCTTGCCCATCTTGATGCCGGAGGCGGTCGTCATCAGGGGCACCGTCAGGCCATAGACCTGGCGCTCGTCCACCCGGCGGGTCAATTCGATCCCGTTGACGATATTGCCCCACTGGTCGGAGCCACCCATCTGCAGGCTGACATTATGGCTGCGGCCCAACTGCATGAAGTCATAGGCCTGCAGGATCATGTAGTTGAATTCCAGGAAGCTCAGCGGCTGTTCACGATCCAGGCGCAGCTTGACGGAATCAAAGCTCAGCATGCGGTTGATGGAGAAATGCCGTCCGACGTCGCGCAGGAAGTCGATATAGTTGATATCGTTCAGCCAGTCGGCGTTATTCACCATAACCGCGTCCGTCGGGCCGTCGCCGAAGGTCAGATACTTGGAAAAGACCCGTTTGATGCCATCCATGTTGCGGGCGATGTCATCGTCCGTCAGCATCTTGCGCTGTTCATCCTTGCCGCTGGGGTCGCCAATCCGGGTCGTGCCGCCACCCATCAGGACGATGGGTTTGTGCCCGCATTTCTGCAGGGTGCGCAGAAGCATGATGGGCACCAGCGATCCCGCATGCAGCGAGTCCGCCGTGGCATCAAAGCCGATATAGGCGCTGATGGTCCCCTTCGCGGCCAAGTCGTCCAGCGCGTCCAGGTCCGTGCATTGATGCATGAACCCGCGCTCGGTTACGGTCTTGATGAAGTCCGAATGGGGTGCGCTCATAAGTCTCTTCCAGTTCTCTTTAGAATCAGTTGTATTAGGGTTGAATTTCGGGAGAGTCCGGTGGACTTATCACGTAACTCACGACGCGGCAATGCAGGATACTATGGCAACATCGAACGACCAGCACTGGTTCATCGGATTGATGAGCGGCACCTCTATGGACGGGGTGGACGCAGCCCTGATCAGAACGGATGGCGAGACGGTCACCGAATTCGGCGGCTGTCTGACAACTCCCTATGACGAGGCGTTTCGCGAACGTCTGCGCGCCATTCTGGGCCTGACCAGGGGCAGCGACGTGATCAGTGCGGTCGAACAGGACCTGACCGCCTTCCATTGTCAGGCCGTCCGGCAACTGCTGGCCCAGGAAAATCTGGCGGCACGTGATATTCAGGCCATTGGGTTTCACGGCCATACCATTGCTCATGATCCGGCGGTCCGCTTCACGTGGCAGATCGGGGATGGGGAACGGCTCGCGCGGGAAACGGGCATTGATGTGGTCTACGATTTCCGCACCAATGACGTTGCCGCAGGTGGGGAGGGTGCGCCGCTGGTGCCGATCTTTCACAAGGCCCTGGCCGACCATCTGCCCAAGCCTGCCTGTTTCTTGAATGTCGGGGGTGTGGCGAACGTGACGTTTATCGGCAGTGACGGAGAGCTCGTTGCCTTCGACACGGGGCCGGGCAATGCCCTGATTGATGATTTCCTGCTGGCGCGCACAGGTCACGGCGTGGACCTTGATGGGGCAACTGCGGCGCATGGCCGGGTCAATTCCGGAATTCTGGGGCGGCTGATGGATAATGCCTATTTTGACCGAAAGCCGCCGAAATCCCTGGATCGCGGCAGCTTGTCGGGAGAGGCCGTCAGCCTGCTGTCCACAGAGGACGGCGCGGCCACTTTGACGGCCTTCACGGTCGAGGCTGTCTCCCGCGCCAAATATCACCTGCCGGAAGAGGTTTCACAGTGGCTGGTCTGCGGCGGCGGACGACACAACAAGACACTGATGCGGCGCCTTCGGGAGCGGTTGCAGGCGGATGTTGTGCCGGTGGAGGACCACGATATGGACGGGGATGCGCTGGAGGCGCAGGCCTTTGGATTTCTGGCGGCCCGGACAAGACGGCAATTGCCGATTACCTTCCCCAAAACGACGGGCGCCCCCAGGCCGTTGACCGGGGGGCGCCTTGCCAAAGCTGAAAAGCCTTAGAATTTATTCTTCTTCCAGGGCGATCGGTGCTTCGCGGCTGGGGCCGTGTTCGTCCATGTAGTTGTGGACGTGTTCGGTAACCAGGTCCAGCTTGCCGGAGAAGAAATGATCCGCGCCCTCAATGACACGGGTGTCGATTTCGATGCCTTTTTGCTGGTTCAGTTTCTCGGTCAGCTTCAGGACGGAATCCTTCGGTACGATCTGGTCCTGGTCGCCCTGGATCATCAGGCCGGACGAGGGGCAGGGGGCCAGGAAGCTGAAATCATAGAGGTTGGCCGGCGGTGCGACGGAAATGAAGCCGGAGATTTCCGGACGGCGCATCAGCAACTGCATACCGATCCAGGCCCCGAAGGAAAAACCGGCAATCCAGCACTGGCTGGCATTTTCATTTTGCGTCTGCAGCCAATCCAGAGCCGAAGCCGCATCTGACAATTCACCTTCGCCCTTGGCGTATTCGCCCTGGCTGCGGCCGACGCCGCGGAAGTTGAAACGCAGGCAGGCAAAACCGCGCCGCACGAAAGAGTGATACAAGGCATAGACCACCTTGTTGTTCATGCTGCCGCCATGCTGGGGATGCGGATGCAGGAACAGGGCGATCGGTGCGTCACTGGTTTTGCCGGGAGTATAACGGCCTTCCAAGCGGCCTTCCGGCCCGTTGATGATCACTTCTGGCATCGGTTATCCTTGATCCTAGGCTAATAATAAGGAGAGAAAACTTGAGTATTTTTCCCCTGTGGAAACGCTGAAATCCGCAACGGTGGCTTGACGTGGAATCCAGGTCACTTATATCTAAGCATTCTGGACGACGCGCGTCGCCTTGACGGAATTCTGGTGAGATAAGTACCAAACACCTGTTCTGTCAATATTTGGTAAGCGTCCATGCCCAAGAGAATGGATCAGGAAGGGCCAGGATATGTTTGAAAAACTAGTCCGTGAAATCGATGGCATGATCGAACGCGACCCCGCTGCGCGTTCCCGGCTTGAGATTGTGCTCTGTTATCCTGCGTTCCATGCGATTGTCGTCTATCGCCTTTCAAACAAGATGTGGCAGCGCGGCTGGCGTCTGCTTCCGCGTTTCATCTCGCAAATGGCGCGCTGGCTGACCGGTATCGAAATCCATCCCGGTGCGACGATCGGGCAGGGGTTCTTTATCGACCATGGCATGGGTGTCGTGATTGGGGAAACCGCCGAGATCGGCAACAATGTCACGCTGTATCACGATGTGACGTTGGGTGGTGTGTCTCCGGCGGAAAATTCCCATGAACAACGTTGCACCAAGCGTCACCCGACCCTTGAAAACAATGTGATCGTCGGTTCCGGCGCACAGATTCTGGGGCCGATCACGGTGGGTGAATGTGCCCGCGTTGGCGCCAATGCGGTGGTGATCAAGGATGTCCCCTCACGGGCAACCGTCGTAGGTATTCCGGCGAAGATCGTTTCGCGGGCCAGCCGCACGCAGGACAATTTCGCGCCATATGGTACGCCTTTGGGTGACCTGCCTGATCCCGTTGCCCGTGCAATTGATGGGTTGATGGAGCATGTTTCCACTCTCAACGCGCGTATTCAGGATCTGGAGGGCCGGTTGCAGGACGCGGAAGGGCGCTCGTCCGGCCTGTCATATGACAGCAAGGGAAAATCCGAGGCTGGCGATAAGGCAAGCAGCGGTCGGGCCTGATAGTCTCCGAGGAATTGCTCTAGGTCAAAAACTGGGCGGATTTCTTGGCCGAAAGCCGGTTTCCTGTTGAAGACAATCAACCCGATACGGTAATAACAAAGCAAAGGATATGGGTTTTTTGCTTTGGGCGCTTTATCGCGTTTCCTGAACAAAAATGGACAAAGCGGTATACCCGGTCGTTGTCATTTGATGACAACTTTTAGGTAGAAGAACCGTGCGTTTAAGTACAAAAGGACGTTATGCGGTGATGGCCATGGCGGACATGGCTTCCCGGAGCGATGGAAAGCCGATGACGTTGGCGGAAATCGCAAAGCAGCAGGATATTTCATTGTCTTACCTGGAGCAGCTCTTTGCCATGCTGCGTCGGGGTGGCCTTGTAAAAAGCGTGCGAGGTCCGGGCGGTGGTTATATCTTTGCCCGCCCGATCGATGATATCCGGGTTTCGGACGTGATTGCCGCGGTTGATGAACGGATCACGGCGGTGCGCTGTGAACCCGGTGCCTCGAAGGGCTGTATGCCTTGTGGTGCCCGTTGCATCACTCATGACTTGTGGGAAGAGCTGAGTAATCATATTCATCTGTTCCTGAGCTCGGTGACTTTGGCCGATGTGGTGAACCGGAAGGTTCTGGGCCGGTCCGGCTATTTGATGCAGGGCGGTTTGCCCCATCCGCGTCAGAAAGCCATGGCGAGCGACTGATTGTAACTGGATGCGAGTATAAGGGTTGTAACGGTTATCTATGCGCGAGCCTGTCTATCTTGATTACAATGCAACGGCGCCGGCTCGCCCGGAGGTGATCGCCGCCGTTACTGAGGCCATGGCCTTGCCGGGTAACCCGTCCTCGGTCCATACCGCCGGGCGTCAGGCGCGTCGTGCTGTGGAAGACGCCCGTGCCCAGGTGGCGCGGATGGTGGGTACCATTGCCCCCAATGTGGTCTTTACCAGCGGGGCAACCGAAGCCAACAATATTGCCCTGCGCGGCTGGGACAGGCCGATGCGTGTCCTCACCTCTTCGGTGGAACACCCTTCTGTGATCGAGGCGCTGGAGGCGGAACGGATTCCGGTGACTTCAACAGGTTTGCTGGATCTGGATGCGCTAAGGGCGTTGCTGGAAAAGCCGAATGACCGACAGGCGCTAGTCTCGGTCATGCTGGTCAATAATGAGACGGGCGTGATCCAGCCGATGGCGGAGATTATTGCGCTCGCCCGGGAGTATGACGCTGTCCTGCATTGCGATGCGGTCCAGGCAGCAGGAAAATTGCCGCTGGATTTTGATGAAAGTGGCCTCGACCTGCTCAGTTTGTCAGGCCATAAAATTGGCGGCCCGAAAGGAATCGGGGCACTGGTTGTTAACCCAAAGCATCATATTCGTTCCCTGATTCACGGTGGCGGTCAGGAGAAGGGACGGCGGTCGGGTACCGAAAATGTGGCCGGTTGCGTTGGATTTGGTGTTGCGGCGGAAATCGCCTTGGAAGAGATCGAGAAACAATCCCACTACAAAGACTTGCGCGACCGGCTTGAAACGGCGGTTAGCAAAGCCCTGCCGCAGGTGGTGGTGATTGGCGACGGCGCGGAACGCGTGGGCACCGTCACATGTCTGGCCTTGCCGGGGGTGGGGTCTGAAACCCAGGTCATGGCCATGGATTTGGCGGGAATTGCAATCAGCGCCGGTTCCGCCTGTTCATCGGGCAAGGTGAAGCGCAGCCAGGTTGTTTCGGCCATGGGTTACGGCGATGAGATCGCCGGCTCCTCGATCCGGGTCAGTCTGGGATGGGCGACGACAGAGGCGGATATTGACCGCTTTGTGGAGGCATATGTCGCCTTTGCGGGCCGTCAGGTCGCGGCGACCGGTTGATCCCGAGGCCATCAGGCGCATATATAATCCAGATAAAGTTCAAGAATTAGCGAGACTTGGCGCAGATGCTTAACCGTCCCGTTGCACCGATCTACCTGGACTATCAGGCAACGACACCGACCGATCCCCGGGTGGTCGATGCGATGCTGCCCTGGTTCACCGAACATTTCGGCAATCCTCACAGTGCGGATCATCGCCATGGCTGGGATGCGGCGGAGGCCGTGGACAAGGCCCGCGATCAGGTCGCGGCGGCCATTGGTGCGAAGGGCAAGGAGATCATCTTTACCAGCGGAGCGACGGAATCGAACAACCTTGCCATCAAAGGTGTGGCGCGGGCACGGCGGAAACGCGATGGCCGCGACAAGGTGGTGACACTCGCCACCGAACATAAATGCGTGCTGGAAAGCGCCAATCGCCTTATCGAAGAAGGGTTCGAGGTCATCGTCCTGCCGGTAAAACCCGACGGGCTTGTCGACCTGGACCTGTTGAATGAAACATTGGATGACCGGACGGCCCTTGTGTCCGTCATGGCGGCCAATAACGAAATCGGGGTGATTCAGCCCCTGGCGGAAATCGGGCGTATGGCGCGCGCCAAGGGTGTTCTCTTTCACAGTGACTGTGCCCAGGCGGTTGGCAAAATCCCGTTGGGCGTGGAGGCGCTGAACCTGGATCTGGTCAGCATCAGCGGTCACAAGCTCTACGGCCCCAAGGGGGTCGGGGCACTTTATGTGCGTCGCCGTCCGCGTGTGCCAATCGAGGCGTTGATGGACGGTGGCGGTCAGGAAAAGGGCCTTCGGTCCGGGACGCTCGCACCGCCTCTATGCGTGGGGTTTGGACAGGCCTGCCGGATCGCGTTGGCTGAAATGGCGTCGGAAAGTGAGCGTCTCTCTGCCATGCGTGACGACTTTTTGACCAGGGTTGAGGCGGCTGTACCGCAGGTGGTGGTCAATGGCAGTCGTGACTGTCGTCTGGCGGCCAATCTCAACCTGACCTTCCCCGGTATGGAGGGGGCGGAGCTTCTGGCGGCTCTGGACGGGTTGTCCGTATCCAGTGGTTCTGCCTGCAGTTCCGGGTCGGGCAGCTATAGCCATGTCCTTGAGGCCATAGGTCAGCCGCCGGGCCGGGTTGCCGCGTCAATCCGGGTGGCTTTCGGTCGGTTTACGACGGATGAGGAGGCATCGAGCGCAGCACAGATACTGATTGATGCGGTCGAACGATGCGCCCGGGTGCGGGCCTGAGATGCTTTCTCCTTTGACAGGAGTTTACAGGGCTTTTAGAAAAGCCGCGCGAAATAAACAGATGGGCATGAGACCCACTGGTTCAGGATGATTGGTTAGGGATTAATCAGGCAATGCCCAAGATTACTTTCATTGGCCGCGATGGCAGCCGTACCGAAGTCGATGCCGAAGTCGGCCGTTCTGTGATGGAAGTTGCTATCGAGAACGACGTCGATATCGAAGCGGCCTGCGAAGGCTCGCTTGCTTGTGCAACCTGCCATCTGGTTGTGGACCCGGCCTGGTATACAAAACTGGACGAACCCAGCGAAGACGAAACCGACATGCTGGACCTGGCCTTTGGCCTGACGCCGACCTCACGCCTGTCCTGCCAGTTGCGCGTGACAGAGGATATGGACGGCATTTCCTTTACCGTGCCGGAAGATATCTGATCGGACAGACATACCGCGAACGACAAGGCCGACGTCTCGTCGGCCTTTTTAGTGCGTATCTGAAATATTTGCCGCGACTTTTCATAACCATGTCACCCCTGCGGAGGCAGGGGGCCAGATGTCTGCGTTAGGTGAAAGTTGTGCGGAAGCCCTGCGTCTATATTCTCGCAAGTGAAAAGAACGGCACTTTATATGTAGGGGTGACCAGCGACATTATTCGGCGCGTCAATGAACACCGCGAGGGAAAGGTCCAAAGCTTCACCCGGCGCTATAAAGTCTACCGTTTGGTTTATACCGAGTTTCACGCTTCTATGTTAGAGGCGATAACTCGGGAAAAATGTCTGAAAAGATGGTGCAGAGCTTGGAAAATACGTTTGATAGAAAAGGCAAACCCGGCTTGGCAGGATCTTTATGATGAGGTGCTTCATTGAAATTTGGACCCCTGCCTTCGCAGGGGTGACGGGATTTTCCCCAATCTCACCACTTTGACCCCATTGAACACAGCTACTATCTACGCTTAAGCGCCGCAGCGGACTTGCGACTTGGGGGCAAAGCGTGTACGAAATGGCCGAAAAATTCTGCCTGACTGTCCATAAAGTGAAAGCGTGTGTTTCCGATGACCCAAGGCGTCAAGAAATCCCTGCTGCCGCAAGGCCTGCGCGATCTGCTTCCCCCGGAGGCCATCCACGAGTTTTCCGTGATGGACGGTCTGTTGGAGACCTTTGCCTCCCGTGGGTATGAACGCGTTGAACCGCCGCTGGTGGAGTTCGAGGAAAATCTGCTGGACGGGGCGGGCCAGATGATGGCGCCGCATACCTTCCGCCTGATGGACCCGGTCAGCCAGCGGATGATGGGCGTGCGAGCCGATATGACGCCCCAGGTGGCCCGGATCGCCACGTCGCGTCTGGCAGCAATGCCGCGTCCGCTACGCCTCAGCTATGGCGGTCAGGTCCTGCGTGTGAAGGGCAGTCAACTTCGCCCCGAACGCCAGTTCGTTCAGGCGGGTGTCGAGCTGATCGGTGCCGACCGTCCCGAGGCCGATGCGGAGGTTATCGCCCTGGCGGCGGATGCCCTGACCAAACTGGGGGTTGAGGAGTTATCTGTCGATATCAGCCTGCCGACGGTCGTTCGCTCGATGATTGCGGATCTCGCTTTGGATGCGGAGACAACCGAAGCTTTGTTGTCCGCCCTGGACCGCAAGGACGCTGCCGAGGTGAAGGCTTTGGGTGGCAAGGTCGCGGATATTTTCGGCTCTCTGATGGGCGCGGAAGGCCGCGCAACCAAGGCATTAAATGTTCTGGATGGTCTTGACCTGCCGGAAGAGGCCAGCGCAGAACGTGATCGCCTGCGTGCGGTTCTGGCGTTGCTGGGGCAGTGGGTGCCGGACCTGATGGTGACCGTTGATCCGGTGGAACGTCGTGGGTTCGAATACCAGACGGGCCTGAGTTTTACCCTGTTTGCCCGCGGCGTGCGCGGCGAATTGGGGCGCGGCGGCCGCTATATCACCGGTGGGGACGAGGCGGCGACAGGCTTTTCCATCTATATGGATTCGCTTTTGCGTGCTGTTCCGACCCGGGAGCGTCGCGCACGTTTGTATCTGCCTTACGGCGTCAGTGATGAGATTGCCCATCGTGAAAGGGTGGCCGGCTGGATCACAGTGGCCGGGCTGGACCCGGATGTGGATGGACCGGAAGAGGCGCGGCGGCTTCGCTGCAGTCATATGGTGAAGGGCGACGAGATCGTCGCGGTTGAAAAGGAAGAAAGCGCATGACCAACGTTGTCGTTGTAGGCTCCCAGTGGGGCGATGAAGGCAAAGGCAAAATTGTCGACTGGTTGTCTGAACGCGCCGATGTGGTGGTGCGTTTCCAGGGCGGTCATAACGCCGGTCATACCCTGGTGATCGACAAGGAAGTCTACAAGCTGTCCCTGCTGCCCTCCGGCATCGTACGGAAAGGCAAGAAGTCGGTGATCGGCAATGGTGTTGTTGTCGATCCCTGGGCGCTGATTGGTGAAATTGACCGCATCCGCGAGCAGGGTGTGGAAATCACCCCTGACAGCCTGATGGTTGCGGAAAATGCCGCGCTGATCCTGCCGGTTCACCGCAATGTTGATCTGGCGCGCGAAAAAGCCGCTGGCGGTAACGCAAAAATCGGCACCACCGGTCGCGGCATCGGCCCGGCCTATGAAGACAAGGTTGCCCGCCGTGCGGTACGTGTCTGCGATCTGGCGGACCGCGAACTGCTGGAAGAGCGGATCGACCACCTGCTGGCCCATCACAACCCGCTGCTGAAAGGCCTGGGTGAGCCGGAAGTGGACCGTGAGGCCCTGATCCAGGAACTGCTCGATATCGCACCGAAGGTCCTGCCTTACGCCGGTGTGGTCTGGAAGGTTCTGGACAAGGCGCGCCAGGAAGGCCAGTGGGTGCTGTTCGAAGGCGCGCAGGGCCTGATGCTGGACGTGGACCACGGCACCTATCCGTTCGTGACCTCCTCCAACACCGCTCCGGGTCAGGCGGCAACCGGTGCAGGCTGTGGCCCGCGCAATACCGGTTATATCCTGGGCATCACCAAGGCCTATACCACCCGCGTGGGTGAGGGGCCGTTCCCGACTGAACAGGATAACGACGTTGGTCAGAAACTGGGCGAGCGCGGCCATGAATTCGGCACCGTCACCGGGCGTAAGCGCCGTTGTGGCTGGTTCGACGCCGTTATGGTGCGTCAGGCTGCCAAAGTGGCGGGCATGGACGGTATTGCCCTGACCAAGCTCGACGTGCTGGACGGCTTTGAGGAAATCAAAATCTGCACCGGTTACAAGATCGACGGTAAGGAATATGACCACCTGCCCGCAGCCACCGGCCTGCAGCGCAAGGTCGAGCCGATCTATGAAACCATGCCCGGCTGGAGCGAAAGCACTTTCGGTGCGCGTTCCTGGGCGGAATTGCCGGCACAGGCAATCAAATATATCCGGCGTGTCGAAGAATTGATCGAAACGCCGGTGGCGATCCTGTCCACCAGCCCGGAACGGGAAGACACGGTTCTGGTTCGCGATCCCTTCGAAGGCTAAGGCCTTTCGGATAGACGTTTGCAAAGCCCGCTGTTGTGATGACAGCGGGCTTTTTGCTTGGAGGCAACCACGTCTAAGCAGGTTGTCTTCTTCAGAATCATGCTACTGTTAGCCTTGAGTATTTGTATAACGGGCCGGGCGGAGGCAAAGAGCCGAAATGGCGGTTAAGATCGCGGGGGGCGAAGAGGCGCCCAATCAGGTGGAAAATGGAGGCGGTGGTGGTGTCATCTCCCTGAAAGGGCGATATGACATCTACACGTCGCAGCCTTTGCCTGATTACGATTCTTCGCCTGCCAGAGCCTTCCATGTGCGTCATAAGCGCGATTCGACACGCAAGCTTATGGCCTATCTCTGCGACCCGAAATTGCCGCCCCGTTTGGATACGATCAGCGCCCTGCATCGTGTGGACCATCGTAACTTTGTCCGCGTATTGGACTGGGATGTGCTGGAGTGGCCGGGGACCGGACAGCGTTTTCCGATCATTGTCTGTGAATGCCCAATGGGCAAGCGGGTCCTGGTCAACCCGGCGGAAAAGCATGAAGCGCTGTTGGAGGAACAGGTCACGCGGATGCTGGTCGAGCCAGCGGTCGCCATCCTGCGGGAACTTCACACGATCGGCGTCTACCACGGCCGGATTCGCCCGGATAACCTGTTTTATGACAGTGACGAACGGGCCGATATCCTGATTGGGGAATGCTATACAACGCCTTTTGGCATGCAACAGCTTCCTAGCTGTTCAACCATCGAGGCGATCCAATGTACACCCGGCGGTCGGGGGCATGGATCGGCGTCCGATGACCTTTATGCGCTGGGCGCTACCATGTTGGCCCTGCTGACCGGCAGGGACCCTGGATCGACTTTCAAAACCGAAGAAGAACTGCTGCATGCCAAGCTGACCTATGGCAGCTATTCAGCCCTGGTGCAGGGGACGCGTGTCTCCTTGTCCATGATGGAGCCACTGCGAGGTTTGCTGAACGACGACCCCCGGGAACGATGGTCCGTCGATGATCTGGGCATGTGGTTGGGCGGGCGCCGTCTGTCCCCGAAACAGCAGGCCATGCCGCCAAAGGCGTCCCGCGCCCTGAAATTTGCGGGCCGTGATCTGTTTATGGCGCGGGAAGTAGCCCATACTTTCGGTCAGCACTGGGATCAGATTTTGCCGCTGGTGCAGGAAGGAACGCTGGATACCTGGCTGCGCCGCAGTCTTGCAGACGAGGATCGCGTTGAGGCGGTCAATGTTGCCAAGGGCGTCAGTTATGAAGGAGGGCAGGAGAATGCAGACCGTTTCGTTGGTCGTCTGCTTATCTCCCTGGACCCTGAACGACCGATCCAGTTGCGTGACTATGCGGGAACCGTAGAGGGGGTTTGCCGGGTTCTGGCATTGAATAACCGCGATAACTTTATGCGCCAGACCTTCCGCCGCATCCTGTCCATGGGGCTGATTCCCTATTGGCTGGAAATGCAGGTCAAGAATGACCCCGATGACCTGCGCCTGCTGGCAAAGATGGAAAAGGGCAAGCATCTGATGAACCAGAACCGCTATGGTGCGGGGCTGGAACGGATGATCTACGACCTGAACAACTGGTTGCCTTGCCGTTCGCCGCTGTTTGATCGGGACTATGTTCCCAATATCGACTATCTCCTGGATGCGTTGGAGCGCTATGCAGAACGGTCGGGCGGGCATGTGGATGTTCTGGTGGACAAGGAGATCGCGGCCTATATCAGTATCCATTCCAAGCGCCCTATGAGTGATGAATTCAGGGATATGGACCTGAACGATCCACCCTATATCTCTGCTTTGGCACAGTTGAGCATTCTGGCAAAACTGCATGACTCCCTGGCGCCCCGTCAGCGCTTCCCCAATCTGTGTCAGGCGGCGGCCAGCATGCTGAAGCCCGCTATTGAACGGTTCCATTCCCGCGAGACCCGCAAAAAGATTCTGGATCGTATTGAAAAGGCGACCAAAAGCGGTCGTCTTGCGGAACTGGTGGCGATTATCGACAACCGGGATGAACTGCAGGCCGATGAAAACGGGTTCCAGCGCGCCTGCCTGGATTTTGCCCGTCTGGTGGGGATACAGGCAAAGGTCTATCGCGATATTCGCGACCGCAAGAAACTGGCCTTGTTGCGGGGAGGGCAGATTGCGTCCGGCCTGGCCGGGATTATTGGAATGGTTGCGGTCACGATCGTGGCCATGATCAAGTTGATTTAAGAGACAGGCGTCCGAGTAGCGATGGCAAAAGCTGGCAAAAAAAAGAAGACTACCGCAAAGGGCAAGCCGTCGGTCTGGCCGCGTCTGACGATTGCACTTGTGATTACGATTGCTTTGGTCATCCTGTTCCCTGAAACCGTTGTGATCTTCGTCGCCGGTATGATGCCGACTCTTGTCGCCCGCGTGGTTGACCGCGCGCCCCAGAAATATGCAACCCTGACTGTCGGTTATATGAATATCGCGGGCTGTTTCATGGTGGCCCTGGAGATGTGGATCAGCGGCGATTCCTCCTGGACCAAGGCGATGTCCCTGCTGGGCGATCCGCTGAACTGGTTCATTATGTTCGCTGCCGCCGGGGCAGGGTGGGGATTGTATTTTTCCATTCCGCCGGTGGTCGCCTCCTATATGAAGGTCAGTTCCGAGGCCAAGCTGAAAACTGTAATTGAGCGCCAGCAGAATCTGGTCAAATTGTGGGGCAAGGAAGTGCGCGAAGACGCGCCGGAAATTCCTACTGAACTGGTCACCGCCGCAGAGGCGGTCCGCCGTGGCGATGCCCTGAAGGAAAAACAGGCACAGGCCAAGTCGGGAGGTCAGGCGGAAAAGGCCGAAAACATGCCGGCTGAAGAGCAGGAGAAGGCGGGCTAGCTGCCTTTTTCGGTGCTTTGTCTCTGAAACAATTCGTCGATATGACGGGTCGCCAGGGCGACGGCTCCATCCGCATCAAAAAGGCCGACTAGAAGACTGGTCCCCAGGCCGTGGCAAAGGGCTACAAGGCGTTTTGCCTCAAACGCCGGATTTATACTGGTGCTGATCTCTTCATTCTCGCGCCCCTGGGTTAATCGCTGTTCTATCTGCTGCATGAGGCGTTTCGGCCCATCGAGAAAAGGCTGCTTTGCGATTGTCGTATCGGTCTGCGCAAGGATCACAAAAGATGTCCAGACCAGATGAAAGATGCGGCTTTCCGGGTCGCTGGGAAGGGCTTCCCGTATGAAGGTGAGAAGATAGTCCCGCAAGCAATATGGCGTTGCGAGTGCGGCCAATCGTTCGTCCCAGCGGTCATGGCTGGCCTTTTCCAGATGGTGCAGGGCCGCCTGCATCAATGCTGCCTTGTCATCGAAATAATACTGTACCGACCGCAAAGAGACGCCGGCCTCCTGTGCCACTGCACGCAGGCTGGCTTGGTGCATGCCCTGGCTGGCGATCAACCGTATCAGGCCTTCTATTATTTGTTCGCGGCGTTTGTCATGGTCGACGATCTTGGGCATCTGCGCCTCTTGTGACTGTGATGTTTTTTATGATACGATTGTATCATATAAGAGATGTTATTCAAATAAATCAATGAGGTGCCCCGGTGTCTCAGACAGATGAAAAACGGGCTGCATTACCGCCTATTCCAGCCCGGTTATGGAAGGTTGCGGCTATCAGCGGTGCCGGTGCCTTCATGGCGATGTTGGATTCCACAGTTGCCAATCTCGCTGTAGAAAGCCTGCGGCAGGATTTTGGAACATCATTGTCGTCGGTCCAGTGGGTCATAACGGGATATCTGCTGGCACTGGCTTTCTCGCTGCCTGCCGTAGGGTGGTTGGTGCGCCGTTTTGGATGTGGTCGTGTGTGGCTTGCCGCCTTGGCGGGATTTGTTCTGACGTCGGCCCTTTGTGCTCTTGCCCCGAATCTTTGGCTATTGATTGCTGCGCGATTGCTTCAGGGACTTGCTGGTGGTGTCCTTGTGCCTGCGGGGCAGGCAGTAATCGGAAAGGCCGCAGAGCCACGCCAGCTAGGCCGAATTATGGGCTCCCTGGGGTTCGCCGTGGCTTTGGGACCGGCCATCGGACCTTTGATCGGTGGCACCATTCTCGGCACCCTGTCGTGGCGCTGGATATTTGCCATGAATATCCCCGTTGGCTGTATCGCCCTGGTTCTGGCGCTTCGACATATTCCGCCGGGGCAGGGTGACAGGTCCGCGTCGCTGGATTGGTGCGGGCTGCTCATGATCGGAACCGGGTTGCCGCTTGTTCTAATCGGGGCGACGGAGGCTGCGATGGCCGGACCGGCAGTGGTGTTGGCGATGGCATCAGGTGTATCGTTGATTGCAGCCTTCGGATGGCGGACAGCACGAATTGGAGAGCCGCTGTTGAATCTTGCGCTGCTGCAAGGGCGGACGTTTCGTGCGGCTGTTGCGGTTGCGGGGCTGACGGGAACGAATATGTTCGCAGGCTTGCTTTTGCTCCCCCTCTATTTCCAATTTGTGGTTTCGGACGATGTTATGGCTGCCGGAATGATGTTGTTCATGATGGGGCTGGGCGCGGCGCTGGCTTTGCCTGTCTGCGGATTGCTGACGGACCGCTATGGGGGAGGGCGCGTTATCGTCGCTGGTGCTCTTTGTTTGATCGTGACGATAATCCCCTTCATGGGCGAGACGCCGCCGTCCCGGTCGTTGTCGTGGGGATTGCTGTTTCTGCGTGGTGCAGGTCTGGCATTGGCGCAGATGCCAGCAATGACGATGGCCTATGCGTTTGTTCCGCAGAAGGAAATGGGCGATGCGGCGACATTGGTGAATATCCTGCAGCGCCTTGGCGGGGCTGTGGGGGCAATTATCGTTGTGTTGCTGATGGCGGAAGGCGTTGATCGGGGCGGTTTGGACCATGCCTTTCTGTTTTTAATGGCTATATCGGGGATAACTCTGGCGGCCTCAGCTTTAATAACTCTGTCCCCGGCAATTTATGAAAGCAGGGGGCGGGAGCGGCCATAAAAAAGCCGGATGAATATTCATCCGGCTCAGACTGCTGACAAAGGTCAGGCGTCAAAAAATCAAGCAAGATTCCCTGAACGTTCCAGAGTCAAAGGGTGAACAAACAGGAATCAAATGCCCAATTTCCACCATGAGAAAACCCCCTGCTCAAAAAACAGGGGGTTTTTCATCAATCTGAGCCGGATGAATATTCATCCGGCTTTTCTCTGTCTTATGCGGGGGTGTTTAGGCCTCAGACGCCTTCCTGGAGCGGCAGTTTGCGTTCAACCGCAGCATTGCGCATGGCCTTTTGCAGCTTTTCAAAGGCACGGACCTCGATCTGACGGACGCGCTCGCGGCTGATGTCGTATTCCTGGCTCAATTCCTCAAGGGTCTTGGCCGGGTCGGACAGGCGGCGTTCCTTCAGGATGTGACGTTCCCGCTCGTTCAGGGACTGCATGGCATCGGCCAGCATATCGCGGCGGATCGACAATTCCTCGGAATCGGCAAGCAGGGATTCCTGGTCGTCGGATTCATCCTCCAGCCAGTCCTGCCATTCGCCATCACCATCCCCATCGGCACGCAACGGTGCGTTCAGGGAGTTGTCGGACCCTGCCAGACGGCGGTTCATATTGATGACGTCCTGTTCCGGCACGTCCAGTTCGGTGGCGATCTTTTCAACCGTTTCCGGGTGCAGGTCACCTTCCTCAAAGGCCTGAAGGCGGCCTTTGATCTTGCGCAGGTTGAAGAACAGTTTCTTCTGCGCGGCGGTGGTACCGATTTTAACAAGCGACCAGGAATGCAGGATATATTCCTGAATGGAGGCGCGAATCCACCACATGGCATAGGTTGCCAGGCGGAAGCCCTTGTCGGGGTCAAAACGTTTGACCGCCTGCATCATCCCGACGTTGCCTTCCGAAATCAATTCGGCGACCGGCAGGCCGTAACCGCGATAACCCATCGCGATTTTTGCCACCAGGCGCAAATGACTTGTTACCAGTTCATGGGCAGCTTCACGGTCCTCATGTTCACGCCAGCGTTTGGCCAGCATGAATTCCTGATCCGGATCCAGCATTGGAAACTTGCGGATGTCATCCAGATAGCGCTGAAGGTTACCTTCAGGCGTGAGGGCCGGCAGATTGGGCATAGAACTCATGACGCTGTATCTCCCCTGTAGAGTGATCGGTCTGTTCGATCATAGGACATATATTGGGGCGCGGGATCATAATTTCAATACCTGAACGATCATTCTAAAATGTGGCGAAATTATGTCCTTCAATGGATTAGAGTATATACTCAATTTATTCCAATGAACAGATTAAGTCTTTCAAATCTTTGGGTAGATCGCTTTCGAAACGCAGATTTTCGCCAGTGATCGGATGTTCGAATCCGAGCACGGCCGCATGCAGGGCCTGGCGTTTAAAATCACGGACAAACATTTGTGCCGATTTGGATAAGGCATTCATCCGGGCCTTGGTCGGGCCGCCGTAAACGGGGTCGCCGATCAGCGGATGGCCGATATGCGTCATGTGGACGCGGATCTGATGGGTGCGCCCGGTCTCCAGTCGGCATTCGACAAGCGATGCCGCCAGTTTGAACTGGCGTTCCATCTTGTAATGGGTCACCGCCGGTTTGCCGCCGCTTTTCACCACGGCCATTTTTTTTCGTTGGACCTTGTGGCGGCCGATATTGCCCTGGATGGTGCCCCGGCTCGGGTTTGGAACGCCCCAGACGACTGCCTTATAGGCGCGTTCGATATGGTGGACCGAAAACATCTCGCAAAGCCTTGTATGGGCGTCGTCCGTCTTTGCCACGACCAGCAGGCCGCTGGTGTCCTTGTCGATCCGGTGGACGATGCCGGGCCGTTTCACCCCGCCAATGCCGGACAGGCTGTCGCCGCAATGGGCCAGCAGTCCATTGACCAGCGTACCCTCGTAATTGCCAGGGGCCGGGTGGACCACCATCCCGGCGGGCTTGTCGACCACGATCAGGTGATCATCCTCATAATGGATATCGAGGTCCATTTCCTGGGCGACCACATCCAGGGGTTCGGCGGAAGCAATGGTCAGCACCACCGTCTGTCCGTGTTTGACCCTGTGTGACGGGTCCGTTATCGTCCGCCCGTCAACTTCGGCCCCTTCGTCATAAATGATTTTCTGGATACGGTTGCGCGACAGGTCGGGCAGGGCCAGAACCAGATAACGGTCCAGGCGCATGCCAGCGTGGTCCTCAGGGACTGTCAGTGTTTGTGTTTCAACCTCATCCATAGCGAAGGGCCTATACAAGGCGGGTATGTGCAATGCAAGGAATTAAGGCGCTTGTCATCTTCATGGGCGTATTGATCGTGGCCGGAATGGTGGCTCTGGTCTACGGTATGATATCCCAGGTCGGCAAATTGTCGGACAAAGATACGTCCGCGTCGAAAACAGTCATTTCGACCGGGGAGACACAGCCTACAAAAACAAGAACATTCGGGACGATGTCCGCGCCTTTGCCAAGAGGGGCGGAAATTCTGGAAACCGATATCTCCGGAATGGTGATGACCCTGCGTTATCGCACACAGGATGGCGTGCAGGAGATTCTCGTTCTCGATCTTGGCGCAGGCGAGAGCCTGGGGACCGTAAAGTTACAGCCGGTGGGAGGCGCAGAATGAATTTTTGTTCGGACAACACGACGATTGCCAATCCGGAGATCGTCCAGCATCTGGCGACTGTCAATCAGGGCGGCGAGATGCCTTATGGCGCGGACAGCGTCACCGCACGCCTGAAACAGCAGCTCGTGGACATCTTCGAATGCGATCTTGAGATTTTTCCTGTTGCCACGGGCACGGCTGCCAATGTGCTGTCCCTGTCTCTTCTGACGCCGTCCTTCGGCGCGGTACTGTGCCATGAGGAGAGCCACATCAACGTGGATGAGTGCGGGGCGCCGGAAATGGCGACCGGCGGGGCGAAGTTGGTGCCCATCAAGGGCGAGAATGCCAAACTGACACCGGCGGCGATCCAGGAGGTGCTGGACGCCGGGTGGACGGGCGTCGTGCATCATGTGCAGCCATCCTGCGTTTCCATCACCCAGGCGACCGAATGCGGCACCGTCTACTCTGTGGATGAGGTTAAGGCGATTGCCGACCTTGCCCATGCAAACGGCCTGTCCGTGCATATGGATGGTGCGCGTTTCACCAATGCCCTGGTCAGCCTGGGGTGCAGCCCTGCGGAAATGACCTGGAAGGCCGGTGTGGATGTCCTGTCCTTCGGCGCGACCAAGAACGGTGCGCTGGCGGCGGAAGTTGTGATCCTATTCAACAGGGAAAAAGCAAAAGAAGCGGGCTTCCGGCGGAAACGCGGTGGCCATCTCTTCTCGAAGATGCGCTTTCTGTCCGCCCAGGTGGAAGCCTATCTGACCGATGATCTGTGGCTGCGCAATGCCAGACACGCCAACGCCATGGCAGCCGCACTTGCCGAAGGGCTCAAGGATCTGGGCGAGGGCGGGCTGCTTTATCCCGTGCAGGCCAATGAGGTATTTGTTTTCCTGCCCGGGCCGGTCGCCAAGCGTCTCAATGATTCCGGATTTTCCTTCTATGAGTGGCCGTTGGGCGGGCCGGATTGCTATCGTCTGGTAACGGCGTGGTGCACGAAAGATGAGGATGTCCGCCGCTTTATCGAGGTGGCGAATAAATAATTTCAAAAAAGTGAAAAATAGGTCTTGTCAGGTCGGGCGGGAGACAGTAGAAACCCGCTCGTCCGAGAGACACTGACGATGTCCCGTTCGTCTAGAGGCCTAGGACACCGGCCTTTCACGCCGGCAACACGGGTTCGACTCCCGTACGGGACGCCAATTCTCGACTTGACCGCCCTTCGGGGCGGTTTTGTCGTTTCTGGCCCGATTTTCCCCGTTCTGCATAGCCGATTACCCTTGTCGGGTAATGCTCCCGAGGGGGTCGTTTCACGCCATAAATTTTTTGTTTCTTTTGCAACTAATTCCGTGTTTAACAGGGCGAAGAGTAACTGCGTTAATGCGGGAGACGAGTATATGTTTGAAACGCTGAAGCCTGCGCCGGGTGACAAAATTCTGGCCCTGATTGCGGCCTATCGGGAAGATACGCGCCCGGACAAGATTGACCTGGGTGTGGGCGTATATCGCGACGACAAAGGCGCGACCCCGGTTCTGCGCGCGGTCAAGGAGGCGGAGAAACGCCTTTGGATCGAACAGGACAGCAAGGCCTATCTGGGGCTTTTGGGCGATGTCGGTTTCAATGAGGCAATGGTCGGCCTCCTGTTCGGGGCAACGACGGTTACGGAACGTGTTCGTGCGGTTCAGGCACCCGGCGGCAGTGGTGCTTTGCGTATCCTGGGTGAGTTGATTGCCCGGGCGAACAAGGATGCCACTGTGTGGCTCAGCGATCCGACATGGCCGAACCATGGGCCGGTCATGATCAATGCGGGGCTGAAAACGAAAACCTATCCCTATTTCGATGCTGCCAGCGCATCCGTCAGGTTCGATGCGATGGTCGAGGCGTTAAAGCAGGCGGGGCCGGGCGATGTGGTGCTTCTGCATGGTTGCTGCCATAACCCGACCGGGGCCAATCTTACGATCGACCAGTGGCAGGTTCTGGCGGACCTCGCCGTGGAACGGGGCTTCCTGCCCTTTATCGATATTGCTTATCAGGGGTTCGGAGATGGCCTGGAAGAGGACGCGGCGGGCCTGCGTCTGATGGCCGGACGGGTGCCGGAAATGCTGGTGGCTGCGTCCTGTTCGAAGAACTTCGGGCTTTACCGGGATCGCGTTGGCTGTGCCATGCTGATGGGGGCCAGCGCGGAGCAGGCCAATGCCAGCCTGAGCCAGTTGACCTCGGTCACACGCGGGTCCTATTCCATGCCGCCGGATCATGGGGCGGCTGCAGTGCGTATGATCCTGACCGACCCGGCGCTTAAGGCCGCATGGTGCAAGGAACTGGACGAGATGCGGAACCGTATGTTGTCCCTGCGCCAGGGGCTGGCCGATGCATTGCGCCGTGGTAGCAACAGCGACAAATACGACTTTGTTGCCGAGCACCGGGGTATGTTCTCCCTGATGGGAACCACATCGGATCAGGTGCGTCGCCTGCGTGAGGAGTTTGGCATCTATATGGTGGATGATGGTCGGATCAATATCGCGGGCCTGCCGGAAGACCGGGTGGAATATTTCGCAAAGGCGCTTTTGAAAGTTTGCGGCGACTGATCGTTGCTTCCGATTGGATGAGTAAGGGGGATGGCCTGTGCCATCCCTTTTTTTTTTAAGAATTGCATTCTGTTAAGCGGATTTTAAGGCTCGTGGGGCTAGTTTCGCGAAACGTTTGCTTAGGGCGACGTGTGGATTGTCGTGGCTGGACGGTCCAGCGTTCCGGGGGGGCTTCTGGATGTGAAAAGAGGTCACGATGTCGTTTCTTGCAAACTGGAGAATATCCCAACAGATCATGCTGATTGGTATATTGTCGCTGGTTGGTTTCCTGCTTATCGGTGGTGTGGTGTTTTTTGGGTCCATGCGGCTTGGCAGCTTGCAGGACGAGCTTAGCCTGCACACCAAGGCACGCAATCTCACGCAGTCGATCAAATATGAATTTTTGAACGAACGCCGTCGCGAGAAAGACTTTCTGGCGCGCAAGGACATGAAGTACGCCAACGCGCATACCGAGATTTCCAACAAAATCCATCAGGAGTTGGGGGAACTGGAAACATTGCTGCGCAGCCACGAAGGCGCGATGTCCGACTTCCCGCAAATTCACGCGGAAACAGCCAATGCCGTTGCAGAAATTGGCGCGATCGAGACGTCTTTCGACGACTATGTCACGCAATTCCAGCAGATCGTGAAATCCTGGCAGGCGATGGGGCTCAACGAAGAAGAAGGCCTTCGGGGCACGTTGCGGGATGCCGTTCACGACGTGGAAGACCGTCTGAATAAGCATAAAAAAGACAACCTGACGGTGACCATGCTGATGATGCGTCGCCATGAGAAGGATTTCCTTCTGCGGCTGGCGGATAAATATGTCGGACGGATGGATGACCGGCTTTCGGAATTTACCAAAGGACTGGTCGCCTCCGATATTCCCGATGCCGAGAAGGCGGAAATCACCAAGCTTATGCAGTCCTATCACGACGGTTTCAAAAAACTGGCGGCGGCACGATTGGCGATCGTCGAAGAGGAAACGAAGTTGAGCGAGATATTCGCCGTCGCCGAGCCGAGGCTTGAAAAACTGGTAGGCGAAAGCGAGGCGGCATATGTGGCGGCGCTGGATGCCTTCAATGCGACAAGCCGCACGGTTAACCTCATCGGTGCCGTGACCATCGTGGTGGTGATCATCGTTGTTTTGCTGCTGTCCACCTTGATCGGTCGTGGGATCAGCCGTCCGGTTGTTTCCCTGACGAACGGGATGGCCTCGTTGTCGGAAGGCAACCTGGAGGTCGATATTCACGGGGAAAGCCGCAAGGATGAGGTGGGGCGTATGGCCCAGGCCATGCGGATATTCAAAGACAAACTGATTGAAAACAGGCGGCTGGAAGAAGAACAGGAACGTCAGCGGGCGGAGCGGGAGGCCCGCGTGAAGCGCGTGGAGGATCGCACGCAGCGTTTCGACAACTCCGTCAAGGATGCCATTGTCGAGGTTACGGGCGCGCTTGCCTCCATGGAGGAAACCTCCGGGATCATGTCTTCTGCCGCCACGGAAACGGACCGCCAGTCCACTGCGGTCTCCTCGGCCTCCCAGGAAACCTCGGCGAATGTGCAGACCGTTGCCGCCGCAACCGATGAATTGAGTGCTTCAATCACGGAAATCAGTGGTCAGGTCGCCAAGGCCTCTGAAGTTGCCAGCGAGGCGGTATCCCAGGTGCGCCGCACCAACGATACGGTCAGGACCCTGGCGGAAGCATCGCAAAAGATCGGACAGGTGGTCGGCCTGATTACCGAGATTGCCGAGCAAACCAACCTGCTGGCGCTGAATGCCACGATCGAGGCCGCCCGTGCCGGTGATGCCGGTAAGGGATTCGCAGTCGTTGCCGAAGAGGTGAAAAGCCTCGCACAGCAGACAGCACGGGCGACGGATGAAATAAGCAGCCAGATCGGCGGCATTCAAAACGAGACTACCGGGGCGGTTTCGGCGATGGAAGGCATCGTCAATACCATCACGGAAATCGATCAGATTTCCAGCAGCATCGCTGCGGCGGTTGAGCAGCAACTGGCGGCGACCAATGAAATTTCACGCAATGTGGACCAGGCCGCCCATGGTGTGGACGAGGTTACCAGCAATATCCAGGGTGTGGCGGCTGCGGCGGAACAGACCGGCAGCGCGTCCAATTCCGTGGTACAGGCCGTGGAACTGCTGCGCAGCCAGTCGGATCGCCTGCAGCAGGAAATCAACAGCTATATCAGCGATATCAAGGCTGCGTGAGTTGTACGAGGGAGAGAGGGAAGGGGCGGCTTTCAGGCCGCCCTTTTCCTTTGCCTGATGCCTGATCGGGTCAGGCGCTCTTCTGGGCGAATTCGCTGTCCGGCATGCGGTTGACGCCGTCCAGGATGTCGAGATGGATCGCCTCTGTCAGCGCATCGGCATCTTTGGCCTCAATGGCGCGCAGGGCCGCATGATGCTGGTCTTCGACCGTGCCCAGGCCGGTGCGCTTCTGTGCCAGATACAGGAAGGGGCCGATCTGCAGCCACAGGCTTTCGATCAATGGCATGATCACTTCGGAGGTGCCAGCCCGGTAAAGCGTGAAGTGGAACTCCATGTTTTTCCGCAGGTAAAGTTCCACATCGTCCAGGCGGATGCCTTCATCCACTTCCGAATCGATAAAGCGCAGCCGCTCCAGCATCTTGTCGTCCAGATGGTCTAACGCCCGGCGTGCGGCCAGGGGTTCCAGGGCGATACGGGCGTCCGCCAGTTCGCGGTATTTTTCTGCCGTCATTTCCGGGACCGCGACGCGCCGGTTCGGCAGCAGGGCCAGCGCCCGTTCGGCCACAAGGCGGCGCAGGGCTTCGCGTACCGGCATGGGGCTCGTGCCCAGCTCTTCGGCCAGGCCACGAATAGTGACCGACTTGCCGGGAATGAAGCGCCCGGTCATGATGTCCAGCCGAAGGCGCTGGTAGACCTGTTCCTGAAGCGTAAGGTGGTCCGGGCGGTTACCGCTGATCAATTGGATGGCATCCGTCAGGGATGACATGAAGCATATTCTCCAAAGCAAACTAACAAAGATATCTGCCAATGTAGAACGGCTGCTATGTGATCACAAAGAAAAATGCGCATCGCAGCAAAAATGCCGGTCAGTCGCGCCGGAGGCCGGGCGGTATCCAGCCTTGCTTCTTTTTGTCATCCCGTCTTTTGGCGGATTTACGCTGTCCCGGCGGGGTCCATTTCTTTTTCTTATCCTTCGGGAGCCAGGCCTTTGTTGACCGTGGAGGTCGTTGTTTCCAGGCTTGTTTTACCCGTTTCTCCGGAACGGCGTCCCTGTCGGGAGCCCGGATGATAATGATGGGCTGTGGCGGCGGTAGTGGTGTTACGGCTGTTTCCACCGGCTGGATGTCCTGACTGTCTTCTGTCGGGTCCACCTTTGCCAGTGACGGCGTCAATGCCGGTCGTTCGGCGAAGGTTCCGCCGTAAGAGGCCTGCGACAGGATTGTGTCGCCATCACCATAGAGGGAGGCAATCTGCTCTCTGCCATAACTGCGGCGGGCGGCATAGGTCATCTTGTCGTCCAGATACAGCTTGGCTTCCCGGGCCGTGACCTTGCCATCGGCGTTGCTGTCGGCGGCACCATAAAGCGCGTCCAGCAAGTGATTTGTAAACAACCCGTAGCGGGCCGTCAGGTCCCAGGAGGCGAGCTGTTCACCGGTTGCGGCGGTCAGCACCGTCATGCCATCACCCGCGCCGGGCAGGGCCGGACGGACAAAAACGGGAGAAGCCGCATTCAGCAAAGGCCCTCCGGCACTTTCCCCGGAAAAGCATGAATCGAGGAAAACGGTAACCGATCTGGTATCCAGGCTGCCGAGATTTTTATAAAGAAGGTCGATGGGGTAACCGTTGATCTCCGCCTTGTCGGCATTGGCATCCACCGGCAGCAGATAGCCGCGGCCATCGGTGAGGCCGGGGGCGCCGTGGCCCGAATAAAAGACGGTCACGTCTGATGAACCATCGGGCCGGATATACTGCCAAACCTGGCCCTTATAGCTGCGCTCGTTGCCGAAGATGGCTTCGAATTCGGCCTTCCCGGCATCGCGCAGATCAATGATATTGCGCTCCTGATATCCGAGGATATCGGCAACGAAGCGGTGCATTGCTTCTGCGTCACGATCGGCAAAATCCACGCCGGGGATACCGTTTTCATATGTCCCGTTCCCGATGATCACCGCGACACCGTTCTGGTCGGCCCGTGCGGTGAGGGGCGTGGCTGCCAGGACTGTCGATACAAACAGCGGAATGAGACGCTTCATTATGGTACCTGTTACAAAATACTTAAGGTCGCAATTTTAACCGAACCGGACCTTGGAGGGTAGGGCTATGAGAGGATTGGCAGTCAATTGAGCGAGAGAATTTTCGACATGACTGCGTTCGTAGTAGGGCAGGATTAGCCTCTGATGTTACTGCGTTAGGTCTGAGACTTAATTTTGAAGGCGTATCGAAAAAATACATATGTAGTGATCTATGGAATTTACATGTGAATCATTTCGTTGGATAATCGAAAATATAGTTTCCGGCATGAACAGCGGAGGACGGCCATGAGTAAGGACATCCAGGCACAAGCCATCATGATGAGCCTAGAGCCCCTGTATAAAAAGGCGGAAGAGGAAGGCTTGTGGTTCTACCATGAATCACAGGAATCCGGCGAGATTTGGGCGTCACCCAGCTATCTGAGGCATATGCAGTCCAAGGGCCGCATGATCTGGTCGCCGGAACATTGGGAACTGCGCAATCCCATGGGGTATATGCGCCAGATTCATCGTAAAGCGTCGGAGCTGATCGAAGAATATAACGAACTGGCCGCACATATGCATATTCCCAAGGTACTGCTGTTGGAAAAGCAGAATATGAAGCCTGACGAGGAATATACAGAGCCGCAGGTTGTCATCAATGAAGCGCCGACGACGCATTAGGTGCAAGTAATCAATAAAAAAAAGGCCCGACATTGTTTCGGGCCTTTTCCCTTTGTATCAAGGCGTTACTCTCAGGCTTTTGCGTATTGCCTGATCTCACCGGATTTGACGCGGCGCATATAGCCGGTCAGTTCCCGCTTCACCACCGGCATCAGCAGATAGAGGCCGATGATGTTGAAAATGCCCATGGCGAAAATCATGCTGTCTGAAAAGTCGATCACCGGACCCAGGCTCATGGAAGAGCCGATCACGACGAAGATACAGAACAGCAGCTTGAAGACAAGGGCGGAACCTTTCGTTTCCCCGAACAGATAGGTCCAGGCCTTCAGGCCGTAGTAGGACCAGGAAATCATGGTGGAGAAGGCGAAAAGAATGACCGCCAGTGCCAGGATATACGGGAACCAGCCATTTACACTTTCAAAGGCCAGCGACGTTAGCGCCACGCCGGACACGCCTTCGGTGCCCAATGCGCCGGTGATCACAATGACGAGGGCCGTCATGGTGCAGACGACGACAGTGTCGACAAAGGGTTCAAGCAGGCCGACGAAGCCTTCGGTCACGGGTTCCTTGGTGCGGACGGCGGAATGCGCGATGGCGGCCGACCCGATGCCTGCCTCGTTGGAGAAGGCGGCGCGTTTGAAGCCCTGGATCAATGCGCCAACCATGCCACCGGCAATGCCTTCGCCGGTGAAGGCGCCGTCGATGATCTGATGGAAAGCAGCGCCGATCTGGTCAAAGTTCATGGCGATGATGACTACGGCTGCCAGCACATAGAGAACGCCCATGAAGGGGACGATCTTTTCCGTCACGCGTGCGATGGATTTGAGGCCGCCGATGATGACCAGGCCGACAACAGCCGCCATGATCAGGCCGAACAGCCAGCCGCGCCCGAAGAACAGGCTTGCCTCGCCGCCGGTCACGTTGACGAACTGCAGATAGGCCTGATTTGCCTGGAACATATTGCCGCCGCCCATTGCGCCGCCGATACAGCAGATGGCAAAGCCCACTGCGAGCACCTTGCCCAGGCCGGTTTTCCCCCGTTCGGCCAGGCCTTTGGACAGGTAATACATCGGACCGCCGGAAACAGTGCCGTCTTCATATTCGTTGCGGTATTTCACACCCAGCGTGCATTCGGTGAATTTGGAGGCCATGCCAAGCAGGCCCGCCAGGATCATCCAGAAGGTGGCCCCCGCGCCACCGATGGTCACCGCAACGGCAACGCCTGCGATATTGCCCAGGCCGACCGTACCGGAAAGAGCGGTTGCCAGGGCCTGGAAATGAGAGACCTCACCGGCATCGTCCGGGTCGGAATATTTGCCGCGCACCAGGTCGATGGCGTGACCGACCCCGCGGAACTGGATGAAACCCATGTAAAGGGTAAAGACCGTGGCGGCCAGGACAAGCCAGCCGACGATCAGCGGAAATTGTGTGCCGGCGACCGGCACGGAATAGAAGATGACGGAGACCACGGCATTGGATACCGGAGAAATCCAGTCATTGATGGCGGCGTCGATGCCCTGCTCCTGCGCATGGGCGGCGGTGCCGGTCACCATGCTAAGCATGGCCAGCGCCAGTGCCAGAAAACGTGTCATAAAGAAATACCCCTATCTCTTTCTTCGTACTGATGGCTGTATGGTGGAGGTGGCCGTTACGGCACCACGGTGACGGCCACGGGCGCCGCCTGAACCAAAGCCATCTGAACCGAGCCGAAAAGGCGGCTGGTGAGATTGGACGACCCCCCGGTCCGTCCGACGAAGATTTGCTTTGCATCCAGTTCTTCGGCCAGTTTGCAGATCGTCTCCGCCACATGGCCGTACCGAATGACGGCTTCGCATTCGATACCCTCGGCCCTGACGCGTTCGACGATCGGGTTGGTGATTGCTTCCGCGCGGGACAGCTCCTCCGTCCGGCGTGCATGGCGTTCCGCCAGTTCGTCCGGGGTCAGAAAGCTGTAGGGAGACCATTCCAGAACATGGACGAGGTCGATTTTCGCATTGGTCAGCTTTGCCCTCTCCAAAGCAAATACCAATGCCCGTTCCGAGCCCTCGCTGGCATCGGTGCCAACGATAAAGACGTCAGACATTTTTTAATCCTTCCGGTTTATTTGACGGGAAGTGACGGTATTATAATAGTGTTTGTTGGTCCGTCGGGGCGCTGTCTAAACAACTCTGCCGGGATTAGCAAGGCATCTAATCGAAATGTTGCGCTGCAGCGTGAATGATTTTTCAAAAATTTCGTTTGAGGCGGGGCAGATAGCATTTCGCAAAAAAAATCGACAATGTTGACGTTTCATGACCTGAGACAAAGCAAAGCACATAATGGTTCGTCATTCTGTGCCTGCATTTCACGCTCGCGGGTTGTATCCAAAAAAATGAGCGTCATAATTGTATTGTCTGGGACAATGTTCCGGGCCAACGAACTGGAATAATTAGATATTTAACGGGTGATAAGATGTCGGAACCGCGTATGGGAGGCCAGATTCTGGTCGATGCTTTGAAAATCCATGGGGTGGATACGGCCTTTGGCGTGCCGGGGGAAAGTTATCTGGCCGTTCTGGATGCGCTTTATGAAAGCGGGATCGACTATGTGACCTGCCGTCAGGAAGGCGGGGCGGCAATGATGGCGGATGCCTATGGCAAGCTGACCGGCAAACCCGGCATCTGCATGGTGACGCGCGGGCCGGGCGCGACCAATGCAAGTGCGGGCGTGCATATCGCCTACCAGGATTCGACGCCCATGATCCTGCTGATCGGGCAGGTGGCGCGGGACATGGTGGACCGTGAGGCCTTCCAGGAGATTGATTACCGTCGAATGTTCGGTGAAATGGCAAAATGGGTGGCGCAGATCGACGATCCGGCGCGCATCCCGGAATATCTGAACCGTGCCTTCCATACGGCAACCTCGGGCCGTCCGGGGCCGGTGGTGCTGGCCCTGCCGGAGGACATGCTGACGGAAGAGGCGGATGTGGTGGATGCGCCCGCCTATAAACGCATCGACACCGCACCGTCTGCCGAGGCTATGGAAGAATTGCGCGGGCGTCTGGCTGAAGCCGCCCGTCCGATGGTGATTGTCGGCGGTGGCGGATGGTCGGCTGAGGCGCGGGACGATATGATGGCCTTTGCGGCGGCGAACGGCCTGCCGGTGGGGGCATCCTTCCGTTGTCAGGATTATTTCGACAATAATCACCCATGCTATGTCGGCCATGTGGGGATCGGCATTAACCCGAAGTTGGCGGATCGGATCAGAAACGCGGACCTGCTGCTTGTGGTGGGGGCCCGGCTGGGGGAAATGACGTCGAGCGGTTACAGCCTGTTCGATATCCCCGTGCCGAAACAGAAGCTGGTTCATGTCTATCCCGATGCATCGGAGTTGAACCGGGTCTATGCAACGACCCAGGCAATCAACGCCGACAGCCGCTCCTTTGCCAAGGCGGCGCGGGCGCTGGCGCCGGTCGATGACGAACGCTGGAAAGTGAGCCGGATCGAAGGGCGTGGTGATTTTGTCGAACATTCCGAACCGACGCTGAAGTCCCCCGGCGACGTGCAGATGGGGGAGATCATCGGCTGGTTACGCGGTCATCTGCCGGAAGATGCGATCCTGTGCAACGGCGCGGGGAATTACGCCATCTGGCTGCATCGATATTACCGCTATCGCACATACCGGACCTGTCTGGCCCCGACCAGCGGCTCCATGGGCTATGGCGTGCCTGCGGCGGTGGCGGCCAAGAAGGTGCATCCCGACCGCACCGTCGTCGCCTTCTCAGGCGACGGTTGTTACATGATGCATGGTCAGGAACTGGCGACCGCCATACAGCATGACCTGCCTGCCATCTTCATCGTGGTGAATAACGGCATGTATGGCACCATCCGCATGCATCAGGAGCGGGAATATCCCGGCCGGGTCAGCGGGACAAAGTTGAACAATCCGGATTTCCACGAACTGGCCAAGGCCTATGGCGCGCATGGAGAGCTTGTCACCAAAACGGAAGAGTTTGCCGACGCCTTCAAGCGTTGTCAGGCGTCAGGCAAACCGGCGCTGATCGAAATCCGCGTTGATCCGGAGGCGCTCACCCCGCATGCGTCATTATCCCAGATCCGAGATGGGGCGTTGAAAAAGTAATGGGCTGATAATGTCAGGTTTTGGCAGGCTGATTGATCGGCCTGCCTTTCCTTGATTCCCGCCAGGCGATGTAGCTGGCGCTGCCGGCGATCATCAGGCCGCCGATCCAGGTATAGACGGTCGGCACCTCCTGGAAGACCAGCCAGCCTGCAATCGCCATCCAGAGGAGACGGGTGTAGTCCATCGGCATGATCACATGGGTTTCGCCAAAGCGCAGGGCCTCGGTCATCGCATATTGTGCGATGGTGCCGAGCAGCCCCATGATCGCCAGCATTCCCAGGGTCTCCCAGCTTGGCCAGGACCAGACGAAAAGGGCCGGAATCAGGGAAATGGGCGTCATCAACAGGCCCATATAGGCGGTGACGGTCACGCTGCTTTCGGTTCGGGATAGGATCTTGATCACCAGGATCGCACTGGCCCAGAACAGGGCGGATACCAGCACCAGGACCGTGCCGATCTCGATCTCCTGAAAGCCCGGGCGCAGAATGACCATAGCCCCGCCAAAGGCACAGACAATCGCGAAGCCGCGGTTAAGGCCGATCCGCTCTCCCAGAATCGGGATCGCGAGCAAAGTGACGAAGATCGGCGCGGTAAAGCTGAGTGCCGTGGCGTCGGCCAGAGGGATCAGGCTGATCGACAGGAAATACATGGCCATGGCGGTGGAATTGAAGATCGCCCGCCAGGTCAGCAACCCCAGACGTTTGGTCCGCAGGGGAGCCAAACCCTGTTTCATGAATATCGGCGCGAGTACCACAAAGCCGAACAGGTTCCGGAAGAAGGCAATCTCAAAGGGGTGAATGTCCTTCGCCACATCCTTGATCATGGTATGCATGGCGGAGAACAACAGCACCGACAGCAGCATCCAGGCGATGCCCTTCAGTCCCTCGTTACTGGTTTTTGCGAGGGTGGTTTCGCCCGCCTGTTCCATGCAATACCGACTTTCCATAGGATGATTCGTTCGACCGCTAGCAATACTTGAACCTTCAAAGGATGGCTATAGAGAAGGAAAGACAAATTCTATTTCTTTGCAGGCATCTTTCATGCGATCCGGTCAGCGGCTATAAATCGCCAGGAGACAACACAAATAAGAACAGGAGCCTTTTCCATGTCGGTTACTATTTTCCACAACCCGCGCTGTTCCAAATCCCGCCAGACCCTGGCGTTGTTGGAAGAAAAAGGCGTCGGCCCGACTATCGTTGAATATCTGAAGCAGGCCCCCACGGCGGATGAAATCCGCGATATCTGTGCCAAACTGGGCGTGGAGCCGCGTGCGATGATGCGTAAGGGCGAAGCTGTCTACAAAGAACTGGGCCTGAAGGATGTGGATGACGATAATGCCCTGATCCAGGCCATGGCGGACAACCCGATTCTGATCGAACGCCCGATCGTGATTGCCAATGGCAAGGCCCGCATCGGCCGCCCGCCGGAAAGCGTGCTGGAAATCCTCTGATTAAAACCTGCGCTCTGTGGAGGCCCTCCCATGTCTGATCCCGTTCTCTATGAACAAGACGGTGCCGTTGTCACGCTGACGCTGAACCGGCCGGACGAACTGAACGCCTTTTCGGAACCGTCGATGATCGACGCCTTCCTGGAGGCGGTGGATCGTATCCGCCGCGACGGCACTGTGCGGGCTGTCGTGCTGACCGGCGCGGGGCGGGCCTTCTCCGCAGGGGGCAATGTCAAACATATGCGTGAGAAGACGGATATGTTCGCAGGCACGCCCGCGGAAATCCGGGAGGCCTATCGCCATGGCATCCTCAGGGTGCCTCCGGTTTTCTATAATCTGGACATTCCGACCATTGCGGCAGTGAACGGTCCCGCTTTCGGGGCGGCGCTGGATCTGGTCTGTATGTGCGACATTCGTCTGGCAGCACCGGAGGCACATTTCGGTGCGCCCTTCGTCAATATCGGCATCGCGCCGGGCGACGGTGCGGCCTGGTTTCTGCCGCGGATCATCGGGCAGGGCGCGGCGGCGGAAATGCTGCTGACCGGAGAACCCATTGACGCAGAGACGGCGAAATCCGTCGGACTGGTCAGTCGGATCATTCCCAAAACCGACCTGCTTGCCGAAGCGCAGGCGGTAGCGCAGACGATTGCCGGTAAAGCGCCCGTGGCGGTGAAGCTGACCAAGAAGCTGATGCGTGATGGACAGCATACCCGCCTGGAACCGCATCTGGAGATGTGCGCGGCCTATCAGGCTATTGCCCATCATACCGATGATCATATGGAGGCGCTGGACGCCTTCTTTGAAAAACGGCCGGGGAATTACAAAGGCAAGTAGTCGACCCTCATCTGGTGCGCTTTAAAGGGGCTGTTTGACAATTCACCTGCGCTGGTATGTGTTTAGCATCAGCGACATTAAAAAAATCGGTTTTCTGTGGGGTGATGTCGTAAGCGACGCAAAAAAAGTCGCGGGGGTGGATCGAACCGGAGCCGAAATCCGGTAGCGTCCGCCCTAATAACAATAGGTGTCCCGGCACGAGCCGGGGCTTGTTATGGCGCGGAATTCAGCGAGGGAAACCGAAAAATGGCGAAATCCGATATTGATATCGCACGCGAAGCAACTGTGAAGCCGATCACCGAGGTCGGTGCAAAATTGGGTATGCCGGCCGACGCTTTGCGTCAGTATGGTCCGGACAAGGCAAAAGTCAGCTTTGATTATCTTGACGGTCTGAAAGACAAGCAGGATGGCAAGCTGATCCTGGTTACCGCCATTTCCCCGACCCCGGCTGGTGAAGGTAAAACCACCACCACCGTCGGCTTGGGTGACGGTCTGAACCGCATTGGCAAGAAAGCCATGATCGCCCTGCGTGAGCCGAGCCTTGGGCCCTGCTTCGGCGTCAAGGGTGGTGCTGCCGGTGGTGGCTATGCGCAGGTCGTTCCGATGGAAGACATCAACCTGCATTTCACCGGTGACTTCCATGCAATCACCTCTGCGCACAACCTGTTGAGTGCGTTGATCGACAACCACATCTACTGGGGCAACGAACTGGGCTTCGACGAACGTCGTGTCGCATGGCGTCGTGTGCTCGACATGAACGACCGCGCCCTGCGTGACACGGTTGTCTCCCTCGGCGGCGTTGCCAACGGCTTCCCGCGCCAGACCGGTTTCGACATTACGGTGGCCTCCGAAGTCATGGCTATCTTCTGCCTGGCCGACGGCCTCAAGGATCTTGAAGAACGCCTGGGTCGCATCGTTGTCGGTTACACCCGTGACCGCAAGCCGATCTACGCCCGGGACGTAAAAGCCGAAGGTCCGATGACCGTTCTGCTGAAAGATGCGCTGATGCCGAACCTGGTTCAGACGCTGGAAAACAACCCGGCCTTCATTCACGGTGGCCCGTTCGCGAACATCGCGCATGGCTGTAACACCGTTTCCGCCACCAAGTCCGCGCTGAAACTGGCAGACTATGTGGTGACCGAAGCCGGTTTCGGTGCCGACCTGGGCGCAGAGAAGTTCTTCGACATCAAATGCCGCAAGGCTGGCCTGAACCCGGAAGCGGTCGTCATCGTTGCCACCGTCCGCGCACTGAAGATGCATGGTGGTGTTGCGAAAACCGAACTGGGCGCGGAAAACGTCGACGCGGTCAAGAAGGGCCTGGAAAACCTGGGCCGTCACATCCGCAACGTCGGCCAGTTCGGCGTGCAGGCTGTGGTTGCCATCAACCGCTTTGTCACCGACACCGATGCGGAACTGGCAGCTATCCAGGAATACACCGGCCAGTTCGGTGTGGAAGCTATCGAGTGCACCCACTGGGCAGACGGTTCCGCCGGTACGGAAGCCCTGGCCAAGAAAGTCGTCGAGATCGTCGACAATGGCGGTGCGCAGTTCCGTACGCTGTATGAAGACGACATGCCGCTGTTCGACAAGATCAACACCATTGCCCGCAACATCTATGGCGCGGACGAGGCGATTGCCGACAAGAAGGTCCGTCAGCAGCTCAAGGAATGGGAAGATGCCGGTTACGGCGATCTGCCGGTCTGCATGGCGAAAACCCAGTACAGCTTCTCCACCGACCCGACCCTGATCGGTGCGCCGACCGGCCATGTGGTTCCGGTCCGTGAAGTTCGTCTGTCGGCGGGTGCTGGCTTCATCGTTGCAATCTGCGGTGAGATCATGACCATGCCGGGCCTGCCGCGTGTACCGGCAGCCAACAGCATCCATCTGGATGACAAAGGCGACATTCAGGGCTTGTTCTAAGTCCCGGGCGTCAGCCTCTCTGTAAGTTTACGGGTCGCGCTTTGCGCGGCCCGTATTTTTTGCTGCAGGAGCGGGCTGTTATTTTCGACAATGCTTGAATATAATCCTACGTAATGGGGTGCCGGACACGGCGGCGTTAAAAAATGGCCGGACTGGTGTAAGCAAGTGAGTTGCGAGAGAGGGTAAAGTGGCGCAGGGGGCCCGCAAACGACACTTCCTGGATGGAGAGAGCCTTGAGCTGTTCGACGCTATCAGTCGGCCTGTCTGGCTGTTTGATGTGGCCTGCCATTCCATCTGGTGGGCAAACAGGGCTGCGGTAAAGTTCTGGCGGGCCGATAGTCTGGAAGACCTGCTATCGCGGGATTATTCCAGCGACAGCGCAACGGTTCGGCAGCGCCTGCGCCAGGTCTTTGACAACACGCCGGAAGGCGAGTTTGCCTCCGAGACCTGGACCCTATACCCCATGGGTCATCCGGTCACAGTGGTTTTGAACCTGTCACCCGTCGTAATCGGCGAGGATGCGCGGGACGCCGTTCTGATCGAGGTGGATGCCCATGTTCGCCTGGACGAAGATCCGCACGGCCTGCGCATGCTGGAAGCCATGCGCTATACATCCCTGATCGTCAGTTCCTTCACGCTGGCAGGAGAATTCCTGTCCCAGAACCCGGCTGCATCTGAATGTTATGACGACGTGTCGGGCATAGAGCGCGGTGATTTTATTGAGCGTTTTGTTGACCCGGAAGAAGGCCGTGTGTTGCTGGCGGCGGCACGTGCGAATACCGAAACGTCAGGCGAGTTCCGGGTAAGGACCAATGTCGGGATGCGCTGGCACAGCATTGATATAACGCTTGGCCGTGATCCTTTGTCGGGTGAGGTGGCGTTGGTCGTGTCGGAAGAGGATATCACCAAATCCCGTCACGCCCAGGAACAGTTGGCGGAACTCAACAGGACGCTGGAACGGCGGGTTCAGGACCGCACCTTGGATCTGGAACGGGCGATTGGCAGGGCGGATCAGGCCAACCGGGCCAAATCGGACTTCATCGCCCATATGAGCCATGACCTGCGGACCCCTTTGAATGCGATCCTGGGCTTTTCGGACATTATCCGGACAGGTATTTTGGGCGAGGATATGGCCCGTGACCGGGACTATGCGAATTCCATTCACCGTGCGGCGACACAGTTGCTGGCGCTGATCGACAATCTTCTGGATATTTCACGACTGGAAAGCGGTCGTATGATCGTTCAGGCCCAGCGGGTGGATTTGAACAAATTGCTCGACGAGGCCTGCGGCATGGTGTGTTCTTCTTTGAAAGGGGCGCATCCCAGTTGTGAAGTTGTCGTGGCCGAGGATGTTGCGGAATTTCACACAGACCCCGGCCTGTTGCAGCAAATCCTGATCAATCTGATGACCAACGCGGCAAAGTTTACGCCGCCGGACGGTGCAATCCGTATTGCCGCGGCTGCGGCAAATCGGGAAAACAGCCTGAAGCTGACTGTGGCGGATACAGGCATCGGTATCCCCGAGGAATTGCTGGACCGGATTTTCGACGCCTATGATCGCGGCGCGCCGGATGTGGCTTCCACACGAGAGGGAACCGGGTTGGGCCTTGCCATTGTGAAGGGCCTTGCAGAATTGCTGAATGGTGACGTGCAGATTCAAAGTGTCGAGAATGTCGGGACGACCGTTATCCTGACCATCCCGGAAGCCGTGGAAAAGGCAGATTCCGGCATGGCGGCTATTCCCTGACCGGCTTGTATTCGCTGGCAGTAATCCATACAAGGATGTCGCACGCCCATTCGAAAACAGGCTCAAGATATGACCCGCCATCCCCTTCAATTGACCTATGGTCCCGACCCCATCTTCCGTAAGAAAGCCACGGCGGTTGCCGAGGTGGATGACGGCGTTCGGGAGACCGTCGAGGCCATGTTCGACTTGCTTTATCGGGAGAAGGGCGTCGGGATCGGCGCCAATATGGCGGGACTGCTGCAACGCATCGTTGTCATCGACCTGCAGGAAGAGGGCGCGCGCCAACCATTGGCTCTCATCAACCCGGAAATCTTATGGTCCGGCGAAGAAACACAGACATTCACCGAAGCCTCGCTCAGCTTTCCCGGCATCTCTGCAGAGATCACCCGTCCGAAATCAATCAAGGTCGGCTATCTGGACTGCAAAGGCTGTGCGCAGGAACTGGAGGCGGAAGGCTGGCTGGCGCAGGTCATCCAGCATGAAGTGGATTATCTGGACGGCAAAACCTATCTGGATCGTCTGTCCGCGACCAAACGCAACATGCTGATGCGCAAATACAAAAAGAACAGGGGCTGAGCAGGCGGACCGCCCGTCATCTGCATTGCAAGGCGTGAGGGGGCTGGCTTTACCGATATCGCGCGAGGATTTCCTCATAAACCGGAGAGCGCCGAACGGAATCGACGGCGCTCTGCAATGCCGCCACTGCGGCTGGATCAGATCGCAGGTTCAGGGCCAGCCAGTTCTGTCCCTTCCGCAGGGTGAATATGACCTCATAATCGTCGGCGATTCCATGTTTCCTCAACACATGGAAGGCGACCATGATGTTGTAGGCCCAGAAATTCGCCCGTTTGATGGACAGCAGGCGGACGATTGAATCCTGGTTTGACTGGCGTGACAGGTTTTCCTTGCGGACACCGCCTTCCAGCAACAGTTGTTCTGCGACGTCATCGCGGATTGTGGCCGTCAGATAGCGGTTCAGTTGATCCAGGCTTCCAATCCTGTGGTGATCCGACTTGCGGGCAAGTATGCCGTGGTCGGAACTGGTGCCGGGGCCGACCCACAGGAATTTATCCTCTCTGGCGGCTGTGCGGGACGTGCCGAAAAGAACGGTATTGGGGGTTGCCAGAACGATATTGTAGCCGCGCGCCCAGGGGACCACATGGATGTCCTGTACCGTTTTGGTTGTCTCTGTCTGTCTGAAGGCTTCCCGGAGGATATCCACAAAAATTCCCTTCAACTCACCGTCTTCGACAAACTGATAGGGTGGGAAGTCCTCGGTGTAGAAGGTCAGTTTATCGATTGGCCCGGCCACGGCGGGCAGGGTCAGCAGGACGGATAAGAAGGCGACCAGGACAAGGCGCAAGGGTGGCTCCTCCTGAATGTCGACGCAAAAGTTCGTTTATTAAACAAGTATAGTTGGTGAAGTTTAAGCAATGCTGAACATATAAGAAAACAGCCCCGTTTCCGGGGCTGTTTGTGATTATCCATTTTGATTACTCCGCTGCGGCGGGGTGATCGTCCGGGGCTTTTTCTACGCGCGCGGCGCAGTATTTGAACTCCGGAATTTTACCAAACGGGTCCAACTGCGGGTTGGTCAGCATGTTGGCCGGGCCCTCGGCAAAGCAGAAGGGCACGAAGACCATGCCATCGGTAACATCGCGGTCGATACGCGCCTTGACGCGGATGGAACCGCGGCGGGTGTGAACGTCCACAAAGTCACCCGGCTGAATGCCCATGCGGTCCAGTGTTTTTGGGTGCAGATGGGCGACGGCCTCCGGCTCGATTGCATCCAATACCGTTGCACGGCGGGTCATGGCGCCGGTATGCCAATGTTCCAGCAGACGGCCCGTGGTCAGGACCATGGGGAACTCATCGTCGGGAACCTCCGCAGGCGGGACCAGGTCGGTCGGTACCAGTTTGGCGCGGCCGGTCTGGGTCGGGAAATCCTCGATGAAGATATAGGGCTGGCCCGGATCTTCGGCGCTGGTGCAGGGATAGGTTATCGATTCCTCGCGGTCGACGCGATCCCAGGTCATGCCCTGGATCGACGCCATCACCTGGGTCATTTCGGTGAAGACATCCTTCGGGTGGGTGTAACTCCAGTTGAGCCCCATGCCCTTGGCGATTTCCTGGATGATCCACCAGTCCTGGCGTGCCTCGCCCGGCATGTCGAGCGCCGGGCGGACCATCTGCACCGTCCGGTTGGTATTGGTGAAGGTGCCCCATTTTTCCTGGAAGGCGCTGGCAGGCAGGATCACATCCGCGTGGAAGGCGGTTTCCGTCATGAAGATGTCCTGCACGACCAGATGCTCCAGCTTGGCAAGCGCGCCACGGGCGTGATGCACATCCGGGTCGGACATGGCCGGGTTTTCACCCATGATATACATGCCTTTGATCTCGTCGGCGTGGATTGCATTCATGATTTCAACCACGGTCAAACCGGGGTTGGGGTCCAGTTCGGTACCCCAGAAGTCCTCATAACGCTTGCGCACGGCCTCATCCGCAACGGATTTGTAATCCGGGTAGACCATCGGGATCAGTCCGACGTCGGATGCGCCCTGGACGTTGTTCTGCCCGCGCAGCGGATGCAGGCCCGTGCCTGTACGGCCGATCTGACCGGTGATCATGGCAAGCTGAATCAGGCAACGGCTGTTGTCGGTGCCGTGGACATGCTGGGAAACGCCCATACCCCAGAAGATGATGGACTTGTCCGCCTTGGCATAGGCGCGGGCAACCTCGCGCAGGGTTTCCGCATCAATGCCGCAGATTTCAGCCATCTTCTCAGGCGTGAAGTCTTTCACCTTTTCCTTGATGGCGTCGAAGTTATCGACACGGGCCTGGATGAACTGTTCGTCGATCAGGCCTTCATCAATGATGGTGTGGATCATGGCATTCAGCATGGACACATCTGCGCCCGGTTTGAACTGCAGATGCTTCCAGGCCAAGCGCGCCATATTCTGGCCGCGCGGGTCCATGATCACCAGTTTGGCACCGCGTTTGGCAGCCTGTTTGAAATAGCTGGCCGCAACCGGGTGGTTCCAGTTGGGGCGGCAGCCGATCATGATGATGAAATCGGATTCCTCTGCTGCCCGGAAGGGGGCGGAGACCGCACCGGAGCTGATGCCTTCCATCAGTGCCGCGACAGAGGAGGCATGGCAGAGACGGGTGCAATGGTCAACGTTGTTGGACTTAAAGCCGGTGCGGACCAGTTTCTGGAACATATAGGCTTCTTCGTTTGACCCTTTGGCGGAACCGAAGCCGGCCAGACCCTTGGGGCCATTTTCGGCAAGAACCTTTCTCAAGCCGCCCGCAGCCTTTTCCAAGGCTTCTTCCCAGGTTGCCTCGCGGAAATGGGTGTAGGGATTAGCTTGGTCCACCTCGTCATCCCAGGCCTTGGGAACGCCTTCCTTGCGGATCAGCGGTTTGGTCAGGCGGGCCGGATGGCTGGCATAATCCATGCCGAAGCGGCCTTTGACGCAAAGGCGGTTTTCGTTGGCCGGGCCATTGCGGCCCTCGACCTTGATGATCTGGTTGTCCTTCACATGAATGCGCGTCAGGCAGCCAACGCCGCAGAAGGGGCAGGAACTGTCGACGACCTTATCGGCACCATCGGCGTATTTGATGGTCTGGTCTTCTTTCAGCATGGTGGTCGGCATCAGGGCGCCCGTCGGGCAGGCCTGGACGCATTCGCCACAGCCGACACAGGTGGAGGTGCCCATCGGGTCGTCGAGATCGAAGACAATTTTTGCGTTATGGCCGCGATAGGCCATGCCGATCACGTCGTTCACCTGGACTTCGCGGCAGGCGCGTACACAGAGATTACAATTGATGCAGGCATCCAGATTGACGCGCATGGCCGGGTGGCTGGCGTCCAGCTTGGGCATTTCGCGGGCGGGAAAACGGCTGCCTTCCAGGCCGATTTCGGTGGACCAGTTCCAGAAGCGGCTGTCGGGATCATGCGCTTTTTCGCGTTCCGGCTGGTCAGCCATCAGCAGCTCGAAAACCATCTTGCGGGATTTCTTGGCGCGTTCGCTGGCGGTGTTGACCACCATGCCGTCGCTGGGCTCGCGGACGCAGGAGGCGGTCAGCGTGCGTTCGCCTTCCACTTCGACCATGCAGGCGCGGCAGTTCCCATCGGCGCGATAGCCCGGTTCCGGCGTATAGCAGAGATGCGGGATTTCCACGCCCTGCTTCTGGGCAACCTGCCAGATGGTCTCGCCTGCCTGTGCTTCGACCTGTTGGCCGTTCAATGTGAAAGTGACGGATTTATCCTGCGCCATGATCCCGTGTTTCCTCAAACGCTTGATGCATTTCGTTTTTTTGCCGCTGGTCCGGCGGCTTTGAATACTATTATCACATTTTTTAGCGGCTTTCGTCCAATGGCTATACCGGATTTGCGTCGGCCCTGGCCGGATTTGCGGCAAAGGTTGCTATGACCGCTTATTGTGCCTCTGCCACAAAGGCGAAAGGATCGCCGGTGCGGCTGTTGTCTATAAGGGGGAGGATGCTGGCATCTATTTCCGGATCGTCGGGACTATACAGGCCGCAGTGGCGGAAGGCGCGGCCGGGTTGAATATTGCGGCCAAGATAGTCCCACAGGACACGGGTACAGGCCGGGGTTCTTTGTTCTCGCGCGGCGGCACCCATTTTCAGGCCGGTCAGCCGTGTGATCCGGTTTTGATAGGCAGGATAGAGAATGGTCTGGCTTACCTCATTGGCCGTGAGCGATTCGTAGTCGATCAGGAAAAGCCGGTCATGCAGGAACAGGGTAACGCCTTTATATTTACAGTGGATGGGGCGCCGGACAGCGCCGGGCGGCGTCAGCCGTTCGATCCTTTGGTGGTAGACCTGATCGCCTTCTTCCCCGATATAGGCCAGTGAGCGCAGAATCTTGCCCGGTTTGGACATGGAATAGGAATACTCGAAATAATATCCGCAGTAGCGGGCAAGCTGGGTTGGGGATGATGCGCGCATCAGGGCGGCGAGATGCGGGTTATGTGCGGACTGGTCGAGGGGGGCGGTAGCGTTCCTGTCCTGGGGCCGCAGGGCCACGATCTGGCGGAATTGTTCATGCGGCAGGAAAATCTCGTAATCTTCCACGCCGAAGAAATCGCAAAGGCGGCGCAACAGATGGGGGGAGGGCCGGTGGCGGCCTGTCAGATATTTGTTGAACTGGGATCTGTTGACGCCCAGACGTCGCGTTACCTCCGCAATGGAGGGATAAAAGCTGCACAGCAATTTGAGATTGCTCGCAAAAACTTCCAGCGTTTCTGCCATTTTACCCTTGCTCAACCCATCACTGACCTGTTGTTCCGACGGAGATTATATAAAGTTCTTTTCAGATGATAGCGTTATTTGATGCAAATACTGCGTCATATTGCGCCATATTGAGCAAAGTTGCGAAATTGCTGACACTCTTATCTTTTTACTAATGTCGGCTTGGGGATAGGGTGTGAGAGATAATTAAAACTTGGCTTTCATCACATCCGCGAGCAGGAACTTTTTTTGTCGAGGGATAGGGGCCTGCTCTCCCCAAGTTTTCATCCGGCAGGGCGACCGGAAATCCATATATAACCATATAAGAACGATGGACCTGATGGGTGAGGATCTGGCGATATGCGGAAATCCGTTCTAATCCTGAATACCGGCGGCACGATCAGCATGCGCGCAACCGAACGGGGATTTGCACCTGATCCGGATTTTCTGGGCCGGTTGAAGAATATCGTGGCTGACCCTGACTTCGCACCGGGCCTGGACGTTCAATTCGCAGAAATGACGCCGCTTCTGGATAGTTCCAATATGGAACCGGGCGACTGGCGCAGGATTGCCGACGAGATCACCCGGCTGGGTGAAAAGGCGGACGGCGTTTTGTTGCTGCATGGCACGGATACCTTGGCCTTTACCGCGTCCGCCCTGTCTTTCTTGCTGGAACCCTCACGCCTGCCGGTGATTATCACGGGCAGCCAGATTCCCATGTCGGAGGCAGACAGCGACGGCCTGTCGAATGTGCAGGGGGCGCTTGCCGCCCTGGCGGAAGACCGGTCACGGGATGTCTTCGTGTGGTTCGGCGGTCGGCTGATGAAGGGAAACCGGACGACCAAGGTCCATTCCTTCGGACTTGCGGCATTCGATGCGCCGCGGATGCGGGGCCGTGATGCGAAGCCCGGTGAATTGCGCGCCGCATTGCCCAATGTGGAAGAGGGACGCGCAATGGCGCAGGTCGGCCTGTTGAAGCTTTATCCGGGGATCAGTGGTGCCGTCGTGGATGCCCTTGTCGACAGCGGCCTGCAGGGACTGGTCATGGAATGTTATGGGGCGGGGAACGGTCCCGACCTGAACACGGGGTTCATGGCGGCCTTGAAACGGGCGGTCGATGCCGGAGTTGTCGTGGTGGCTGTGTCCCAATGTCACTTCGGCAGCGTTGATCTCTATCGCTATGCCACGGGCCGCGCTTTGGCCGATATCGGAATCATCAGCGGATCGGATATGACCGTTGAGGCTGCAGTCACCAAACTGCAGGTGCTACTGTCGCTGACGTCTGATATTCCTGCCGTGGCGGAGGCCATGACGCAGGATCTACGCGGCGAAGTGACCATCACCTGACCGGTTTCAGGATTGTTCCTTCTTTTTGTTCGCCAACAGGCAGAGATAGTCATGCGCGATGGTTGCGGCGGCGATTGCCGTGATCTCCGCATGGTCGAAGGCGGGGGCGACTTCCACGATATCCATACCGACCCAGTTGACCGACTGCAGGCCGCGAATGATCGACAGGGCCTGATGGCTGGTCAGCCCACCGGCGACCGGGGTGCCCGTGCCGGGCGCATAGGCCGGGTCCAGGCAGTCGATATCGAAAGTCAGATAGGCCGGGCGATCACCAACGATTTCCTTCACATTCTCGACCAGGGCCTTCACGCCGTTTTCATGCACCCAGGGTGCGTTGAAAATGTTGAACCCCACATCATCGGCGATCGTGCGGATGCCGATCTGGGCGGAATGCTTGGGGTCGACGATGCCCTGTTTGACGGCGCGGGTGAACATGGTGCCGTGGTTCAACGGCTCACCCGTGTCGTCCCAGGTGTCGGGATGCGCGTCAAAATGCACAAGGCTGATCGGCCCGTATTTTTCCGCATAGGCGCGCAGAATCGGATAGGTGACGAAATGGTCGCCGCCCATGCAAAGCGTACTGACGCCCTGGTCCAGGATATCTTTCACGTGATTGGTGATGACGTCCGGGATTTCCTCAGGAAAACCGTGGTCGAAAAAGACATCGCCGTAATCGACCACTGCCAGATGATCGAAGGGATCGAAGCCCCAGGGAAAGGCGTTAAGTTCTGCCAGTTGCACCGAACCTGCGCGAACGGCCTGCGGACCCTGGCGTGCGCCGGGACGGTAGGTGGTGGCAATATCCAGCGGAATGCCGGTCACGGCCACATCGACGCCGGTCAGGTCACGGGTATATTTTCGGCGCATGAAGCTTTGTACGCCCGCATAGGTCATCTCCATGTCGCGGCCGTATAGATCGCCGCGCCGGAAGGCCTGATCCCCGTGGTTTTTATAGTCGTCGATGCTCATGATTTTAGCCTTCTATTCCGGGCCTGTTATTGCCTGTTCCCGGCCTTTCGATCTGGTCAGTTCCAGAGTTTCGTATCATATTGGACAAAGAAAAAGTGATCACAAAATACCGGCTCTTGGAGGAAACGCCAAGCGCCATTATAAATGAGCCATAATAATATCAGGTTGCGGTGCCTTTCTCCGCGAGGCGCGGGAGTTCAATTGAATAGATATGAATGGGAGCACCACCATGCCGCAGAATGGCGACAAGATTGATCTGCAAAGCGAAACCGACGTTCTTCTGATTATTGATGTTCAGAACGATTTCTGCCCGGGCGGTGCACTAGCGGTGCCACAGGGTGATGAGGTTGTCCCGGTCATCAACGGCTTGAGCACGCGGTTCAATCACGTGGTGCTGACCCAGGACTGGCATACGCCGGGCCATCAGTCCTTTGCCTCGTCCCATGACGGCAAAGACCCGTTCCAGACCGCACATCTTCCCTATGGCGAGCAGGTTCTTTGGCCTGATCACTGCGTACAGGGAACGCCGGGCGCGAATTTTCATGCCGATCTGCAAACGGACCGCGCACAGATGGTTATCCGCAAAGGTTTCCGCCCGCAGATGGATTCCTATTCCGCCTTTTATGAAAACGACCATATGACGGCGACGGGACTGACAGGCTATCTGCGCCAGCGCGGGGCAAAACGCCTTTTCCTGGTAGGATTGGCAACGGATTTCTGTGTGCTTTATTCTGCCCTCGACGCCCGCCATGCGCGGTTTGAAACCTATGTAATCGATGATGCCTGCCGTGCCATCGATCTGGAAGGATCGCTCGCACAGGCCCATGCCGCGATGGAACGGGAAGGCGTGCACCGGATTACATCTGAGGCCCTGCTATAAAGGCTTACCAGGCATCCACAGGGGTTTCGCGCCAGGCGTTGAGCACACGCTCAGCGCCTTTTGCGTCGATGCGTTCGAAATAGTCCATCAGCTTGATATAGGCCTGGCTCTGGCGGAACCTTTTGGTATCACCGCCGCCCTGCAGATAGCAGATAATATCGCCAAAGGTAGGTGCGTCCACATGGGCCGCCTTGCAGGCGATGGCCAGGGCTTCCGGTCCGGCATCGTAGAGCACACGGGTGGCTGAATTGACCGACAGGTCGGTAAGGTCGCGGAACAGTTCCTCAAACAACCGGATATCGCCGTTTTTAAGGGCACTGACCATTGATCGCGGATGAGGTTTATAGCCGCTGTCACCAAGAATGGAGGCAACCACGCCGTCTTCGTCCGCGAAATCCGTTTCCTCCAATGCCCGCGTTACGGCCTCCGATACGGTTTCGTCCAGTTCCCAGTCGATTGCGGGGAAGGTTTCCGTCAGATGGCTGCGCAGGGCCTCGCCGACCCAGCTATACATCCGCCGGGCCATGTCGGTGGTCAGTTCCCGTCGGCGGGAAACAAGTTCCTGATATTCCCGGTCATCTATGGATTGTTCGACCAGGATCTGCATTGTTCCTTCGCGGATTTCGGCCCCCTCGTTGCGCAGCAGAGAGCAGATGACATTGCGGTTCTGGGTTTCTACGAGGGCGTCGGTGACGGCGATGGACAGGTTATCGCGCTTGGAAATCGCCAGTTGATGCGCCTCTGCCTGGCTGGCGATGACCTTGATCAGGTCCGTGTCTTCCAGAACCTGGCTGAGACGCAGAACCGGTTCGGCCACGTCGATATCCTCGTTGGCCAGCGTCATGATGAGATCGTGAGGCACGTCGCCCCGGTCGGACAGAATACGGGCCAATGTCTTGCGAACCCGCACTTCGACAACCTGGACAAGCTGGCGGAAAATATCGAATACGATGGCTTTTTCCGATGGGCTGAGTTCCTGGCCGGACTTCAGACAGATGGCGTTGAGGGATTCCAGAAGTTGTGCGCGTCCACCGGCAGAAGAATCGCGCGCTGCGTCGACTAATTCATTGAGAGACGTACCATTTGTCTCATCTGCCACAATGCGTCCTCCTCCACATCATGCCGGTGATTACGGGCGGCACGCTTGCAAGTGCCCAGGCCCCATAAATATCACCTCTCATGTCCCAGCCCCAGGTTCCCTATAAAACTACTTAGAAAATCGTTTAGCCTCAAGGGTTTTCGAGTGAATAAGGTGTGATATTACCGTGGTTTACGGTTGCCCGCGCTGAAAGCTTGGGGATTGCCATCGACCCGACGGGGGGACTATCTTTGCGGACGCATTCAAAAGTCAATCGGCCGGGGCGCCAATGTTCCTCAATCTCTTCACAGAACTTCGCGACGCCGGTGTGCCGGTATCCATCAAGGAGTATTTGATGCTGCTTGAGGCGATGGAACGCGGTGTTGCGGAATATAGCGTCGATAATTTCTATTATCTGAGCCGCGCCGCCCTGGTGAAGGACGAGCGTTACCTGGACCGGTTCGACCGGGTGTTCGGCCAAGTCTTCAAAGGCCTTGAGGCGGATGGCGGGCTTGAGGCGCAGGATATCCCGGAAGACTGGCTGCGCAGGCTGGCGGAAAAACATCTGTCTGAAGAGGAAAAGGTGCAGATCGAGGCTTTGGGCGGTTTCGAGAAATTGATGGAGACCCTGCGTAAACGACTGGCTGAACAGGAAAAGCGCCACCAGGGGGGTAACAAGTGGATCGGCACGGCGGGAACCTCACCCTTCGGCGCATATGGGTATAATCCTGAAGGCATACGCATTGGTCAGCATGAAAGCCGCCATCGGCGTGCGGTAAAGGTCTGGGACAAGCGAGAATTCAAGAATCTCGCCGACGACGTCGAACTGGGTACCCGCAATATCAAAGTGGCGTTGAGGCGGCTGCGTCGTTTTGCCCGCGAAGGGGCCGCAACGGAACTCGACCTTGCGGATACGATTCGCAGTACTGCCGGCAACGGCGGTATGCTGGATATCAAAATGGTGCCGGAACGTCATAACGCGGTGAAGGTGCTGTTGTTCTTCGATGTGGGCGGTTCCATGGATGATCATATCCGGGTCTGTGAGGAACTGTTTTCCGCCGCGCGGGCGGAATTCAAACATCTGGAATTCTATTACTTCCACAATTGCCTCTATGAATCGGTCTGGAAGGACAGCCGTAACCGCTGGAAGAACAAGATCCCGACCATGGATGTGTTGCGGACCTATCCCGATGATTACAAGGTGATCATCGTCGGGGATGCCACTATGAGCCCCTACGAAATTGTTTATCCCGGCGGAAGTGTGGAACATTGGAACGAGGAGGCGGGCGAGGTCTGGATGGGCCGTTTGCTGGACAAGTTCCACAAGGCGGTTTGGATCAACCCCCAGCCGGAAGGGCGGTGGGGGTATTATGAATCGCTCAAGATCATGGATCGTTTGATGGATGGACGTATGTATCCGTTGACCCTGCACGGGATTGACGATGCCATGCGTGCCTTGATGTAAGGAGACTGGAGAGGTCATGACCGGCAAGATGCTGCGTGGAATGGTGATAACCCTGGTGTTGGCCGGGGGGCTTGCGGCCTGCGCCAACGATCCGTCCATAACGGATACGATTGATACCCGTTCCGCACCTGATGGTATGAAGACCGTTGGTGTTTGCTATAATGGCAATAACACCACGCGCGCCGCTGTCAGTGAGATTGCCCTGAAGGCATGCCCAAAAGGAACGACCAAGCTTAAACTCTGGGACAAGGATCATATGGCGAATGCCTGTCCGCTGACCAAGGTCAACCGGGTGGTTTTTCTATGCCTGCATTAGGTCCCATGGTTCAGGGTTGTGAACGATAATACTAAGGGGGATTGGAAATGGAACAAAGACTAAGCCTCGTCACGCTCGGCGTTGACGACCTTCCACGTGCAAAGTCCTTTTATGAGGCGATGGGATGGAAGGCGCATCCCGCGGAGGAAGGCGAAGACAGCGTTGCCTTTTACCAGTTAAACGGACTGGCGCTGGGCCTTTATCCCCGGAAAATGCTGGCGGAAGACGGTAATCTTGGTGAATCGCAATCCGGTTTTGGTGGTATTACCCTTGCCTTCAACACACGCAGCAAGGATGAGGTCCACACCGTGATTGACGAGGCCCGCGCCGCCGGAGGCACGGTCACCAAGGAGCCGCAGGATGTTTTCTGGGGTGGCTATCATGCCTATTTCACCGATCCCGATGGCCACGCCTGGGAAGTTGCGTGGAATCCCTACTTCCCCATTGATGATAAAGGGAATATGAGTCTTGAATGACATAAGTTGTGTCATTTTTGACAATGTTGCTGTCTTTCTTGGGTGTGCGTAATCGGGTTTTGCACCTACTGCGAATCCCGCTAGATTAGAGGCTGTTTTTCCTGGTCCCTGATGCGGGAGGCGACATGCCTGGCAGTTCACAGTTCGGCAAGCTCTATACGACCCTGCTTTTGAAGAAGTTATATGATCTTGGGATGATCAGGCGGGTCATGGATGTGGGCGTCGGTTCGGGCACCTATCACAACCTGCTGGCGGAGCATTTGCCGGATGCCGACTGGATCGGGGTTGAGGTCTGGGAACCTTATATTGAACGCTTTGACCTGCGATCCCTCTACGGCACGCTGTACAATGAGGATGTTCGCACACTCGATTTTGACGAGATCGGCAAACTGGACCTCACGCTTTACGGCGATATCCTGGAACATATGACCAAGGAAGAGGCGCAGGCTGTGATGGAAAAGACGCTTGCGGCGTCGCGTCTGGTCTTGTTGTCCATCCCCATTGTTCACTATCCGCAGGATGAGGTGGAAGGGAACCCTTATGAGGTTCACGTCAAGGATGACTGGTCCCATCAGGAAGTCTGTACCAGCTTTCCCAATGTGCTGACTGCCTTCGTGCATGACCATATCGGGGTTTATTGTCTAAGCGCAGATGAGGAAATGGCCCGTGCGGTGGTGCAAATTCACCCGGTGCTTTCACAAATGGTTGAAAAAAACCTTCCCGACGACCGGATCAAATGGGGGTAGGGCGCAGGAACTCCCGCGCCCCGGCTGCCTGACATCAGTCCGGTAGGTCGATCAACGGTGAGAAATCCGCAGCGCGCAGGATTTTTGTTTCCTGCGACTGGACCAGCCCTTTCGTCTTTTCCAGGAAAACCGCCCAATCGGGGTCGGCATTGCGTTTGGCCCGGCGTTCTTCCATATCGGCCAGGCTCTTATAGGCCCAAAGATGGACCAACTGGTTCTGCGGCCCGATATCCGAGATATAATAGCCGACAAGGCCGCCCAGATGCTTCATCTGTACCGGCAGGCCGTATTCCTTGAAAGCCGCCAGATAGTCCTGCGTGCGGCGCGGTACGATGTTGTAAGTACGGTGATCGATGATCATGAAGGGCCTCAAAAGTTTGAAATCCAAAAAGCCGCCTATGATTGTATAGGCCCGGGCCATCGGCAATCATTTGTCGGGCATAACTGTTTTGCCAAAAGAAAACGGCCCGGGATAACCCGGGCCGTTTCAACGTCACTGATAATTCAGCGATGACTTACCAGGTAGCCATTTCCTTGGACAGGTTTTCGTCCAGTTTGTCGAGGAACTGGTTGGTGGTCAGCCAGGGCTGGTTGGCGCCGACCAACAGCGCCAGGTCCTTGGTCATATGGCCGCGTTCAACGGTGTTGATGCAGACTTTTTCCAGCGTTTCGGCAAAGCGCACCACTTCCGGCGTGCTGTCGAATTTGCCGCGATACTGCAGGCCTCGGGTCCAGGCGAAGATCGACGCGATCGGGTTGGTGGAGGTTTCCTTGCCTTCCTGATGCTGGCGATAGTGACGGGTAACGGTACCATGGGCGGCTTCCGCCTCGACCGTCTTGCCATCCGGCGTCATCAGAACGGAGGTCATCAGACCCAGCGAGCCGAAGCCCTGGGCAACTGTGTCGCTTTGCACGTCACCATCGTAGTTCTTGCACGCCCAGACGAAATCGCCATGAGCCTTCAGCGAGAAGGCCACCATGTCGTCGATCAGACGGTGTTCGTACCAGATGTCAGCTTCTTTGAACTGTGCTTCGAATTCAGCTTCGTAGACTTCCTGGAACAGATCCTTGAAACGGCCGTCGTAGGCTTTCAGGATGGTGTTCTTGGTGGAGAGGTAAACCGGGACTTTGCGCATCAGGCCATAGGTCAGGACGGCACGGGCAAAGCCACGGATGCTGTCGTCGAGGTTGTACATGGCCATGGCGACACCGGCGTCTTCGAAACGGAAGACCTGGTGACGGATGGTTTCACCTTCCGGATCGTCCGGCGTGAAGGTGATGGACAGCATGCCCGCACCCGGAACGCGGAAGTCGGTGGCGCGATACTGGTCACCAAAGGCGTGACGTGCAATCACGATCGGCTTGGTCCAGCCCGGTACCAGGCGCGGAACGTTCGCGCAGACGATCGGCTCGCGGAAGACGGTGCCGCCCAGGATGTTACGGATGGTGCCGTTGGGCGAACGCCACATTTCCTTCAGGTCGAATTCTTCGACGCGTGCTTCGTCCGGGGTGATGGTCGCGCATTTTACGCCGACGCCATACTGTTTGATCGCGTTGGCCGCATCGACCGTGATCTGGTCGTTGGTCTCATCACGTTTTTCGATGCCCAGATCGTAATATTTCAGGTCCAGGTCGAGATAGGGCAGGATCAGCTTGTTCTTGATGAAATCCCACATGATGCGGGTCATTTCGTCGCCGTCCAGCTCCACAATCGGGTTTTTGACTTGGATCTTCGCCATGGTTGGTACCGCTCCTTTTCATGAACGTTGCGGGAGGGTGACGCCGGTCCCTGCATACGAAACGCTGCGGGTTGGTTCCCGTCTCCCGATCTTGTTGCGCAGCAACATACCTGCACCCGCCGGGGGATGCAAATTGGAAGAAGGGAATAAGGAAACTTGGTTCAGTCGAACAGGCTGTCGATGGCGGACTGGTTCATGACGGTATCTTCCGCCTCGACCTCATGGATCAGTTCTTCTGCGCCCTTGGTGTAATGTTCGACACCGTTGATGATGCCGCTGGCCCGGTCCATCAGCTTTTGCAGATTGCTCGAGAAACGCAGCGTTTTTTCGCGGATTATATCTGCGTTTCCCTGCTGGATTGTCCGGTCGATTTCCGGCAGTTCCGACCGTATCAGGCCATAGATTGCCTCGATGGTCTGGTCGAAGGGGAGGCGATAGTCGTCGGGCGAATGCTCATAGGCCATCACTGCCAGGTCTTTATGGGTAAAGGAGCTGTCGCGGAAATGTTCCTGGTAGGTTTTGGGCTGCCATGCCTTAACTTCCTCGAACATGTCCGGCATGTCGGGCACCATTTCCAACAACATAACCAGTTCGTTGAAGTGGTTCAGGTAGTCTGTGGACAGCAGGGTTTCGCTGTTGATGGTCGTCCCACCAACGAGTTTGCGGTAAGTATTGGTATGCGTCGCCCGTTGCTCCATACCGTCCAGTATAAAGCAAAGCAATTATTAAGAAAAAGCGAACAGCAGTGAATTAGGTCCACTTGCTCGCGATTTCGTGTGTCGGCGTCGGACTTTTCTCCAACGCTTCCAGGGCTTCGTCCACCGTATTGACGACTGAAAACAGGTCCAGATTCGCCGGTTTGGCGAAATTCTCGTTGATCTGATTGTGGATCAGTTCGACCAGCGCGTCCCAATACCCGTCGACGTTAAGGATTACGACGGGTTTGTCATGCAGGCGAAGCTGCTTCCAGGTCAGGATTTCAAAGGTCTCATCCAGTGTTCCCAGGCCACCCGGCAGCACGATGAAGCTGTCGGCGCGTTCCGCCATGAGCATTTTCCGCTCATGCATGTTTTCGGTCAGCACCAGTTCGGTGACACCTTCATGGGCGACTTCCAGGTTGTCCAGGAAACGCGGAATGACGCCATACACCTGGCCGCCATTTTGAATGACGCCGTCGGCCACCAGTCCCATCAGGCCGACACGACCGCCGCCGTAGACCAGTTCGATTTTACGTTCGGCCAGTTTCCGGCCAAGTTCTGTCGCCGCCTGGCGATAGCTTTCTTTGACCTTGTCGCTGGAGCCGCAATAAACGCAGGTACTGGTGATGCCGGTCATTGTAATCCTCGTGCTGGTTGGCTGGGGCCTAGTACTCTTTAATCGGGGAGGTGTCTAGGGGGAAGTCAATGCAGGGTGGAAGGTCGCATGGTAAAGAAATTGTGTGAAGTTCTGACTTCACATGCCGGAAAGTTTTCGCGCACAATCAAAGGGACGCGGCCAGACAACCAGACAAACGGCAGCGTTGATCGAACAGGTATCGAAAACAACGGAACGGGAATATTTCGGATGAAAATGTTGGGGAAGGCCTTTCTTGCAGCCGCCTTGAGTGGCGCGGTTCTGGTCGGTGCGGCAGGCTCTGTGGCAAGTGCGAATATCGACGCCGCATCAGCGGTCAAGGAGCGCCAGGACCATATGAAACGCTTTGGCAAGAATATGAAAGCCATCATCGGTTTCGTGAAAAAGGACGAAGGGTCCGCGCAGGATGTCGCAGACCGTGCGGCTGAAATCGCCAAATGGGCAAAGGACATACCAACCTGGTTCCCGGAAGGCACATCATTGGAAGAAGTCTCTAAACCGGAAACCGGGGCCAAACCGGATATCTGGAAGGACTGGGACAAGTTCGAGGCCGCTGCTGCGAATCTGTCGGAAAAAGCGGCGAAACTGGCGGAAGTTGCCGGAAGCGGGGCCGACAAAGGTGCGATTGCCGCACAACTCGGTGATATGGGCAAGAATGGCTGTGGTGGCTGTCACAAGCCTTTCCGCGAAAAACTCGACTGAACTGGTTGATTTAATCGGTTCAAAAGAACAAGCGCATGCCTTGCGGTATGCGCTTGTTGTGCTTCTCGGTGGACGTTTTGAGCCCTCACAGGATTTTCGGCAATACCTTCACGGTGAACCACACCAGCCCCACAGATAGCGCCAGCGTCAAAACGGCACAAAGTGGACCTCGGAAGAACAGGCTTTTGGCTTTCGGTTGATGCTGGGGCGTGTCGGACAGGTCAATCCGGCCATGGAGCATGGGCCCCACCAGGTTCTCTCTTTTATACAGTCGGTAGAACAGGATGACCGCGATATGCAGGCCGATCAGGATCAGGATGATATCGAAGAGGAAGCGATGATAGTCCATTGATGCGCTTGCCGCTTCGAAGGAGACGAGATCGCTCAACGGGCCCATGTCGATAAAGTCGATATCGGTGGCAAACAGACCGAAACCGACCTGTGCGCCCAAAATCCCGATCAGGGCCAGAACTGACAGCGCACCCAGGGGGTTATGTCCCAATGAGCGGCTTGGACGGCGATGGAAAAGCGTCGCGGCATAGCCCAGAATGGCACGGGGCCCTTTGATGAAAGCGGTGAAACGCGCCGTCGTGCTGCCCCACAGACCCCAGAACAGTCGAAAAACCAGCAGTGCGAAAATGGCATAGCCGGAATAGAAATGGATCGTCATGCTCTCCTGCAGACCGGATACGCTGCTGAGTATGACCAGGATAACCAGGAGCCAATGAAAAAGCCGAGTCGGCAAATCCCACAGTCTGAACGGCATGATATCTTCCCAGAGTTTTTCGATGAATGAAGGAATTTCGGCGTCTTCCGCCGGTAAGGCGCGCTTTTCATTGCGCCATTTGGCGCAGGGTAGTAGATTTCGTCAACTGATACTAAATAAAGATAACAAAGATTTCACTAGGCTGGTCATGCAGATTGGGGTTCATCTTAACTCCTCCTCTGGTGCAATCTGTGTGAAGGCGTGAAAGCGAGGGTACTGGTGAACCGAACGGTCGTTATTGGCATCATTGGCGTTGTCATTGTCGCCATTGCACTTGGGCTGAATTTCCTGCTTACCAATGATTTGCCCAAGCCGGTTGCCGATACCCAGGACGAATCGGTGCAGACAGCACCTGCGCAGACTGCCGATACCTCGTCATCAGCAAAACCTGAGGCCGTTCAGAAAGAAATGACGGCTTCGGACGGCGAGAAGAAAAATCAGGATACTCCGGAATTTGACGTGGTTCGGGTCTCTGAAGAAGGGGACACCGTTATCGCGGGCCGTGCGCCGGCAGGCAGCAAGGTAACCGTCATGGATGGCGATAAGGCGATCGGGACGGTCAAGGCAGATGAGCGCGGTGAATGGGTGATCCTGCCAAGCGAACCCCTGCCGTCCGGTAACCGGGAGCTGTCCGTGACTGCGGAAACCCCGGAAGGGAAAAAGACCCAGTCGAAAGACATCGTGGTGCTGGTGGTTCCGGAAGAAGGCAAGGATGTTGCCGGGCGGAAAACCGATGAGCCGACCCAGCCGCTGGCGCTGCTGGTGCCGCGAAACGGCGAGGGGGCAACGCGCGTACTGCAAAAACCGCGCGAGGAAAACGGGGTGTCGGATGCGACCGGCGGTCTGTTCCTCGACACTGTCGATTACGACGACAAGGGCAATATCACGTTTGGTGGGCGCGGGATCGAGGGCGCGGATATTCAGATTTATCTGAACAATAATCTGGTTGGCCGCGCCGTGGTGGCGGAAGACGGTAGCTGGAGCATGACCCCGAAGGAGCCGGTCGTGCCGGGTGTCTACACCCTGCGTGTGGATCAGGTTGCCGGTGGTGAAATGCTGGGCCGGATCGAGCTGCCGTTTAACAGGGCGGAACCCTTTACCGATTTTGCCGGTGATGCCTTTATAATCGTTCAGCCGGGGAACAGCCTGTGGCGAATTGCCCGCCGGACTTTGGGTGAGGGGTTTCAATACACGGTGATTTATGAGGCCAACAAAGAGCAGATTCGTGATCCCGACCTGATCTATCCGGGGCAGGTTTTTGAGATTCCGGCCAACTGATTCTTACAATTTGAACAAATTCTCGAAGACCGGGACTGTTTTTTCCCGGTCTCAACCTTTAAATACAGATTGTTGGCAGGTGGCGCGGCTGTTGCCGCTTTTTGCCGACGGCTCAATTAAGCATCTGGAGTGTTACGATCAATGAGTTCCATGCGTGATGTCCTGAAACCGGTGATGGTTCCCATTAACCGGGAGGGATATGCCTTCGTCACCTTGTTTGGCATAGTGACCGTGGCCTTGGGGCTGGTCTGGGAGCCGCTTTGGATACCCGGCCTGATCCTGACCGCCTGGTGCGCCTATTTCTTCCGCGACCCCGACCGCGTCACCCCGACGCGTCCCGGTCTGGTAATCGCACCCGCTGACGGGGTGGTGCAGATGATTCGCGATGTACCTCCGCCGCCGGAACTGGAAATGGGCGACACGCCGATGACCCGGGTCAGCATTTTCATGAATGTCTTCAACGTACATGTGAACCGCTCGCCGATTGACGGGACGATCACCAAGCTCCATTACCGCCCGGGCAAGTTCCTGAATGCGTCCATGGACAAGGCAAGCGTGGACAACGAGCGTATGTCTCTGGTCGCGGAAAACGAGCGCGGCCAGCAGGTAGCCTTTGTCCAGATCGCCGGTCTGGTGGCACGCCGTATCCTTTGCGATGCACAGCTTGGCGATGACCTGAAGGCTGGTGAGCGCTTTGGTATGATTCGTTTCGGCAGCCGTGTTGATGTATATTTGCCCAAGGGGGTCGTTCCCCTGGTATGTGAGAACCAACTGACTGTCGCCGGTGAAACGGTTCTGGCCGACCTTGGCAGCGGTCAGCGTGGAAAAGAAGGCCCCAGACAGGGAGAAGTTCGCTAATGTTACGCCGTCGCCGCCGTCCTCGCCGCACACCGCGCCTGAAAGGGCCGACGTTTTCCAAGATCGTGCCGAATGCAATCACGGTTGCGGCTACCTGCGCGGGCCTGAGTGGCATCCGTTTTGCCATTGAGGGGCGTTGGGAATTTGCTGCGGGTGCTATTCTGATCGCGGCTATTCTGGATACCCTGGACGGGCGGATGGCGCGTCTGCTGAAGGCGTCCAGCGATTTCGGTGCGGAACTTGATTCTCTGTCGGACTTCGTTGCCTTCGGTGTTGCGCCTGCAATGATCTGCTATTTCTGGCTGCTGGACGCGCTTGGTGGATTTGGCTGGGGCGTGGCGCTGTTTTTCTCGGTTTGCATGGGCCTGCGTCTGGCGCGCTTTAACAGCTCGCTCGATAAGCTGCCGTCCTATGCCTATAACTATTTCCAAGGGGTCCCGGCACCTGCCGGGGCGGGGCTTGCTTTGCTGCCCATGCTGCTGACCTTCGAAATCCCCGGTCTGACCCAATATATTCACCCGGTCTTCCTGGCGGTCTGGATGACGGCGGTGGCGCTTTTGCTTGTCAGCAATCTGCCCACTTTCTCGTTCAAGAAGATGAAAGTGCCCGGACATATGATGATCCCGGCTCTGGCGGTATGTGCGCTGGCAGTGGCCTTCCTGGTCGCGCGCCCTTGGGCAACCATGTCCGTTGTCCTGATTTCCTACCTGTCCAGCTTCCCGTTTTCCCTGCGCAGCTATACCAAGTTGAGGGCAGAGGCGGAACTGATACAGGGGTTGAACGAGGAAGATGACGAGGACGTGTCTGATGCGCCTGCAGCGGATGACAAGACAAACGGCCAAACCCATCTCCGTTCGGTCGACTAGGTAACAGGTCCTGCGTCTGCGATGCTGGATTCAACACTTCGCCCCCTGATAGATCCGCCGTTGAACTATCTGGGGGCACGCCTTTCAAAAGCCGGTGTGACAGCCAATATGGTGACTGTCGCCGGCTTTTTTATTGGCCTCTTGTCTGTGCCTGCTTTGGCTCTGGGGCATCCGCTGATCGCCTTGATTGCGATCGGATTGAACCGTTTGTCGGACGGCCTTGACGGGGCTGTCGCGCGGCATAGTCACCCGACGGACGCAGGCGGCTATCTGGATATCGTTTTCGATTTCATCTTCTACAGTGCGGTGCCTTTCGGCTTTGCCCTGATGGCGCCGCAGGAAAACGCGCTGGCGGCGGCCTTCCTGATTTTCAGCTTTGTCGGCACCGGTTGCAGTTTCCTGGCTTATGCCATCATCGCCGCCAAACGTGGCCTGTCTACCGAAATTCGGGGCCGCAAAAGCTTCTATTATCTGGGGGGCCTCACGGAGGGCACCGAAACCATCGCGCTTTTATTCGCAATCTGCCTGCTGCCGGGCTGGTTCCCGATCCTGGCCTATATCTTTGGTGGGCTCTGCTGGGTCACGACGGCCAGCCGCATCTGGGCCGGTTGGGGCACCTTCCGCCACTGACCGGTTATTTCCGCCAGAAATCTTTCAGGAACAGGACATAGACAGTGGCCAGTTCCAGGCGGCCCAGCAGCATGGCTGCGACCAGTACATATTTTGAGAAATCGGACAGGCCCAGGAAGTTTGTACCCGGACCGACGATCGGTCCCAGACCCGGGCCCGCACCGGCCATGGCCTGCGCAATGGCACTGGTTGCCGACAGATAGTCCAGGCCGCTCAGCATCAGGACAAAGGAGAGTACTGCCCAGGTCACCATATAAAGGAAGAAAAAGTTCCGGACGACGCTGATGGTCTCGTCATCCACGCCCTTGCCGCGATAGCGTACGGCAACGACCCGGTTGGGCGAGAGCACATGCACCAACTGGCTGCGGATGCTGCCGAACAACAGTTGCCAACGGAAGACTTTGATGGAACCCGATGTCGATCCGGCACAGCCTCCAATGAAAAGGAGGCCCATGAAGAGCGCAATAGCCCCCGAACCCCAAAGGCTGAAATCGGTGGTGGCAAAGCCCGTGTCGGTGAGAACCGAGGTTACGTTGAAGGCTGCCTGCCGAAAGGCCCCCAGCCATCCAATCGCCTCGACGGCGCTGCTGTTGTGGCGAATGACGGTTGCGATTCCGATGGCAAGAATCCAGATCGCCAGAAAGGTGGGAATCTGTCGTTCGGCTTTGAACGCGCCTCGGCCATGCATGATGATCCGGGCATAAAAGACGAGCGGTAACGCGCCCGACATCATGAAGATGATCAGAACCGCCTCGATTGCCGGGCTGTCATAGTATCCGACGGAGGCGTCTTTGGTGGAAAAGCCACCGGTGGCGATGGTTGCCATGGCATGGTTGACGGCGTCGAAGAAGGGCATGCCCGCAATGATCAGGGCGGCCAGACAGGCGAGGGACAAGGAGACATAGACCAGGACGGTCAGTCCGGCCACGCGCACGATCTGGGGGGCCAGTTTGTCGGAAACGTCAGAGGATTCCGATTTGAAGAGCTGCATCCCGCCGATGCGCAGAAACGGCAGCATCACAAGCGCCATCACCACAATACCGATCCCGCCAATCCATTGCAGGATCGACCGCCAGATCAGCAGCCCGGGCGCCATATGGTCCAGACCCACAAGCACCGTGGAACCCGTCGTCGTCAGGGCGGACATGGTTTCGAAAAAGGCATCGGTGAAGCTGAGATTCAGGGAACTGAAGGCAAGGGGCAATGATCCAAACAGGCCAACAATAACCCAGCTTAAAACGGTCAGCAGATACCCCTTGCGGCGATCAACCTTCTGATAGCGGCGATAGGTCGCCAGGGCCACTGTGATACCGGTGAAGAGGCAGACACCTGCGGATGTCACAAAGACATGCCAGTCGGCATTGCTGCTTTCCCAATCCACCAGCAGGGGGAAGAGCATGGTAACGCCCAGAATGGCGACCAGAATACCGACGACATGGAACACAAAGAGAAGGTCACCCCAAGAACCGGTCTTGTGATCGGAAGGGACCTGCCTGTCACGCAGGCGTATCGTCAGGTTGTCCAAACTCACGTTCCTTTGCAGATGCCGTACAGACGCCTTTATCTACTGAAGCCCACAGGGAAAATCACCTGTTTTCACGAAAGGGCTCTAAGAATGATATTGCGGTGCGGCAAAAATGAAAGGCTGAGCCGTTAAAGATAAAGAGGGATTAGCGACGATACGAGCAAGCCCCCCATTGCAATATTGAAAAACCGAAGCGCTTTCCGGGTCTTGAGGAGTTGCGCAATTCCGCTTCCGAATATCGCCCAGGCGGATACGGATGGAATGGCGACACAGGTCAGGACAAGGCAGATTATCAAGGTCTGTCCCAGAGGCGAAAGGGCCGGAGAGGTGAAGGTTGCAATGGCGCTGACCGCGAGAACCCAGGCCTTCGGATTTACCCATTGAAACAAAAGGCCCTGCAGGAAGGTCAAAGGCTTTTCCTCATTTTTTTCTTTGGATATTCCGTCTGCCGAGGCGATTTTCCAGGCTAGGAACAGCAGATAGGCTGTTGCTATATATTTCAGAGTGGAATGAATGCCGGGATACAGGCCGAACAATTGGCCAAGTCCCAGTCCCGTGCACAGAATCAACGTCGATAGACCGAAAACGATACCCAGGATAACCGGCAGGGTACGCCTGTAGCCGAAGTTTGTACCGCTCACCATGACGATGACATTATTTGGGCCGGGAGTGGCTATCATGGAAAACGCAAAGGGGATAAGGGAAAAGGCTAAAGTCCACATCAGGGCCTCGGGAAAACTTGGAACGCCCGTGATTATCAAAAATCATTGTTGATAAATCCAATTGATAGTATTGAATATTAAAGTCAATTAATTTGATATAAATATGCAACAGCAGTTTCCCCCCGACCTCCTGCGCAGTTTTGTCATCATTGCCGAAGAAGGCAGCTTCCAGGCGGCTGCTAATCGTGTGGGTCGTACGCAGTCTGCCGTGAGCATGCAGGTTCAGCGGCTGGAACAGATGGTGGGTCATCAACTATTCCGGCGGGAACGTCCGACAGTTCGTTTGACGCAAAAGGGAGAAGCACTTCTGGGCTATGCCCGCCGCATCTTGGAATTGCAGGAAGAGGCATGGATGTCCATGACGAAGCAGGAACCTGAAGGCTTGCTCCGTTTTGGTATACCTGATGATTATGCGGCCAGTGTCCTGCCTAGAATTCTGGAGAGTTTTGCCGCCTGCCATCCACAGATCGAAATTATGGTGCATTGTGCGCCAAGTGTGGATCTTACGGCCCAAATTGAGCAGGGGATGCTTGACCTGGCGGTTGTTACACGCCTGTTGGACAGCGTGGCGGGTACATTGATTGGCCGGGAACAACTGGTCTGGGCGGCCTCCCGTCGTCATGCAGTCCACCTGCGGGATGTCCTGCCTCTGGCGGTTTTCCGGGAGGATTGCGATGTTCGGCAATGGGCGACTCAAAGCCTTGCCAATTGCGGGCGGCGTTACCGTGTCGCCTATAGCAGCCCGAACCTGGCGGCCTTGCTGGCGGTGGTCGAGGTGGGGCTTGCCGTTGCTGTGATGCCTCGGTCCAGCGTTCCCAATACACTGCGGGCGTTGGGAAAACGCGAAGGTTTTCCGGCTTTGCCGACGGTGGGTCTGGTTCTGCTCCGCAATCAAACTAATCCGTCTCCACTTCTTGATGCGATGGCCGTAGCCATAGACATTGATGGAGAGGCTGACGACTAGACAAAAGAAAGGGCGGCATCCGACCGGATGCCGCCCTGTTTTCAAGGTTCCGACATTCGCTATTCTGCAGCGTCGGCCTGAAAGCCTTTCAACTCACCGTCATTGGCGGCCTGCTGGTCGAATTGCTTTTGTTCCTTCAGGGCCCGTTTTTTTGCGCGCCAGTTGCTGATATTGGCCCGCATCATCAGGGCGCAGGGCGTCAGCACCAGGGTCAGGACGGTTGCAAAGGCGAGGCCAAAAACGATGGCCGTTGCCAGTTGCACCCACCATTGTGTCGACGGTGCCCCGACCGAGATATGGCGGGAGACAAAGTCGATATTGGTTTGCGTCACCATCGGGATCAGGCCCAGGATTGTCGTGACCGTCGTCAGCATTACCGGCCGCAAACGTTGCGCCCCGGTTAGCAGGATAGCCGTTCTGACATCTTTTTCCGTGTGCACCAGACGGTCGAATGTGTCGATCAGGACAATGTTGTTGTTCACCACAATCCCGGCCAGCGCAATCACACCGATCCCGCTCATCACGATGCCGAAGGGCTGGTTTATCACAAGCAACCCGATCAGCACCCCGGCTGTCGACATGATCACCGCAAACAGGATCAGGAAGGCGGAATAGAAACTGTTGAACTGGGTCACCAGGATCACCGCCATCAGGAACAGGGCGACGGCAAAGGCCTTCATCAGGAAGGACTGTGCCTTCTGCTGTTCCTCGTCCTCGCCCTTGAAGACATAGTCGACGCCTTCCGGCAGGTTCTGGGCCTCCAGCCAGGAGCGGATTTCGCGCACCTGATCATCGGCCAGATAGCCCGGCTTCAGGTCGGCCCGCACGAACATGATGCGTTTGGCGTCCGTACGGCGGATCAGGCCGGTTTTCTGCTTCGCCTCGCGTTGGACAAAACTGCCCATTGGCGCCAGCCCCTTGTCGGTGCTGATATTCACCCGGTCGAGCTGGTCGATTGTCCGATATTCCTCCGGATAACGGGCGACAATATCCACCTCGTCGTCGCTGTCATCCGGGCGGTAATCGCTGATCTTCAGGCCCTTTGTGACCAACTGGATGAAGTTACCGATGCTGACCACATCCGCGCCGAACTTGGCAGCTTGCGCGCGGTCGACGGTCAGTACCCATTCGATACCGGGAATGGGGCGGCTGTCTTCCACATCGACCAGCCCTTCCATGCCTTCCATCTTGGTCCGCAGTTTCCCGATGATCGGATCCAGGAGGGCAGGGTTGCGGGATGAAATCTGGACATTGACTGGCTTGCCGGTCGGCGGGCCTTCCTCTGCCTTTTTCACCTCAACCCAGATACCCGCCAGATAGGCGGTCCGGTCACGGATATCCTGATGGATCACATCCGCGGACCGACGCTGTTCCCAGTCGGCAAATTCCAGTTGGATCTTGCCGATGACGTCTTCGGCTTCATCGTCGCGGGCGCGGAAATTTCCCGCCGTTGCGTAGACGGTCTTGAACTCACCCTTTTCCCGTTGCAGGTCGAGAATGTGCTTTTCCACCTGCAGGACAAGGCCGTTACGTTCATCGACCGACATATTGCCACGGGCATGGACGACTACGACGGACTGATCCGGTTCGATCTCGGGAAAGAATTCCACGCCATGGCCAAATTTCCCGTAGACGACATAGGTGACGATCAGAACCCCGAGGCCACCGAGCAGAACCAGGGCCGGATAGCGGAGCGCCCCGCGCAACACTTTCAGATATACGCCGGTCAGGCCTTTGACCTTTTCCAGGGCTGCCCCTTCATGGTTGGCGGAAAGCTGTTGGGCCTCTTCCGGTTCAGCACTGCGTTGTTCCAGCAGACGCCCGAACAGACCACCCAGCCAGAAACCGCCGATGAGGCCTATAAGGCCAAGCGGAATGCCGCCGACAAGCGCCAAATTCTGCCCAAGGGCCGATGCGGCAATGCCCGCGCCAAGAGACCCGAGGCCACCAGCGGCGGCAATCATGACCACAAGACGCAGGACGGTTGTCAGGCTGGCGCCCAGCACCGGGATAAAGACCAGCGCCATGGCAAGCGATGCTGTAAGCGTCGCGATCAGGGTGATTGGCAGGAACTTCATGAATTCCCCGACAATCCCGGGCCAGAACAACAGCGGCAGGAAAGCCGCCAGCGTTGTTGCCGTCGACGAGATGATCGGCCAGGCCATGCGCTTGGCGGCCAGCCCATAGGCCACTTCCTTGGGTTCGCCTTCCGCCAGTTTCCGGTCGGCATATTCGATCACGACGATGGCCCCGTCCACCAACATGCCGACGGCCAGGATCAGGGAGAAGAGAACCACGACGTTGACCGTCATCCCGGCGGTATATAGCACGAGGATACCCGCCAGGAAGGAGCCGGGAATGGCGACACCCACCAGCAACCCGCCACGCAGCCCAAGGGCGGCGACGACAATGATCATCACCAGCAGGATGGCGCTGGTCACGTTGTTCTGCAGGTCCGTCAGCATGGTCTTGATCTGGCCGGACTGGTCCTGGCTGAAGCCGACCTTGACCCCCTCGGGGAAATGCTTGGCCTCTTCGTTAACGACGTTACGGACCTGATCAATGGTCTCGATGATGTTTTCACCAACACGCTTGGAGACTTCCAGAGTGATCGCCCGTTCGCCGTTGACGCGGGCATAGACGGTCGGGTCCTTGAAGGTACGGCGCACCGTCGCCACGTCGGCGATGGTCACGACGGCGTCACCCTCGACCTTTAGCGGCATACGCAGAATGTCGCCCAGATCCTCGAACAACCCCGGTACCTTGATCGAAAAACGACCCTTGCCGGTATCCATTGCACCGGCGGCCACCAGAATGTTGGAGCGGCTCAAGGCATTGAAAATGCTGTCAGGGCGAAGGCCATAGCTGTCTACCAGCATGGGGTCGACGACCAGTTCCACGGTCTCGTCGCGGTCGCCCTGAATATTGGCTTCCAGAACGGGCGGAAGGGCCTCGATATCGTCCTGCAGGTTACGCGCAAGGCGCAGCAGCGTGCGTTCCGGCACGTCACCGGACAGGGTAACGACCAGCACCGGGAACAGGCTGAGGTTAACCTCGTTGACGCTGGGTTCGTCTGTGTCATCCGGCAGTTCAGGCTTGGCCGTGTCCACTCTTTCGCGCACGTCGTCCAGCGCGTTGTCGGAATCAAAGCCGGCCTCAAATTCAAGCAGCACATTGGCCCCGCCTTCATAGGCGGTGGATCGCATTTCCTTCACACCTTCAATGGTGCGTACTTCCTTTTCGACGGGCCGGACCAGGAGGCGTTCCGCATCCTCCGGGGAAATCCCCTCATGGCTGAGCGAGACATAGATGATCGGGATATTGACGTCCGGGTCCGATTCCTTGGGAATGCTGACATAGGCGATCGAACCGGCAATCAGGATGAACACCAGCAAGGCGATGACTGTTCGCGCCCGACTGAGGGCGGATTGGATGATACTCATGGGAAGACCTGCTTATCCTTCGTTTCACCTTGCGCTCAGCCGTTGACCGCGACGTCGGCAGTTTTGACCTTTTGGCCGTCTTTTACATACTCCTGACCGACGACGATCAGGTTCACCATGTCAGGAAGCCCCATGACCCACATGCCTTTCAGGGTGTCCTCGACGATGGTAACCGGTGTGAAACGGGCGACGCTGTCATCGTCGACATATTTCACGCCGATCTCGCCAGCATCGTTCAGCGTCAAAAGGGACGGGGACAGGATATGGGCCTTGACCTGCTGCAGCGGCAGTTTCATTTCCGCCGTTATGCCGACGGGAATGACGTTGCCGGGATTTTCGACTTCGACGGCCACTTCAAAGGTGCGGGTTGCCTCTTCGGCGACCGGGGCGATGCGGCTGATGATCCCTTGCAGGGCCTGACCGGTGATGAGCGTCACCTCGGCCTGTGATCCAAGGGCGATTTCGTTGATATCGCGTTCAGAGACCTGACCTTTGACCAGGATCGGGTTCATATCCACCAGCGTTGCGATCGGGTCACCGCCCTTCACATAGTCACCAACCTCAACAGATTGTGTCCTGACCCGACCGTCGAGGGGAGAGGTGATGGCCGTATTGTTCAGCGCGATCTGCGCCTGACGGAGCTGTGCCTTGGCAGATTGCAGGTTTGCCGCCGCTTCCGATCGGCGGATTTCCGACTGAAAGCCCTTTTTCGCGAGTTTGTTTGCGGCATCATATTCAATCTTACGCTGGGTCAGCAGCGCCTGGGCCTCGGCAACGCGGGCCTGGCGGTCTTCAATTGCCACCCGGGCGATTACCTGACCCTTTTTGACGGCATGGCTTTCTTCCATATCGACCTGGGCAATCCGCCCGTCGATTTCCGCATTGACCTGAACCTGTTTTTCATAGGCCGTGCGGCCGCTGATTTTCAGCACGGCCTGATGCAATTGTGCCTGGCTCGTGGCTGTACGGACCGACTGCAGGGCAACAACCTCATCCTGCTGCTCGGTGGATGGGGCTTGTGTGCTGTTTTCTTCCGCGTTGACCCATTGCCCGGACCACAGCCACAGGCCGACCGCTACGGCGAGGCCGGCGGAGATGTAAAGGGAAGGGCGGACCTTCAGTAACCGATTGCTCATCTTATTCACTCAGCAGCTTGGGATTTATCGTCTGTCCTGCCATCACCGGGGCTTTCGTCCCTGTCCGCACCCTGTAGGGCGGCGGCAACGGCCTTGTGTTTCTCATTTTCCAGGAAGTCGCGGGCAGCCCTTTGCATGGCCAGGCCAAAGTCCCGCACGAACACCGCGCCTTTGGTCGGCGGGGTGCAGTCATCCTGGCAGTATTCTTCCATGTGGCGGATATTGTCTGTGAGGTTTTTCACACGTTGATCAATAATCGTCTCGACATCCGTCGGATCAAGATAGTCGGCAAAGAACATGGTAAAGAGGAAGTCCGACTTGAACCGGTCGTCCCGAGGGGGCTTGGACAAGGCATCCATCAACACAAGCCGTCCCTTGGCCGTAATGGAATAGATCTTCTTTGCAGGGCGTTTCTTCTGTTCCTGCAAACGCGATGTGACCAGGCCTTCGACCTCCATTTTGTTGAGCGCAGGGTAAATCGACCCAAAACCGCCTTCGGCAAAATGGGAGAAGGGACCTTCTTCAAAGGATTTCCGGATTTCGTACCCGCTGGCATCGCCCAGCGCCAGTACACCCAGACAGGTTGTCCTGATATCCATCGTCACACCATGATCATGAAAAATGTCATCAAATACGGAAATACCGCATTTCTTATGCCCCTATTTGCCCCACCGTTTTGGTTTGCCTGACCGCTTTTAACACCAATCCAAGTGAAAAGTTTGTCGAGATATGTCAGGACTGCACCAATATATGCCGAAACTCTATATATCGGATCGATACATATCGCAAGTGGAAAGTAACCTAACTTTCAAGAGCCAGGGTAAAGCCAGTAACAAGACTTTATGAAATCCGGATGAAACGGTTCTTTTGTTACAGGGCTGAAAGCTATGCATTTCTTGCAGAGATGGATTGCTTTTTTCCCGCGTGTTTTTCCGGCGAAAGATTATTACATATCTCTCGAACGGCGGCGGTGACCAACCCTCCCTCTCCCCCAATACTCCCAAGGTCGCTGCCGCCGCTGATTTACCCCTGTTACCTGCATGAATTGAGGATGAAGACGATGGCTGCATTGAAGAACGCGACAGTTGGTGGTTTTGCTCCGGTATCCGGACACAGCCAGGGCGGTCTGATTGCAAAGGTAGCTGCGGTTTTCCGCACTGCCGGGGCGAAGGTTATGAAATTCTATGAAGAAGAGCGTACCCGCCTGATCCTGCAGGGCCTGACCGATAGCCAGTTGAAAGACATCGGTCTTTCGCGCTCCGACATTACCGCTGTCTCCCACGGTGTTTTTGACGGCAAGCGTTGATCGCTGACTTGCGCTAACGCGTTTCATTCCTCCCAAAAGCGCGCGGCCGGAAGGGGCCGCCCGCTTTTATTTTTTCAGGCTCTTTTCTACCTCTTCGTAGACTTTCCGGTATTTCGCATTGGCGCGGATCAGGTCGTGCAGCTGCTTGCCGATTTCAGTTCGCAGGTGGTCCTTGTTCAACTCCGGGCTGCCCAGGTCCGTTTCGCCCGTGTCGTACATATCGATGGCATAAAATATGTTGGACAGGCAAAGGTCGAGATTGTCTCCGTCTTTGCTTAGCTCGCCACTGTTTCGTTCCCTGTCCCAGCGCTTGATGAAGTCATCGACGAAAGTATCGGTGTCGATTCCACTCAGATAGTATTTGATCGCATGGGATAGCAGGCTCTTGCTCATTCGATTTCCTCCCGTGGTTTGGGTTGTGATATCTCCTGTGCATGCGGACTTATGCGCTATCATCATAACAAAAAAGCCACCGGCGGCGAGGTGGCTTTTCTGCATTGGTCTGACCGGTTGTCAGCCCGGCACTTCCTCGGGGAAGTATTTGATCAGGCTGCGGATCGGGTTGGGGGCCGCCTGGCCCAGGCCACAGATCGAAGCGTCCGCCATGGTCTGGCAAAGCTCCTCCAGCAGGTCCAGATCCCATTTCTCCTTGGCCATCAGCTTGACCGCCTTTTCCGTGCCCACCCGGCAGGGCGTGCACTGGCCGCAGCTTTCATCCTCGAAGAATTTCATCACGTTGAAGGCCGCATCGCGCACGCTGTCCTTGTCGGAAAGTACCATGACGGCGGCGGAACCGATGAAACAGCCAAAGGGCTGTAGCGTGTCGAAGTCCAGCGGGATATCGTCCATGCTTGCAGGCAGGATGCCGCCGGAGGCACCGCCCGGCAGGTACGCTTTCAGGTCGTGCCCGTCCAGCATGCCGCCGCAATAGTCGTCGATCAATTCGCGGATGGTGACACCGGCAGGGGCCAGTTTCACGCCCGGCTCCTTGACCCGGCCTGACACGGAATAGCTGCGCAGGCCCTTGCGGCCGTTGGCGCCGTGAGAGGCAAACCAGTCCGCACCCTTGTTGACGATTTCCGGCACCCAGTAGAGGCTTTCAACGTTGTTGACCAGGGTCGGCCGGTCGAAGATACCCTTCTGGGCGACGAAGGGCGGGCGGTGCCGGGGCAGACCGCGCTTGCCTTCGATGGATTCGATCATCGCCGATTCTTCACCGCAGATATAGGCCCCCGCGCCACGGCGCAGATGAATCTTGGTGTGCTTGGCGAGCCCGGCGGCCTCGACAGCGGCAATTTCCGCCTTCAACAGTTTGATGACCGTCGGATATTCGTCACGGATATAGACATAGACGGCTTCGGCCTCGACCGCCCAGGCGCCGATCAGCATACCTTCCAGGAACTGATGCGGCTTTTGGGAAAGATAGTGCAGGTCCTTGATGGTGCCAGGTTCGCCTTCGTCACCGTTGACGGCCATCAGGCGCGGGCCTTCTTCCATGCGGACGAATTTCCATTTCTTGCCGGTCGGGAAGCCCGCACCGCCCAGGCCGCGCAGGCCAGCACCTTCCAGTGTCTCGATGATCTGTTCAACGGTCTTGTCGCCGTTGAGGCAGGCATTCAACAGCGCGTAGCCGCCGTCGGCCTGATAGGCGTCCAGTGTCTGGTAGTCCGGCAGGTCGGGATGCGTGTCCCCGGCCTTGGCGGCAGCGGCCAGTTCATCGACCGTGGTCTTGGTGAAATGCTTGTGCCCGACCTCTGCAACAGGCGCGCAGTCACAGCGTCCCATGCAGGGGGCGCGGATGACGCGGACATCGCCGCCTGCGGCGTCCGGCAGGTTTTTCAGGATTTCCTGTGCGCCCGCCATCTCACAACTCAGGCTGTCGCAAACACGGATTGTGACCGGCGGCGGCGGGGTATCGTCTTCCAGAACCAGATCGAAATGGGCATAGAAAGAGGCGACTTCGTAGACTTCTGTCTGCGAGAGGCGCATTTCGGCTGCCAGCGCCTGCATATGGCGGGCGGACAGATGGCCGTATTCATCCTGGATCAGGTGCAGATATTCGATCAGCAGATCGTGGTCATGTGACCCGTCGCCGATCAGTGTGCGCACCTCGTCTTGTGCCTGCGGGTCCAACTGGCGTCCCTTCGGATGGGGAACGGCCTTGCGGCGCCCGAAGCCAGGGTTGCGGAATTTCTTAACTTCGCCAACGAGTTCGGCCATGACCTGTTGTGCTCCTTCCCGATCTTCGTTGTCTTCCTGATTTATTTTATTATGGCATATTTACGCCACTTTACCCGATCCATAGGGGATCGTCTTCTACTGGTCTGCCTTGTTAACGTCATCCTCTACACTCACCGCGACGAGCGTTGCCTGATCGGTATTGATCAACTGCTTGCCGCGATGTTCGAAATTGACCGTGACACGTGCGCCAATGGCGCTTTGCACCTGGCCTATGCCCCAATCCGGGGCCTGCGGCAGACGGACCCATGCGCCCGGAACGAAGGTCGTATCAGGAATTTCGGTCATAGGAAGGTCCTCTTGGGTGATTTCTGCGGCGCGTCGGCACTGAATAAGGTCGATACATCGTCTTTTAGGCAAATGTCGTCAAAAAAGCGTCATCGGGGATATCCATTTTTTTGATAGATATATTACACTGATCCAGCGCAAAGAAATCTTTCTTTCATTTCGATATCTGGACATCAAACAAGCTAAAATTGAGATGAGGCAGAACAAACAAGTGGAAATTCGAGTAGCTGAATTGCTGGCGTCGCGGCTGTGTCATGAACTGGTCGGTCCTGCCGGTGCAGTTGCCAACGGCGTGGAATTCCTGGGCGAACTGGTCCCGGGCGAGCCGAATGACGACGCAATGGCGCTGGTAAGCAAGAGTGCCGATCAGATCGTGTCCCGGCTCAAGTTTTTCCGGCTGGCCTATGGTTCTGCAGGGCGGGGCTCGGACGATGTGCCAGAGCTTCGAAGTGTGACGCATGCCTTTGTGGAAAGCGGGAATACGCGCCTGGACTGGCCGTTGCCCCCGATCGTGCCGGACCTGGGGGATGGCTGTGGCAAACTGGTGCTGAATATGGTGATCCTGGCACATGAGGCACTGATACGCGGCGGCACACTGTCGGTGTCGGTGGATGACGACATGTTGACGGTCACGTCGACGGGCGACGATGCAATGCTCCCTGGGGAGGTGGTTGCCGCGCTGCAAGGAACCGCGCAGACAGGGATGTTGACGGCACGCGCCGTACAGGGTGAGTGGACCCGTCTGATGTCGGAACAAGCGGGCTACAGCCTTGAACTGACGATTGAAACGGGGAAGGTTTCTCTGATTGCCAGGGCCGGGGGCTGAAGCATGTCTTTAGGGGGGAAGCCTAATGCTTTGTTAACCTTTCCATGAAAATGTAGGCACGGTCCAACTTTTCTTTGGCAGTTAAAGAAGATACGGTATTATTGTGAGACGCAACCGGCGAATGAGCAACAGAGTCTGCGGGCGTAATGCTGACACGTATCGTGCGGTACTATTGGGCGCTATTGGGAAACGTCTGTGGGCAATAACAACAACCGCCATTCCGGCGACGATGACCTTGGGGGCATGCAATGGATGATTTGCTTAGTGAATTCCTAACGGAAACGAAGGAAAGCATGGACACGCTCGACGTTGAGCTGGTCAAGTTCGAGCAGAATCCGAATGATGAGGCGATTCTCAGCAACATCTTCCGTCTGGTTCACACCATCAAGGGAACATGTGGCTTCCTGGGGCTGCCCCGGTTGGAGGCTGTTGCGCACGCTTCTGAGAACGTGCTGGGTCAGTTCCGCGAGGGCAAACTTGAGGTTTCCGCCGCGGCGGTGACATTGATCCTGGAATCACTCGATTGCATCAAGGCCATCTTGGATAACCTCGAACAGACCGAGGCCGAACCGGAAGGCGATGACAGCGAACTGATCGAGCATCTGAATCATCTGGCCGAGACCGGCGAAGTCCCCGGTGCTGTGGGCGCGTCGGCGGATGAGGCGGCTGCTGCGAAACAGGAAGACGAAGAGGCCGCTGCGGCCATGGAAGCCGAGGCTGCGGCAGAGCCTGCTGCGCCGGCAACGGGTAGCGCGGCTTTGGACGCAATGATGAATTCCGAAGAGGTCGCGCAGGATTCCCCCGAACTGCAGGCCGCTTTTGAAGCTGCTGAATATAAAGGCCCCGGCGATCCTATGGCCGCGAAGAAACGCTCTGAGGCCGGTGGTGCCGATGAAAAGCCGGCGGAAGAAGCCAGCCAGGTGCCGGCGCCGGTCAAGGAAACGGCTCCGGCGGCTGCGGACAGCCATAAGGACGACCGGAAGACCACGATGGCTGCCGAAAAGAAAGAGGGCAGCGGCATCGTCCAGACCATCCGCGTGAATGTGGACCTGCTGGAAAATCTGATGACGATGGTGTCCGAACTGGTCCTCACCCGTAACCAGTTGCTGCAAATCCTGCGCAGCCACGGTGACAAACATGGTGACAGCGAGTTCAATGCCCCGCTGCAGCGATTGAGCCATGTGACCAGTGAGTTGCAGGAAGGCGTCATGAAGACGCGCATGCAGCCTATCGGCAACGCCTGGGCCAAACTGCCGCGTATCGTGCGTGACCTGTCGATCGAACTGAACAAGAAGATTGACCTGCAGATGATCGGCGCGGAAACCGAACTGGACCGGCAGGTTCTCGATATCATCAAGGATCCGCTGACCCATATGGTGCGAAACTCGGCGGACCACGGGATTGAAGACCCGGCAACGCGTGAGGCGTCCGGCAAATCGGAAACAGGTACGATCACTCTGAATGCCTATCACGAGGGCGGACATATTCATATTGAGATCAGCGACGATGGCCGCGGTCTGAATATGGCCCGAATCCGGGAAAAGGTGATTTCCAACGGCCTGGCGAGCGAATCCGAACTGGAATCGATGAATGACCACCAGATTCAACAGTTCATTTTCGCGGCAGGTTTCTCTACCGCACAGCAGGTAACCTCCGTTTCCGGTCGCGGTGTCGGTATGGATGTGGTGAAAACCAACATTGACAAGATCGGCGGTAACGTCGAACTGAAGTCAGTGGAAGGGAAGGGAAGCACCTTCCTGATCAAGATCCCGCTGACGCTGGCCATTGTTTCGGCCCTGATCGTGGAATGTGCCGAGGAACGTTTCGCCATCCCGCAGATCAGTGTCGTGGAACTGGTCCGTTCCAGCGACAATTCCGAACATACCATCGAGAATATTCACGGCACGCCGGTTCTTCGCCTGCGCAATGTACTGTTGCCGCTGGTCCGGCTGCGCCAGTTGCTGGGTGTGCCCGGTGAGGAAGAACAGGATCTTAACCGCGAGCATTTCATTGTTGTCGCACAGGTTGGGACCAATTCTTTCGGTATCATCGTCGACAAGATTTTCGACTCGGAAGAAATCGTGGTCAAACCGGTTTCCTCCATCCTGCGCAACATCGAAATCTTCTCCGGGAATACCATCCTGGGCGATGGCAGCGTAATCCTGATCCTGGACCTCAACGGCATTGCCAAGACGCTGGGCGAAATGTCCGGGGTCGCCGATCATCGTGCCGCAGAGGAAGCGGCGGCGATACGCGCGGAAGGAGATGCAGAACGCGTGGCATTGTTGTTGTTCCGTGCCGGCAGCGAGGCGCCGAAGGCAGTCCCGCTTGGCCTGGTCGCGCGTCTGGAAGAGGTGGATTTCGACAAGGTCGAATTTACCAATGGCCAGGCGCTGGTGCAGTATCGCGGTCAGTTGATGCCTCTGGTGCCGATCAACGACAGCTATACTTTCCCGGAAACCGGCAAGAAACCAACCCTGGTTTTCTCTGATCGGGACCGTTCCATGGGGCTTGTGGTCGACGAAATCCTCGATATCGTCGAAGACCGCCTGAATGTGGAACTCAGCGCCGAGCGTACCGGCATGGTGGGCAGTGCAATCGTCAACGGCAAGGCAACCGAGATCATTGATACCGGTTATTACCTGACGCAGGCCTTCTCCGACTGGTTCGGTTCCGGCGCGGATCAGATTGGCGGTGTCACCGATCGACGTAAGGTTCTGCTGGTCGACGACAGCGCTTTCTTCCGCAACCTGCTGTCACCGATTCTCTCGGTCGCAGGGTATGAGGTGACCGCCGTCGAAGGCGGCGAGGCTGCCATGAACCTTTGCGAGCGCGGCGAGAAATTCGATATCATCGTCAGTGACATCGAAATGCCGGGCATGAACGGCTTTGACCTGTGCCGCACGATCCGTTCCGGGTCACGCTGGCAGGATCTGCCTGTCGTCGCCATGACTTCGCGGACGTCGCCGAGTGACCTTGAACAGGGACGCGAAGTCGGTTTCACAGATTACGTCGCGAAGCATGACCGCGACGGCCTGCTACAGGCCCTGGCCGATACGGCCTGGACCGAAAGCTGAATTATTAAACCTGGGGAGGGGCGGCATTGTCGTTCCCTCCCTCAGGAACTACAATAGACGTTATGCAAAATAGTGGTGTTAGGCTCGTGCTCGCGACCACTTGGGGAGATGGAGCTAAAAGATGAAATCCTGTCTTGTCGTCGATGACTCCCGGGTAATCCGTATGGTCGCCCGTAAGATATTGGAAGAGTTGAACTTCAAGGTTATTGAGGCTGAAGACGGCAAACAGGCGCTCGACCGGTGTAAGGAAGAAATGCCGGATGGCGTTTTGCTCGACTGGAACATGCCCAATATGGATGGCATGGAGTTCATGAAGGCAATGCGTCAGTTGCCGGGCGGCGGTGATGTGATCGTCGTCTTCTGCACCACCGAAAACGATCTCAGCCATATCCAGGAAGCTGTTGCGGCGGGGGCCAATGAATACATCATGAAGCCCTTCGACAGCGAAATTATCCAAAGTAAGTTCACGCAGGTAGGTCTCATTTAATGGGCGTTTCTCCAACAGCCAGCATGTCCGGTGCGTCGTCCCAGCAAACCAATGATGCAATTCGCGTTATGGTAGTTGACGATGCCCTGGTTATCAGGGGAATGCTGACCCGCTTTCTGGAAGAAAGCGGGGATATTTCTGTTGTTGCGTCGGTTGGCGACGGTGAAAGGGCCCTTGCGGCCCTGGACCGGCACGATGTGGATGTGGTTGTTCTGGACATCGAAATGCCGCGCATGGATGGTTTGACGGCCCTGCCGAAAATCATCGAAAAAGTACCGGGTATCCAGGTCCTGATGGCATCCACCCTGACCCTGCGTAATGCGGAAGTGTCGTTGAAGGCCATGTCTCTCGGGGCGGCAGACTATGTGCCCAAACCCAGTTCCACAGGCGAGCTTCGCAGCCGTGACGATTTCAAGCGCGACCTGATCGAAAAGGTTCGTACCCTGGGGCGCGTAGGTCGGCGTCGGCGTTTGCGTCGGGAGCGTCAGGAAGCTGTTGCAGGAACCAGTGGTGCTGCCCGTGCACGGCGCGACACCCTGCCGGAAACGAAGAGGGTGACACCGGCCAAGCCCGTTGTCCTGCGTCCGATGAAAACAATTCATCCGGAAATCATTGCGATCGGCAGTTCCACAGGCGGACCACAGGCCCTGTTCCGGGTTCTGAAGGACCTTCCGGCGGCATTGAAACAGCCGATTGTCATCACGCAGCATATGCCGCCGACCTTCACGACTATTCTGGCGGAACATGTGGCGCGCGCGTCCGGGCGACCGAGCAAGGAAGCCGAGGACGGGGATGTGCTGCAACCGGGGCATATCTATATCGCGCCGGGTGACTACCACATGCTGATTACCAAGGATGGCATCCATAAAAAAATCCGGCTGACGCAGGACCCGCCCGAGAATTTCTGCCGGCCCGCGGTTGATCCCATGCTGCGCAGCCTGGTCGAAAGCTATGGCGGCAGCAAGATTCTGGCGGTGATCCTGACTGGCATGGGTGCCGATGGCAGCAAGGGGGCCAAGGTGGTCGTTGACGACGGCGGTGTGCTGATTGCCCAGGATGAAGAATCAAGCGTTGTCTGGGGAATGCCGGGAGCGGTCGCAACCGCCGGCCTGTGTAGCGCGGTGTTACCGATCCTGGAAATTGGGCCCAAAATAAAATCTATAGCATTGGGAGGCTCGGCATGAAGGTAGAAGACTTCAACTTGCTTGCCACCATGTTGAAAGAGCGGTCCGGCCTCGTCCTCGGGGAGGATAAGGCTTATCTGCTCGAAACACGTCTGATGCCCGTGGCTCGCAAGCACAGCCAGAAGGGGATCGAAGAGCTTTGCGTTGAGGTGCGTAAGAAGAATGCGCAGATCATGTCCGACATTACGGAGGCCATGACCACCAACGAAACGCTCTTCTTCCGGGATCAGAAACCTTTCGACCAGTTCCGCGATGCGATTCTTCCGATGCTCATGGAAAGCCGTCAGACATCGCGGCGAATTCGTATCTGGTGCGCGGCCTGCTCGGGCGGTCAGGAGCCATACTCCCTTGCCATCATTCTCAAGGAACTGGGGGCCAAGATTGCGGGCTGGCGCATTGAGATTGTTGCCACAGATATCTCTGTCGAGATGTTGGAAAAAGCCAAGACCGGCCTTTATACGCAGTTCGAGGTGCAAAGGGGCCTGCCGATTACCCTGCTGGTGAAATACTTCCGTCAAACCGGCGACAAATGGCAGTTGGATGCCTCTATCCGGTCGATGATTCAGTTCCGCGAGTTCAATTTGCTGGAGTCTCCGGCGATGCTGGGGACTTTCGATGTGGTCTTCTGCCGCAACGTTCTCATCTATTTCGATCAGGACACCAAGCGGAAGGTTCTTGACGGAATTTCAAGGCAGATGCCCAAGGACGGGGCCTTGTTGCTGGGTGGGGCGGAAACGGTGCTTGGCGTGACTGACAGCTTCAAGCCGGTAACCGGTCGTCGCGGTATCTATCAGCTCACCAATGGCGAACTGCCGATCTAGCTCGGTGCAGGACAGTCAAATAAGAAAAGGCCGGACCTTGGTGGCCCGGCCTTTTTGTATTGAACTCAGGCGGCTTGTTTACCCGACAGCCGTCTGTTCGACATCCTCTTCATGCGGGTCGCGCAACACATAGCCGCGCCCCCAGACGGTTTCGATGTAGTTGGTGCCACCGGCCGCGTTGGCCAGTTTCTTGCGCAGCTTGCAAACGAACACGTCGATAATTTTCGCTTCGGGCTCGTCCATGCCGCCATAGAGGTGGTTCAGGAACATTTCCTTGGTCAACGTCGTTCCCTTACGCAGGGCCAGAAGTTCCAGAATGCCATATTCCTTGCCGGTCAGGTGAACCGGTTTTCCGCCAACCTCGACAGAACGGGCGTCCAGATTGATGCTCAACTCGCCGGCATTGATCAGGGATTGGGCATGGCCCTTGGAGCGGCGGATAATCGCCTGAATCCGCGCCAGCAGTTCCCGTTTGTGAAAGGGCTTGGTCAGATAGTCGTCGGCCCCGAAGCCCAGTCCTTTTACCTTGTTGTCCAACTCGTCGAGCCCGGACAGGATCAGGATTGGTGTTTCCACACGGGCATCCCGCAGGCGCCGCAGGACTTCGTAACCGTCGATATCGGGCAGCATGAGGTCAAGAATGATGAGGTCGTAGTCATATATCTTGCCGATTTCCAGCCCGTCTTCGCCCAGGTCGGCCGTGTCGATCACATAGCCTTCGGAGCTGAGTGCAAGTTTGATTGTATCGGCTGTTGCTTGATCGTCTTCAACTAGAAGAATTCTCATGACTGTCTCCCGCTATGCCTTCTGGACCCGAGAACGGCTTTTCGCCGCCAATAGCTTTATTAACTATTTTAACCATAGCTAAAGCAAAAGGTTAACATTTTTCGTAGAAATGAGGTAACTATGTAGTGAACAACTTATTGTTGTGGTGTTTTCAGCCACTTTGAAACCTTAGAGTCTTTCCGCTTTTGTGTTAGTTTGAGCTATTGTTCCCGTCATGTTATCCGGTGGTGCATGAGCACAATTCTAGAGCAGTTGATATCCGATATTCGCCGGGTGCCGTCCCATCGCACCTTCGGCAAGGTTTCCGCCATTCAGGGGATGTTGGTGGAAATCCGTGGTATTCAGGGACATATGTCGATTGGCGACAGATGTTATCTGCTGGCCCGTGGCGGACAGAATGTCATCTGTGAAGTCGTCGGTTTCCGTGAAGGAGCTGCTTTGGCGATGTCCTATGCGACGCTGGATGGCGTTGGTCTGGGCACGCGGGTCGAGGTCATGGACAGCGAACCGGTTGCCCATCCGGACCCCAGTTGGCTGGGCCGGGTGATCAATCCCTTTGGCGAGCCGGTCGACGGGCATGGGGCGTTACGGCAGGGGGATGCCGCCTATCCGATTCGCAGTGCCCCGCCACCAGCCCATGCGCGCAGCCGTGTAGGCGAGAAAATCGACCTGGGAATTCGTGCCATCAATACGTTTCTGACCTGCTGTCGGGGCCAGCGTATGGGGATTTTTGCGGGTTCCGGTGTTGGTAAATCCATCCTGATGTCCATGTTGGCGCGCTATTCCAATGCGCCGGTGATTGTGATCGGGCTGATCGGCGAACGTGGCCGTGAGGTTCAGGAATTCATTCAGGATGATCTGGGCGAAGAAGGCCTGGCGCGCAGTGTAGTCGTGGTGGCGACCTCCGACGAATCGGCACTGATGCGGCGTGAGGCTGCCTATATGACCATGGCTGTTGCGGAATATTTCCGGGACCGGGGCAATGATGTGCTGTGTCTCATGGACTCCGTCACGCGATTTGCCATGGCCCAGCGCGAGATCGGGTTGAGTGCGGGCGAACCGCCTGCGACCAAGGGCTATACACCAACCGTCTTTTCGGAGTTGCCGCGTTTGCTGGAACGCGCAGGGCCGGGAACCGACCGGGGCAGTATTACCGGGTTGTTCACGGTTCTGGTGGAGGGCGATGACCACAATGAACCAATCTCCGATGCGGTGCGTGGCATTCTGGACGGGCATATTGTTCTGGACCGCTCCATTGCCCATCGTAACCGTTATCCGGCGATCAACCTGCTGCGCAGTGTTTCGCGAAGCATGCCGGATTGTAACAGCGAAACGCAGAATGAAATCGTGAACCGGGCCCGCCGTCTCCTGGCCTCCTATGAGGATATGGCGGAACTGATCCGCCTGGGGGCTTATCGGCACGGGTCCGACCCTCTGGTGGATGAGGCCATCCATTACTATCCGCAGATCGAAAATTTCATTTCTCAGCGGATTGATGAACGGTCGGAGCTGGAAGACGGCTATCAGGCTCTGGCTGAAATCCTCGGGATGACCTATCCGTGACCAAAACCCTGGAAACGCTGATTCGCCTGCATCAGTTGACGCTGGACGAACGGCGCCGGGAGTTGAAGGTCATTCAGGAACGTGAAGATGATCTGCGCCGACGCATCGAAAACCTGGCCAAACGCCTGGTCAAGGAACAGAAGTCCGCGCAGGAAAATCCGGAATATGCATCCGCATACAGTCAGTTTGCCTATTGGGCGCGCGGGGAGAACAAGCGTCTTGTAGAGGCGATTATCGCGCTGCAACCGGAATTGGAGAATGCGCGGGACCGCATGGCGGAGGCCTTTGCGGAGAAAAAGCGTGTGGAACTGACCCGGGATAGCCGTCTGGAGGCGGAAGATACGGCACGCAAGCACCGCGAACAGATAGAACTGGACGAATTGGGGCTGCAGCGTCATCGCCGCCAACAGAAGGAAAACTGACGCTTCCGCCTCGCTCAATCCGCTGGTGGCGGCGGTGGAGGTGGGGCATCTTCCTGCCGATCCCTTGGCGGCGGCCTGTCTCTCCGTTGGTTTAGTGGTGGTGGCGGTCTGCTATCCTGTCGGTCGGGTGGCGGGGGGCGATCTCCTCGCTGGTCCGGCGGTGGCGGTCGATTTCCCTGACCGCTTTCAGGAGGTGGAGGGCGTCTGTCGGCGACGGTCTGTAGCCGGTTGGACATTTGGTAGCGGGAGTTGGGCTCTATGTCGACGTGGTTGGTCAAGGCCCAGGCCGGACGTTGCCCAGGGACCAACGCCGCCAGCGGCAAGACGCCCAGACCTATCAGCAGGCTGCGGCGCAATGCGTCAGGGATGTTCTCCATCGACCGAAACCTCCTTCCCCGAAGGTTGTATAGTATAGCCGCGATACAAATGGAGAAGGTAAAAAAAGCCCCCGGAAAAATCCGGGGGCAGTTTGGATCAGGATCGAAGCCGCAAATAAATCAAAAAACGAATAACTTGCGGCAACAGGACAAAGACGGTGGGAGCGCGAGTGAGGCCTGAGGGGACCAAAGTGCGGCCATCAATGCGTCCAACCAATGAAAGTGATAATCGTTCTTAATTTCTAACGCAAGTGAAAATTATTCTTAATTGGAAATTTTTTTCTTTTGGCTGAAGACATTTAGCTATTCGACTTTGGAGAGGGTGAGTAGTTGAAGGTGGCATTCAAGCAGCAGAATAGATGAAGACCGCCAATGTGCCTGACATTGGCGGTCTTGTTTTTACAAAGTGCGGGCTTTTTCGCGAAGCTGGAATTTCTGGATTTTGCCGGTGGAGGTTTTGGGAACCTCGTCGAAGACGATGGTTTTCGGCATTTTGAAGCCTGCCAGATGTTCGCGGCAGAATGAGAGGATTTCCTCTGCCGTTGCGCTGGCGTCGGCTTTAAGCTCGACAAAGGCACAGGGGCTTTCTCCCCATTTTTCGTCAGGCCGGGCGACAACTGCGGCAAAGGCCACGGCGGGATGCCTGTACAATACCGACTCTACCTCGACGGAGGAGATGTTTTCGCCACCGGAAATGATAATGTCTTTCAGGCGGTCCTTGATTTCTACATAGCCGTCCGGGTGCATGACGGCGAGGTCTCCACTATGGAACCAGCCTCCATCGAAGGCTTCTGCGGTTGCTTCATGATTTTTCAGATAGCCTTTCATCGTGGTGTTGCCACGAAGCAGGATTTCACCCAATGACCGGCCGTCCCGTGGGACGTCCTCTCCGGTTTCGGGCGAGACGACCCGCACCGCCTCCATCATCGGAAAACAAACACCCTGGCGTGCCTTGATTTCGCTTTGCTCATCCATGGGCAGGCTGTTCCATTGGTCCTGCCATGAACATTGCAGGACATGACCATAGGTTTCAGTCAGGCCGTAGACCTGCATCACATCAATGCCCAGAGCGCTGACTTTCTCCAGGACAGCCGCCGGTGGCGGCGCACCGGCGGTCAGTGCCTTGACCGGATGGGGGACACGGCGGCGTATGGAAGCGTCTGCATTGATCAACATGGACAGCACAATTGGCGCCCCGCCGAAATGGGTCACGCCTTCGCCGGAAATAGCGCTGAAAATCGTCTCGGCACAGACCTGCCGACAGCAAACGATCGTGCCCGCCAGGGCCGTCATCGTCCAGGCATGCCCCCATCCGTTGCAGTGGAACATCGGCACCGTATAGAGATACCTGGGGTGACCATGAAGGCCCCAGCCCATGACCGTTCCCATCGTCATAAGGTAAGAGCCGCGATGGTGATACAGAACCCCTTTGGGATGGCCTGTGGTACCGGAGGTGTAGTTCAGGGAGAGGCTTTGCCATTCGTCATCCGGCAGGGACCAGGCAAAGTCACTTTGGCCCGACTCCAGAAAAGCCTCATAGTCGGTTTCAAACGGATTGTCTCCATGGGCCTGGCCTGCCTGTTCATCGACGATGCTGACAATCTGGATATTGTGACCGGGCATTTGCGCCAACGCCTGCTCAACAAGCCCGGCAAAGGCCAGATCCACGAACAGCAGCTTGGTTTCCGCATGCCCCAGGATATAGGCGACTGTTTCAACATCCAGCCGGGTATTGATCGTATTCAGGATGGCGCCTGCCATCGGCACGCCGAAATGGGTTTCGAACAGTTCCGGCGTATTCGGGGCGATGATTGACACCACGTCGCCTTTGACGATCCCGTGCAGTGCAAGCGCGGATGCAAGGCGAACACAGCGTTCGTGGACTTCGGACCAGGAGTATCGCCTTGTTCCGTATACCAATGCTTCGCGCTGAGGATAGACATCCTTGGTGCGCGACAGGAAGGAGAGGGGCGACAGGGGAACGAAATTCGCTGCGTTGCGCTCCAGACCGCTTGCTTCACCGTCGTTTGCCATAGCTCCTCCCAAGGCGTGATTTGTTCTCGTTAAGCGATGAATAGTAAACGCAAATTTCGGATGCTGTACACGGCTTATCTGTCTCGCTGATAAACTTGTAAGAGTTGCGCGATTTTCACTATCGGTTGTTTGACGCAGGTCAATGTGTGCTTGAGACCCCCACTGTATAGGTTGAGCGTCGAAACACATATGGCCTGAAGGAGTGCGGGGATGAGTGAAGTCAAGGCTTTTACCAATTTGCGTATGCAGGACCGGGAAGGCCGTGACAGCCTGAATCCAATTGCTGTAATTCGTGAAGATCACGAAAGGCAGATTCGTCTGTGCGATACGCTGACAGACATGGCTGAAACATTGGCGGAGGGCAATCAACCGGCCCTGGTTCTGTCTGCATTGTCCTTGTTCCGGGAGGAGTTGCCCCGGCATATCAAGGACGAGGAAGAAGGGCTGTTTCCGCTTCTTGAAAAGCGGTTGAGCGGTGACCGGCAGTTCACGGCCATGCTGAAGCAGTTGCGCAACGAGCATGAATTTGATGAAGACCTGGCCGATTTCATTCTCGAGGATCTGGCAATTCTGGAGAAAGGCCACACGATCCCCAATCCCCAGCGCCTCTACAATAATCTTCGTGCTTTTGCGGAGGCCCTGCGGCGGCATACGGCATGGGAGGAAACCACGGTCCTGACCATTGCGGAAGAACAGCTCTCCGATACAGACCTGGACCAGTTACGCCGGGAAATGGTGGAACGTCGCCTGAACCCTGCTTAGGGGATTGTATCTATATCAGCAGACTTTCTGCTTTTACGCCTCCAGGTTCATTCTGGGGGCGTTTTCAAATGACGAAGGTTGTTTCCTTCGGGGGCATTTCCGTATCTGTGGCATTGTCAGGCGCGACGCGCGGCAGTGTTATGGTGAAGGAACTGCCCTGGCCTTGTGCACTGGTGACAGAGATTGTTCCGCCCAGAAGATTGGTCACGATGTTGTAGGTCACATTCAGTCCGAGGCCTGTGCCGCCAGACCCCATCTTTGTTGTAAAGAATGGGTCGAAGATACGTTTCAGGTGGGTCTTGGGAATGCCGCAGCCATCGTCGGAGATGACAAGGGAAACGCTGCTGTCGTCGGTCAGCTTGCTTGAAATCATGATTGTACCGTGATCTTTGTCCGCGAAGGCATGCACCAGGGCATTGTTCACGATATTGGTCACAACCTGCCCCAATGGGCCGGGATAGCTGTCCATTGGGATATTGTCGTGAATATCCAGCTCCAGCCGGTGGGGAGTCTTCTTGACCACCGGCTGCAGCGTTGACGCAATTTCGGTTATCACGCGTTCCAGATCGAAGCCACGGCGTTTGGAGGTTGTCTGGTCGACGGCCACCTGTTTGAAGTTCTGGATCAACTCTGCGGCAACCGTCAGGCTTTTGTTCAGGATATCAGAGGCTTCGCCCATGGTTTCCACAAAGGAGACCAGGTCGGCACGGCGGATTTTTCCGCTATCAAGGATTTGCTGGAATTGATCGGTGCGTTCCGACATCGAGGATGCCACGGTGATGCAGCTCCCGATCGGGGTGTTGATTTCGTGGGAAATACCGGCAACGAGACTGCCCAGTGAGGCCATTTTTTCGCTCTGGATCAGGTTGTCCTGGGCGATCCGAAGTTCCGCCAATGCCTTTTCGGCGGCGTTTTTGGCGGCCTCAAGCTCCATTTCCGATTGCTTGCGTTCGGTAATATCCTGCATCAGGGACACCAGGCTGGTGACATTGCCGTCCGGGTCTCGCAAGACACTGGTCGAGAAGATCACCACATGTTCTTTTCCCAACCGGTCATGGACGGTGGTTTCCGTGCTGTAAACGGAGGTGGGGCCCATGCTGGACGGGAAAACCGTGTCCAGATTGGTTGGTAGCAATGACCATGGATTATCTGCGAGAAGCTGATCAATGGGTTTGCCTGCGGCCTTCTCATCGTTCACACCGAACATGATGGAAAAGCTGTCGTTACACCCCTGGAAGGTCAGGTCGGTGTTGAGAAAGACGATCGGATTAGGAACTGTTTTCAACAGCGTGCGCGTCAGTTCAAGCTGTTTCCGCAGCTCGTTTTCGCTGGTCTCCTGACGGTCGAGGGCGCTGTTGTAGGCCTGTACGAACTGTCCCAACTCGTCGGAACTATGCCAGTTAACTGGTTGACGATAACCGCTTTTTTCGTAGGAGCGCAGGGATCTTTGGACTTCTCCCAGAGGGGCGGTGATCGTCTTTCTGAAACCATAGAAGGCCAGCACAATCAAAACGCTGATTAGAAGCAGCGTGAGCACGATCTGTGGTGCAATCAGTTGCAGGATGCGAGTAAAGCCACTTTCCAGCTTGCGCACAAGGAACAGGGTGCCGATCGTTTCCTTGATGCGGCCCTGTGAAAAGATAATTGGTGCCTGGGAGGAGATGCGTCCGTCGCTGACATTCTTGCAGTCACCGCGTGAGGTGGCCCCCTCCAGGCCGATAACGTCGTCAAGGCGCAGGCAGGTCGTATCTTCGCGGGCAATGAGGGAATCCAGGATTTCCGCACTGGTTTCCTCTTCCAGGTTCCAGATCGGCCGGGCCAGGATGTCGGCGTAGCGGTTCGCCATGGCGTCGGTGACCTGCTGTTCCGTCTCGAAGACGGTTTGGATTTCAAACCAGCTAATTACAAGCAGGTATAAGGCGGCACCCAATATCATGGGCGGTAGAGCCAGAATCAGGAACTTTCCTGTTAGAGTTTGTCTGCCACGCAAAGACACGGTTCCTCTATCCACCTACATACAATGCCAATGCTTCAGGGACTTTGTGAAGCCATCTTAGCCTGCATTCGTTTTCCAAACATTAATGCCTTTCCAAAATAAATTAGCCTAGCGAGCTGATTTAGATGGGAAATTGTACCTTGCTTGTGATCATTTCATCATCTGCAAGGGTCCGGTCCGCCGGGAAGGTCAGCGTGACCACGGTGCCGTTATCAATCTCACTGTCCAACTCGACGCTGCCGCCATGTTCCTGCATGAGGTTGCGTACAAGGGCCAGTCCCAGGCCACTACCCTCATGGCTGCGGGACAGAATATCGTCTACCTGGGCGAAAGGTTCGAGGATGCGCTTGTGGTCCCGCTTGGCAATACCGATGCCGGTGTCACTGACGGTCAACTGAAGGCAATTGTCGTCGCGCTTCCGGGCGTTGACTGTGATCTCTCCGCCGTCGGGCGTGAATTTTATCGCGTTGGACAGAAGGTTCAGCAAAACCTGCTTGATACGCAGCGTATCTCCCCAAAGGGCGGGGATATCTTCGGGAATATCGGCCCTGAGCTTAAGGCCGCCGGTCATTGCCTTGGCCTCGACCATGCGCAGGCTTGAGGAAACCAGCGGGCCTATTTCAATCCGCTCTTCCGAGAGGGTCATGGCGCCGGCTTCGATTTTAGACAGGTCCAGAATATCGTTGATCAATTCCAGCAGATGGTTGCCCGACTGGTGGATGTAATCGACATATTCCTTGTAGCGAGGGTTCTCTACAGGGCCGAAGAGCTGTTCCTGCATGACATTGGAATAGCCGATGATGGAATTGAGCGGCGTGCGCAATTCATGGCTCATATTGGCGAGGAAGGAACTTTTCGCGCGGTTCGCGAATTCGGCAGTTTCCTTTGCCCGGCGAAGTTCCAGTTCCAGGTGCTTGCGCGAGGTGATGTCGACATTCAGGGACCCGACCATTGTGGGCTGGCCGTCTTCCTGAATTGCAATCGGGAAGCGTACGGTCAGCAGTTCCTTGGTGGTGCCATCGTCGAACGGGCAGGTAATCTCTTCCTGGCAGGTCTTTCCTGATTGGATGACTTTTTGATCCAGATCCAGTGTTTCCTTCGTGGCAGGAAGCCCGGGGATATCAATGGCGCGTTTGCCCAGAAGCTGGTGGGCGGGGATGCCGAAAATATCCCCGAAGGCACTGTTGACCATCACATAGCGCAACTCTTTGTCTTTGAGTGACATGGCGATGGGGGAATTATGGAAGAATGACCGGAAACGTTCTTCGCTGTCACGCAGCCTGGATTCGATCTCGACACGCTGCTGGATCGCCTGGCCGGTTCTCTCCAGCACGCGGTTCGCATGGAAAATCAATTGTCCCAATTCGTCATTACGGTGGGCCTTGGGGATTGGCAATTGCGTTGTGCCTGGATTGTCGGGATCAACCGCAGCCAATGCGTGGCTTGTCTGCTGTAGGAAGCGGGTCAGTGTCAGATATAAAAGTACGAACATGATGATGGACAGGAAGAATGCCCAGGCCAGGCTGTTCGCGGTGACAACAAGGACACGCACAAGGAAGTTTGATGCAATGACCTGCGGGTCGATCTGTATCCGCAATTCCCCGACGACCTCCCGCGTGGCGTCGTCGTGCAATTCGACTGTATATTCGGTCTGACCGGCAAGAAGCTGATTGGCGAGCCAGCTTGGCGCACCAGCCATTCTGGGACGGCTTGCCTCGGCCAGTTTTTCCACGACGGCATCGTCGATACGGGCGTAGATCGCCCCATGGACAATCGGTTTATATTCGAACAGGCCGGTCAGGACACGCAGCGCCAACTGGTTGTTGAGGCCATAGGCAGCCTGTGCGGAGGATTCCTCCACGGTCCGGATTACACTGTTGATCGTCTCATGTATTTGGTCGCGTTCATTACTCAGGTCCCAGGCAATTTGCAGGGAGCCAAGCGTTAAACCCAACACCAGGGCCGCAACAACGGCCCATTTGGCCTGTTGGAACGCCAACCTGTCTTTCAAACGCATCGTTTCTCGTACCCCGTCCCAACTGTAACTGGCCGTCGCGGGGCTGAGGCGCCGCTGGCCGGGTCAGAAGGAAACATTATGCGAAAATACAACTGGCCTTTTCCGACAGCTAAACAGCGCATTTCCATTTAGCAGTCTGTTTGATTGTCGTATTTTGTCTTAGCTTGGTTAACGTTAGCCTAAGCGGCAGGGGAAAATAGTCAATTGCCCAGAATTCCTTCCGCCAAAGCGATAATTCAGGCTTTTCAATGACAGGGAGTGGCCGGTGAGTGAAGTTCAACAGTGGATTGGTAAGTCGCAGGAACGACAGGAGCGCGTTGCGTTACAGCCTTTGGTGCGCATGGCGGCGGCCCTGGAGGCCGGTCCGGGGCAATCCGATGTGGGAACGCCCTTGCCGCCGTTATGGCATTGGGTCTTGTTTCCCGAGGTCGCGCGGGCGTCTGACCTGGGACCCGATGGTCACGCCACATTGGGAGAGTTCCTGCCGCCGGTGCCGCTGCCAAGCCGCATGTGGGCCGGGGGGCGGCTATGGATGAAGGCGCCTTTATGCGTCGGCGATGATGTGACCAGGGTGTCGACGATCCTTGATGTTCAGGAAAAGACCGGTCGGACCGGCCCATTGGCTTTCGTGACGGTAGAGCATGCCTTTCATGTCGGTGGTGACCTTCGGTTGACCGAGCAGCATGATATCGTCTACCGCAACCCGCCCGAGAAAGGGTCGAAACTGCCAGCCGGGGAGGAACCGTCGCCTGATGCGGAATGGACCCGGACGATCTCACCCAATCCGGTTCTTCTGTTTCAATATTCCGCGCTCACCTATAACGGCCATCGCATTCATTATGATGTGGATTATTGCCGGGATGTGGAAGGTTATCCGGGGTTGGTGGTGCATGGGCCTTTGACGGCGACCCTGTTGGCGGGGCTCGTGCTGGAAAACCTGCCGGGAGAGAAAATTTCCAAATTCAGTTTTCGGGCAAGGCGGCCTTTGTTTGACGACAGGCCCTTTAAAATTGCCGGACGACGGGAGGGGAGCCGGGCCCTGCTTTGGGCCATAGACCCGGATGGATTTCTTGCGATGACCGCAGAAGCCGAGTTGCACAGTCAATAATTTGCCTAAAATCAAGGGGCGCTTTACCGGGGAATGCTATGCATCAAGCATGGCTTTTCTCGGTGGATGCGATGCTATCAACACTATTTTCTTTCGGTTTTCGTCCCTTCTTTCTGGCCGTCGGCATTTATGCGCCGCTGGTCCTCATTTTGTGGATTGCCTATATCGCCTTCGGATTGCCGGTGCCACTGCCGGAACAGGCGGTGTTGTGGCATGCCCATGAGATGCTTTTCGGTGTCGTCGTGGCGGCCTTGGCAGGGTTTATCCTGACAGCCATCACCAACTGGACAAATGCCGCGCCACTGAAGGGCAGGGCGCTGATGGCGCTTTTTGCCTTATGGCTGGCGGGCCGTGCGGCGGTCTTTGCCTTTGACGCCCTTCCGTTTTTCCTTGTGGCCACCCTTGAGCTGAGCTTTTTGCCATTCCTCGGTCTGTATGTGGCGTCTGTCCTTATAAAGGCTGGAAATCGCCGAAACCTGGTCTTTCTGGGCATATTCGGCGGGTTTTTTGTTGTCGACGCTTTGTTTTTGCTGGCGATGGCCGGATATGACCTCGGCGGTAACTGGGGCCGTCCGCAGGTGTTGGGGTTGGATATCGTCCTGATCCTGATTGCCTTGGTTGCAGGACGGATCGTCCCGGCCTTCACGCGGAACTGGCTGCAGCGAAAGGGCAGGGCCATTGATATTCCGGTCATGACACGGTTGGACAAACTGGCCGTTTTATCCCTGGTTCTGGTGCTTGCGGTAGACATGTTTTCGCTGTCCGGCCCGGTGGCTTTGGCCGTAACCGGCATTGCCGCTGTGTTGCACAGTATTCGCGTCTGCCGCTGGCAGGGACACAGGAGTTTGTCCGACTCTCTGCTGTGGGTATTGCACTTGGGCTATGTACTTCTGGTACTGGCGCTTTGGCTCAAACATCTGGCCCTGTGGGATGACGCCATACCGGAAGTCGCCTGGATTCATGCCGCCGGAATTGGTGCGGCCGCAGTCATGATCCTTGCGGTTATGAGCCGGGCCGGTCTGGGGCATACGGGGCGCGCGCTTGCCGCACCGCTAGGCATGGGGCTGTCCTATGCTGCAATCGGGATTGCCACACTGGCGCGTGTCTCGGCGGATTTTGGTTTTCTGGATATGTATCAGACCTGGCTGGTTGTTGCGGCGGTCGGGTGGATCTCCGGGTTCGGCATCTTCCTGTTGCGCTTTGGGCCGATGCTGATTCGTCCCTCCTGCCGGTGAATTCTATGCCCCAACAACAAAAACGGCCGGCAGAGCCGACCGTTTTTGCTTGGAGGTAGTCGTTCGTAATATCAGGCAGCGTTTTCGTTGCTGCTTGGCCGACGGTAGGCGACGGCACAATGTTTTGGGCAGTAGGGACGCCCAGCCTCTGCTGACTGGCCGCAGAAGTGGAATTCGTCACTGCCCGGATGGCCGACCGGCCACTGGCAGCTACGTTCCTTCACCGCAGGCGCGGCAGGTTTTTCCCGTTTGATGGGTGACGGGCGGGACGACAGGCCCATGCGATGCGCCTTGCCGATCACAGCGTTGCGGGTGACACCGCCAAGGCGTTCAGCGATCTGACGCGCGGAGTATCCCTTCGTCCAAAGGCCCTTCAAAGTCTCGACACGCTCTTCAGTCCACTCCATGATACGACCTCATTTCCTTTTGTTCGCTCATGTTTCTCTCCTTCCGGACCCCCCTCGGGTCCAGCTAACCGCTTGCCACGGATCTTGTGGTTGACGGTCACTCCCCTCGCTCTTGTGTCTACATATGCGATAGAGACGTATATGTAGTGCTGGAGCGTATTTTTGACACAATATACGGCGTAAAATCGAGTCTCAAGGAGATTCGGTTAAAAATGATGATATTGTTATAAGTTATTGAAAAAAAAGAATACTATAGAAAAAGGTGATTCATAGGGTTCTTGTGGATAACTACCACATATAGCGGCTGTGAATTTCCCCACACCGCCGAGTCGCTACAGGGAATCCCTGACATTCTTACGATCCCGAAACGTCCCAAACTGCCTTTGTAGATTGATCGGCGGGCGAGGGGAGAAAGGCGTTGCGGTAGCCTTGCTGGCGTGCATATTTTTACGCAGGCATCAACCCCTAGATTGGAGACTACTCGGATGGCCGGTCGCGCGCGGATCATCGTTACCGACAAAAACCCACTCGTCCTGACAGGATTGAAGGCCTTGTTGGAAAACGAGGCGGAGATGGACGTGGTGGCAACTGCGACCGATGGAGAGGAATTCCTGCAAAAGATCAGGGAGATTCCCTGCGACGTCGGTGTGATCGGTTGGGAGATGCCCGGTAAGGATGGCCGGGGGGTGTTGGACATTCTGGCGAATGACCCGGCGGCACCACGTATTGTTATATATACCGGCGTTCCCGGCGCGCGCGTTGTCCGCGAGGCGATGCTGCATGGGGCGGCGGGTTTCTGCCATAAAGGCGACAGTAACGAGGCCCTGCTGGAAGTCGTCGGCGCGGTTGCGGAAGGACGGATGAGTTTTCCTTTCACAGACCTTCGCAAGATTGCCGAGGACCCGTGGGAAGCCTTGACGCGGCGGGAACTGGAACTTTTGGATTCCCTGAAGACCGGTCGTTCAAACAAGCAGATTGCTACCAATATGGGGATTACGGAAAATACGGTGAAATTCCACCTGAAAAATCTGTTCTCCAAATTGGGGGTGAAAAACAGATCCCAGGCGGTCGCCCTGGCGTTGACCAGGGAGTCTCGCTAATTCCTACCTAAAGGGGTGGGTTTTAAACTCTCCTAAAGATTTGCCTCGCCAACCCGTCGGAGTGTCGGTTTCAGGGCGTCTTTCCTGTAAGAATTGTGGTCAATAGAGAACAACAATTCTCGGGAGGGTCGCCATGACCACACGGATTGCAATTAATGGATTCGGCCGCATTGGCCGTCTTGTCTTGCGCGCTGCTATGGAAAGCGGTCGCAAGGACCTGGAGTTCGTTGCCATCAACGATCTCGGCTCCGTAGAGGCCAACGCGCACCTTTTCAAATATGACAGCACGCACGGCACCTTTACCGGAGAGGTTTCTTCCGGCGAGGACTGGATGGACGTGGGCGCGGGCAAGATCAAAACCTTTGCCGAACGCGATCCGGCCGCTCTGCCCTGGGGCGACCTGGACATTGATATCGTCTTTGAATGCACCGGTATCTTCGCCGACAAGGAAAAGGCATCGGCCCATCTGGCCGCAGGTGCCAAGCGCGTGCTGGTTTCCGCACCGTGCAAAGATGCCGATCTGACGGTTGTCTATGGCATTAACCATGACGCGATCCGGGCCGAGCATACGGTCCTGTCCAATGCGTCCTGCACCACCAACTGCCTCGCGCCGGTCGCCAAGGTTCTCCACGACACGGTGGGGATGGAACATGGTTACATGACCACGATCCACTCCTATACCGGCGACCAATGCCTGCTGGATGGCCTGCATAAGGATATGCGTCGTGCCCGTGCGGCAACCCAGTCCATCGTCCCGACGACCACGGGTGCGGCCCGCGCTGTCGGTCTGGTGCTGCCGGAACTGGCCGGGCGTCTGGATGGCACCTCCCTGCGTGTCCCGACGCCGAATGTCTCCGTGGTTGATCTGACCTTTACCGCGGCCCGCGACACGACCATCGAAGAAGTGAATGCCGCCTTGTCTGACGCAACGCAAGGTGCCCTGGAAGGGGTGCTGACGACAAACAAGGCTCCCTTAGTCTCCTGCGACTTTAACCATAACCCCTCTAGCTCCGTGGTTGATCTTGCCGAAACCCAGGTTGTTGGAAGCCGTCTCGTCCGTGTGATGAGCTGGTATGACAATGAATGGGGTTTCTCCAACCGCATGCTGGATACTGCCTCCGTGATTGGAGAGCGCCTGCGTGAAGTGGAAAGTCGCACAAACTTGGAGGCGGTTTAACGCCGCCTCCATTTTTCTTTGCCCTGAAGTCTTCATTTAGAAGCTTCCCGTGTGTTGATCCGTCTGTCAGTCTGGCAGGCGGATCAATTTCATTGGCTTGTCGACAAGCTTGAGAATTGCCTTGAGCGAGGTGCTGCGTTTGACCGTACGGCCCTTGTCCAGCAGCATATATTCGATCGCCCTGCCGTTGCGGCGCTTGCCGAAGGAAAAGAGGGGGGAGTCAAAACTGTGGCGGAAGACGGAAAAGGTGGCGACGGGGCCATTGATGTCTATGGCGTAATCTTTCCATTCGCCCTGTGCTACATGGCGGGAATAAACATCAAGGATCGCCCGCAGCTCTTCTTTTGTAAAAGAGACGCGGGGCTTCTTTTGGCCCGGTTCGCGATGTTGGGTCAGCTCTATCAGGTTCGTCATATGGCCCGGCAACATCCTCCCGCGCGGGCGTACCGCGCCTATTGAACTGGTTGCGCCCCGTCCCCGTATGGGTTGGGCCTGTCATAACAGGTTACATTCCCAAGCGATCGGTAGCAATAGATGGGTTTTTCGATCACCTGTCCGTAGTCATAGCTTCGGCATAGCGGCCCGCCATCTTCGAGGCGCCGGACATAGGAGCAATCCTCGCCGGTGACGGCTTCGGCAATGTAGTCCGTGGGCAGCTTGTCTTCATGGACGAAGGCTACGGTCGCGCCTGCAGCGGCGGCAAAAGGCGCTTGCAGGCAGCCGCCCAACATCGGCGTGATTGCCAGCAGGGTGGCAAATACTGCCGAACGGCGGATCAGTTTCTTCCCGGTATTTGACATGAAAACCATTGCTTCTGCTTCACTCCCCAAGAGTTTTTCAAACTCACTGAGAACATTAGCAAAAAACGGGCCAGAATTGAACGGCGAATGACGGGAAGCATCCTTGCGACAGAAAGCCGATATGCTTAAAACTCTAGGGGTGAATTCCAATTGGCGAGGAGGAAGATCATGGCTGCCGAAACGCCTATTTGTGACTTTGGCTGGCGCGCGCCGGATTTCGATCTGCCGGATGCGGCGGGCCGCGTTTACCGACTGTCCGAACTGCGCGGTGAAAAGGGCACTCTTGTCATCTTTATTTGCAACCACTGCCCCTATGTGAAGGCGGTGATTGACCGGGTTGTGGATACCAGCCGGGACCTGCGTGCATTGGGCATCAATACGGTCGCGATCAATGCCAATGACTGGCAGAATTATCCGGAAGATGCGCCGGAAAAGATGCTGACCTTTGCCGAGCTTCATGGGTTCGATTTTCCCTATCTGGTCGATGAAACCCAGGATGTGGCCCGGCAGTTTGATGCTGTCTGCACCCCGGACTTTTTCGGCTTTGACGGAAAATTGGAACTGCAATATCGCGGGCGTCTGGACGAATCGCGCAAAGAGGCGGTGCCCGGTGCGAAGCGTGAGCTGTTTGACGCTATGAAGCAGGTGGCTGAAACCGGTAAAGGCCCTGCGGTGCAATATCCCAGTATGGGCTGCTCAATTAAGTGGCGTCAGTAGGGACGACCGGCTATTTTGCTTTGCCTTGCATAAACAGGCCCCTGCGGACTTGACGTAGCGGCCTGTGCACGCTTTGTAACACTTTCGTATTTTGACCGCAGAAACCGAAGGAATTGGAACGTGTCAGACATCTTCGACGAAATTGAAGAGGACCTGAAGCGCGATCGCTTGGAAGAGGCCTGGAAGAAATATGGCAAATATGTCATCGCGGTTGCGGTGGTGATCGTTCTGGCGACTGCGGGCAACACGGCTTGGCGTCACTATCAGGCGAGCCAGAAGGCGGAAATGGCCAATCGGTTCGACGAAGCCGGGGACCTGGCGCGCAATGGCGATGTAAAGGGTGCGATCGACCAACTGTCCGCTATGGCCAAAGACGGTGGTGGCTATGGCACGCTGGCGCGTTTGCAGCAGGCGTCCCTGATGGCGGAAAATGGCGACAATGAAGGCGCGGTTGCCGTCTATGACGCCGTGGCCGCTGACAGTTCCATCGACCCGATCTATTCCGAGCTGGCTCTTGTCCTGGCGGTTATGCACCAACTTGACAGCGGTGACCCGCAAACCCTGCTGGACCGTCTGGCATCGCAGTTGAAACCGGAAGCTCCCTGGCGTTTTACCGCCTATGAAATGGCTGCAGGCCTGTCGATCCGCAAGGGTGACAAGGAAGCGGCTGCGGATTACCTCAAGAAAATTACCGACGACGCAGAGGCCCCGCAGGCGGCCCGTCAGCGTGCAAGTGAATTGCTGCAGGCAGTGGGAGCATAGGCCATGTCGATTCGTATCCGCCTGAAGGCCTTTGCGGCCCTTTCCGCCCTGTCGGCAGGTCTCGCCTTGGGCGGTTGCGGAAGCTGGCTTGGAGATGACGAGGCGCCGCCGCTTCCCGGTGAGCGCCTGTCCGTCATGCTGCTGGAAAGCGATCTGGAGCCGGACCAGCGTCTGGCCGATCTGGAAGTTCGTCTGCCCAAACCCTATCTGAACCCGGACTGGCCGCAATCCGGCGGTTACTCCGACCATGCGATGCACCACCTCGAGACCGCTTCCAATCTGAAGGAAGTCTGGTCGTCCAGCTTTGGCGATGGCGGTGATGAGGAGGAACGCCTGCTGTCGGCGCCAATCGTTGTCGGCAACCGTGTCTATACCGTCGATGTCGATTATGAGGTGTCCGCCTTTGACACCAAGGACGGTGATGTCGTCTGGCGCAGGCAGGTGGAAATTCCGGACGAGGATGACGATGCTTTCGGTGGCGGTTTGGCCTTTGAGGGCGGGGTACTGTATCTGTCCACGGGCTATGCCAAGCTGGTGGCGATGAAGGCAAGTGATGGTGCGGAAATCTGGCGGGCGAATGTCGATGCGCCGATGCGTGCTGCCCCCGCGGTTGCCAAGGGCATCGTGCTGGTTACAACCGTAGACAACCAGAGCGTGGCCTTTGACGCGAAAAATGGCGACAAGCTCTGGAGCCACACCGGCTTTAGCGAGACAGCGGGCATGTTGGGCGGCAGCAGTGCGGCACTGAACGACAAGGTTGCGGTTGTACCGTATTCCTCGGGCGAAATTTTCGCGATTGGCGCGAAGAGCGGACGTGTGGAATGGAACGGCACCCTGACGTCGCTGCGCCGCGTGGATGCGCTGTCCAGTCTGGCGGATATCCGCGGGGCACCGGTTATTGACCGTGGTATTGTCTATGCGTTGAGCCAGGCCGGACGGATGGCGGCTTTTGACCTGAGTAGCGGTGCCCGGATATGGGAAAAGCGCATTGGCGGCATTAATACGCCCTGGATTGCAGGCGATTTCCTCTTTGTGCTTGCCAATGAGGGGCATTTGGTGGCAATGACCCGCCGTGGTGGCCGGGTGCGTTGGCTTACCAGCCTGCCGATCTGGGAGGATCCGGAAGATCCTGTGGATGCGATTACGTGGGTTGGTCCTGTTCTGGCCGGAGACCGGTTGATTTTGGGGAACTCCCTGGGCGAAGTGTGGACCGTATCGCCCTATACCGGCAAAATACTTGGCAGAGAGGACGTTGGAGACCCCGTTCATGTGGCCCCTGTGGTCGCCGGGGGGACAGTCTACGTCCAGACGGAAGGAGGGCGTTTGATCGCCTTCCGCTAGGAATTAGAGTTATGACCTTTACGGTAACTATTATTGGCCGACCGAATGTCGGTAAATCGACCCTGTTCAATCGGCTGGTCGGTAAACGTTTGGCTATTGTCGATGACCAGCCCGGCGTGACCCGTGACCGCCGCGAGGGTGAGGGCCGCATTTCCGACATGCGTTTTCGCGTGATTGATACGGCGGGCCTTGAGGACACCCTGGATGACAGTCTGGAAGGGCGCATGCGCCGCCAGACCGAACAAGCCTTGCAGGATGCCGATGTGGCGCTGTTGCTGATTGATGCGCGTGCGGGGCTGACGCCGCTGGACGAGCATTTTGCACAGGTTCTTCGGCGTCATGAAACACCGGTCCTGCTCTGTGCCAACAAATGCGAAGGCGCTGCCGGTCAACCCGGACTGATGGAGGCCTATGGCCTGGGAATGGGTGACCCGATTGCCCTTTCCGCAGAACATGGCGAGGGTATGATCGATCTTTATCAGGCGCTGTTGCCCTATGCCGAAGAAGCCGAGGCCCATGAGGCGATCAACGGTGTTGACGTCAATGTGGAACTCGACGAGGATGGCGAACCGCTTGAGGAAGAGGCACCGAACCGCCCGATCCAGCTTGCCATTGTCGGACGGCCCAATGTGGGCAAGTCGACCCTGGTGAATAAACTGCTGGGTGAGGATCGCCTGCTGACCGGGCCGGAGGCGGGGATCACACGTGATTCCATCGCCCTTGACTGGGAGTGGAAGGGACGGCCGGTCAAATTGGTCGATACCGCCGGCCTGCGCCGCCGTGGCAAGGTGACGGACAAGGTGGAACGCCTGTCTGCTGCCGACACCCTGCGGGCGGTGCGCTTTGCCCAGGTGGTTGCCCTGGTGCTGGACGGCAATGACATGCTGGAAAAGCAGGACCTGACCATTGCCCGTCAGGTGATCGAGGAAGGCCGTGCCCTGATCATCGTTGCCAATAAATGGGACGCCGTCGACGCAAAGCAGGAAGCACTGGACAAGTTGCATGACCGCATCATGACCTCGCTGCCGCAGGTCAAGGGCGTGCCGGTGGTGACGATTTCCGCGCTGAAAGGGCGTAATCTGGACCGGATGCTGGATGCGGTTCTGAAGATTTACGAGACCTGGAACCGCCGTATTTCCACGTCGCGTTTGAACGAATGGCTCTATGCCATGACAGAGGCGCATCCGCCGCCGCTGGCGCGCGGTCGCCGGATCAAACTGCGTTATATGACGCAGGCCAAAACCCGTCCGCCGACATTTGCGATTTTTGTATCCGTGCCGGAAGACCTGCCGGAGTCCTATATCCGCTATCTGGTGAACGGCCTGCGGGAAGATTTTGACTTGCCGGGAATTCCGCTTCGAATTCATACGCGCAAGGGGAAAAACCCCTTCGCGCCGAAATCCTGAGGATCGTGTCTAGGAGGCTGCAATGCGTAAGGGAATAATGGCTGGAGCCCTTGGAACAGCGCTGCTTTTGGGCGGATGCCTGCAGACGGTTGGCCTTGGTGGCGAACCGGGGCCCTATGACGGGCGCTGGGTTGGCCGGATCAGCCTGTCCTATGGCGAGCGTTCCTGTCTGCGCCGTATGCCCTTGCAGGGGACGGTTGAGCACGGCCAACTGAAGGCCCTGACCCGTCACAAGGGAAAAGACGTGACCCTGTCGGGTTGGGTCGGGGATGACGGCGTCCTTCAAAATGGCGAAGTGGAAACCTTCATTATCGACCGGCGCACGGAAATGACCGGCCGTTTCGATGGTGAAGAAGCAAGCGGGCGTTGGAAAACGTCAAGCTGCGAAGGGCAGTGGAACCTGCGAAAGGTGTCCAACACGGTGGAATGACCGGCGCCCTCAACCAAGACAGCTTAAAAAAAGCCCGCTTCGAAAGCGGGCTTTTTTTGTCGTCAGATTTCGATGATTTCACCGGATTTGTCGAAACCAGCTTCGGCCATTTCGACGAATGTCCCGACTATATCCGCCGGTTTTGGCAGAGTTGTCGGGTCTTCACCGGGGTATGCCTTGGCCCGTAGCGCCGTTGCGATTGGGCCGGGGCTGATCAGGTTCGCCCGGACGGAGGTGATCTTTTCCACCTCTGCGGCGTAGACTTTAACCAGCGATTCCAGAGCCGCTTTGGAGGCCGCATAGCCGGACCAATACTGCTTGCAGTCATGGGCGAGGCGGCTGGTCACAAAGATCGCCCGGCCAGCATCGCTGCTACGCAGCAGGGAATCGAGGCTGCGCAGCAGGCGGTAGTTGGCTGTCGCATTGACCGCCATCACGTGGTCCCAGTCTTTCGGGTCCAGGTGGCTGACCGGCGACAGGCCGCCCAGGACACCGGCATTGCCGACCAGAATGTCCAGCTTGCCGAAACGCTCATAAAGCGAATACCCAAGCGCATCGATTTCCTCGCCTTTGCGCAGGTCGATGGGGGCGAGGGTACAGACGCCACCGGCAGCCCGGATTTCGTCGTCCAGTTCTTCCAGGCCGCCAACGGTCCGTGCGGTGGCAATCACATGAGCGCCTTCGCTTGCAAACTGTTTGGCTACGGCATAGCCGATGCCTCGGCTGGCCCCGGTGACCAGAGCAATCCGGCCTTCCAGTTTCTTCTGTGACATTAATTAGCTACCCTGTTCTCGTAGGAGGGAGAGTTTCTTGGCGTCGCCGCCGGAGTCCTTATCCACCAGCGGGATCGGATAGTCGCCGGAGAAGCAGGCATCGCAATACTGCGGTGCGTCTGCGTTGCGGCCTTCCAGGCCCATGGCGCGATAGAGACCTTCCATGGAAATGAAGGTCAGGCTGTCGGCACCGATCAGGTCACGCATCTCGTCGATGCTATGCTTGGCGGCCAGCAGGCTTTTACGTTCCGGTGTATCGACGCCGTAGAAGCAGCTATGGGCTGTCGGCGGGCTGGCGATGCACATATGAACTTCGGTCGCACCGGCATCACGTACCATCTCCACAATCTTGCGGGATGTCGTGCCGCGTACGATGCTGTCGTCCACCAGCACCACGCGCTTGCCCTGCAGGTATTCACGGTTGGCATTGTGTTTCAGTTTTACACCCAGGTGGCGGATCTCGTCACTCGGTTCAATGAAGGTCCGGCCCACATAGTGGTTGCGGATAATGCCATATTCGAAGGGAACACCGGATTCCTGTGCGAAGCCGACCGCACTGGGCACACCGCTGTCGGGGATGGGGACAACCACATCGGCCTCGATACCGCATTCACGGGCCAGTTCCGCGCCGATATTCTTGCGCGCGGTATAAACCGACTTGTTTTCCAGAATGCTGTCGGGGCGGGCGAAGTAGATATATTCAAAGATGCAGAAACGGCTGGCCTTCCTGGCGAAGGGGAATTCGCTTTCAATCCCGTCATCGTCGATGATGACCATTTCACCCGGTTCAATATCGCGGACGAAGTCGGCCCCGATAATGTCCAGGGCAACCGTTTCAGAGGCGAGGACATGGGCATTGCCAACCTTGCCCAGGACAAGCGGACGCACACCCAGGGGGTCACGTACGCCGATCAGTTTTTTCTTGGTCAGCAGGACCAGGGAGTAAGCCCCTTCGACAAGGCGCAGTGCCGTGATCAGACGTTCCTTCACCGGGCCGCGGCTGGTGGCCAGCAGGTGAATGATGACCTCCGAATCGTTCGTCGACTGGAAAATGCTGCCGGAATGAACCAGTTCCTTGCGCAGGGACAGCGCGTTGGTGAGGTTACCGTTATGCGCCAGTGCCAGTCCGCCGAATTCAAAGTCGGCATAGATCGGCTGTACGTTGCGCAGCATGGAATCGCCGGTGGTGGAATAACGGTTGTGGCCGATGGCGCCATGTCCGTTCAACTGTTCCATGACACGGGGGTCGCCGAAGACATCGCCCACATGGCCCATGGCCCGGTGGGTGCTGAACTCCTTGCCGTCGGTACAGACGATACCGGTGGCTTCCTGGCCGCGATGCTGCAGTGCGTGGAGACCGAGGGCTGCGTGCGCTGGTGCGTCAGAGGTGCCCCAAATGCCAAAGATTGCACATTCTTCTTTGAGCTTGTCGTCGTCAAAGGGATTGGTGGTCAGCATATGGTAAAGGCCTTACTGATTGTCCTGGATCAGGCTGTCCAGTTGCGACCGTTCTTCATCGCTATAGCCCGGCTGGTCTTTCTGCCCGTCCTTTTGCCCATTTGTCGGGGCAGCGGGTTTCGGGTTGTTCAGCCGTTCGTTTAGACGTTTCAAAGCCGCTGCGTCGTCGATGCTCTGCCTGATCTCGTTTCCTGCATCCTGAGACCCGGATTTAAAGTTTTCCGGCGCTAAACTCAAGAGTTTCTCGGAAGCCATTTTAACATAAGGATAACTTTTGGCCGAACGGGCGATGTCCGGCATGTCTTTCTCTTCAAAAACAAGGCTTGCCCCAAGATAGATCAGGCATACGAGAAACGCGCCGCGCGCCAGTCCGAACAGAAAGCCCAGCGCCCGGTCCAGAGAGCCGACAGAGCTTTCCTTCACGCCTTTGGATATCTGTGCACTCAAAACGCTGAACGCCACCAGCGACACCAGGAACAGCCCGGCAGCGGTAATAATATCGCCCAGCAGCGCAATATCCGTGAGTTGGTCCACATGAGGGCGAAGCGGGTGATAGCCATATATCGCGACAACCGCGGCGCCAACCCAGGCACCGATACTCAACACCTCACGGACGAAACCGCGCATGGTCGCGAGAATGCCTGACAGCAGCAGCACGACCAGGGTGATGATGTCAACGATATTGATTGGCATATTTTCCAACAGTTACGCTCCCGCCAGATTTTGAAGTTGGTTGCCGAGGCCATTTTCACCGAAAAGGTTTTCCAGACCAAGGAGGTCCGGCAATTCAATCCGGCGGAGGCCTTTTGTTTTTGATTTCTTGTCGCCGCGCCGTTTAGGGGTCAGGGATGAAGCAAACCCCAATTTTTCGGCTTCTTTAAGGCGGGCATCCATCTGGCTGACCGCGCGGACCTCGCCGCTGAGCCCGATTTCCCCGAAAACAACCATGTCGGAGGGCACCGGCGTCTGGCTGAGTGAGGAAATAAGCGCGGCGGCGACGGCCAGGTCTGCCGCCGGTTCATTGATGCGCAATCCACCGGCTACATTGAGATATACGTCGTTTCCCGACAGAGAAAAGCCTGCCCGGGCCTCAAGGACCGCCAGAACCATCGCCAGACGGCTTGAGTCCCAGCCGACAACGGCACGGCGCGGTGTCGCCAGCGGGGAGGGGGCAACCAGCGCCTGTATTTCCACCAGCATTGGGCGGGACCCCTCGATACCGGCAAAGACAACGGCACCCGCAATTCCGTCCTGACGATCGGCCAGGAATAGTTCCGATGGGTTGGGCACTTCCATCAGGCCTTGTTCGGTCATGTCGAACACGCCGATTTCGTCGGTTGCGCCGAAACGGTTTTTCACCCCGCGCAGGATACGGAACTGGTGGCCGCGTTCCCCTTCGAAATAAAGGACTGTATCGACCATATGTTCCAATACGCGCGGACCGGCAATCGCACCTTCCTTTGTGACGTGACCGACGATCAGGACACAGACCCCGTTGCGTTTGGCGACCCGGATCAGTTCCTGCGCACAGGCGCGGACCTGACCGACGGTGCCCGGTGCACTGTCCAATGCGTCAATGAACATGGTCTGGATGGAATCGATTACGGCGACTTTGGGGCCGTCGGGGGCCTCCAGGGTCGCGATGATGTTGCGCAGATTGGTTGCGGCGGCCAGTTGGACCGGTGCGTCGGCCACGCCTAGGCGGCTTGCCCGCATACGGACCTGATCAATGGCCTCCTCGCCTGAGATATAGGCAACAGGCGCTTTTTTGGCGATTGCCGCCATGACCTGCAGCAACAGGGTGGATTTGCCGATACCCGGGTCACCGCCAATCAGGATGGCGGAGCCTTCCACGAGGCCGCCACCTGTGACGCGGTCGAATTCGTCGATGCCCGTGGTGACACGCGGGGCCTGTTCGCGTTCCCCTTTGAGGGGCACAAATTCGATGCGTTTGGCAGAGCGCTTGTTGGTATTGCTTGCCTTGCTGCCCAGGGGCGCGCTGTCGTCCATTTCTTCCGACAGGGTGTTCCACTCGCCACAGCCGTCACACCGCCCGGCCCAGCGGGGATGTACGGAGCCGCAAGCCTGGCAGACGTAACGAATTTTCGATTTTGCCATTGCTGAAAAATACGCGTTAGGCCCGCAGCAGGGGCATTTCGATAGGTCCCTCTGCCAGGCCGTTGATAAACTGATGGACGTAAGGGTTACCTGATTCGTCCAATTCCGCAATCGGGCCTGTCCAGATATTCTTGCCCTTGTAGAGCATTGTGACCTTGTCGGCGATCCGGCGCGCGCTGGCCATGTCATGGGTGATGGTCAGGCCGGTGGCGCCCATTTCGCGCACGCATTTGACGATCAAACTGTCGATGATATGGCCCATGATCGGGTCAAGGCCCGTGGTAGGCTCATCAAAGAAGATGATTTCCGGATCGTTGGCGATGGCCCGCGCGAGGCCGACACGCTTGCGCATGCCGCCGGACAGTTCCGCCGGGTTCATCTCACCCACATCCGGCTTCAATCCCACCTGCGCCAGCTTGCTCATGGCGATGTCTTTCGCCTTGCGTCGCGGCATCTTGTCCCCTTCGATCAGGGAGAAGGCGACATTTTCCCAGACATTGACGGAATCAAACAGGGCTGCGTTCTGGAACAGCATGCCGATCTTGGCGTTGACACGGTCGCGGTCCGTCCCTGTGAGCCCGACGGTCGGTTCACCGTCGATTTCAATCTCGCCGCTGTCGGGTGTCAGCAGGCCTAGGATGCATTTCAGGGATACGGATTTACCCGTACCGGACCCGCCGATAATCACCACGGATTCCCCCTGTTTGGCTTCCAGGTTAAAGCCGTCCAGCACCGTCTTCGGGCCGAAGCTTTTATGCACGTCGACCATGCGGATTTTGGTGGGGCGATTGTCCTGGGCGCTGCTCATTGGGCGAAAAACAGCTCTGTGATCAGATAGTTGGCAGTCAGGATCAGGATGGACCCGGAGACCACGGCGTTGGTGGTTGCGGTGCCAACGCCCTGTGCGCCGCCCCGGCTGTGATAGCCGTGGTAGCAACCCATCAGGGCCACCAGCAGGCCGAAGACCGCCGCCTTTACCAGCCCGGACACAACGTCGACGGTTTCCAGGAAGTTCCAGGTGTTCTGGATATAGGTCGCCTGATTGAAGCCCAGCTTGTAGATGCTGACCAGATAGCCGCCGAAAACGCCGATCACATCACCGACCAGCACCAGAAGCGGCATCATTGTGGCCCCAGCGACCAGACGCGGTGCAACGAGGTATTTGTAAGGATTGGTAGAGAGTGTTTCCAAGGCGTCGATCTGTTCGGTGACGCGCATGGTGCCAAGCTCTGCCGCCATGGCAGCTCCGATGCGCCCTGCGATCATCAGACCGGCCAGAACCGGCCCCAACTCACGGGTGATGGACAAAACCACCACGTTGGGGATTGCGCCTTCTGCGGAGAAACGGGCGAAACCTGTGTAACTCTGCAAGGCCAGCACCATGCCTGCGAAAAGCGTCGTCAGGCCGACCACCGGTAGAGAGTAATAGCCGATGTCCAGCATCTGCCGCCCGATCAGTCGCGGATAAAACGGCGGACGGATGCAATGGGACAGGCTGACCAGAGCAAAAAGTGTCAGGCGACCTGCGGTTTCCAGAAAACGGAGGAAGGCGGCGCCGATCGGGCGAAGCGGGTTCATGGCTGCAAGCCCCCTACGTAATGGCGCTTGTAGCGCTGTCCCAGACTTGTCAGGATTTCATAGGGGATGGTTCCGGCCTCTCGCGCCAGGGCATTGATATCGTGATTGGGCCCGATCAAATCGACCATCTCCCCCACTTGGGCCGTCGGCGCATCTGTGACGTCCACGGCGGTTAAGTCCATCGACACCCGGCCCACAAGCGGCAGCGCCTGATCTCCATAATATGCCGTTCCCCGGCAGGAGAGGGAGCGCAGAAAACCGTCTGCGTAACCAACCGCCAGGGTCGCGATACGCCGCGGTCCGGTTGCCTTGAAAGCCGCACCATAGCCAACGGTCTGGGGGGCGTCAATTTCCTGAATCTGCAGGATTTTCGTCTGAAGCCGGACAACCTGTTTCATCGGGTTTGGCCCATCCTCGTTCGGCGCACCACCAAACAGCGCAACACCGGGACGTAGCATGTCGAAATGCCAGTCCTTGCCCAGGAAAGTGGCGCTGGAATTGGCAAGCATGGCGGTTGCTTTCGGCAACTTTTTCAGCGCCTCGGCAAAGCGGTCCCGCTGGTCCTGGTTCATCGGTTCTTCCGGCATATCGGCGCAGGCCATATGGCTCATGATGTAACGCAGGTCCATTGCCTCCAACGGAGACAGGTCTGCGTAGAGCTGTTCCAGTTCCTTTTGCGGCAGGCCCAGCCGTGCCATTCCCGTGTCGATATGAAGGGAGGCGGGCAGGGGCTGTCCCGCGCCGCGGCAATAATCCGCCCAACGATGGAGCTGGCCCAGATCGTTCAGGGTCGGCAGCAGGTTATGGCCGCGATAGATATCCTCGTCACCGGTAATCAGGCCGTTGAGCACGCCGATTTCCGCCTCAGGCAGATGGCTGCGCGCGGCGATCGCCTCGTCCAGATGGGCGGTGAAGAAAGTCCGGCAACCGGCAGACCAAAGGGCTTTTATAACCGGCTCAAGCCCAAGGCCATAGCCATTGGCCTTGACCACGCCTGCACATCGGCCATGGGCGGCCCGGGTACAGAGAATGCGGTAGTTTTCCGCAATGGCGTCAAGGTCGATGGTAAGCAGGCCGGGCGCATGGGCCGGGCCGCAGTCAAAACCGGAAGCTTGTGCAGTCACAGATCCCTCATCGCTGAATGATGACAATCAGAAGCCGTCGCCGCCGTGATGACGGTCGAGGTCGCCGAAACGGGCGTAATCGTTATCGAAGAAGAGTTCAACCGTTCCGACCGGACCGTGACGCTGTTTGGCGATGATATATTCCGCCACATTACGGGATTCCGCCAGGCGTTGTTCGTGGTTTTGCACGCGTTCCAGGTATTTTTCCTGCGGTTCGTTGGGGCGCATCTCGGGATGCTCACGCTGCAGGTAATATTCGGGCCGATAGATGAAGCTCACCACGTCGGCATCCTGCTCAATGGAGCCCGATTCACGAAGGTCGGCAAGCTGCGGGCGTTTGTCCTCGCGGTTTTCCACCTGACGGCTGAGCTGGGACAGCGCAATGACCGGCACTTCCAGTTCCTTGGCCAGCATCTTGAGGCCACGGGTGATTTCCGAGACCTCCTGCACACGGTTGTCGTTCTTTTTTTCCGGCGGGCCGGAGAGAAGTTGCAGGTAGTCGACGATGATCATATGCAAGCCATGCTGGCGCTTCACACGACGGGAACGCTGCCGCATGCCGGTGATGGACAGGCCCGGTGTGTCGTCGATGAACAACGGGGCCTTGGCCAGTTCCTGGGCGGCACGGGCGATCTGGGTGAACTCTTCCTGGTCAATCTCGCCACGGCGGATCTTGTCACCCGATACCTTGGCCTCACCGGACAGGATACGGCCGGCCAACTGGTCTGCGGACATCTCCAGGCTGAAGAAGAGGACCTTGCCGCCTTCCTCGATGACCTTGCCGGTCTCGTCCTCAAACTGCCGATAGGCTTTGGCCGCGTTATAGGCGATGGTGGTGACCAGTGCGGTTTTACCCATGGCGGGACGGGCTGCCAGGATGATCAGGTCGGACGGGTGCAACCCGCCCAGCATGTTGTCGATATCGCGGAAACCGGAGGTGACGCCTACCACATGGCTGTCGCGCTTGAAGGCTTCCTCTGCATGGACCAGCGCGTTATAGGCCGCTTCCTTCAGCGTGGTGACGCCGCGGTCGATCTCACCGGTGGTGGCGAGGTTGTAGAGACGGTGTTCGACGCGTTCGATCTGGCGTTCGGCGGTCTCGTCGAAATCCATGTCGTAGGCGTCGTTGACCGTATCCTCGCCCAGTTGGATCAATTCACGCTTGAGATAAAGGTCTGCAATCGTGTTGGCATAATCGGTCGCGTTGATGACCGTGACCACATTGGCAGCCAACTCGTAGAGATATTCCGACCCGCCGACGGATTTCAGCGCCTCGTCCGCATCCACCATATGCTGCAGCGTGGTGGGGCGCGCTTCCTGACCGGCGTCGATCATGCGCTTGATCAGGGTATAAATCTTCTGATGTTCCGGTGCGAAGAAATATTCCGGCCGCAGCACATCCGCGATGCGTTCATAGGCGCGGTTGTTACGCAGGATCGCGCCCAGCAGTGCTGCCTCAACCTCTTCGTTGCGCGGCGGCTGGCGGACAAGTTTTCCGTCGGTGGTTTCCTCATGCGACGGCGTCGCACGCAAATCGGTGACCGTATTATCGGACATTTACTGATTACCCCAAATTCGATCCCCAACAATAGCAGGCGGAAACCGATCAGTCAGGCATTACCTGCCTGTGGATTATGTGGATAACGGGGACAACAGTGGTTCCGTCACCTGGGATGCGGCGCTTCGCCCCTTCGGCGGGGTGGAATCGCAACTGGGCTCCTCCATGCTGGCGCTGCGGCTGCCGGGGCAATATGTGGATGAGGAAACCGGGCGCGGCACGACCGGCCTGACCCATCCGCTCTATTGCAATTATCACCGCGATTACGACCCAGCTATCGGGCGCTATGTCCTGACCTGTTACGCAAAAGAAAACGGCGTTGCGATTGCTCGCAACGCCGTTTCCTGTGCCTTGAGTGACAGACCGATTACTCGGCGCTGTCTTCCTCGGAAGCAGCAGGTGCTTCTTCAGCTTCCGCTTCTGCCTCAGCGGCAGCCGCAGCGATTGCTGCGGACTGTTCGCGAGCCATTTCGGCAGCTTCCCGTGCATCCTGCTCGGCAGCCGTCATGACGGCCGGCTCACCGCGTGCAACGCGGTCGGCCTGTGCCTGAGCTTCTTCTTCGGACTGGGCGACGTTGACGGAAACCGTCACGTCGACTTCCGGGTGCAGGCGCACGCGGAAACCGAAGATGCCGAGGGTTTTCACCGGGCGTTCAACCACAACCTGGTTACGGTCGACGGTGAAGCCGGCTTCGGTCACAGCTTCGGCGATGTCACGGCTGGTGACGGAACCATAAAGCTGGCCGGAGTCGGAAGCGGCGCGGATCATGGTAACGGTCAGACCGTCCATTTTTTCTGCAACCGCTTCGGCTTCGTTGCGGCGTTCCAGGTTGGCAGCTTCGAGCTGAGCGCGCTCAGCTTCGAATTTAGCCAGGTTTTCCTTGTTGGCGCGCACAGCAATGCCCTGCGGCAACAGGTAGTTACGTGCATAACCGGTTTTGACGGCGACAACGTCACCCATCTGGCCCAGTTTTTCTACACGCTGCATCAGAATGATATCCATGGGATTTGCCTCCTTACTTGATTACGTAGGGCAGCAGACCCAGGAAACGGGCGCGCTTGATCGCACGAGCCAACGCACGCTGTTTCTTGTTGGAAACAGCCGTGATGCGGGACGGTACGATTTTGCCACGTTCAGACATGAAACGCTGCAGCAGTTTCACGTCTTTGTAGTCGATAGCCGGCGCATTCTCGCCGCTGAACGGGCAAGTCTTTTTGCGACGGAAGAAAGGACGACGTACAGCCATTATTCTGCACTCCCTTCTTTGGAGCCACCACGCGGCCCACGGTCACCACGATCGCCGCGGTCACCACGATCGCCGCGGTCACCACCACGGCCGCCACGCGGGCCACGGTCGCTACGCTCGTCTTTACGCTGCATGACAACGGACGGGCCTTCCGGCATGTCGTCGGTGCGAACCGTCATGTAACGCAGGATGTCTTCGGACAGGCGCATGTTGCGTTCCATTTCCTGCACGGCGCTTGCGGGCGCGGTGTAGTTCAGCAGAACGTAATGACCTTTGCGGTTTTTCTTGATGCGGTATGCGAGGTTACGCAGACCCCAGTATTCACGACGGGCGATCTCACCACCTTCGGCGGTCAGGAAGCCCTGAAACTGATCAGCCAGTGCTTCCGCCTGGGTGGCGGAAACATCCTGACGTGCAATCAGAATGGTTTCATAGTTGGCCATATTGCACTCCCTATGGCTTGTTGGCGGATCAGCGCAGTTTCCCGGACACTGAATTTCCGGGCTCTGCCGCCTGATCCCAGCCGATGGAAAAAAGCCCCCACCGGCAAGGAGCGTGTACATCAAAAGGACCGTACCCAATGGGCCGGTCCTCTCAACGACGGCGGTTTATACGCCTGGAGCGCCCGGAAATCAAGGAGAAACAGAATGTCTGACTGTGGTGGAGATGTGGCGCGGGTAGAGATTTGTTTCTTGGGTGCATTGCAGCATCCTATGCGGGAAATTATTGTGCGGTGCGAAGGTGTTAGCCCTTTTTGGTTTGCTCACAGAAAAGTCACCGTAAGCCGGTCTATCGGGAGGCATGGGTGCTGGACATTCCAAAGTTTGTTATGCAACTATAAGGAGAAATTTGAACGGGAGGGTTATATGAACAGTCATGTCTATGATGGTGTGGCGCAGTCGTATGATGTTTTTCGCCCGCGTTATCCGGAAACCCTCCTTTACGCGATCACGAACTTCTGGGGTGTGGACCGCATGCCGACGGTGGTGGATGTGGGCTGTGGCACCGGCATTTCTTCGCGGGCGATCTATCATGCGCTGCGTGGTGAATGCACGATCATCGGCGTTGATATCAATATGGATATGCTGGCAACTGCGCGGGCGGGCAACACCCTGCCGATCGCCTATGTGCAGGGGCGCGCGGAAGCCTTGCCGCCGGAGGTCCTGCGGGCGGATATCATCACTGCCGGGCAGAGCGCCCAGTGGTTCGACCGTGACAAATTCTATCGGGAATGCCTTCGGGTTCTGCCCGCCAACGGGGCTGTTGCGATCTATGAAAACAATCGGGACTGGAAAAATTCTCCCTTCCTGCAGGCGCATGAGGCCTTTCTGGAGGAGTTCTCGATCGATCCGGCCACGGGCCGGCATTATTCCCGCCATTACCGGGCCAATCCCTATACCCAGGAAATCGGCATCTACTTCGATGAAACCATTGAAAAGAAGCTGCATTGGGCAACGCGTATGAAGGTGGCGGATTTTTATCGCATGGCCTGTACGTCCACCAAATTCATACGCGCCCAGAAGGCATTGGGGGAGGCGGCAACCCGCCGTCTGTTCTATTCCTACGCCGACCTTTTCACAGATCGTTTCGGCATGGTGACCGTTGACTATGTCACGAGGCTTTATGCAGGGCGCTGGCCGCGTTTTTGATCACGGCGCACCAATCGGTATATCGAGTGCTACCGGCAGAATTGAGGCCACCAGCAATAGCGCGAAGACAATATTGATGATCCGCAACTTGGCCGGATCGTTCAGAATTCGTTTGAGGAACATGCCGGACAAGGCCCACGTGCTGATGCTGGGTAAATTTATCAGACCGAAGATTGCAATCATCAAAGCCAGATTGATCACATAGTCTGTTGCCACCGTGTAATTGACGGTGACGATCATGGCGACGATCCAGGCCTTCGGGTTCACCCATTGCAGCAAGGCCCCCTGAATGAAGTTGATCGGCTGGGGGGCGGCTGTCTCCGGATTGTCGGACGCCGGGGCGGATGGCGTGCTGCCGGCAATTTTCCAGGCCAGCCAGATTACATAGCCGATGCTGACGATCCGCATAAGCTGATAGGCGGCCGGATAGCTGTTCAGCAATTGGCCAAGCCCCAGGCCGACAGCCACCAACATGGACAGAAATCCAAAATTGATACCGAAGGCCAATGGCACGGACCGGACAAAGCCGTGGTTCACACCCGATGCCAGCAGCAGCATATTGCTGGGGCCGGGCGTGATGGAGGTAACAAAGGCAAAGCCCGCCAAGGCAAGCAGCAAATCCGGAGTCATTTTGGTAATCCCATCCTGATAAAGTTTTCAGGACAAGGGATAAGCCGAATTTCCAGAAGCGTCTTTACCTGTTAATATCCATTTCTTATCAGATCGTCTTGAATTGCCGGTTGAATGGATCATGGATATATTAAGTGATGTCTTTTCCACCCTGTCGTTGCGCAGTGGTCTTTATTTCCGGGCCCTGATGGACGGTCCCTTCGCGGTGGCCCTGCCGGAGGAGCAGCGGCGAATTCGCTTTCACCTGGTCTGCTACGGGCGCGTCTGGGTGACCCTGCCGGGTGCCAGTGAGCCTCAGGAACTGGGCGAAGGGGATTTGATCATCGTGCCTCATGGGGCTTCACAAACCCTGTCCGGGCAACCGGCCTGTGATGGCGCTGTTGCGCTCGATCATCTGCTGGCGGCGCATCCGGTAGATGAGGATGGTGTTTTGCGTTACGGCGAAGGGGGCGCTCGGGTCCGCCTGCTATGCGGTTTCTGTGCCTTCGATGAGGCCGCTCATCACCCGGTCCTGGATAATCTGCCGGATTGCCTGCTGTTGCGTCAGGCTGCGCTGGGCAGTGAGCCCTGGGCGCGTGCCTTGCTACAGCTCATGCAGCTTGAGGCGGAACTGGCAGGGGACGGGATGACGGGCATTCTGTCGCGCCTGCTGGAGGTTGTGTTGATCCAGGCGACCCGCCGACTGAATGGGGGAGATGTCGGAGCCGATATGGGGTATCTGGCCGCGTTGAAAGACCGGCAGTTGGCGCAGGCGCTTATCGCGATTCATCGACAGTCGGACCGGCCCTGGACTGTGGGGCAGTTGGCGAAAGAGGCAGGTATGTCGCGGGCGGTCTTCGCGGACCGCTTTACTGCCATGGTCGGCGAGGCGCCCATTGCCTATCTCACCAATTGGCGACTGTTGCAGGCCCGTCGGCTTATACGTAACAGCACGCTTGCCATTGACGAGATCGCGCGTCGTTGCGGCTATGCCTCTCTGCCGTCCTTTTCCCGCCGTTTCAAGGCCGCGTATGGCATGGGGCCAGGGGCGTTTCGGCGGCAACCTCGTGCCGCCGAATGATCCCTGTGGCTCAGCACGGCATGCTTGGGGCCGTGCTCTGCCCCGTCACACCAGATCGGCCCCGCTGCGGATGGCGTCATACATTTCGTTCAGGTCGGATTCCGTGACGCAATAGGGCGGCAGGATATAGACCGTGTTGCCCAGCGGGCGCATCAGAATGCCGTTTTCCTGGAAATGCCGATAGAGTTTCGGTGCGATATCAGAGAGATAGCCCTCATCCTTCACCTTGATATCGAGGGCGACGATGGTGCCGGTCTGGCGGCGGTTTTCGAACCGGTCGTCGTCATCCAGGCTTTTCAGGAAGGCGCGGTGGCTGTCGGCGATGAAGTTGATGCGTTGCTGTACCGGTTCATCCTGCCAGATTCTAAGGTTCTCCGCTGCGGCTGCACAGGCAACCGGGTTGGCGGTATAGGAACTGGAATGGAAGAAGGTTTTGGACCGGTCTTCGGAATAATGCGCGTCGAAAATCTTTTCGTGGCACAACGTCACGGCCAGCGGCAGCGACCCGCCGGTAATGCCTTTGGAATAGCAGGCGATATCCGGCACCACATCGGCCTGCTCACAGGCAAAGGGTGTGCCCGTGCGGCCCCAACCGGTCATGACCTCATCGGCAATGAACAGCGCGCCATGCTTCCGGCAAAGCGCGTGCATTTCCTTCAACACCCAGGCTGGATACATCAACATCCCGCCTGCGCCCAGGACCAACGGCTCCACGATCAGGGCGGCGGTTTCGTCGTCCGCGGAGAGAGCCTTTTCCAGTGCGTCCAGCGTCAGTTGCTCGCTGCCTTTTTCAGGAAAGGGGATACTGTCCACGGTGAACAGAAGCGGGTCATAGGGCTTGTTGAAGACACCGCGTTCACCGACCGACATGGTGCCGATGGTGTCGCCGTGATAGCTGTGTTCCATCACGATGATCTTGTGGCGGCTGGAGCCCACATGATGCCAATAGCCCAGCGCCATTTTCAGCGCCACCTCGACGGCGGTGGAGCCGCTGTCGGAAAAGAAGACATAGTCCAGCCCGTCCGGCGTCATATTCAACAGGCCTTCCGCGACGGCCTCCGCCGGGTCGTGGGTGTAGCCCGCGAAGATCACCTGATCCAGTTTGGCAATCTGGTCCTGCACGGCCTTCTGGATGCGCGGGTGGCAATGGCCGTGGGTGGTGACCCACCAGGAGGATATGCCGTCAATCAGGCGCTTTCCGTCCTTGGTATAGAGATAGGCCCCTTCGCCCCGGTCGATATGGGTCATCTCCGGGAAAAGCGCATGTTGCGTAAACGGGTGCCAGATAGGCGAGGTCTTTTTGCTCGGCATGGGAGGCTCCTTACTGGAAGTCGTTCATGTCGAAATGGGCGTCAAAGGCCTGGGTCAGGCTGTCCGGGTTGATATCTGCCAGGATCGGCAGACGGCCCAGTTTCTTGACGCCGGCGAAATCTATGATGGTGCATTCGCTGTCGGCATTTTCGTCGCCGATGAATGCAATGCCGTGGATCGGGATGTTGCGCGCCTTGAGCGCCTCCACCGACAGCAGGCTGTGGTTGATCGTGCCAAGTGCCGTTCGGGCGCACAGGATGACCGGTAGTCCCCAGTCCTTGAAGGCGTCGATGGTAAGCTTGTCCCGTGTCAACGGCACCAGTAACCCTCCAGCCCCTTCGGCGATCAGCGGCAACGGCCGACCGGTGAGGTCCTGTGCCTGTGGGGCGAGTTTCGTGCAATCAATCTCCACCCCGTCCAGTTCTGCCGACAGATGCGGGGAGGCCGGCGTGTTCAGCCTGTAGGCCTCCGGCAGGAAATGGTCGTCCGGCAGGCCGGTCAGGCGTTGCACCCTGGCAGTGTCGGTTTCCTCTTCCAGCCCGCTTTGGACCGGCTTGAAATAGGTGCCTTTCAGGGCAAGGGTGAGGGTGGCGGAAAAGACGGTTTTGCCGATTTCCGTATCCGTACCGGTTACGATGAAACCATTCATGCGTTTCTATCCTTCCAGGCGTCCTGCAAACAGTCGAGCATGGCGCCGATATCGTCTTTACTGGCGTTGAGGGTGATGGAGATACGCAGGCGGGCAGTGCCTTCCGGTACTGTCGGCGGGCGGATGGCGCGCACATCAAAGCCATTGTTTTGCAGATGATTTGCCAGGGATACCGCGTTGCCGTCTGACCCGACCACCACAGGCAATATCTGGCTGAGAGTACGGTCCGCGCCGTCAATGCGCTGCAGGCGATCATGGGCGAAAGCGATGCGTTCCTTAAGGTCGTCGATCCGCTGCGGTTCGTCTTCCAGGACCGATATCGCCTCCGCAATGGCGACCGCCATAAGCGGCGAGGGTGCGGTGGTGAAGATGAAGGATCGCGCGCAATTGACCATATAATCCGCCAGCAGGGCGGGTACTGTCACCAGCGCCCCGGCGGCTCCCAGGCCCTTGCCGCAGGTATGAAGGCTGATCAGATTTTCACGGCCCTCATAGGCGGCGGCGAGGCCGCGGCCATTGGGGCCATGCACGGCGGTGCCATGGGCCTCGTCCACCACCAGATGGCAGCCATGACGGTCGGCGATATCCATCAAGGCGTCCAGTGGGGCGAAATCGCCGTCCATGCTGTAGACGCTTTCCACCACGATCCAGATATTGTCCTTACCAACTGCGCGCCAGCGTTTGACCTCTTCTTCAAAGCTTTGCGGGTCGTTGTGCCGCGCCTTGCCGGATTTGGCGAGGGAGGCACGGATGCCTTCCTTGCCGCTGGCGTGCATCAATTCGTCAAAGATAATGGCGTCGCGCCGTTGGGGCAGGGTGGCGAAAATGGCGAAATTGGCGAGATAGCCTGTCGCCATGAACAGCGTGCGTTCTGACCCGAAGAAGCTGGCGGCCTTGGTTTCCAGCGCCTCAATGGCTTCATGGTTGCCGCGCAACAGGCGCGATCCACCGGACCCGACATCAATGCCGTCTTCCAGCGCGGAAATCAGCTTTTCACGCAGGCGCGGATGGGACTTCAGCCCCAAATAGTCATTGGAGCTGAAATCGATCCCGCTTGTCGGTCTTAATGATCTTAGTCGGTCACGCGACGCAAGTTGCTGTAGCGTCGTCCGATAGATTCTGTCGTTTATCGTCTTCTGCTTTGGCATTGCAGGGCGTTTCCTCCGGTTTCAGGCCGAGCTTTTCGAAAAGCTGGCTGTCTGCCTCCGTTTCCGGATTGGCGGCGGTCAGGAGTTTTTCCCCGTAGAAGATGGAGTTTGCACCGGCGAAGAAGCAAAGCGCCTGCATCTCGTCGCTCATGTTTTCGCGACCGGCAGACAGACGCACATGGGATACCGGCATCAGGATGCGGGCAACCGCAATGGTGCGGACGAAATCGATCGGGTCGACGGCCTCGGCATTCTCCAGCGGCGTGCCCTTGATGCGGATCAGCAGGTTGATCGGCACGCTTTCCGGATGGACGTCCATATTGGCCAGTTCACGCAACAGCATGGCGCGGTCGTGTTCGGCCTCGCCCATGCCCATGATCCCGCCACAGCAGACCTTGATGTTGGCATCGCGCACATGGGACAGAGTATCCAGACGGTCCTGATAGGTCCGCGTGGTGATGATCTTTTCGTAATGGTCGCGGGAGGTGTCCAGGTTGTGGTTGTAATAATCCAACCCGGCCTCGCTCAACTCCTGCGCCTGTTCGGGGCTGAGCGAACCCAGCGTCACGCAGGTCTCCAGCCCCATATCCTTCACGCCCTTGACCATTTCCAGGACATAGGGGAAGTCGCGCTTGTTCGGATTTTTCCAGGCAGCGCCCATGCAGAAACGGGTCGCACCCTTTTCCTTGGCCTGGCGCGCGTCGTTGAGCACGCGCTCCACTTCCATCATCTTTTCTTTTTCAAGGCCGGTATTGTAATGCGCACTTTGCGGACAATAGGCGCAGTCCTCCGGGCAGGACCCGGTCTTGATCGACAAAAGCGTGCTGACCTGGACTTCATTCGGGTCGAAGTTTTCCCGATGAATGCACTGGGCCTTGAACAGAAGATCCATGAAAGGAAGCTGAAAGAGATCCATGACCTCTTTGCTGGTCCAGTCATGGCGGATGACGGTCTGGGAATTGCTCATGTTCTTAACGCTCGCCCTGTCGTTAATCCTTGTAGCCTTTTGGCTATTGGGCAGCGGTTATAGACAGCACAAAACACGCTGTCTAGTGATCGTCGCCCGATTATTATCGTAATCGACGTAAACCTGACAGGCCGAAAAAGCGTTGTTTCCCTGAAATCAGCGCTTTAGTGGTGCGCGCCCTGAACCCAGGCCACGGCAAGGCTTTTAATGGTTGCCGGGGAATAATCACTGTGACGCAGGCGGATGATATTTTCCACGGCCTTCAGGGCGTCTTCGTGCAGGTGGCCTTTCTCCCGCAGCTGACGGTAGGCGGTGGTCGCCGCCTCCTGGCAGTTACAGCTCATCTTCTCGATCCTTGTCCATCTATTATCGCTATTACAGACGATACTAGCGTTCGGATCATGGCAGTTCTTTGACCAGGATCAAAGCGGACTTATCGACGCACCTGATAGGGCAGGAATTCAAGGGCGATCCGGCTGACGTCCGTTCGGGCCAGCGCATTGAAGAAATGGCTGCCGTCGACGGAGACAGTCATGGTCTCGGACAGGCTCTCTCCCGCCATGGGGGCGAGGGCGGTAAAGTCGATCGGCTTGGTGCTGGCGACGACGATCAGGGCCTCGTGGTCTTCCGGGTTCTGAAGGCCGGGCAAAGGCATGGAGAGGATATCCCCCTGTCCCGGTTCCGGTAACAGCAGCGGTGCATTCGGCTCGACCGCCAGGGACGGGGATTGCGGGGAAGGATACAGCCGGACCACACGATTGTCGGCCCCCCAGGAGAATAACCCGATGAAGGTGGTGGCTGAACTGCTTAAGTCTACATAGATCGGCTCCATGGCCTTGAATGTCGATTTGTTCAGCTTGGCCTGGATGTCGGGATGTATAACGCTGCCGATGGGGATGACACGGGCGCGCAACTCAATTGTGACCTTGTCATCGGCATCGCTCACCAATTCGACAAAGCGTTCTTCCGTGGGGATGCCCTTGTTCAGGCTGTGGGCCAGAATAGAGGCTGCATCGGCTTCGGAGCGTATGATGTCAACCGCTGGCCCCGACAGGCCGAGTGCCTGCGCCACCACGCGGGCGCGCGCCAGGTTGCGTGCGGCGCGCAGGGCCGCATCCCGGTCCAGTTTCTCAGACAGTATTGCCTCGCCGACGGCCTGATAGACCTTGTCCCGCATGCCTGTCGTGGGGGCGATATCCTTGGGCAGGGAGGGGATACTGATTTTGGCGGAACCTTTTGCAACGGATTGTCCGTCGGCCTTCAATGCCACCAGCAATTCCGCCGTCTCCTTGTCCAACCGGTAAAAGGTACCGGTCAGCCGGTAGACCGTGTTTGCCTCGGGCGGTGGCGTTGCAGCATCGCTCAGGGCCTTTTCCCGGTCGTAGGCAGCAAGGGCCTCTTGCCGTGTTTTTGCTGTTTGTGTCTCGACCTGTGTGGCCAGTTGGCGGCCAAGCCAGGCACCGAGATCGGTTTGAGTGCCCCGGTTATGATCGCGGATGACGATGTGTTCGATCCGTTTCATGTCCGGCGTGCGGCGGCTCAGGCTTTCTGCCAGTTGGCTCAGCGCCAGTTCATAGGGCTGTACCCCGGCGGCTGCGGCGTCCACGGCCAGCACGACCTGCGCGCGGCCGAGGGTGGTTGTTTCGTGCAGGTCCGTGGCGTTACAGGCGAGGTTGACGCCACGGGGATGCGGGGTCGGCGTACAGATAATCTCAATATCGGCACGGGCGGCGGCCAGCAGTTCTTCCATGTCGGCCTCATAGAATTCTTCGCGGGACCGCTGGATTTTCAGCAGGTTCGTGCGGTCGACAAAAACATGCGCACCGTGGCTGGCCTTGAAAAAGGCGTCGAACAGATCGTTGTAAATCTTGTCCGCGACGGCCTGGGGCATGTCGGTTTCATTGTCGAAGAAGGGCCGGATGGCAATTTTGCTTCCTTCGGGCACATCAAGGAGGATGTCGACGGCGGCTTTATACAACAGCCGCTTGCTGTCGGTTGCCTGTGCGGGAGCCGTGGCGAGCGCCATAAGCGCGGCCCCTGTCAGTGCGGCTGACAGGCAGGCCGAATATTTCCCCCGAAGTCTTCGCATCATGCCCTGTGGCCCATCAATTGATTGCCTGCGTTGCGCCTTCGACCGGTGCGTCGCCACCCTCTTCGTTGACCGGCCGTGTTGTGACAATCTCCACCCGGCGGTTGCGGGCCGCGTTGGGGGATTCACTGTCCAGCAATCGGGTCTCGCCGAAACCCTTGGCGGTCAGCAGCTCTGCCGTCAGGTTAAAATTCCCCAGCAGATAGTCGCGCACGGATTGCGCACGCCTTTCCGACAGGGCCATGTTGTAGTCGGCGCTGCCGCTGGCATCGGTGTGACCGTTGACGCTGACTTCCAATCCTGACAGTTCCGGGGATTGCAGGGCTTCTCCGAGATATGTGAGTTGCTTTTCCGCCTCCGGCGTCAATGCCGCGGAATTCAGCTTGAAGGGGATGTGAAGATTGACGAAACGGACCTCACCGGTCACCGGTGTCAGTTCCCCGATCAGCGTCCGCGTATCCAGCAATGGATTGGTGTCGTCTGACAGGGCCGGCACGGTCCAGGCAAAGCTTGCCAGGAATGCCGCTGAAATCAGGTGTTTCGTGAGTGTCTTCAATTTATTTCCCCTTACGGTGCAATAAGATAGAGAGGGCCCGGGGACCGGTCAATGCAGCAGCGCACTAAAACGCGTCTGGCGCATATCGGGCAGGGTCGCCACGATGCGCCGGGCGACATCATCGGCCAGGGACAGGGATATATCGTCGTCCGCGGCAAAGCTGCTTGCCTCAAACAGGGACATGACGGCACCGACCGGCGATAGCGGTAATCCGCCGTTGGACCGGTCCGCCACATGGCGGGCTTTCCAGAGCGCGACATCGCCCATGGTGCCGGTGATTGCGACTTCCACGCCCAAGGCCTTGCGCGTCCAGAAGACCAGATAGTTGTCATCCCCGCCCCAGGGCTGGATCAGGGCAAAATAACGGCATTTTGTAATATTGGCATAACGTTCGCGGTCTTTCTCCTGCGACAGGTCCAGCGCCAGTTGGCGCGTCAGGGCATTGCGGTCCCGCCGGTCGATCACTTCCGTCACTTTCATTTGCAGATGACGCGCGACGGCATCTTCCACTGCCAGTTGCTTCGCCAGGTTTTCCTTGCTGTCTGACGAGGCGGGCAGGACAGTGACACAGTCGATGTTGTCCCGGTAGAAGTCGTCAGTGATTTCCACCTCGACTGTGCGGTTTAGAGACACGGCAGAGTTGTCGCCTTTGCCATAGGACACATATTGTGTGGTCAGGCATGCGGACAAAAGCAGGCTGCTGGCGGTAATGGTCAACAAGGTCGTCGTATAGGTCATCATACGTCTCCACACCGTCGGACGGGGGCGACGGCGATGGTTTCGGAATAGGAAGTCCCGTCTATAATGATATTGGTGACTTCCAATCCTCCGCCCACCATTTGGTAGGCTGCGTGAATAGTCTTTATTCCCCGATAGTTGTTCCCGGTGATTGTCTGCAGCCCGCCGAGGATTGCCGCATCCACGTTGCGTGGGAAAACGCGTACCAGTTTTCCGCGGTTGCCAAGACCGTGGCGTCGCCGGATCTCCGAGGCGTTCCGCTGCTCTGCGGGAACCGGGCGACCGGCAGGCTGGCGGACAAAGCCGCTATAGCGGTCGATATTGGGCGACCAGGCCTTCCCAACCGGCGATTGCATCGCATAGAGGTGGCCGTCGGTTGTCACAATTGCGTTAACCATCCCAAAGCACTGCTGAAAGCGGTGATAGAGGCGTTCATTTTCGCCTGCGCTTCCCGGCCATGCGATTTCGATGACCGGACCCTGGCCGTGTTCGAGCAGGCGCAGCAGGATACGGCCTGCCTTTGCCTCGGAGCTGTGACGGCTGGCGGTGACGGAAACTCTCTTAGATGGCTTTACCTGATCCACCTGATCCCGCCAGTTCTCATTTGCCCTGTCGTCAGCGGCAGCCAGTTCCCGCGAGGCCGCATTGACCTGCTCGCGCGCCTCTGTGGCAGAGGCAGGCAGGCTGTCCACCATATAGGGCGGTTGCTGGGGTTCATCGGAAGTGTTTGGTTCCGGCGTTTCCGGTTTCTTCGGAACAGGGCGTGGCTTGCGGGCCTGGACAGTCATCTTAACAGGTGGTTTTCCTTTCGTTTCGGTTGGTCTCAGTGATTTAAAGCGTCGAACCGGTTGTGTTGCTGAGGGCCCCTGAACAGGCGGCTGTGCCTTGGGTTTAGGCGGGGTGAGGGGCTTCACCGATACCTTTGCCGATTGGGGGCTCGGTGATGGTATTGCCTCGGGCGTCTGCTTGGGCGCAGGGGACGTCGTGGTCATGGCGGGGGGCGGTGGCAGGGTGACAGCCGCCAGCATCGGTTTGGGGGCCTCTTTTTCAGGAACGGCGGCTGGCTGCTTTTCCGTTGCGGTCGTTTTGTCGGCCTGGGGACCTTGCTTGTGGTCTGTGGGCAGCTTCTGCGGCCAGGCAAGCCAGATCAGTAGTGCCCCCAGAGAGAGGGAACAGGCCATCGACGCAAGATTGGTCCCTTTGCCCATGGCCACGCTACTACTCCCCGGCCTTGTCGAGGAACATCAACTCCATATTCTGGACAAGCGCGTCCAGTTCACGCTGGCGTTCGCGGGGGCTCATCATTTCAGACCCTTCGGCCAGTTGGACCTGCGGTGTTGCTGATTCAACAGGAATTTGCCCTGTCGGTTCTGTCTGTGCCGGGGCCTGTGCCACTTTCGGGCCTTGCGGGTCTTCCATCGGCGTATGGACGACGGGAACGTCCACGGTCATCGTCGGCAGCGGGGGCAGGTCTTCTGCCACCTGCTCTTCAGTCGGCGTTTTCTCCTCGATCATGGAGGTTTGAGCCGGAGCATCGACAATTGCCTTTCGGTCGGCGGTGAGGGCGTCGATCTTCTGTTCCAGTTCCGCAATGCGGCTGGAAAGCTCTTCCTTTGTGCCGCTGGTCACGTCTTCGGAAACCTGTTCGGCGACCAGAGTTGCCGTTTCCTCGATAGCCGGTTTGAGCTTTGCGAGTGTTTCTTCAAGGTCAGGCATTGCGGCAGGGGGGCTGGAAACTGTGGCCTGTGCAGCCTTTTCCGCGCCGGGCCAGTGTATGTCGCCGCCCACGGCCAGATAGATCAGGGCTCCGGCGACGACGATATTGAAGACAAGATACTTCATGGAAAGTCTCCCGATTACTTAGCGCGCAGGCAAACGCAGTGGACGGTTTTTCTTTGCGCGCTGGTGGGCATTGGTGACCATGATCAGTGCCCGCAGCAGGGTTGCCGTTGGCAGGCCAATCACGGTCGTCAGGAAGGCCAGGCTGAATTGCGCCGTCAGATCGCGGATCACCGCCTGAACGGTCTCGGGCGTCAAAGACTGTTCGGCGAGGCTGCCAATGCCCAGGCTGATGCCCAGAAGTGTGAAGGTGAGGGCCAGCGTGGTAATACCGTTGGCGGCGTGAAGTCCGGCTTCCAGCCAGACCTGGCTGTCGCCCTGACGGCGCAGGATATGAACCCAGCAAAACAGGCAGACGCCGACCAGGGTGACGAATAATCCAAGGAAGGCCAGCCCCAGGACCTGTTGCATCCAACTGGCGATGTCATGAACCGACAGCGAGGTCGCCATCGCGGCCACGGCCAGTGTCACCACGATGGCGGCCAGGAGGAGGCTTATGCTTCTGGAGAGGTTGCCCAAGGCAGCGCTAACCATGGGATTAGCGCCGTCCCACGCGGGCATCCATCAGACTGGCCGTGCTGACGCCAATCTGGTCCAGCCACTGGTCCTGCAGGGTGAGGTTTTTTTCCACCGATGCATGGGCCAGGAAGGTCAGGTCGTAGTTGCGGAAGGCGATGCGGACCACGGGGGTGTTCTTGCCCTTGAGGTCATTGTCCCGCAACACCATACGTTCCAGATCCACCAGACGGTGACGGGCGCGGGACAGTTTCTGCTGACGGTCCTGCGCATTGACGCCGGGGTCCAGCATGGTGGCGATCACATCCGCGCGTTCGCGCTCCAGGTTTTCCAGCGATCCGGCCTGTGCTGCCGTCGCCGCGCCCATTCCGATTATGGCGATCAAGGCGATTTGGGTCATGCGTTTCATGATTTTTCTCCCGATTGCGTTAGTTGAGGAAGAGATCGACGTTGTTGGCGACTGTAAGGCTGTCGTCGGTGCTTTCCTCGCCATCCTCGATGCCGAGCTGTTCCTGACTGACATCCTCGGCAAGCGCCAGCGCATCCAGTGCGACCAGCTTGGCCATATAGCCCAGCACCTGTTCCTTCTGGTCCAGCAGGGCGAGGTCTGCCTCGCTGTCTTCGACCAGACGGCGCAGATAATCCTGCTTGCTGACCGGTTCACCGTCGATTTCCGGTTTTTCATTCATGGGGTGGCTGTCGATGGCGGCGGCCAGTTCCTGAATGGCGGCATAGTTTTTGGCGTATTCAACGGAATATTTGCTCTGTTTCGCGCCGGGATCGCCGAACATCTCCAGGTCGACCTGTTCCGAGACATTGTTGAAACGGGCGCGGGCCTCTTCCTGCTGGTCGACAAGTGCCTGTTTTTCAGGTGTCAGACCGCGGTTTTCCCGCTCCAGCTTGCGCAGGAGCTTTTGGTAAAGCTTCAGCCGGGTTTCGGTCTGTTTTCGCTGCAGGTCCTGGCGTTCTCCCATCAGGCGGATGAAGGCCTGCTTCTCTGCCAGGTGCTGGTGACGCAATTCGATTTTCACGTCTCCCTCTGCCGCGTCGGCAGCCTGCGACAGGTCCTGGATCGACTGGCGTTTCATCGAAACCTGCTGATTCAGGTCGTGGAGTGCGCCCGCCAGGGCGGACCCGGCGAAATCCTGGTCGATTGCCTTTTTCAGATAGCTGCTGGGCAGCTTCACCAGCCGTTCACTGGCGGTGGGATTCCAGTCGGGTGTTGCTGCCAATGCCTGGGGTGTCATGCTTGCCAGTGACAGCGCCAGAGCCGTTGCGGCAAGCAGCGACCGGCCCGGATGTTTGGGGTTGCTGTTGGTCATGATAGTCACTCCTTCACGCCGGGGTGGCTCAATTCTGCTGCCAGTAGGTGACACGGCGCATTTCGTCCTTCAGGTCCCGGTTAACATTGAGCGTTGAGAGTTGGCCGTAGTCGGTCTTTTTCTGCCGGCCAAGCAGGGTGCTCATGGTTTCCACAAAGGATGTGCCGTCCGGATAGTAGAGATCGCGGTTGGGGAAGGCCTGCTGGAAGCGCTCGAAATTTGCCTGTGCGCTGACCATATCGCCGCCCTTGATGTAATTCTGAACGCTGAGGCCATAGGCGCGCATGCGTTCCTCGATGGCGACATCGCGGACCTCCGGGCCAAGATTGGCCTCGCATTTGTCGAGCAACCGTGCGCTGGCCAGATATTGACCGGCGGAATGGCCGGTCCGGGCTTTTTCGTCCAGTTCAACGGCCTGGTCGCGGCAATCGCGGAAATCGCGCATGGCGGCGATTTCCTGATAGCGGGCGTCGCGATACCCAATGCCTTCTGCGGCTGGTTGGTCGCCACCGTAGAAGGTGTTGCAGGCGGTGACGGAAAGAAGCACCGCTCCACCTGCGGCTGTCCGGCCCAACCGTTTCAACCCGGTCTTGAGGCTGTTCGGTTTTTTGGTTTCGGTCATCTCGCATTCCTTTCCTTGAGTGCGTTTCCCCGAGGCGCTTTGGCCGGGGCTGATGACCGCTATGAAAGGGGCGGCGTGTTTTTTTGGTCCGAATATAAAAAAGCCCCGGCAGACGCCGGGGCTGGAATAACGAGAGTTGCTGTCAGGGTCAGTGAAAACGGCCCTTGCCACGGGGACGCTGTGGTTTGCCGGAACGCGGCGGCGTGCCGATCGTCTTTTCCACCAGCAGCTCCTGGCCCTGGACAAAAATCCGGACGTCCCGATCGGTGTCAAAGCCCATATCGGCCAGCAGGATATTCAGCCATTTTTCCATCTTTGCCCGGCTGGCGCGGGTTTCATAGTCATACTCGCGCAGGCGGCCGTCTCGGCGGATCAGGTCATGATCCCGATAACCGGGAAATTCGCTGGACATGACGCGCATGATTTCCAGCGCCTCTTCGGTGTCGAAACCTGCAAGGGTGACTTTATAAGTATCACTGTCGCCATAAACCGGGCGGTCGTCATCGTCGGCTGTATCGCGTCGGACGGTATCAAGATCGGCATAGCGGTTAAGCTTGCGGGCCAGCACATTGCCAAGATCCTGTGCCATGGCGCGGGTGCGTTTGCCGATCACGGACGACAGGCAGGCCTGGTCACAGTCTGCCGGGACGCTGAACTTTTCCATCGGCAGTTCGAAGCTGTCCAGAAAGCGGTTGCCGGAAATGTCATAGATCTCGCCATCCAGCCGCGCATGGACGACCGTGCCGTAACCGGCGTCGCGTTGGCTGGTATTGACGCGATAGAGGACCAGGGTTCGTGCACGGGTGGCGGCGGAACCGGAATTGTTCATCAGCTTGGCGGCCTCAACAAGGTCCGATTTGTCCTGGCGGTCATGGAAGCTCCAGCCCATTTTCGCGGCAACGAAATCCTCGTCCCGGATGGTATAACCCTGGCGGGCCATGCTGCCTTTCAATCCGGCGGAGACGCGTTTGTAGACGTCGCTGGACCGGGGCAGGGTATTGGGGCTGGAATCCTCCGCCATGACGACGACAGGGGTCTTTTGGCGGCCATGGAATTCCCCGGGCTGACTGGCACAGGCGCCCAAAAGGGCCACGCCCCCCAGAGCAACCAGTAACCGGCCCGTCTTTAACAGTTTTGATTTCACGACTTCTTCTCCCGGTTTTTCGCAACTGGTATCTGTGGATGCGCTATGAGGGGGATAGACGGCTTTTTTTACGCCGTCTTGTCGGCCGTAACGATTTTGATATGGGCGGCCAGTTGATAATGCAGGCCGTCTTCCGTCACATAAGGGGAGAAGCGGTCCCGGATCAGGTGGTCCAGTTCCTTGCGGGCATCTTCATCGAGATCGCGTAACAAATGCCCGAAGCTCATGTCCAGTTGGGCATGCCAGAAAGTCTGATGAACCTGGACCTTGGGTGAAAAGCGCAGGGATATCTCGCGAATATTGTCGAAGGGTGTCTGGCGCAAAATAGCAGGCAGACTGTCGTCCTCGCCAAACCGGAAAATGGCAAAGTGATGTTCGTCATGCCCCTGATTGAGGAAATCCTCAACGGCGTTGGCCAGAACCGAGAACAGGGTCTGGTCATCGCGCGGGCCCCAGACCATGAAACCGATGCGGCCACCCGGCTTCAGGACGCGCCAGCATTCCACGGCCGCCTTTACGGCATCGGGCACGAACATGATGCCAAAACGGCATGAAATCCGATCTATGATCTCGTCTGGAAAGGGCAGGGCGGTCATGTCTGCTGCGGTGAGCTGTAACCGATGCGGTTCCACCCGTCGGCGCAATCCGTCCAGCATTTCCGGCACAAAATCGGTCGCAATCACCATGCCGTCCGTCCCGACCAGCGAGGCTGCTGTCAGGGCCGGTTCGCCAACGCCGGAGGCCAGGTCGAGAACCGTATGGCCGGGTTCAATGCCGATTTCTTCCAGAAAGGGCCAGTTGAACCGTTCCGCCATGACGGTCATCGGGTTGGACCAGGTTATCCAGTCATCAACCTTTTCCGTCCAATGTGATCGGACAGGATCAACCTGTGCGGCGTCCTGGCTGCTGCTGCCGGATGTTCCATCCCTGTCAGGTCCGGTCATGGTATTCCCCGAGACCGCTGCGTCAGATGGTTTCGATATTCGTGGCCTGCGGACCGCGCGGGCTTTGACGGACTGTCATGCGGACGCGCTGGTCCGGTTCCAAATCCATCACGCCGGAGCGTTCCAGTATTTTGCTGGAAACGAAGACATCCTGGTTGCCCTGATCGGGAGTTACAAAGCCGAAGCCCTTGGAACCATTGAAAAACTTCACGGACCCTTCCTGAACGGCTCCGTCCGGTTCGCTTTCCTGGGTGCTGACCTGGCTCAGGTCTACTTCGTAGATGCTGACAACCTGCCAACCGCGTCGGCTTTCGGCAACGTCACAGACAACCTGCGCCCGTTCCGGCAGGGATTCCATACCGGCATCCGACAGCACGGACCGGTGCAGCAGGGCATCCTTATTGCCCTCTACCGGCGTGACGAAGCCATACCCCTTCTCCAGGTTGAACCACTTAACCACTGCAGGCGCCCGCTCCAATACAAGCGCCGGGGGAAGACGTTTACTCATTCTGCTTACCTAGCTCCAAAACTGTACAGCGGTGACCCCTGGGTGCATTGCGGTTCTCTTCTTTTCATGCCTGATACAGCCCGTGCCGCTCTGTTCTTTACCCGTCACCTCGCATTCGCAGACAACAGCTTAAAGCTGTTTTTGTTTTTTGCGCAATCACATAATGCAAGTTTTCTATGACTATTAAATTACGAAATCGAAATAGGTCACACAACCTATGGTAATTAAAAGTTATCTAATATAAATGTTGGGGTGTAAATTCGAATGAAGCACATAAAAAACGCCCCCGCTGGGTTGCGGGGGCGATAGACTTTTTCCTGAATGGTATCAAGCAACTGTTGCGGCAGTCTGCCCGAACAGGACCTTCTTGTCTTCTTCGGTCATTCCCGGAGTCGGATTGACCTCCTTACCGACCTCATAGGCGCGGATAACGGCCGGGCGTGCGGCCATGCGGTCAAACCAGCGCTTCAGGTGAGGGAATTCGTTGATATCCATGGACTGGCGCTCGTACGGCACGATCCAGGGATAGCTGGCCATATCGGCAATGGAATAGTCACCTGCGATGAAGTCCCGGTCGGCCAGTCGGCGGTTCAGAACAGCATAAAGGCGGCCCGTCTCATTGACGTATCGGTCAATGGCATAGGGGACTTTCTCATTGGCGTATTGGGTGAAGTGATGGTTCTGGCCCAGCATCGGGCCGAGGCCACCCATCTGCCACATCAGCCATTGCTCGACCTCTGCCTGATCGCGCAGGGTCTCGCCACCGAATTTACCGGCCTTGCGGGCAAGGTACTGCAGGATCGCGCCGGATTCGAAAATGCTAACCGGCTCGCCGCCGTCTTCCGGGGCATGATCGACAATGGCGGGCATGCGGTTGTTCGGGGCGATTTTCAGGAAATCGGGTTCGAACTGTTCCCCCTTGCCGATATTGACCGGTTTGATCTGGTAATCCAGGCCGGTTTCTTCCAGGAAAATTGTGATTTTGTGGCCGTTGGGTGTCGGCCAGTAATATAGATCGATCAAGGCAGCCTCCTTGGGATTGAACTTTGAAAATAGATGAAATCAGATGACGGGATAACCCTTGGCCTTGCCTGCCAGCCCGTCGAACAGGTTGAGCATGCGGTCGCGCCAGGCGAAGACCGGATCTTCTTCGGTCAACAGGGCCACCGGGCAGCTACAGCGCGCCCATTGGAAGATTGCGAGTAAAATGTAATCCGCGTAACCGGGATTGGCGCCGCAGATATAATCCTGTTGGGTCAGAACCTGACGCACGGGGCCCAGACTGTCCTGGAAGGCCTGGACCTGCTCTGGGCTGCTATTGGCGAATTCTTCCAGTGACATGCCAAAGCGCTTGGTCCGGGTCTCGATGAAATAGGCCCTGTCCTTTTCATGCAGGTTTTCGGCAAGATCCAGAATGATGATCGGGACCAGTTTTGACCGCAGTGTCTGTTCCACCCAGGTCTGGAAAAAGCGGGCCTGCCCCTTGCTCATTTCGCAGCCAAAGAGAGATGGCTGGTCTGGATAGGCCTCTTCCAGATATTCTGCAATGGCCCATGAATCATGGATTGTTTTGTCACCGTCCTGCAGGACCGGTACAGCGCCCTGGCCGCTATCGGAGATGGCGTCTTTTTCCGTAAACCGCCAAGGGACCGTCTCTACGGGCAAGCCTTTGTGGGCGATCGCCAGTCGGGCGATCCAGCAGTAGGGACTGAAACGGCGGTCGTCTTCCGCACCGGCCAAATCAAACAATTTCAAGGACACTTTGCCCCTCCCGTTACTTTTTGGAACGTTCGTTCAAGTATATGGGACGGGAATTTGTGAATGTCTAGAGGCTTTGGAAAATTCTTCTGGACTGACATCGGATAAGAAAACCCCACCCGTGTCCGGGTGGGGCTTGCCCTGATTGTTGTTGCCTATCAGTTGAAGCGTGAATTCTCGTCGTCGGAGCGCGGGCGGTTAGGGGTGGGGACGATTTTCTCGATCGTGATCTTGCCCGGCTGGACGTCGATGTTGATCTGTTTGTCCACGTCAAAGCCCATGTCGATCAGCAAAATGTTCAACCACTCTTCCAGTTTGGTTACCTTGGCGTTGGTGACATATTCATATTTGCGGACGACGGAACCCTTTTCCAACAATTCGTGAGAGCTGTAGCCGGGGAATTCGTCGGCCATGACGCCGATGATGGCCAGCGCCTCGCGGGTGTCGAAATAGTCCAGTTCCACCGTATAAGGCACCAGCATCTGGCTTTCCGCATAGGAGGGAACGCCGTTGCCGCTGTTGTTGCTGCCGACCGCGGTAGTACCGCCACCGGCCTGGTCTTCATTCAGATAGGAAAGCTTTTTTGCCAGCACGTCACCCAGGTTGCGGGCGATGTCACGGGCCTTGCCGCCGACCACTTCGCTGATGCAGACGGAGTTGCAGTTCGCCGGGGCGGAATAGGCCGCTGGTGCGATCTCGAACGTATCCAGGAAGGTGTTGCTCGCGATGTCATAGATTTCGCCGTCAACCCGGGTCGTAACCTTATTGGCGAAGCTCAGGTCTTTGGATGTGGCATGAATACGGAAAAGGACCATGGCGCGGCTGCGCAGGTTGCCCTGACCGGCGTTATTGGCAAGTTTCGCCGCCTCGATCAGTTCCACTTTGGGGCGGCGGTCGGTGATTTTCCAGCCCAGGTCAGCCGCCATGAACTCCTCGTCGACCATACGGAAATCATAGCGTTGCATGCTGCCCTTCAGGGCGGCCAATACCCGTTTATAGATATCGCTGGACCGTTTGACGGAGGCCGGGTCGGAATCCTCGCCCATGACAATCACGGGGATTTTGCTGCTGTGCTTTTGGGCGAGGGCCGTCTGGGGCGCTGCGCCAAGAGCCATTGCAGCCACACCCAAGGTGGCGGCCATCAGCATTCCCCGCTTCATGTTCTGCATCATCCGTTTCATCGCCGGTATCTCCATTTCGTCGCTGTTTGCGTTGCTGTTGGCCCAAATGAAAAGGCTAGGGCATTTTTTGGGCTCAAGGAGATTTGCAGCGGATGACTCCCCCCTTGCCACGCTTGCACTGCCATCGCTATTCAACAGTTTTTTTCTTTGTCTTTCAATAGTTACGGGGCACACAGCCAGGAACTTCCATCGCAACCGGGAAAAGCCCGTCTCCTGTTTTCATAACCGTCACCGATCACGCCCGTATATCCGGGCATTCAAGCAGAGGTGATGGCAATGGAGCATGTGTCCCAAAGCGCAACAGCAGAAAGTGCAATGACGGAAATTGCCCTGGCGCTTGCCATGGGCTTTTTCGCAATCATGGTTCTGACCATGGTGTCCATGGGGGCGGGACAACCGGAAAGCGCGGAGAAGGCAAAATCCGTTGTCGCGGCGGACCTGATGGCAAATGCAGCCACAGCTCCGAGTGAGGCAACGACCGAGCTTGGCGCTGATGACCAGGTCGTCATCTATTATAAGGACAGTTTCTTTTCCCCCGATATGAAACCGGTGGATATTGCGGGCCTTGCGCCAGAAGGCCGGGTGATCCTGGCCGTTCCCCCGAATCTACCTCTCTCTCAAGCCATTGATATACGCGGACGCTTCAACCGGAAGGATCTGGTGGTTTCGACCCTTGATCAACGCTGGATGAAGGCTCTGGAACAGGCCCCTCAGGTGATGCTTTCCCCCAATTCCCAGCATAAGGAGGACGCAAAATGACCTTGCCTCAAATACAATCCGACCGCTTCCTCGCACGGCTTTTCTTTGTCTTGTTTACCTGTGTCGCGGTTTTCTCCGTGACGATGGCAGCGTTGCTTTCCATGGCGGGGGACGCACAGGCGGCCCGTGCCGACCGGGGCTATAGCCGCGAGGCCATTCAGCGCATGGTCATTCAGGAGGCCAATGCAAATGGCACCGTTCCGGCGGCACTGGCGCTGGCGGTGGCGCGGGTTGAATCCAATTTCAGGGCCGGGGCGGAAAGCGGGGCTGGTGCGCGTGGCGTGATGCAGATCATGCCTGCAACCGCCTGGGGGGAATTCCGGGTGCGGGCGGACCGCCTGTGGGACCCACGGGTGAATATCCGCCTCGGTGTGGAGTATCTCGACCGTCTGTATCACCAGTATGGTCGCCGGTGGGAACTTGCGCTCTCCCATTACAATGGCGGAACGCTGAAGGGGGGCAAGGGCGCCCGGGCAATCCCGCACAGTTATACCCGCAAATATGTTGCCAAGGTTATGGGGCACTGGCGGCAGTTCGAACGTTCCCGGGTGGTTCTTGCTTTGGCCGATGCAAAGCCTGACCTGAAAGTGGTCGAATCCGAAAGCCGTGGACCGGCCTTGTCGGTCTATGACAATCCGGATGCCTACTGGTTGCTGGAAGAACCCCATGCAGACCGGAACTGGCGGGAATATCTGGATGCCGCCGACCGTATTCTGGCAGGCAAGGCCACAGCGGACGATTATAATGTCGCGGATAACGACAGGGCCGGGCAGGCGGATGTCTACCAGCCCTTTGCCCGGCCAGGCCTGCGGGAACGGTTCCGCAACAGCCTGAGGCGCAGCAATCGCCGTTTGAACCCGGTAACGGGCGGGGCGGACCGCTTTATGTAAGGCGATAACAGGCAAGGCGGAAAAGCATAAGCATGCGGTGTTAAAGGGTTTTGCGGTCGGGGGCGTTGTGGCAACATGCCGCCCATCGGCCGTTAACCTTTTTGTTTGTCTGCTTGGTAACCCGGCCGGTTCGTCTTGGGGCAAGTGGGGAATTAGTGCCGGATATGTCTATGGACCGCTTTATTATCGAGGCCGGAATCAGCTCGGGCCTGAAGGAAATTTTCCGGTCGATCGCTGATCAGGATTTCGACGGCCAGCCGAGATTCCGCGACCGCGACTGTCGTGAACTGGCGAAAGTGGTCGCCTGCCGTATCTACGCCAAACCCCTGTTGGAACTTTGTCATTTCGTCCGTGCCGCGGGCCTGTTGGACCGGCGGCGACGTTATGAGAACTTGTTCTGGGCGGTGATCCCCGCAACTCCCGGCAATTTCCGCGACACCCTGGGCCTTTATGAAGCCGCTGCCCCGGAGGGGCTGTCGATCAGCGGCGATGCCGTTGAACTAACTTATCCAGGTGGTTCATTTGCGGTGAAATACGGGCGCATGCCCTTCCTGACCGTGTTGATGGATTTTCTGGTCTCGGCACTTGGCTATGAGCGCTGCGACGAGGCCTTTGCCGGGATCACGACAAAGGATGCAACGGACAAAGATGTTTCCGCCACGGCCAAGGAACTGGCCAAACAGGTTTATCATTTCCTGGATGATCACCTGCCCAGCGTGCAGGAACAGAAGAAGTTTCGCCAGGTTGGTGGCTATCTTGAGGCGCGTTTCGGCCCGGGCTTCACTGCCGGTGACATCGACGATACCTGCATCCTGGAATTCTGGCTGGAGATGTCGGGCCTCGACGGGGAGGAGGGCGGCAATTTTACCGGTTTCCCGACCGCTTTTGATGCCTTCATCCGCTTTGTACAGGCGGTCGACCTGGGAATGCAGTCCAGCAAGGCAGGTTATACCGGTGTGATCGGCAGTGACCGCGAGGCAGGTGAGATCGACCCTGACAGCGTGCAACAACTGGCCGATCTGGTGTTGAACGAAGAGACGAGCCTGTTGGAACGGCTGGCGGAACCGCCGATGGATGCAGTTAAATTCCTGAACAAGCGCGAGACGGAGCTTCTGGCCTATGTCCTGCCGCGCTATACTGAGATTGCCCGCTGGACCCTGTCTTACCTGCGCAGCGAGGTTTTCGGACGTGGACAGGCGCGTCTGTCCCAGGCCCTGCGCAACAAGGTGCTGGCGGATAAACTGCTGGCGCTGATCGAGGAGGCGGCCCCTGAGACCTATCAGGACCGGGTTGCGGCTGTGATGAAGGTCCAGACGTATCTGACAAAGCTTTTGTTGGCCTGTGTTTATGTTTTACGCCGGGCCGAGGCGGAGGAAGACGGCGTGGTTGATTTCGCGACCATGGGAAAAGCTCGCAAGGCCTTTCATAGCATATCCCGGCAAGGGTTTCAGGAAGAGGGACTCGACCAGTCGGAGATTGCCGAGGCATTCGACCTGGCGCCTGATTGCCTGACGCCGATAAACGACCGGGTGGTACAATTGCTTGAGATGCTGAACAGTCATGGCGATCTGGAAGCCGCTTTCGAGGCGGATCGCCCGGTCTTCTCAAAACAGTTCATGACGATTTATGGAGAACCGGTATGACGATGTCCGGTAGCGATCCAAACTGGAAAGACCTGAGCCCCGCAGGACGGGAGGCGGCCGAAAAGGCCTTTGAAATGCTCAGTCATTATGATGGTCTGACGCGAGCCATGCAGGACGACGGGCGCGATGTTGCCCTGACTTTTGCCGATATCTATCGCTATGCGACCGACCCTTTGGCGGATCTGGATCACGATCAGCGCCGTGCGCTGGCACGGGACCCGAAACTGCAGGATGCACTGGAGCGGTTGCTCAGCAAGAATGTGGTCTATCAGTTTCCACGGGTGGCCGCCGCCAGTTCCGGCACGGTCAATGAACGGGAAGGTGATGGCTTTAGAATAAAGCTGAAGGAATCCCGCGCCGATGCCGATCAGGTCTATGTCATCCTGATGCTGGATGATCATGTGGAAGACCTGCCGGTGGCCCTTATGGTGAAAGGAGAGGACGGTAGTTACCTGAAACTGCCGTTGCCGGAAATTGATGGCGGCACGGCCCAGATGTTGGAAGCGTCCGATTCCGCCATTGTACAGGCGTTGCGTGACGTGAAGACGGAGCTTTACCTGCTGTGAACCGTCTGCGTGTCTTTATCGCGACGACCGATGGGCCGTCGGAAATTCAAAGCCTGGTGGAAGAAGACCCGGATATCCGGTCTGTTGTTTGCCTGAATGGCACCACCCAGTCCCTGCCGATCTCAAAAGGCTATGACGCCTTCGTCCGAAAACCTACCGGTGTAATTGAACGTCTGACCGGAAACCGGGTTTACCGCCTGGATGTGTCTCGTCCGATTACCAATGGCAATAGCTGGCAATTGGGGGTTTATCTGGCCCATTGGCTGGAAGGCGAAGGACGGCTTGCCCAACAGAATGAAGATGCAGACGGGATTATCCTCGCAACCGGGCAGGTCAATGCGCGGGATTTGAGCGTTGAGGCGGTGGGCCATATTCCCGAAAAGCTGGCTTCCGCACAGTCGATCATTGATGAAGCATTGGCCGCTGGGCAGGCTCTGACGATTCTCTTGCCAGAAGGTGATGACGGCCCACAGGACGATAGGGCGGTCAGTAAGGTCTCATCTATTGATGACGCCATTGCTCTCCTGCAGGGGACGGAAAAAACCGTTCGGACGTCCGTACCTCAGGCGGAAATTCTGGCACCTGCGGAGCCACCGAAAGAAATACCGAAGAAAAAGGCAGGTCGTCCGGATAACACGCAAGAAACGGCCAAGTCGCGTCGCTTTTTCGCCCGTTTTCTGGGCGGTTCTGCGCTTGTCGTGCTGGCCGGTCTGGCAGCCGGCGGATTCATGCTTTGGCAGGACGGTCCCCAGGAATGGGAAACCCTGCGCGATGATGGCCGTCTGGTCAGCCTCGATCATGCCCTGTCGAATGCACAATGGCCCGCCCTTGCGAAAATCTATCGGGACTATCGTTTCGCCGGTGAAGACCTGCCTGATAATCTGGCGCTGAGCGTGGTGGGAGAGTTCCCGGCGGATGGCGGAAAATGTGCGGGACTTCGATTCCGCGATACAAATACAAAGGTAGAACCGCTTGGGCAGGCGGCCCAGGATGGTGACCTGACCGTTACCGGAAACATCCCCTGCCGGATTTATTTCGAGCTTCAGAATAAAGCGGGAGACACGCGTTATCTCTGGCTGGCTGTCGAGCCGGAAATGGATTACACGCGTTTTCGCGGGCGAGATGAGCGCGGGAAAAGCATTCAACAGGTTGTTGCCCCCGGCGAATCGATCCGTCTCGACATACGCCTGCCGCGTTTCCGGCAGGATCAATTGGACTATCGCATTCGGGCCGCAGCCTACAAAAAAGCGTCCGATGAGATCACGGCCCTTGTTTCCGGGGCGAGACAGCAATCCAAAAAGGAACTGCAAAACCTTGAAAGATATGGGGTTTCCGTTCTCAACTTCACAACGGTTGTGAAGGGGCGATAATGGGCGATCCGGCTGAGCCGGAAAGGGTTCGATATTAAGAGATGAAAGCTCCGTTCTTGACTTGAGGAAGTGAGCCGCTATCTCTTGCCTCATAACCGGCCAAACTGTCGAGGGGCCGGAATAAGGAATAGAAATCTTAAGGGGTAATATCATGGCGCGCGCATTCGTGTTTCCCGGCCAGGGATCCCAGGCTGTTGGCATGGGACAGGAATTGGCCGAGGCTTTTCCGGTCGCCCGTGAAGTCTTTGAAGAAGTCGATGAGGCGCTGAAACAGAACCTGTCGAAACTGATGGCTGAAGGTCCGGAAGGTGACCTCACGCTGACTGAAAATGCACAGCCCGCCCTGATGGCGGTCAGTCTGGCGGCCATGCGTGTCCTGGAAAGCGAGAGCGGCAAGTCATTGTCCGATATGGCAAGCCTCGTGGCCGGTCATTCACTGGGTGAGTATTCCGCTTTGGCGGCGGCCAAGGCGTTGTCGATCTGTGATGCCGCCCGTCTGCTGAAACTGCGTGGCCGGTCCATGCAGAAGGCGGTTCCGGTGGGTGAGGGCGCCATGGCCGCTGTTCTGGGGTTGAGCCTTGAAGACGCCGAAGCCGTTGCCGAGGAAGCCGCACAGGGAGAAGTCTGCGCGGCTGCCAATGACAACGCTGATGGTCAGGTTGTCCTGTCCGGTGCCAAGGCTGCGATCGAGCGTGCTGTTGAGATTGCCAAAGGCAAAGGCGCGAAACGCGCGGTTTTGCTGCCGGTATCCGCACCTTTCCATTGTGCCCTGATGCAGCCCGCTGCGGAGGCTATGGAAGAGGCGCTGGCCAACGCGACCATCAACGCACCGTCGGTTCCGCTGGTCGCCAATGTGGTTGCCGAAAAGGTGGTTGACCCGACCCGCATCCGCGAGCTTCTGGTGGAGCAGGTCTGCGGTCGCGTGCGTTGGCGCGAGAGTGTTCTTTATATGAAGTCCCAGGATGTGGACACATTGGTGGAAGTCGGTTCCGGCAAGGTGCTGACCGGCCTGGTCCGCCGTATTTCGCGGGATATGACCGGCGTTGCCGTCAATACCCCGGCGGATGTAGAAGCTTTCCTGTCCAGCCTTTAAAAATTAATCCCGAAGCGAACCCATAAGGGAGAGAATTATGTTTGACCTGACTGGTAAATGCGCATTGGTCACGGGCGCATCCGGTGGCATCGGTGGCGCCATTGCAAAGGCCCTGCATGCCCAGGGCGCGACCGTTGCGCTGTCTGGTACCCGCGTTGAGCCGTTGGAAAAACTGGCGGCGGAACTTGGCGAACGCGCGCATGTGGTGCCGGCAAACCTGTCGGATCCGGAATCGGTCGCCAATCTGCCGAAGGCTGCGGAAGAGGCCATGGGCCAGGTTGATATTCTGGTCAATAACGCCGGTCTGACCCGCGATAACCTGGCAATGCGTCTGAAGGATGAAGACTGGGACGCGGTTCTGGAAGTCAACCTGAAGGCCGCTTTCAAACTGTCCCAGGCTGTGCTGCGCGGCATGATGAAACGCCGTTGGGGCCGTATCATCGGCATCACTTCCATCGTTGGCGTGACCGGTAATCCGGGCCAGGTGAACTATGCTGCATCCAAGGCGGGCCTCATCGGGATGAGCAAATCTTTGGCTCAGGAGGTTGCAAGCCGGGGAATCACTGTAAACTGTCTGGCGCCTGGCTTCATCGCCACGGCCATGACGGATGCCTTGGGCGACGATCAGCATGAAAAGCTGAAAGCCGCCATTCCGGCCGGCCGGATGGGCTCGGTCGAGGATATCGCCACGGGCGTTGTCTATCTGGCTTCTGACGAGGCCGGTTATGTCACCGGACAGACGTTGCACGTCAACGGCGGCATGGCGATGATTTGATAGGAAGAGCTGGAGCTTCCTATTAAATTGTGCCCGGAGATTGACCAAAACAGCCATTTGGCGTAAGGAACGCCCCGGCTTTTTGGCCTATGATCTGGTATAAGTTAGTATCTGGTCAGGTTGGGTCAGGTATGCTAGGAAACCACGCCTCCGGCGTGTGGGCGCTGAAAAGCGTAGGTTTCGGAGCAAGAATTTTAAACATTGGGTGTAACCCTAAAGATATAAGGACTGAGGAAACATGAGCGACGTTGCAGATCGCGTGAAGAAGATCGTTGTTGATCATCTGGGCGTAGACGAAGGTAAAGTAACCGAATCTGCCAGCTTCATCGACGACCTGGGCGCCGACAGCCTCGACACCGTCGAACTGGTCATGGCGTTCGAAGAAGAGTTTGGTTGCGAAATCCCGGACGATGCTGCTGAAAAAATTCAGACCGTCAAAGACGCAATCGACTTCATCGAAGCGAATCAGGGCTAATCCTAACCCTAGGGTTCACCTTGATAGGCGCGCGGTTTGTGAATCGCGCGCCATATGCTTTTGATGCTTTGCTTTTATAAAAACGGACAAGGCTGTAAAATAGAGGCATGAGGCGCGTTGTAGTTACAGGTATCGGGTCCGTCTCCCCCTTGGGGAACGGCATCGATCATGTCTGGGATCGGCTGATCAAGGCTGAGTCCGGTATTACGAATATCACACATATTGATGTGTCGGATCTTCCGGCGCGCATCGCTGGCATTGTGCCGCGCGGCGATGGCTCCAACGGTACTTTCGACGTCGACCAGTGGGTCGACAGGAAAGAACAGAAGAAGATGGATACTTTCATCACCTACGCCATGGCGGCGGGGATACAAGCGGTGGAAGATTCCGGTTGGAAGCCAGAAGAGGAAGAAGACCAGGACCGCACCGGTGTGATGATCGGTTCCGGTATCGGCGGTCTTCCGGGCATTTCCGAAGGCACGATCACTTTGCAGGAACGTGGTCCTCGGCGGTTGAGCCCGTTCTTCATTCCGGCAAACCTGATCAACCTCGCCAGTGGCTTCCTGTCCATCAAATATGGCTTCCGTGGACCGAACCATGCGGTTGTTACCGCCTGTGCAACGGGGACCCATGCCATTGGCGATGCGGCCCGTATGATCATGCTGGGCGATGCCGACGTCATGGTGGCTGGTGGCGCCGAAGCGGCTGTCTGCCGTATCGGTCTGGCAGGTTTTGCTGCTGCCCGTGCGCTCAGCACCGGCTATAACGACACGCCTGAAAAGGCATCCCGTCCCTGGGACAAGGGCCGTGACGGTTTTGTCATGGGCGAGGGCGCCGGTGTTGTCGTTCTGGAAGATTATGAACATGCCAAGAAGCGTGGCGCAAAAATCTACGCTGAGGTTCTGGGTTATGGGATGAGCGGCGACGCCTATCACCTGACCGCTCCGGCATCGGATGGTTCCGGCGGTTTCCGGGCCATGAAGGCGGCGCTGCGCAGTGCGAAGCTGAATGCGGAAGACATTGATTATGTCAACGCGCATGGCACCTCCACACCGTTGGGTGACGAGATCGAACTGGGCGCGGTAAAACGTCTGTTCGGCGATCATGCCTACAAACTGGCCATGTCCTCCACCAAGTCCGCAATCGGTCATCTGCTGGGTGCGGCTGGTGCGGTTGAGGCGATTTTCACGATCAAGGCCATTCAGGAAGGCGTACTTCCGCCGACCCTGAACCTGGACGATCCGTCGGAAAGCTGTGACCTGAACCTGGTTGCCCATGAGGCACAGGAACGCAAGGTCAACTATGCGCTGTCCAATTCCTTCGGTTTTGGCGGCACCAACGCGAGCATCATCCTTGGTGCACCGTCCTAAGAGCCATAGCAGGTTGTGATCATGCGTAAGCTGTTGATCCTTGCTGCTGTTCTAATCAGCGTCGTCGGCCTTTCGGCTGGCGGCGCTGTTTTTTGGGGCTATAAGGTCTATACCAGTCCCGGCCCCCTGACCGAAGACACGCGTATTCTTGTGAAACCGGGGCAGGGACTTCGCCAGATTGCGCACAGCCTGCAAAATGCCGGTGTGATTGAGCAAGACTGGCTTTTCTCTCTGGCCGCGCGCCTGAGTGAGAAACATACCGCCCTCAAGGCGGGTGAATATGAATTTGCCGCTCATATCAGCCCGGAAGGTGCGTTGGACAAACTGGTTCGCAATGAGACCGTGGTGCGCAGCATCACCATCCCCGAAGGTCTGACGAGCCCTGCCGTATGGGCGTTGCTGCAGGGGGAAGATACCCTCGGTGGAGAGCTTGGCCCGCCTGCTGCGGAAGGCAGTCTGCTGCCGGAAACCTATCATTTCTCCTATGGTGACGACCGCAAGGCCCTTGTCCGGCGGATGACGGATTCCATGGCTGCCCTCAGGCAGGAGCTGTGGCCGTCGCGGCAAGAAAACCTGCCGTTCAAAAGCTGGGAAGAGGCAGTAACGCTTGCCTCAATCGTAGAGAAAGAAACCGCCCTGGCGTCCGAGCGCCCGATGATCGCTCGTGTCTTCATCAACCGTCTGCGCAAGGGAATGCGCCTGCAATCGGACCCCACGGTTGTCTTCGCATTGACCGGTGGAGAAGGGGAGTTGGGGCGGCCTTTGACCCGTCAGGACTGGAAAGTCGACAATCCCTACAATACTTATGTCATCCGTGGCTTGCCGCCGGGGCCGATTGCCAATCCGGGGCGCGCGGCTTTGGCTGCGGTGTTGCAGCCTGCAGAAACGGATGCACTCTATTTTGTGGCCGATGGACAGGGCGGTCATGCTTTCGCCAAGACCCTGCGGGAACATAATCGAAATGTTGCCCGTTGGCGGAAAATAAAGGCAAATGGTGGCTGATTGTGGTGCATTGATACCACTTTTAGACTTCTTCTAAAAAGACATCTTCCCTTCTGAAAAACTTTGTCTTAAACTTCCACAAATAACGAACAATTGTACGAATAGGGTTTTGTCCAAAGCATCGCTTACAAGGGGGCGCATATGCTTTTAGATCGAATTCTCAAGTCCTTGGTTCAATACGGCCAGTTGACGGTTAAGTCTCCGGGGCGTGAGAAAGTTTACGGTGATCAGGGCCGCCCGGAAACGGGGCATCTGAAACCGGTCACCATTTGTTTACATGACAGGAAATTGCGACGGAAGATCGCGCTTAATCCCGACCCCGCTTTCGGGGAGGCCTATATGGATGGCAGCCTGACTTTTGAGGAAGGCGATCTGTGGTCCTTTTTTGAATTACTAGGCATTAATGCACGGCTGCGGGATGGCGATGCCGTGCCGGAAACGGGGCTTGCCCGCGTGATCGGGAAGTTCCTGAGGCGGATCAATCAGTTCAACAATTCTTTGATTTCACAGCGCAACGTCGCGCATCACTACGATTTGTCCAGGGAGCTTTATGAACTGTTCCTGGATGAAGACCGGCAATATTCCTGTGCCTATTTCTCCAAGCCTGATGACACGTTGGAAGACGCGCAGTTCCGGAAGAAGGAACATATCGCAGATAAGCTTCTGCTGGAACCGGGGCAGTCGGTCCTGGATATCGGCTGCGGTTGGGGCGGCATGGCCCTGCATCTTGCCAAATACAACAAGGTGGAAGTTCTGGGCATTACCCTGTCGGAAGAACAGCTAAAAATCGCACGGGAGCGGGCCGACCAGATGGGTTTGTCAAACCAGGTGCGGTTCGAGTTGATGGACTACCGCAATCTCGAAGGCCAATTTGACCGCATTGTATCCGTGGGGATGTTCGAACATGTGGGGGCGCCCCATTTTTCGGAATTCTTCCAGGGTGTCAGCGGTTTGTTGAAAGAAAACGGTGTGGCCCTGCTGCATTCCATCGGGCGTATGTCCCCGCCGGGGATTACCAGTCCCTTCATCCATAAATACATCTTCCCGGGCGGTTATATTCCCGCACTGTCGGAAGTGACGGATGCTGTGGAGAAGACCCGCCTTTGGATCACGGATATTGAGATTTTGCGCATTCACTATGCGGATACCCTCAAGGCATGGCGGGAGCGTTTCACGGAGCGTTGGGATGATGCCAAGAAACTCTATGACGAGCGTTTCTGCCGTATGTGGGAGTTTTATCTGGTCGCGAGCGAAGTGAGCTTCCGCTTTGACCGGATGATGGTTTTCCAGATGCAGATGTCCAAACAGGTGGATGCCGTGCCGCTGACGCGGGACTATATGTTCAAACCCCAGCCGACTTAGAGCCTTTCTTTGGAAGGCCGCTGAGCAGGGGAAGGGCCAGACGGCTCGGCAGGGCGCGCATTGTCCCGAGGATGAGGCGCATTGGCCATGGAAAGGCGATAACTGCCCTGCGCGCCTGAAGGCGTTTCCTTATGATCCGGGCCGCTTTGGGCGTGTCCATAAGGAAGGGCATTGGAAAAGTATTGCTGTCGGTGATGCGTGATTTCACAAATCCGGGGCAAATGACGCTGATGGCAATGCCGCTTCGCCGTAGCTGCCCCCGAAGGGCCTCTCCATAGGCTTTGACCGCGGCCTTGGAGGCGGAATAGGCCGGTGCGCTGGGCAGGCCGCGGTATCCGGCAAGCGAACTGACCAGTGCAATCTGGCCGTTTTTGCGCGGGCGCATCAGATCAATGGCCGGGTGCACGGTATTGAGCACCCCGGCAAGGTTGATATCGAAGATTTGGCGGACATCCTCTTCGCTTTCCCCCAAAGCACCTTTGGGGCCGCCGGAAATACCGGCATTGGCAATGACAAGGTCCAGAGGGTATCGGCGGTCGCAACCGGAAATCCAACGTCGCATGGCGGTATCATCGGCGACGTTGAGGGCCGTTATTTCGACCGTAGCCCCTTTGGAGACGCAGGCCTTTGCCATCTTCTGCAGGCGCTGACTGTTCCGCCCGGACAGGAACAAGGTTATACCCGGCGCCGCATATTCAAGTGCCAGGGCCGCACCTATTCCGCTTGATGCACCGGTGATCAGGATGGATTTGGGGGAGGGGGCGCTGGTAAGTTTCATACAGGCTTTGTTTTGAGTCGGGTTGTTGTCGGGACGGAGCTTGGCTATACAAGACTTACCTAACCGCTGTGTAACAGAATGCAAAGGGGAAAGCCGTTGACGATAGCCAGTATGACCGGATTTTCCCGTGCGGAAGGCCATGATGACAAGTTTTCGTGGGCCTGGGAACTGCGCAGTGTGAACGGCAAGGGCCTGGATATACGCCTGCGGATGCCGTCCGGCTGGGAACGTCTGGACCCGCAAATTCGCGGTGCGGTGCAGAAACGCTTCAAGCGAGGCTCTGTGACCTTGAACCTCGATATCCGTTCTACCACGGAGCAAGGGAGCCTGCGCGTCAATCGGGACTTCCTGACGGAATTAAGTGATATCTGCAAGGAAATGGGCGAGACGCCCCAGATCGACCGGCTGATGGCCGTGCGCGGCGTGATCGAACAGGCGGAAGACCGCGCGGATGCTGCCGGTGACGACGATAGGGCCAAGGCAATCCTTGAGACGTTGAATACGGCATTGGGCGCTCTGGCAACTGCCCGTTCGGAAGAAGGCGCACGGATCGATGCGATACTGGCAGACCGCCTGACAGAAATTGAAGGGCTGGTTGGGGATGCGGAAAAATGTGCTGCGGCACAGCCCGCCGCCATTCAGGCACGCTTGCAGCAGCAGATCAGTGATTTGCTGGGCGGGAGCGCCCCAGTGGCGGAAGATCGGCTGGCACAGGAAGTCGCGGTACTGGTAACCAAGGCGGATGTTCGGGAGGAATTGGACCGATTGCAGGCCCATGTGGCCGCAGCGCGGGACATTCTGAAGGCGGAAGGGGCCGTTGGCCGGAAGCTTGACTTCCTATGCCAGGAATTTAACCGCGAGGCCAATACCTTATGTTCAAAATCGCCCGACATTGACCTGACCAATATCGGGTTGGCCCTGAAAACGACAATCGATCAATTGCGCGAACAAGTCGCCAATATCGAATAACAAGCCATTTATTACTTATAGATTTCAGACTGAGCAAGCGGACCTATGACAGTGTCGAGCAACGATCCATTTCATATCAAACGCCGGGGCCTGATGTTGGTTCTGTCCTCGCCCTCCGGCGCGGGGAAATCCACGATCGCCCGTGAGATTCTGGCGACTGACCCGAATATTACGCTATCCGTGTCCGCGACCACGCGGCCGAAGCGCCCCGGCGAGGTTGCCGGACGGGATTATCATTTTGTCGACAAAACCGACTTCAATTTGATGATTAACCGCGGGGAATTTCTGGAACATGCCAAGGTTTTCGACAACTACTACGGCACACCGAAGAAACCGGTGATGGACGCGCTTTCTGACGGCCATGACGTGTTGTTCGATATCGACTGGCAAGGCACGCAGCAACTGGCGGAAAGTGCGCCGGATGACTTGGTACGGATTTTCATTCTTCCGCCGTCGACGCAGGAACTGGAACGCCGTCTCTACAGTCGGGCGCAGGATTCGGCGGAGGTTGTGGCAAAACGGATGGCCAAAGCCTCCGACGAGATGAGCCACTATTTCGAATATGACTGGGTGATCGTGAACCACGACATCAACGAAAGCGTCCAATTGGTCCGTTCCATTCTGACGTCCGAGCGTTTGAAACGTCGCCGTCAGGTGGGGCTCAGTGATTTCGTGAAACGCCTGCGTGAAGGGGCTGATTAAGCCCCTTTCAGTGCCCGGTATTCTCTGGCCAGTGCCGCAAATTGCTCAACCGTCAGGGTTTCTGCGCGGGCTGTTGGATCGATACCGGTTTTTTCGAGCAATGCCTCCGTATCCACGCCCAAGGTCTTCAGCGACCGGCGCAGCATCTTGCGGCGTTGGCCGAAGGCGGCTGCCGTAACGGTTTCCATGTCCTCCAGTCGACAGGGAAAGCGGGGCTCCGCCAGAGGGATAAGTGTGACCACAGCCGAGTCCACCTTGGGCGGCGGCGTGAACGCGCGGGGCGGCAACACCAGTTCAAACCTGGTATCACAGCGCCAATTACTCAGCACCGACAGGCGGGAGTATCCGCTCTCTCCCGGTGCGGCCACAATCCGTTCCGCCACTTCCTTCTGGAACATCAGGGTCATGGACTGAACGGCCTCCGCCTGTTTCAACCAGCCGATCAGAAGCGGCGTCGCCACGTTATAAGGCAGGTTGGCTACAACCCGGCGCGGAGCGTCACCCATAGAGGCGATGTCGATGGTGAGGGCATCGGCCTCAATGACCTGCAAACGTCCCTCCGAGGCCTCGTTGATCTCTGCCAGGGCTGCCTGGCAACGGGGGTCCTTCTCAATGGCAATAACTGATGCAGCGCCTTCCAATAGCAGCGCACGCGTGAGGCCTCCGGGGCCCGGTCCAACCTCAAAGACGGTTCCCTGTGACAGGTCACCGGCGCAGCGCGCGATCTTGCGCGTCAGGTTCAGGTCCAGCAGAAAGTTCTGACCCAAACGTTTTTGTGCCGCCAGGCCATGATTGGCGATGACCTCCCGCAGAGGGGGGAGAGCATCCAGTTTTTCATAAGACACGTTTTTGATTCCGGCGGTTCTCGGCCATGAGGGCGGCCTGTTTAATGGCGTTGATAAAGCTGTTCGGATTGGCCTGTCCGGTGCCTGCAATCGGCAGAGCCGTGCCATGGTCCGGCGAGGTGCGGATGAAGGGCAGACCGAGAGTGATATTCACGCCCCCATGAAAATCCAGCGTCTTCAGCGGGATAAGGGCCTGGTCGTGATACATGCACAGGGCGGCGTCATAGGTTGCACGGGCCTCCGCGTGGAACATGGTATCTGCAGACAGGGGGCCAACCACATCGATCCCTCCTTGCCGTAGGGCCTGCACCGCCGGGGCAATGATATCAATTTCCTCACGCCCCATCTTCCCGTCTTCTCCAGCATGGGGGTTCAAACCCGCAACAGCCAGGCGTGGCCTATCAATGCCAAAGTCGCGTTCCAGTGCCTCTGCAGTGATACGGCCGCATGCGATAATCTCATCGGCCGACAAGGTCGTTGCGGCATCCTTGAGGGAGATATGGACTGTGACCGGAACAACACGCAGTTGTTCGCAGGCCAGCATCATCACAGAACGGGCACTATCTCCTGCGAGTTCCGCCAGATATTCCGTATGCCCCGGATGTTTGAACCCGGCTTGATACAGGACCGACTTGTGGATCGGGTTGGTGACAAGGGCGGCGGCCTTTCCGGCTTTGACCTGTCCCACGGCCTGGTCGATTGACTTTATGACCGCGGCAGCGTTTTCAACCTTGAGAACACCGGGTTCGGCATCCAACGCCAAACGCAATGAAAGGACCGGAAGGGCGTTATGGAATTGCCCGAGACAGTCTTCAGGCTCGCTGATTTCAGCAATCGGTATTGACCAACCGGCCTGAGCGGCCAGTTTCGCCAGCCGGATGGGGCAGTCAATCACGTAGAATGGCGGCAGCCCTTCCGACTGGCTACGTTGCCAGGCCATAAGCGAAAGCTCGCCGCCAATACCCGCCGGTTCCCCCATGGTGACTGCGATCGGCATTGAATTTTTGGCGGGTTCCTGTGCCATTGGCTGACTTCTTAGAGGCGTACGTCGATAAAGGCCGCCTGACGCAGATCGCGGATATACTGCCGCTCCAGCAGTTCCATGCGCTGCATGGTCAGGCGCTGACGGATTTCGCGACGGCTCGGCAGGTTTGATTCGCCGTCTGTCCGGTCGCACAGCGTAATCAGGAGAACAGCCTTATCCAAAGAAATCGGCTGGCTGGTCTCACCCTTTTTCAGGTTTTCGACCTGTGTGCGTACCGGTCCCGACAGGTCACCCAGTTTGGCCTTGCTGTCTGCAACGACAGAGGCACCCTCTACAGACTTTGCCTGTGCCTCCACATCGGCACAGCCCTTGATTGCCTTGCGCAGTTCCTGGGCACGGGCAATAACTGCCTGACGGCCATTACTGTTGTTGCTGACCAAAGGAAGACTGATCTGACTGAAGGTCAGCTCCGACTTTTCCTTGTCGCCGCCCAGGCGACGTGTGTCCGTCACTTTCAGGATATAGAACCCGGTGAGGGTTTCAATCGGTGCGGAAATCTGGCCAGGGCCAAGTTTCTTGACGACCTCCTGCAAATCTGGCGGCAGGTCACCCGGCAGGACCCAGCCGCGGTCACCGCCAACACCGGCGGAACTTGCATGAGAGAAGGTCCTTGCCATACCGCTGAAATTTGCCCCCTCGCGCAACTGATTCACCATGCGGTCGACGTTTTGCCGGACCTCTACTTCCCGTTCCTGGGATTCCAGCGGGACGAAAATCTCGAAGACACGTTTCTGCTGCTTGTCGGCGTCTTTCTTCGCCTGGTTCAGGACCTCGTCAATCTGATCTTCGCCGATATTTACGCGCCGCCGCAACTTGCGTCCCACCAGCTTGGCCCAGGCAATCTGGGCGCGGATCTGGCTGCGCAGGGTTTCCGGGTCGACGTGGCGCGCCTGCAGAATCCGCAGCAATTGCCCGGAAGGCATCTTGTTGTTGCTTTCGATCTTGGCGATCTGGCCGTTGATTTCGGCATCCCGAACACTGACGTTATTCTCTTTTGCTGCCTGCAGTTTGATCTTTTCGTCGATAAGCTGGCGCAGGGTCTGGCCGGCAAGGCGCTGACGGGTCTGATTGCTGTCTTTCAGGTTTGCGGACAGCATTGTCAGTTCTATCCGTTCTTTGAGGTCGTAGACGGAAACAAGGTCGTCATTGACGACGGCTGCAATGCGCAGGGTGTTTTGCTGCGCATATGCCGTCGATACAGGCGACGTTAGCGTTGCACCCGCAACGAAGGCGCAAAAGCCAACAGCAGTCAAAGTTTTGAAAAGTCGCACAATCTTACCCTTGTTTATCTTCTCACCACATACAGGACAGGCAGTCTTTATTGCTATCAGAGCTCTACTTCACCCAAAGTCTTGAATGTCAGGCGGAAGAAGATCGAATCATCCTTGCTGACGTCTTTCTGGTCCAGGAAGGACCGGGTGAAGGAACCGTCAAAAATAAAGCATTCATCTTCATAGCGGATAGTCATCCCGCTTTTCAACGTTCCTGCACTTTCGTTGGCGCTTTCATCGCCATCCAGGTCCTGTCGTGTGAAGAGACTACCCGACCAGTTGTCGTCCACTTTGCTGTACAAGGCCAGATACAATTCTTCCAGAGTCGACGTATCCGGATCACGCGGTTCTGTCAGATGGGAGTAGCGGCCATAGACATTGAAAGCACGGGGCCCCAACCGCATGGTCAGTTCCTGCTTCACCGGCTTCAGGTCTTTTTCATTGAGAGCAAAATTGTAGTTCACGTCGACATAACGGTGGGGGATCAGGTCCACGATGCCGAAATAATCGGACTGGCCGTCTTCGATGCCGGTTTCAAGCATCAGATCATGATCTTTGGTAAAGCGGTAGCTCTGGCCCAGGAACACTTCGATCTGGCGGTCGTTGGTGAAGTAATGCCCCAGCTTCATTCCGTAGGCCGCGCGAGTGCCTCCTTCTACGCGGTCCAGGCCGGGTGCTCTGCTTTCGCTGAACAGGTTTGTTGCATCTTCTTCCACGACGGTGCTGTCGTCATTGCGGATGTCTGCGGGATTGCCGCCATTGGGGGCGATGAATAGGCCCGCAGTCGGTTCAACGATAGTAGTGCCCAAGTCCCCATAACGGGCGAAGGGATAACGCCAGTCCAGGGACGCGCGGGGCACAACCCGTCCCGCGAAACCATCGCTCTGCTTTCTGCCGAGCGGGTCATTTTGGCTGTCATGTTCCACTTGATACACGTCAGCGCGCACACTGACCGACGCTGTAGTGATATAGCCAAGATCAGAGCTGAACGGAATGGAGTAGCCGCCTTTCAGGCTGCCACGGACGCTTTGGGACTCATCGCTCTGGCTAAGTCCGCGAAAGCCGGCATCCACCTCCCATCGTCCGCCGTAGCGGTCGGCCTCGCCCAGTCCCTGATAGGTGACCAGGGGTAAAACAACCGGAGCAGAGTCATATCGGCTGCCTTCGCGGAGATTCTGGAAGGTGTAGGCTTTGACCGCGGTATAGTTTCGGCGGCGAAAACCTTCGAGAAATGCCGTCGATGTCAGTGTGTTGCCCGGGTCGTTGAAGAAATCAAATTTGTCGAGATATGTCTTATCTGTTGCCCGGTTATAGTCAAATCCCCATCGCCAGGTTTCGTCTATATCGAAAAGGCCTTTGGCAAACAGATGTCCACGGACTTTGTCCAACTCGGTGTTTCCGGATTCAGATTCACGGTCGGCAACGGTAATGCTGCCCCGAATGTTCAGTTCACCATTGTCAAAGGCCTGACGGTATTCACCACCGAGGATCGGATTACCCTTTGTCGTGATTATCGGGTCAATCGTCAGGTCCTTGTCATCCGAAATAGCCCAGAAATAGGGGAGACGGATGGCGACACCGTAGTCGTTTGCGGCCTTATAGGACGGGATCAGCAGACCCGATTTCCGCTTTACCGTCGGATCCGGATGGGTGAAGTAGGGCGTATAGGCGATTGGAACACCGAACATTTCCAACCGTGCATGATGATATTCGATGCTCTTTGTCTGTTGGTCATGGATAACGCGCTCGGCCTTGACCTGCCAGAGGGGAGGCCGGTCCGGTGTATCCTTGCAAACGTCACAGGGAGAATAGACGGCTTTTGTCATCTCCGTATGGGTGCCGCCGGTGCGTCGGCCACCGGAGGCTGCCAGGCGTGCATTATCCGCCAGAAGAATACGAATCTGCTTGATCGCGCCTTCGCGCATTTCATCCCGCAGTTCCATATAGTCTGCAAAGATGACCTCACCGCTCGGCTCCAGCAGTTTCACATGGCCGGATGCGGTGATGATGTCGCTTTTCTGGTTATAGCTGAGGCTGTCGGCCAGCAGGATACGGTCACCCTGGGCAACTTCAACATTACCCTTGGCAATGATAAGTCCGAGGTCCTGGTCCTGGGATACCTGATCGGCACGCAGAATGGCCGGAAGACTGGTATTGACTTCCTGTGCGTGTGTAACACTCGGCGTTCCCACCGCGAGCGAGAGACAAAGACCGACCGCGATTGTTCTTGTTTTTTTTGCCGCTGCAGACTTCATCCGTCCTCCAGATGTAGAAGGGCGGTTACCCCTAACATGACGCTTACCCCTGCCGGCATCCAGGCTGCCAAGGACACTGGAAGCCCTGTTGCCAAGCCGACTGCATGAACCACATTGGTCATTAAGTAAAGTAGAAAGCCGCACATAATGCCACCCAAAACCATGAAGGCGGTGCTGGACCGGCGGCTTGCGCGGATCGAGAAAGTAGCCGCAATCAGGACCATCGCACAAAACAGAAACGGCGTGGACAGCATGCTATGCAGCCGCAGGCGATGGGTGTTGGCACTGAAACCGGCTTCTTCCATTGTTTTGATGAATTCCGGCAGTTGCCAGAAGGACAGAGTATCGGCAGAGGCAAAGCTCTCCTGAATCTTTTCCTCGGTCAGGTTGGTTGGAAGCGCATAATGTTCTTTCAACTCGCCCCGGCCATTAATCTCGGACACAGTCGCGTTGTTAAAAACCCATTGGTTCTTTTCCAACACTGCGGATTTTGCATCAATCCGGCCGTCAAATTTTTCATCCTTGTCGAACAAAAAGACGGTGACGTCGGTCAATTTGGTCCCGCCGTTTTCCGTCTTGCGGGAATGGATGACGGCTTGTCCCTCTTCATGGGTCTGGCGAAGCCACAGGCCTGTTTTGGAAACCGTGAGCTGTTCGCTGCCGTTTGAGAAATATTCGCTTTCCAGTTCTTCGTATTTCGCACGGAGGCTGGCGGAAAACGGGCTGTAGACGGTTATCTGGAAGACGCCCAGAAGAAAGGCGACGAGAAGCGAGGGCGCCAGGATCTGCCAGACCGAAATACCTGCGGCGCGAATCACAACCAGTTCACTGGACTTCGCCAGACGCCAGAAGGCGATCAGGGCGCCGAACAAAACAATGAAGGGAAAGACGTCTTGAACCAGATGAGGCAGTTTTGACAGGTTAAGCTGTAGCACGACATCAAAGGGAATGTCTTTCGACGAGGCACGGCGCAGCATCTCGACCAGATCGAAGACTTCAAACAGCGCGGTCAGAATCAAAAAGACGGAGCCAAGCCAAAACAGGAACTGCCGGGCGAGATACTGAAAGAGAGTTGCGGTTGCCAGCATGATGAATCGGTTCCTGCCTTATCCTTGTACAGCCGCTGCGGACGCAGTATCGACAGCCGGTTTTCCCCGCTTCTTGAGGCGTCGGGGCCGAATTATTAAATAGAGTGCAATTGCCAGCGGCAACAATGCGTTGGCATAGAGGGCGGAAATCAGCACCGGCAGGCGGGCGGCCATATTGGATAGCCAGATGTGGTTCACATAAAGCGCGATCATTATGCCGATTGCAGTCAGGACCTGTTTCAGTTGGCCGCGTCGGCTGAACTGCCCGCCCATAATTATCGAAAGGGCAATGGCCGAGAGGGTCATCGGAAGGATTGGGGTTGCCAGGCGGCTGTGCCCCTCTGCAATCAGGGTGTCTTTCCGGTCAAGGTCGTCGGCATTATTCATGTCGGGAAAAAGCAGGTCGGGCAAATAGCGTTCAGACGGTTCCGCCCAGCGCAATTTCTGGACCTGTTTGTTCATTCCAAGATCGAGGGTAGAACGGTCGAAACGCAGAACGTGCAGGCGGCCGTCCTTGAAGGACTGTTTATTGCCGTTCACCACGACGATACGCGGTCCCTCTTCGGTATCCACGATGGCGCCCCGTTCGGCAATGATGGTCAGCTTGTCCTTGGTGTTGTGATAGAACACATTGACCAATTCACCATTTGGCTTGCGTTCCTTCACATAGATCGTCGTATCACCGCCGACGGTGGTGAACTGCCCTTCCTTGAGCAACGCCGCGCCCCATTCGGAGCGGACCTGCATGATGATCGACCGTAATTCGATCTGAGTTGCCGGCATAAGGTACAGCGTCAGGCTGTAGCAGAACAGCGTGCTGACGGCAGCCACAATCATGCCGGCCAGAGACAGTCTTGCCCGGCTGAAACCGGCGGCGCGCAGAACTACCAGTTCGCTGTCGTTGATCATCCGGTTGTAGGTGAAAAGCGTTGCCCCGAAGACGACAACCGGCACCAGGAAAACCAGATAGCGCGGCGCGGCCAGAAGCGACATGCGTATGAATTCCGAGACAGGCAGCCCCTTGTTTACAATCAGTTCGATGAATTTCACCGACTGAACAAGGGTAATCAGCAAGCAGATGGCCAGCGTTGCGATGATGGTGACCATCGCTGTTTGCCCTGCGATATAGCGAGTTACTTTTTGCACGAAATTCAATGCCTTGAGGAACAACGAAATCCAACCTGAAGCAGGCGCTTATTGTTAGCAAAATCAATACGGGGATGCACATGATTTTTCCCTCCGACCCTGAAATAATGGGGAAAATCACATTCGGGCAAATAAGGCAGGGGAGGTCGGCATGAGAGAAGAAGGCGCGACTTGTGCCGGGTTCTTGCAGGCGTCATTGACAGTTGCCATATGAGGTGGCGTATGCCTATCTGTAATCAGGGATAAGTGAACCTACCATACCCATCATATTGCGGCAGGACGATTGACCCGACCGGGACTTGGCCTGCCGGAAAATCCAAAAAATAGGGGTTTTTATGAAAATCAAATTTGCAAAGGAAGTCACGGAAGCCACTGGCGCGCTGGTTGTCGGCGTGGAGGAAGGCCTGAAGCTGACCGCGACGGCGCAAACCGTGGATGAAGCCACCAACGGTGCCATTTCCAGAGCGCTGAAGGGCGGTGATTTCGAAGGTAAGGCGGATCAGTTCCTGGAAATTCTTGCCCCTGCAAACAGTGACCACAGCCGTGTCATCCTGGCAGGTCTGGGCAAGGCGGAACAGGCGCTGGACTGGCAAAACCTGGGCGGCGGTATCGCCGCAGAGGTTCTGACCAAAGGGGACAAGGACGTTTCCATCGCGCTGGATGCAGATGGTGAAGAATCGGCGCATGTCGCGCTTGGGTTCCGCCTGCGCAGCTACCACTTTGACAAATATAAATCCAAGGATAAACCGGGCGACAAGATCAAGCTGAAGAAGCTGACTGTGGTTACCCATCAGGACAATCAGGCCGATGATCTGTTCGATGGCCTGGATGCCGTTGCCGAGGGGGTTTTCCTGACCCGTGATCTGGTTTCCGAGCCGCCTAACGTTCTCTACCCGGAAAGCTATGCCAAACAGGTTAAGGAGCTGGAGAAGCTTGGCCTGGAGGTTGATGTCCTGGGCGAGAAGGAAATGGCCAAACTGGGCATGGGCGCACTGCTGGGCGTTGGCCAGGGGTCCGTTCGGGAAAGCCAGTTGGTGGTCATCAAATGGACCGGTGCCGCCAAGACCAAGGCCCCGTTGGCCTTTGTCGGCAAGGGCGTGACTTTCGACACGGGCGGGATTTCACTCAAACCCGGACCGGGCATGGAAGACATGAAGTTCGACATGGGCGGTTCCGGCGTGGTGGTCGGCCTGATGCGCGCGCTTGCAGGCCGCAAGGCCAAGGTCAATGCGGTCGGTGTGATCGGTCTGGTGGAAAACATGCCGGATGGCAATGCACAGCGTCCGGGCGATATCGTCACCTCCATGTCCGGCCAGACCATTGAAATCCTGAATACCGATGCCGAAGGCCGTCTGGTGCTGGCTGATGCGCTCTGGTACACGCAGGATAAGTTCAAGCCGCAGTTGATGATCGATCTGGCAACGCTGACCGGCGCCATGATGGTTGCCCTGGGCGAGGACCATGCCGGTTTCTTCACCAATGACGACGGAATTGCCAAAAAGCTCGACGCCGCAGGCGCAGAGACGGGTGACAAGGTCTGGCGCATGCCGCTGCATGACAACTATGACAAGCTGCTCAAGTCCGACGTGGCCGATATGAAGAATATCGGCGGCAAATTCGCCGGATCGATCACGGCGGCCCAGTTCCTGCAGCGATTCGTCAACAAGACGCCTTGGGCGCATATCGACATCGCCGGTACCACCTGGTCCACGAAAGACAGCTCTACTGCTGTCAAAGGGGCGACCGGCTATGGCGTGAAGTTGCTGAACGCCTTCGTAGCGGACAATTACGAAGACTAGGCACCGGAGAGACGCGATCATGGAGACCCGCTTTTACCATCTGCAACTCAAGACCCTGGAACAGGTGTTGCCGCAACTGCTGGCAATTTCGCTGGACCGGGACTGGCGTGCGGTGGTGATGGTCGGGTCTCCCGATCGGGCAGAGGCATTGAACAGCCACCTCTGGACCTATGACGACCGGGGTTTCCTGCCCCATGGTTCGGCCCAGGATGGTCATGCGGACCTGCAACCCATCTGGCTGACCGATCAGGATGAGAATCCCAACAACGCGAATGTCCTCTTCCTCGCGGACGGGGCGAACAGCGAAAACCTGACCGGCTTCGATCTCGTCTGCCGCCTGTTCGACGGCAATGACGAGGCCGCCGTCAAAACCGCCCGCCAGCATTGGAAGGCCCAAAGCGACGCCGGTCACAAGCTGACCTATTGGCAGCAGACCGACGAAGGCCGCTGGGTCAAAAAAGCCGAAGCCAATAGCGGTGAATAATCAACAGGTTATCAGCGATTTATGAGAAACGTGCTCAGCCGCCCCTAAGGGCGGTGAGGCTTGTCTTCTAGGCAGGCATTTGGCCGAAATTGCCGCTGTTGAAGTCCTGGATGGCCTGCATGATTTCGTCGCGGCTGTTCATGACAAAGGGGCCGTGGCCGACCACCGGCTCGTCGATGGGTTCCCCGGACAGCAGCAGGAGTTTCGCGTCGTTATTGCTCTCGATCACGACCTCTTCGCCCTCATCACCCAGCAGGACCATCTGCGCCTCGCGGGCGATTTGCTGGTCGTTCACCTGAATTGTGCCCTGTAGCACGATGATCGCAGCCCCCCAGGATTTGGGCAGGGTGATGCGGCTCGTGCTATCGGCTTTCAGGCGCATGTCCCAGACCTGCATTGGCGTGAAGGTTCGGGCAGGGCCTTTTTGGCCGTCATAGTCGCCCGCGATCACACGGACCTCGCCCGCCTCGTCGGGCAGGGGGACGACGGGGATTTCCCCGGACAGGATCGCCTGATAGCCGGGCGCGGTCATCTTGTGTTCCGCGGGCAGGTTCACCCAAAGCTGTACCATCTCAAGCCGGCCGCCGCTCTTGGTGAAGGCCTCGGAGTGGAATTCCTCATGCAGGATACCGGCGCCCGCCGTCATCCACTGCACATCGCCGGGGCCGATCACGCCGCCCTGGCCGGTGGAATCGCGGTGGGCGACCTCACCGTCATAGACGATGGTGACCGTCTCGAACCCGCGATGGGGATGCTGGCTCACGCCGCGCGGGCGGCTGGCCGGTTTGAAATCGATCGGACCGGCATAGTCCAGCAACAGAAAGGGCGACAGGGCCTTGTGCAGGCGGTCATAGCTGAACAAGGATCGCACGGGAAAGCCATCGCCAACCCAATGATGGGCGGGGGCTTCAAACACGCCGATAATATTCTTCATCGTGACCTCCTTACAGGCACTGCTGTCCAGTTTTATTGAATCTAGTGTCAGGAGGCGGTGCTGTGTAGGGGCTGTTTGGGATCACACTGTTCCCATATGAAAACAATTGATGCTGACTGATACTAAGGACCCTCTCCCGTTTACGGGAGAGGGAGGGACCCATGCAACGCGTGGGAGGGAGAGGGAGAAACGGCAAGGCCGAAACCACTCTCAAACCGTCATTCCCGCGAAGGCGGGAATCCATCTCACCACCTGCACTTACAGAGAAATGGACCCCTGCCTGCGCAGGGGTGACGAGCGAAAGTTGAGAGCCTCTCATAACACGTCGTCATCCCCGTGCTCGACACGGGGACCTACGGAGAGGTAGCTGTGTTAGCGTTTTAGATGGAGAGGACAACGCCTTCGTGGGTACGCGGGGCAAGCCCGCGCATGACGTTTGGAACGGGGCGCTGTCAGTCAGACGGCCCTGCGCCTAGCAGCCAATCCCCTTCAAGATAATCTGCACCACGGTTTCCTTGGTACGCTGGAATTGGTCGTCGCTGAGCGGCTGGTCGTTGTTGAGGATGTCGATCTGGGCCTGGAAGTCGGCGAAATGCTGGCTGGTGGCCCAGATCATGAACATCAGGGTCATGGGGTCGATCGGGTCGATCTTGCCTTCTTCGATCCAGCGATTGATGACCTTCTCGCGGCTTTCCAGCCAGTCTTTCACCTGGGTGGAGATATAGTCGCGGGTGAATTTCGCGCCGCCCAGGATTTCGCTGGCCCAGACCTTGGAGCCGAAGGGGCGGTTGCGGGCCTGGTCCATCTTGGCCTCGATATAGCCACGCAGGGCCTTGGCGGGTTCGTCTTCGCGGTCGAAGACCATTGCGGCTTCCAGCCACTGGTCGCAGACGTCCTCGATCAGGCGCTTGTAAAGGTTCTGCTTGGTCGAGAAATAGTAATGCACATTGGCCTTGGGCATGTTGGCCCGTTTGGCGATCTTGTCCGTTGTCGCGCCTTTCAGGCCGAATTCCGCGAAAAGCTCTTCAGCGGCGCGCAGGATGACTTCTTCATTTTCCTGACGGATTGTTGCCTTGTGGCGACCGTTTTCAATGCGACTCACGCTCTTTTCCCATGGCGGTTATAACTATTGTTCAAGCTTCTTGACCGTTTGGTCAGGATAACATAACCTGATTCCTCTAATCTGTTAAAGGGTGAATGATTTGGCCGCAAGGATATCACCCGAATAAAAGCGGGAAAGGAAGGCGATTAATGACCTTCCGGCTTTAAAAACCAAGAAAGTATGCGGCCCGTTGGATCGACAAGAACAGGATAGGCAGGGGATGCATGAAGTGGCGCAATCGCGTGAAGGCGGTTTCTCCTAAAATCTGAAAAAGGCGGAACCGGCTTGTCCGGGCGCGGCGCTTTGCATCAATGGCTTCGAGTTCAAGTGCAAGCTGTTTGGCACAGGCATCTGCCTGAACCCTTATCTGTATCTGACTTTTCGTTCCACTGTTGGTTGTGCGTGATGTGCGCCGCCGGTTCTATGCCTGATGGGGTGTCCGGTCGATGCAGCGCGTCGGGCGCGAGATTGTGATTTGTGAGAGACAAGCTGGCTGATTTCCATTCCGGGGCAGAAGTCGATTTTTGTGATCCGGAAATAAAGAATCGTGATAAGGCACTTTTTAAAAAAGAAAAACGGGGAGAAGACAATGACTAATCAGAGCAATCTTTTGCGTGGTGGTCTGATCCAGATGGCGCTGAAAGCCTCCACCGATGAAAGCCCGGAGAAAATCCGGGAGGTGATGAATGAGGCCCATATTCCGCTGATCGAAGAGGCGGGGAAAAAGGGCGTGCAGGTGCTGTGCCTGCAGGAGGTTTTCAACCAGCCGTATTTCTGCCCCAGCCAGGATGCCAAATGGTATGCGGCGGCGGAAGCCATCCCCGATGGGCCGACGACGCGCCTGATGCAGGAACTGGCCAAGAAGCACAAGATGGTCATTGTCGTGCCGATCTACGAGGAAGACATCACCGGTGTTTATTACAACACGGCGGCGGTCATTGATGCGGACGGCTCCTATCTCGGCAAATACCGCAAGACCCATATCCCGCAGGTAGCGGGGTTCTGGGAGAAATTTTTCTTCAAGCCCGGTGCATCGGACTGGCCGGTCTTTGACACGCAATATTGCAAGCTGGGCGTCTATATTTGTTACGACCGCCATTTCCCGGAAGGCTGGCGCGCACTGGCGCTCAACGGGGCGGAATATATCGTAAACCCGTCGGCAACCGTCGCGGGCCTGTCCGAATATCTCTGGAAGCTGGAACAGCCCGCATCCGCCGCGGCCAATGGCTGTTACATCGGCGCGATCAACCGTGTCGGCACAGAGGCCCCCTGGAATATCGGGGAATTCTACGGCCAGAGCTATTTCGTGAACCCGCGCGGACAGATCGAGGCGGAAGCCAGCCGTGATCAGGACGAGCTGATCGTCCACGATATGGACATGAACATGGTGCGCGAGGTGCGCAACAACTGGCAGTTCTTCCGGGACCGCCGGCCCAGCACCTATGGCCGCCTTGTGGAAGGAAACTAACGGGAGCACCGAATCATTCGGCCGGTCATTTCAATACAGGGGAGGTGACCGGCCCGCCCCGAAGCATCGGCGGGGCGCTTTAAGGGGACCGATGCACGGCGTGCCGCATTATAAAAACTGGGCGAGATCGAAAACCATAAATGCCCGATAAACCGTTGCGGCCTGTTTGGGAGAAATGTTGTGACTGACAATGCAACCACGGCGTCGGAAGGGACCGTCTTGGACGAGTTCGGCGTCGCGCATACAAAACTATCGGGGGTCGACGCGGACCTGTGGAACGAAGACCAGGCCCCAACCACCCGCGAGACGCGGACATGGGACTGGAAGGCCATTGCCGCCCTTTGGGTTGGCATGGTGGTCTGCGTTCCGACCTATCTGCTGGCCTCTTATCTGATCGGGGCGGGCATGTCCTGGGGTGAGGCGGTAAGCACCATTCTACTGGCCAATATCATCGTGTTGATCCCGATGGTCCTCGTGGGCCATGCCGGGGCGAAATACGGCATCCCGTTCCCGGTGCTGCTGCGGGCGTCTTTTGGCCCGGTGGGCGCGAAAATCCCGGCGGTTGCCCGTGGCGTCGTCGCCTGTGGCTGGTTCGGTATCCAGACCTGGGTCGGTGGTTCGGCGATCTATGTGATCCTGAATACGCTGACCGGCGGGGCGCTGGCGGCTGATCCGCTGCCGATCCTGGGCATCAACCTGGCGCAATTCGTCTGCTTCCTGGTGTTCTGGGCGATCCATATCTACTTCATCCGCAACGGCACGGAATCCATCCGCTGGCTGGAAACCTATGCCGCGCCCTTCCTTCTGCTGATGGGGCTGGCGCTGTTGGCCTGGGCCTATTTCAAGGCAGGTGGTTTTGGTGAGATGCTCTCCACGCCCAGCCAGTTTGACAAAGGTCAGCCGAAAGAAGGCCAGTTCTGGTCCGTCTTCTGGCCCAGCCTGACCGGCATGATCGGCTATTGGGCGACATTGGCGCTGAATATTCCGGACTTCACCCGTTACGCCAAAAGCCAGAAAGACCAGTTTGTCGGCCAGGCGGTCGGCCTGCCGATCCCGATGGCGCTGTTTGCCTTCATCGCATCCGCGGTGACCTCTGCAACCGTCGTGATCTTCGGCGAGGCGATCTGGGACCCGATTGCCCTGACCGAGAAGATGGGCGGGTTTACCATCATCATCGCGCTGTTTGCCCTGATCGTGGCGACGCTGACCACCAACCTGGCGGCCAACGTTGTCGCCCCGGCGCACGGGTTCTCCAACCTCGCACCCAGCGCCATCAACCTGCGTAAGGGCGGCTATATCACGGCGGGCATCGGTCTGGTGATGTTCCCCTGGATCCTGGTGAACCATATCGTCGGCTGGCTGATTGCCTATTCCGCGCTGCTGGGCCCGATCGCGGGTGTCATGCTGGCGGATTACTATCTGCTCAGGAAACAGAACCTGAAGGTGGAAGACCTGTTCCGGCATAACGGCATTTACAGCGGTTCCAATGGCTGGAACTGGGCTGGCATCCTGGCTTTGATCATCGGTATCCTGCCGAACCTGCCGGGCTTCCTGAATGCCGTTGGCGTGACGGACAGCGTCTCACCCTTCTTTGCGACGATCTACACCTATGCGTGGTTCGTCGGACTGTTCGTGGCGGGTGCGGCTTATCTGCTGCTCTCCATGGGCAAGAAGAAAGCCTAACCCCTAACTCAAACCGAGCAAGATGCCGGGGGATACCTCCGTGAGCCCCCGGCATCGCGCTCTCACCGTCATCTCGGAGGGAAGGAGCAAGGTCATGTCTTTGTTGATCAAAGGTGGAACCGTCGTTACGGCGGATGACGAATTTCGGGCAGATGTATACTGCGAAAACGGCAAGATCGTTGCCGTGGGTGAGAACCTGGACGTACCGGGCGGCGCCGAAGTGGTCGATGCCGGCGGTCAATATGTCATGCCCGGCGGGATCGACCCGCATACCCATATGCAACTGCCCTTCATGGGCACGGTTGCATCGGAAGATTTCTATTCCGGCACGGCGGCAGCCATGGCGGGCGGCACGACGATGATCATCGATTTCGTGATCCCCAGCCCCCAGCAGCGCCTGATGGAGGCCTATGAGACCTGGCGCGGCTGGGCCCAGAAAGCCTCTGCCGACTATAGTTTCCATGTGGCTGTGACCTGGTGGGACGAAACCGTCCATGAAGACATGGGCACGTTGGTACGTGATCACGGCGTCAACAGCTTCAAGCATTTCATGGCCTATAAAAATGCCATCATGGCCGACGACGAGATTCTCTATAACAGCTTCAGCCGCGCGCTGGAGCTGGGCGCGATCCCGACGGTTCATGCGGAAAACGGCGAACTGGTCTTCCAGCTTCAGAAAAAGCTGATCGCCGAAGGCATCACCGGGCCGGAAGGCCATCCGCTGTCCCGTCCGCCGGAGGCCGAAGGCGAGGCCGCCAACCGTGCCATCCGCCTGGCACAGGTTATCGGTACGCCGCTTTATGTGGTGCATGTCTCTGCCATTCAGGCGCTGGAGGAAATCACGCGGGCGCGGGGCGAAGGCTATCGCGTCTTTGGTGAGGTGCTGGCGGGCCATCTGATGATCGACGACAGCGTCTATCGCCATGAGGATTGGGATGTGGCCGCCGCCCATGTAATGTCGCCTCCGTTCCGGGCGAAAGAACATCAGGCGGCGCTCTGGAAGGGGCTGCAATCCGGCAACCTGCAGACGACGGCAACGGATCATTGCTGCTTCTGTGCGGACCAAAAGGCCATGGGCCGTGACGATTTCTCCAAAATCCCGAACGGCACCGGTGGGGTGGAAGACCGCATGGCAGTGCTGTGGTCGCAAGGCGTGGGCAAGGGCCGCCTGACGCCCAGCGAATTCGTCGCCGTTACCTCTGCCAACGCGGCCAAGATTTTCAACATCTATCCGCGCAAGGGTTCTGTTGCGGTGGGCGCGGACGCCGATATCGTGGTCTGGGACCCGGCGGCTACCAAGACCATTTCAGCCAAAACCCATCACCAGAAGGTGGATTACAACATCTTCGAAGGCATGGAGGTCACCGGCCTGCCGTCCCACACCATCAGCCAGGGCAAGGTCACCTATAAGGAAGGCGACCTGCGTGCGGTGGAAGGGGCTGGCAACTATGTGAACCGCCCGAATTTCGCGCCCTATTATGCCGCGATGGAAAAACGCAATGAACTGAACAAGCCGACCGCCGTCAAACGCGGTTAGGCCAAAGAGGTTGGGAGGGGTCACCAGAACCTGTCCGCGAAAAGCGGCCCCTCCGGACCACGCCGACCACTCAGCCGGGCTTTTGCCCGGCGTTTTTTTGTAGGGACGGTGTCGTCAAGAAAGAGGGAAGGCAGCCAACGCATCGTCTATATCGGATTGGTCAATCTGTCTGCCGCTTACGTTAATCCGATGTTCTATTAGATCTAGTCGACAGTGCAGCTTCAGATTATTCCACTCGCTTTTCCGACCGCCGCGATACCTATCTATTGTTCCAAGATAGTTGATATGTTCGCGGATGGATGATTGTGAGCCAAAATGATGCAATTCTTCAAAGAGCTCTTCCGTGAGCCCTTCGGATTGCAGGCGCTGTATCAAATCAACTGTTTCCACTGGGGAAGACATAACACAATTCCTTAAGGATATTGATTTGGTGCCATTCTATCATAGATAGCTAGAATTGCAGGCAGGCCTTGATCATGGAATAGTCGGGGTAAGCTAGTTATTGCTTTGGGCGTTTTCTTTATTTGCTGAACCCCAAATTCTCGCCCAAAAAGTGCTAAGAGGAAATTACACCATGAAAGGCCATTGCACCTGTGGGGAATGCACTTACGAACTGACCGATAGGCCGCTTTTTGTGCATTGTTGTCACTGTCGCTGGTGTCAGCGCGAGACGGGGGCGGCCTTTGCGCTGAACGCCCTCATCGAATCGAGCAAGGTCAGGCTTTTATCCGGTACGCCGGTTGGGGTTGATACGCCCAGCGAAAGCGGGAAGGGACAGACCATCTATCGCTGTCCGACCTGTCAGGTGGCGCTGTGGAGTGTTTATTCCGGGTCGGGGCCGACATTCAATTTCATCCGGGTCGGGACGCTTGAAAACCCGGATGCCTGCCCGCCGGATATTCATATTTTTACCGAAAGCAAACAGCCCTGGGTCATCCTGCCTGAGGATGTTCCGGCCATGACCGAATATTACCAGCGATCCAAATACTGGCCGCAGGAAAGCCTGGACCGCCGGGCGGCGGCGCTGGTCGAACATTAGGAAAACCGCATGGTTATTTCATAGCTACCTTACTTGACTAGTCCCGCATCCTGTTATAGGTCATCGCGAAATTTTATTTCGTCGGCTGGGTCTCCAGCCTGACAGGGGCGTTTCTCCCCCCATCCATCATTCCGGAACGGGAACTTGTTTTCCGCAAGGTTTCGCCGTCAAGGCATCGCCGGACTTCGCGGTCATGCCTTGAGCCACCTTTGAGCCGGGCTGCTTTCTCGGCGGGCCGGTCACATCAATGGAGACTAGTCTTGGAGACTATTGAAAGCATTTTTGGCCTGATTGGCGATTTGACCTGGGGGTGGGCGCTGATCCCGCTGCTGGTTGTCTTTGGTCTGTTCATCACCGTTCTCACGGGTTTCGTTCAGTTTGAATATTTCACCCGGATGTTCCGTGTCCTTTCGGGCAAAAACCAGACAGGCGATCCCAACGCAGTGTCCGCCCGTGAGGCGCTGCTCCTGTCTGTTGGCGGGCGCGTTGGCGGTGGCAATATTGCCGGTGTTGCCGTTGCCATCACGCTGGGCGGCCCCGGTGCTGTCTTCTGGATGTGGGCGATTGCACTTGTCGGCATGGCGACCAGTCTGGTCGAATGTTCCCTGGCACAGCTATTCAAGCGCCGGGAAGACGACGGCCAGTTCCGTGGTGGCCCGGCCCAGTCCATCGTCTATGGCCTGGGGGCGAATTTCAAATGGCTGGCGGTTCTTTATGCCGTCTGCCTGATTACCGCCTTCGCCCTTGGTTTTAATGCTTTCCAGGGCAATACGGTTGCCGGTGCGGTCAAGGACAGCCTGGGTATCGACCGGCTTTATACCGGTATCTTCCTGGCTCTGCTGTCCGGTTTCATCGTTTTCGGCGGTATCCGCCGTATCGCCAAGGCCGCCGACGTCGTCGTGCCGGTGATGGCACTGGGTTATATCGGCATGGCACTGGTTGTCATCGTGATGAATATCGACGCGATCCCGTCTGTGCTGAGCACGATTTTCAATAACGCCTTCGGTCTGGAAGAGGCCGTTGGCGGCGGTATGGGGGCTGCTTTGGCACAGGGCCTGCGCCGTGGCCTTTTCTCCAACGAAGCCGGTCTGGGGTCTGCCCCGAACGTGGCGGCAACCGCCGATGTGCGCCACCCGATCAGCCAGGGCATCACACAGTCCTTCTCTGTCTTCATCGATACCATGCTGGTCTGCAGCTGTACGGCTTTTGTGATTCTACTGGGCGACGTCTATACGCCGGGTGCGGAAGGTGTCGACGGCATCGCATTGACGCAGCAGTCGCTGGTCTCCCATCTGGGCGATTGGACGCAGTATTTCCTGTCCTTCATGATCCTGCTCTTTGCCTTCAGTTCGATCATCTACAACTACTATCTGGGTGAAAACGCACTGACCGAAATCACCCACAGCAAAGTGGCGCAGCTTATCCTGCGTCTCGTTGTCATCGGGATTGTCTTTGCCGGTGCTACCGCGCCGGGGGCAACCGCGGTCTTCTTCTTCTCCGATCCGATGATGGGTATTCTGGCGGTCGTGAACCTGGTGGTGATCATGATGCTGTTGCCGACCTGCCTTCGCATTCTGAGCGACTTCCGGCGTCAGTTGAAGGCCGGTGTTGACCGTCCGGTCCTGAACCCGGATGACTTCCCGGACCTGGATCTATGCCGCAGCGCCTGGACCGGTGCGGCCCCGGGGGCTGCCTCGGAAGAAACTGCGGAAGGGGCCAAACAGCAGGCCTGATCTGTCTGCTGCCATTCCGGCAAAAGAAAAAGGGCACCCGCGTTCGTGGGTGCCCTTCAGTTTTTCAGTCGCTTGTCCCGGCGTTATTTATAGCCGTGCAGGTAGTCGATCCATTCCGGCAGGGCCAGCGAGACCTGCGGCACATAGGTGATGATCATCAGGAAGAACAGCAGCAGGCCGAGCCATGGCAGGGCTGCCTTGATGACCCAGCCTATAGACTCGCCCGTGATCCCGGCGGTGACGAAAAGGTTCAGTCCCACCGGCGGCGTGATCATGCCCACTTCCATATTGACCACCATGATGATGCCCAGGTGGATCGGGTCGATGCCCAGTTTCTGGGCGATCGGGAACAGGATCGGCGCCATGATCAGGATAATCGCCGAGGGTTCCATGAAGTTGCCCGCTACCAGCAGCAGAATGTTCACCGCGATCAGGAACGCCCAGGAGGGCAGGCCCAGATGGGTGATGAAGTCGGCGATATGATGCGGAATGCGTTCCGTCGTCAGCACATGCGCGAACAGCATCGCGTTGGCGATGATGAACAACAGCATGATGCTGACCTTGGCCGCTTCGAGAACCACGTCACGAACACGCGGATCCGTGAAGCTTTTCGGGATGGCGACCACGGACTGCACGATGCCGCGCAGGGTTGCAGAGGCGATATCCTCGCCCTCCTTGCGAAGGGGAACATGCGCCAGCGGGCCGATATCGCGATAGACCAGAACCGAAATCAGGAAGGCGTATACCGCAGAAACCGCAGCGGCCTCCGTCGGGCTGGCGACGCCGCCATAAATGGCACCCAATACGATCACGATCAGCATGATCCCGCCCAGCGCACTCACAAAGGAGGCACTGACCTCGCCGAAGCCGGGGAAGGGGCTGGCTGGCAGGTTCTTGACCCTGGCAACCACATAGATTGCCACCATCAGCAACAGGCCCATGGAAATGCCCGGAATGAAACCGGCCATAAACATGCGCGCGGCGGATACCTCCGTTGCGGCGGCATAGACCAGCATGACAATCGACGGCGGAATCAGGATACCCAGTGTGCCTGCGTTACAGATGACACCGGCGGCAAAACTTTTCGGGTAACCGGATTTGGCCATCCCGGCGATCACAATGCTGCCGATGGCGGCAACTGTCGCCGGTGACGAGCCGGAAACTGCGGCAAACAGCATGCATGCGAGGACGGAAGCCATAGCCAGCCCGCCTTTGATGTGCCCGACGATGGATACCGCGAAACGGATCAGGCGGCGCGCCACACCCCCGGTCGACAGGAAGCCTGAGGACAGGATGAAGAAGGGGATGGCGAGCAGGGTGTAATGCTCAGACAGCGATTCGAACAATTTCAACGCGATGGATGCGATGGAATCGCTGGAGAAAAACAGGATTGTCATCACGCTGGACAGGCCCAGCGCCATGGCGATCGGCATGCCTAGGAACATGAAAAGGAACAGCAGGGCAAAGAGTGCGAGTGTCGTCATGGCTTAGCGCTCCCCACCATGTTGCAGTTCATCTTTTTTGTGTTCTTCCAGTTCATGCAGGGCTTCCTTGGCCTCGTCAGCGAAGACAAAACCGTGTGCGTCGCCCCTGATCGTGTTCCAGGCAAGCACGATCAGACGCCAGCCCAACCAGACCATGCCGATGAACAGGATCGAATGCGCAACCCATTTCTGGATCGGCATATCTTCCAGTTCGATACCGATCATTTTGACCTTTGCCAGATAGACCCAGCCGCCATAGCCAAGCAGCGTGGCATAGGCCAGACTGGCGGCAACCGCGATCAGGCCGGCGATTTTCTTTCCCGCCACCGGCAGGGATTCGACCAGCACATCCACCCCGATATGTGCGCCTTTCTTGACGCCGTATGACATGCCGAACAGGACCAGCCAGGCAGACATATGAAGCGTTGCTTCCTGGGACCAGAGCAGGCCTGTGTTAAAGAAGAAACGTAGGATGACCTCTACGAAGACCAGTAGGGTCATGGCAACCAGAATGAGACTGATGACAGCCTCTTCCAGTTTCTCAAGGAAACGGAACATTGGACCCTCCCCGTGGACGACGGGCCGGTTGCCTTTTGACATACCGGCCCGCCCGTTAAGCGACTGCGTGATTTATATGGAAAGTGGTCGCTGTTATCCGTTGGACGCGACGGCGGCGTCGATCAGGTCCTTGCCGATATCGCCTTCGAACTGTTTCCAGACCGGCTTCATCGATTCAACCCATGCGGCGCGCTGTTCGTCGGTCAGTTCGTGAATGGTCGTGCGGCCGCTTTCGGCGATTGCCTTCTTGTCCGCTTCGGCCTTTTCCATGGAGATTTTGTTGCCATAGGCAATGGCCTCATCCAGGGACTTCTTGATCACGGGACGGATATCGTCCGGCAGGCCGTTCCAGAAATCGGCGGAGGTTACGACCAGATAGTCCAGAACGCCGTGGTTGGATTCCGTGATGTGGTCCTGAACCTCGAAGAACTTCTTGGAATAGATATTGGACCAGGTGTTTTCCTGACCGTCGATGGCCTTCGTCTGCAGCAGGGTGAAGACTTCGGAGAACGGCTTTTTCAACGGTACGGCCTGAACGGCTTCGAACTGGGCCGCCAGCACGTCGGAGGACATGATGCGGAACTTCAGGCCATCGGCGTCAGCCGGTTCGATCAGGGGCTGGCTGGCGGAAAGCTGCTTCATGCCGTTATGCAGGTAACCGAGGCCGATAAAGCCCTTGTCTTCCATGGAATGCAGCAGTTCCTGGCCTTTCGGGCCCTGCTGGAATTTTTCTACGGCCTTCATGTCCTTGAACAGGAAAGGCAGATCGAAGACCTGCAGCTTGCTGGTGTATTTACCGAATTTGGACAGGGACGGGGCCGCCAGTTGCACATCGCCCAGGGCCATGGCTTCCAGAACCTTGTTGTCACCGAACAACTGGGAGTTCGGATAAACTTCGACTTCCACCCGATCGCCCAGGCGTTCATGGACGAGTTCGGCGAATTTATTGGCCATTTTCCCTTTCGGGGTGTTTTCGGCCACCACATGGCTGAATTTGATCGTGATGTCGGCCGCCTGTGCGGACGTTGCTGCAAATGCCAGTGCGGCCGCAGCGATACCCATTTTGATCCCACGCATGGATTTAATCCTCTCCTGCAACTTTTTGTTTAACTGGTCCCGGCTGTTGCCGAGGCTCACCCCAGTCATGTGCAACCGGAATGCCAGTGTTGCGTTGCGGGAATGTCTACGCGAAAACATTGAAAGTTATGACAAAAATATTTCGCACCTGCATCGCCTGTGTGGAAAGTCACATTTTAGTGCAAAACCTTGTGCGGATTTCCGCACAAATATGTCGATTTGAGGTGGCTGTCAGACTGGAATTATATCTCTCAACTTGACGATGATTTTCGATATTTTGTCGGCGATCTCTGCGCCTTTTTTCAGGGCGTCGGCAATGGACTGGATCTTGCCAGCCTCATCCTCAAGGTCTCCGGCAGCCTTCTGCAGGTCCGTGATGGTCTGTGTGACCTCCCGGCTGTCCTCAAGGTCCTGCAGGCTGAGAAAGGAAAGGTCGTCCAGTCTGTCGTGAAGGCCGTTTATATCATCCTGGATATTGGTGGCTGCATCTCCGTCACCGGCCTGAACGGCGGCTTTTCTCTGCCTGTTGAGGGCGGTTATATTCTCCAGCACCGCCAGGCGCAGGTTGGTTCTCAGTCTTTGGGCTCGTTGTGATATCGGCACGGTTACTCTCCCTCTGGGCTGGTCGGTCTGACCAAGGAAAGTCGAACGTCAGGCGGGCGTTATGATCCACCCGGTTCGGCTGGCTTCAATGTGTTGAAGGCCGTCTCGGCGGCGACCTTCAGGACCACAATGTTTTTGTGCAGGGCCGCAAGCTGGGCGCGGTTACCCGGATTGTTCAAAGACTGTCGCAGGGCCTCATGGGTGGACCGGATACCGGCAAAGGCATAAACCGGGCTGCTTTCCAGAGCCTGAATATAGCTGTCGCGTGCCTTGTGAAGGCTTTTCCATATGGCGATATAGTTGCCCGGCGTTGCCGTCAGGGCTTTGTTCTCCGCCTGCTCCAATGCTTTTTTCTTCGCGGTCAGGGCCGGGCCGTAAATGTCGAAGGCAGCCTCCGCAAGAAGACTGGAACCCCGGTCGACAACCGCCGCATTGTTGTTTACGGCCTCCTTCAAGGCGTTGAAGCGGCGTTGGCGCAGTCCGGCAAGCCCGGCCTGATAGACAAGGGCTCCCAAAGCGTCGAGTTGTTTCTCGTTTCTTTTTACGAGTTCCTGATTAACCGTCTTGAGCAGGCCGGTCGCGCTTGTGTTAAAGCTGCCAAAGGCCTTTTCCAGGTCCTTTTCCGCTTCGGCATTGGTGATGGCCTGAAGGGCAGACGCGTAGGAACGCAGGCTGTCAGCCAGCGCGCCAAGATTGGGCAGGCCTTTCGCCGGGTCTATTCCGGGAACAGGCGTTACCTGGCATTTTGCGAGTTCGTCCTGCGACAGCAAGGCGACGGTGGGGGCGCCCTGACCTGCGAAGCGGCTGTCGTATTGGCTGCGCAGCAATTCACAGGCGTCGGATGTGGACGGCCTTTCCCCTGTATCGGCAAATCGGGCGAGAAGGGATGCATCGCGTTTTTCCGTCGCCCATTTTTCATATTGGGGCAACAGCGCGTTATAGGCTTTCAGAGACCTATCAACGCCGTTGCTGAAAGCGGTGATTTCGCTTTCATAAACGTAGGGGGAGCAGGCCGAGGCTATCAGACTGGCTCCGAGGATGACTAAAATCCGGGAAAAGGCGGGAGGGAGTATCGTCATGTTGAATTCCCCTGCAAGCATGACGGGTCGTCAGTCTACGGGCATCCGGTGATGCCGGTAGCTGTCCTGGAAACCTCCCATCAAAACTGGCCTGTAAACGTGTTTTATTGCTGATAAATCAGCCAAAATCTTGTTGCCTTAATCCTATGACAACTTAAGATAGTTAGCAATCAAATAAAATTGTATCTACTTTGTGTTTTGGGAAATCGGGGGGAGCTTTTGGCCGCCGTATTCCGTGCGGGAGAGGGGAACCGGATGACAAATGAGACTAGAGAAATAGAGCAGGTGGACGGCCCAAAGCTGCTGGCGCTCAAGCCACCGATACAGCGTGCGGCCTACAGTGACCGGACCGCCTGGCAGATGGCCCTGTTGGCGGAACTTGCCTATATCCGATTTGAAAAGCCGCCCTTTGAAAAGCTTTTCGATCTGTCCAAGGAACTCGCCGCACTCAGCAATGCGAAGGCGATCAACAAACGCTTGGAGGCCCTGCAAAGCTTTTTCCGCACGCCTGATGCAAGCGACGGGGAAAAGCGGTTAAAGGCAACACTGAAGGCATCCGGCTTTGAACTGGTGGGTACATTCTATAATCACTCCCTCGATATTCTGGCGAATACGGAAGGCTATGTCGCCAAATGGACCGGGGGAAACGGGCGTGAATTTGCGGTGCTGTCAATTCGGGGAACCACATCGCCGCAGGACTGGATCAATAACGCTAACATCGGGCTGGAATCCATCGGGGGTGGCCGACAGGTCCACAAGGGGTTTCACAAGGCCTATTCGGATGTCGAGGCCGATATCTCAAAACTGCTGAAAAAGGTGACTGGTCTGCCATTGTATATTACCGGTCATTCCCTTGGCGGGGCAGTTGCCGTGATTGCTACCTGGTACCAGGCCCGTGATACGCTGGCGGCCTGTTACACCTTTGGTTCGCCGCGTGTCGGTAACCATAAATTCAATGATGGTTTCAAAACCCCGATATACCGTGTGGTCAATTCCTTCGATCCTGTGCCACTGGTGCCACCGACGCGGCATTTTATCTCGATCCTGAAATTTACCTGCCAGATACTGTCCAAATTCTTTCTGGCGGGCTTCTTTGAGGTGGCGCGGGACTGGCTGAAAACGGTGCAGGGATATCGCCATGCCGGTGATCTGCGCCATATGACCTCCGGCGAGATGGACGACAAGGGAGGCTATCCAACTGTTAAATACTATACCCATTTCGGCCTGATAGACCGGATCGAACGATTATGGATGCTGGTCTCCAAGGCGCAGTTGAAGCGGTTGGACATGTATCACAATATGACCACCTACCGGCGCAAGTTGCGTTACCGCGCGTTGGAACGGGCGCCGAAATGAACGGGGCTGTTCAGCCTTCAAAATCCGCGCGGGTGAGGCCGTGTTTTTTAAGCTTGTCGTAGAAGGTCTTCCTCGGCAGGTGAAGGCGTTCACAAGTTTCCTGAACCTGGCCTTTGGTTCGTTCCAAAGTGTTGATCAGAAGGCTGCGTTCGAAGGCATCCATCTGTTGTTGCAGGGAAGGAGAGTTCTTTCCATCCGAGGATTTTGACCTGTCCTGTGGCAGCGGTGACAGGCCCATTGCATGTCGTTCGGCGGCATTGCGCAATTCCCGCACATTGCCCGGCCATTCATAGCCCATCAAGCCCTGCAGGATGCTATCCTCAAGGGTATGTTCCTGTTGTCCCAGCCGTAGAGCTGCCTGGGCAGAGAATTGGGTGAAAAGCAGGGGAATGTCCTCCCGGCGCTGGCGCAGGGGCGGGATCGTCAAAGTCACCACATTCAGCCGGTAATAGAGGTCTTCCCGGAATTCGCCCTTGTGGCTGGCATCCAGCAGGTCCGTCTTGGTGGCCGCGATGATACGCACGTCGATGGGGATCGCCTCGTTTGATCCGAGACGTTCTACCTGCCGTTCCTGCAGCACGCGCAGCAGACGAATTTGCAGGTCCATGGGCATGCTTTCCACCTCGTCCAGGAACAGTGTGCCGCCGGACGCATATTCAAACTTGCCGATCCGTTGTTTATCCGCCCCGGTGAAGGCCCCCACCTCATGTCCGAAAAGCTCACTTTCGATGATGTTGGCAGGCAGTGCGCCGCAGTTGATGGCCACGAAATGCCCATCCCTTCGGTTGCTGAATTCATGCAGGCAGCGCGCGACCATTTCCTTGCCGGACCCTGTCTCACCCAGAATCAGGACATCCGCATTCGTGCCTGCGATTGCGGCGACCTGCTGTTGAAGTTCAACCATGGCAGGGGCGCGCCCGATCAGCCGTCCGGCGATTTCCGCGTCGCTGGTCTGTTTGTCCAGCAGGCTGCGCAGGCGATTGTTTTCCTGCACCAGTCGGTGTTTTTCCAGACCGCGCCGGATGACGTCGATCAACCGGTCCACCTGGAATGGCTTTTCAATAAAGTCGTAAGCGCCTTTTCGCATGGCCTCGACCGCCATGGCGATGTCGCCGTGACCGGTGATCAGGATAACCGGCAGATTGGGGAATTGTTCGACGATACGCGACAGAACCGTCAGCCCATCCAGGCCCGGCATGCGGATATCGCTGACCACCACGCCGTCAAAATCCGGGGTGATGGCATGCAGGGCGGTTTCTGCCTCGGCAAAGGCGCGGGCAGGGATGCCTTCCAGCTCCAGCGCCTGCAGGCAGGACTGCCGGATATGCTCTTCGTCGTCGATCAGAATGACTGCCGGTTTGGTCATATCGCTTGCTTCAGCCTGTCTTCTTTTGCGATTGGCAGGGTGACGGTGAAAATCGCACCACCCCGGGGATGGTTCTCCACTTGTAGACTGCCGTCAAAGTCTTTGACAATATTATAGGAAATCGACAGCCCCAGCCCAAGGCCGTCGCCTGCCTCCTTGGTCGTGAAGAAGGGGTCGAACACATGTGAGGCGACATTTGCCGACAGGCCCGGACCGTAATCGCGCACGGCAAGCCGAACCTGATTTTTCACATGATCGATGCCAAGGCTGATTTCGATCCGCTTGGCGGGGCTGTCTGCCTCGCGCATGGCATCCAGGGCGTTGCCGACGATGTTAACGAGAACCTGTTCCATTCGGGTCTGGTTGGCGCGAACCGGGACGATTTTCTCATTGCTGCGGATCAGCAGGGTCACGCCCTCACGTTGCAACCGGGGACCCATGAAGCGTTTGATGTTTTCGATCACCTCGGTCAGGTTGAACACTTCCAGTGTCGGATCGCCTTCACGGGCGAAGGTTCTGAAATAACGGATAATTTCCGACATTCTGGCGACAAGATCGTTGATGATGCCCAGGTTTTCCTTGGCATTTTCGGGCCGGTTCTTGTCGATGAATTTTACTGCCGTATCGTTATAGGCGCGGATCGCGGTCAGCGGTTGGTTCAGTTCATGGCTGATCCCGGCGGACATGCGGCCGAGGGCGGCAAGTTTGGCGGCGTGGATCAATTCATCCTGCGTCTTGCGTAATTCGCGGGTGCGTTCCTCCACACGGCGTTCCAGTTCATGGGCGGACTGTTCCAGGTTGCGTCGGGCCTGACGTTGCAGTTCCAGGCGATCGGCCAGGTCACGGCGGCGCTGGATTGCGTTGCGGATGATCACGCCGGTGCCGAAGACAACCAGCATGACAATTGCGGCCACGGCCAGCGCCTGTGTATAGAGGGTCTTCACTGGCAGCAGCAGCGACACGGTCCAGCCAATATCGGTCAGCGGTTTATCCAGCTTACGCCAGTTGAGGATGGTTTTGCGTTTGTCCCGGATTTCGACAGCCTTGATGGTGCCATCATCCTGATAAACCCAGTCCAGAGGCTCAATTTTCACATCACCGTATTGCCGGTTATTTTCGACCTCCTGAATATCTTTCGGGCCAAGCGGGGTGAGCGAGTGAAAGCGCCACTCAGGACGGGTCGCCATGAAAACGATGCCATGTTTATCGGTGACGACTGCATCGCGGGGGGTGTCCTGGAACAGGGTTTCCAGCGCATCAATGTCGACCTTGACGGTAATGACGCCGGCGATCTGGTGTTTTGCCCAGATTGGATAGGAGAAATAGTATCCGCGTTTTTTCGAGGTGGTGCCCTGTGCGAAATACCGGCCCAGCCGTCCCTCGATGGCCTGCTGGTAATAAGGACGATAGGCAAAGTTCGCGCCGATGAAGGAGTCCGGCGCATAGGCGTTGCTGGCGGCGATCGTCGTTGCATCCGCCCGCATCAGGTAGATTTCCGCAGCCCCGGTCACCACTTTGCTTTCCCCGAACAGGATATTCACATCCTGCACCTTCTCGGGGTTGTCCATGTCATGCATCAGCGCGGTGACCAGGGGATGGCGGGAGAGCAGGCGGGGCAGCGCGCGGTATTTCTCCAGGCTGCCACGCAGGGCCGCCCCATAGACGTCCAGCGTGGCGTTACCTGACTTTTCCTGTTCGGAGAACAGCGCGGCAAGTGTCAGATTGTAACTCTGCCAACCCAGCCCCAGCCAGACCAGCAGCAGTCCCGCCACCAGTACATGCCGCCAGGGGCTGGATGCATTCCCGGTATCCTGCCCGCCATCTTGTGTCGATTGCTTGTCGCCGTCGCGGCCGGTCACGTCCAAGCGTTCCTTTACTGTAAGACTTATTCCTACAGCCTAATGGAGGTCTTCGGCCTGAAATTGTCAAGCGATCTGCGGTTTACAGCTTTTCTGCCAAGGCGTCTGCCCTCAGGAGGCCGCTTTGTGTGTCGATACGCCCGACGACGGAGGCTGCGTTGATCGCCGCCAGTTTTGCCGCCGTCTCCGCGTCTTGTCCCAGGGCCTGCTGGGCGGCAAACGTTGAGGCGAAGGCATCGCCCGCACCGGCGGTTCCGCGCACTGTGACCGGCAGGGACGGACAGAAATGAATGTTGCCGTCGTGGCAGATATAGGCCCCTTCGGAACCGTTGGTGACGACGACGGTCGAGGGGCCGTGCGCATGCATGAGTTCCGCGAATTTCTGCAGGGCGACGCGGCGCTCACCCAGCGGCAGGCCATCCTCCAGCAGTTCCGGTCCTCCCGGCTTGGCCCCGTCCACTCCTTGGGAGGGCAGGCGGTCCCGGCTTTCCAGCGGCAGCGCCACGCAAAGCTGTGCCGCCTCGACCGTGTTCAGGGTGACAACATCAACCCATTGCAGGGTCCGCAGGATTTCCTGCCCGCGATAGGTCAATTGACGAATGCCGGGGTTGGCGGCGACGCGCGCGCCGGCGGTCTTGGCGAGTTCCACGATGCGCGGGAAACAGGCGGCTGAATTACCCGACAGGCCCGTGACATAAACCAGATCCTGGCCGTCGAAAATCTCCGGTGTGATTTCTTCGGGTGTCAGCAGGGTATTTGCACCGCGGCTGACAAAGATCGTGGGGTTGTTCACATGCGAGGAGATCATGATCGACTTGGCCGTCGGCAGGGCGGCGTTGCGAATGGCGCCGCTGGTATCAATACCTTCTTCGGAAAGGCAGGAAATAACCTTCTCTGCCTCCAGATCCTGACCCAGCTTGACGAGGCAGGATACCTGTAACCCCTGGCGCGCCATGGAAACGGCCGCGTTGGTTGCTCCGCCGCCGACGAAGGAATCAATCTGCTCTGCTTCAACCTTGCGCCCTTCCTCCAGCAGCAGGAAGGAGGAGGTGGCGTTATGCATGGTGATGCGTTCAATTTCGCGATCTGCGACTGTGGCAATCACGTCGATGGTGGCGCCGCCGATGGTAAGGGCTTTCATGGGACGGATACTCTCTCTGTCGCTGTCGATTACAAGGTGACGATCTGACCGGTACGAACGGATTCATCCGCCGCCAGGGCGATGCGCAGGCTGTTGACGGCATCATTCATATGGTCGGTCAGGTCTATGTCGTCCACGATGGTGCGGTGGAAATAGACCTGCTCGCGCTCGCACAGTTCGTCATGGCCGGGCTCTTCATCCATACGCAATATCTCGTCAGCCCTTGTGAACCGGCCCTGGCCGTCCAATTCGCCATGATGGACGCGCAGGGCGCTGGTCTTGGTGTGAGCGTCCACATCGTCGGATTTATGCCCCTGTCCGGCTTCTTCCGCGGCGACGATGCTGACACAGCCTTTCGGGCCGATCACGTCTTTCACAAAGAAGGCGGTCTCGCTAATCATCGGACCCCAGCCTGCCTCATACCAGCCAACGGACCCGTCTTCGAAGCGGACCTGCAACTGCCCATAGTTATACATGTCAGCACCGATTTCCTCGGTCAGTCGTGCGCCGATGGCATGGACGGATACGGGTTTGGCCCGCGTCATCAGGCACATCATATCCAGATAGTGGACACCGCAGTCGACGATGGGCGACAGGCTTTTCATCAGGTTCTTGTGCACACCCCAGGTCTCGCCGCTGCTTTGCTGGTTCAGGTTCATACGCATGACCAGCGGTTTACCCAACGTCTGAGACAGTTCGACAAACTTTGCCCATGAGGGGTGATGGCGCAGGATATATCCAACGACCAGTTTCCGCCCTGTTTCCCGCGCAACGGCGATAACCTTTTCCGATTCCGCCACGGTTTCCGCGACCGGTTTTTCCAGAAAGACATGGGCGCCTGCCTGAAAGGCCTTGATGGCGAATTCGGCATGGCTGTCGGGATAGGTGCAGATGCAGACCGCATCCGGCTTCAAAGCTGCAAGCGCTGCTTCATAATCATCGAAACGGGGGTAGGCGGTCAGTTGGTCAGGCAGGCCGGTCATGGTTGTGGCGCTGCGGCTGCACAGGCCGACAATGTCAAACCCATCGAGGGCGTGATAGGCCTTGGCATGGGAAAGCCCCATATTGCCGAGGCCGACAACCAAAATACGGACGGGTTGCGACATTAGATACTCCCTTAATAAAACTCTGCCTTGCCCCCGATCCAGGTCGCGGTGACTGTCAGGTCATCGTCCAGCAACACCAGATCGGCGTCATAGTCCGCGGTGATCCGGCCGATTTCCTTGTCCAGTCCCAGGAACCGGGCCGGATAGAGCGAGGCCATACGCAGGGCTTCTTCCACCGGGAGGCCCAGCCGCCGGACGGTGTTGCGAACCGCGCTCGCCATATCCAGATCCGATCCGGCCAGCGTGCCGTCAGACGTGGCACAGCGCCCATCCCTGGCGACGATGGATTCGCCATAGAGGGTAAATTCTTTATTTTTCGCCCCCACGGTCGGCATGGCATCTGTGACCAGCATCATCTTGCCTTTGGCCTTCGCGGCGATGGCAACGCGCAGGCTGGCATCATGAACATGATAGCCGTCCACGATCAATCCGCACCAGCTATCGGCATCTTCAAGGGCTGCGCCCACCATGCCGGGCTCCCGGCTGGTAAAGGGTGTCATGGCGTTGAAGAGATGCGTAAATCCGGTAATTCCGGCGTTCAACCCGCGCCTTGCGTCGTCATAGGTGCCTGCGGTGTGCCCGGCACAGACGATAACATCCTCGTCTGTGAGGCGGTTGATGAAGTTCGGCGAGACTTCCTCCGGCGCGAGGGTGGTGACAACGACACCCATATCCTTGCGGGAAAACAGCGTCAGGGCCTGCGCGTCAACCTCGCGAATGACCGCTTCGTTATGAACGCCTTTGCGCGCCTTGCTCAGATAGGGGCCTTCGAAATGGACACCGCGAACGCCTGCCACGCCATGTTTGAGGGCATCCGCCGTGGCCTCGCCGACAGCTTCCATGACCGTCCATTCGTCGCTGACCATGGTCGGCAGCATGGTCGTTGTACCGAAACGGCGATGGGCTGCCGCAATCCGACGGATGCCGCCCACTGTCGGTTCTTCGTTAAGCAGGACGCCTCCGCCGCCATTGACCTGCACGTCAATGAAACCGGGGGCCAGAAGCTGACCGTTCAGGTCCACGACCTCTGCATCAGCGGGAACATCAGAGGCGTTGATAATATCCGCAATTTTATTGTCATTGATGACAATGGCCTTGCCCTCATGGATGCTGTCGCCATCAAAAAAGCGCCCATTTGTCAGATAGGTGGGCATTACTGCGTCTCCGTCACTTTGCGCAGGTGCGGTGGGTGGTCCGGGTCGAAATCCCGTGCCAGCGCCACTTGGTTCACCAACAGGTAAAAGCTTTGGATCATTGCGAGCGGGGCGGTGGCGGGATGCATATCCGGGACAACGGGTAGGCGACCCTGATCGGCATCGCCGGGTTCGGCGACAAAGACCCGTGCGCCTTTGTCGCGCAATTTGCCAACCAGTTCCCGGACGCCCGCACGGGTCTCATCCTCCTGGGAGAATACCAGGATAGGATAGCGTTCGCGCACAATCGCGAGCGGCCCATGCATCAGTTCAGCCGAACTGAAGGCCTCCGCATGAATAGATGAGGTCTCCTTGAATTTCAGGGCGGCTTCCAATGCGATACCGAAGCCGAGGCCCCGTCCGACCACAAGCAGGTCGTCTGCGGCGGCCAGGGGGATGACGGCCTTGCTCCAGTCCAGTTTTGCTGCCTCGCGCAGCTGGTCGGGCAGGGCTTTGACCGCGGCTTTCAGGTCGTCGCGCCCACTCAGATAGGCGGTTACCTGCAGGATTGCCGCCAGCGATGCGATATAGGTCTTGGTGGCCGCCACGCTGTTTTCCGGCCCGGCGTGAAGCGGCAGGACCAGATCGGCACGTTCCGTGACCGGTGAATCCTCCACATTGACGATTGCAAGGACGAAGGCCCCATTGGCCTTGGCCCAGTCCACATTGGCGACCAGATCGGGGCTTTTGCCGGACTGGGAAATCACGACGAACAGGCAATCGCTGAGCGCCATCGACTCGCCATAGATGGACCCGATGGACGGGGCACTAGAGGTGACCGGCAGGCCGAGAGAGGTTTCCATCAGATATTTGGCATAGGCCGCCGCGTGGTCTGAACTGCCACGTGCGCAGGTCGCGATCAGGCGCAAGGGGTGTTCCTGAAAGCGCGCCGCCAGCGTTTCGCAGATGGACTGATTGGCGGCGAACTGCCGGTCGAGAACGTCGGCGGCCTCGCGGGCTTCCTGTTCCATCAAAGTCGTCTGCGCAATCTCGGTCATGACCGTAATAATTCCTCAGGCATCAAAGTTGCAGTTCGGCGACGAAGTCGTAGGAGTCGCCTCGATAATAGGATCGCACGAACTCCACCGGCTGCCCGTTGGGCAGGAAAGAGCGTCGTTCGATATAAAGGCAGGCAGTGCCGGGCTGCACATTCAACAACCGCGCCTGTTCATATTCAAAAAGCTGGGCGCGCAAATGCTGCAAGGCCCGGGTCGGGCGCATATGGCTGCGCTCCAGTACTGCATAAAGAGAGCTGTCGACCTGTTCGGGATGGGGCAGGGCGCTTGCGGGCAGGATGGCCTGTTCCAGGCACATCGGTTTGTCATCGGCGAAGCGGATACGATAAAGCCGTGCGACTTCCGCGCCCGGTGACAGGTTCAGGGCAATGGCCTCGTCCGGCGTGGCGGAACCCAGACTCCGGTCAAGCCATTCAACGGAAGGCGACAGGCCGCGTGCTTCCATATCCTCGGTAAAACCCGTTAGCTTGGAAAGCGGCTGTTCGACACGCGGGGCAACAAAGGTGCCTGCACCCTGGCGTTGGACCAGAAGGCCTTCTTCGACCAGTGAACCAACGGCCTTGCGGACTGTCACGCGGGAAACTTCCAGTTTCTGCGCCAGATCCCGTTCCGGCGGCAGGGCGTCGTCAGGGCTGAGCACGCCCTGTTCGATAGCCTTGCGGATGCCGTTCTTGAGACGCCGGTACAGTGGCGACGCGCTCGCCCCCTTCAGGTTGGCTTCCTGCCGCAGGGTTTCCAGTACCGGGTCAAGGCTGTTCATATGCGTCGGCCTTTCTGTTCGAATGCCTGTCGGGCCATGCGGATGGCGCCTTCCATGGCGTCGCCCTTCGGTTCGACCAGAAGCGGGATGACCTCGCCCGGCAACCAGTCCTTGAGGTATTTTGAAAAACCACCGAGCAGGGCGACCCTGTCGGCCCCTTTGCGTTGCAGGGCGTGAATAATCTGTCCGGCCTCCTTGGCGGATTCCCAGAGGATGCGCTGGGCCAGACTGTCGTTACGTCTGGCATATTCTACCACCAGCGGGGCAAAGGTGCCGTAATCGGTTGGTTTGGCTGATTCCGCCCAGATGACCGCCTTGTCGGGATTATTGTCGAAACGGTCCATGACAGCATGGGTGAATTCCGACTGTGGCAGGATGTCGTCATGGGCCTGCAGGGCGCGCCGAATCGCTTCCAACCCCACATGAGCGCCACATCCATGATCGGAAATCCGGAAACCCCAACCACCGATATTGATGCCTTCACCGTTTATGATGGCATAGCCGCAGCTACCGGTGCCGAAGATGGCAATGCCACCGTCTTTTCCATCATGAGCACCCAGGCAGGCAGTGTAGGCATCGGTGCCGATGGACAGCGAGGCAAAGGGGTGTTCATAGGCCAGCATGGCTTTCCGGTCCCGCTCCAGATGGAGGCCCGCCAGACCGAAACCGGCGTGGAGACGGCCAATATCACTTTCCGATAGTCCGGCGGCGGTCAGGGCCCTTACAGTTGTCCCGATGATCTCCTGATAGGCACTGTCGATGCCTAATGTTGTATTGGTCGGACCACCGAGGCCTTCGCCCAAGACTGTTCCGTCTGCATCTACAATGCGGGCCCGGCAGGAGGTGCCGCCACCGTCAATTCCCAGAAATAAAGTCCCGTTCGCCATGCTCATGCTGATAGGAGGCCCTCGTTAATGTTGGCATGTCCAATTTAGAACTATTTGTGATTTCAGGCAATACCAATAAAGTACCACTTTTGAGAATTTATAAAATTTGATCTTTTTGTGTTCCTTTTTGAAATTTTATCAAGCATCTGAAAAGTAATAATAAATTATAAGTATTTGGGCTGTTTTGAGTGTGGTGAATAGCAGGTGGAGTGAAAAAAGGAGTCGCCTTCAACTTATTTTTGGTATTATATTGGTAGCAATATTGGTCTGTATGAGATGGGTTGCAGGGATGCAGGAAACAGAGCGTGCCTCAAAAAAATATATGGGGCTGGATACCTGGCCGGATGTTGATGTCTTGTCCGCCTTTTGGGACGGGCAGATGTCGGCCGTTGCAGCCGTCCGTCCGGCGCTCCCGCAGATTGCAGCCGCCGTTCCCCCTGTTGTCGAACGCCTGCGTGAAGGTGATAGTCGCATGATTTATGCCGGGGCGGGGTCGTCCGGGCTTCTGGCCATGCAGGACGGGATGGAACTGACGCCGACCTTTGGTTGGCCGTTGGCGCGGCTGGAGTTTCTGATGGCGGGCGGTGACGCTGCGCGTTTGACCCCGCAGGGTGTCTCTGAAGATGATGTGGCTTCCGCCCGGAAAGATGCGGCAGAAATCGGTCTGCGTCCGCATGACGTGGTGATCGTCGTCGCGGCCAGCGGTACGACCCCCTACACCTTGGAAGTCGCGCGCCTTGCCAAGCAGGCGGGGGCGTTGGTTGTCTCCATCGCCAATAACCCGAATGTCCCGCTACTGGAGATCGCGGATTATCCAATTCTGTTGGAGACCGGTCCGGAGGTTGTTGCTGGCTCTACGCGTCTGGGGGCGGGGACGGCGCAAAAGGCCGTGCTTGGGATGCTGTCCTCGACTGTGATGACCCGCCTGGGGCATGTGGTGGACGGCCTGATGGTCAGTGTTGTCGCCGATAATGAAAAACTGCACGAACGTGCGGCCCGGATCGTCGCGCAAATCGCCGGTTGCGATCCGTCGCTGGCCGCGGATGCCTTGAAACAAGTGGATGGCCATGTGAAGCCGGCCGTCCTCGTCGCTGCCGGACGGTCACCGGCAGAGGCACAGGCCCTTCTCACCAAAACCGGTGGGGATTTGAGGGCCGCAATGAACCGGTCGCAGTCAAGCAGCCGGTAGTCAATCCTGAACAGGGATTTCACAGTTGTTTCGAAGTTGGAGGAGACGAGAGGTGAAGACTAAATTCAGTGTAATGTTGACCCGGACCACGGCTTTGGCCGCTGTCTTCGGTGCAGCAATGGCAGTGGCGGCATCCGCACAGGCGGATACTGTCCTAAAAATTGAAAGCTGGCGTAATGATGATGCCGATATCTGGAGCGACCAGATCATTCCGGCGTTCAATAAGGCGCATCCGGATATCAAGGTGGAATTCACACCGACACCGCCGGCGGACTATAACGCCAGCCTGAACGCCAAACTGGCAGGTGGCACGGCGGGTGACCTGATTACCTGTCGTCCATTCGACGCGTCGCTGGACCTTTATAACAAGGGGCACCTCCTGGCGGTCGACGACCTGAAGGGGATGGATAATTTCTCCGATGTTGCCAAAAGCGCCTGGCAGACCGACGACGGTAAGACGACCTTCTGCCTGCCGATGGCATCCGTTATTCATGGCTTCATGTATAACAAGGAAATCTTCAAGGAACTGAATCTGTCTGTGCCGAAGACGGTTCCGGAATTCATGAAGGTTCTGGAAACGGTGAAATCCGAAAGCCGCTATACGCCGCTTGCCATGGGCACCGCCGACCAGTGGGAGGCCGCAACCATGGGCTTCCAGAATATCGGTCCGAACTACTGGCATGGCGAGGAAGGCCGCAAGGCCCTGATCGACGGCAGCGAAAAGCTGACCGACAAGCCTTACGTGGATACGTTCAAGCAACTCGCCAGTTGGGCACCTTATATGGGCCGTGGCTACAAGGCGCAGAAATATCCTGACAGCCAGAACCTGTTCTCGCTGGGCCGTGCGGCGATCTATCCTGCCGGTTCCTGGGATATCACGACTTTCAATAACCAGGCCGACTTTGAGTTCGGCGCATTCCCGCCGCCGCTGCCGGAAGGTGAGAAAACCTGCTATATCAGCGACCATACGGATATCGCATTGGGCATCAATGCTGATTCCCCCAATGCTGCTGCCGCAAAAACCTTCCTGGAATGGATGACGACGAAGGAATTCGCAGAGATTTATTCCAATGCTCTGCCGGGCTTCTTCTCGCTGTCCAAGCATAAGGTCGATGTGAAGGATCCGGTGGCGCAGGAATTTGTGAGCTGGCGTGACAGTTGCAAGTCCACGATCCGCAATTCCTACCAGATTCTGTCCCGTGGGACGCCGAACCTGGAAAACGAGCTGTGGAACGTCAGCGCGCAGGTAATCAACGGCACCATGACGCCCGAACAGGCCGCCGAAAGCGTCCAGTCCGGTCTCGCCAAATGGTACAAGCCGCAAATGTAAAAAAAGCGGTCCGCATGGGGTGGCTCCGGCCATCCCATGTCCTGCTTTAGGGTATCTTCACTATGACAAGCCTTGCCCAACAACATGACGACGCGACGGTCGACGCGCGTGCACAGGCCGGAAGCCGTGGTCGCCGTTTCCCCATGCATATCGTGGTATTCCTGGCCCCGGCGGTAATCATCTACACGATGTTCATGATCTATCCGTTGGTGGATTCGGTCCGGCTCAGCTTTTTCACCACCGATGAGGCGGGAGACTATCATTTCGCGGGTCTTGCCAACTATGTCACCATGATGTTGGACCCGGACTGGTCCGGCGCCTTCTGGAATGCGCTTTATAACAACCTGAAGTTCTTTGCCGTGCATATGCTGGTGCAAAATCCCGTCGGGTTGATGCTGGCGGCCCTGTTGAGCCTGCCGAAAGTCCGGTTGCGCAATACCTATCGCACATTGCTCTTCATGCCGACCATGCTTTCCGTGGTGATTATCGGTTTTGTCTGGCAGTTGATCCTGAATCCGCTTTGGGGGATCAGTGAAACGCTATTGGATTATGTCGGGCTCATTGATTGGTTCCAGCCTTGGCTGGGGCAGGAAAACACCGCCCTTGTCACGCTGTCCCTGATTTCCGTCTGGCAGTTCATCGGCATCCCCATGATGCTGATCTATGCCGCCCTTCTTTCCATTCCGGATGATCTCGTAGAGGCGGCTGTTATCGACGGGGCAAACCATTGGGATGTGTTCTGGCGGATCAAATTCCCGTTGATCCTGCCGACGATCGCGATGGTCTCTATCCTGACTTTTATCGCCAATTTCAACGCCTTCGACCTGATCTATGCGGTCAAGGGTGCACTGGCCGGACCGAATTTCTCCACCGATATCATGGGTACGCTCTTTTATCGGACCTTCTTCGGGTTCCAGCTTCAGATCGGCAGCCCGACCATGGGGGCGACGGTGGCAACGCTGATGTTCCTGGTGATTCTGGTGGGGGTTCTGTTCTACCTCTTTGTGATTCAGCGCCGCTTGCGCCGCTACAGCCTGTAAGGGAGGGGAGAGAATGAAGAACCAAATCCGCAAACCCCTCAGCGCCACGATGGTGCACGGTATTCTCCTGGCTTATACGGTGCTGGCGCTGTGGCCGATCTTCCTGATCATCATCAACAGTTTCAAAAGCCGGAAGGCGATCTTCCGGGACCCGATGGGGTTGCCAGGTGTCGATTCATTCAGCCTGATCGGCTTTGAGAAAGTCCTGACCAAATCCAATTTCGGTCTTTATTTTACCAACAGCGTGACAGTGACGGTGGTGACACTGGTCGTTGTCCTGCTGGTCGGTGCGATGGCCGCCTGGGGGCTCAGCGAATACCGTTTCAAGGGCAATACTGTCACCGGACTTTATCTGGCAATCGGCATCATGGTGCCGATCCGTCTGGGCAGTGTCAGCATCCTGAACCTTGTGGTGGATTTGGGCCTGACCAATACGCTGACGGCGTTGGTTCTGGTTTACACTGCGCAAGGCTTGCCGCTGGCGATTTTCATCCTGTCGGAATTCATGCGTACCATCCCGAAGGACCTGAAAGAGGCGGCGCGCTGTGACGGGATCAGCGAATACGGCATCTTCTGGTTTGTGATCCTGCCGTTGATCCGTCCGGCAATTGCAACGGTGGGTGTGTTTACCATGGTTCCGATCTGGAATGACCTGTGGTTCCCGTTGATCCTGGCGCCTTCGGAAGAAACGCAGACCATCACACTTGGTGTGCAGCAGTTCATCGGCCAGTACGTAACTGACTGGAATTCGGTTCTGGCGTCGCTGACCCTGGCGATTGTGCCGGTTCTGGTTCTTTACCTGATTTTCTCCCGACAATTGATCCGCGGCATTACCGCCGGTGCGGTCAAATAGGTCGATGGCAGACAGTTTTGTGAGTGGAAATTTGAAATGTCCGATATCCGTCTCGACAAGGTAAAAAAGCATTATGGCGATGTGGAGGTGATCCACGGCGTTGACATTGATATCACCGATGGTGAATTCGTGGTCTTCGTTGGTCCCAGTGGCTGTGGTAAGTCCACGCTTTTACGTATGATTTCCGGTCTGGAGGAAATCAGTTCCGGTGATCTCTATATCGGCGGTGAACGCGTCAACGACTACACGCCAAAGGAACGCGGGATCGCCATGGTGTTTCAGTCCTATGCGCTTTATCCGCATATGACGGTCTACAAGAATATGGCCTTTGGCCTGAAGCTGGCGAAACGCAACAAGCAGGAGGTGGACCGCCGCGTACGTGAAGCCGCCCGCATCCTGCAGTTGGAACCATTGCTGGACCGCCGCCCGGCGGAACTTTCCGGAGGTCAGCGCCAGCGTGTCGCCATTGGCCGTGCCATTGTCCGCAACCCGAAGGTTTTCCTGTTTGACGAACCCCTGTCCAACCTGGATGCGGCGCTGCGTGTACAGACCCGGATCGAGATCGCCAAACTGCATGAAAACCTGAAATCCACGGTCATCTATGTGACCCATGACCAGGTAGAGGCGATGACGCTGGCTGACAAGATCGTCGTGCTGAACCAGGGCAATGTGGAACAGGTGGGCTCGCCATTGGAGCTTTATCACCACCCGCGCAACCTGTTCGTGGCGGGTTTTATCGGTTCCCCGGCCATGAACTTCCTGCCGGGCAAGGTGGAGGCCATTGATGATTTCGGCCTTACCGTTGCCCTGAAGGTGGGAGGCTTCGCACGTCTGCCCGTGTCAGGCGAAGGGCTTTCGAACGGCGACGAAGTCACCGTCGGTGTTCGCCCGGAACATCTGCAGGAAGGCGAGGGCGAGGGCCTGTCGCTCAGCGGTGCCGTTGATGTGGTCGAGCGACTGGGCGATGTGTCCTACGTCTATTTCCATACCGCCGACGGCGTGCGCGCAACCCTCAGCAGCGCCGGGACCAGTCCGGCGAAAAACGGTGAGAACATGAAATTCCATGCCGATCTCGATAGCGTCCATGTCTTCGGATCAGACGGGATCGCGCTGGAGAAGCTATCCGCCAAAGAGGAAGTTGTCCTGGCCGGGGCTCAGTGACCGCGCTGATTTTCCTGTAACTCCAACCCGCGCGGCAGGGTGAGGCGGACCATCAGGCCGCGCTGCAGGTTGATGAGTTCCAGTTTTCCGTGATGGGCCTGGGCGACGGTATAGGCGATGCTGAGGCCCAGGCCGCTGCCGCCGGTTTCGCGGTTCCGCGATTTCTCCAGGCGATAGAAGGGTTTCATCACATTGCCCTGTTCTTCGTCGGGAATGCCCGGGCCGCGGTCGGTGATTTCCAGAACCAGTTCACCCGGTTTTACCAGCATATCCACTTTGGCCTGATGTCCGTATTTGATGGCATTGCCGACCAGGTTGGAAACGGCGCGTTTCAAGGCAACGGGCCGGGCCATCATGTTCCCGGTCAAAAGCCGTTTGAGGTCCAGGGCCTCCGCCTCGCCGCCAAAGACAGTAGACCGGGTTTCCACCGTTGGATATTGAGGGTCGGTCAGGGTGACGGGCATGCCGACATCCGCAAAGTCATCGCAGATGCTTTGCACCAGCGAGAGGAAGTCGATCTTTTGCACTTCCTCTTCAACAATCGTGCCTTTCAGGAAATCAATGGCATCCTCGATCATGGTGAGCATGGAATCGAGATCGTTGTGGATTTTCTCCCGCAATTCATCGTCGTCGATTTTTTCAGAGCGCAGGCGCAACCGGGTGGCTGGGGTGCGCAAATCATGGGAGATGGCCGCCAGCATGCGGGTCCGTTCGGCAACCATTTCCTTGCGGCCGATCCGCTCGGAAGACAGCAGACCGAATAGGTCGAGCGCCTCGCGGGTCCAGCTTGCCCGCGGTTTGGGCAGACTGTCCGCATCGTGATCTTTGGTGACGCGGGCCAGCAGGCGATAGGGCCGCGCCAGGCGCTGGCAGAAGATCAGGAACAGGGCGGCGGTCAGTGTCATACCAGCCAACATGATCATGGCCCAAGTGACCTCTGTCGTGCGGCTGTGCCAGTATTGGGGACTTGTGATGCGCAACAGGCTGCCATCCGGGTATCGGATTTGCAGGCTGATCGGTTCGTCATGTCGGGCGAGGCTGACGGCAAGCGATGTCAGATGCGCCTCCAGTGTCGGCAGCGGGTGCGCGGTTGCCAGCAGCCGTTTTCTGAGTGGACCATTCGCGCTGTAGACGGAAATCAGCGGTCCACCGTAATAGGGTGGCGGTAGAGGGGTATAGGGATTATCCCCGAAGTCGGCGGCCTGAGGCAACCATTCATAGTGAATGCTGTTTGCGATTTCCAATTCTTTCAGGCGTTTAACGCGAAACTCGGTCGACATACGCCGGGTCCGCTCATAGGCGGCGGCGATGGTGGGGCCCAGCCATGCGGCTTCCGAAATCTCCGCGCGCCGTGTCAGGATGCCGCCGATGCCTGCCGCCGCAAAAAGGGAGGCAAGCAGGCCCGCTGAAAAGCCGATGACGGCAATGCGATTGCCCAATGTCTTTGGCAGGACGCGATCGAGAAAACGTTCAATCATGGAAGCACTATGTGGGGAATCCGATCGCACGGCGTCAACGTACCTTCACTGTCTCGGTGAAGATATAGCCCTGGCCGCGCACGGTCTTGATCAATCCATGCTGGGAACTGCCAGGAGACAGTTTTTTACGCAGGCGGCTGATCTGAATGTCGATGCTGCGGTCAAAGGGGATGGCTTCCACACCCCGTGTTGCGGCCAAGAGGTCGTCCCGGCTCAGCACTGCTTGGGGGCGCTGAAGGAAGGCGAGCAATAATTCGAACTCGCCACTGCTCAGTTGCACCAGTACCTTGTCCGGCGACCGTAATTCCCGTTTGCCTTCCTGCAGGGTCCAGCGGGCGAAATGGAAGGTCCTGTTTTCTGGCTGTTTGGTTTCCGTTTCACCTGTGTTGGCCGATTGGCCTGAGCGGCGCATGATAGCCTTCACCCGCGCCAGCAATTCACGTGGATTAAAGGGTTTTTCCATGTAATCGTCAGCACCCACTTCCAGGCCGACAATCCGGTCGGCCTCGCCGGTGACGGCGGTCAGCATAATAATCGGCAGATCGGAATCTTCGCGAATCTCACGGCATAAAGCCAGGCCATCGTCGCCCGGCAGCATCAGGTCGAGAATCACCAGATCGATGTCCCAGACCTGCAAAATCTTGCGCATTTCCCCGCCGTTACAGGCGACGGAAACACGAAAACCGCGCTGGGTGAAAAAGTCGTGCAACAGGTCGCAAATCTCAAGGTCATCGTCTACGATCAGTAGATGTTTAAATGAATCCATCCTGGAAACCGCCACTTAAGTTTAATATTTCGCAATTGCGGTAAGGTTTTGAAAAATAAGTATAGATCTCAATAAATGTAACAAAGTTTTTCCATGTAACCTTTGTGAAATCTTCTGTTACCCTATTCTCGTCGCGATCTGTCTTCTTTCCTTCTAAAAACCACGATGACACCGAGTAACCGTTCCTTATTCAACAACTAAACAATGGAGCGGTTAACCAAGTTTCGTCAACGCTATATGGGAGGCTTATTGATGAATGCCATTCTTCGCAAACTAACTGCGACAACGATTCTGGCAGGCGGCATTGTCGCCGCTGCCGCAGGTGCGCAGGCTGAACCGACTGCAGAAGTTCTGCACTATTGGACATCCGGTGGCGAGGCAAAAGCCGTCAAGGCACTGAAAGAAGATTTCGAAGCCCATGGTGGTAAATGGGTCGATGCACCGGTGGCCGGTGGTGGCGGTGACGCCCAGGCGGCTGTGCTGCGTTCCCGTGTGCTGTCCGGCAACCCGCCGACCGCAGTCCAGATCAAAGGCCCTAACATTCAGGAATGGGCGGAAACAGGCGCGCTGGCTAACCTCGACAAGGTTGCCAATGAAGAAGGTTGGGACAAGGTCCTGCCGCCGTTGCTGCAGAAAATCGTCAAATATGACGGTCACTATGTCGCCGTTCCGGTGAACATTCACCGTGTGGACTGGATTTGGGCAAACCCGAAAGTCCTGGCAAAAGTCGGCGCTGGTGTGCCGACCTCCTGGGACGAGTTCAACGAAACGGCTGAAAAGCTGAAAGCGGCCGGGATCACGCCGCTGGCCCATGGCGGTCAGCCCTGGCAGGATGCGACCATCTTTGAAACCGTTGTCCTGGGCATCGGTGGTGCGGATTTCTTCAACAAGGCCTTTGTCGAGCGTGACGTCGACACGCTGAAGTCCGACACGATGAAAAAGGTCTTCGATGAAATGCGCAAGATTCGCGGCTATGTGGATCCCGACTTCCCGGGCCGTGACTGGAACCTGGCAACCGGTATGGTCATGCGCGGCGAAGCCGCCATGCAGATCATGGGTGACTGGGCAAAGGGTGAATTCCTCGCTGCCGGTAAAAAGCCGGGTGTGGATTTCGTTTGCGCGCCGACACCGTCTGATCATGGCTATATCCTGAACTCCGACAGCTTTGCCATGTTCAACGTGCAGGGTGACGATCAGAAGGCTGGTCAGGACCTGCTGGCGAAGCTGATCCTGGGTGAGAAATTCCAGGAAACCTTCAACCTGTACAAGGGCTCTATCCCGGCGCGTATCGGTGTGCCGCGTGATAAGTTTGACGATTGTGCGGTCAAATCCATGGATGACCTGAAGGTTGCATCCGACAACAACACTTTGGTCGGTTCCATGGCGCATGAAATTTCCACGGCGGGTGCAATCCGCGGTGCGATCCTTGATGTCGTGACGGAGCATTTCAACTCCGACATGTCGTCCGACGAAGCGGTGGTCCGCCTTGCGGAAGCCGTTGAACTCGCCCTCTAAGCGGCGTTTGGTCCGGTCCGTTCCCGCTTGCCCATTGTCGGGGACGGACCGAACCGCTTGTGACTGTGGCGCTGCATTGACTGTGAGTGCTGCGAAAGTTGAGGCCGCTTACGGCCCATCCCGATCTGAAAAAGAAAAGGCTGTACCATGGCAAACGGGGAAATGAGCTCGATTGCAATCGGTCAGACCAAGCAAGACCAAAAGACAAGCATGATGGACAAAGTGAAAGACTGGCTGCGCTGGAATACATCCAAGCTGGTCGTGGCACCGTCCTTTGCCTTGGTCCTGGTTTTTGTCTACGGCTTCATTGCCTGGACCGGTTACACCTCCTTCACGAAATCCAAGATGCTGCCCATCTACAGCTTCGAAGGGCTGTATCAGTATATACGTCTATGGAAACTGCCGCCCTGGCATGTGGCGATTGAAAATCTCGTGATTTTCGGCGGCCTGTTCATCATCGTTTCCATCGTGCTGGGCTGTCTGCTGGCTATTCTCCTGGATCAGAGAATCCGGGGTGAGGGCATACTGCGGACCATCTACCTCTATCCGATGGCAATTTCCTTCATCGTGACCGGTACGGCCTGGAAGTGGATTTTGAATCCGGGTCTCGGGATCGAAAACCTGATGCATGGCCTGGGCTGGACCTCCTTTGAGTTTTCCTGGCTGGTCGACCCCGACATGGCGGTCTACACCCTGGTCATTGCCGGGGTCTGGCAGGCTTCCGGCTTTGTCATGGCGATGTTCCTTGCGGCGCTTCGCGGGGTGGATCAGGAGATCATCAAGGCGGCCTATCTGGATGGCGCATCGATCTCGCGGATTTATCTGGTGATCATTCTGCCGACGTTACGCCCGGTGTTCCTCAGCAGTTTCGTGATCCTGTCGCATCTGGCGATCAAGAGCTTTGATCTCGTTGTCGCCCTGACCGGCGGCGGTCCGGGCTATTCCTCCACGTTGCCTGCGAATTTCATGTACGAGATGACCTTCCGGCGGAACCAGATCGGCCTGGGTGCGGCCAGCGCGATCATGATGCTGGCGACCGTGATGGCGATCATCGTGCCTTATCTCTATTCCGAACTGCGGGAGAAAAAACATGGCTGATGTGGCGCAACTTCCCGGCAGCCGTAGCCCGTGGCATATGGCCCTGCGTTTTGGCTTGTATTTCCTGCTGTGTGTTTTCGCGGTTTATTACCTGCTGCCGCTTTTTGTGGTGCTGTCGACGGCTTTCAAGGATCTGGACGAAATTCGATCCGGTACCTTGCTGTCGCTTCCGGCGGAACTGAATGTGGATGCCTGGTCCTTTGCCTGGAGCGAGGCCTGCGTCGGGGTGAGCTGTGAAGGCTTGCAGCCCTATTTCTGGAACTCCGTCCAGATGGCGATCCCGGCGGTCCTGATTTCCAGTTTCCTGGGCGCGCTGACCGGCTATGCCCTGACCAAATTCCGTTTCAAAGGCGCGAATGTGGTCTTTGCCATGATCCTGTTCGGTTGCTTCATTCCGTTTCAGGTGGTCCTGCTGCCAATGGCGCAGACGCTTGGCTGGCTGCATATGGCCAACACGATCCCGGGGCTGGTTCTGGTCCATATCATGGCGGGCCTGCCTTTCACCACGCTGTTCTTCCGGAACTATTATGTGAATATTCCCGATGACCTGGTGAAGGCGGCGACCATCGACGGCGCAGGGTTCTTCACCATCTTCTGGAAGATCATCCTGCCGCTGTCACCGCCGATCATTGTGGTGACCATCATCTGGCAGTTCACGCAGATCTGGAACGACTTCCTGTTCGGCGCCAGCTTTACCACGGGTGGCGGCCAGCCGGTTACGGTTGCGCTCAACAACGTGGTCAACACCACCACCGGCGTCAAACGCTATAACGTAGATATGGCTGCGGCCCTGATCGCCGCGGCTCCCACCTTGCTGGTTTATGTCCTGGCGGGACGGTATTTCGTCCGCGGCCTGACGGCAGGATCGGTCAAGGGTTAAGAGACGGGAGAGAGAAACATGGCTTCCCTCAGCATTAATAATGTGAAGAAGGCTTACGGGGCGCTTGAAGTCCTCAAGGGCATCGACCTGGAACTGGACGACGGTGAATTCCTGGTTCTGTTGGGGCCGTCCGGCTGCGGCAAGTCGACCTTGCTGAATATGATTGCCGGCCTGGATACCATCACCAGCGGCGATATCACCATCGACAATCGCCAGATCAACAATATTCACCCCAAGGATCGCGATATCGCCATGGTCTTCCAGACCTATGCGCTTTATCCGAATATGACGGTGGGACGGAATATCGGTTTCGGTCTGGAAATGCGTAAGGTACCCAAGGTGGACCGTACGCAGAAAGTGACCGAAGCGGCCCGTATGCTGCAGATCGATCACCTTCTGGACCGTAAACCGGCACAGCTTTCCGGTGGTCAGCGTCAGCGTGTCGCCATGGGGCGTGCGCTGGTTCGCGATCCGAAAATCTTCCTGTTCGACGAACCGCTTTCCAACCTGGATGCCAAGCTGCGCGTGGAAATGCGCACGGAGATCAAGCGCCTGCACCAACGTCTGGGCACGACCATGATCTATGTGACCCATGACCAGATCGAGGCCATGACGCTGGCGAGCCGTATCGCGATCCTGAAGGAAGGCGTGGTACAGCAATTCGCCCCGCCGCAAGAGGTCTACGAGAAACCGTCCAATATGTATGTGGCAGGCTTTGTGGGCTCTCCCGCCATGAACTTCATCCCGGCGACGCTGACCACTCAGGATGGCGCGTTGGGCGTGACCATGGAATGCACCGCGAACGGCAGCCGCAGTCAGGTCTTCCTGCCGTTGGGGGATGATCGCAAGGAACTGGCGGATTGGGTCGGGCGCGAACTGGTGCTTGGCATTCGCCCGGAAAACCTGACGCATTATTCCGAAGCGGAAATGCAGCAGAAACCGAACAACTGCGCTTTCGACTGTCAGGTGGAGGTTCTGGAACCGACTGGCGCTGATACACTGACCTATATCGAATTGGGTGGCCGTGAGGTGATTGCCCGCGTAAACCCCTATAATGCGTCGGCACCTGGCTCTACCATGCAGTTCATGGTCGACATGGACAAGATCAGCCTGTTCAATCCGGAAACGGAAGAACGTCTGTAAGAGTGAGGGTTGGTTTTGGTTGAAGTGGTCAAGATTTGGGAAGGTCCGGCACAACTGGGTGAAAGCCCGTTATGGAATCCGGACCTTCAGGTGCTTTATTGGCTGGATATCGAAAAATCCAGGCTTTATGCACGTACCGAAGGAACAGGTACCGTAAACGGTATTAACCTGCCTGCAATGGCGGGGTCGGTCGCTCTTTGTGCCGAGGGCGGTCTGGTCGCGGCGATCGGGCGGGGATTTGCCCATGTCGAACCCATGACAGGCGAAGTCCGTATGCTGGCGACTGATATCGCACGCGAGGACTGCCTGATGAATGACGGCAAGGCCGATCGTAGGGGAACTTTCATTGCGGGGGCCAAACATCTGCCGGAAAGTGATCCGGTGGCCTCTGTCTGGTCTTTCACACACGGCCGGATCAGCCCCGTGATGGACCATTTCACGGTTTTCAACGGCCCGGCCTTCAGCCCGGCGGGGGACCGGGTCTATTTCGCCGACTCCCCGACCCAGCAGATCAAAACCGCCACCTATGATGCGGAAACCGGTGCGTTTGGTCCCTTTGAGGTTTTTGCCCAATTGGGTGAGGGGGACGGTTACCCCGATGGCATGACCGTTGATGCGGATGGCTGCCTGTGGAACGCGCATTGGGATGGCTGGCGGCTGACCCGCTATCGTCCTGATGGCACAATTGACCGCGTTGTGGAAATCCCGGTTCAGCGCCCGACCTCGCTTTGTTTCGGGGGGCCGGAGATGACCAGTATTTTTGTGACATCCGCCTCCACACGTATGACCGCACAGGAACTGGCAAATGCGCCTGCTTCCGGGGCGTTGTTCCGGATCGAGACAGATATTCGCGGGTTGGCTGAAACGCCCGTTTCCATTGAGGGATAAGCGATGCGCCTGAAGGATAAAGTAATTGTTGTGACCGGCTCGAATTCGGGGATCGGTCTGGGCATTGCCGAGGAAGTGCTGTGCCAGGGCGCAAAGCTGGTTCTGCATGGCAATGACGAAGCCAAGCTGAAAGCAGCGCAGGAGCAACTTGCCTCTGACAGGGTAACGGCTGTTGCCGGTGACCTGACGGACCCGGCAGTGCCGCAGACATTGATTGACGCAGCCCTCGCGTCTTTTGGTCGGTTGGACGGCGTTGTTAACAATGCAGGCATCTCCCCGCGCCATAATATCGAGACGGCAACGGCGGAAGAATTCGATTTCGTCTTTGCGGTAAATCTGCGCGCGCCGATGTTGGTTGCCAAGGCAGCGATCGCACAGTTCCGCAAACAGAAATCGGCGGGTGCCATCGTCAATATAGGCTCCATCAATGCCCATTGCGGTCAACCGGACCTGTTGCTCTACTCCATGACCAAGGGCGGTTTGCAGACCATGACCCGCAATCTGGCGGATGCCCATGGCCGGGAACTGATCCGGGTGAACCAGTTGAACGTGGGCTGGACCTATACGGAAAACGAAAACCAGATTCAGCTCAACGAAGGCCGTCCGGAAGATTGGATGGACCATCTGCACCCGTTGTCCGCGCCCAGCGGCACGATCCTGCGCCCGGAACAGATCGCGCATCATGCGATCTTCTGGCTGTCGGATGACAGTGCGCCGGTGAGTGGCTCGGTCTATGAGGTTGAACAATATCCGCTGATCGGTCGTAACCGTATCTCGGACAATTGATTGGAGGGACCTGACTTATGGGTGAGGGGACCAAGACCAGACACACGAAATTGCGCAGCCAGCTCTGGTTCGATGACAGTGCCGATCCGGGTATGACTGCGCTCTATCTGGAGCGTTATCTGAATTTCGGCCTGACGCGCGACGAATTGCAGTCGGGCCGACCGATCATCGGTATTGCCCAGACAGGTTCCGACCTGACGCCCTGCAACCGCCACCATAAGGATCTGGCGGAACGTGTGAAGGACGGTATCCGCGAGGCAGGTGGTGTGCCCCTGGAATTCCCGGTCCATCCGATTCAGGAAACCGGCAAGCGCCCGACGGCGGCGCTGGACCGGAACCTCGCCTATCTGGGGCTTGTGGAAACGCTTTATGGCTATCCCATCGACGGCGTGGTTCTGACAACCGGCTGCGACAAAACCACACCGGCGCTGCTTATGGCGGCGGCCACGGTTGATATTCCGGCCATTGTGCTTTCCGGTGGTCCGATGTTGGACGGTTATCACAAGGGCCGGTCGGTCGGGTCGGGGGCGGTTATCTGGGAAGCGCGCCAACGTCACGCCGCAGGTGAGATCGATTATGACGAATTCATGGACCTGGCGGCGGCTTCCGCGCCCTCCATCGGTCATTGCAATATTATGGGGACGGCGCTTTCCATGAATGTGCTGGCAGAGGCTCTGGGCATGTCCCTGCCGGGTTGCGCCTCGATCCCTGCGCCCTATCGCGAACGCGGCCAGATGGCCTATGCCACCGGCAAACGCGTCGTCAAATTGGTCGAAGATGACTTAAAGCCCTCTGATATCATGACGAAGCAAGCCTTTGAAAATGCAATCGTTATGGCATCTGCCATTGGTGCGTCCAGCAACTGTCCGCCGCATTTGAATGCCATCGCCCGCCATGTGGGCGTTGAGATCACCATGGAGGACTGGCAGCGGGTTGGTTATGAGGTGCCGCTGATCGTCAACTGCCAGCCGGCAGGTGTGCATCTGGGCGAACGTTTCCACAAGGCAGGCGGCGTGCCCGCCGTGATGGCGGACCTGATCGGTGCCGGTCTGATCCACGAGGATGTGACCACCGTCAACGGGCAGACCATGGCTGAGAATTGCAAAGATGCCGTCACCCATGACCGCGACGTGATCTGGCCGGTTGATGCACCGATGCAGGAAAAGGCGGGCCTGCTTGTCATGTCCGGTAACCTGTTCGACGCAGCAGTCCTCAAGACGTCTGTCATCGACGATGATTTCCGCAAACGCTATCTCAGCCACCCGGATCATCCGAATATGTTCGAAGGCAGGGCGATTGTCTTTGAAGGACCGGAGGATTACCACGCGAATATCAACAGCCCCGATCTCGATATCGACGGGAACAGCATCCTCTTCATCCGCAATTGCGGTCCGGTAGGTTATCCGGGTTCTGCGGAAGTGGTGAATATGCTGCCGCCGGACCGGTTGGTGAAAGAGGGGATTACCTCGCTGCCCTGTATCGGGGACGGCCGTCAAAGCGGCACGTCAGGTAGCCCGTCGATCCTGAATGCCTCACCGGAGGCGGCGGTGGGCAGTGGTCTGGCCTTGCTTAAAAACGGTGATGTGGTTCGCGTGGACCTGAATACCCGGCGGGTCGATATGCTGGTGGATGAGGAGGAGATCGAGCGCCGTCGCGCCGACTTCGTTCCCAATATTCCCGAAGATCAGACGCCCTGGCAAGAAATCTACCGTGGGGCGGTCGGGCAGCTTGCCTCGGGCGGTTGTCTGGAAAGCGCCACAAAATTCCAGCGGATCGTCGCCACCAAAGGCGAACCGCGCCATTCTCATTAAGGCAGGAGTGATAGAGACGATGACTTCTGTCGGTATTATCGGCGAATGTATGGTGGAATTGTTCGATACGGGCGATGGCCTGTATCGGCGTACCTATGGCGGCGATACGCTGAATACGGCTGTCTATCTGGCACGTTGTGGCGGCAGCGACATTGATGTGCATTACGCCACGATCCTGGGCGATGACAGTCTCAGCCAGGAGATGGTCGACGGCTGGCAGGCGGAAGGCATCAGGACCGATCTGGTGGAGCGTCTGGCTGGCACCGTGCCGGGCCTTTATCTGATCCAGACCGATGAGACAGGAGAACGCAGCTTCCTGTATTGGCGTAACGAGGCACCGGCGAAGAAACTGTTCCAGACTGATAATGCCGAGGCGCTGGAAACCGCGCTGATGAAGCGGGACTGGTTGTATTTTTCCGGGATCAGTCTGGCGATCTTGCCACCAGCGGGGCGTGCGAAGCTCTTTGCCCTGCTGGACCGGTTCCGTGCCAGGGGCGGCAAGGTGGCCTATGACGGCAACTACCGCCCGCGGCTTTGGCCGGAGGAAGAGGCGCGGGACGCAATGGTGGAGGCTTATCGGCGCTGTGATCTGGCGTTGCCGTCCTATGATGATGAGTGCGCGCTTTGGCAGGATGAGGACGAACAGGCGGTGTTGGGCCGCCTCTGGTCCTATGGTTGTACGGAAATTGTGCTGAAATGCGGGACTGATCCCTGTTGGGTGATCAGCGCTGGCGCGCAGCGGAGTTTCGATGTGTCTGCCGTGACCGGGGTCGTGGATACGACGGCCGCAGGCGACAGTTTCAATGCGGGTTATCTGGCAAGTCGGACCACGGGCGGCGATGTTCCACAGGCTGTGGCCGCGGGGCAGGCGGTCGCCGCCCAGGTGATCCAGCAAAAAGGGGCGATTGTGCCCATTCTTATTCCGGAAATCGTGAAGGCGTCTTGAGATGACTGATTTGGTGACTTTGCAGAAAACCGTGGACGCCATGATGCGGCGCGGGCCTGTTATGCCCGTCCTGACCATTGAGCGGGCGGAAGACGCCCTGCCGCTGGCAGAGGCTCTGTTGGCTGGGGGTATCTCCGTTGCCGAAGTGACGTTGCGCACCGGAGCTGCCCTGGCAGCGATGGAGCAGATCGCCAAATCCCTGCCGGAAATGGCTGTGGCAGCCGGAACGGTGCTGGAAGTCGAACAATTCGCGCAAGTGCGGGATGCGGGGGCGACGCTTGCGATCAGCCCCGGTTATACCGATGCGCTGCTGGCGGCATCGCTTGAGATTGGAATGCCCTATCTGCCTGCCGCCGCCACGGCGTCGGAAGTAATGACCCTGCGGCAGCGTGGTTTCAAATGCCAGAAATTTTTCCCCGCGACAGTGGCGGGCGGTATGCCTGCGTTGAAGGCCATCGGCGCACCGATCCAGGATGTTCAGTTCTGCCCGACCGGCGGAATTTCCGAATCCAATGCCGCCGATTTCCTGTCGTTGAAGAATGTCACCTGCGTCGGCGGTTCCTGGATCGCGGCAGGCGATCTGGTCAAGGTAGGGGACTGGGCGGAAATCACCCGACGCGCCAAGGCGGCTTCCCAAATCCGGTAGTTAGTGGAAATCGTGACTGTCCACTTTCAAACGGTTCGGGCGGCTTTTGCCCGATACGCTCAATTCTTCGGTCAATCTGTCGAGGGATATCGTCTCTTCTTTGCTGCGCCGTTTGGCGGTGATGGAGAAATTGCGCGGGTGGCGCATGGGACGGGTTTCCAGATTGCTGTCGCCGCTCAACCGGTTCAGAAGCGGTGTCAGATCCACGATCTTTTCCGCTACCAGATGGGTGACACGGTCTTCGCGCTGTAGCTTGCCGGTCACCCCGATCATCGGTGCGGTCATCAGGACACTGCGGTATTTTTCAAAGACCTTGGACCAGACCACGATATTGGCGAGTCCCGTTTCATCCTCCATGGTGAGGAAGACCACGCCACTGGCCGTGCCCGGACGCTGGCGTACGATGACCAGACCCGCATGGGTGGCTTTAATCCCGTCTTCCAGTTTGGGCAGGTCAATCGCCCGGCGCACATTGGCCTGGTTCAGCCAGTCCCGGGTCAAGGCCACCGGATGCGACCGCAGGGACAGGCGCAGGGTGGTATAATCCTCGATCACTTCCTCCGCCTGGCTCATTTCCGGCAGGACAACAGCGTCTTCAGGGCCGAATTCCGCAGAGACGGCCATGTTATGGGTCCGGTTGACCGCCGCGTCGAACAGGGGCAGGGCCGGCGGTGCCTTACGCCCTGACCCGAAGCGTTTTACCGCCCATAACGCATCCCGCCGCGACATCCCCAGCGAGCCGAAGGCATCGGCCTCCGCCAGTTTCTCCAAGGCATAGGGAGATAGACCCGTCTGCCGTGCCATCAGGTAAAGATCCTGATAACCGCCGGGTGGCCGGTTGATGGCGATGGCCAGCGCATCATGTTCCGAAAAGCCCTTGATCTGCCGAAAACCCAGGCGCAGGGCGTGATAGCCGCGTGGCGGCGGGTCTTCCAGGCTGTTGTCCCATTGGCTGTAATTCACATCAATGGGGCGGACCGGCACGCCATGATTATAGGCGTCGCGCACCAGTTGCGCCGGGGCGTAAAAGCCCATGGGCTGGCTGTTCAAAAGCGCACAGACGAAGACATCCGGATGATGGCATTTCATCCAGGCGGAGGCATAGACCAACAGGGCAAAGCTGGCCGAATGGCTTTCCGGGAAGCCGTAATCGGCAAAGCCCTCGATCTGTCTGAAACAGCGTTCGGCGAAATCCTCGTCATAACCGTTGGCGAGCATACCGCTGATGAATTTGTCCCGGTGATTGCCGATCTGGCCGGTACGTTTGAAGGTGGCCATGGCCCGGCGTAGTTGATCTGCCTCGCTGGCGGTATATCCGGCGGCCACCATGGCGATTTCCATGGCCTGTTCCTGGAACAGCGGCACGCCGCAGGTGCGCGCCAGCACGGACTTCAGTTCCTCCGACGGATAGCTGACCCGTTCCAGCCCCTGGCGGCGGCGCAGGTAGGGATGGACCATGCCGCCCTGGATCGGGCCGGGCCGAACGATGGCAACCTCCACCACAAGGTCATAGAATTCCTTGGGTTTGAGGCGCGGCAGCATCGACATCTGCGCCCGGGACTCTACCTGAAAGACACCGATGCTGTCGGCCTTTTGCAGCATCTTGTAGGTGGACTCGTCATTGGCCGCGCGGAAACTGGTGAGGTCCATGGGGCGGCGCTTGTGGGCCTGCAGCAAAGCGAAGCTTTTCCGCATGCAGGTCAGCATGCCCAGCGCCAGCACATCCACCTTCAGGATGCCCAGCGCGTCGATATCGTCCTTGTCCCATTCGATGGTGGTGCGGTCCCGCATGGCGGCATTGGCAACCGGCGACAATTCCACCAGCGGCCCCTGGGTGATGACGAAACCGCCCACATGCTGGGACAGGTGGCGGGGAAAGCCGATCAGTTGTTCACTCAAGCCCAGCACGGCTTCGACCCGTGGTTCGTCGGGCCGAAGACCGGCTTCCTGCACATGACCGGGGTCAACGCCTTTGGAGCCGCTGCCCCAGACGGTTTTGGCCAGTTTGGTCAGGCTGTCTTCGCTCAGGCCAAAGACCTTGCCCACCTCGCGCACGGCGCTGCGGCTTCGATAGGTGATGACGGTAGCGGTCAGCCCGGCGCGCTCCCGGCCATAGCGATTATAGATATGCTGGATCACCTCTTCGCGGCGTTCATGTTCGAAGTCCACGTCGATATCGGGTGGTTCCTTGCGTTCCTCACTGATGAAACGGGCGAAAAGCAGTTTGTGTTTTGCCGGGTCCACTTCCGTGATGCCGAGGCAATAACAGATCACCGAATTGGCGGCGGACCCGCGTCCCTGGCAGAGGATTTTCTCACCTTTGGCAAAGGCGACAATGTCATGAACCGTCAGGAAATAGGGTTCGTAAGCCACACGTCCGACCAGTTCCAATTCCTGGGTCAGGGCATGACGAACCTTGTCCGGCACACCCTCCGGATAGCGGTTTTGGGCACCGGCCCAGGCCAGACGGTTGAGGCGCTCATTCGCGGTTTCGCCGTCCAGCCCTTCATTGGGGTATTCGTAACGCAGCTCATCCAGAGTGAACCTCAATTGACCGGCGATTTCCAGCGTCCGGTCCAGCCATTCCGGATGGCCGGGAAAAAGGGCGGCCATTTTCGCGCCTGATTTCACATGCCTCTCCGCATTGGGGAACAGGCGGAAACCGGCCTCGTCCAGGGTGCAGCCCTCCCGGATGCAGGTCACAACATCCAACAGCGGCTTGCGCGCGGCCTCATGGATGTGGACGTCATTGGTGGCGACTGCCGGAACGCCAAGCTCCTTTTCGGCCTTTTCGGTGAAGGCGAGGCGGGCATCGTCGAAACCGTCGTAATGGCGGTTGATGGAAAGCCATAGCCGGTCACCGAAGGCCTCTTTCAGGATATGCAGCTTCTTGCCAAAACCTGCTTCCGGGCAGATCGGCTGGACCGCGATGAACAGGCTGCCTTCCGCATGGGCGGCGACATCTTCCAGATAGATCTCGCATTCACCCTTGGGCGCACGGCGCTTGCCAACGGTCAGCAACCGGCAGAGCCTGCCATAGGCCGCACGGTCGGTGGGATAGCAAAGCAGGGAAGGCGCATCCTGCAGGTCCAGCCGGACACCCGGATAATATGGCAGGCCATGGTCCTTGGCAGTGATATGGGCGCGAACCACACCGGCAAAGCTGTTCCGGTCGGTCAGGCCCAGACCGTGTAATTCCTGGATTTTGGCGGCCAGGACCAATTCTTCCGCATGGGAGGCCCCGCGCAGGAAACTGAAATTGCTGGTGGTTTGTAATTCAACATAGTCACGCATGGCGTCACCCGAATATGCCGTGGATGAACCAGTTCTCACCAGCCTTTGCGCGTTCCCGGCAAAGCCACAGGCGGCGGCCTTTCTGGTCGCGGACCCGGAAATAGTCCCGCGTTCCGGCAAGCGGTTTGTCCCCCAATTGCCGCCACCATTCCGGCCCGATCCGCTCAGGGCCGGTTACTTCCTGAGCCTGCAGGCAAACCCGTCGCCAGATGAATTGTTTCGGCAGGGTTTGGCCCGGAGAAGTTTCCACCGTGACCGGTTCTGGCCGGTCAAACAGGCGCAAAGGGCGTGGCGGGAGGGTCGGCCAGGGGCTGTCCTGGGCCTTACCGAAGGGGGCTTGCGGCCGGTACAGCCGTTCCGGCCGGTGGCTTTCCTTGAAGCCAGGGCGGTGGATGCGGTTTGGCCCCATGCGATGGGACAGGCGGTCAACCAGGGCGCCCAGGGCGACCTGATCTCCCGCACTCTCTGCCGTTTCCATATCTGTCTGCCGGGTGGCGAGGGGGTCTATCCGGCGGGCCCAGGCCAGGGTTTCATCAACCCCGAAACCGGGGTCGATTTCCGGCAGCCGTTCGTCCAGCAGCCTTTGTAAGTGATCGGGACTGACGGTCGGCGTGCTGGTGCTGACGGTCAGCAGGGCGACGGAATTGTCGACCCGGCGATAGCGCAGCACCAGTTGCCGGATACCCTTGTCCTGTTCCTTCAATTCGGTGCAGAGCTGTTCCAGCAGGGGGCGGGTGGTTTCCCGCAGGATTGCACCGTCGCCCAGCGGTTCCGGCCAGGGTTGGCGGCGGCAATGATGCTGTGGTGGCTGGTTATAGGCCAGATGTTCCGGCAGGCGGCCCAGGGCCTGATCCAGGCGGCGCAGGACCTGCCCTCCGGCACGTGCCGTCAGGTTGGCTCGTGGCAGGGGATAAAGGTCACCCACCCGATGCAGGCCAAGGCGGTTGAGCAATTGCACATTGTTCGCGTTCAGGCGCAGTGCCTCCAGCGGCAGGGGCTCCAGGCCGGTGCGGGTCTGTCCTGCTTCCAGGAGGTCACCGGTTTCGTCATAGCGGGCGATGGCCCAGGCGGCCCCTGTGGTATCAGCCAGGCCCAGGCGGCAGTCGAAACCGAATTGCGCGCTATCGGCTATGATCTGTTTCAACATGGCTTGTTCACCGCCAAAGAGATGGGCACAGCCGGTGATGTTTAGCCACAAGCCGCCGTCACCGATATCGGGCAGATCCGCAGGCCGCGTTTCCACCGCGACCCAAGGGGCATAGCGGTCCGCCCAGCGCGACAGACTGTGAAGGGTCTGGAAATCCTCATCCCGGCGCGCGGACAGGGTGATGAGGGCTGGTTGAATGGCTCGTGCGTCGGCCAGCAACATGCCCGGCAGCAGATTTTGCCTGAGAGCGACTTTGTTGACGCCGACCAGGCGCACTGTGTTGGCGTCGGTGCGGGTGACGGCAAAGGGCTGTGTTCTGAGCCGTTCGGCTGTCTCATGCGGCGGCGGCTTGCGGATATACCGGTCCGTTGCCAGCCGTGGCAGCCAGATATAAAGGAACCTCTGTGTCATTTCGTTCGATGCTCCAATGGCCGGGGCGCATGCCTTGCCCACGCAGCAGGGAAACCTGCCATCCGTCCTCATTGCCGGTAACCTGCCAGCGGCTGCGTGCCGCGGTTGATGGCAGGCTGTCACGATCTGTTTCAGGGCAGAGCAGGAAGGCCATGCCGTTGCCGTCCTCCGCGGCAAGTTGCAGGCGTCGGCTTGCGGTCAGGTCGGGAAGAGGGGCCTCCGCCACCACGGCGGCTGCCTGACCGGACCGCAGGATTTCCTCCAACGCCCAGAAGCTGTCGCGGGGATGAGGGCTGTCGATGAAATAAAGACCGTGGCTGAAACCCGCCTGCAGGGCCGGGGGATAAAGACCGCCACTGTCCAGAACGGACGGGCTGTGCAGCCAGAAGACCGGCTTTTGAAAACGTGCACCGGCCTGTTGCGCCAGATGACGGGCAAAGCCGGTCGCGGCGCCGTCGGCAGTTACCCCATGCACTTCATGCAATGCGGGACAGGCAAGCCCCTGCGGAAAACACTGGTCCAGCACCGGGATATCCAATGCCAACCCGGCGGTTTCCACCAGATTGGCATGGACGGCCCATTGCCGTTCGGCCTGGCGCAAGGCGTGGCGTGCAATTTCCAGTTTACTCGACATGATCTTGTTTTGTTCTCCTCTAGTGAAGATTTTTGTTCTTTTTTTGTTCTTTTGTCAAGTATGAAGAAAGGAGGGGGGATGCAACCGCCAGCGGCCCTTATAGGGCGCTATACCGCGCTTCTCTTGGGGTGAGACCGAATTTTCCGCGATAAATCTGGGTGAAATGGGAGATGGAGACAAAGCCTGTCGCCATAGCTACCTCGATGATCGGCTTGTTCGTCTGGATCAGCAGGGAACGCGCCTTGTTCAGCCGCACATCGCGATAATATTTGCCGGGTGAACAGCCCAGGTAAAGCCGGAACAGGCGTTCCAGCTGACGCCGGGACAGGCCGACGGAGGAGGCGAGTTCATCCAGCGGGATCGTCTCCTCGATATTATGTTCCATGATGTTGATGACGTGGTGCAGCTTCTCGCTTTTCACGCGCAGGCGCTGTTGTTCCAATGTCTTCTGTTCGTCGAGCGGGGAGCGCACGCGCTCATGCTGGAACTGGTTGGCGACCTTGGAGGTTAGATTGGCGTCGTAATGCCGGTTGATGATGTTGAGCATCAGGTCCAGTGTCGCCGCCCCGCCGGAACAGGTATAGCGGTCCCGGTCGATCTCGATCAGGTTGCCGGTCCATTCCACGTCGGGAAATTCCTCCAGGGCGGAGGTGGCGTTTTCCCAGTGGATGGTGGCGCGGTAGCCGTCGAGCAACCCGGCGGTGGCAAGAACATGTGCGCCGGTGCTGATCCCCGCAATGGCCGTGCCGTGGCGGCTGAGACGGCGCAGCCAGGAATAGACCGCGTTGGAGGCGTGATGGGGATTAAACCCGGCCAGGACCATGACCATGTCATAATCCGCCTTGTCGTGAATGCCCTTTTCAACCTGGATCGGCATGCCGCAACTGGCGGGAACGGCCTCACCGTCCTCCGAGATCAGGGACAGCTCATAAAGCGTCCTTTCCGCCTGACGGTTGACCTCGCGCAGGGTTTCCACAACGGATGCCAAAGACAGCATGGAAAAACGGGGAATGAGGAGATAGCCGATCCTTCTGGTTTCCGCAGAATTTGATACGGACATATCCGATTTTGAAATAACGTCCTGTCGCACTGACCCAGCTCCCTAAACCTGCACCCAAACCATTTCTGTTTCTGTTGTTCGGTATTTTGAATGGGGCAAATCCCGGCAACCAAATGTACCCACGGGGCGGTTGCCTTGGAATATTGGCCTACAAATCCCGATTTTCGTCAAAAGAAATTCACCGAAAACGAAGCAAATAATCGCGATTTCGACAGATGTGTCGCGTATTCTTTTTCCCTTGTCGCAAATATCAAAATTCCAGTCGATTGCGATGCTTCGAGGGATTGGCTATCCTGCTTTCCGAAAGTTCAATATATCGAATTTATAGGGTATTTATATGCAGCCACCGGTTCCTGAATTGGGAGAAGCCCTGAAACAGTCCCGCAAGGGGCGGCGTCTGACGCTGGAGCAACTGGCGGAACGCAGCGGCGTTTCAAAATCCATGCTGTCCCAGATTGAACGGGGCAAGGTGAACCCCACCTTTGCCGTGCTCTGGAACCTGTCGTCGGCTTTGGGGGTGGAAATCAGCGACCTGATCAGCGGAGCCTCCGAGGCGGTCAATTCCGACGTGGTTGAGCATATGAAGGGCTATTCCACACCGGAAATCCGAAGCCAGGATGGAAAATGTCTGCTGCGCATTCTCAACCCGGCGCGCAGCGCATTGAATATGGAATGGTATGAGTTGCTCTACGAACCGGGGGGGGAGCTGGATTCCGATGCCCATGCCGAAGGCACCTGGGAGCATCTGACCGTTCTGGACGGCACATTGCAGGTCCATGTCGCAGACCGCGTCTTTACGGTGGAGGCGGGTGAAACCCTTCGCTATGACGTTGGTCAGCCGCATCGCATTGCCAATGCTTCCGGCGCATCTGCGCGGGCGCTGCTGGTTGTGGCACTGCCCGGCCAGTATGGCGGCCAAAGGCAGACGTAGTCCCGGGGCGCAATCCCCGATGAAATTTCTATGATGTTCCTGACGTTGGCTACGGTTTTCGATCGCAGGGCTGTATATCGGTAGAAACTGTGTTAAGATTTCTACTTCTGGGTTTTCTGTCCTGTTTCCGAGGTGGGGAAGAGCGATCGAATGCTGGCCTGTCGATACCTTCTGGTTGGGTTTTTGATTTTTGCCGGTGCGATGCACGGCAGTGCGAAGGCGCAGGACTCCCAGAAGAAAGTCGTGCTGTCCGGTATTATGGATAATGTCACCCATGAAATTGTCGGCGCCGTGGTGGCTGCGGCCTACGAACGGGCGGGAATTCCCATGGAAATTCGCTGGGTGCCGGCGAAAAGAGCCTTGAATGAAGCCAATTCAGGCCGTTCCGACGGGGATGTGGGGCGCATTGAGGGAACGGAAAAGGTCTGGCCAAATCTCGTACCGGTTCCAACACCGGTTATGGTCTTCAAGGCGCATGCCTATAGCACGAATGTTGATGCGAAAATCAACGACTGGTCCGATTTGAAGCCATACCGTATCGGTATTATCCGGGGTATTCGCTATTCGGATATCGCGACGGAAAACATGCAGCGAAAAGAGGCCAACTCGCCGCAGCAGTTAATGCATCTTCTGATCAACAATTATGTCGATGTTGTCGTCCTGACTGACAATGTCGCCTATCTGACAATCACGCGGGATTTTCCCAAGGCGGGGATTCATCCGGTAGGTGGATTGCTCGCCAATCAGCCCCTTTATCACTTTGTGAACCGTCGCAACAGAAAGCTCGTCGCCAGGCTGGATGCCGCCCTGCAGGAGATGACGGCCAGTGGTGAGATTGAAAAAATCAAACAGCGGGCCCTGAACGAGATCGCGTTGTCTTATTGAAACAGGTGACTTGCAAGACTGCCCTCCATGAAACTCCGTTAAAGGAGGCGGTGTGGTTTATGCTATGCTGATCCTCAGGGAAGGTGACGATTATCGAGTTGCTGCTCATGATATGGTCAAGATACCGGGTGCTTATGGTTGTCGCATGGATGCTGGCCTTGCTGGTGGGCGGAAGTGTTTCGGCCATTGCAGAAAGTGGCAGATCATTGGTCCTTTCCGGGATTGAGAATGATCTGATCCACAAGACCGCTGCGGATGTTCTGGTCGTTGCCTATGGTCGTATCGGTGTCTCTGTCACATTCCGTTGGGTTCCGGGGAAACGCGCCTTGACGGAGGCCAACAGGGAACGGACCGACGGTGACATTGCCCGGATCGCCGGGACAGAGAAAAAATATCCAAACCTGACGCCGGTTTCCACGCCGATTACATATTTTACTGCTGTTGCCTTTACGACATTGGACATAAGCGATGATATCCGGTCCTGGGATGACCTGAAATCATACCGGGTCGGCGTGCGCTATGGGGTCCGCTACGCCAAAGAGGCGACGGAGGGCATGAAGCGGCAATTTGGAAAAACGATCCCCGAGTTATTCCGATATCTTATACGAGATTATGTGGATGTGGTGGTTGTGGCCGAAGCGCCGGGGCTGGTCTCGGCCGCGGTCGATTTCCCCAATGCCGGTATCCATAGAGTAGGGCAGCCGTTGCATACGGTGCCGCTTTATCATTATCTGACCCTCAGGAATAAGGATCTGGTGCCCAAGTTGGATGCGGTGCTGCAGGAAATGACAGCAAGCGGAGAACTGGACAGAATCCGGCTTCGAGCCCTGGACCGGCTGATTGTGGCATATTGATTTTGCCGGGATTACCTGCAGGAGAGTGTGTTGATCAATCGGTTGCTGTCAGCGCTTCCTGCAGAGAGACGGCATGTCGTTTTGGAATGAATTCTGTAACCGTGTACTCTGCGACCTTGGCCTGGAAGAAGGGGTCTTGCGTCAGAATTTCCTCCAGGGCCGCGCGATCCGTGCCACGGGCGATGATGGCACCGCCCGTCCGCGGGACCTTCGGTCCCGATGCCAGGAAAATGCCGTCGGCATATTGCCGGTCGAGAAAGGCGTAATGCGCGTCAAGCAACGGATCAATCTCCTCAACCGGCTTTACATAGGTGAGGTCGATGAGAAACAGATTCAGTGTTTCCGGCATTGTCGTCCTTTTCACGGGAAATCGTCGTTTGGAATTGTGTCTGCAGTTTATCGGCTGGCCTGTCTGTTGTCACCAGAATGTGACGTCACAAGCAAGGACGGACTTCTATAATTTATTTGTCAAAAATTTCATTGACACAGGATAAGAAACAAATGTTCAATATAATGAACTTTTTGATTGGGAGGATCTGTTATGAGTACCGGGCTGCTGGCGCATCTGCATCGTGAAGCCGAGACCCTGAAGGAACAGGGGCTGTTCAAGGACGAGCGGGTTATTACGTCCCGGCAGGGGGCGGAAATCCATGTGGAGGCGAAAGAGCCGGGTCAGCCCAGCGACGAGATCAACCTTTGCGCCAATAACTATCTGGGGCTGTCCGGTCATCCGGCCCTGATCGAGGCGGGCAAGCAAGCGCTGGAGAAATACGGGTTTGGTCTGTCGTCGGTGCGTTTCATCTGTGGTACGCAGGATATTCATAAAGACCTGGAGGCCCGGATCAGCAAGTTTCTGGGCACGGAAGACACGATCCTCTATTCCTCCTGCTTTGATGCCAATGCGGGACTGTTTGAAACCCTGCTGGGCGAGGAAGATGCAATCATCTCCGATGCGCTCAACCATGCCAGCATCATTGACGGTGTGAGACTTTGTAAGGCCAAGCGTTATCGCTATGCCAATAACGATATGGCTGCCTTGGAGGATTGCCTGAAACAGGCGCAGGACGCACGCTTCCGGATCATTGCGACCGATGGTGTCTTTTCCATGGATGGCATTATCGCCAATTTGCCCGCGATCTGCGATCTGGCGGAGAAATATGACGCCTTGGTCATGGTGGATGACAGCCACGCCGTAGGCTTTACCGGTCCGACCGGGCGCGGCACGCCGGAATATTGGGGTGTGCAGGACCGCGTCCATATCATCACCGGTACGCTCGGAAAGGCCCTGGGCGGTGCGAGCGGCGGCTATACTGCGGCATCGAAGGAAATCGTGACCTGGCTGCGTCAACGCTCACGGCCCTATCTTTTCTCCAATACGCTGGCTCCGGTGATCGCGGCGACCTCGATCAAGGTGCTGGATATGCTGGATACCGCCGAGGGGGCCGCCTGGCGCGAACAGCTGTCTGCCAATGGCAAGGCCTTCCGGGCCGGGATGGAGAAGCTCGGCTTTACGCTTGTTCCGGGTGATCACCCGATCATCCCGGTGATGCTGGGCGATGCCAAACTGGCGCAGGATATGGCGGCGCGCCTTTATCAGGAAGGTGTCTATGTGATCGGTTTCTCCTATCCGGTCGTGCCCATGGGGCAGGCGCGCATCCGTACCCAGATGTCGGCGGCGCTGACCGAAGACCATGTCAATCGCGCTCTGGCCGCCTTTGAAAAGGTCGGGCGCGAAATGAACGTTATTTGAGGAGACGGGCGATGAAAGCTTTGGTGAAAGCGGAAGACGCGGTCGGCCTTTGGAAGCAGGATGTTCCCAAACCGGAAATCGGCCCCAATGATGTTCTGGTCAAGGTCCGCAAATCAGCCATCTGTGGCACGGATCTCCATATTTATAACTGGGATGACTGGGCGCAGCGTACCATTCCCGTGCCCATGGTGGTCGGCCATGAGTTCGTCGGCACGATTGAAGCCGTCGGCGAGGCTGTTTCCGGCTTCAAGATCGGCGAGCGCGTCTCCGGCGAAGGACACATCACCTGTGGCTATTGCCGCAATTGCCGTGCGGGCCGTCAGCATTTATGCCGCAATACAAAGGGTGTCGGCGTGAACCGCCCCGGCAGCTTTGCGGAATATCTGGTGATCCCGGCGTCGAATGCCTATCACATCCCCGATAACATCACCGATGATCAGGCGGCGATCCTGGACCCCTTGGGCAATGCGGCCCATACCGCGCTGTCTTTTGATCTGGTGGGCGAGGATGTGCTGATTACCGGGGCCGGTCCGATTGGTGTGATGGCGGTGGCCATTGCCCGATTTGTCGGTGCGCGGCACATCGTGATCACGGACGTGAATGAATATCGTCTGGACCTGGCGCGCCGGATGGGGGCGACCAAGGCGGTGAATGTCTCGACAAGCAGCACCCCGGAAGCCATGCAGGAACTGGGTATGGAGGAAGGCTTTGACGTGGGCATGGAAATGTCCGGCAACCCGCAGGCCCTGCGGGACCTGCTGCACCAGATGAACAACGGTGGCAACGTGGCGCTGTTGGGCATTCCGCCGAAGGAATGTGCCATCAACTGGGATGATGTCATCTTCAAGGGGCTTCATATCAAAGGCATCTATGGCCGGGAAATGTATGAGACCTGGTATAAGATGATCGCCATGCTGCAGAGCGGGTTGGACCTTTCGCCGGTGCTGACCCATCACTTCCCGATTGATGACTATGAAAAAGGCTTTGCTGCCATGAATTCCGGCCAGTCCGGCAAGGTCATCCTGGACTGGGCCGCCTGAGTGACGCGAATGTCGGTCCGCGAATAAGTCATGTCGATTTCAAGCATAGGAAGGGTATTATAGAGGCGTAGGGTCGAGGGATAAGGGGCCATAGAAAGGCGCAGACCTGGGGCCCGGATTGCAACGGCGTTTCAGGATCAGGGAGGCGTCATGACCAGCTATGTTTCTGCGGAAGACTTCCGCTATCCTCCATCTCACGGTATCGACATGACCGCGGTCCGGCAATACCGGCTGGAACGGGTCCGACAGGAACTTCGGCGGCGTGATATGGCCGCCGTTTTGCTGTTTGACCCACTGAATATCCGTTATGCCACCGACACGTCCAACATGCAGGTCTGGACGCTGCATAACCCCGCACGATACGCCTTTGTTCCTGCCGATGGCCCGGTGGTGCTATTTGATTTCCATAGCTGCGAGCATATTTCCAATGGCGTCGGTACCGTGGATGAGGTGCGCCCCGGCAAGCCCTTATTCTATTTCGAGGCGGGGGAGCGGTTATCGGAACAATGCAAGGCCTTTGCCCGGGAAACGGCGGACCTGATACATGCCCATGGTGGTGGAAGCCGCCGGATCGGCATCGACCGCCTGCATCACGAAGCTGTTGCGGAACTGCAAATCCAGGGGCTTACGGTTCTGGATGGCCAGGAACCTTTGGAAATCGCCAGGTCAATTAAATCCGAAGAAGAACTGAAATGCATGCAGGCGGCGGTTGATACCTGTGAGGCGGCCATGGACCGCATGCACAAGGCGGTGCGCCCCGGCATGACGGAGATCGAGCTTTGGTCCCTGATGCATCAGGAGAACATTGCCCGGGGCGGAGAGTGGATCGAGACACGGTTGCTGAGCAGCGGTGCGCGCACCAACCCCTGGTTCCAGGAGGCCTCCCACCGGCCGATCCAGGCAGGGGAGCTGGTCAGTTATGACACCGACCTGATCGGGCCGTTCGGTTATTGCGCGGATATCTCCCGGGCATTTCTATGTGGCGACGGGCAGCCGAGTGCCGAACAGAAGGCGCGATACCAACTGGCCTACGAACAGATCCAATACAATATGGAAATCCTCAAACCCGGCATGGGGTTCCGGGAGTTTGCGGAAAAGAGCTTTCAGCTCTCCGACGCCTTTATCGGTAACCGCTACAGTGTTGTCGCCCATGGTGTCGGCCTTTGCGACGAATATCCGAAAATCGCTTATCCGGAAGACTATGAAAAGGGCGGTTATGATGGCGTGATCCTGCCGGGCATGACCCTTTGCGTGGAAAGCTATATCGGGCATCGCGATGGGGGTGAGGGGGTCAAACTGGAAGAACAGGTTCTGATCACCGAAACCGGTATCCGTGTTTTATCAAGCTATCCGTTTGAGACCGATTGGCTGGTCACGTGATAGACTGCGTTTTTGCGCCGTGATGTCGAAAACGACACATTCATAGTCGAAATTGGGGAGGGCTGCCTCCAAGAAACAGGCGTAAGCCAGAGGGAAAGGGAGAAATAACCACGCGGGCGAGAGCCCGTCGACTTATCGGGAGGTGGAATATGACGGAACACGCAGAACGCCGGGGGCGTCGCAGGCGCGGGGGTGGTCACGCCGCCAAGGCTGTCGATCACAGCATCCACCAGCTTCCGTGGAACAACAATCTGGTGAACCCCTACCGTCCGATTGAAATTGTCGACGAGGAGGCCATCGAAAAGATACACGATGCCTCCATGACGATCCTGGAAGAGGTCGGGATTGAAGTCCTGCTGCCGGAAGCGGTGGAACGCTACAGGGCGGCAGGTGCCGATGTGAAGCCGGGCAGTGAACGTGTCCGTTTCGACCGCGGGATGATTGAGGAGCTGGTTGCCAAGGCCCCGAGTGGATTCACATTGCATTCGCGTAATCCCGAACGGAATCTGAAGATTGGCGGCAATATCATGGCCTTTTGCCCGGTCGCCAGTGCGCCGAACTGTTCGGATCTGGATAAGGGCCGCCGCCGCGGCAATCAGGAAGATTTCCGAAAATTCATCAAGCTGGCGCAGTTCTTCAACATCATTCATCTGCATGGCGGTTACTCGGTGGAGCCGGTAGACCTGCCGCCCGCAACCCGCCATCTGGATTGCCTCTATGATTTCGCGACGATGGGGGACAAGGTTTTCCATGCCTATTCCCTGGGTAAGGAGCGGAACCTGGATGCGTTGGAAATCGTCCGGATCGCCCGCGGGATCAGCGAAGAGCAGTTGAGCGAAGAGCCGAGCCTGATCACGGTGATCAACTCCAGTTCACCGTTGCGCCTCGATAACCCGATGATGCAGGGCATTATTGAGATGAGCAGCCGAAATCAGGTGGTGATCCTGACGCCCTTCACGCTTTCCGGGGCAATGGCGCCGGTGACAATTGCCGGTGCGCTGGCACAGCAAAATGCCGAGGCGCTGGCCGGGATTGCCTTCACACAGATTGTCCGGCCGGGATCGCCCGCGGTTTACGGTGGATTTACCTCCAATGTGGATATGAAGACGGGTTCGCCTGCTTTCGGTACGCCGGAATATGTCCGTGCGGCACAGATCGGCGGGCAGTTGGCGCGACGTTACAATTTGCCTTACCGGTCATCCAACACAAACGCCTCCAATGCGGTGGATGCGCAGGCGGCCTATGAAAGCGTGATGTCGCTTTGGGGCGCATTGATGGGCGGAGCCAATATCCTGAAACATGGTGCCGGATGGATGGAAGGGGGCCTGACCGCCAGCTTTGAGAAATTCATGATCGATATTGATCTGCTGCAGCAGATGGCCGAATACATGAAGCCGATCGAGGTCAATGACGCGACGCTGGCACTTGATGCGGTGCGTGATGTCGGGCCGGGCGGTCATTACTTTGGCACGGCCCATACCCAGGAACGCTACAAGGATGCCTTCTACGAACCGTTGATTTCCGATTGGCGCAATTTCGAAACATGGGAACTGGACGGGGGCCGGGACGCCACCCAACGTGCCAACGAACTCTATAAGAAAGCGCTGGACCAATATGAGGCGCCGCCCTTGGACCCCGGAATCCGGGAAGAGCTGGATGACTTTGTCACCCGTCGTAAGGCAGAAGGCGGCGTGCCGACCGATTTTTAACAATATCAAGAGCTTAAGTCTGGGAGTTAACTGAAAATGAAATCACATGTCCGGGTTGCGGTGATCGGCGGTGGCGTTGTTGGATGCAGCGTTTTGTATCATCTCACCAAGCTGGGATGGACCGATGTCATGCTGATCGAAAGGTCGGAACTGACATCCGGGTCGACCTGGCATGCGGCGGGCGGCTTCCACACATTGAACGCCGACACCAATATGGCCGCCCTCCAAGGTTATACCATCCGCCTTTATAAGGAGTTGGAGGAGATAACCGGGCTGTCTTGCGGGCTGCACCATGTAGGCGGTGTCACCCTGGCGGGCACGCCGGAACGCATGGATTTCCTGAAGGCGGAACGGGCCAAACATCGTTATATGGGCCTCGATACCGAAATTATCGGCCCGGACGAGATTAAGAAACTTTCCCCGATCACCAATACTGACGGCATTTTGGGCGCGCTTTATGATCCGCTGGACGGTCACCTTGATCCGTCGGGTACAACCCATGCCTATGCCAAGGCGGCCAAAATGGCCGGGGCCGAGATCATTCTCCGTAACCCGGTCCTGGAGACGAACCAGCAGCCCGACGGTTCCTGGGAAGTGGTTACCGAACAGGGAACGGTGATTGCGGAACATGTGGTCAATGCGGGCGGTCTCTGGGCGCGTGAACTGGGGGCGATGGCCGGTGTCTATCTGCCGCTGCATCCCATGGAGCACCAGTATCTGATCACAGAATCCACGCCTGAGGTTTATGAGTTGGGTCGGGAGTTACCTCACGTGATGGACCCGGAGGGCGAAAGTTATCTGCGTCAGGAAGGCAAAGGCATCTGTATCGGCTTTTATGAGCAGCAATGCGATCCCTGGGCCGAACGCGGCACGCCCATGGATTTCGGTCATGAACTGCTGAATAACAATCTGGACCGGATCGGGGATTCTCTGGCCTTTGCTTTTGACCGTTTCCCGGTATTGGCGCGTGCGGGGATCAAGACGGTTATCAACGGTCCGTTCACCTTCGCTCCCGACGGTAACCCGCTGGTCGGCCCTGTGCCCGGCCTCAAGAACTACTGGTCGGCCTGCGCTGTTATGGCGGGCTTCAGCCAGGGCGGTGGGGTTGGTCTGACCTTGGCCGAATGGATGATCGAGGGGGAACCCTCGCGTGATGTCTTTGCCATGGATGTTTCCCGCTTCGGGGACTGGATCACGCCCGGTTACACCCGCGCCAAGGTGAAGGAAAACTATCAGCGCCGTTTCTCCGTCTCCTATCCCAACGAGGAACTGCCAGTGGCGCGCCCGCATCAGACAACGCCCGCCTATGGCATCTGGAAGGAGCAGCGTGCGGTCTTCGGTGCGGCCTTTGGTATGGAGGCAGTTAATTACTTTGCGCTGGAGGGCGACCCGCTGGAGGAAACCCCCAGCTTCCGCCGAAGCAATGCCTTTGAGGCCGTAGGCCAGGAATGCCGCGCTGTTCGTGAGGCGGTGGGGATCAACGAAGTCCACAATTTTGGCAAATATCTGGTGAAAGGCGAGGGCGCACGGGCCTGGCTGGACCGGATCATGGCGGGGCGTATCCCGAAACCCGGCCGTCTGGCCCTGAATCCGATGTTGAGTCCGAAAGGCAAACTATTGGGTGATTTCACCGTGTCCTGCCTTTCGGAAACCGAGTTTATGGTAACGGCATCCTTCGGTATGCAGGCCATTCATATGCGCTGGTTTGAAAGGCACCTGCCGGAAGATGGCAGCGTAACGGTGGAAAATATCTCCACCCGGCGCATCGGTTTCCAGATTGCCGGACCCCGCGCGCGGGACCTGCTTGCCCGTGTGGCCTTTGAGGACGTGTCTGCGGAAGTCTTCAAATTCCTGGACATCAAGGAAATGGATATTGGCACCTGCCATGCGCTGGTACAGCGGGTTTCCTACACTGGAGACCTTGGATATGAAATCTACGTTCCGACGGAAGAGCAGATCGCGCTCTATTACATCCTGGAAGAGGCCGGCAGGGACCTGGGCCTGCGTCCGTTTGGCATGCGTGCAATGATGAGCCTGCGTCTGGAAAAAGGCTTTGGTTCCTGGAACCGGGAATTCCGACCGGACTACATGCCGATGGAAACCGGCATGGACCGTTTTATGGCCTATAACAAGCCGGTGGACTTCATTGGTAAGGAGGCCGCAATTGCCGAGAAGGAAAGTGGCCCGTCACGCAGGCTTTGCACCTTTGTTGTGGATGATAAAGGCGCGGATGTCTGGGGTGACGAACCGATCTGGCATGACGGCCAGGTGGTTGGTTTCGTGACCTCCGGCGGTTACGCCCATTTCGCGCAAAAGTCGGTTGCCCTCGGTTTCCTGCCGATAGAGCTGGTGGAAGATGGGCAGGCCGTACAGATCGAAATTCTGGGCGATATGTGCGATGCGACCCTGATCAATGAACCGTTGTTCGACCCGCAGGCCGACCGCATGCGGGGATAGGTTCCCATAGGCAACTTGTACTGGGCCGGTTGTTCCAAATGGAGCAGCCGGTCTTTTTTATGAAGGATTCGTCTGTTAGGAAGAGGACACTAGCTCTCTGTTCAGGGAAAGGATCATCAGGTTGGTCGATGAAATCAAACGAACGCAGCCTCGTCTTGTTCGAGATCGAGAGAGTTTGGATTACCTCCATCAGGAAAGCGCACTGGCAAAGCGTGAATTGAATGCCTATCAGGCCTATTGCCGGATGACAGAAAATTCATCCTGGCTGATGCGTTCGGCGGTTTGGCTGCGTGATGCGCTATGCAAACCTTTCGGTGTTGAGCAAATCGGCGGTTTTCGGAACAAGTCGGCAGACGCTCCCCCGAAAGTCGGTGAGAAACTGGATTTCTTCCTGGTTGAGGATATTTCCGACAGACGTCTGGTGTTAACCGTTCGCGACCGGCATCTGGATGTGATGCTGTCGCTGACTGCCGATCCTGTCGCGGAGGGTGGGACCCTGGTCGGCGAGACGACCTCCGTCGTTACCCACAATTTCTTTGGCCGTCTCTATATGGTGCCTGTCGCCCCGGCCCATCATGTCATCGTAAGGCGCGATATGAAAAAGCTCGCCGCATAAAAAAACCGCCCCGAAGGGCGGCTTAAAAAGGGAGAGTGCTTAAGGGTAGGGGTTATTTTGTCAGGCGCAGGGAGGCAATATGCTCTGCCACGTCCTCGAAGATTACCTTCAGGTCCGTTGCGTTTGGCGCATAGTGGTAATAGGGGGCGTTCGGACCACTGGCGATATCCTGCATTAGCTGTGCCTGATCGGTGCTGTTGTAGAAAAACTGGATCGAATAGATCACAACACCATCGTCTTTGACATTACGGGCCAGTTTGCGCAGGCGTTCATTCAGGGCCGGACGGGCCGAGTCACCATGGCCGAATTGACCCTGATAGGCATCACCCCAGCCGCCGAAGTTTTCACCGTCCGTCAGCAGAACAATGGCACGGGTCCGTTCGATATCCGGGCCGCTTGCGGCTTCGGTGAAGGGGGCCTCCGGCATGAGGGCGCGCCACGCCCACCCCAGACCGGATGCAACGTTTGTCGTGCCTTCCGGGTTTTGCAGGGAGTTGATCGCATCCAGAACAGCGCTCTTTGAATTCTGCAGAGGCGTGATGCCGTGTTCGGAGCATTTGGTGCATTCCTGACCATCCTGCGAGGAGGTGCAGACATTCCAAAGGCCGAGCTGCGGTTCGCCTTCCTTGCCGACCGGCTGCCAGGCAGGCCACAAAGTGGTGCCATAGGTCCCCGGACCATAGGCGACGTCCGCATCATTGCTGTCATCGCCATCGTCCAGGAAACGGCTGTAGACACAACCACCCCAGAAATAGGAATCCGGTTTGCTCAGCAGCGGTACTGGTGAATTGTTGACCTTGTAGATCACGTCCTGCGTTTCACCGGTATAGGGGTTGGTGAAGGCGGGGACCGGAACTTCCGTGGTCTGGGCCTCGTCATAGGCAACACCGTTGTAGGTGATGTTGGTCTTCGCATTCCAGGGAACCAGACCAATACGGATATAGTCGCTGGTTTCCTTCTTGCCGAAAAGCGACATAGTCAGGATTTTTGCGGCCCCGCGGGCGGCTGAAATACGGGAGTTTCCGTCGCCACCGCTTTGCCCCATGGAGCCGGAGACGTCCAGCGCCAGGATGACATCGAGGGGCCGCTTGGCGCGCTCAACCTCTGCATCGGATTTGATGGTCATGTCATTGAAGCCAACGATCCGCATGAAGGATGTGTCGAACTTTGCGGTGGCATCGAGGGCAATGCGCTCGTTGACTTCGTCGACGACAATATTGGGTCCTTCCACGGTGGTTCCCATGTAACCATCCGGGAAGTTGGCTTTGAAATAGGTACGTATGTCGTCGTCGCGGTTTGGTGAGTTGAAGGCACGCCCCCCCGCCAGCGCAGCGGCGTCGAGCGCGGCTGACAGGCGCGATTTGACCATGTATCCGCGGGAGGTATCCACACTGATACCCGTCAGGGCCACCAACGGGATCGCCGAGAAGGCGACGATTGCCAGGGTGCCCCCGTGCTGGTTTTTTGTGAATTCCCTAAGGCGGCGAATACTAAATAGCCGCTTGATGATCGAATATTTCGTCACGGCACAATTCCCTTTTTTACTTGGCCTCTCATTTGGAAAGGCACGAATAATTCCGGACGCGAGTGTCGCGTATTAAAGGGATCATAGGGGAAGTATACTGCTGCCTCCAAAATATTAATAAGCGGATCATTTGCTGGGAAAATAGTAAAAAACATACATAAAATTTTATATAAAAAGACACGTAAAGTATGGGTAAGTAATGTGCTTATTAATATTTTGACCGCGTAAGTGTTTTTTGTGACTATCCTGTTATTGGGCCGCAGACTCATAACTTCTGATCCAGATGCGGCATGAAGCGAGCTTGACGGCAGCCAGGAAATTCTCTGGGTTACGGTCGTATCGCGTGGCGATGCCCCGGAACTGCTTGAGCTTGTTGAAGAAGCGCTCGACGAGGTTGCGCTGGCGATAGACCCAGCTTGAGAAGGCGAAGGTCTTTTTGCGGTTCCGTTTTGGCGGAATATTGGCCCAGGCCTTGCGCGCGTCGGCAAGGGCGCGGATGGCGTCACTGTCATAGGCCCGGTCGGCCAGCAGGATGGCCCCCTCCTTCAAGTCTTTGAGCAGGCCCTCCGCTGATCGGCCGTCATGAGCTTGCCCCGGCGTGAGGGCCAGTTTCACCGGCCGACCTTCAGCGTCGACAAGGGCATGGATCTTGGTCGTCAGTCCACCCCGGGAACGGCCCATGCAGCCATCGTCAGATCCCCCTTTTTACCGGTCGCACCATGCTGATGGACGCGGACGCAACTACTGTCGATCATGACGATGTCGCTGTCGTAAGCCGCTGAGATTGCCTCCAAAAGCCGATCCCATACCCCGGCCTTGCGCCAGCGGACGAAGCGATTGTAGCAGGTTGTATGGGGGCCGTAACGCTCCGGTATCTCCGCCCAAGGCGTGCCTGCCCGGAACCGCCACAGAATGCCGTTCAGCACCCGCCGATCATCGACACGTGGTACCCCGCGCGGCTTGTTCGGCAGCAAAGGTGCGATAATCGACCATTCGAAATCCGTCAGTTCGTATCGGCGGCGGCTCATGAAAACTCCCTCGTTCGGCAACAAGAGACATGAATCACATCAAGATCGAAAGGGGAATCCTGTTTATGAGTTTACGGCCTAGGCCGCAGACTCATAACTTCTGATCCAGATGCGGCATGAAGCGAGCTTGACGGCAGCCAGGAAATTCTCTGGGTTACGGTCGTATCGCGTGGCGATGCCCCGGAACTGCTTGAGCTTGTTGAAGAAGCGCTCGACGAGGTTGCGCTGGCGATAGACCCAGCTTGAGAAGGCGAAGGTCTTTTTGCGGTTCCGTTTTGGCGGAATATTGGCCCAGGCCTTGCGCGCGTCGGCAAGGGCGCGGATGGCGTCACTGTCATAGGCCCGGTCGGCCAGCAGGATGGCCCCCTCCTTCAAGTCTTTGAGCAGGCCCTCCGCTGATCGGCCGTCATGAGCTTGCCCCGGCGTGAGGGCCAGTTTCACCGGCCGACCTTCAGCGTCGACAAGGGCATGGATCTTGGTCGTCAGTCCACCCCGGGAACGGCCCATGCAGCCATCGTCAGATCCCCCTTTTTACCGGTCGCACCATGCTGATGGACGCGGACGCAACTACTGTCGATCATGACGATGTCGCTGTCGTAAGCCGCTGAGATTGCCTCCAAAAGCCGATCCCATACCCCGGCCTTGCGCCAGCGGACGAAGCGATTGTAGCAGGTTGTATGGGGGCCGTAACGCTCCGGTATCTCCGCCCAAGGCGTGCCTGCCCGGAACCGCCACAGAATGCCGTTCAGCACCCGCCGATCATCGACACGTGGTACCCCGCGCGGCTTGTTCGGCAGCAAAGGTGCGATAATCGACCATTCGAAATCCGTCAGTTCGTATCGGCGGCGGCTCATGAAAACTCCCTCGTTCGGCAACAAGAGACATGAATCACATCAAGATCGAAAGGGGAATCCTGTTTATGAGTTTACGGCCTAGTTTTAATCGGTCTGCCCGAAGGAGGGAGTTACTATGATCAACACTTTCAAAAAGTTCGTTAAAGATGAGTCCGGTGCAACTGCTATTGAATATGGCCTGATTGCCGCACTGGTATCCGTTGCCGGTATCGCTGCACTGACCACCATGGGCGGCTCGCTGAAATCCATGTTCGAATATGTCGGCACGATCCTGAGCGGCGCTGTGAGCGGTGGTACCACGATCTAAGCTGACAACTGCCCCTATCGGCAGAAGAAACGAAAGTGATGTCGCCACATTACATCACGGACCAAGAGACTAGCCGGAAGCTTCATAAAGCTTCCGGTTCTCTATTTTTGGCGTCCGGTTCTTACGATGGAGGCGACAGTAATATCTGCTCGTTAAAACAAGATAAAATTTTATGGAAAAATGAATGTAAAGTCTCAGTAAAAAGTCTGCAAAAAGTATATAAGTAATATGTTTATTAATATTTCGACCTATTAAGTAATTTTCGCTATTATCTCAATATCGAGTTTCGAAGACCCAACCCGAAGGAGGGAGTTACTATGATCAACACTTTCAAGAAGTTCGTTAAAGATGAGTCCGGTGCAACCGCTATTGAATATGGCCTGATTGCCGCACTGGTATCCGTTGCCGGTATTGCCGCACTGACCACCATGGGCGGCTCGCTGAAGTCCATGTTCGAATATGTTGGTACGATCCTGAGCGGCGCTGTGAGTGGTGGTACCACGATCTAAGCTGACAACTGCCCTTCTCGGCAGGGGAAACGAAAGTGACATCGCCACTTTAAGTCACTGAGTAAGAGACTAGCCGGGAGCCTTCCAAAGCTTCCGGCTTTCTATTTCCCGACCTGCCATTCGCCACATTTGAGAAGGCCAGCTTGTTTCATGTTTTTTCCGAGGACCCAGCAATGTCTTCTTTCGAGTATGTTCAGGCGCTTTCAGTAGCCGCCTTTGCCGGCCTTCTTCTCTGGGCTGCCTGTAGCGACGTTAAAAGCTACACGATCCCCAACAAGGTTTCGCTGGCTATTCTTTCTCTTTATTTGCCATTTGTTCTGGCTTCCGGCGGGTCCGTTAACTGGACTGCAGGCTTGATTGTTGGCGCCATTGTTCTGGTGGCGGGCTTTGTCCTGTTCGCCTTCGGAAAAGTGGGGGGAGGCGACATCAAGCTGCTCACGGTAGTCTCGGTATGGGCAGGTCCCACCTATATTTTCGATTTTCTGGTTTTCACCGGCCTCGTTGGCGGTGTGCTCGCCCTGTTGATGTTGGGGGCGGCACGATTTGGTTTTGCCCTGGCCCTGGAAAAAATCGGTTTCCATTCCGGTAGCAAGGTCCTTCAGGGGTCGGTGCTGCCCTATGGCTTGGCGATTGCGGCAGGCGGTTTTGTCGTCGCATGGCGCCTGGCCGAACCCGTGTTATTATAAGGTAAGGAGGATACGCTATGTCGATCCGATCCGTCCTTCTCATTCTCGTCGCGGTCATGATGGCCGGTGGTACCGCTTTTTATGCGCGCAACCTGATCGTTGCAGAACGCAATGCGGCAGAAGCAGTCCAGAAAGAAGCGGTCGTCGAGGCCGTCAAACCGGCTGAGCGTATGGTGCTGGTTGCATCCAAGGCCGTCAGCATCGGCAAGTTTATCAAGCCGGAAGACCTTGAGTGGACGGCCTGGCCGGAAGATGGTGTCCTGGACAATTACGTTGCGATGACCCCTGACGATCTGGCGAAAGGCGAAAGCGACGAGGAAGGCCGTGCCTCCTTCGCCGGTGCCGTTGCCCGTCAGACGATCCAGGCCGGACAGCCGGTCATGCGCAGTCAGTTCGTATTCCCGGGTGATAAGGGGTTCCTGGCGGCGGTTCTTGAGCCGGGACATCGTGCGATGACCGTGCCGATCGACGCAACCAAGGGGATTGCGGGCTTTGTCTTTCCGGGCGATCATGTTGATCTAATCCTTGCGCTTCGCCTTAAAGGCAAGGATTTGGACGGCAAGGATACAACCCGTTATGCCAGCCTGACGCTGGATCAGGATATCCGCGTTCTGGCGATTGACCAGAATGTCACCAATGAAGAAGGCGAAGTGGTGGTTGCCAAAACGGCGACTTTGGAAGTCCTGCCAAAACAGGCTGAACGCATCGCATTGTCGCTGAGCATGGGCAGTCTTTCACTGAGCCTGCGCGGCCTGCCGGAACAAAATACAAACCTGGCAGATGCTTCTGACAATGCCTTTGATGCCTTCATGAAAGGCAAAACCGACAAGAAAGACCGCAATTATACAATTGATCTGGAGGTCTTTTCGGTGAACGGCCACGACCTATCTCTTAATTCCGGAGGCCGTCGTAAAGCAACACCAACGCAAAAAGCGCATACGGTGACTGTATTGCGCGGTTCGCCCGGCGGCAGCGGCGGTCTGGGCACAAAATAAATCGAGGGAGACTGGGGATGCGTGGCTGTAAGCTGGCAATGCAGGTAACGATCCTGATGATTGCATTCGCGGTGATTTATCCGGCGCAGGCCGTTGAGATCATCTCGGGGGCAGGGACGAAGATTTCGGTGGAAGCAAGCCATGGCCGGCTGATCCGGCTTCCCGGTCGCGCAGATACGGTTTTCGTGGCTGATCCGGAAGTGGCCGACGTTCAGGTCAAGTCGCCAACCCTTGTTTACCTGATGGCGCGCAAGCCGGGCACAACGACGTTGTTTGCCGTGGATGGAAGAGACCGCGTGCTGGCATCGCTTGATATTCAGGTCATTCCCGATCTGCCGAAGCTGCAGCAGAAAATTGATACACTGTATCCGGGCGTGGACGTTGCCGCGACGGCATTAGGGGAAAATGTTGTCCTGAGAGGGACCGTTGTAAGTCCCAGTCAGGCAGAGGGGATCAGCAAGCTCGCGGCGACCACGGCGGGTAAAGCGGACCTTGTTGTCAATCAGATGAAGGTCGCCACGCCCAGTCAGGTCAATCTGCGGGTCCGGGTGGCCGAAATGTCCCGAACCATTCAGAAGCAATTGGGCTTTAACTGGACGGGTAGCGGCGTGCTGGGCACGACGGGATTCACTTTTGCAACGGTGAACCCCTTCGCGGCATCGGTGACGGCGCAGACAGTGGGCCTGACCGGGATCGGGGGCCGGAATGTCAATGTGACATTGGATGCGTTGGACGACGAGGGCTTGATCAAAATCCTGGCGGAACCGAATTTGACGGCGATGTCCGGTGAAACGGCCAGCTTCCTGGCGGGTGGGGAATTCCCGATCCTGGTGCCGGGATCCGATGGGCGTGTGACGATTGTCTTCAAGCAGTTCGGTGTGTCGCTGGCCTTCACGCCGACAATCCTGGATGGCGGCCGTATTAACCTGCATGTCCGTCCGGAGGTCAGCCAGTTGTCCAATACCAATGCGGTGACGCTGAACACTTTCCAGATTCCGTCGCTGACAACACGTCGGGCGGAAACCACGGTTGAAGTGGGATCGGGCGAAAGCTTCGCAATTGCCGGTCTGATCAGCAACGACGTCACACACGACGTCTCGCGCCTGCCGGGGTTGGCCGATATCCCGATCCTGGGGGCCTTGTTCTCGTCGGATAACTTCAGGCGTGACGAAAGCGAACTGGTCATTGTTGTGACGCCCTATGTGGTGCGTCCCGTTGCCCAGGCGAAACTGATGGACCCCACGGAAGGCTATTATCCGCCGACGGACAGCGAACGGGTCTTGGGTTCATCCCTTAACCGCCAGCCGAAGAAACCTGCGCCGAAAGGGGCAACGGTGGACAGTCGCGGCAATCGTCTGATTGGCCCGGTCGGCTTCCAGTTTGAATGAGGAGATGTCGGATGGAATATCGTAAGAACATATCCGGTCGCCGCGCATTGATGTTCCTGATGCCGCTGGCTTTTGTCTCCATGACCGGCTGCTGGGCCTATCAGGATCCGGTGCCCATGCGCCCGGAAGTGCCTGAACTTCAGGTGCAGCCAGTTTATTACAGCCATGCGGTGCAGTTTGATGCAACCGACAATCGCCCGGCATCCTCCGAGATGGACAAGGTACAGGAATTCCTGGGCCGGACCGGCGCCGATCAGAGCGATGTGCTGGAAGTCCGTTTTACCGAAGGACCCATTCGCCAAACGCAGGCGGATATTCTCCGGGCCCTCCTGGCGGATCAGGGCTATCAGGCGGTGCTGCGCCCGGTTAAGGAGATGGATGCCGCAGGGCAGGGCAATGACGCCAGCGTCACCGTTGCCGTTCGCAAGGTTGTCGTCAAACTGCCGGATTGCCCGAATTGGTCGTCGAAATACGAGCGGCGCTTTGAAAATCTGGCCTCGCCCAATTTCGGTTGTTCCAACGTTACCAATCTGGGTCTTATGGTTGCGGATCCGGAAGACCTGATGCGTGGGAAAAGCGCAGAATCCTGGGATGGCGATCGGGCCGCGTCTGCAGTTGAACGCTATCACAAGCGTGTGACCGAACCACTCCTGAAGGAGGACCTGACGACGTCTGCACAGAGCGCCGGAGGCTCCGGAGGGTAATAATGGCTATGGCATTGAAAAAGAAATCCGAAGACATCGCATCCGGCGAACCATTTATGGCTTTCGCGGCAGACAGCGAGTCCGCGTCGGTTCTGGAAAAAGTTGCGACAGCGACGAACTACTCTGTCGACCGTATTTTTTCCGGTGGTATTCCGCAGGCGATCACTGTCCTGAAGGATATCGACACGCCGAAAATTCTGGTGATTGACCTGGACGGTTCCGACAATCCGGAAGAAGCCTTGGGGGATCTCGCGGATGTTTGCGATCCGGGAACGAAGGTTATCACGTTTGGCAGCGTCAATGATGTTGGCTTTTACCGTCATCTGATTGACCTGGGCGTCGTGGATTATATCGTCAAGCCGCTGGCGGCAGATACGCTGATCGCGACCTTGGAAAAACTGACCAAGCCTGTTGGTCCGGTTCCGGTCGAGAATGATCGGGCGAAACTTCATGTCGTTGTCGGCACCCGGGGGGGGGTCGGCGCCAGTACCGTTGCCATGAATCTGGCCTGGTATTTCGCCGAGGAACAGGGCGAAAAATGCGTGTTGATGGATCTGGACCCGTTTTTCGGCACGTCGGCGCTACAGCTTGACCTTGAACCGGGCCACGGCATGCGTGATGCGCTGGAAACCCCGGACCGGATGGACGAGCTGTTCCTTGCGCGCTCCCTTACTCAGGTCAGTGAAAAACTGTCGCTGTTGTGCTCTGAAGAAGGGTTGAGCCGACCGATGAGCCTGGACGAGGTTGGTATCTTCAAGGCGCTGGATCTGTTGGGCGACGCCGTTGAGGAGGTGGTTGTGGACCTGCCTCGCAGCCTGGTCCCCGCATCCCAGTCTCTGTTGAGTGGGGCGGACGTTATTACTCTGGTATCGGACCTGACGCTTGCCGGTTTGCGGGATGCATTGCGCATCAAGGCTGCATTGAAGGAGTGGGGCGCGACGGGCGAGGTGAAGGTTATCCTCAACCGCGTTGGGTTCAGCAAGACCGGCGAACTGCCGCTGCAAACCTTTGAAAAGAATCTGGGGCATCCTGTTGCCGGTCAAATTCCCTATGACCCTGATCAGTTCTGCCGCTGCCTGGAAGAAGGCAAGACAATTCTGTCTGCGGGGAACGGAAAAATGAAAAAGGCTGTGGAGCTTGCGGCCAAACATATTTGTGGCTCTGAGGAAGACACAAAGAAGGGGATTTTCTCTAAGTTTTTGAAGAAAAAAGGCAAGTAACGATGTTCGGCCGTCGGAAAACGGACAAACAACCGGAAGCACCGGTTCTGGACCTTCATAAGTATCGCGAGCCTGAAAAGGCCGACGCGAAGAGCTCGGAGGCGCGCAAGCCCTGCGCGGCCGACGATGTGACGGAACAGGCGGAGGCGGTACTCCCGGAGGCAGCCGAAACGACGGAAGCAACCGCGGAAAGCAACGACGACCTTCACGAACGTCTTGCCAGAATGACGGTTGAGAAATGCCTCAAGACAATGAAGCCGGAGGCTATTCTTTCCGTATCACGGGAAGAAGCCGCGACTTTGGTCGAAAACCTTCTGGAAGAAATTGCCATGAAGGAAGGCCTCTCGGTATCCGGTGAAGATCGTCGTGACCTGGTGACCGTTGGCCTGAACGAAGTCCTTTTCGAAGCAAAACGGATCGTCCCGAATGCTGAAGGGGCGGCCAATGCGGCCCGCAAGACGCGCAGCACACTGGATTCCGCCAAGGAGAGTGTGCATCCCATCTTGCTGGAGCGGATCGATATCGCCAAGGCACTGGAAATGCCGCGGTCGGACCTGGCGGCACAGATTACGGAAGTCGTCGACGAAATCCTCGCGGAAAAACAAATTCAGCTCAATCAGATGGAACAGCGTGATCTGGTGACGCTGTTGCTGAACGATATGTTGGGGTTGGGTCCGCTGGAGCCCTTGCTCGCGGATGAGGCCGTGACCGACATCATGGTTAACGGTGCCAAGCAGGTCTATGTGGAACGCGGCGGTAAGCTGGAGCTGTCCGGGGTCACCTTCCGCGACGACAGCCATGTCATGAATATCGCAACGCGGATTGTCTCCCGGATCGGTCGCCGTGTGGACGAAAGCACGCCGCTGGTGGATGCCCGTCTGGAAGACGGTTCGCGTGTAAACGTCATCATTCCGCCTCTGGCAATTGACGGTCCGAGTATTTCCATTCGTAAGTTTTCTACGAAGAAGATCACCTTCGAGGTGATGGAGAAACAGGGCAATATCTCGCCTGCCATGGGCAAGGTGCTGCGGATTGCGGCGCGCGCGCGGCTGAATATCCTGATTTCCGGCGGTACCGGTTCCGGTAAGACGACGATGCTGAACGCCTTGTCGCGCATGATTGATCCGGGTGAACGTATCTGTACCATTGAGGATGCAGCAGAGCTTCAGTTGCAGCAGCCGCATGTGGTGCGTCTTGAGACCCGTCCGCCGAACCTGGAAGGCAAAGGCGAGATCACCATGCGGGACCTGTTGAAAAACACCCTGCGTATGCGCCCTGACCGCATCATTCTGGGCGAGATTCGCGGGGCGGAAGCCCTGGATATGCTGCAGGCGATGAACACCGGTCACGACGGTTCCATGTGTACGATCCACGCCAACAATCCGCGTGAGGCGCTGACCCGTCTTGAGAATATGGTGGCCATGGCCGGGGTCAAGCTGCCGCATGAGGCGGTTCGCTCGCAGATTGCCAATGCGGTCCACATGGTGGTCCAGGTCTCGCGTATGCGCGATGGCGTTCGCCGTGTTTCCAAGATTACCGAAGTGGTGGGGATGGAAGGCGAGATTGTCACCACGCAGGATCTGTTTACCTATGAGTTTACGGGTGAGGATACCGAAGGCCGCCTGACCGGCGAATTCAGGTGCAGCGGCCTGCGTCCGGTATTCATGAGCCATGCCGACTATTATGGCCTGGGCAAGGCCCTGATGCAGGCAATGTCGGAGGGGACGTCATGACGACGATGGACCTCGTAATCCTGAGCGGCATGGCCGGTGTGATCACCATTTTGATCGGTGTCGCGTTAAACGGCAGCGGCAAACGCCAGAAACAGCGTGAGCGCCGGGCCGGTGTGATCAGCAATCGCGCACGGGGCAAGGCCGTCGTCAGCCAGGATGGGAAACCGGTTTCCGTTAAAAAGGATATGGTGGCGGAATCCCGGTGGCTTGCCATTCTCATCAGGATTTTGCCGCGTCGTGACAATATTCAAAAAGCCCTGAAGCAAACCGGTAAGTCGATCAGCATCAGCCATTTCCTTTTGGCGTCCGCCGCGATCGCGATTGTAATCTTTGCCGGCATGAAACTCTTTGCCGGGCTGCCGGGGCTGCTGTCGGTGTTGACTGCGTTTGCCGTCGGGCCGGGTCTGGTCTGGATGGTTATCCGCTATTGGGTGTCAAAACGCCTGAATGCGTTTATCAACCAGTTTCCCGATGCAATTGACCTGATGGTGCGCGGGTTGAAGTCCGGCCTGCCTATCGGTGAAGCCATGGCGTCTATCGGGCGTGAGTTTACCGGGCCGGTTGGCGTTGAATTCCGCACAATTACCGAGGCGGTCCGGGTTGGTACACCAATGGACGAAGCCCTTTGGCAGGCGACTGAACGATTGCCTGCCCAGGAATTGAAGTTCTTTGTGATCTCTCTTTCAATTCAACAGGATACTGGTGGTAACCTGGGGGAGACATTGGAGAATCTGTCGGATATCCTACGCCAGCGTAAGCAGATGAAATTGAAGATCAAGGCAATGTCGTCGGAGGCCCGCGCCAGTGCCTATATCCTTGGGTCATTGCCCTTCCTGATGTTCATGATCCTGCTGTTGATCAATCCCGAATATGTGCTGATGCTGGTCTATGACCCGCGTGGCCGTATGATCATGGGGATCGGTCTGGGCTTTATCGCTGTTGGTGTTGCGGTCATGTATAAGCTGGTGAGGTTCCGGATATGATCGAAAATACCGAAGTCTGGATGGGCCTGGGATCTCTGGATATCCTCACCATATTGGCGGCGGTATCGGCGCTGCTGATCTATGGCAGTTTCTGGTATGTCTATGCCGAAAGGCGGCAGGGAAAACGCCGGGACAAGGCGTTGAAAGCCTATGTTGAACGGATGCGTGGCGAGTTGGTCGGACCGCGTCGCCGAGGCAAGCCGAAGGACGCTACAAAAAGTTTCATTCGGACGGTTGTCCATAAGTTGGACCTGCTGAAAAGCAGTCACGCCGAAGCCATCAGCATGCGCCTGACCCAGGCCGGATACCGTAACAAGGATGCGCTGATTGTGTATCTTTTTGCCAAGCTTGTCCTGCCGTTGGGCGTTGGCCTGCTGACGGCGGCTGTCCTGTTCCTGCTGGGGGTCGGTGAACTTGGCATGATGATCAAGTTGACCATTACAATCGCGCTGGTGCTGGTTTCGTCCTATTTGCCGGACATCATGGTGCGAAATGCCGTGGCGAAGCGGCGAACGGCGCTTCTCTTCGGGCTGCCCGATGCCTTGGACCTGATGGTTATTTGTGCGGAAGCGGGTTTGGGACTGGAAGCCGCCCTGAAAAGGGTTAGCGGCGAGATCGAGGCGGCAAGTCCCGAAATGGCGGATGAGCTTTCCTTGACCGCGGTTGAACTCGGCTTCCTGCCAGAGCGTCGTCAGGCGTTGGAAAACCTGGCGCGCCGCACGGACATGCAACAAATCCGCAGCGTTGTGAATACCTTGCTGCAGTCAGAGCGATATGGGACGCCTCTTGCGCAGTCGCTGCGCGTTCTGGCGGATGAGTATCGTGATGAACGTATGCTGAAAGCAGAAGAAAAGGCGGCAAAATTGCCGGCAGTTCTGACTGTTCCGATGATTGTCTTTATCCTGCCGTCATTGTTTATTGTCCTTCTCGGACCGGCAATTCTGAAGGCCATTGACGGGTTGAGCGGCGTGTAGCGTTTGGTATCAAGTTTCCACCGGGACCTCGCTGGGTCTGTTCCGGGGAATGGGGAGGCAGTGGTTGTGGCGATCACTGCCTCCTGTCTTTTGTAGGGAATTATTGTGCGCTCTTGGCTGCGGTGGTGTGGGACTTTAGCTGACTTCCGTAAATGAAGGCCGCGCGCTCTTCCGGGGACATTGTCCGCAAGCGTTCGAAAGCCGCCAGGTTTTCCTTCACATTTGTGTCCATGCCCGATTCCCGCAAAAGCTTTTCCGCTTCGCCCATGCGACCGGCCATGCCGTAGGCCATGGCCAGGTTAAAGCGGTGCTGTGGGCCTGCCGTATCGCCCAGGGCCGCGAGTTGTCGGATGGCGAGGTCTGTGTCACCGGTAAAGAGATAGGACAGACCCAGGTTGTTTGCCGCAGCGCGGTTCTCCGGATGCCTTTTCAGAACGTCCTCATAAATGGCCTGTGCGGTAGAAAATTCCGCCTTCAGGTCATGCCCGATACCTAAACCAACGGATATGGAGGCGTTGTCGGGCGCAAGTGCCTGTGCTTCGTTGAGCACGGTGATTGCCTGATCTGCTTCCTGTGCCTTCAGCCAGTTTTGCCCGGTCTTGATCAGCATAGGGACTTTTTGGCCCGGGCCGGTCATCCGCGACAATTGATAGTAGACGCGTGCGGCATTGCTGTAGGACCCGGCTTCTTCAAATGTTTTTGCCATTGCAAGGAGAGGAGCCGGAGAACCGGGCGTGGTAAGATGAGCCTGTTGGTAAAATGTTATAGCGGTTTTCCAGTCACCGCTTTCATTTGCCCGGTCGCCAAGGGCGATCAGATGTTCCGCATTAAGAGGCTGATCGGCGTTTTGTGTCTCATGTGTTAATGAATCGCAGGAAACCAAAGCGAATATAAAAAATACGGGAAATGTTTTTTTTGCTATTTTCAAAAGTAATTTTGACACTTTGATTTCACTTCTCTTTGCTTCCATTTTTCTTTTCAACTTTAAGGTAAGTAAAATGGTATCCATAATCCTGTTATGTAGAATATACCATAGAATTGATAAAAGTACTGGTGTCTTTCTACCAATAGTCTAATTTTAAGAGGCTATTAAGAAAATGATGATAGGTAACAGAGTAAAGTGCTAGGAGAGGAGGGGTATGTCCAACCCGTATTTTGAGATGATAGTCCTGATTGAGCGATTACATAGACGCTTTCTCGATATCGTCCGGATCGAATTGAATAAGCTGGGGATTCGCGACATTAACGCGCCACAGGCGTTGATGCTGGCGAATATTGGCGATTCCGAAATCCTGGTGCGCGACCTTGTTGAACGGGGCTATTACCTGGGTCAGAACGTGAACTACAGTATTCGCAAACTGGTTGAATACGGCTATCTGACGCAGGAGAGGGATGAACATGACAAGCGCGCGGTTCGGGTCTCGCTAACCGAAAAGGGCCGTGAACTGGTACCGGAAATCCGGAAGATTGATCATCTGGAACATGTTGCCGCCAGCGATCAACCGGTCGAAGAGGAAGAACTGGAACAGATCGTGACGACGCTGCGTAAAGTAGAGCGTTGCTGGGCTGAATACGTTCAGTTCCGCCCCTATGTCTGATTAAAACTGCTGTCGATACGACCCCCATGCACGCCTGGGAAACGGGGCGGCGTGCATTTTTGACCGGGGGGCTTCTGTGTCGCGGCCTACCTTTGTTAAATCAATTCACGCAGGTCGATCCTGTCCAACAAATCCGGTAATTCGCGGATATTTTCCAGTTGATGAAAGCGGTCGCTGTCCGGCCTTTTGTCATGCAGTTCGTGAACTGCGGTGACCTCATAGGGAATGTGGACCGCATGCCCGCCGATCTCCAGAATTGGCGCCACGTCTGAAGGTACGGAATTGCCAACCATCATGACGGACCTTGGTTCTATTCCCCAGGCCTGAAAAAGGCTGTTATACGTCCCGGGGTCCTTGTGGCTGACGACCTGGGTGTAGTCGAAAAGCTGCGCCAGACCGGATTTATCAATTTTGTTGGTTTGGTCCAACAGGTCGCCCTTAGTGATGATCGAGAGCTGGTAGCGGCCTTTCAAACCATTGAGGACATTATAAACATCATCGAACAGACGCATGGGCGCATCCAGCATCTGCTTGCCCATCATAATGATTTCGTGAATTTGTCTGGCTGAGATATCTCCGTCTGACAGCTCGATCGCTGTTTCAACCATCGACAGGGTAAAGCCCTTAATGCCGAAGCCGAAGAGGCCGATATTTCGTTTTTCGGTATCGTTCAGGACTGTTTCGACGACATCGTCCGGGGCGTGTTCCTTCAGGATTTCAGACAGACGCTTCTGGGTTTCCTGAAACATATCCTCTGTGTGCCAGAGGGTGTCGTCTGCATCGAAAGCAATCATACGAAGCATGATATATGTGCCGTCCTTTTCTTGTTGTTGTTAAGACAGTCGGCCTATCAGTTTACTCTTGGTTGCGTCGTCTGCAAAGCTTGCTTCTAGCGACGTTCGCGTGATTTCGATCAGACGCCCACGGTCGAATCCCCAGTGGCGGGCGGCATTTTTGTATTCCTGACCGATGGTCGTCTCGAAATGGGGTGGGTCATCTGAGTTCAGGGTTACCATGCAACCGGCCTGCATCAGGGCAGGGAGAGGATGCCGGTCAAGGTCTTCGTAGATTCCAAGCGCAATATTGCTGCCGGGGCAGCATTCCAGGGTAATCCCCTGATCAATGATCCGCTGGACCAGTTTCTCATCTTCAATGGCGCGAACACCATGTCCGATCCGCACAACCGGCAGGTAATCCAGGGTGTCTGTGACGCTTTGCGGGCCGCAAACCTCGCCCGCATGTGACGTGCAGGCAAGGCCTGCCTCATGTGCGATCTCGAAAGCAGGGGCAAAGTCTTTCGGATGATAGGCTTTTTCGTCACCCCCCATGCCAAAGCCGACCACATAGTCATGTGCCTGGTCGACCGTGAGGCGGGCCACATTGACCGCGCGTTCCGGCCCCAGATGCCGCACGCAGGTCATGATGATCCGGCAGACGATTCCGAAATCCACCTCGGCACGGTCGATGGCGCGCACCATTCCTGCCAGCATCTCTTCATAAGGAATGCCGGACATCTCGGCGTGATCGGAAGAGCCAAAATATTCCACATAGATCGTGCCTTCGGCCGCACAGCGACGAAGGTAGTCATAGACCACATCCTCATAGTCCCGGCCACTGCGGATGCAGGCGGCAATCAGGTCATAGCCTTTGAGGAATTCATTGAAGTCCGGCCAGCGAAAACGGTTTTTCAACGCCAGAACATCGGCAGGCAAAGAGATTCCGTTACGTTTCGCCAGTGTTTCAGCCAGGGAAGGCGTAACCGTTCCTTCGATATGAACGTGGATTTCCGCCTTTGGAATGGATGCGGTCTCCATGATTAAAAGCCCCGCAGCGGAAGACTTTCGTCGCGGATCAGCCAGTTGTCATCCGGATAATCCGTCTGGCCGTCAATCACATGCAGGGTATAGGCATGGCGCGATTTGTCCGACCGGTTGGCGCAGCTACGATGGGGCAGAAGGCCGTGCAACAGGATCAACGTGCCCTTGGGTACATCCAGGGCAGCTTCGCCTTCCTCAGGCCAGGGGCTGTCGTCCAGCCGTTCCATTTTCAGGATATCGCCCTCGCGGCGGAAACGTTGGCGCAACGGCCCCTTGTGACCGCCCGCAATCCCATAGAGACAACCGTTTTCCGTGGTTGCATCTTCCAGGGCGAACCAGAAACCGACGACGCTCATCGGGTCCGTATAAAGGAAGGTGGAATCCTGGTGGCAATTCACTTCACCGCCAATATGAGGCTGTTTGAAGATATACATGGATTGCAGGAGTAGCGGATCGGCCATCTCCAGGCTTTCAGCGAGGTTGCGCAGCTTGTCGGTACGCGAAAAACCGTCGAAAACAGGGTCCAGGTCGTGCATGCCATGGCCGAGTTTGTTGATCGACAGATGTTTGGCCTGTTTCAGCTCCCCGTCTTCGTCAAAGGCCTCTTCCTCGAAAAAGAAACGGATTTTGTCTCCAGACGTCTGGAAATAGTCGTCCTTGGCGTGGGTCCGGGTTTTGGTGGAAAAAATGGATGACACGCCTTCAGGGTCAAAATTGTCCACTAGTTTGTTGGCGCGCTCTTTAAGACGGTCACAGTCTTCGGCGGGCACGAAATTCTCCAGAATGAGAAAGCCGTCCCGCAGGAAGGCTTGTTTCATGTCCTCTGTCAGTCGGCCGTCTTCAGTGGATTGAAAGCGCAGGGCTGTGGTCATTTTTCCCCCAAATAAACAACTGTAGGATCGTAGAATGTCTGGCTGTGTGCCTATGCCTGGAAGCAATCGGTTCCGGCTGGCAACGGCTGAAGGCCAAGGTGGCTTGCGATTGTCTGGCCCATGTCGGCAAAAGTATCGCGTTTGCCGAGGTCTCCCGCTTTTGCAGCAGGGCCAAAGAACAGCACAGGCACGCATTCGCGGGTGTGGTCGCTGCCCTGCCATGTCGGATCACAGCCGTGGTCGGCGGTGATCAGGACAAGGTCTCCCGGTTGCAGCATCGCTTCCAGCTCCGGCAGGCGGCGGTCGAATTCCTCCAGGGCATGGGCATAGCCGGGCACGTCCCGGCGATGGCCGTAAGAACTGTCGAAATCAACGAAATTGGTAAAAATCAGACTGTTGTCGCCAGCCGTTTTCATTTCTTCCAGCGTGGCATCGAAAAGCGCCATATTGCCGGTGGCTTTGACCTTTTTGGTGATGCCCTTATGGGCAAAGATATCGGAGATTTTGCCCACCGAGATCACCTCGCCACCACCGGCGGAGAGCCTGTCCAAAAGGGTGTCGGCATGAGGCGGAACTGTGTAGTCGCGGCGGTTGCCGGTGCGCTTGAAGTCTGCCGGGCTCTCGCCGATGAAGGGGCGGGCGATGACCCGGCCTACGTTCAGTTTCTCCGTCAGGCGTTTGGCGATTTCACAAACCTCATAAAGCCTTTCCAGGCCGAAATGGGTCTCATGGGCGGCAATCTGGAAGACGGAATCCGCACTGGTATAGCAGATCGGCTTGCCACTGCGGATATGCTCTTCGCCCAGCTCCTCGATGATCGTGGTGCCGGAGGCATGTTTGTTGCCCAGAATACCGGGCAGGTCGGCCTCGCGGACAAGGTCGTTCACCAATTCTTCAGGGAAGGAGGGAACCGTCTTCGGGAAGAACCCCCAGTCGAAGTCAACAGGCAGGCCGGCGATTTCCCAATGGCCGCTGGGCGTATCCTTGCCTTTGCTGACTTCCGCGGCAAAGCCATAGGCCCCTTCAACCGTATCGGCGGCAACGCCCAGTCCGTTCGGGAGGGAGCCGGTATTCTTCTGGGCGGCAAGGCCCAACCCCAACCGGGCCAGGTTTGGCAGGTGCAACGGCCCCCGGCGCAGACTGTTGTCGGCTTTGCCTGCCGCACAGGCTGCCGCGATATGCCCCAATGTGTCGGAACCGGTGTCGCCGAATGCGTCTGCATCAGGTGCGGCGCCAACGCCGAAGGAATCCATGACCAAGATGATCGCCCGTTTCATGGCGTCATACCTTTCATATTCTGTGTCTGTACAGCCATCACCAGAGACCCCTTAAATGGGGTCACTTCACAAGGCGGTCAAGAATGGCAGTGTCGCCGATGGAGGTATCCGTTCCGACCGAGACGGCGGCACGCACGGCCTGTGCGGTGCGTTGGGCGGCCTCTTCGTTGCGGGCATAGACCCGTGCAATCGGCGTGCTGGCATCAACCTTTTCGCCGACATGGCGGAAATTGGTAAGACCCACGCCATAGTCGATTTTATCGGCGGCCCGACGTCGTCCGCCCCCCAGTTCGACCACGGCGACACCGATGGCACGCGTATCCATTGCGGTGATCACGCCATCCGTTTCCGGCAGGATATCCATCTGAACCGGGGCGAGGGGGAGGTGGTCCTCCATCTTCTCGATCAGGTCAGCCGGACCGCCCAGTTCCACGACCATACGGGCGAAGATTTCGGCGGCCTTGCCATTGTCCAGTGATGCCTGCGCCTTGGCGCGGCCTTCATCCACATTGCCGACCAGCCTGCCCAGCAGCAGCATCTCCGCCGCCAGGTCGATTACCACTTCATGAAGGCGCGGCTCCCGGCTTTCCGGTTTGGTCAGATAGTCGATGGTCTCGATCATCTCAACCGCATTGCCCACATGATGGCCCAGAACCTGATTCATGTCGGTGATGAGTGCCGTGGTCGGCACGCCCGCGCCATTGGCAACATGGACGATACTTTCCGCCAGTTCGCGTGCCATTTCCGGCGTGTCGGCAAAAGCACCGTTGCCGCATTTCACATCCATCGCCAGGCCTTCCAGGCCCGCCGCCAGTTTCTTGGACAGGATGGAGGCGGTGATCAGCGGTACGGATTCCACCGTCGCAGTTACATCGCGAATGCCGTAGAACCGTTTGTCCGCCGGGGCGAGGTTGCCCGTCTGCCCGATGATGGCGACCCCGACTTCCTTCACGACACGGCGGAAGGTTTCATCATCCGGCATCACGTTGTAGCCCGGAATGGAATCGAACTTGTCCAACGTGCCGCCGGTGTGTCCCAGACCGCGACCGGAGATCATGGGCACATAGCCGCCGCAGGCAGCCACGATCGGGCCCAGCATCAGGCTGACCTTGTCGCCAACACCGCCGGTGGAATGTTTGTCGAGGACCGGACCGCCCAGATCGAGGTCGCCCCAATGAAGGACCGTCCCGGAATGCATCATGTTGCGGGTCAGCTCCACCCGCTCGTCCATGCCCATCCCCTGGAAGAAGACTGCCATGGCAAAGGCGGCAACCTGACCTTCGGTAATGCTTTCGTCTTTTATGCCTTTGACAAAAAAGGCGATTTCCTCGGCGCTCAGGGCTTGGCCGTCGCGCTTCTTACGAATGATTTCCTGTGGCAGCATGGATTAGTAAGCCTCAATGGAAGGAGCAGCATTGTCTTCACCATCCAGGACGGCAATGAGGTTGTTCAGCAGACCGCTGGCACCGAAACGGAATGTCTGGGCTGTGGCCCAGTCCGGCCCCATGATCTCGTCGGCCAGCGCCAGATACTGCGCGGCATCGTTCACGTCACGGATACCGCCCGATGGCTTGAAGCCTGCTTTGGACCCGGTGTCCCGGATGCATTCCAGCATGATACGGGCAGCCTCCAGCGTGGCGGAGACTTCTGTCTTGCCGGTGGAGGTCTTGATGAAATCAGCACCGTTTTCCAAGGCGATCAGGCTCGCCTGCCTGATGGCTTCCGGATCTTTGAGGCATCCGGTTTCCAGGATGACTTTCAGACGCCCATTCGGGCCGCAGGCTTTCTTGCTGGCAGAAACAAGCTGTGCGGCGACTTCCGTGTCGCCGTCCAGGAATGCGGCATAGGGAAACACCACATCCACCTCATCCGCGCCGTCGGCGATGATATGAGAGCTGGTGGTAACCGCCTGGTCGATATCGGCATCGCCTTGCGGGAAATTGGCAACCGCAGCAACCTGGATCGGGCTGTCTTTCAGCAAGTCTGCTGCCAGTTTCGCAAAACGTGGCCAGACGCAGACAGCCGCGGTCGGGCCGTATTTGGTATGGGCCTTGGCGCAAAGATCGCGCACGGTCTGTTCGGTATCGCCGTCGTTAAGGCTCGTCAGGTCCAGCAGGCCAAGCGCCCGTTTGGCCGTTTCCTTGATATCGGCCATCAGACGTCTCCCTCAAGATAGGCGGTCAGCAGACGGATCACCTTGCGCGCGCCTTCGGCAGCCTGTTCCATGGTCTGCTCATGGCTCAAGGCGGTTTTGGACATACCGGCCGCCATATTCGTGACAATCGACATGGCTGCTACTTTCATGCCTGCCTGACGGGCCAGAATGACTTCCGGTACCGTGGACATGCCAACGGCGTCAGCGCCCAAAAGCTTGGCCGCACGAATTTCCGCCGGGGTTTCGAAATGCGGCCCGCAGAACCACATATAAACGCCCTCAGGAAGGTCAATTCCCAGGTCGTCGGCAATGGTGCTCAGCTTTTCGCGGATATCGGCGTCATAGGCCGCGGACAGGTCGACAAAGCGATCATTGCCCTTTTCGCCGAAAAGCGGGGAGGTTGCGGCAAAATTGATATGGTCGTTGATCAGGATGACCGAACCCGGGCCGCTTTCCTCCATCAGGCTGCCAGCAGCGTTGGTCAGGATCAGCGTTTCGCAGCCGATGGATTTCAGCGTGCGAACGGTTTCCTTCATCACGCTGGCATCGCCATGTTCATAGTAATGGGCACGGCCCTGGCAAACGGCGACCGGTGTTTTACCGACCGTACCAAGGACCAATTGCCCGGCGTGCCCGGCGACACCGGCTTCCGGGAAGCCGGGCAGATCGCCATAGGGCAGGGCAATGGCATCTTCCACGGCATCAGCGAAACCACCCAGGCCGGAACCCAGAATGATACCGACGCGAGGGGCGACGCCGGGGACTTTATGTTGAATGATTTTTGCGGCAGCAGTCATTTCAAATTCTCCGGTCCAAAGGACGCAGGCAACAATTCTTCCAGTGTAAAGGTCTGGCGCAGGCCGTCCGGTCCGCAGACGTGGATTTCCGCATCCGGTGCGGCAAATTCGCGGATGCGCTGGCGGCAACCGCCACAGGGCGTTACCAGCGCATCGCCTTTGCCTAATACGGCGATTTCGGCAATCTTGCGCCCGCCTGCCATGACCATGGCGGAAATAGCGGAGGCTTCCGCACAGCAACCCTGGGGATAGGCCGCATTTTCAACGTTGCATCCGCTGAAAATCTGGCCGTCAGGCGTGCGAAGCGCGGCCCCTACCTGAAACTTCGAATAGGGGGCATAGGCCTTGTCCATGGCGGCCTTGGCGGCGGCCAGCAGGATATCGTCCATTGCCATGACTTAACGCTCCTTGACGTAGGGCACGCCGATTGCCTTGGGCGCAATCGCCTTGCCGATGAAGCCTGCCAACAGGACTACGGTTAGAATATACGGCAATGCCTGGATCAATTGAACCGGTACTTCTCCAATGCCTGGGATCGCCACGCCCTGCAGGCGGATGGCAACGGCGTTGAGGAAGCCGAACATCAGACAGGCACCCAGGGCAGGAGTGGGCCTCCACTTGCCGAAAATCATTGCCGCCAGGGCGATATAGCCCTGACCTGCAGACATTTCGCGCACGAAGGATGCGTTTTGTGCAATCGACAGATAGGCCCCGCCGATGCCGCAAAGTGCACCGGCGATCATCACGGCGCGATATCGCAGGAAGGTGACGGAAATCCCGGCTGTATCGACGGCCTTCGGGTTTTCACCCACGGCGCGCAGACGCAGACCAAAGCGGGTCTTGTAGACCACCCACCAGGTGAAAGGGACCGCCAGGAATGCGATATAGACCAGCAGGTTATGGCCGCTGATCACGCTATGGTAAATCGGTCCCAGGACCGGAACGTCAGACAGCGCCTCCGCACCCGGCAGGGTAATCGGTCCGAAACGCCCGTTTTTGGATACCGCCGGGGTCTGCCCGCCCTGGCTGAACCAGGCGAGGCCGAGGACCACGGTCAGGCCGGACATCAGGATGTTGATGGCAACGCCACTGACCACCTGGTTGCCTTTATGCGTGATGCAGGCAAAGCCGTGTAGCAGGCTGAGGCAGACAGAGGACAGCATGGCCACACCCAGGCCGATCCATGCGGAATCAAAGACATAGGCCGCACTGGCAGCGGCAAAGGCACTGCCGAGCAGTTTACCTTCCAGGCTGATGTCGATGATGCCGGAGCGTTCGGAGAACAGACCGGCCATGGCACAGAGAATCAACGGCGTGGAAACGCGCATCGTACCCGCCAGGGTCGATACGAGAATTGCAAATGTATCGTCCATGATCAGGCCTCCTGTTCTTTCGGTGCTTTGCTTTTCAGGACCATCCAGAACAGCATCTCGACCCAGGGTTTGCACATGAGGGCAAGGGCGCCGCAGAACAGAATGATCAGACCCTGAATGGTCACGACATATTCACGGGTGATGGTCGGAATGTCGAAGGCAAGTTCCGCGCCGCCCTGGAACAGGGCCCCGAACAGGAGGCTTGCCAGGATGATGCCGACCGGATGGTTGCGGCCCATGAGGGAAACCGCGATCCCGGTGAAGCCGTAACCGGCCACAAAGTTCAGCAGAATCTTGTGATGAACGCCCATCACTTCATTGAGGCCGACAAAGCCAGCCAGCGCACCGGAGATGCCCATCGCCAGCATAATGACCTTGCGCGGGTCGATACCGGCATAGACGGCGGCCTTTTCGCTTTGCCCCACGGTCCGGATTTCAAAGCCCCAGCGCGTGCGCCAGATAAAGAACCACACGAAGACACAGCAAAGCAGGGCGAAGATGATCGACAGGTTCAGCGGAGAGCGGGTGATTTCCATCCCGAACCAGGCAAAGGCCTCATGCATGAAGGGAATTTGCCCGGCACTGGTGAAGTCCCGGCTTTCCGGAGACATCTGGCCCGGTTCGATCAGGACATTCACCATCAGATAGTTCATCAGTTCAAAAGCAATGAAGTTGAACATGATGGTGGTGATCACGATGTGGCTACCGCGATAGGCCTGCAAATAGGCCGGAACGGCGGCCCAGGCGGTGCCGAACAGACCGGCAGCCAGAATACCGATCGGCGCCAAAGCCCAGAACGGCAGGTAGTTGTCGAGCGCCAGCATCGCCAGCCCGACACCCAGGCCGCCAATATAGGCCTGACCTTCGCCACCGATGTTGAACAGGCCCGCGTGGAATGCCACGGCAACGGCCAGACCGGTGAAGATGAAGTTGGTTGTGTAGTAGAGCGTATAGCCCAGGGCCTCTTCGTAGCCGAAGGCGCCATAGATCAGGATTTCCATGGCCTCGAGCGGGTTTTCCCCGATCAAAAGCACGATCAGGCCAGCCACGATCAGGGCCAGCATGATGTTGATCAGCGGGATGACGCCGACGTCGATCCAGCGGGGGAGGGGCGGTTTTGCCTGGCTCATGCCTTGCCCTCCTGTTTCTGCTTATTTCGCGGCATTGCGTTTGCCATCATCAGACCCAGAGTTTTCTCGTCGGCCTCATCACCGGCAACCTCGCCGACGATACGCCCTTCGAACATCACCAATATGCGGTCGCTGAGCGACATGATCTCGTCCAGTTCCACAGAGACGACGAGGATCGCACAGCCTGCATCCCGCATGGCGATGATCTGTTTGTGAATGAATTCGATTGCGCCGATATCCACGCCACGGGTCGGTTGCCCGACCAGCAGGATCGGCGGGTTCCGGTCCATCTCGCGCGCCAGGATCAGCTTTTGCTGGTTGCCGCCGGAGAAATTGGCGGATTTCAGATGAGGATCGCGCGGGCGGACGTCATATTCTTCCATCAATCGCGCGCATTCCTTGGTGACCTTGTCCAGGTCGGTGAGGAATTTGCCGTTATAGGCCGGGTCCCGGTGGTGACCCAGAATGGAGGATTCATTGGCGTCAAAAGCCGGGATCAGACCCAGGCGCAGCCGGTCCTCGGGGACATGGGCCACGCCGAGCTTGCGCATTTCTGCAGCATCCAGCGGACTGTCGGGGGATATGACCTGGCCGTTGACTTCCAACTGGCCGGAATCCAGGAACATCATTCCGGACAACACATCCAGAAGTTCGCTTTGGCCATTGCCCGAAACACCTGCGATACCGACGATTTCACCGGCGCGCAGTTCCAGCGACACATTGTCCAGTCGCTTCACGCCAAATGAATCCTTCAATGTGGCACGTTCGACCTTCATCATGGCCTTGCCTGCCTGGGCAGGGGACTTGTCCATCTTGATACGGACTTTGCGACCTACCATGAGTTCCGCCAGTTCTTCACGATCCGTCTCGGAAGTCTTGCGGTTGGCAACGATCTGGCCTTGACGCATGACGGAAACATTGTCCGTTACAGCCATGATTTCACGCAGTTTATGAGTGATCAGGATCACCGTGACGCCACGACTTTTCAAGGAATCAAGAATACGGAACAACTGGTCGGTTTCCTGCGGCGTCAACACGCCTGTGGGCTCGTCCAGGATCAATATTTCTGCACCCCGGTAGAGTGCCTTCAGGATTTCGACGCGTTGCTGTTCGCCAACCGGCAGGTCGCCGACAACGGCATCGGGATCGACATAGAGATTGTATTCCGCCTCCAGATGCTCCAGCTCCTTGCGTGCGTCAGCCGCACTGCCGGATAGCATCTGGCTGGACTCCGCGCCCAGCATGACATTTTCGAGAACCGTGAAATTGTCGATCAGCATGAAATGCTGATGGACCATGCCGATGCCGGCGGCGATGGCATCATTTGAATTTTTTATCTTAACCTTTTGGCCGGAAATAAAAATATTGCCTTTGTCGGCCTCGTAAAATCCATAAAGAATGCTCATCAGGGTCGACTTGCCAGCGCCATTTTCACCGACGATGCCGTGGATCGTGCCCTTTGGTACGGTCAGGTTGACGTTGTCGTTTGCCTGAACCGGCCCGAAGGCTTTGCTGATACCCTGTAGATCAATGGCAGCCGGGGAGCTCACGCTCCCCGGTTTAACCATTTCCGGCTGATTGCCAGAACCTGTCATTTTCATACCCAATTGCAGACTGAATTAGTAGCTGCAGCTGTTGTCCGACATGTAATCGTGGACTTTGATCTTGCCCGCGATAATGTCTTTTTCAGCCTGATCGACCTTTGCCTTCATGTCGGCGGTGATCAGGTCCTTGTTGTTTTCGTCCAGCGCCCAACCAACGCCGCCTTCGGCCAGGCCCAGATTATTGATGCCCGGTTTGAACTTACCTTCAGAGGCCGTTTTGAAGACGTTGTATGCAGCAACATCCACGCGTTTGACCATGGAGGTCAGCATGGTGCCGGGATGCAGGTGGTTCTGGTTGCTGTCGACGCCGATGGCATATTTGCCGGAGTCAGCGGCAGCCTGATAGACACCAACGCCGGTACCGCCGGCTGCTGCGAAGACGACGTCTACGCCACGGTCAAACTGACCTTTGGTCAGTTCTGCGCCACGGCCCGGATCGTTCCAGGCAGACGGGGTGGAACCGGTCATGTTCTGAATGACTTCCACGTCCGGCTTGGCATATTTCGCGCCTTGCTCGTAACCACAGGCGAATTTGCGGATCAGCGGAATATCCATGCCGCCGACAAAACCGACTTTGCCGGTCTCGGATTTCATTGCCGCGAGCATACCCACGAGGAAGGAGCCTTCCTGCTCTTTGAAGACAATGCTCTGCACATTCGGTTTATCGACGACCATGTCGATAATGGCAAAGTTGGTATCCGGGAATTCGGTCGCGACTTTTTCGATCGCGGGCGCCTGGGCAAACCCGATACCCAGAACCGGATTTGAACCGCGCTGTGCCATTTTACGGATGGCCTGTTCGCGCTGGGTCTCGTTGGTGACCTCGAACTCGCGATAGCGCGTGCCGGACTCTTCCTTGAATTTCTCTGCGCCGTGATAAACACCTTCATTGAAGGATTTATCGAATTTGCCGCCCATATCGAAGACGACAGCCGGCTTGAAATCCGCCGCATGTGCGGTCGCAACGCCAAGAATGATCGTGGCCAGACCGGCAGCACGTGTCAGTGTTTTCATTGTTCTCCCCTGTGGCTTGGTTGCGAACTGTTTCGCTTTTTCACTACCGGGCGGGGCCCCATTTCCGTTAGGGCCCTAAAGACCGGCAACTGTTCCCTATAGCATGGTTGACCAAATGGACAAATAATTTATCGGACCAACTCCGGCGGCCATTATAGGGCGGTTGCCTTCCGTCTGGAAGACGCGTAATTCGAGCTTATGCAGACTCCTTTATTGAGAAAAACCCAATTCCTGTTTGCCGGTCAATTCGTCGCCCTGTTCGCGGCGGGCGGTATTGTCTTGCCGTTTTGGCCCTACTGGCTTGGAAGCCAAGGTTTTTCCGCCAATGAGGTCGCCCTTGTGCTGGCCGTTTGTACGGCGGCACGTGTCGTTCTGGCCCCGGGAATAAGCGCCATTGCCGATGCCAGCGGCAATCGAAAACGGGTGCTGTTCTTGGTGGCGCTGGCCTTTCTCTGCGGGCTTGTTCCGTTTTTCAATCTGTCAGGATTCTGGTCAATCCTTCTGCTCTGGACCGTGGTCGGAACATTGTTCACCACCATGATTCCAATGTCCGACAGTCTCAGTGTCGTGGCAACGAAGCAACTGGGGCTGGATTATGGGCGGGCAAGGCTTTGGGGATCGCTCAGCTTTATCGTCGTCTCGACGGCTGCAGGCTGGTTTCTTTCAGGGCGTTCCGCGGATGCGGTGCTCTGGATGCTGATGCTGGCGGCGGTTGTGATCTGCGGTACGGTTTTGTTGCTGCCGGACCTGAAGACATCCGCCAAAAACGGCAAGGCCACCATGGCATTTGCCGAGGCCTTGCGGCAGCCGGGTTTCCTCGGGTTTCTTGGTGTTACGTCAATGCTTCTGGCAAGTCATGCAGTTCTCTACGGGTTTGGAACATTGCACTGGACCGCAGCAGGCCATTCCGAAACGGTTGTGGGGATGCTGTGGGCGGAGGGCGTGATTCTGGAGGTGCTGGTTTTTGCCTTCGGCGGATGGTTGTTGCGTCACCTGAACATTACCGGGCTTTTTCTGTTTGCAGTAGTTGCCGGTGTCATCCGCTGGACTGTGCTGGGGGTCACGACGGACCTTGTCTGGCTCTTTCTGGTGCAGGCCCTCCACGCCGGAACATTCGCCGCGGCGCATCTGGCCTCCGTAACCTTCATCGGCCGCAGTATGCCCGATCATTTGGGGTCGACGGCGCAGGGGCTGTTCGATGCCTGCGCGATGGGGATCGTCTTTGCTGTCGCAATGTGGGGCGGAGGGGCTCTCTATGATGCCTTTGGCGGCCACGCCTTCTGGGCCATGGCCGCCATGTCGGGTATCGGCGGGGTCTTGCTGCTGTCCCAATGGGGGCAACTGGGCGGCCATCAAACAGCGACAAGGTTCTCCAGAAACTGATCCGTGCATTTCGCCCAGGTATATTGCTGTGCATGGGCAATGGCTTTTTCCCGGTCGATCCTCATGGCATTCAGGGCAGCCTCTCGTAGGTTCTCGCCCAGACAGCCGGGGCCGTTATGGCCGATCACGTCCAGGGGGCCGGGCACCGGATAGGCAGCCACAGGCATGCCACTCGCCATGGCTTCTAGAAGCACCAGGCCGAAGGTGTCGGTCCGGCTGGGGAATACGAAGACATCTCCGCTGGCATAGTGCTGGGCCAAGTCCTCTCCATATTTGGCACCGGTGAAATGGGCGCTGGGGTAGGCGCGGCGCAATTCCTCCAGGGCCGGTCCGTCGCCAACAACCAGCTTGCTGCCGGGGAGGTCGAGGTCCAGGAAATCCTTGAGGTTCTTTTCAACGGCAACCCGGCCGATGTAAGTGAAAACGGGTTTTGGCAAGTCCTTGATAGCCGGTTCCAGATCGGGGCGGAACAGGTCCAGATCCACACCACGGGACCAGCGACAGATATTTTCGAAACCCTTGGCTTTCAAATTGGTCTCAATGCTGTTGGTCGCGACCATCAAACCGCCCGATGGACCATGGAACCAGCGCATGAAGCGATAGCCCCAACTGAGGGGTACGGGAAAACGTGCCGTTACATATTCCGGGAAACAGGTGTGATAGCTGGTGGTAAAACCAAGCTTTTTCTTCACACAGATATTCCGTGCGGCAAGCCCCAGCGGCCCTTCGGTGGAGATATGGATATATTCCGGTTGAACCTGTTCCAGAATTTTTGCGATTTTCGCTGCGGGCTTCAGCGACAGCCGGATTTCGGGATAGGTCGGGCAGGGGAGCGTCTTGAAGTCGTTCGGCGTGATCATGTGAACTTCATGGCCGCGCTTGGTGATTTGGTCGATGGTTGTTTCCAGGGTACGGACAACACCATTGGTCTGCGGACGCCAGGCATCCGATACAATTAAGATACGCATCTATGCTGCTGCTTTGTTGGTGTCGGAAACAGATTGCGGCGCGAGCTTTCCAGTCTCCTTGGCGTGCTCTTCGGCCCATCGGATGATCTCGAACTGACCGTCGCTGTGTTCCACAAGGGCGGTACAGCTTTCGACCCAATCGCCGTCATTCATGTAGACCATACCGTCGATATCCCGGATTTCGGCATGGTGGATATGGCCGCAGATAACGCCGTCAACGCCCTGGCTTTTTGCCTCATGGGCGACAGCTTCCTCAAAGCTGGCGATATATTGTACGGCGTTTTTTGCCTTCATTTTCAGATAGGCGGAAAGGGACCAATAGCTGAAGCCCAGTTTGCGGCGAGCGATATTCAGATAGGTATTGATGCCCAGAAGCACCGTGTAGGCCCAGTCGCCCAGGACCGCGAGCCATTTGGCATATTTCACCACACAATCGAACTGGTCGCCGTGCAGCACAAGATAGCGTCTGCCGTCACCTGCCTCGTGAATGGCTTCGGTCCTGACTTCGATGCCACCGAAATGGGTGCCGATATACTCGCGCAGGAATTCGTCATGGTTGCCGGGGATAAAAATAACCTCGGACCCCTTGCGTGCCTTGCGCAGAAGCTTTTGCACGACGTCGTTATGGGCCTGTGGCCAATACCAGGATTTTTTCAGGCGCCAGCCGTCGACGATATCGCCGACCAGATATATCTTTTCCGCATCATTATGCTTGATAAAGTCCAACAGCGTATCGGCCTGACAACCGCGTGTGCCGAGGTGGATATCCGACAAGAAGATACTACGGTATTTCGTGCTCTTGGCCATGATTTCCAGCTCTCCAATGTCTGAGAAACTGGGATTGAAATCTCAGATTCGCGTGACTCTTTTGTTGCATTGTTACGGTTGTCACCTAATCAAAAGAAAAGTTTCACTTAACCGTCACGCTGGGGCAGGATAGGGTCCGGGCTTTGTGAAAACGACAGGTTGAAGGCATGCGGCTTCTGATTATTCGCAACCCCGTTGCCGGGCAGCGACGCGAAACATTCTTTCAGGATATTCTGGACGGTCTGCGCATGCGCGGCTGTGCGGTTGATATTCTGGAGACGGAACGTCCCGGTCATGCGGCGGAACTGGCAACGGCCAACGGCGGCAAGGATTATGACCGCCTTGTTATCGCAGGCGGCGACGGAACCATTAACGAAGCGGTCAACGGATTGATGCGCCTGCAAACGTCCGTGCCTTTTGCAATCCTGCCGTTGGGAACGGCGAATGTCCTTGCCATCGAAATAGGTCTCGACTTTAAAAAGCGTGAGGCGGTGCTGGACTATCTGATGGGCGGGCGGGTGCGCTCCGTCTATCCGGCCCAGGTTGGCGGGCGTCACTTCCTGTTAATGGCAGGGGCCGGGTTTGATGCCCATGTCGTCGACGGTGTTTCCAGCCGCCTGAAGAAAATGGTCGGGAAACTGGCCTATGTCTGGTGCATGTTGCGCCTTTATGCGCGCGGCTGGACCCGTCGCTACGATGTGACGGTTGATGGCGAGAGGACCACGGCGCATTCGGTGATCGCAACCAATGCCCAGCATTACGGCGGCGCCTATAAAATTACCGATGAGACCAGCCTGCTGCGTCCGGGGCTTGTCGTCGTCCTGTTTGATAGCCAGCGCCGTGTCGATATTCTGCGGTCTGCGATATATCTTGCCCTGAACAAGCTTGGCGAGTTGCCGAATGTCCGCTGCCTGACGGCCAAGGAAGTGGAAATCCACGGAGGCAACGACGACCCGTTGCAGGTTGATGGAGATTCATCCATGACCTTGCCCGCCCGGATCGGGGCGGGAGAGCGAAGCCTGGCGATGATCTGGCCCACGGCCTGATCGTCAGGCGACTTCGCCTTCCAATGCCTCTGATGCTTCCAACCAGGCTGCTTCTGCGTCGTCCAGGGCTTCCTTCAGGTCAGCGGCCTTTTTGTTCAACGCTGTAATCTTGTCTGCCGGTCCATCGTAGATGGTCGGGTCGGCCAGATCCGCATGGACCTGCTCCAGGTCTTTGGACAGCTTTTCTATCCGCTTTTCTGCGTCCTTGACGGCCTTGCGCAGATGGGCGCTGGCGGCGCGGGCCTGCGCCCGGTTTTGCCGTTCCTGTTTCTTGTTCGGGCCGGTGTCGACCTTGGTGGCGTCGGTCTGGCGCTGGCTGCGTCTTTCCTCGCGCCGCTGTTCCAGAAGCTGCCTCTTGTAGTCTTCCAGCGTACCGTCAAAGCGTTTGCAGGTGCCTTCCGCCACCAGCCAGAGCCGATCGGCGCAGGCATTGACCAGATAGGGATCGTGGCTGACCAGGATGACAGCGCCTTCATAGCCTGCAAGCGCCTGGATCAAGGCCTGTCGGGAATCCATGTCCAGGTGGTTGGTCGGTTCGTCCAGCAGCAGGATATGCGGCTTATCCAGGCAGATGCAGGCCAGGGCAAGGCGGGCCTTCTCTCCGCCGGACAGGTCCTGGATGGCCGTTTCCGCCTTGCTTTGGACGAAACCAAACGCGCCCAGATGATTGCGAATTTGCTGTTCCAGCCATTTGGGGCGGAGGGACTGCACATGGGATATCGGCGTTTTCCCGGCGTCCAATTCGTCCAACTGGTTCTGCGCGAAATACCCCACGGTCAGCTTGCCGGATTTGCGAAGCTCACCGTCTGTATGGCGCAGGCGACCGGCCAGGAGGCGCAGCAGGGTGGTCTTGCCGTTACCATTCGCCCCCAGCAGCGCAATGCGGTCGTCCATATCAATGCGCAGGTTCAGGCGCTTCAGGATCGGATGGTCGGGATCATAGCCGACCTCGCACCCTTCCATGGTCAGGATCGGCGGGGCCAGGGGCTCCGGATTCGGCAGATTGAAGGTGGTCGCGTGTTCATCCGACACCGGCGTGATGGGCTCCATCTTCTCCAGCATCTTGATCCGGCTTTGCGCCTGACGGGCCTTGGAGGCCTTGTAGCGGAAGCGGTCGATGAACTTCTGCATATGGGCGCGCTGCTCTTCCTGCTTTGCAGCAAGTGCTGCCTGGCGTTTGATCGCCTCACGCCGGGTATTCTCGAAGGTATCGTAGTTGCCGTTGTATAGCGTGAGCGTGCCGTCATGTAGATGCAGGATGCGATCCGGCACACGGTTCAGTAATCCGCGGTCATGACTGATGATGATGAGCGTTTTGGGATAGCTCATCAGATAGCTTTCCAGCCAGAGCGCCGCTTCCAGGTCCAGGTGGTTGGTTGGTTCGTCCAGCAGCAGGATATCGGGCTCAGAGAAGAGGGCGGCAGCCAATGCCACACGCATCTTCCAGCCGCCGGAGAATTCGCTGATCGGGCGCTGTTGCGCCTCTTCGCTGAAACCGAGGCCCGCCAGGATTATTGCCGCGCGGGCCGGGGCTGTATGCGCATCGATATCAGCCAGACGCGTATGAACCTCTGCAATGCGGGCCGGGTCGGTGGTGGTCTCGGCCTCTGAGAGGAGGGCCGTTCGTTCCTTGTCGGCGGCCAGGACGATTTCGGTCAGTGACTGATTGCCACTGGGGGCTTCCTGCGCGACGGTGCCGATGCTCTGGCGGTTGCCAATGGAAATCTCACCGCCGTCACCGTGCAGACCACCGAGAACAAGCTTGAAAAGCGTTGTTTTTCCGGCGCCGTTACGCCCGACCAGGCCGACGCGCTGGCCATCGGCGATTTGAACGCTCGCATCCTGGATAAGCGGGCGTCCGGCAATATGATAGCTGAGGTTCTTGATCGTTAACATGGGCGCGAGATAGCACGACAATACCCGGTTGGCAAAAGCGTTTCTGGAAGAATAGAAAACACATGGGGTTGCGGTTCTGCTCCAAGACGGTTATAAGCCCGCGCTGATCGCATAGGGTTCCTTATGCGAATAAACGAGATTTTCAGAGGCTCTATCATGGCTATCGAACGTACTTTTTCGATTATTAAGCCGGACGCAACGCGCCGGAACCTGACGGGCAAGATCAACGCCATGTTCGAAGATGGCGGCCTGCGCGTTGTTGCTCAGAAGCGCATCCGCATGACCCGCGAACAGGCTGAGACCTTCTACGGTGTCCACAAAGAACGCGCTTTCTTCAACGACCTGGTCGAATTCATGACCTCCGGTCCGGTTGTCGTTCAGGTTCTGGAAGGTGAAAACGCCATTGCTCGCAACCGCGAGATCATGGGCGCCACCAACCCGGCGAACGCTGACGAAGGCACGATCCGCAAGTCTTTTGCTGAGTCCATCGAAGCAAACTCCGTTCACGGTTCCGATGCACCGGAAACCGCCGCGGAAGAAATCGCTTACTTCTTTGCCGGTTCCGAAATCGTCGGTTAATCCGGTCTAAAGTAGAGATTACGAAGAAGGGTGCCGGTCGGCGCCCTTTTTTGTGTCCCGATTCAGAGGAACCTGGGAACTTGGCAATAAAAAACCCGGCAGATGCCGGGTTTTGTTAGTCAGGCATGGCAATGATCAGGTCAAGGTGGCCGCCATTACCAGCAATACAAACGCGATGGCGATGGTGGAAACGGTGATCATCTTTTTCAGCGTGTTCCAGGTTTCCACATTTGCACGCGGTGCTTGTTCAAATTCCATCTGATCCATGGTCCTAACCCTGTTTCTTGTTCCGGTACTTAAGCTCAAAGCCCGATGGGCTTTTTGATAAAACTCTATTTTTGCCTATAAGCGATTTAGGCGTCCCAGTCCAGTATTACAGGTCCTGGTTGCCCATCCACCAATGCTGTGTCGCCTGTGATTTCAACACGTCCTTCAGCGATCCACTGCAAGGCCTGCGGATAAATAACATGTTCGCGCGTCAGAACACGGGCCGCCAGGCTATCAGGCGTATCACCCGGCTCGACCGGCACTTTTGCCTGAATGATCAACGGGCCTGCATCCAGTTCCGGGCACACATAATGAACCGTGCATCCGTGATAGGCGTCGCCTGCCTCGATGGCACGTTGGTGCGTATGCAGCCCCCGGTGTTTCGGCAGCAGGGAGGGGTGGATATTAATCATCCGGCCTTCCCAGCCACGGACAAAGTCATCCGTCAGAATACGCATGAAACCGGCCAGACAAATCAGGTCCGCACCCGTGGCGCGAAGTGCCTTGTCCAGTTCGGCGTCAAAGCTTTCCCGGTCGTCGAATTCCGTATGGTCGATCAGGACTGTCGGAATTCCCGCCTGTCTTGCCCGTTCCAGGCCATAAGCCTGAGGACGGTTGGCCAGAACGGTGACGATTTCCGCCGGAAAATCGGGATTGCTGCAGGCGTCGATCAACGCCTGCAGATTGGAACCTCCGCCAGAGACCGCAACCGCGACCTTCAGCTTGCTCATTCCACGCCCTCGATTTCGACGGAAGGACCATCGCCGCGTTCCACCATGACACCAAGGCGATAGACCGATTCGCCCTGTTCCTCGAGGACGGCGGTGATTTCGTCCGTTTTATCCGCCTCGACGAACAGTGCCATGCCGATCCCGCAGTTGAAGGTGCGGAGCATTTCGCGCGTGGCGATGCCGCCAGCCTTGGCCAGCCACTCGAAGACCGGCAGGGCCGGCCAGGAGTTGCCTTTGATCCGACAGGCCAGATCTTCGCCGTAGACACGGGGCAGGTTTTCGTAAAAACCGCCACCTGTAATGTGGCAAAGGCCGTGAATACCACCGGTCTTGAAGGCCGCCAGAACCTGTTTCACATAAATGCGTGTGGGTTCCAGCAGGGCTTCGCCGATTGTGATACCTTCCGCAAAGGGGGCAGGATCGGCAAAGGTCAGGCCGTTGGTTTCCAGGATTTTGCGAACCAGGCTGAACCCGTTGGAGTGAACGCCACTGGAGGCAAGCCCCAGGATAACGTCACCGGCCTTGACCTGACTGCCGTCCAGCAGGCCGTCACGTTCGACCGCACCGACTGAGAAACCCGCCAGGTCATAATCGCCATCGCCGTACATACCCGGCATTTCAGCGGTTTCACCGCCGATGAGCGAGCAACCGGCCTGAACACAGCCGTCGGAAATACCGGCGACCACGTCGCGCGCGACATCAACCGTGAGCTTTCCGCAGGCGAAATAATCCAGGAAGATAAGTGGCTCCGCGCCTTGAACGATCAGGTCATTCACGCACATGGCGACCAGGTCGATCCCCACCGTGTCATGCTTGCCTGTTTCAAGGGCGATTTTCAGTTTTGTACCCACGCCATCGGTCGCGGCGACCATGACGGGATCCTTGAATCCTGCGGCTTTGGGGTCGAACAGACCACCGAAACCACCCAGGGAACTATCAGCGCCCGGCCGACGCGTCGCGCGGGCCAGCGGTTTAATGGCGTCGACCAACGCATTACCCGCATCGATATCGACACCGGCATCGCGATAGGTCAGGCCATTGGTTTTTTTATCGGTAACTATGGCATCCTCCCCGACAAAGGGGCTATATAAACAGCGTTCGCACCATACAAATTTCGGAGCGCTTTTCAATGCTGCTAGTACCGGTTCAACGCTTTTTCGCACTATTTCTTGTCGGGACGACCCTCTTTCTGGGCGTCACAACGGCCCGGGCAGAGGATTCTGTCTATCAGGTAAATGGTGTGGGGGTGGATATTACCGCAGGTAACGAGGCGGAAGCAAAGGCCAAGGGCATCGCGCGCGCCAAGCAGCTTGCGTTTGATCGTTTGCTGGCACGCGTGACGCTTCAGGAGGCCCGCGCAGGGATTCCGTCCATTGATTCCAAAAGCCTGGAGCCGATGATCTACGGGGTGTCGATTGCATCGGAAAAAATGTCTCGTGGCCAAGGGCACTATCTGGCGCGGATCAATGTGAGCTTCCTGCCGGATGCGGTTCGCAAGTGGCTGCAGACCAATCAGGTGTCCTATGCCGAAACCAAAAGTAAGAAACTGGTCATCCTGCCCGTGTTGCAGGAAGGTGCTGCCAACCGCCTTTGGGATGATGGCAATAGCTGGTTGAACGCCTGGGGGCAACTGGCGCTGGATGGTGGGCTGGTGCCCGTCGTGCTGCCGCTGGGGGACCTGAGTGATATCGCAACAATATCGGCCAGTCAGGCTCTGGAAGGTGATCAGGCGCGGCTCGACGCCATTGCACAAAAATATGGGGCGGACGGGGTGTTGCTGACAGTGGCACAGCCCCGGCTCAACGATGCCGGCGAGATCGCACAGTTGACCGTCAGTAGCCGCGTCTATGCGGCGGGATGGTCGCAAAGCGCCTATAACCAGTCGGCCAAGGCACAGGAAGGACAGGATGCTCAAGCCCTGATGGGCTATTCTGTTCAGCGCGTACTGGCGTCGATTGAGGACGACTGGAAGCGTCGGAACCTGATCGACTATTCCGGCGACAGGAACAAGATGGTCGTGACCGTGCCGTTGCAGTCCCTGAATGACTGGGTGACGCTGCGTAATGCGCTGGATCGTCTGGCAGTTGTCGACCACTACGTTCTGGAAAACCTGTCCACAACGCAGGCCGTTGTCGCATTGGACTATCTTGGAACGACGGACCAGTTGCAGACCGCTTTGGCGCAGGCCGACATGAACCTGCACTATGATACGGTAGAACAACGCTGGACCCTGGCGCTGCATTAATCGGTCATCTGTCATTTCAAATTTCGGGCAATCAGGGAAGGGGCCTTCATGACCACACAGCAGAAATCCTATTTTTGGATCGGTGCCTTGGTGATCTTTGTGTTTCTGCTTTATCTCCTGCGGGATGTCCTGCTGCCCTTTGTGGCGGGGATGGCTGTGGCCTATTTCCTGGACCCGGTTTGCGACTGGCTTGAAGAACACGGGTTGTCTCGTACGGCGGCGACAACCCTGGTGACGGTCATCTTCTTTATCGTCTTCATCATGGTGCTTGCCTGGGTCTTGCCGGCAGCCTTCCAGGAGATCGGCGCGCTGGCGCATAAGCTGCCGTCCTATCTGGGCGCATTGAAGGAGAAAGCGGCACCGCTGTTCAAGATGATGCAGGATTTCTTCGATGGGCAGGAATTGTCGGTTCTTTCGGACAAGGCCGCAGGGTTCACCGGACAGATATTCCAGACAGCCGGGCAAATCACCAAGCGATTCGTCAGCGGCATTGGCGCAGTCCTGAACGTCATTTCACTGATTGTCCTGACCCCGATCGTGACATTTTACATGTTGCGCGACTGGGACCGGATGGTGGCAAAGATCGACGGCTGGTTACCCCGGCCGGATGCGGAAACGGTTCGCAAACTGGCCCGTGAAATTGACGCGACGTTGAGTGGTTTCGCACGCGGGCAGATCATGGTGTGTCTGCTGCTGGGCAGTTTCTATGCCATCGGGCTGGCTTTGACCGGTTTGGAGTTTGGACTGATCATCGGCTTTCTGACCGGACTGATTTCATTTATCCCCTATTTCGGAATGGTCATCGGCTTTGCGGTTGGCATGGCGGTTGCCATCGCACAGTTTGACAGTTTCATCTGGATCGGTATGGTCGCCGCCGTTTTTGGGATTGGCCAGATTTTGGAAGGCTATGTTCTGACGCCGAAGCTGATTGGCGGACAGGTCGGGCTGCATCCGGTCTGGATTATTTTCGCGTTGATGGCAGGCGGAGCACTATTCGGTTTTCTCGGGGTTTTGATCGCCGTTCCGGTCACGGCCGTAATTGGAGTATTGACCCGCTTCTCTTTGAAGAAATATATGGCGAGCCCTCTCTACGATCATGCGCATCTGCTCGCGGGCGATGATCGAAACGACGAGTGAGTGACAAAGTGATGAATGCGACGAAACAGCTTCCTCTTGATCTGACCTTTCGTGCCGCCTTGGGACGCGAGGATTTCCTTGTTGCGCCTTGCAACGAGGAGGCTGTGGCGTTGCTTGATATGTGGCCGGCCTGGCCGACGGTTTCGACCGTCCTTTATGGCCCTGCGGGAAGCGGCAAGACGCATCTGATCAATGTCTGGTGCGAAACCAGCAAGGCGCGGGTGATTCGCGGCGAGGACCTGCAGAACGAAAATGTTCCAACGCTGGTGGAAGGTGCCACGGCGGTTGCGGTCGATGACGCCGACCTTTGCCCGGATTGGGAGGCATTGCTGCATCTTTATAATCTGGCGAAGGAACAGGGCATCTCGCTTCTGTTGACGGCAAAACAGCCTCCGTCCCGTTGGAATATCGACTTGCGTGATCTGGATTCGCGGCTTCGCACCGCACAGGTGGGGGCGCTGCGTGCACCGGAAGAGGACTTTATGGCGGCTCTTCTGCTCAAGCAATTCTCTGACCGTCATCTGTCCATCACCCCTGACGTCCTGGCCTATTTGCTGCCCCGGTTGGAGCGGAGCTTTACCGCGGTCCGTGATTTTGTGACGGCGGTCGATGCCGAATCGCTTGCGGCGAGAAGAAAGATTACGGTGCCGCTGGCCGGGCAGGTTCTGGAGATGCTGCAATCCCAGACCAAGGAAGACTAGTCCTTGCGCCTTCCGATTGAGGCTCCACGTTTATTTCGTTGATATCTGTCTCGGCGTGATCGGTGGTTCCGTCAAAGCACTTATTCTGAAAATACACGTGTTTGATGTTTACTTTGTGCCAAGTGCGACAAACACTGGCAGAGCGCTTTGTGCATCGCGTATCGTTGCAAAAAACCGAATGAATTAAGGGTAAACGGGCGTCATGAGATGATCTGGCGGCAGATAAGCGCTGGTTTCTGACGACCGGATAAAACGGGAGTATTGGGTATGGATTTGGGGTTAAAAGGCAAAACAGCAATCGTTTGTGCCTCTTCAAAAGGGTTGGGCAAGGCCTGTGCAATGGCCTTGGCACAGGAAGGCGTCAATCTTGTCATAAACGGCAGGAGTCCCGGACCGTTGGAGGTCACGGCAGAGGAAATTCAGAAGGCGACCGGGGTTCAGGTCACGCCGATTGCCTGTGATATTACTTCAGACGAGGGCCGGGCTGCGGTGCTGGACGCATGTTCCACGCCGGACATTCTGGTGAATAATGCTGGCGGGCCGCCGCCGGGCGACTTCCGTGACTGGGATAAAGAGGCATGGCATGCGGCGATTGACGCCAATATGCTGACGCCGATTTTCCTAATCAAATCCGTGATCGATCATATGATTGATCAACGGTTTGGTCGGATCGTGAACATTACGTCGTCTGCGGTGAAGGCACCGATTTCCATTCTGGGGCTCTCCAATGGCGCACGTTCCGGGCTGACAGGCTTTGTTGCCGGGCTGGCGCGTGATGTTGTCCAGCATAACGTCACGATCAACGGATTGCTTCCCGGCCCCTTCGAGACCGACCGCCTGTCCAGCAATATTGCGGCGGCGGCTGCGAAAAAGGGAATTTCCGCAGAAGATGAAGCCACATCCCGGCTGACCAGTCATCCCGCCCGCCGTTTCGGGGACCCGGATGAGTTCGGCGCGACATGCGCATTTTTATGCGGGGATAAATCGGGTTATATCAACGGCCAGAACATTCTGATCGATGGCGGCGGATTCCCGGGAACGTTGTAATTCCTAGATAAAGATCGCCTCATGGATCATCAAATAGTTTCTGCATGATGACGTCCATGTTAAAGTTTTGTAACTGTTATCTAACACCGCTTGTCGAATAGATTCGGTTTCAACTAGTCTGCTCCACATGGAACAGGAAGAAATAGAACTGAAAATGACTTTCGCCCCGGAAGAGCTGAAGCGCTTCCGGGGATCGTCATGGCTACGGCGTCTGACGGACGCGCCGGCCAAGCGAAAGCGCCTTTTTGCCCATTATTTCGATACGGCAGACCTGGACTTGCGGGCAAAGAAGATGTCCCTTCGTGTGCGCCGGGAAAATGGTGACTGGGTCCAGACGGTCAAGGCGAAGGGCGCGCGCAGTGGTGGGTTGCAGGCACGTCTGGAATTCAACGTAACCCGCGACAAGCCGACGGTGGATATTTCCGTCATCACCAGCGCGGAGATGCGGGACAAGATTTCTGCTCTGATAAACGGGCGAGAACTGGCGCCGGTATTTACGACAGACGTTTGGCGCACGGTTCGCCATCTTCACTATAGTGAAAGCAGGATTGAGCTTGCGATTGATACCGGATGGATCAAATCCGGCGACAAACGCGAAGCCGTATGTGAGGCAGAGCTCGAACTGCTGGAAGGCAAGGGGCGGGATATTCTGGCGCTGGCCTCGGAAATTCATGAAAAATTCGATTTTCAGGTCGGGAATGGTTCAAAGGCGGCCCGTGGTTATCGGCTTTTCCGACCGGACCTTTTGCAGCCTGTCTTTGCCGCGCCGCTGGTCCTTGATGGTGGAATGAATGCCTGGGAGGCCGCGGCGCTGGCGATTGCAGAAGGCCAGTCGCAGTTGATGGACAATGAGCCGGTCATTCTGGCAGACAGCGATGTGGAGGGGCTGCATCAGGCCAGAATCGGCCTGCGGCGCATGATGTCGGCCTTGACCCTGCTGAAGAAGCATACCCCCAAAGAGGACCGCAAGGCGTTGGTCCAGGATCTTCATTGGCTACAGAAGGTGACGGGCCCGGCCCGGGATTGGGACGTCTTCCTGAATGAAACTGTGGAGCCGCTTTTATCTGAAAACCCCGATAACGTCGCCTTGCGGGAGTTTGCCGGGCGGGTGAGGGAGTGGCGGGAGGCCGCGCATAAGGCGGTAGTGGAGGCACTGACCTCCGCGCGTTATACAGACATGTTGCTGCAGTTGGAAAGCTGGCTGATGCAACCGGCAAAAGGAAAGAGGCAGAAAGCCAAACTTAAATCAGTTTACAAAGACCCGCTTATTGATCTGCGGGCGGATGTCATGCATGTGGTGCCGGGCGATATCAGCGTTCTGACCGAAGAAGAGCTTCATGCGCTGAGGCTGGATATCAAGGCATTGCGCTATGCGGGTGAATTTTTCCAGGCACTGGGTCCGGAAAAGAAGACAGAGAAGTTCCTGAGGGCCTGCAAGAAATTGCAGGATTGTCTGGGAATTCTGAACGATATCGTCGTGACCGATGACCTGATCAAACAACTGGGCAAGAAGAAGGACCCGGTGATCAAGGAAAGCAAGGCGTTGATCACGGTGCTGCATAATGCGCGCAAAGCTGACAAGCTGAAAAATCTGGATGACTGCTGGAAGGCGTTTATTGAGGCAAAGCCCTATTGGAATTGAGGCGGCTTAGTCATTGTCCAGAAGGCGCGGCAGGACCAGCCTTTCCAGATGGCCGGTAGGGCCAATCTCCTGCCAGTGGGATGTGTTGAACCGGATGACCGCCAATGCAGCCGTCGGGAATTTTGCCGCGAGCTGTTGCCTGTCGGATTCCGCACCTGTCTGGATGAGGGAAAGGGCAAGGTCCTGGAGGGCAGGATTATGCCCGATCACCATAATGGTTTTAAAATGCTTGTCTTGTTGCCGGATGTTATCCACTAGAGCATTTGCCGATTCGCTATGATACAATTCGTGCCGCAACTGGATGGTGGCGTCCTGGTCCAGATAGGGCAGGATAAGTCCCAGGGTTTCGCGGGTTCGTTGTGCCGTGGAACACAGGATCAGACCGGGAAGCAGACCGCGTCTCTTGATGTATCCGCCGATCCTGGGGGCGGCCTTGAGACCGCGCGGGGCGAGCGGGCGCGAAAAGTCATCCAGTTTCCTATCGTTCCAACTGGACTTTGCGTGGCGGAGAAGCATTAAAGAGAGCATTTGCTACCTATTTGACGGAAATGTTAAAAACTTCATATGTTTGAAACAATTGACTGTTAGGCAGGGCAGGGTTCTCCCTCCTGCAACTCATTTAATATAGCCGTGGAAATGGACAAAGAAATTTCAAAAGCCGAAAGCGATTCTGCCGTGATCGACGCCCCCAAAGCAAAAGGGGACGTTGCGGAACAGGCGACAATCGACCTTTCCTCGCCGGAACGGTTCATCAACCGGGAGCTTTCCTGGCTTGCGTTCAACTTCAGGGTTCTGGAAGAAGCCTGTAATCCAAATCATCCGCTTTTGGAGCGGTTGCGGTTCCTTTCCATTTCCGCGAGCAACCTGGACGAATTTTATATGGTCCGTGCGGCCGGCCTGAAGGGGCAGGTCGCGGCTGGTGTTACCAAGTTCAGTCAGGATGGACTGACCCCGGCAGAACAGCTTTCCGCGATCTCCGAAAAGGCAGGGCGGCTCTTGCGTGCCCAGCAGGTCGTGCTTGACGAAATTCTTCAGATGCTGCGCAAGGAAAAGATATTCCTGCTGCGGGCGGACGAGTTGAACAAGCGCGAACACACCTGGCTTGAAAACTGGTTCGAAGAACAGATTTATCCGGCGATGACGCCGCTTGCCGTGGATCAGGCACACCCGTTCCCCTTCATCCCCAACAAGGGGCTGGTGATGGCTGTGGAGCTTCTGCGTGCCCGTGACGACCGAAAGCTGAGTGGTCTGATTCCGATCCCTCACAACCTGGATCGTTTTGTCCGTTTATCCGGGGGGGACGCGCGTTTCATTGCCCTGGAAGATGTGATCGCGATGTTCATTGATCGAATGTTCCCGGGCTTTGAAGTAACGGGCATGGGCATGTTCCGTGTGATCCGCGACTCTGATGTGGAAATCGATGAAGAGGCCGAAGACCTGGTCCGGACCTTCGAGACCATGTTGCGCCAACGCCGCCGGGGCAATGTGATCCGGCTCAATATCAGTTCCCAGATGCCCGATGACTTGCGTGGCTTTGTGGTGGACCAACTGGGTGTGAGTGCGGATGATGTCTTTGAACTGGACGGTCATCTCAGCCTCGCCGATATGAGCCAGATGATCGTGAAGTCGCGGCACGATTTACAGTTCGAACCCTATAACCCGCGCTTCCCGGAACGGATTGTTGATTTTGGCGGCGATTGCTTTGCTGCGATCCGGGCCAAGGATTTTATCGTTCATCATCCCTATGAAAGCTTTGATGTTGTTGTCCAATTCCTGAAGCAGGCTGCCAACGACCCCAATGTCGTTGCCGTGAAACAGACCCTGTATCGGACATCCAACGATTCGCCGATCGTGCGCGCCCTGATTGATGCCGCGGAGGCGGGTAAATCCGTGACCGCACTGGTGGAATTGAAGGCGCGTTTTGACGAGGCTGCCAATATTCGCTGGGCCCGGGACCTGGAACGCGCCGGCGTTCAGGTGGTTTACGGCTTTGTGGATTTGAAGACCCACGCAAAAATCTCGATGGTGGTTCGCCGTGAGGGGCGCATCATGCGCAACTACGTGCATTTCGGTACGGGAAATTATCACTCGATCACGGCAAAGATTTATACCGATCTCAGCTTCTTCACCTGCGATTCCATATTGGCCCATGATGCCGCGCGCCTGTTCAACTACATGACCGGCTATGCAACGCCCAGTCATATGGAAAAGCTGGCTTTTGCGCCGCTGACGCTGCGTGAACGGATCATGCAGGACATTGAGGAGGAAGTGGAACATGCACGCGCAGGACGCACCGGCCAAATTTGGCTGAAAGCGAACAGCCTTGTGGATGGCAGGATCATTGATGCCCTCTATCGGGCCAGCCAGGAAGGTGTGCAGATTGACATCGTGGCGCGTGGCATATGCTGCCTGCGGCCCGGTGTGCCGGGGCTTTCCGATAATATTCGCGTTAAAAGCATCGTCGGGCGCTTCCTGGAACATAGCCGCATCTTCTGCTTCGGGGCAGGGCACGGCCTGCCATCACCGCATGCGAAGGTCTATATCAGCTCTGCGGACCTGATGCCGCGCAATCTGGATCGCCGCGTGGAAACGCTGATTCCAATTGATAACAGCACGGTCAAGAAACAAATTCTCGATCAGGTGATGTATGCGAACTTGCATGATGAGGCTCAAAGCTGGCATATGCGGTCTGATGGTACATATGACCGTAGCGAGCCAGTGGGACGAGGCTTTAGCGCGCATACGTTCTTCATGACGAACCCAAGTCTTTCGGGGCGTGGCAAGGCGATCAAGAAGAACCGCAAGGCAAGCGCAAGGAAGCGTAAACCACGGGCCTGAGCGGCCATATAATTGGTAACGATTGAAAACAAGTATCGTGTGGTAGCGTTTTGAATTCAGTCAGTCAGTCTTCCGACGTGGTAACTCCCCCTGTCGCGGTAATCGACATTGGGTCCAACTCCATTCGCCTTGTGGTCTACGAAGGCGCGGTTCGTGCGCCGATTGCGATCTTCAACGAGAAGATTCTCTGTGGCCTTGGGCAGGATCTGAATGAAACCGGGCTGCTGGATGCTGATGGCGTGGAGCGCGCCTTGCAGGCCATTCCGCGTTTTATCGAAATCGCACAGGGCATGAAGGTCGCCTGGATCGAGGTGCTTGCAACCGCGGCCGTACGCGAGGCGGAAAACGGACCGGAATTCGTGTCCCGCCTGGAAGAAAGCTGTAACATCACCATCAACATCCTGACGGGCCGTGAAGAAGCGCGTCTCGCCGGTCTTGGTGTCCTTGCAGGCACGCCGGAGGCGGAAGGCATTGCCGGTGACCTCGGCGGCGGCAGTGTTGAACTGGTTCGTGTGTCACCGGACGCGGTTGGCGATAAAGAGACATTGCCGCTCGGCCCGTTGCGTCTCGGGCATCTATTGACCGATGGTCGGGATGGTCTTGAAGCCTATATCGAAGAGCATCTTGATACGGTCGACTGGTTGAAAGGTGCCTGTGGACAGGGGGCTTTTTATGTTGTCGGCGGCGCATGGCGAAATATCGCCAAAATTCATATGGCGGCCGTGGATTACCCCCTTCATGTGATTCACCATTATGCGGTTCCCCGCGATGAGATGCTGGCCTTCACCGACAAGCTGTCCCGCCTGACGGTCGACGAGGCGAGGAAGTTGGACGGTGGATCGAAAAGGCGTTCTGAAACATTGCCTTATGCCGCGTTGTTGCTGAACAGGGTAATCGCGAAACTTCAACCGGAGGAAGTTGTCTTTTCGGCGAATGGCGTGCGTGAAGGCTGTGTTTTTGAGCGTGTGTCCGAGGAGTTGCAACGGGAGGACCCTTTGCTGGCCGCCTGCCAGCGTATGCCCTGGTCGCGCACGATCGGTCGTGTGGAAGGAGACTTGTTGGCCCATTGGATCGAGGTGGTTTTCAATGGCGTGGATGGCCGTCACAAGCGTCTCCAGCATGCGGCCTGTCTGTTGTCTGAAGTTGGCCGGCTGGAACATCCCGACTATCGCGTGGACCATGCCCTGACCCGCGTGATGCGGTTCCAGTTTGTCGGCATCGATCACGTTGAGCGGGCCTTCCTGGCCCTGGCTGTCGCCTCAAGATACGGCAAGACGATTGGTGCTGCGCGGTCCAGGTCCAGTGTTGAGCAACTGCTGAGCAAAGAGGAGAAGGCGCTGGCGCGTGCGACAGGATTTGCCATACGCCTGGGCTTTGCAATTTCGGGTGGGGTATCGCGAAACCTGAAACTGTATCATCTGGAGCGCGATGGCGATCATCTGCGGCTGGTCGCGGACAGCAAGAAACGCCAGATGATGGGCGAGGTTGTCGAACGCCGTCTGGCCACCCTGGCGGAAGCGCTGGAGTGCAGTTGGTCGATTGAATGCTGACCGGTGCGCCGGAATAACCGGCGCGTCAGTCTTCCAGTTCGATGATATGGATGCTGCGTCCACGTACCGACATGGCAAGTTTCCCCGACTTCAGCTCCATCGCGCGTTTACCGAAAATCTCATAGCGCCAGCCTGTCATGGCGGGCACATCAGGCTGGCTTTCAACCGCGATTCGTTCCAGATCATCTCCGCTGGCTACAATCCGTGCGGCAACCTGATGACGCTCGCATTCATGCTTGAGAAGCACTTTCAGCAGGTCGGAAAGGGGGGCGATCCCGTCGGGAAGCCGTTCCTTCTTTTTCACTTTTGGCAACTGACCGTCGGGCAAGTTCAGGCCGCGTTCAACCGCCTTCAGCAAGCCAACACCCATCTTGCCCTCGGCGAAGCCATCGGACACGCCGCGGATTTTCGTCAGTTCCTTGGAATTGCGCGGTTTGGTCCCGGCAACGTCCAGCAATGCCTCATCCCGGAGAATGCGGGTTTTCGGCAGGTTGCGGGCCTGTGCCTCGCGTTCCCGCCATGCCGCGATTTCTTTCAGGACACCGAGGAAGCGCGGGTTGTGTCCGCGTGATTTGATCCGGCGCCATGCCTCATCCGGGTCCACTTCCAGGGTGGATGGGGAAATGAGAACCTTCATTTCCTCGCCCAGCCAGCTTTCGCGGCCCGTGCGATCCAGTTCGGCCTTGAACAGCTCATAGATATCGCAGAGATGCGTAACGTCGCTCAAGGCGTAGGCGAGCTGTTTTTTGTTGAGCGGACGAAGGGACCAGTCCGTGAAGCGGGCGGACTTGTCCAGGCTCCGGTTTAACAGGCGGTTCACGAGGGTTTCATAACCGATCTGGTCGCCGTGCCCCAGGACCATCGCGGCAATCTGGGTGTCGAAAACCGGGGTCGGGACGCTTCCCATCATCTGATAGAAGATTTCCAGGTCCTGCCGACAGGCGTGGAATACCTTCATCAGGTCCGGCTTGGCCATAAGGGCCTGGAAAGGCGAGAGGTCGATGCCGTCCGCCAGCGGGTCAATGATCGCCTCGTGACCCGGACACGCCACCTGGATGAGGCACAGCTTCGACCAGTAGGTCTTTTCACGCAGGAATTCGGTGTCGACTGTAATATAGTCGCTATCCGCAATCTGTGCGCAGAAGGCGGCGAGCTTGTCGGATTCGGTGATCACTGAGATATCTGTCATGGGCAAAGCCATAGCGCATGGATATGGGACAGACAAGACGGCTTTTAATTGCCGCATATAGGAAGACAACCACCATCTATCCTTGACAAAGACGGGAAAGCATGGCCTTTGCCCTCACACGAAAGTAATAAGATTCCCCTGGAGAGATTTATGCTTCAAACGCGCTCCGAGACTGGCGAAATGCATTCCTATCGCACACATACCTGTGGCGAACTTCGCCTGAATAATGCCGATGAGACGGTCCGCATCTCCGGCTGGATTCATCGCAAGCGCGACCACGGTAACCTGCTGTTCGTGGACCTGCGCGATAACTATGGCCTGACCCAGGTTGTTGTCGATACCGACAACCCGCATTTCCCGGCCCTTGAAAAGGCAAGCAACGAATCCGTTATCTGCGTGACCGGCAAGGTCTTGAAGCGTACTGCGGAAACCGTGAACGAAAATCTGCCGACCGGGGCAATCGAAGTCAGCGCGGATGTGGTTGAAGTCCTTTCCCACGCCGACACGCTGCCGATGCCGGTCAACCAGGATGCCGGTTATCCGGAAGATATCCGTCTGAAGTATCGCTTCCTGGACCTGCGCCGGGAACAGATGCACCAGAATATCATTCTGCGTTCCGACATCATTTCCTCCATCCGCCGCCGCATGGTGGAGCAGGGCTTCCGCGAATTCCAGACGCCGATCCTGACCGCATCCAGCCCGGAAGGCGCACGTGACTTCCTGGTGCCGAGCCGCCTGCATCCGGGTCAGTTCTACGCATTGCCCCAGGCCCCGCAGCAGTTCAAACAGCTTCTGATGGTTGCCGGTTTCGACAAATACTTCCAGATCGCACCCTGCTTCCGCGATGAGGATGCACGTGCCGACCGTAGCCCGGGTGAGTTCTATCAGCTCGACTTTGAAATGAGCTTTGCCACCCAGGAAGATGTCTTCCAGGCAATCGAGCCCGTTCTGCATGGCGTGTTTGAGGAATTTGCCGGTGAGCGCGAGGTATCCGCGCTGCCGTTCAAGCGTATTCCTTATGCAGAATCCATGCTGAAATACGGTTCCGACAAACCGGACCTGCGGAACCCGATCCTGATTTCCGACGTATCGGAAGTCTTTGAGGGGTCCAACTTCAAGATTTTTGCGAAGCTGGTTTCCGAAGGCATGGTCGTTCGCGCCATTCCGGCGCCGGGTGCCTCAGAGCAGCCGCGTAGCTGGTTTGACAAGCTGAATAGCTGGGCGCAGGGCGAAGGCCAGGCTGGTCTTGGTTACATCAACTTCAAGGCTGACGGTCCGGCAGGTCCGATTGCCAAGAACCTTGATGAAGAACGCATCGCGAGGGTCAAGGAACTTGCCGGTGTGGACACCGGGGATGCTGTCTTCTTCGTTTGTGGCAAGCCTTTGGCGGCGGCAGAATTCGCCGGTGCCGCACGGACCAAGATCGGGGAAGAACTGAACCTGATCGACCCGAACAAGTTCGAGTTCTGCTGGATCGTCGACTTCCCGATGTTCGAATATGACGAAAAGCTGGAGAAGGTTGAATTCTCTCACAACCCGTTCTCCATGCCGCAGGGCGGTATGGAAGCGCTTGAGACGATGGACCCGCTGGAAATCAAGGCATTCCAGTATGACATCGTCTGCAACGGGATCGAGCTTTCCTCCGGTGCTATTCGTAACCACCTGCCGGAAGTCATGTATAAGGCCTTCGATATTGCAGGCTATGGGCCGGAAGTGGTGGACGACCGCTTTGGCGGCATGATCAATGCGCTGAAACTGGGCGCACCGCCGCATGGTGGCTGTGCACCGGGTATCGACCGTATCGTAATGCTGTTGGCGGGCACGGAGAACATCCGTGAAGTCACCGCCTTCCCGATGAACCAGATGGCCCAGGACCTCATGATGGGCGCGCCAGCACCTGCGGATGCACAGCAGCTGCACGACGTTCATATCAAGGTGTCCATGCCTGTGACAGCCAAGTCCGAATAGGGCGAGGGCAGTCAGCGAACAAAGGGCGACCGCTTGGTCGCCCCAGACTGCTGACAAAGGTCTCGCGCAAGCGGGGCCTTTGTGATTCTATTGTCTTATGTTGAAGAAGCCCCAGCCTGAACAGGGCCGACTTGAGATGGTGACATTGGAGGGTCTGGTGCCTGCGGATCACCTGCTTCGCAAGATCGATGCGGTGATCGACTTTTCGTTTATCCACGACCGGGTGGCCGGTCTGTATTGCGCGGATAATGGCCGCCCGGCGCTGGACCCGGTGATGCTGTTCAAGGCGCTGTTCATCGGCTACCTGTTCGGCATCCGCTCGGAGCGGCAGTTGGTGCGGGAGATCGAGGTGAATGTGGCCTATCGCTGGTTTCTGCGCTTGGGCCTCACCGACAAGGTGTTCGATGCCTCGACGCTGTCGCAGAACCGCCGCCGCCGCTACCAGGATGTGTCTGTGGCGCAGGATATTTTCGATCACATTGTCGAACAGGCAATTGCCAAGGGTCTTGTGGACGGCACGGTGCTTTATACCGACAGCACCCATCTGAAGGCCAATGCCAACAAGAACAAATGGGACAGCCAAGTGGTCGCCAAGTCCCGGGCCGACTATTGGGACGCGCTGGACCTGGCGGTTGAGGAGGATCGGGCGGCCATGCCAAAAAGCCGCTGAAGGCGAAGGAACGCGCGCCCGGGCAAAAGGAGACCAAGGTCAGCCGCACCGACCCGGAAGCCGGTTACATGGTGCGTGAAGGCAAGCCCAAGGGGTTCTTTTATCTGGATCATCGCACGGTGGACGGGCGTTATGGCATCATCACCGATACTCACGCCACCCCGGCCACTGTGCATGACAGTATCCCCTATCTGGACCGGCTCGACCGGCAGCGGGACCGCTTCGGCCTGGATGTCCAGGCGGTCGGGCTGGATGCAGGCTATGCCACGGCGGGCATCGCCAAGGGGCTGGAAGACAGGGATATCCTCGGTGTAACCGGCTATCGCCGCCCGAACCACCGGGCAGGCATGCTGCGCAAGCGGGACTATCAGTACGACCGGCAGTTAGACGGCTACCGCTGTCCGCAGGGCCAGTTCCTGAATTATGCCACCACCGACCGCAACGGCTATCGCCATTACAAAAGCGACCCGAAGGTCTGCGCCACCTGCCCGCTGCTTGCCTCCTGCACCGGCAGCGCCAAACACACCAAAACCGTCACCCGCCATGTCTGGCAGGACGCCCGGGAGCGCACGGACGCCCACCGTCTCACCGACTGGGGCAAAAGGCTCTATAAAAGACGCAAGGAAACTGTAGAACGCTCCTTTGCCGACGCAAAGCAGCTCTTCGGACACCGATACGCCCGCTTCCGCGGCCTCATCGCCGTCAAAACGCAATGCCTGCTCGCCGCCGCCGCCCAAAACATCAAGAAAATCGCCCTCGCAATGGCTCCAAAAACCGAAACCAGCCCGATCTGATCGAAAGGGGACTTCTCACTCTCCCTCAATAACAACCGGCAAACATCCAAAACTAGGCCGTAAACTCATAAACAGGATTCCCCTTTCGGTCTTGATGTGATTCATGTCTCTTGTTGCCGAACGAGGGAGTTTTCATGAGCCGCCGCCGCTACGAACTGACAGATTTCGAATGGTCGATTATCGCACCTTTGCTGCCGAACAAGCCGCGCGGGGTACCACGTGTCGATGACCGGCGGGTGCTGAACGGCATTCTGTGGCGGTTCCGGGCAGGCACGCCTTGGGCGGAGATACCGGAGCGTTACGGCCCCCATACGACCTGCTACAATCGCTTCGTCCGCTGGCGCAAGGCCGGGGTATGGGATCGGCTTTTGGAGGCAATCTCAGCGGCTTACGACAGCGACATCGTCATGATCGACAGTAGTTGCGTCCGGGTCCATCAGCATGGTGCGACCGGTAAAAAGGGGGATCTGACGATGGCTGCATGGGCCGTTCCCGGGGTGGACTGACGACCAAGATCCATGCCCTTGTCGACGCTGAAGGTCGGCCGGTGAAACTGGCCCTCACGCCGGGGCAAGCTCATGACGGCCGATCAGCGGAGGGCCTGCTCAAAGACTTGAAGGAGGGGGCCATCCTGCTGGCCGACCGGGCCTATGACAGTGACGCCATCCGCGCCCTTGCCGACGCGCGCAAGGCCTGGGCCAATATTCCGCCAAAACGGAACCGCAAAAAGACCTTCGCCTTCTCAAGCTGGGTCTATCGCCAGCGCAACCTCGTCGAGCGCTTCTTCAACAAGCTCAAGCAATTCCGGGGCATCGCCACGCGATACGACCGTAACCCAGAGAATTTCCTGGCTGCCGTCAAGCTCGCTTCATGCCGCATCTGGATCAGAAGTTATGAGTCTGCGGCCTAAACCCCGCCGAATATCGACGGGGTTTGTCAACGGTCTGGGGCGACCGCTTGGTCGCCCTTTTTGTGTCTGTTGGTCGCCATTCAGGATTTAGGCGATATGTTTCCTGATCGTCGTGAAGACATCCTCGAACATTTCGGTCGTAAGACGTCCCGTATTGGTGTTGTAGCGGGAGCAGTGATAGCTATCGACCAGCAGAATGCCGTTCGGCAGTTCATGCACACCGGCGTGGGTGAATTTCGCGAAGGACTGCTTGAGGCCAAAGGCCTTGAGCACGTTGTTATGGCTGATCAATCCCAAGGACAGGACGACCTTCAGGTTTTTCATGGCCGCCAGTTCATCAACGAGGAAGGGCAGGCAGGCCTTCATTTCCGCCGTTGTCGGCTTGTTTTCGGGGGGCACGCAACGCACAGCATTGGCAATCCGGCAATCGGTCAGTTGCAACCCGTCGTCCGGGCGCTTGTCATAGTGGCCGGTGGCGAAGGAGAACTTGACCAGGGTGTCGTAAAGCAAGTCCCCGGCATAGTCGCCGGTAAAGGGGCGGCCGGTGCAGTTCGCGCCGCGCAGCCCCGGTGCCAGGCCGACAATCATCAGGCGTGAGTCCATGCCGCCGAAACTGGGAACCGGCGCGTTGTGCCAGTCCGGATATTTGGCGCGTTGCGTCTCGCGAAACTCGACCAGGCGCGGGCAAAGCGGACAATCGCGCCCGGGTGCGGGCGCGTTGGTGGTATCAGGCATGATCAATGGGTCCCCGTCGAAATCAGGCTGTTGGCTGGCTCAGTCGTTTACTTCTTCGACCAGAGCTTCTTCTTCATCGTCGTAATATTCGTCGCCATCATAATCTTCATCATAATCGCTGTCATCATCGTCCGCCGCGTGGTTGCGGCTGGGCTGCTGATGGTTGGCATTGTCATGGAAGTTTCTGGCGATCTTCTTTGCGATCATGTTGAGGTCGATGAAGTTATCGGCCTGACGGCGCAACTCGTCGGCGATCATAGGCGGTGAGGTCTTTATCGTGCTGACGACGGTAACACGGACACCGCGGCGCTGGACCGCTTCCACCAGACGGCGGAAGTCGCCATCGCCGGAAAACAGGATGATATGGTCTAGATGTTCGGCCATCTCCAGAACGTCGATGGCCAGCTCCATGTCCATGTTGCCCTTGATCTTCCGGCGGCCCTGCGCGTCGGTGAACTCCTTGGCTGGCTTTGTCACCATGGTGTAGCCATTATAGTCGAGCCAGTCGACCAGCGGGCGGATGGGGGAGTATTCCTGATCTTCAAACAGAGCGGTGTAATAGAAAGAGCGGATCAGGCGCCCGTGGGAGCGGAACAGATCCAGCAGTTTTTTATAGTCAATGTCAAAGCCCAGGGCGCGCGCTGCTGAATACAAATTCGCGCCGTCAATAAACAAGGCTAATCTTTCTTGGGTATAGATACCAACAGGCATTTACCTATTCCTTGGTCAAATAAATGGATTCAAATAAAAAGAGTTAACCCCAACGATATAATGACAGGCCATAGAGAATGCAATTGCAATAGCAGGTTGGCCGGGCACAATTTAAGGCGGCGCTCACTCAAGCGGGAATGCTAGCATGGCGGATGGGCATGCCCCGTGACAATTCTGTAGCAAAGTTTAAAAAATCATTTGAAATCAAATTATTAGAACTTGTACTCAATGAAGGGTTTTTGGTCCGTCACGGGGCGGCGGGGGATGCGCTTCCGGGTGATACAAATTTCACGTGCCTTTTTCGCCGGAAAAGCTGAATTTGATTGTGCTGAAAGTGTTGAGAGTAATTGCATTTTCGTTGTGAATGACTAAATATTTGAATAAGGATTCAGATAGGCAGCAAGCGCTTGCAAAAGGGGGGCGCTATGCCTATAGTCGCGCCCCTCTCGATGGTCCGCTGAGAAGTTGATGGAAAGGTCCGATAATGGCCCGCGTTACAGTAGAAGATTGCGTAGAAAGAGTTTCAAACCGGTTTGAGCTGGTGATGTTGGCGGCAGAGCGTGCGCGCGAGATTGCAACCGGCGCGACCCTGGCTGTTGAACGCGACCGTGATAAAAACCCGGTTGTGGCGCTGCGTGAAATCGCAGAAGAAAAAGTCGAATTGGAAGAACTGGAACATGGCCTGGTGAAAGGTCTCCAGAAATTCGTCGACAACGACGAGCCGGAAGACGAAGAAAAACTTCAGGAACTGTTGGCAGCCCCGGGTGCGGAAGTCGAACAGAGCGACGAAGTTCAGGCCAAGCCGGTTGAAGAAACCGAACTGCCGGCGGAAGTCCGTTTCGAAGACGTCGATTTGCCGAGCACCGAGGATTAATGGCGACGTGCGGCTGTTCCCAGAAGCGGTCGCCTTATGGCCAGGGCGAGTTCAATATTGAGGGCGTTATATTATGGTAATGCGCCAGTATGAACTCGTCGAACGTGTAAGAGCCTATGATCCGGGCGCGGATGAGGATGCCCTCAACCGCGCCTATGTTTTTTCCATGAAGGCGCATGGCAACCAGATGCGTGCGTCTGGCGATCCGTATTTCTCACATCCGGTGGAAGTCGCCGGACTGTTAAGTGAGAAAAAGCTCGATACGGCCTCCATCATCACGGGATTGTTGCACGACACCGTGGAGGATACCGAGGTTACGGTCTCCGAAATCCAGGACAAATTCGGCGAGGAAATCGCCCAACTGGTCGATGGGGTGACCAAGCTTTCCCAGTTGGAATTGCAGTCAGACCGGCATAAACAGGCGGAAAACTTCCGTAAGCTTGTCCTGGCGATGTCCAAGGATATCCGGGTTCTGATCGTGAAACTGGCGGACCGTCTGCACAATATGCAGACCCTGCATTTCATCAAGAAGGAAGAAAAGCGCCGCCGTATCGCCCGCGAAACCATGGATATTTATGTTCCCCTGGCGGAACGTATCGGTATTCGCGACTGGAAAGAGGCGCTGGAAGATATGGCGTTCCGGGAATTGAACCCGGATGCGCGTGCGTCGATTTTGAACAGGTTGCAGTTCCTGAGCGAGCAGGGCGGCAATCTTATCGACAATATTATCAAAGAACTCAAGGACCTGCAGAAAAGCCACGGCATCGAGGTTGAAGTCAGCGGTCGCCAGAAAACCCCTTACTCGATCTGGCGCAAGATGCAGCGCCAGAATGTCGGCTTTGAGCAACTGTCCGATATCATGGCGTTCCGCGTGATCGTCGATACGACGGAACAGTGCTATCACGCGCTTGGTGTGATCCACAGCCGCTATTCCGTCGTGCCAGGCCGCTTCAAGGACTATATCTCGCTGCCCAAGCCAAACGGCTATCGCTCGCTGCATACCGGCGTGATCGGCCCGGAAAACCAGCGAATCGAAATCCAGATCCGAACCAAGGAAATGCATGCGATTGCCGAGTTGGGTGTGGCGGCGCATTGGCAATACAAGCAGACCGGCGGCAGCGACCAGCCAAGCAAGGAAGGTCGGCAATACCGCTGGATGCGGGACATGCTGGACATCCTGGCGAATGCATCGAATCCGGATGAATTCCTTGAACACACCAAGATGGAGATGTTCTCCGACCAGGTATTCGTCTTCACCCCGAAAGGGGATTTGCATGCGTTGCCGCGCGGCGCGACACCGGTCGACTTTGCCTATTCGGTCCACACCGAGATTGGGAACCATTGTGTCGCAGCAAAGGTAAACGGCCGTATTGTGCCGCTGCGTACCGAATTGCGGAATGGTGACCAGCTCGAGATATCCACTTCCTCGGCGCAGACGCCCAATCCATCCTGGGAAAGCTTTGTTGTTACCGGTAAGGCGCGCTCGTGCATCCGGCGCTTCATTCGTTCCAAACAGCGAGAGCAATACGCGAACCTGGGACGTGAAATCATCGATAAGACTTTCCGTCAGGCCAGTTATGATCTGACGGAAAAAGCACTGAAAGCCATTCTCGACCGGTTCCAGTGCGACACCGTGGAAGATTTGCAGGTCCGTGTCGGTGAGGGGCAGGTCGCCAGCCGCGAAGTGCTTTATGCGATCTATCCCGGCGCCAAAGACAAGGAAAGCGCCAAGAAGGTCCCGGCCCGCCGTGCCAAGGACCTGCCCAGCCATGCGATCCCGGTACGCGGTCTGATCGCAGGCATGGCCGTTCACTATGCCAAATGCTGCCACCCCCTGCCGGGCGACCGCATCGTGGGGATTGTCACCACGGGCAAGGGGGTCACCATTCACACCATCGACTGCCGGACGCTGGAGGCCTTTGCCGACATGCCGGAGCGCTGGATTGATGTGTCATGGGAAACAGACCAGACGGAAACGGCCAGCTTTGTCGGGCGGCTTCATGCAGTTATCTCCAATGAGCCGGGAAGCCTTGCGTCACTGACAACGGCGATCGGCCGGGATGGCGGCAATATCATCAATCTGAAGTTTACCAACCGCGGGCAGGACTTCTTCGACCTGCTGGTTGATGTGGAAGTAAAAGACGTGCGGCAGTTGAATAACATCATGGCCGCGCTTCGTGCCACGCCGGTGGTCAATTCCGTCGAACGCTCCCACGGGTAAGTCAAAGTAACAGGGGTAAAGCAATGATCATCGGGATCGGCACCGATCTCTGCGATATTTCACGTATCCAGGTTAGTCTTGAGCGCTTTGGGGCAAGGTTTTGCGATCGGGTCTATACATCTGCAGAGCAGGCGCGCGCAGAGCGGCGGCCGTTGAAGCGCGCGGATCGCTACGCCCAGATGTTTGCGGCCAAGGAAGCCTGTTCCAAGGCGTTGGGAACGGGGTTGCGGCAAGGGGTCTTTTGGCGTGATATGGAAGTCGTGCCAATGCCCAGTGGCAAGCCGACGATGCAATTGCATGGTGGGGCGCTGGAAAGACTGAAGGCATTGACGCCGGTTGGTATGGTGCCGCAGGTTGATGTTTCGCTGACCGATGAAAGCGGTCTGGCGCATGGCATGGTTATCATATCCGCCATACCCGCCGAATGGGCGGGGCATGGCGACGGTTGACAGGGTCGGGGCGCTGCGCCCATAACCCAACGAGATAAAGCGTTATTCATTCAGATTATGTGGCTTTGAACATTGGTTGATCGCGTGAAAAAAGACGACGAAAATTCGGCGGAAGCTAAAGAGAACACCGCCGGTGACAAGGCAAAGAAGGTAAAACAGAAGGGCGATTCCCTGGGGGAGACCCTGCGCACCCTCGTTTGGGCAATCCTCATTGCCGTCGGCGTACGGACCTTCTTCTTCGAACCTTTTAATATTCCGTCCGGTTCGATGATTCCCACGTTGCTGATCGGGGACTATATGTTCGTCAACAAGATGACCTATGGCTATGGCCGCTACAGCTTCCCCTTTGGTCTAGTGCCTTTCGAGGGGCGTATTTTCGGGAGCGAGCCGGAACGCGGTGACGTGGCTGTCTTCCGTCATCCGAACAAGCCCGGCGTTGACTATGTTAAACGTATTATCGGGCTGCCGGGTGACCGAATTCAGATGATTTCCGGCGTCCTTCATATCAACGGTGAGCCGGTGAAGCGCCGCCGCGTGGAAGACTATGTTCTTGACCCGGAAACCAACATGCCGAAATCGGTCAAACAATATGTGGAAACACTGCCCAATGGCGTGACCCATAACATCATTGAAACACATGGCGATAACTGGATTGCTGACAATACGAAGGTTTATGTCGTGCCCGAAGGCTATTTCTTCGCCATGGGGGACAACCGCGATAATTCCTCGGACAGCCGTTTTCTGGATGACCTCGGGTTTGTTCCGATGGGGAACCTGATCGGCAAGGCCAGCGTTTTCTTCTATTCCGCCGATTCAACCGTCAGCCTGATCAAACCCTGGACCTGGCTGACCGGAACCCGGTATTCCCGTTTGTTTGACGGTATTGAGTGATCCAGATGAATAGTGCGTTATATGCCATCCTGGGGCATGAGTTTGATAATCCGGAACTTCTGCAGGAGGCCCTGACCCATCGCAGCGCCAGTCACGGGCGCGATAATGGATATGAGCGCCTGGAGTTTCTGGGTGACCGGGTCCTGGGCCTTTGCGTTGCCGATATGCTGATGCAGGCCTTCCCGGACGAGCCGGAAGGGGCATTGTCCCGCCGCCTCAATGCGCTGGTGCGACAGGAAACCCTGGCGGAAGTGGCTGAAGGCCTGGGTTTTCAGGACTATATCTATGTCGGCAAGGCAGAAGACGACAGCGGCGCACGTGCCAATCCTGCCATCCTGTCGGATATATGTGAGGCGGTTATTGCCGCCCTGTACAAGGACGGCGGCCTGGAGGTTGCGCGTGCCTTCATTACAAAATACTGGCGTGACCGTCTGGAAAAGTCCAGCCGCCCGCCCAAGGACGCAAAATCCAGCCTCCAGGAATGGGCAATGGCGAGAAAACTGCCTTTGCCGGAATATGAGGTTGTGGACAAAACCGGACCGGATCATGCCCCTGTCTTTACGATTGAGGTCTCGGTCCGGGGCCGGGAGCCCGCCCGTGCACAGGGTGAGGCAAAGAGGAATGCAGAACAGAAGGCCGCAGAGCTTCTGTTGGAACGTTTGTTGAAGGAAGCAAAGTCATGACCACGCCAGCGAATACGCGCGCGGGTTTTGTTGCCCTGATCGGGGCACCGAATGCAGGTAAATCCACATTGTTGAACCGCTTTGTGGGCGCCAAGGTATCTATCGTCACGCATAAGGTGCAGACCACGCGTACGCGTGTCCTGGGCGTTGCGGTTGCAGATAATGCCCAGATTGTTTTCGTGGATACGCCCGGGATTTTCCAGCCGAAGCGCCGTCTGGACCGGGCAATGGTTGCCGCGGCTTGGGAAGGGGCCAAGGACGCCGACAAGGTTGTCATGCTGGTTGATGCGACGACGGGAATCCGTCCGGATGTGGAAACCATCATTGAAGGCCTGAAAAAGAATAACCGCCGCGTCGTCCTGGCGTTGAACAAGGTTGATGCGGTCAAGCGGGAAAGTCTGCTGGAGCTGGCGGCGCAACTGAACGATACCGGTGTGTTCTCCGATATCTTCATGATTTCAGCCCTTAAAGGTCATGGAGCCGATGATTTGCTGGCGCATCTGGTCAGTGCCATGCCGGAGGGGCCTTTCATGTTCCCCGAGGATCAGCTCACCGACATGCCCATGCGGCTTCTGGCGGCAGAGGTGACGCGCGAGAAACTGTTCCTGAATGTGCATCAGGAGCTTCCCTATGAGTTGACGGTGGAAACCGAAACCTGGGAAGAGTTCAAAGACGGCAGTGCGAAGGTGGAGCAAACCATCTATGTCCGCCGCGAGAGCCAGCGTTCGATCATTCTGGGCAAGGGCGGGCAGCGTGTGAAGAAGATTGGCGCAGAGGCGCGTGAGGAGCTTCAGGAAATGCTCGGTCGGAAGATCCACCTCTTCCTGTTTGTGAAGGTCCGCGATCGCTGGGAAGATGATCCCTCGCGTTACACAGTGTGGAACCTGGACTTCAACGCCTGATCGGGGAAATGGTCCACGACAAATTTGTTTGATGCCAGCTTGGCCTGCTTTTTCAGGCGGGCCAGGTTGTGCGTCAGCTCCTCGGCCATTTCCGGCCCCTGACCGTCGCTGAGACACAGCAGGGCGGCACAACAATCCAGCAGTTGGAATTGCTGGTTGTTACCCTCACGGTCACGCCCGTCGATATAGCCCCGTTCCCGGTCCTCAATCTCGTAAAAACTTTCCACGTCATCTTTGAAGTCGGTCAGAAGTTTTTGAATTTGTGAGGAAATAATATCCAGATCCGGGTTTCGAAATCCTGCGAAAAAATCGTCACCGCCGACATGACCAAGGAAGGTATCAGGGCCGGTCAATGTCCGCTTCATCAGGTCCGAGAACAGCATGATGGCGCGGTCGCCCTGGCGGAAGCCGTAGTAGTCGTTGAAGGGCTTGAAGTTGTTGAAGTCAAAATAGACAAAGCCCCAGTGATCCGACGAATCATCATCCAGTGCGGCCGCAATATAATCGGTCACCGAATGGTTGCCGGGAAGGCGAGTGAGGGGATTCTGGTCCTGTGCCTGGGCAAGGCGGCGTTCGTTGAGCAGATGCAGAAGCGACTGTGTCGTCAGAAATCCCCGGTATTTGAAATTCTCGGTGATGATGATGCCCTCGGGAATCTCGCCGATGGCATAGATACTCAGGATTTCCTCCAGGCTTTGTTCCACGCCTGCAACGGGGCATTTGGCGACAAAGCGGCTTATCGGATTGCCGAAGGCCTTGTTGCTCAACAGGGCATGACCATACTGGTTGTACAGATATCCTTTCAGGTCGGATTCGCGCACAAGGCCGCGCGGCTCGTTTGAGGCATCGACAACCGGGAAAAATCCAAGATTGCTGGTATCTGACTTGAAGACGTCCAGCACGGCATCCGTGCCGTCGGTATCGCGGATCGGGGCAATGTCGCTGACCATGTCGCCAACGCGGGTCAGACCCTGTTTTTTTCGGCGCCGGTCGGACAGGTTGATTTCATTGACGACCACATAGTGGGACCGGATGGCGGTAAGTTCCGTCGTTGGCCGGTCAATGAGATAGCCCTGCACCAGATCACAGCCCACGTCCTTGCAAGCGAGAAAGTCGTCTATTCTTTCAATGCCTTCTGCGATGACGCTGATGCCAAGACCATGCGCCATGTTGACCAGACTGGCCACCATCATGCGCTTTTTTGGGTCGGAGGAGATGCCATCGACGAAGAAGCGATCAATTTTGAGGTAATCCGGCTGATACTCATAGAGCATCCGCAGCTCGGAATACCCCCGCCCGTAGTCGTCAAGCGCCAGCCTGAAATTCTGGTTGCGGCACCGTTCCAGCGTTTCGCGAATATAGGGGGCGGAAGCGTTGTCATAGCTTTCCGAGAGCTCCAGGCAAAGCTGGTCCTGCGCCAGACCGTTGTCGGTCAGCAACTGATGGGTTTTATCCGGGTAATAGTCCGGCGATTCGAAGCAGCGGCCATCAATGTTGAAAAAGAGGCGCTTGCCACGGCCGACTTCCAGTTTGGCGAAATTCTGTAATGCGATTGTTCGTAGTATGATGTCCAGGCTGTGGAGGATTCCCATATCCCAGGCGATATCGAACAGGCTCTGGATACTGGGCAGGCCAAGCTTTTGATGGCCGCGTAAAAGCGCCTCATATCCATACGCCACGCCGGTGTGAACATTGACGATCGGCTGAAATGCGTAGGAAAGCGAGTGCTGGATCGAGCCAAGAAATGCGTCACTTTCGGAATGAGCGGACATAGACGCCATACTTTTATTAGAGACTAACGACATAAGCAGAGGTCATTAGCAGCAGTTGATGACCGATTTGTTTCAGTTGGCGAAATTCTTGGCGGTATAAATATAGAATAAGTATAAAATACAATGTATTAAGCAGTAAATCTCAGTTGTTCTTTGGCGGAAACGGTTAAAATCCATCGGTAGCATTTAGTCCCGCGGAGGAACAGACTAAGCTTTATTGATACGGAATTTCGAGGGCGGGCTGCATCATGACATCTGTAACTTCCAGGCTGGCGATGGGATTTTCCTGTCTGGGGCATTTCTATATGCATTTTGCAACGGCGATGTTCTTTACCGTGGCCCTGGCGCTTGAGCAGGCATGGAAAATGCCATTCTACGAGATTAACGAGTTATGGACCTGGGGTGCGCTTTTCGTTGGCCTCGCAGCCCTTCCCGCAGGACGTCTGGCGGATCGGTGGAGTGCCCGGGGAATGATGGCGCTGTGCATTCTGGGCATGGGGGCGGCGATGCTGGCCAGCGGCTTTGCAAATGGCCCCGACCAGATCGTCATTGTCCTCGCCATTTTGGGGATTTTCGCATCAATCTATCATCCTGTCGGCATTCCCTGGCTGATTGCCAATGCAAAGGAGCGCACCGGCGTTGCCTTGGCCGTTAACGGGCTGTTTGGTGGCCTGGGGCCAGCAGCGGCGGCGCTGGCGACCGGATTTCTGGCTGAGTATGCGGGCTGGCGTTGGGCGTTCTTTATTCCGGGCATTGTGATGGTTGGAACAGGCGTCGTTATGGTCTTGTGCATTACAACCGGAAGGCTGGTTTCCACCGGGTTGGCAGAAAAGAAAAGGGAGGCGACGGGCAATCAAGGTGCAATGCGGGTCTTCCTGATCCTGATGTTGACAATGTTTGTCGCCGGTGTGGTCTATAATTCGACCCAGGCCGCATTGCCGAAATTCTTCTCCGAACGGCTTTCCGGATTCGTGGACGGTCAGGTGTCTCATGCGGCGATGCTGGTTAGCATTGTCTATACCGTTGCGGCGTTGATGCAGGTTCTGGGCGGTATGCTGGCGGACCGCTATCCTTTGAAGCGTGTCTATGCCATAGGCTGGGGTCTGCAGATTGCTTTCCTGACAGCCTTGGGCCTTTTGAGTGGCCTGCCCGTTTTTGTGGTCGCCTTGCTGGTCGCATCGACAAGCGGCGGGACATTGCCGGCGGAAAATATGCTGCTGTTCAAATATGCCCCCGCCAGCCACAGAGGCCTTGCCTTTGGCGCGAAATACGTGCTGGCATTCGGCGCAGCGCCTCTTGGACTGCAAATCATCTCTTTTGTCCGCGACAGGACCGGAGACTTCACATGGCTGTTCCTGGGACTGGCGGTTGCCGCGTTCCTGGCTTTTATTGCGGCGGTTATGCTTCCCGGGGTGAAAAAGCTGCCGGGTCAGCCGGTTGCTGCAGAATGAATGACATGTGACAGAAGGGAAGAGGCTAGGCAGAGCGATGGGATTTCAGATCGAGCGGATCGACCATATTGTCCTGACAGTTGCAGACATTGAACGTAGCTGTGCTTTCTATGAAAAGGCCCTTGGCATGGTCCGGGAAGTTTTTGGGGATGACCGTGTGGCCCTTCGGTTTGGAAACCAGAAGATCAATCTGCATCTGGTCGGCCAGGAACAGGAACCGAAGGCCGCCGTTGCCGGGCCCGGGACCGGGGATCTGTGTTTGATCACAACAGCCGCGCCGCAGGATGTGGTCACTCATCTGGGAAGCTGTGGCATTGAAATACTGGAGGGCCCGGTTCCGCGCACCGGGGCGATCGGGCCGATCATGTCGGTCTATTTCCGTGATCCGGATTGCAATCTTATCGAGGTTTCCAAATACGAAACCTGATCGCACGGATCAGCGAAGGCGCTTCACGTCGTTGCGTTCAAGTTCCTCGCCACCGACGGGGATGTTGCGATAAAAGCAGCTTTCGAAACCAACATGACAGCATCCGCCGTCACCGCCGGGCAGAACCTTGATCCAAATCGCATCCTGATCACAGTCCGTGCGGATTTCGACAATCTTTTGCACCTGTCCGCTTGTTGCGCCCTTGTGCCAGATTTCCTGACGGCTTCGGCTCCAATAGACAGCTTCGCCCAATTTTATGGTCTGGCGTAAGGATTCTTCATTCATATAGGCCATCATCAGGACATCGCCGGTCTGCGCATGGGTGGTGACGACGGGAATCAAGCCGTCCTGATCGAATTTTGGAACGAAAACCGTGCCTTCTTCCAACTCTGTCCGAGACAAGTCCTTGCGGTCCATTTTCTGTATCCCATGCCAGCAATAATAAAGCCCATACAATGTTTTGTATGGGCAGAAGGTAATAGCGGAATTTTGTCTTGGAAGGAAAGAAAAACCGGCAACGATCAGCGCATGCGTGCAAAACGGGTCCATGTGGAGGATGCACCGGCTTGTTCCTGAGAAGGACTGCTTCTCTTGCTGCGATACATCTTGATATCCGCCTTGTGCATGACCTGATCGGCGTCGGTCTGCGCATTATAGCTTTCCACGCCGATACTGGCGGTCACCTGAATGCCTTTGCCCTGCCAGGGAACGACAAGGCTGTTCAGGGCGTGGCCCAGGGAACGCGCTTTGCTGGTACCGTTGTCTACATCGGTATTGGCGAGGAGTATCGCGAACTCATCCCCGCCGAGCCGCGCCACGGCGTCCAGTTTGCGGGTCTGTTTTTTGAGCAGGGTTGCGACGGAAGAAAGAACCAGATCACCCGCCGTGTGGCCAAAGGTGTCATTCACTTGCTTGAAACTGTCGAGGTCAACCAATAGCAGCATTCCGACCTCGCCGTGGCGGCGCGCGCGTTCAAGGCTGCGATCAAGGGCGCAACGGAAACCGCGACGGTTAAGGGCGCCGGTGACATCGTCTGTTACGGACAACTCGCGAAGACGCACCAGCTCCCGGCCAACCTTCTCCAGGGCTTCCTGTGCGTCCACAGCATCCTTGATTGCTGATTCCAACAGACGGCGGTAGGACGGGCCCGGTTCCGCATTGGGGTCGATTGCCGCCAGCAAACGCGCGGCGACAGCGCGAATACGGAGAGTCTCCGCGTCCTCCTCAGGCGGCAACAGGAACGAGTCCGGATGTTGGCTCACCACAGTTCTCCCGACTGTTTTTGCATGGTCCTTCCCTTAACCCAGGACAGAGCAAACAATGTGCCAATACCAGATTCGCAGGGTGTTCCATAGGAATATTGCGATTCGCCCGGAGCGCAGATCACGTGGAGCGGTCTTTTTTGCCTTGAGGCTGCGGAATCTTTTGCCTAACGCCAGACCTGTCAGGTTTGTTTTCTGTGTCTGCCAGCGAACGTCCTTTGATCAATGCCTTGTCGCCGAGCTTTGCCCGAATGGCGTCCATGGTCTTTTCCACGTCGGCGCGTTTCTTGGCACCGGGGTCCGCCAGATCGAAAGGATCGGCATCCGCAGGGGCGGCCATTTCGGAGCCGCCGATTCCCATTAATCGAAAAGCCGTGCCATTTGCTTCCGCCTTCAGTAACTCGCAGCCGACACGATAGAAATTCTCTGCCAATTGTGTCGGGTCGTGCAAGGTGCGGCTGCGTGTAATGGTTTTGAAGCGGTCTGTCTTCAGTTTCAGGGTGACCGTACGTGCGGCAAGTTCCGCCTTTTTGAAGCGTGAAGCCACCTTTTCACACAACGGCCACAGGGCATGACACAGGGCGTCGTAGCTGGTGATGTCCTTGGCGAATGTGGTCTCCGCGGAAATCGACTTGGTTTCTGAGGTCGGGTCTACCTTCCGGTCGTCCTGCCCCCGGGCAAAATGATAGAGGCGTTTACCCATCGCCCCATATCGCATCTGCAATTCAATCTGGTCGAATGGAAGGAGGTCGCCTACGGCGCGGATTCCATCTTGTTCCAGCTTTTTGTTCAGGGTCTTGCCGACACCCCAGATGATCGAGACGGGTTTTGTGGCTAGAAACGACGACGCGTCGCCTTGTCCGATCACCGCGAAACCGCGCGGTTTTTCCAGGTCCGAGGCAATTTTTGCCAGGAATTTATTGTAACTCAAACCGACTGACGCGGTGACCCCGACCTCCTTTTCGATTCGGGTCACCAGGTGGGCGAGGCTGGCGGCTGGTGAGCGACCGTGAAGCCTTGTTGTTCCGGTGAGGTCCAGGAAAGCTTCGTCAATGGAGATCGGTTCAACCAATGGCGTGATTTCCTGCATCATTGCGCGGATGGTTCGCCCGACTGTGGCGTATTTCTGCATATTCGGCCGGATGACGACAGCGTTCGGGCAGGCCTGGAGGGCCTTGAACATGGGCATGGCTGATCGCACGCCATAGACCCGCGCGACATAACAGGCTGCGGCAACAACGCCCCGATGTTCCCCGCCAACGATAACCGGCTTGTCCCGTAAGTCCGGATTGTCCCGTTTTTCAACGGAGGCGTAGAAAGAATCGCAGTCTATATGGGCAATGGATAACCGGCCCAGTTCCGGGTGATATACCGTTTTCGGTGAGCCGCATTGCGGGCAGCGGCGGTCGGCTGTCGCGGCCACCCAGACGTGGAGGCAATCGCGGCACAGGCTGTTATAGTCATGGTAAGGATCGCGCATCTTCGAAATGTCCGCCTGAGGATGCCAGATTTATAGCGGAATAGGGGAGGTTTTAGAACAGCCCATATCCGCTAGTGATAATCATTTCCACGGGTATCTTTACTGGCCTTCATGAGAACTTCTTTTGATATTTTTTTGTTCCCGACAAATTATGAAATCTCGATTTTGCTATTACTTTCTTTTTGGTGGTCTTTCCCGGGTAAGTATGTTGTCATACAAAAAGATTCAGGATAGCAATTAGTTATATATTGAGGCGCGGTTGGGCAGGAAATCAGGATGGGCCGCGCGAAAGGTGGGGTAGAGAGGCATCATGTCCAAAACGGTTATGATTGTCGAGGATAACGAGCTTAACATGAAGCTCTTTCACGACCTGCTGGAAGCGCGCGGGTACGACATCCTTGAGACACGGGACGGAATGGAAGCGCTGAAAATGGCGCGGGAAAAGAAGCCCGATTTGATCCTGATGGATATTCAACTCCCGGAAGTATCGGGATTGGAAGTCACCAAATGGTTGAAAGAAGACGACGAATTGCGGGCCATTCCCGTAATCGCAGTGACGGCTTTCGCCATGAAGGGGGACGAAGAGAAAATCCGCGAAGGCGGATGTGAGGCGTATATCGCCAAACCAATCTCTGTTAGCAACTTCCTGGCGACCATTGAAAAGTTCTTAAACTGAACGCGGTAGATATCTCATGACCGCTAGGGTTCTTGTCGTTGACGATTTAAAACCAAACGTCAAACTGTTGGAAGCCAAGCTTTCCAGCGAATATTTCGACGTTATCACCGCCTATGATGGTCCATCTGCATTGGATGCTGTCGAGGCGCATTCACCGGATATCATCCTTCTGGATGTCATGATGCCGGGAATGGACGGTTTTGAAGTCTGCCGCCGAATCAAAGAAAATTCGAAAACCATGCATATTCCAGTTGTCATGGTGACGGCGCTGTCGGACAGCGCGGACCGTGTGCGTGGGTTGGAGGCCGGTGCGGATGATTTTCTCACCAAACCGGTGAATGACGTGTCGATGTTTGCGCGGGTCCGCTCGCTTGTCCGTCTCAAAATGATGACGGATGAATGGCGCCTTCGCGAGGAAACATCGGGACAGTTGGGTGTCCTGCGCAATGAGGAGCCGCTGTCCGCCGTGGATGCCACGCGCGCCCATGTCCTGGTTGTTGAAGACAATCAGGTGGACAGGACCAAGATTGTCGAGACGCTGGAGCGTGACGACAACGCGGTGACCGCCGTTGACAATGTCAGCGACGGGATGGCGCAGCTACGGCGCATGCGTTTTGAGCTGATTATTGTGAACCTGCGCCTGCGTGAAGAGGATGCCTTGCGTTTCTGCAGCCAGGTGCGCGCCCGGGACGAGACACGTTCAACGCCCATCCTGATGGTCGTTGAGGAAGATGATGACGAGCGTCTGGCCAAGGGGCTGGACCTTGGTATCAACGACTATGTGATCAAGCCCATCGACCGGAACGAACTGTTGGCGCGATCGCGCACACAGATCAGGCGTCAGCGCTATCAGGACAGGCTGCGCGACAACTATGAACGCAGCCTCGCCATGGCCCTGACAGACGCGCTGACAGGGCTTTATAACCGGCGCTATGTCATGACGCACCTTGGCGGGATGATCGACCATCACACCAGGGCGGGCAAGCCGATGTCACTGCTGGTGTTCGACATTGATTTCTTCAAGGCGGTGAACGACTCATACGGTCACCCTGCTGGTGACGAGGTTCTGATACAGCTTTCCCAGCGGGTCATTCACAACGTCAGGAACGTTGATACCGTTGCCCGTATGGGTGGCGAGGAATTTGTCGTGATTATGCCGGACACAGACATTGCGACAGCCTCTTCAGTCGCCACACGTCTGCGCGCCTATATTGCGGAAGATCCGTTCACCTTCCGGGAAAAACCCGATGGCGTGCCCATTACGATCAGCATTGGTATTTCCCAGATGCAGGAAGCGGGCGATTCGGCTGACGCCTTGTTCCGCCGGGCGGACGACGCCCTTTATGCCGCCAAGAATCAGGGACGTAACCGGGTTGTGGTGTCTACGGAAGAGGGTGATCTTGTCGTTGAAGACGCAGGCGACCCGCCACTGCCGAACTGATAGGAATTTGAGAACGGAAAAAGCCGGGGCCCAGCGCCTCCGGCTTTTTTTATTGCGAAATTTTGGCAACAAAAAAGGCCGCCCGAGGCAGCCTTTCTTTCCAAAGCAGCTTGCGCTTACTTCATCTTCGATTCACGGAAGATGACGTGCTTGCGTACTTTCGGATCGTATTTACGCAGTTCCAACTTTTCGGTCAGGTTCCGCGGGTTCTTCTTGGTAACGTAGAAGTAACCGGTGTCTGCGGTGCTAACCAGCTTGATCTGCATCGTGGCAGGTTTAGCCATGTTTTTCTTCCCAGATTGGCGCCCGAGGCGCTGGTTTCTAAAATTCCGACGCGGAAAATACATGGCCGTAGCGTGAAGTCAAGCATTGATCTATATGACCTCGTCCCGCGTGATAATAACGTCGCCTTCATCATAGGTCAGGGCAGGCACAACCGCGTCAGCCACGTGGTTCCCGGACCAGTGCCGAAGGGCCTCCTTCAAGACAAACTCGGTTACATCTGCAAGGTGGGGCGACCGCAATATATTGGCGACGGGGTACCAGTCGACATCAACAAGTTCGCCTGACGGCGCGGCTTTTGGTTGGAAACGGTCGCCTTCGCCTAGGAAAAACCGTGTGTCGAAGCGAATTGGACTGCTCTTCGGCGTGATCGCCTGCGCGATGCAGTGCAAATTCTCAAAGAAGGGGATGGTGTCTTCTATCGCCAGGGCAAACCCTGTTTCTTCATGGCATTCGCGCATGGCTGCCATGATGTGGATGGCCGCAAGCCGGGACGTGAGGGTATTGAAGACGCCCTTGATCGGGGCGAAGTTGTGAAGATGGAAGGTTTCGACGACCAGATCCAGATCGTCATAGTCGCTTTGGTCCAGTTTGCCGTCGGGAAATACAAAATAACCGGGCATAAAACGAAGGTCCGGATGACGTCGGCCCATCATGACCTCGCATTGTTCGTCCCGGCCCCTTAAGAGGACGAGGCTTGCGGCCGGTTTCGGGGAGACGGTGCCGTTATCTGACGGCATAGACCCGGTTGCCCAGATTGAGAGCATCTTCATAGAGGCCCGAATCGCTCAAGAGTGCATCGGCCGCATCTATGTCGATTTGTTGCGGCGTTCGCCCATTCCAGGGGCAGGAGGCGCGGAATTCCTTCACCTGATCATGGCCCAGATATTGGAGACTGCGTAGATAGCGGAAACGCATATTTGCCTGCCAGGGAGATTTACGCAGTGTTTTCAACACGGCGGCAACGCCGTTCTCATAGTGAATCGTGCAGATATTGGGGAGAACCCCGAAATCGTGGATAGCATATTCCGACGGCGTCAGGTAGCGGGCCCAGGTGAGGGCCAGTTCGCCGTTATTTGGCATATGAACAATCTTTTGAACCGTTCCCTTGCCGTAGCTGACCGAGCCGACCACAACGGCCCGCCTGTGGTCCTGCAGGGCAGCCGCCAGGATTTCGGCGGCGCTGGCGGTTCCGCCATCAATCAGGACGACAATTGGCAGACCGTCAAGCATATCGCCTGACGTGGCATTGAACTGTTGGTCGCTTTGCGGGTGGCGTCCCGTCGTGCTGGCGATCACGCCGCTGTCAAGGAACAGGTCCGCTGTTTCCACTGCTTCGTCCAGGAGGCCGCCGGGATTGCCGCGCAGGTCAATCACTAGGCCGGCGATTTCCGTGCCGCTGTTTTCTTTCAGGCGCTCAACCATATCTGCGACCCGCTCGGAGGTTTTCTTGTTAAAGCGGCTCAGACGGATGGTCGGGAAGTGTTTCAGTTGCCGAAAGCTGACTGTATTGGGAATGATCTCCCGCCGCCTCAGGATCTGTTCCCGCGGTATCAGGGTTTCCGCCGATGTGGTCGCGAGCCGTACAGTTGTCCCGACCCTGCCATGCAAGGCGCGCAAGACATCGTCCAGGGTCCAATCGCGGATACCCCTGCCATCAATGGCGGTGAGAGAATCGCCAATGGAAATGTTGCTGCGCGCCGCCGGGCTGTCGGCGGCGATGGCCGTAATACGGAAATCATTGTCGCCCTGTTCCAGCGAAAGGCCCACGCCGCCGAACCCCTCCCGGTCCCCGCGTTGCAAGGCAGCCTGCTCCGGCGAGGAATAGCGGGTGAAGCGATCCAGCCGGGATGAAACACCCATGAAATAGCTGTGCAGGATCTCGTCTTGGTTCAATTGGACTATTTCGTCGGATATGCTGCGCAAGTCGGAAAGGACTGCAATGGAAAACAGGGCCCAGTTGGCAGGATAGTCTGAATGCGGCCAGGGAACCTGGCTGACGATTTCCCTATCCCGAAAAACATTCAGGTATTTCTGTGATGGAAACAGCGTAAGGCTTTTGTCCTGTGCCGCGACGGCTCTTAGGCCCGCAACAGACAACGCCTGAATGTGAACAGGGTCTACATAGTACTGGTAGATGCTGCCCAGGCCCTTCGTCATTGTGGGCTGGATGGTTTCCGCGCCATTCCACGGTGCCGTACTGCAGGATGCCAGCGCCAAAAGAAGCGCGGCGCACAGGGCACTGCGAAATCCAGAGCAAAAAGGGGCGGATCGTTTCAACAAGGCTTTCCCATCCAGGTGACCAGGCCAAGTAATAGCGCAGCTTGGTCCCGGAACAAAGTGGCTTTGCGGGAAAGTTGGCCTAACGCCGCTTTGGCTTCTTCTTAAATGACTTGTTGCGTCCGCGTGGGCCGCCGCGTTTTCCTTTCGGAGACAGGCGGCGCGCGTGTTTCTTCGCGGCTGTATCGATCTTTCCGCCTTCGACCATCACGAAGACCATACCACCGGTGACCGTGTCCGCCTCACTGAGCGATACAGTGACCTTTTCCCCCAAAGTGTAGGTGAGGCCGGTCTGCGTGCCGATCAGGGCATGGGCCGTTTCGTCATGGACGTATCGGTCGAAGGGCAGGCTGCTGACCGGGATAAGCCCGTCGGCGCCGGTCTCGTCCAGAGTGACAAACAGGCCGAAATGGGTCACACCGTTGATACGGCCACGGAATTCCGCACCGATTCGATCCGCGAGATAGGCGGTCACATAGCGGTCCACGACATCGCGTTCTGCCATGGAGGCGCGTCGTTCCGTCAGTGAGATCGCTTCACCGATTTCTGAGAAGGTTGCCGCCTGTTCATCCTTGAGGCCCCCGTCACCCAGCCTGTATCCGCGAATCAAGGCACGATGGACCAGAAGGTCCGCATAACGGCGGATTGGCGAGGTGAAATGAGCATAACGCTGCAGGGCCAGTCCAAAGTGACCGGCATTCTCAGGACTGTAGACAGCCTGGGCCTGGGACCGCAGTACGATTTCGGAGACGATATGCGACTTTTCGGTGCCGGCGACCTGTTTGAACAGACCGTTGAAATGCTGAGGCTCGATAACATTGCCTTTCGGCAGTTTCAGTCCCATTCCGGCCAGGCTTTCGCGCAAGGCTTCCAGTTTGTCCAGGCTGGGAGATTCATGGATGCGGTACATGACCGGCATCTTCTTGGCCTCCAGCGCCTCGGCGGCGGCCACATTGGCCGTAATCATGAATTCTTCGATCAGCTTGTGACTGTCCAGCCGGTCACGGGCGACTATGGCCTCGACTTTGTCATCGTCGGACAGCAGGACCTTGCGTTCCGGGATATCCAGTTCGAGGGTGCCGCGTAGTGCCCGATTGCGCGCCAGGGCCTTATAAGCCCCGTAGAGCGGCTTGATGATCGGGTCCAGCAGATGGGCTGTCTCATCGTCCGCATAACCGTCCTGCGCCTTCTGGACCTGTTCATAGGTAAGGCGCGCGGCAGAGCGCATCAGGCCACGGACAAATTGGTGCCGCAGCAGACGGCCATCACTGGAAATCCACATATGGACAGCCAGGCAGGCACGGTCTTCGTTCGGGCGAAGCGAGCATAGGTCGTTTGAAAGCCGCTCAGGCAGCATCGGCACGACGCGATCCGGGAAATAGACGGAGTTGCCACGCTCCAGCGCGGATTTATCCAAAGCCGAATCGGTCGTCACGTAATGCGAAACATCGGCAATCGCCACCAGCAGATGCCAACCGCCTTCATTCTTTGGATCATCGTCCGGTTCCGCCCAGACGGCATCGTCAAAGTCGCGGGCGTCCGCGCCGTCGATTGTGACCAGAGGCACATCACGCAGATCGGTACGTTTGCCCAGTTCCGCCGCTTTGAGCCCGTCTGTTTCTTTCAGAACTTTTTCAGAAAACTCATGGGGAATTCCCTGACTGTAGATTGCAATCAGGCTGAAGGCCTTGGGATCGGAGAAGGCCCCGACGCGGTCGACCACGCGGGCCGCCTGAATACCAAGGGCCTTGCCCGCCACCGGTTCTGCAAGGGCGAGGTCGCCGGGCTTGCAGCCCTTCAGGTCCTGCTCCGGAATGAAATATTCTTTGCTGTTACGCCGGTCGGTCGGATGCAGGATGCAGCCATGCCGGGATTGTTCCAGCATGCCCAGTATCTTTTGTGCGCCCGGTTTAAGCAGTCGGATCGGCTGTGCTTCATATTCGTTTTCGCCGATGCGCCGCAGGCGTGCCAGCACGCGGTCGCCAACCTTCGGTGCGGCCCCCATGCGCCGCGATGGCAGCACCAGGATTCGAGGGATGGATTTTTCGTCCGGATCGAGTTTCACCGGACGGGCAATCAATTCACCATCAAGGTCGATTTCGGTGATTTCAATAATGCCGACTTCGGGGAGGGCGCCCGGCATCCCCATTTTACGGCCACGTCCACGGTCAATCAGGCCGTCGTCCTGCAACTGTTTCAGCAGGGCGCGAAAATCATTGCGCATTGCGCCTTTGATATGAAAGGCACGTGTCAGTTCCCGCTTGCCTACCGGCGTCGGGCTGTTGTTGATGAATTCAAGAACCTGTTCTTTCGTTGGAAGGGGAACAGGCCCTTTCTCCTTTTTGCTCACGCGCTATCCGGCTTTCTTTGCTGCGGCCTTTTTCGCCGCGGATTTCTTGGCTGATGCCTTTTTGGCGGAAGTCTTTTTAGCCGTGGTTTTCTTTGCCTTGGCTTTCTTGGCGGTTGCCTTTTTTGCCGACGCTTTTTTCGCGGTCGTCTTTTTGGCAGAGGCTTTTTTGGCACTGACCTTTGCTGCCCGGGCCGCCAGCCATTCGACCGCTTGTTCAACGGTCACATCGTCAACTTCCACACCCTTGGGAACAGAGGCATTGGTCTTGCCATGTTTCACATAAGGGCCATAGCGTCCCGATTGAAGGGTGATCATAGCACCATCTTCGGGGTGCGGTCCGATTTCCTTCTTGGCGATGGCCTTGCCCTTGGTACCTGCCTGGGCGATGACTTCCACAGCCCGGTTGATGCCGATGGTCAGAACATCATCGTCTGCCGGCAAGGAGACAAAGGCGCTGCCGTGCTTCAGATAAGGGCCGTAGCGGCCAACGCCTGCCTGGATCAGTTCGCCGCTTTCCGGGTGCGTGCCCAGATCACGGGGCAGGGACAACAGGCGCAGGGCCACATCCAGGGTTATTTCTTCCGGCTTCATGCCTTTCAAAAGGGACGTTCGTTTGGGTTTGGTCGCGCCTTTCCCTTTGCCTTCCTGCTCACCCAACTGGACGTAGACGCCATAGGGGCCCTTGCGCAGGCTGACTTCCTGGCCATCGTCCGGATGGGTGCCGAGAACCTTCGGATATTCGACTTCGCCTTCTTCACTGCCGTCGCCGCTTTCGCCCAATTGCCGCGTGTAGCGACATTCCGGATAGTTAGAGCAGGCGATAAAGGCCCCCCAGCGTCCGAAATTCAGGCTCAGGCGCCCGTCACCACAGGAGGGGCACTTCCGGGCGGCTTCCGTATCGCCGCTTTCGTCGGCCTCAAAGAAATGCGCGCCCAGTTCCCGGTCGAGGGTTTCGCGGACCTCCGTGCCGGTCAGCGACAAGGCGTCGTTGGACTGGCCTTGAAATGGCAGCCAGAAGTCCCGCAGCACGGCCTTCCAGTCGATGTCACCATTGGAAATGCGGTCAAGCTCGTCTTCCAGCTTTGCGGTGAAATCATAGTCGAAGTAGCGTTCGAAGAAGGCTGTCAGGAAGGATGTAACCAACCGTCCGCGATCTTCCGGGACAAAGCGTTTGCGGTCCAGGACAACGTAGTTGCGGTCCTGGAGAACACGAAGGATGGATGCATAGGTCGACGGACGCCCGATGCCCAGTTCTTCCATTTTCTTGACCAGGCTCGCCTCGGTGTAGCGGGGCGGCGGCTGGGTGAAATGCTGTTCCGCGTTGGCCTTCAGGAGAGGCGTCGCATCGCCTTCCGTCAGTTTCGGCAGGCGGCGATCATCATCATCGTCATCGGTGGGATCGTCACGGTCTTCTGTGTAAAGCGTGAGGAAACCGTCGAATTTGACCATGGACCCGTTCGCACGCAGGGTCGCGGATTTGTCGTCGCTGGCCAGGTCAATGGCAACCTTGTCCAGAATGGCACTGGCCATCTGACTGGCCATCGTCCGCTTCCAGATCAGTTCATAAAGGCGAAGCTGTTCATTATCCAGATAGGAGCGCATGGCTTTCGGGTGACGGCTGAGGTCCGTCGGACGAATTGCTTCGTGCGCTTCCTGTGCGTTCTTTGCCTTCGTTTTGTAGACCCGCGGGGAATCCGGCAGATAGGCATCCCCGAATTCGGACCCGATCAGATTACGGGCTGCCGCGATGGCTTCGCCGCTCAGGTTGATGCTGTCGGTACGCATATAGGTGATAAGACCGACTGTCTCGCCACCGATGTCCACACCTTCATAGAGGCGCTGGGCCACCTGCATGGTCCGGGATGCACCCATGCCCAGTTTACGGCTTGCTTCCTGCTGCAGGGTGGATGTGGTGAAGGGCGGGAACGGATTGCGGCGGACCGTCTTGTTCTCGATCTTCTGGACGGAGAAGAGGCCTTTCTTTACCGTCGCCAGCGCCGTATCGGCAGCCGTCTTGTCACCCAGAGAGAATTTGTCCAGCTTGGTGCCGTTCAAATGGGTGAGGCGGGCAGTAAAGCCGTCGCCGCTGGGGGCGGAAAGCTGTGCGTCGATGCTCCAGTATTCCTGCGGGCGGAAGGATTCAATTTCCCCTTCGCGTTCGCAGACAAGGCGCAGCGCCACACTCTGCACGCGCCCGGCCGACTTCGCACCGGGCAGCTTGCGCCACAGAACCGGCGACAGGGTAAAGCCGACGAGATAGTCCAGAGCCCGGCGCGCCATATAGGCGTCGATGAGTTCCTGGTTCAGGTCACGCGGATTTTCCATGGCGCGCAGGATGGCGTTCTTGGTGACCTCGTGGAACACGACACGGGAAACATCCAGACCGTCAATAATCTTGCGCCGTTTTAATTCTTCCTGAACATGCCAGGAAATGGCCTCACCCTCTCGGTCGGGGTCAGTCGCGAGCAGCAGTTTGCTCGCGCCTTTGCAGGCCTTTGCGATATCATCGAGACGCTTCTTTGACTTCGGGTCCACCAGCCAATGCATGGCAAAGTCGTTGTCAGGCTCAACCGAGCCGTCTTTCGGGGGAAGATCGCGAACATGACCAAAGGACGCGAGAACCGTATAGTCCTTACCGAGATATTTGTTGATCGTTTTTGCTTTCGCCGGTGATTCGACGATAACGACATTATGCGCGGTCATTCCGTTCTTCCGCCTTTTGTTATCTTTATCTTTTGACTGCCTTCGGGGTTAATGGATGACACGCAATGCAGGTTGGAAAACATTATCAGCGCCCGCGAGCCATCGAACCCCAATCCCGTATTTCGGTGGCGATTGGTTTACAGAATTGGCAGTTGCGAACGCCTCCGTCAACCATGACACAGGGCATCCATCCCAAATTGTTAGCTGGGCAATATCGGTTTTAAGGCTAATTATCAAGGGAATGCGGTCTGTTGCATATCCCCGCAAATCATTTTTCCTGCAACCAGCCCAACAGTTCCCGATCAAATGCCTGCGGTTCTTCGTAATGAGGGGCATGGCTGCTTTTTTCAAAGACCCGGACCGTGAGATCGTGAAAATGATCGCGCAGGGGCTCCCATAAATATGCCGGCGGTACGAGGAAGTCATAACGCCCCAACGCAAGAAAAACGGGCTTGTCCAGGGTGTCCAGTCCGACGGAGATATCAATATCGCGAAAAATCTCTCCCCAGACATGGTTGAACATGCTCATGTTGGTCTCGATGCCGTCCCAAAGCGGGGCCGCGTCAAAGGTATAGTCATACCAGCTTTTTGCACCGGTCAGCAGGCAGTAGGTGATGAAAGCCTTTTCCGGTGCCCTTTCCATTTCCTGCGGAAGTTTGCCCATCTGTTCACCCAGATAGGCCTTTCGTTCGGGGGACACGGATTCCTGCAGATAACGCTCCCCGGCTGCATGGCTTTCATGAGAGTAGTCCGGTGCAACATTCATCATCACCACATGGGAAACGTTTTCCGGATATTTCTTGGCGTATTCAAGGGCCATGAAAGCATGTCCGGAGTGGCCGACAATAATAACCTGGCCCAGTCCGAGATGTTTCCGCAGCCCCTCGATATCGTCGACAAGAACATCGAGGCCATATTGCGACAGGTCTTCGCAATTGTTGCCCGGGGCAAATCCGCGATGATCCATGAAGACCAGCTTTAGCGATTTGCGAAGCTCTTGTGAAAAGGTTCGCGCATAATAGAGGGCGCTGCCGACGACAATGGCCGTCGGACCGTCGCCTTCAACGCTGTACTGAAGGTCGAAGCCTTGCGCGTGATAGGATTGTAGAATTTTGTCAGCCATAAAAAGTCCCCTTCCCGGATTGAGAAGGGGAGTATCAATAAATTGGATGAGTTATCAAGCAATTGAGGCTGCTTGCTGAGACCGGCATTAATGTGGGCCGGTTTTCCATTTGTCCAATGCCGCTTTGGCGTTTGCCGATTCTAACCGTTCGAAATACTGCAATGCTTTTTCAAACAAACCGGCGCTGCTGTATTGTTGGAATTTCGAGCCGAGCAGTTGTTGCAATAGCAGGCCGAAATTCTGTTTGCTGAAATCAATTGATTTGCAGGCGATTGCAATGGTGTTCAGGCTGGTCATATCGAAGATCTTGTTCACGGTCGCCATGTTCAGCCCCGTAACCGCGGAAAAGGCAGCAAGGAAACCCTGCTTGCCTTCCTCGTGCAGAGCCTTCACCAGCCGGTCACCGTGAACATCTTCCACTGCATCACTATCGGCGATACCGGCCTCGACCGCACCGGCAATGGCGGCATTGACCAGATCATCCTGGATATTGAAGTTCTGGATGATATGCTGGCGCAGGGCCTCACCCACCCAGATATACATTCTGCGGGCAAGGTCTTCCGGTAGGTCACGGCGTCTCGTTAATGGCGCCTGCAGGCCCTCCAGGGCTTCGGAGCGGTCTACCAGAGCTTCCATGGAATTGCGGCTGATGCGGGCGGAGTAATTCTTCACAAGCTGTATGGCGACCTCATTGTCACCGGCCGCTACCAGAGCATCAGTGACAATCTCAGACAGGCCGTCCCGTTCCGCAATGGCTAGCTGGTGGCTTTGGCCATGCTTCATGACAAGTTCTACCAGCGAGTCGTCGGTAAGCTGCTTGGAATGGACGAGAATAGGGTAGGCGACATTGATGGTGTCGTTGGCGAGAAAATCCACAAGATCATCCGGAACATCGGTCCGCTCCGCCAGATAGTCGGCAATATAGCGGCGAATCTCGATTTCCACCTGATCAATCAGCTCACGAAGGATTTCGAAGGTGAGTTCCAGTTCCTGCTTGGTCAGATCAGCCCGTGAATCCAGGCACATTTTAGCGATCGAGGCGGCAAGCCCACCTTTCCCGTCTATCGCACGCTGATGTGCGAGTCGTAACAATCGCTCATAAGACACAGGACTAACTTCGCTCATCTGTCGCTTGCCTTCTGGCTCGGGAGGGCCCTGGTTTTGCAACCTTGGCTTTTATGAAGGCCGTATTGGCATTCTGCACTATGGCCTTCTATACCAACAAGAATCTGGAAAAAGATATCCGTATCGTTAATCGAACTCAATAAAAAAGAAGTTAAAGGATAAAGTTCAAGAAAGAATTAACATCGGAATTTTATAAAAAATTACAGTAAGTTGAAGTAACCTTGGTAAGGTTAACAGTGACGGTTCTTGCTTGTTGTCTACTTCATCAGGCTGACATAGCCGCCGGGATGTCTGGTTAATTGACCGGATAGTTCAAGCGACAGCAAAGACTCCTGTACGGTTGCCGCCGACAGGGAAACCGCGCGGATCAGCTCATCGACCTGGATAGGGGTATGAGAGAGGGCCTCCACGATTTTCTCCTCAGCGGAACCTGAATGGACAGATGCGGTCTCCATTGACGGGGCCGAGGTTGTTTGCGGGCGTGCAGTATCCTGGGATGGTCTTGCAGGTGTGGGGAGGCTGAAACTACTCAAGGCGCGGAAAATGTCGTCCGGTGTTTCCGTGATCCAGGCCCCTTTGCGGATGAGGTCATTGCAACCCCGGCATCGCGGATCAAGGGGAGAGCCAGGAACGGCGAAGACGTCACGCCCCTGATCTGCTGCGAATTGAGCGGTAATCAGTGACCCGGATTTAAGGGCGGCCTCCACGACCAGCACGCCAGCCGACAAGCCGGAGATTATGCGGTTTCTTCGCGGAAAGTGACGGGCCTGAGGCCTTGTACCCAATGGGGTTTCCGACACAATCACACCATTCTGGCGAATGGCTGCTGCCAGCTTGTCATGTTCTTTGGGATAAATGACATCAATTCCCCCGGCGAAGACCGCAACAGTTCCGGATTTCATACTGCCATCGTGGGCGGCGGCGTCGATTCCACGGGCCAGTCCGGATGCAATGATGAAACCTGCGTCGCCCAGGACTTCCGCGAAACGGCGTGCGAGCTTGCGCCCGGCAGCCGATGCATTTCTGGAACCCACTATTCCCACGGTCGTCTGGCTGAGAAGGGACGTGTCGCCAAGTGTGGTCAGAACCGGCGGTGCATCTTCTGTCGCCGCGAGTTGCGCCGGGTAGTCCGATTGTCCGTCAAAAAGGAAACGCCCGCCGAGCTTTGCCAGTTGTTCGAATTCCCGTTCAGCGTCGGCCTTGGAACACAGCATGATCTTTCGCTTGCGACCGGTCTTCGCCAAAGCGGGCAGGGCATCCAACGCTGACTGTGCATCACCGTATCGCGACAGGAGTTGGCGATAGGTTGCGGGGCCGATATTGCTGCTTCTGATGAGGCGTAATCGGCTGATTTGATCGCTATGGGAGAGTTCGTTGTCGGCTGGTTCCATCATGCGGGAACGATGGCGGCTAACAGCGAAAGGGTCAATTGGTATTTGGCGTTAGGAGTTTTTCTTGCCAATCTTGGGCTCGCTGCCGGTGATCAGGCGGCGGATGTTGGTGTGATGGCGGATCCAGCCCAATATGGCCAGGACAGCGGCGGCGACAGCCACTTCTGGCAAATGGAGAAAGTAAGCGAAAACCGGTGCGGCGGCGAGGGAGATCAGTGCCGACAGGCTGGATATCCTGAAAATCAGGGCGGACAGCAACCATGTGGCACAGGCCCCGAGGCCAACCGGCCAGGCAATGGCGACCAGCGTTCCCAAGGTGGTGGCAACACCTTTGCCGCCCTTGAACTTCAGCCAGATTGGAAAATTATGTCCGAAAACAGCCGCAACCCCGGCAATGATCCCGGCCTGCGGTGCAAGGAAATAGGCAAACAACAGGGCTGCCGCCGCGCCTTTCCCAATGTCGAATACAAGCGTGGCAAAGGCTAGTGGCTTGTTGCCGGTGCGCAGGACATTGGTCGCGCCGATATTACCGGAACCGATATTGCGAATGTCGCCATATCCTGCAAGCCGCGCCAGGACCAACCCGAAAGGGATGGACCCCAGGGCATATCCCAGGATTGCAGACAGGCCGATCTGTTGCGCAGACAGGGCGACATTCATTTCCATGGTTAGAATCCTTCTCCGCGGAACAGCAGGCGGCCATCGACGATTGTCGCCAGAACCTCACCCTGAACCGGGCGTCCGTCAAAGGGAGAGTTCTTGGACTTGCTGCGGAAATTCTCTTCCCGCAATGTTCTCGGCTTGTCGGTGTCGAAGATGAAAAGATCCGCCGGCGCACCGCGTTTCAGCCGACCACTGGGAAGGCGGAGCAGGTCCGCAGGCCCCTGTGTCACTTTCTTGAGAGCATCCAGCAGCGACATATGGCCGTTGTGATACAGCTCCAGCGTAATGGGGAGGAGTGTTTCCAGTCCGATTACACCAGCGGCGGCCTGTGCAAAGGGAAGGCGTTTCGAATCTTCATCGTGTGGCGCGTGGTCACTGGCAATAGCGTCAATTGTGCCATCGGCAAGGCCTTCGACAATAGCCCGCCGATCGGTCTCGTCGCGCAGGGGCGGGGAGACTTTGGCAAAGGTCCGGTATTCACCAACCGACGTTTCATTGAGCGCAAAATAATGCGGGGCCGTGTCGCAGGTAACTGGCAGACCCTGAGCTTTGGCCTTTCTGATGGCTTCAACCGCCAGACGGGTCGAGACATGGGCGACGTGATATCGCGCACCGGTCATTTCCACCAGGCGCAGGTCGCGTTCGATCATCATGACTTCGGCCTGGGGCGGAATACCGGACAGGCCCAGGCGGCTTGCCAGTTCTCCCTGGTTCATGGCACCGCCGTCAGACAGTCCGGGGTCTTCCGGGTGCTGCACCATCAGCAGGTCAAAGGCCTTGGAATAGGACAGTGCCCGTTTCATGACCTTGCTGCTCGCCACCGCTTTCTGTCCGTCGGTGAAGGCCAGTGCGCCCGCTTCGCTCAGCAGGCCCATTTCGGTCAGTTCACTGCCTTCCATGTTTTGGGTGATCGCGCCATAGCAGTAAATCTTGGTGCGTTTCAGGTCGCGCGCACGGCGGGCGACATATTGCACACCGGATTCATCGTCGATTATCGGATTGGTGTTCGGCAGGCAGACCATCGTCGTAATGCCGCCGGCTGATGCCGCTTCACTGGCGCTGTCGAAGGTTTCCTTGTGTTCCTCGCCGGGTTCGCGCAGTTGAACCCGCATGTCGATCAGGCCGGGGGCAAGACACATGCCCTTGCAGTCAACAACCTGACTGACGGATGGTGCGCCGCCTTTGAAGAGATGGGGCCCGAAGTCCGCGATACGGCCATTTTCGATCAGCAGTGCGCCTTTGGTATCCATGCCGCTGGCGGGATCCAGCAAACGGGCATTGAGGTAGGCAATACGTGTATCGGTCATGCGCGTTGCTCCCGAATCGGCTGGGTCAGCGTATCCAGGCAGGCCATGCGCACGGCTACTCCCATTTCCACTTGTTCACGGATGACGGACCGGTCGATATCGTCCGCCAGGTCGGAATCGATTTCCACCCCGCGGTTCATGGGGCCGGGATGCATGACAAGGGCATCCGGGTTCGCATAGGCCAGCTTGGCACGGTCCAGGCCGAAGAAGCGGAAATACTCGCGAACGCTGGGCACCAGGGCGCCCTGCATCCGTTCCATCTGCAGGCGCAGCATCATGACGATATCGCAGTCACGCAGACCTTCCCGCATGTCGGTGAAGACTTCCACGCCGAGGCGGTCCGCAGCGCTGGGCAGCAGGGTCGGCGGTGCGATCAAGCGTACCCGCGCACCCATGGTCTGCAGCAGGTGGATGTTGGACCGGGCGACGCGGCTGTGGGCGATATCGCCACAGATCGCGACAGTGAGGTTGTTCAGGCGTCCCTTGCGGCGGCGAATCGTCAGCGCGTCCAGCAAGGCCTGCGTGGGATGTTCATGCTGACCGTCACCGGCGTTGATAACGGCGCAGTTCACCTTTTCCGACAACAGCTTTGTCGCGCCCGATTCTGCATGGCGAACCACCAGAACCTCCGGGTGCATGGCGTTCAGCGTCATGGCAGTGTCGATCAGCGTCTCACCCTTCTTCACTGAACTGGTGGCGACAGACATGTTGATCGTGTCTGAGCCCAGGCGCTTGGCAGCCAGTTCGAAAGATGTGCGCGTTCGCGTTGAATTTTCGAAGAAAAGGTTGATGACCGTCATGCCCTGCATGGCATCGGATTTCTTGTTCGGGCCCCGATTCCTGTCTGCGTATATGTCCGCCAGGTCGAGAAGATGGGTGATGTCCTGTTGGGACAAGCCCTCAATGCCCAGGATATGGGGGTGAGGGAAGCGGTAGTCAGGATCGGGTATGTATGTCATCGAAACCGGAGTATATGCGTGACGAATAAAGGCGGCCAGCGTTTTAGTGTAAATTCAACCCGGCGAAAAGAGGGGGAAGAGGAAAAACAGCGCGAATGGCATGGTCGCCATGGAAATCAGTGTCTGTATTGTAATGATACCTGCCATCAATGGCGCGTCTCCGCCCAGTTGATTAGCCAATGCATAGCCGGACACGGCGGTTGGAACCGTTGCGTAAATTGCAATTGTATAGGCCGGGACGCCGGTGAGCCCGGTTAGCAGGAGAATCCCGATCGCGATGGCCGGGAAAATGCAAAGCTTACCGAATGACGACAGGAGGACGGAGGCAACGCCGACGCGGATTGCCTTGATCCTCAGGGCGGCGCCAACGTTGAGCAATGCCACAGGCAATGCCGCCTTACCTATGATCTGGGCCATGTCGTCGATCACGGGGAGGGGCCCTATGCCCGTCAGGTTGAGCGTAACGCCGGTAGCGATTGCAATGAGCAATGGATTTCGAATGAGTTCACGCAGAAGACGTCGAGGCAGTGATTTGCCGTTGTTCTTTCCGTGAAGCAGAATCAGCGCGGTGACGCAGGCGATATTGGTGAAGGGGACAAGGACGGCGGTTCCGATCGCGGCGTAGAACAGCCCTTCGGACCCGAACAATGCCTCGCTGACGGCAAAGGCGATGAAGGTGTTATGCCGTGCGGCCCCCTGAAAGACAGAACTGGCGGCCTCGCGTGGCTTTTGAAGCAGCAATGCGGCAGCGCTTGCCAGGATGCCTGCGGCCACCATCGCGGCAATCAGGCTTATCGCATAGGGGGCAACGAAATCGCCGTCTAAAGAGGTGGTCGAGGTTTTATGCAGCAGGAGCCCCGGAAAAAGTACCCAGTAGACCAGCTTGTCCACCTTGGCCCAGAAATCGAGGGACGGAAAATCATTCCGTCTCAGAATGTTGCCCAATACCAGCAGCAAAAAAATGGGAAGCAGAGACGAAAGAATACTCAACATCTGGTAGCAATCTCACGCTAGGTCCGACAGGTAATCGAGGGCTCCCTGAAGGATAAAACCTGCCGCCATCTTATCAACAACTTCGCCGCGCCGTTTTCGCGTCATATCGGCTTCGTCCACCAGGAATTTCTGCACAGCACTGGTGGACAGCCTTTCATCCCAGAACGCCATGGGCAAGTCGTTACCCCGATATTGCATATTGCGGGCAAACTGGCGGACTGACTGACATTTGGGGCCTTCGCTGCCATCCATATTGACCGGCAGTCCGATCACAAGGCCACCAACGCCATGTTGCTCGATTATTTGTTCGAGTTCCTCAGCATCCTTGGTGAATTTTCGCCGCCGGATAGTGGTTATCGGGCTTGCGACCCTCAGGGCGGGGTCGGAGACAGCCAGCCCGATTGTTTTTTCACCGATATCAAGCCCCAGAAGCCGACTGCCTTTCGCAATTGCCTCTGGTAGGGATACAATTTCTACATTCACTGGAATTTTCCGACGTATAATCGTTATGATAGAATAAGGAAAATCAACTGTACAACTTAAGACGCTCTCGTAAAAGCCAAAGGTCAGGTATTGCGAAGTGATCAGGCTTAATACAATTTTAAAGGGATGTCTGGCACAATATCAAAAGCATGAATGTGTTGCGCATCTTGCTTTTGGGGGGACGTTGGGCTCGCTTTGAAGTTGCCTCTTCCTTTCGCTGCAAGACCGCATGAGATGATAACGGGAGCCTCCAGTCTCCTCTGAGCGGTAAGGATGGCAGATGAGATTCTTTGAGCGCTGGCGGAAAAAGAAAGAGCCAGCCATACAACCAAAATCAAGGCCCAGACGATATCATCGGGAGCGCTCGCTGCTCGGCGTATTGAACGAGATGCTTGAGCAGAACGGGAAAGCACTTGCCGGACGCGTTCACCTTATCGGGTTGAATGAAATCAAGCTGAAGCTCGGGCCGAGATGGGACAAGAGCAAGTCTCAAGTCTATACAATCACGGAAAATATCATCAGCCGCCATCTGACCAGCGCAGATGTTTACGAACGTCACGCGGATGCAGAATATTTCATCGTGTTTTCGGAGATGAGCGAGAAGCTGTCCAAGGCGAAACTAATCCGGATCGCAAAGGAGTTGCACGAGCACTTCCTTGGGAGTGACGATCTGAATGATATCCGCGTCACCACCGCGCTTGCCGAGATGGATGGTTCCGTCACCATGAAGCAGGTGGACTTGCAGGAGCTTGCCAATCAAATCACGGAAAATGCCAGCCCTGTGGAAGTGCCTGCAGGTGATAAAGTGGCTATAGACACCGGTGCCAATGATGATGTGGAGGCTGACACCGACAAAATTACACAGCTCCGTGGGCATAATGCGAATGAAGACGGCGTAGGACGAGGCGCGGAGCAGGAACCGGAAACGGCCGAGATCAATAAGGGAGGGGAGCTCAGTGCGTCTGTGGAAGCAAAGGGGCGGTCAAACAGTGAACGCCTGGAAAAACTTCAACAGCGTTTTGCCGGATTTGGAGAAAAAAGACTTCATTATGGATTCGCGCCGGTCTGGGACATGAATAATCAGGTGATCTCGACCTATCAGGTCATGCCGATTGTTGACCTGGGTGCAGGATTAACCGTTCGCGGATACGACGAGGTTGTAGCAGAAAGCGGTACAAAGCAGGTCAGCAATCTCGACCTTGACGTTCTGGAATACGGATTGGACGTCTTCGGAGAATGCATCCAGAATAATTTTAAGTTGTTTCTCAGTTTCCCGGTGCATTTTGAGACGGTCAGCACCTTGTCGCACTGCAAGGAATATATTGAGTTGTTGAGCGTCCTTCCTGCATCTTTGCGGCAATTCCTGTATTTTGAAATCCATGGCTTGCCTCAGGGTGTACCGTTCGGTCGTCTGTCAGACATCTGTTCGTTGCTGAAACCCCATTGCAGGGGGATGATGGTGCAGGTGGGAAACAGTGATTTCAACTTCAGGAACTTCAGTGAGGCCGGGATAAGTATTGTCATTTTGCATCAGGATCTGCATGGCAAGCCCTTCAAGATGAAATCCGAGATGATCGGGCGCTTTGCTTCTACTGCCCGACGGTCCGGGTTAACGCCCTGGCTTTCAAAGGTGGAGGATATGCAATGCGCCGTTGTCGCAGATAAAGCATCTGTCCACTGCTTAAGCGGCGATGCAATCGGCGGCGTTGAAGAGGTGCCTGCCGCAATCAGGCGTTTTACCCGTAAAGACTTTGCGAAGAAGTTCACTGCCTGAGACGGCATCCATCCGATGCATTAGAAACGATACGACAGGCTGATTGCGCCAAAACGGTCGGGGTCCTTCTGCCCATGGAACTCTTCCGTGCGGATAATATGGGTATAGCTCAACCGCCAGTCACGCCAGGTGATGGCCGCCCCGGCCTGCAGGTCTCCTACAAAATATTTTTTGTCCACGCGGTGGCTGTCCGTAAAGGTGTTGCCGTCCAGGAATATATTCCGCAGAACAGCCCGTCCGCCAAAAGAGGCGAATAGATACCAGTCCAAATCCCTGGTGTAGAAGAAGAAATCGCTGCCGGGGAGGCTTGGCCGGATTCGCGGTGGACTGAAATCTGTGCTGAGGTCGTCACCGATACGCACTGTCACGCCGGCGTTGGCATGGGTAAAGACGTTGCCGAGTGAAAATCCAACATTCGGAACCAGATCCATCTCAAGGCCTGTAGATTGGAACTCTTTCTTCCAGACCCTGACAGAACGGTTGTAGACGATATCGAAGCCGACCTCGTTTTCCAGTTGATGGTCCCAGCCCTTCGGGTCCCGGAAACCAAATGTTTCATGCCAGGTCTTCTGCGTTTTTTCTGCCTGAGACCAGGGACCGATAACGCCAACCTCAAAAGCCAGGTTGTCCATGCGGTCGCGATCCTTCGAAACGGAAAAGAGACCTGCCGACAGATAGAGCCAACCCGCATAGGGACGGTCATCCTCAATCAGGTTCACATCGGTGATATCGGCAGGCGTATAGATATTTTGTCCAAGGGCGTAATGCGCCCGACTGACGCCCTGGTCCGGGAAAAAGGGAACAAGACCGGCTGCCTTGGCAATCAGGTCATCTGTATCCGCTGGCCTTTCTCCCGTTGTGTAGGACAGGCGGGTGCCATGTGTGAAATGCCTGTCGGTGTCGCCAAGAAAGAAGTCATTTTCCATCTGGATGGAAAGGATACCACCATTGTCGGGCTGCTTCTCTGCGGCAAGGGCAGGGGGCAGAGAGGCCGCCACAGAGCCAATTACTGTCAGAAATACGATGCACTGGATGGAATTTACCCGCATTTATCCCCCTTACAGGCCTGTTGGTCCGTATCGGATAATGGTTAAGCTAATGCTGGTGGCGAAATAATGTCAAAAAGAGATGGAGAATGTGGCGAAACACCCGGGCTGTAAAACAGTTTACGGCATTTGCGGAATGAACAGTCGAAATATGGTAGGAATTTCTACGGGCGGGCGGTCGTTTACTTGCACCCTTTGGTCTGTGGTGATAGCTTCCGCCGGTCTGTAGAAACCCCGAATTTTCCAAGGAGACGGAGCGGATGTCGCTCGACAAGGAAACTGTCGCGAAGATCGCGCATCTTGCGCGTATTAGGGTGCCCGAAGAGGATTTGGAACCTCTGGCGGGTGAGTTGAACAATATCCTGGGCTGGATCGAACAGCTTGGAGAGGTCGACACGGATGGCGTAGAGCCGATGACGTCCGTCGTTGAGATGACCCTGCGACAACGGGAAGACCAAGTCACCGACGGTAATTATCCGGACAAGGTGCTGGCTAATGGCCCCGATACGGCCATGGGCTTTTATACTGTTCCCAAAGTGGTCGAATAAGGCGGCAAGACGATGACGAAACTGACCGATCTGACCATGGCGCAGGCCCGCGAAGGCCTGCGCAACAAAGAATTCACCGCAACAGAGCTGACAACCGACTATGTCGCGGCTGTTGAGGCGGTACGTCCGCTGAACGCTTTCATTACTGAAACGCCGGAAAAAGCGCTGGAGATGGCGAAAGCCTCCGATGAGCGTCTTGCCAAGGGCGACGGCGGGATCATGGAAGGTATTCCGCTGGGCATCAAGGACCTCTTCTGCACCGAAGGGGTGTTGAGCACGGCAGCCAGCCATATTCTGGATGGCTTCAAACCTGAATATGAAAGCACGGTTTCTTCCAATCTCTGGAACGCCGGCGCTGTCATGCTGGGTAAGCTGAACCTGGACGAATTCGCCATGGGTTCCGCCAATATCACCAGCTACTACGGCAATGTGAAAAACCCGTGGAAGCGTAACGACGACCCGAATACCGATCTGGTGCCGGGTGGCTCGTCCGGCGGTTCCGCGGCTGCGGTGGCATCCCATGCGGTTGTTGCGGCGACAGGTACGGACACCGGTGGTTCCATCCGCCAGCCGGCAGCCTTTACCGGGACTGTTGGCCTGAAACCGACTTATGGTCGTTGTTCCCGTTGGGGCATTGTTGCCTTCGCCAGTTCTCTGGATCAGGCAGGTCCCATGACCCGTGACGTGCGCGATGCGGCGATCATGCTGGAAGCCATGGCTGGTTTCGATCCGAAGGATTCCACCAGTGTTGATGCGCCGGTGCCGCATTACGAAGATGCGCTGACCGGGGATGTCAAAGGCCTGCGCATCGGGATTCCTAAAGAGTACCGCATTGACGGTATGCCGGAAGAGATCAGCAAGCTCTGGCAGCAGGGTATTGACTGGCTCAAGGATGCCGGGGCGGAAATCGTTGATGTTTCCCTGCCGCATACGAAATATGCATTGCCCGCATATTACATCGTGGCCCCGGCGGAGGCTTCTTCCAACCTCGCACGCTATGACGGCGTTCGGTATGGCCTGCGGGTTGTGGATGAGGGCGACAGCCTGAACGACATGTACGAAAAAACCCGTGCCGAAGGTTTCGGGGCAGAGGTGAAACGCCGTATCCTGATCGGCACCTACGTGCTGTCTGCCGGTTACTATGATGCCTACTACCTGAAGGCCCAGAAAGTCCGCACCCGTATTGCGGAAGATTTCAAAAATGCCTGGAACAGCTGCGATCTGTTGCTGACACCGGCGACACCAAGTGCGGCTTTCGGGATTGGCGAGAAGATGGACGATCCGATCTCCATGTATCTGAACGACGTCTTTACCGTGCCGGCCAACCTGGCAGGGCTGCCGGGTATTTCGGTTCCGGCCGGTCTGGATGGCCGTGGCCTGCCGCTGGGTCTGCAACTGCTGGGTCGTCCGTTTGACGAAGAAACGATCCTGCGCGCTGCTCATGTTGTGGAACAGGCTGCTGGCTTTGATGCCAAGCCGCAGTTCCTCGTGGGTTAAGTCGACCGGTAAATAGAGGCGAAGAATACGATGACATATGTGATCAAAGGGAATACCGGCGATTGGGAAGTGGTTCTGGGGCTGGAAGTCCATGCCCAGGTCACCAGCAATGCAAAGCTGTTTTCCGGTGCGGCAACGGCTTTCGGGGCGGAACCGAACGAACAGGTCAGCCTGGTCGATGCGGCAATGCCGGGCATGTTGCCGGTAATCAACAAGGAATGTGTGCGTCAGGCGGTCCGGACCGGGCTTGCCATGGACTGCGCCATCAACCTGAAATCGGTTTTTGCGCGGAAGAACTATTTCTACGCGGATTTGCCGCAGGGCTATCAGATTTCCCAGTATGAACTGCCGATTGTGGGCGAGGGGACGATCACCATCGACCTGGAAGACGGCAGCACTAAGGAAATCGGTGTTGAACGCCTGCATCTGGAACAGGACGCCGGTAAGTCCATCCATGACCAGCACCCGACGAAATCCTTCATCGACCTGAACCGTTCCGGCGTGGCGCTGATGGAAATCGTTTCCAAACCGGATATGCGCTCGCCCGAAGAGGCTGGTGCCTATATCACCAAGCTGCGTTCCATCCTGCGCTATATCGGTGCCTGCGATGGCAATATGCAGGAAGGTTCCATGCGTGCGGATGTGAACGTCTCCGTTCGTCGTCCGGGCGACGAGTTCGGTACACGTTGCGAGATCAAGAACGTGAACTCTATTCGTTTCGTCAAGCAGGCGATCGAATATGAAGCCGCCCGTCAGGTTGAAGTTCTGGAAGACGGTGGCGAGATCGTTCAGGAAACCCGCCTGTTCGACCCGGGCAAGGGTGAGACGCGGTCCATGCGGTCCAAGGAAGACGCGCATGACTATCGCTATTTCCCCGATCCGGACCTGTTACCGCTCGTCGTGGAGCAGGCATTCGTCGATGAGATGAAGACCACGCTGCCGGAACTGCCGGATGTGAAAAAGAACCGCCTCATGCAGGACTTTGGCCTGAAGGCCTATGATGCCGGTGTGTTGGTGGCGGAAAAGGAAACGGCGGCTTATTACGAAAAAGTCGTTGCCACGGCGGACCCGAAACTGGCGGCCAACTGGGTGATCTCCGAGTTGTTCGGGCGTCTGAACAAGGCGGGTAAGGACATCACAGAAAGCCCGGTTACACCGGAAAACCTGGCTAGTCTGATCGGTCTGATCTCCGACAACACGATTTCCGGCAAGATTGCCAAGGACGTTTTCGACGAAATGTTCGAGACCGGCAAGGATGCCAAGGACATCGTTGAGGAAAAAGGCCTGAAGCAGATCACTGACACCGGCGCCATTGAGGCGATTGTCGATGATATCATCGCCAATAACCCGGGCCAGGTGGAACAGTATCGCGGTGGCAAGACCGGACTGATCGGCTGGTTTGTCGGCCAGGTCATGAAGGCAACCCAGGGCAAGGCAAATCCGGGTGCGGTCAACCAGATCCTGAAAGCCAAACTGGACGGCTGATCAGCTTTTCAAGTACTCATGAACGGCGGCGTTGCGAAAGCACGTCGCCGTTTTTTATGGTGTGGTCAGTTTTTCTGGCAGGCGACCAGAACGATCCCCAGTTCTTTTTCAAGCGACCTGATTTTTTCCAGTTTGTCGTCTGGCAGGGCGGTGGGGTTGGCATTGACCGTGGACATGGCAACCAGCGGACTGCCGATATCATCTTCCAGAGCCTGAACCGCCTTGAGCCTGTCGGTATCCAAGTGAGCGATCGAAAAAAGCATTTTCTTTTCTCCTCATTTCCGGAAGCAGCAGTATAGCCTAAATTGTTATTCTTGTTTACGAAGCGATGACGTTTTGCTTCTTTTCCGGTTCAGGCGTAGCTTTCAATTTGAAGAAACGGCCACCAACGCCGGGCAGAATACGAGGGAACAATGAACAAGAATCTTTATGCTCTGTTTGAAAGCCGGTTTCCGGCAGATCGCAGCAAACTGTTCCTCGATTGTGTTGATGGACCGGGCTTCAGCTATGACGATCTCGACCGGGAGACCGCAAAGGTAGCCGGCCTTTTGCGCCAACTGGGTATTCAGGCCGGAGACCGGGTTGCCGTCCAGGTCGATAAATGCGCCGACAATGTATTCCTGTATCTGGGGTGCTTGCGGGCCGGTGTCGTATACCTGCCGCTCAACACCGCCTACACCTCGGCAGAGGTGGAGTATTTCCTCAAGGACGCAGGGCCCCGTATGGTGGTTTGCCGCCCGGAAATGCTGGAGGCGATTCGCCAGGTTGCGATCCATGCAGGGGTTGAACATGTTCTGGCTCTTGACCCGGAAGGGAACGGCAGCTTCCAGAATGCCAGGGATCTTGCAGACCCCTTGCAGGAGATTGAACCACGACAAGAAGGCGACCTGGCCGGAATTTGCTATACGTCCGGCACAACCGGCCGGTCCAAGGGGGCGATGCTGTCCCATGGCAATCTGGCGGCCAATGCATTGACCCTGCATAAAATCTGGGGTTGGCAGGATGGCGACGTCCTGCTGCATGCCCTGCCGATTTTTCATGTGCACGGCCTGTTCATTGCCTTGCATTGCGCCTTGTTGAACGGCTCAACCGTGATCCTGATGAACAAGTTCGACGCATATGAGGTCGTGCGGCAATTGCCGCGGGCGACCGTATTTATGGGGGTTCCGACCTTCTACACACGCCTGCTGGCGTTGGGTGAATTCGATAAGCTGGCCTGCCAGAATATGCGTCTGTTCATATCGGGTTCAGCGCCGCTTCTGGAAGAAACATTCCACCGTTTCCAGGAACGGACCGGACACACGATCCTGGAACGCTATGGCATGACCGAGGCGGGGATGATCACATCCAATCCCTATAAGGAGGATCGTATTGCGGGAACCGTAGGGCCAGCCTTACCGGATGTCGAAGTCCGGGTCACTGACGAAGATGGCTCGGTGTTGCCAGTTGGGGAAACCGGAATCCTGGAAATTAGAGGGCCCAATGTCTTTCAGGGTTATTGGCAGATGCCGGACAAAACCGCGGCGGAGTTTCGCGCTGACGGATATTTCATCACTGGCGATATGGCGCGGCTGGACGAAAAGGGCGTTGTGACCATCGTCGGGCGTGCGAAGGATCTGGTGATTTCCGGCGGCTATAACGTCTATCCGAAGGAAGTGGAACTCGTTCTGGACGAGATACCCGGCATTGATGAAAGTGCCGTCATTGGTGTGCCACATCCGGACTTTGGCGAGGCCGTGGTTGCCGTCGTAACCCGCGACGCGAGCACAGGACAGCCTGATGAGGCGGCGGTCGTCCAGGCCGCGCGCACCAAGCTGGCAGGTTTCAAGTCACCGAAAGAGGTGTTCTTTGTCGATAGCCTGCCGCGCAACAGCATGGGAAAAGTCCAGAAGAACGTGCTGCGCGACAACTATCAGGATATTTTTTCGGTTGTTGGATGACCGCCGGGACTAATCGAGGGAATCCAGCATGTCCTGAACGCGGGTCAGTTTTTCTCGCGGGGCAGGGCCGGTTGCCCGGTTGACCTCTAACTGGTCAATCAATTGCCAGTCCTTTGCCGTTGTTACCCGGACACCGCGTTCGACGAGCAGGCGGTTAAGCGCCTCCGGGCCGCCTTTACTCTGGCCGTCACCCAGATCGGCTATGAGACGGTCGGCAACCTGGAAGGAATCGGCGCGGTTGGTGGGAATTGTCCCGGACGGGCCGCGTTTTCCCCAGCCGACCACATAAACATTTTCCTCAATGAGGCCGTCTTCATTGGGATAGCCACCGCGTTTGTCATCGAAGGACACCCCGGCCAGCGCACGGGATCTGTAACCGATTGCGGTCACGACCAGATCGGCTGGCACCTCAAAGAACTCACCGGTGCCGGTGGCCTTGCCGTTCCCGTCTATTTCTGTGCGTTCAAACCGCACCGCACGGACTTCACCCTGGTCGTTGCCCAGTATCGCTGCAGGGCTTGCCTGGAAAAGCAGATGGATTTTCTTTTGCGCGGAAGAGGCATCCAGTTCCTGAAAACTCTTGAATATTTCCAGGTTCTTGGAACGCACCCGTCCCTCCGGCACGGATGTATCGACCCAGTCCGGCAGATCGTCGGGCAGGGCGGTGTTTTCGATGACCGGTATGGCACTTTCCAGCTTGCCTAGTTCACGAAGCTCCGGCGGGGTGAAGCTGGCTTCGATCGGGCCACGGCGACCGGCAAGGTAGACCGTTTCAACTTCAGCGTTGTGAATTGCCGCGCGGGCATGTTCGCAGAGGTCGGATTCCTCCATCTCACCCGGCTCTTTCACCAGTACACGGGAGATATCGATGGACACGTTACCATTACCGATCACGACGGCACTTCGGATATGGTGGTGGACCGGGGTCAGGTCGCGGTAATCCGGATGCCCGTTATACCAGCCGACGAAAGCTGCAGAGCCGTACACACCTTTGAGGTCTTCCCCTTCAATGCCCAGCTTGCGGTCAACTTGCGCGCCCGTGGCAATCACAACGGCATCGTAGAATTGCTTCAGTTCGGCGATTGTTACGTCGCGATCAACCTCGACATTGCCAAGAAACCGGATACCGGGCTGGGAAAACAGTTTTTCATACTGATTGATGACTTTCTTCGTTCCCTGATGATCCGGGGCGACGCCCGCGCGGACCAGGCCGAAAGGGGTGGGCAGGCGGTCTATCACGTCGATTTGACTATCCGGCAGCTTCTTTGCAAGCCGGTCTGCCAGATACATTCCGGACGGGCCAGACCCGATAATTGCCACTGTAAGTGTCATAGACCTTCCCTTTAACTTGCGGGCTTTCCGCCTTCACATTTTATCATCGGTTGTCGTTATATAGGGATTAATTGCGCTTCGCCAATCGCTTGTTGTGCTGCGCGGTTGCTAACTCAATATAATTCCACCTGTTGGGGTGGTTTTTTGCCATACCTACAGGGCGGTTGTGTGGTACTCGGGCCACGGCTAAGGATAAAAATCAGCCTAATTATGTCGCAACCTTGCGAAATGTGAGACGCAAAGGTAATTATGCTGCAACGCAAAAAAGTGCTATAAGCACATAAAATTATAAACGGGGAACGGAAAAGGCCAGGAAACCAATGGTCATGCGCCGATAGGCTCTGGGAGTGTATATATGAAAATAACAAAGCTGCTGGTTGCAAACCGCGGGGAGATCGCCATCCGAATCTTCCGTGCAGCCAACGAGATGGGTATTCAAACGGTAGCGCTGTACTCACACGAAGACCGTTTTTCCCTGCACCGTTTTAAAGCCGACGAAAGTTATCTGATCGGTGAGGACAAGGGACCGGTTCAGGCTTATCTGGATATCGAAGGCATCCTTACCCTGGCGCAATCTGTTGGCGTGGATGCCATTCATCCCGGTTACGGTTTCCTGTCGGAAAACCCCGGTTTCGCCGATTCCTGCCGGGCCGCTGGTATTACCTTCATTGGTCCGTCGTCCGATTCCATGCGGCTTCTGGGCAGTAAGGTTGCTGCGCGCGACCTCGCGGTTAAGGCAGATGTCCCGGTCATGCCCGCGACCGGACCGTTGCCGAGGGACATGGATGAAGTCCGCAAAATGGCTGCAGAAGTCGGCTATCCCCTGATGCTGAAGGCAAGCTGGGGTGGCGGCGGCCGTGGTATGCGGATCATTGAATCGGCGGATGACATTGAAAACCAGGTCAATACCGCACGTCGTGAGGCAGCGGCTGCCTTTGGCAATGATGAGGTTTATCTGGAAAAACTGGTGCGCAACGCCCGCCATGTGGAAGTGCAGGTCATCGGTGACCAGGCGGGTAATGTGGTTCACCTGTTTGAACGCGATTGCACCGTGCAGCGCCGCAACCAGAAAGTTGTCGAACGCGCGCCTGCCTTGTACCTGACGCCGGAAACACAGCAGGAATTGTGCAGTTCTGCGATTCGTCTGGCGAAAGCCGCGAATTATGCCAATGCCGGTACGGTCGAATATCTGATGGATGCCGACAGCGGCAAATTCTATTTCATCGAGGTCAACCCGCGCATCCAGGTGGAACATACCGTCACCGAAGTCGTGACCGGTATTGATATCGTCAAGGCACAGATTCGCATTGCGGAAGGCGCGTGCATTGGCGACGGCAAAAGCGGCGTGCCGGAACAGGAGCAAATCCGGTTGCACGGTCATGCGATGCAGTGTCGTGTCACCACCGAAGACCCGGAAAACAACTTCATCCCGGATTATGGCCGCATCAAGGTCTATCGTGGCGCAAACGGTTTCGGCATCCGTCTGGATGGCAGCACAGCCTATTCCGGGGCCGTGATCACGCCCTATTTCGATTCGATGCTGGAAAAGGTGACGGCCTGGGGCTTTACACCGGAAGAGGCGTTGGCCCGCATGGACCGTGCCCTTCGTGAGTATCGTATTCGTGGTGTGGCGACCAACCTGGCCTTCCTTGAAAACCTGATTAATCACCCGAAATTCCTGAACGCGGAATACACGACCCGCTTTATCGATCAGACGCCGGAACTGTTCCATTTCCCGCGTCGCCGGGACCGGGCAACCCGTCTGTTGAATTTCATCAGCGAAGTGACAGTGAATGGAAATCCGGAAGTGGAAGGCCGGGAACAGCCGGATCGTTTCCACTATCCGATGCCGCCACTGACACCCGATGCGGAACCACCGGCAGGGTATAAGCAGAAGCTGACCGAACTCGGGCCGGAGGCGTTTTCCAAATGGATGCGCGATTATGGTCCGGTTCTGGTGACCGACACCACCATGCGCGATGCCCATCAGTCCTTGCTGGCAACGCGTATGCGCAGCTATGACATGCTGCAGGTGGCGCCGGCCTATGCACATCTGCTGCCGAACCTGTTCTCGCTGGAATGCTGGGGCGGGGCAACCTTTGATGTTGCTATGCGCTTCCTCAAGGAAGACCCATGGGTACGTCTGGCAAGGCTTCGTGAAGCGATGCCGAATATGCTGACGCAAATGCTGTTGCGGGCGTCTAACGCGGTCGGCTACACAAACTATCCCGACAATGTTGTGCAGCATTTCGTGAAGGAAGCAGCCGCAGCGGGCATGGATATCTTCCGTGTTTTCGATTCCCTTAACTGGGTGGAAAACATGCGGGTTGCCATGGATGCCGTTCTGGAAAGCGGCGCGCTTTGCGAGGGCACGATCTGCTATTCCGGCGATATGATGGCGTCCGGTCAGAACAAATATGACCTGGCCTATTATGTTGATATGGCCAAACAGTTGGAAAAGGCGGGGGCACATATCATCGGCATCAAGGATATGGCCGGTGTCGCCAAGCCGGTTGCCATCCGTACGTTGGTCAAGACGCTGAAAGAAGAAGTCGGCCTGCCGGTCCATTTCCACACCCATGACACCAGCGGAATTTCGGCCGCTTCTGTCATTGCGGCGGCAGAAGCAGGGGCGGATGCTGTTGATTCGGCTATGGATGCCTTCAGTGGACTTACCTCCCAGCCGAACCTGGGGTCTATTGTTGCTGCATTGCGTGATACGCCGCGGGATCCGGGACTTGATCAGGATTCCATTCGCAAGATTTCCCGCTACTGGGAAAAGGTGCGGGCGAACTATGCCGGGTTTGAAAGCGATATCCGGTCGGGCGCATCGGAGGTTTATCTGCATGCAATGCCGGGCGGCCAATACACCAACCTGCGTGAACAGGCGCGGGCGCTTGGCCTGGAAGAGCGTTGGCCGGAAGTGGCGCATGCCTATGCCGATGTAAACGAGATGTTCGGCGACATCATCAAGGTGACGCCGTCTTCCAAGGTGGTCGGAGACATGGCTTTGGCGATGGTGTCCAGCAACCTGACCAAGGCCGACGTGGAAAACCCGGACAAGGCAGTTTCTTTCCCGGATTCCGTCGTGGCCCTGTTCCGTGGGGACCTGGGCCAGCCGAAGGGTGGATTCCCGGAAGCGCTGCAGAAGAAAATCCTGAAGGACGAAAAGCCCAATACGGAGCGTCCCGGCGCACATCTACCAGTCGTTGATTTCGAAGCGATTCGCGAACAGCTTGAGCAGAAATTGCATCGTCATGTCAGCGATCAGGATATCTCGGCCTTCCTGCTCTATCCGAAGGTCTTTGAGGACTATGCCGCCGAACGTCGTAAATACGGCGATTTGTCGATCCTGCCGACACCGGTATTCTTCTACGGGATGGATGCCGGACAGGAAATTGCCGTCGATATTGACCCGGGCAAAACCCTGGTGATCCGCTTCCTGGGGATGGGTGAGCCGGATGAAGAAGGGTGCCGGACGGTCTTTTATGAGCTGAACGGTCAGCCCCGTACCGTGAAAACACGCGACAAGGCAATGGCGGCAACGGCTCATGTCCACATACAGGCGGAAGAGGGCAACCTGAACCATGTTGCGGCGCCGATGCCGGGTATGGTGGCCAGCCTGTCCGTTCAGGAAGGCCAGGAGGTCTCTGCCGGGGACGTGGTGCTGTCCATTGAGGCAATGAAGATGGAAACCGCGATCCATGCCGAAAAGAACGGCAAGGTGAAGAAGATCGTGACCCCGGTCGGCACACAGGTCCAGGCCAAGGACCTGCTGGTCGAACTGGAATAGGCCCGACATCACATCTGGTTATGAAAAGGCGGGATTTACGGTCCCGCCTTTTTCCATGGCCGGGTGCAAGGCTTAATTTTGCCGTCACATCATAGAGTTAGAATATCTCCGGAATTGATAGTTCAATTTCGAATTAAAAACCTATATGCTTCGCCTGATATTTTTATTGGACGATTGATTAACTTAAGAATGTTGTAAGACTGAGGGGAATGTAATGCGGTTTCTCGGTGCGCTGCGAATTTCGATGAAGTTTGCACTGGCCAATGTAATTCTTTTGGCATTGCTTTTGGTCGTGGGTACGACATCCGTCCTGAGCCTGCGAAAATCTCTGGAAACATTCGGGGAATACCGCAGTCTTACAGTCCAGACCAACGACGCGGCCAGTGTCCAGCAAGCCATGTTGCAGGCGGAAAAGGCTGTTCGCGACTTTGTCCTGCATCCCGGTGAAGATGCCGTGACCACAGTGACTGAGGAAATCGCCGCGACACGCAGTGCGATTGATACGGCGTTGACTGGCACCACCGACGAAGACCTGGCGGCCTATTTTGCAAAGGCCACCGACGCGTTGAGCCGGTTCGAGGCAGTCTTTGCAGATGTGACGGCCAAACAGGAGGAGCGGGATACGCTAATCCGCGTGGACCTGAGCTCTATCGGGCGGAACATCGAAACAAACCTCTTTGCCCTGATGGATACCATCAGTCTTGATGGCGATGCCGACCTCACATTTATGGCCGGGGAAAGCTTCAAGGATTTTGTGGAGATACGCGCTTTGGTGCAGCAGTTCCTCTATCAAAATGACGAAGAGGCCTATGCCCAGTCGATTGAGAGCCTTGCGAAGTTCGCCAAAGGTCTGGACAAGTTGAACGGGCAGCTTGAGGTCAAACGCCAGAAAGGGATGCTGAAACGCGTTGGACGGGATACGGGCAAATACAAAGATATCCTGACCCAGGCGAATCAGGTGATCGCGGATCGTAACCGGTTGATCGATCAGGATATGGCGGCGGCAGGTGATTCTCTCTCATCCATTGTGAACGAGCTGAAGGCGACCGTTTTGGTCAAACAGGACCGTCTTGGGGAAGATGCCGCCAGCGAGGTCGATGATGCAACCCTGAATGCGATCATCGTATCCCTTATCAGTATCGCTATGGCGATTGGTCTGGCCTATTTGTTGAGCCGCGGTATCGCGAGCCCGATTGGTGCGATGACACGCGCCATGGCCGATCTTGCAAAAGGGCAGTTGGACGTTGAAATCCCGGCCAAGACACGTGGCGATGAAATCGGCCGCATGGCGCAATCGGTCCAGGTGTTCAAGGACAATGCCGAACAGATGCGCGATATGGAGGTTCAGCGGGAGCGCGCCCGTGAAGAGGCGGAGACTGAAAAGCGTCGGCTGATGAATAAATTGGCGGATGATTTCGAACAATCCGTCGGCGGTATTGTCGGTCAGGTTACCGATCGCTCGTCCGACATGAATAATGTCGCGGAAAGCCTGTCGCGCCTGGCGGATCGCACCAGCAGTCAAAGTCAGGCGGTGCTGACCACGGCAGAATCCGCATCGTCCAACACACAGGCCGTGGCTTCGGCGGCGGAAGAGCTTGCGGTTTCGATCCGGGAGATCAGCGATCAGGTGTCTCAGTCCAGTCTGGCGTCCGGGGCTGCTGTGGAAGATGCCGCCAAGGCGCAACGGCTGGTCGAAAGCCTGGAGAAGACGGCGAAAAGCGTCGGCAGTGTCGTTCAACTGATTACGGAAATCGCTGACCAGACAAACCTTTTGGCACTGAATGCAACGATTGAAGCCGCACGGGCCGGTGATGCCGGCAAAGGTTTTGCCGTTGTTGCCAACGAGGTGAAATCGCTGGCCTCCCAAACGGGTAAGGCGACGGAGCAAATTACCGAACAGATCAACGAAATCCAGTCTGCCACCTCGCAGGTTGTCGGTGCCATTTCCGGGATATCCGATGCCATTTCGCGTATGGACAATATCTCGACAACGATTGCGGCCGCAGTAGAACAGCAGGGAGCCGCCACCCAGGAGATCGCCCGCAATGTGCAGGTTGTGTCCGGCAATACGCAGGACGTGTCTGGGACGATCCTGGAGGTCAACAAGGCCGCGCAGGAATCGGGAGACGCCAGCCGTGGCGCATTGGATTCGGCCGCGGCCCTGTCAAAGCAGGCGGCGCAATTGTCCCGGGAGGTGGAGAACTTCCTGCGTGAAATCAGGAACCGTCAGGATTGACGGTTTCGCTGCGGCAGTTGGGGAGCGGGCAACAGGTCTTTCCTGTGGCGTAACTGGGGATCAAGTGGAAGGGGCAGCGCCGGTAGCGTTGCCCCATTTGCCATGGAAACTTGCCCTTGGGCCGTTTTGGCTGCATTTGCCTGTGCACTTGTGACGGCCTCGTCATAGGTTGCCACCACACTGCAGCAGACGTCTTCGCCATCAAATAAACCTCGCCAATAAGAGGTTGGATGTTGTGCAATCCTGACCTTTAGGGCCTTAATAGTTTCTATGTCTGAACAATGGCCTTTCCGGTGTTCTTCCGTGATGTCGGCCAGATCACAAAAACGATCCCAGAATTTTTGTTCCAGGGCGGCGACAGCCAGATAGCGGCCGTCCTGCGTTTGATAGATCTGATAGCGGGGAGAGCCGCCGCTCAGAAGCTCACCACCTGGTCTGGGGGACTGGCCTGTCGAGGAATGGTGTGCCTGTGCCCACCACATCCAGGGGCCGAGGTTATCCGTCATTGAAATGTCGAGTTTGCAGCCTTTCCCGGATTTCTCGGCCATGCGAAGGGCAAGCAGAATATTCATGACGGCGGGATAGGCACCCCCACCAATATCCGCGATCAGTCCCGGCGGGACGACGGGTGCGCCGCTGGCGTCTGCAGCAAGTGAAAGCAGGCCGCTTTCTGCCATATAGTTCAGGTCATGCCCGGCCTTCTGGGCATCGGGGCCGTCCTGTCCATTGCCGGTGATTGCGCAATAAACGATTGCAGGGTTGATTTTCCTGACGTCCTCATAGCCAAGGCCCAGCCGATCCAGAACGCCGGGGCGGAACTGATCAACCACGATATGGGCATCCGTTATCAACGCGCGGATGTGGTCCCGGTCCTCGATAGATTTCAGGTCTGCTGTAATCGATGTTTTTCCACGGTTGAGCAGGGCAAAGTTGAGGCTTTCCTTCCCCTCGAACGGTGGATAGTGGCGCATATCCTCGCCGGTTTCCGGGCGTTCTATCTTGAGCACTTCTGCACCGGCCTCGGCCAGTATCAGGCTGGCCAAAGGGCCGGGAAGCAGGGTGCTGAAATCAATCACACGAATACCGGACAGCGGCAGGTCGCCGGCCGCCGTCATTGGACAGCCTCCGGTTCTTCCTTGGACATTACCAGATCAAAAGCCGCATCGACGTCAGGCAGCAGATTGCCTTCGCCAATGGCATACCCTTCGCGGCGCGGGTCAACGCCGCTGTGAATGGTACCATCGTCAACCTGTACGCCATGCAAGCCACTGTTCAGGCCGCGCACCTTCACTTTGTAGCCACGTGCCGCCATAACGACTTTCAGTTTGGCTATATCTGTATCTGCCTCAAGGTCGAGGCCGGAATTCCGGTCAATGAAATGGGGCATGGAAATCGCGTCCTGCAGGGACATATCCCAGTCCAGGACTCCCATGACGGTCTTGGCGACATAGCCAATGATGCGGCTGCCGCCCGGTGACCCCAAAGCCATGACCAACTCACCATTTTCGTCGAAAACCATGGTCGGCGCCATTGAACTGCGGGGACGTTTGCCCGGTTCAATCCGGTTCTGAATGGGCAATCCATCCTTGACCGCGTGGCGGGCGAAGTCGGTTAGCTGGTTGTTCAACAGGAAGCCACGCACCATTTGCCGGGACCCGAAACCGTTTTCAATACTGGAGGTCATCGAGACTACATTGCCGTGCTTGTCCACGGCCACGAGATGGCTTGTCGACGGAAGCTCGATCGCATCATCGGGGGAGAGCATGGCGGCATTGTCGGACGGCGGAACGCCCGGTGCCATCTTCACTTTGGTATTGAAGCCATTGTCCATTTCTATGGACCGCGCGGCGAGATAACCACGATTGATCATGCCGCGAACGGGAACATCGACGAAGTCACTGTCGCCGATATACTGGTCGCGGTCCGCATGGGCGAGGCGCATGGCTTCGGCAAACGTCTGTATGGCAGGCGGAGACATTGGTTCCTGGTTTGCAATGTCGGTGTTTTCCAGAATCCCCAGAATCTGTAATACGGTCAGCCCGCCGGAAGAGGGCGGGGGCATTCCGCACACCAGTTTGATGCGATAGACCGCGCAAAGGTTCTCGCGCCTTTTGGCCTTATAGGCGGCGAGATCGTCCAACGTCATATTCCCGGGATTGCCCGGCGCGGTATTGACGGCTTTTACAATGTCCCGGGCGATATCGCCGGTGTAAAACGCATCTATACCGTCGCGTGCGATGATCTGCAGCGTGTCGGCAAAAGCCTCGTTTTTCAGGACTGTGCCGGTTTTCTTCGGCTTTCCATCCGCCGCGAAGAAATAGTCATGAACGGCCATTCCCGGCGACATGTATTTTTCGTCGGAGAGCAGTTTGTGCAGGCGGGGGCTTATGGGAAAGCCTTTGCGGGCAAGGTCGATGGTCGGCTGGAAGAGTTCCTGAAGGGGGCGGCCGCCATTCTCCTGACGGGCCAGCTGGAACATCCGCAGGACACCCGGTACGCCGATTGATGCGCCGCCGACAACGGCTTCCATGAACGTGCGCGAACTGCCGTCCGCATTGAAGAAAAGTCTTCGGTCGACGGCCATCGGTGCGGTTTCGCGACCGTCATAGGTATAGAGCGTTTGCTTCTCGTTATCCCAATAGAGCATGAAGGCACCGCCGCCTATGCCTGATGACTGCGGCTCTACGAGGTTCAGCGCAACCTGTGCCGCCAGCGCCGCGTCCAGGGCCGATCCGCCCTTTGCAAGAATTTCAGCACCGATTTGTGCCGCTGCCGGGTGCGCGGCGACCATCATATAGTCTTTGGCGGTTACTTCCTTTTTGTCCAGGAAGCCGGTGGCGGTTTCAGGAACAAGGTCTTCCTTGACGGCCAGGGGGGCTGCGGTTTTTGTCTGACGACTGTAGGGAGATAGCCAGTGATCAATGGCAATGCCGCCCAGATAGCTGCCGCCGCCAATAACCAAAGCACCCACTAGGGCAATGCCTGCCCCGCCAAAGCCAGATGATTTCATGAAGCCTATTCCGTCTTGTTTCTGATGGCCTGTCGGCCCGCTTCCGTCAGCTTGCAAACCAGCCAGTCCGGTTTCAGCGGGTTGTTGAACCACGGTTCCGCCCAACCATGTTCGATACAGCTTTTTATTGTGCGGTCGCTGTAGCGTTGCCCCTGGTCGTTGAATAAAGGGAGTTTGCCACCCGGCTGTGTCAGGCCGCGGCTAAGGTAGTCTTTTTGCACGCGGGTCGGGCGTGCTTCAAGATTGACTTCCGTCGGATGCACCGACTTCAGATGAATAACATCGGAACTGTCACTCATGATCGTTACCGACTTGCCTCCCCAAAAGAGGGAAAGACCCGGCCGATTGGATCATTTCCCCTCATCATGGTAAACGCACCGGTGTAGGATTCAAGAGTTGCGTTCATGATATCGGGTGGAATACGCGAATGACGGGTGAGTATTGCCTGGCCTATGTGACTGCTGAAGACCGCGAGGAGGCAGGAATGCTGGCCGAAACCATCGTCGGGGAGCGGTTGGCTGCCTGTGCGAATATTCTTGGAACGATCACGTCGGTCTACCACTGGGAGGGGGAAGTCGAACAGGGGCAGGAAGTCGCCTTGCTGTTCAAAACACGTCGGGACTTGCTGGAGGCATTGACTGCACGTGTCCGTGAGCTTCACAGCTATGACTGTCCCTGCGTTGTGGGCCTGCCGGTTGAAGGCGGCAATGCTGCCTTTTTGCAATGGATTTCAGACGAGACGGCTAAAGCGCAGTAGACAATTCTTCAAAACGCTCGAGAAAAACCTCTTTTGCCGTGGCCGTCGGCCAGGGTGTGGCGTCTATCTGAAGGCTGGTTTTGGGAATGCCCCAGAACTTCCCGGCCTCGTCGGGTTGGAAACCGGCAACCTGTGTTGCCTCGAAATAGGCGGATGCCTTGTCTGCCTTCTTGATGAGACGATGAATTTTGGTCGGCACAAGCGGAGGGATTCCAAAGCGGATATGGATTGCTTCCTGCAGCCGGTTTTCAAGGGTCTTGAAGTCCACACCCATCGCGGCCTTGAAAGGAGAAATGAGGTCTCCGACCACATATTCCGGTGCGTCATGCAGCAGTCCTGCCAGACGCCAGTGAATTTCGAGATCGGGCTGCAGGTCGGCCATAACCTGTTCGACGATAAAGCTGTGCTGGGCGACGGAAAATGCCCAGTCGCCTGTCGTCTGGCCGTTCCATCGGGCCACACGCGCCAGTCCGTGGGCGATATCGTCGATTTCTATATCCACTGGTGACGGGTCTAGAAGGTCCAGCCGTCGTCCACTCAGCATTCTCTGCCAGGCGCGTGGTTTCTTGCTCATTGTGGTGATAACCAGGTTTTGGCCCAGCCCAGCCCGTCCAGACTGTCGGCTCTTGGATGATATTCGCAACCAATCCAGCCGTCGTATCCCTTGCTGTCCAGATAATCGAAGAGATAAGCCGTATTGATCTCGCTGGGCGACGGTTCATGACGGCCAGGAACCCCTGCAATCTGGATATGCCCGATATAGGGGAAATAGCGGTCGATAGCCTCCACCAGCCGACCTTCCGTCATCTGCCTGTGATAGAGGTCCAGTTGAAGTTTGATATTCGGAAGGCCAAGATGATCCAGAATGTCACAAACCTCGCCGGTACGGCTGTAGAGATAGCCCGGAACGTCAAAGGGGTTCAGCGGCTCCAGAAGAATTGTGATATTCCGTGCCGCCGCCTGTTCGGCTGCCCATTTCAGATTGTCTGACAGGATTGAGACATATTGGGCTTTCTGGCTGTGATCCGGAATAATGCCCGCCATGACATGGATCTGGTGGCAATCAAGTCTTTCCGCGACGGTAAGGGCAGTCTTGAGGCCGTCCCGGAACTCACCAATGCGACCGGGGAGGGCGGCGATGCCCCGCTCTCCCGCATCCCAGTCGCCTGGGGGCGCGTTGAATAGAATTTGTTTCAGGTCTGCCGTCTCAAGTGCCGCTGCAAGGTCATCGGCGTTCTCCCCATAGGGGAAAAGGCATTCGACACCTGTGAAGCCTGCCTGTGCGGCTGCCTCGATACGCGCCGGAAACGGCAGTTCCGTGAAGAGCAGGCTTATATTGGCGGCGAGTTTTGGCATGGGCTCAGGCTAGCAGTGAATAGAGCATCCGCACAGCCGTTATGAACAGAAAGACTGCAAATGCTTTTCTCAACCAGCCGGTGCTGATCGTATGGGCGATCTTGGCACCGAGTGGGGCGCTCAGGATCGTTGCCGGTACGATACAGGCGAAACCGATGAAATTGGCGTATCCCACAGACCCGACCGGCAGGTTCGGCTCGCCGACGCCACTCAGGATGAAACCGATTGTGCCCGGTATGGCGATGATCAGGCCGATCGCCGATGCGGTTCCGACGGCTTGGCGAATGGGATAGCTGCATGCCGACAGGACGGGCACGCTGAAGGTACCGCCGCCGATACCCATCATGGCCGAGAAACCGCCGATAAAAAGTGCAATCAGATGTTTGACGATACCGGTCGGCAGGTGATCTGTCAGCGACCAGCCGTCTTTCTTGAAGGCCATATTATAGGAAACGGCAAGGGCCAGAATGCCGAAGACCGCGGTTAAAACACTGCCTTTAACAAAGGAGGCGACGGCAGTACCGGCGAGAACACCGATGAAGATGGTAATGCCCCAGCTTTTGAGCAGGTCCACATCCACACTGCCTCGCTTGTAATGCGCACGCGCGGAACTGATGGAGGTGGGGATGATCGTTGCAAGGGATGTTCCCACTGCCAGATGCATCCTGACGGACGGGTCGATCCCGATGATATCAAACAGGTTGAACAGCACAGGCACGATGACGATGCCGCCGCCGACACCCAGCAATCCGGCAAGCGTTCCGGCGGCAACCCCGGTTGCCAGCATGGCAAGGGCGAGGGGCAAGAGAGTAGATAGTTCCAGCTCCATGAGATCAATTACACGCTAAGAATGGAAGGAATACGGCGAATACTGCTGATATCGTGCTTCTCTATAGTCAGGACATGGGCACGAACCTGCTCCAATGGGGCACTGGCAACCATCATATCGGTCGCATTGGCATGAAGGAGCATACCATCCCCTTCATAAAAGCCGACATGGCCGGGCCAGAAGACAAGATCACCGCGTTCAAGATCGCTGATACTTCCGTCAAAGGGAACAATCTCGCCGATTTCCTGTTCCTGGAGGTCGGTGTCCCTCGGTACGTCCAGTCCGCAGTGCCGCATCGCGACCTGGACCAGACCGGAGCAGTCGATGCCATGGCTGGTGTTGCCGCCCCAAAAATATGGCACGCCCAGGAAAAGTCGCGCCGTGGCGACAGGGTCGCCCGCCGCATCAACCTGTATGGGAGTGATGTGGCGATTGTATATCCATCCACCAGAGGCAAGGCGGCTATATTTCTCGCCAACTTCTTCCACGGTAATCAGGGATGTAAGCGGCAGGGCCGTATTGGGGTGCAGTTTCATGTCCGGTTCAGGGAAAATGAAACTGCTGAGGGCTGTAACGCGGTGTGTCGGCAGTGAAACGGATTCGGTGAGCCCGATTGTCGGAACATATCCGACATAGTCGTCACGCAGGTTTTGAACCCAACTCCACCCATTTTGCGCGTCAAACACACGTACCTGATCGCCGTGGATCAGCTCACAATCCTGGGGGGATGAATATTCCGGGCCCCGGCGCAGTGTCAGAGAGGGGGCGCTCACCTGCATGACGACGCCCTCGACAAAACGTTCCGCGCTTACCAGTTCGACGAGGCGGCTGTCTGCGAGGTCGTCGCGAAAGGCGAATAGTCGCCGGTCAAGTTTTTCCATTTGTCCCATAGCCACTGTTCTAAAAAGGCTTTCTTCTTTCCTGCCTCGGCAGTTTAATCGCCTTGATTCAATAGTTGGGAGAGTTTGTCATGGCCTTGCCGGGAACAAAAGGGCGAAGACGCGTTTATTTGATGCGTCATGGGCATGTGTCCTATGTCGACCCGGAAGGAATGCCCGTTGACCCGAAAACTGTGCTGTTGACCGAAGCGGGGCAGGCCCAGGCACTGGCTGCGCAGAAGCTTTTGCGGGAGATTGAATTCGATCGGGCAATGTGTTCGGGCATGCCCAGAACCCGTCAAACGGCAAAAATTGTTCTGGGTGAGCGTGATATCTCATTGGAAGACAATGACGGATTCGTGGAACTTTCCGGCGGTCGTCTGTCACAGGTTGCCCCGGAAGAACGCGAAGCAGCCTTCGTCTACGGGTTGGAGCGCGCCGATGCAGAAGGTGAACGGTTCGCCGGCGGCGAGCTTTTTGCATCCTTTGAGAAGCGAATCACGGCCACTTTCGATGAGCTGATCCTCCAACCCGACTGGAAAAGACTGCTCCTTGTCTGTCACGATGCGGTCAACCGGATGATTCTGTCTCACGTCTGCGGGGCGGGGCTGGCCGGAATTGCCAGTTTTGAACAGGATATGGCCTGCATCAATGTGATTGATATCGACGTGATTGACGGACGGGTGGAACGGTGCCTGATCAAGGCGGTCAATATCACCCCGTATAACACCACCAAGGACGGCATGTATCACACAAGTCTGGAAGAGGTCTTCAAGACGTTGTTTGACTTTTAGTCTCTGTGATCGGGGAACTTCAATGTGGCCATTGTTCCCACATTGGGCTGGCTGCGCAGTTCAAGAATAGCTCCCATCTCAGAGGCGAGACGGCGTGCAATCGCCAATCCCAGGCCGCTGCCGTTTTCTCCATGGGGGCTGTTTTCATTGACCTGCTCGAACGGGTCCATGACCCGCAGCATATCCTCTGTGGCAATACCGAAACCCGTATCGCGGATAACCAGGATGACGGCGCCATCCAGTTCGTCGACTTTCGCCTTTACCTCAACCAACCCCTTGTCCGGGGTGAATTTGATGGCGTTTGAGACCAGGTTATAGAGAACCTGTTTCAAACGGATCGGGTCAGTTTTCAGAATTGGGAAGTCGGCTGCGATTTCGCTACGTATTTCAACACCGGACTCCTCCGCCAGCGATGCCAGTTCGCGCAGCGTCTCGTCAATCAACTGAGCCGCATCGACCGGCTTGTTCTGCATTGGCAAGTCGGTGTTGTACCCCAAGGCGTTGGACCTGGCCTTGTCCAACTCTGCCTGACACACCCCCAGAAGATGCAAGGCGGATTTGTGAATGAGATCCGCATATTCCTGGTAACGGGGGTCACCAAGCGCACCGTGCTTTTCCTTCACCATCATGTCACTGAAACCGATGATGGCGCTCAGAGGGTTTTTAATTTCGTGGGCAAGTTCACCAAGACGCTGGTTCGAGGCTTTTTTAAGTCGGTGATTCTGTTCTATCGCTTCGGCAAGCGCGGTTTCCGCCTGGCGCAGCAGCTCACGGTAACGCGACACGGAGAGGTCTTTGTCCTCGTGTTTGTTTTGCAAAGTGACCTTTGTCACAGTTACCTCGTTAGCTTTCTGCTTTCGATTATAACAACAGTCTCAAAACGGTTTATGCCATGGCACGGGCTTTATTTCCGGCTGTACAGGCGCTTCATAAGCATGAATGTCACCGGAACCCAGATGATTCCCGCGACAGGGTAGTAAGCAAGCTGCAACAATTTGGCGTCTCCCGGGATTTGGGCACCCAGTATCCAGGCGACACAAATATAGAAAACAATCCAGGCAACGATAATCGCAGCTGAACCCAGCCTCCGTGTCGGCGACATAATATTAACCCATACATATTAAAAAAAATTAACGTTAGACCGACTAGCATTAAAAGTATCGGCGATACATAGGCCTAATCGAACAGTTTGTCGATATCGTCCTGGCTGATGGATTCCTCTTCGGGCAGGGCAGGACCGTTCAACAGCGCGTCGTCACCCGTGGGCTCTTCCTTGTGGAGGTTGATGTCTTTTGCAAGATCGTCGATTTCATCCCGTCCCCACAAAGTGGCAAGAGATTCAACACGTTCTTCAACGAATTTCATTGAGCGAATGATCTTGGTGACACGTTGTCCGGTGATGTCCTGGAAAGTGCAAGCCTCCATAGCAGAGGTTGTATTTTCCGTGATGCGGTCATACAGGGAGGCGCGTTCTGCGTCATCTTCGCAGTTGCGAAGTTTTTCAATGACCTGGTCGATATCCTCAACGGATTGCAGGATGGAATCCGTGGCAGTTTCCGTGGCGCCGATAATGGCATCCAGTTGTTCCGACATGGACTGGAAATGAGTTTGATCATTCTCGCGGGCGACCATTTGCGCGATTTCTTCGCGGAAGCGCCGAACGTATTGAACGAGGCTTACAATTTCGCCTCTCAGCTTGTCTTCTGTCTTGGACGCAACCGTCATGACCATCCCCAATCCTCAAGCACATAATCTTACTTCTTCTAACATACTGCAAAAACAGTACAAAGTGCAATTTGGCGAGGTAGGGTGCTTCTAGTTGAAGGCTTTGAAGGTAATAATCGTGAAAGTGTCTTTCACGCCGGGAAGCCTCTGGATGTGTTCATTCACGAAATGCCCGATATCTTCACCAGCGGGAAGATAGCATTTCATGATCAGGTCATAATGCCCGGACGTGGAATAGACTTCGGACACCTGCTCAACATCAATAGCCGCATCTGCCACTTCATATGCGCGGCCCAACTCGCTTTTGACTTGGATGAAGATGGTTTGCATATACGCCTCCCGGTCTGCGACTTTATCCTGGCAACTTAATATTTGTCTGCATTACCAGACAAGTCTTCCGTCAATAACTCTGCAAGATAACGGTCAGAGTTTTGGCGCTCTGAGCAGGAAGGCGGGCACGCCGTCTGTCTGCCCAAAGGGAAGGCCCGTATCCGGTTCCTCGCCGATACCTTCCTGACCCCAAGGGGTGCGGCTGCGCTTGGGCGGTCTTTCTTTCTTGCCCGCACTCGACCGGGTTTTGCTCTGGGGGCTCTCTTTTTCCGGTTTCTCGGCTTGTTGCTGGCTATGCTGTTCGTAGCCTTCCAGGACAGGCAGGGGCGAGCCAATCATCTTTTCGATGGCGGCAATCTGCTTTTGGTCGCGTCCGGTAGTCAAAGTCAGCGCCTTGCCACTGCGCCCCGCGCGGCCGGTTCGACCGATTCGATGGACATAGTCCTCCGCGCTGGTCGGAATGTCGTAGTTGAAGACATGACTGACTGCAGCAATGTCCAGGCCTCGTGCGGCAACATCGGAACAAACCAGCAGCTTAATTTCACCCTGGCGGAATCGATCCAGACATTCCATGCGTTTATACTGGTCCATATCGCCATGGAGGGCACCGACGGGAAAGCCGTGCTTTTGCAGGCTTTGGTACAACGTTGCGACGTCGCGCTTACGATTGCAGAAGATCAGGGCGTTCTTCACATCGTCTTCGCTGAGCCATTTACGCAAAACGGTGTTTTTCTGCCGGGGGGCGACGTAGGCCAGCCCCTGCTCAATGGTCGATGCCGTGGACGAGGGGGGATCAACCGTGATTTCCTTGGCATTGCGCAGGAATTTTTCCGCCAGTCGGCGAATTTCCTTGGGCATGGTGGCTGAGAACATCACCATCTGACGCAGCGGCGGCATCATGCCGACAATTTTCTCCACATCCGGGACGAAACCCATGTCCAGCATACGGTCCGCTTCGTCGATGACGGCGATTTTCGTATCCGTCAGCATTACTTTGCCGCGTTCGCAATGGTCCAGCAAACGACCCGGTGTTGCGATCAGGACATCCACGCCACGATCCAGGAGTTTTTCCTGTTCGTTGAAGGATACACCGCCGATCAGCAAGGCCATGGTCAATTTATGATATTTGCCATAGGTCTCAAAATTCTCAGCAACCTGGGCAGCCAGTTCTCGCGTCGGCGCCAGGATTACAGAGCGCGGCATACGCGCACGGGCGCGGCCTTGAGACAAGATCTCAATCATCGGCAATGTGAAGGAAGCGGTTTTACCGGTACCCGTCTGGGCACAACCCAACACATCCCGGTTCATCAGAACATACGGAATTGCTTTTTCCTGGATCGGTGTCGGGGTCTCGTAGCCTGCTTCCGAAACAGCACGCAATAGGTCGGGCCCTAGGCCCAGGTCCTCGAAGGTTACGGTCATGAAAACTCTGAGAGTTGTTTGCTAATGTATGGCAGTTACCATACATCTCATCTGCTTGCGGCGGATATTAGGCCCTCCAGCGGCCATGTCAATCAGTGAGGTTCATAAATCATGAATATCTGCGCTTTCTGACTGTTCGTTGCCAATAAGCAACGCAGTCGCTACAAGTGAAGGCTCATTGCAGGGGAGTTTGGAATTTGCTGCGGGCTCACAAGTCTCAACTGGTCCTTATCGACGTTCAGGAACGTCTTGCTCCAGCCATTCACAATGTGGAAACGGTGGTGATGAATTCCTCTATCCTGCTGAAATCAGCAGAAAAATTGGGAATACCTATTTCTGCGACAGAGCAATACCCCAAAGGGTTGGGGCCTTTGGTGCCAGAGCTTCGTTCATTCTTCGAACCGCATGAGATTTTTGAGAAAACCTATTTCTCCGCCTTCGAAGAACCTGTTTTTCGGAGGCATATAGAAGGCGACCGACAGCGTGAACAAATTGTCATGTGTGGGACAGAATCCCATATATGTGTGCAGCAGACGGCACTTGGTTTCCGCGAGGCCGGGTTTGACGTTGCCGTGGTGGCCGATGCCTCTTCCAGTCGAGATCCCCAAAATGCAGAGCGTGCCTACGCACGCATGATGCAGGCCGGTATTCAGGTGGTTACCACTGAAATGGTTTTGTTTGAGTGGATGGAACGTGCCGGTACCGATGTATTCAGAGAATTGTCCAAGTTGATTAAATGACCAAAAAGAAACTCGTTCTTGTTCCCGGCCTGCTGTGCAATGGCGCACTGTGGGCCCATCAGATTACTCATCTCAGCGAGATTGCGGATGTGATCGTCGCCGACACACTGCAGGATGATAGTGTGGAGGCAATGGCTCACCGTCTTTTGGAGGCGGTTGACGGCACTTTTTCGATCGCTGGGCTGTCCATGGGCGGCTATGTCGCGCAGGCGGTTTTGCGTGAAGCGCCCGAACGGGTTGAGCGTCTGGCGCTTTTGGATACCTCGGCACGCGCCGACTCGGAAGAGCAGCACCGCCGCCGCCGGGGGCTTATTCAGTTGGCGAAGATGGGTAAATTCAAGGGGGTGACGCCACGCCTCCTGCCGATGCTTATTCACCCGGACCGCCTGGAAGAAGATGCCCTGTCGGGAGCTGTGATGGAGATGGCTGCCGAAGTCGGGCAGGACGCATTCGTTCAGCAGCAAACAGCAATCATCAACCGTCCGGACAATCGACCCGACCTGACAAGGATTGGGGTCCCGACCCTTGTGATATGCGGACGTCAGGACGAGATTACGCCACTGGAACTATCGCAGGAAATTGCGGCGGGTATCAATAAGGCACGCCTGTGCATCATTGAGGATTGCGGTCACTTATCCAGCATGGAACGGCCTCAGGCCGTGACAGCCCTGATGCGGGACTGGCTCGAGAATAGCGGACTAGCAGTGTAGCATATAGCCCGGTCTGCAATCATCCTGTAGGGCCGGATTCTTTGTTGGCAAAATCGCATAAAGGCTGATTTGTGCCATTTTCCTGAATGCGTCGCTGTCGATTCCCTGTCCGGGTGGCAGCCTCGACCAGACGGACGACATCGCCTGATCGCGCTTGCAATAGACGGTAAGCATGGTGATTTGGTCGCCCTGACTAACAGGAGCTTGGGCTGCGCCCTCCTTGGTGCAGGCGGCGTCGGCCAGTTTGGTTTCATCCGGGAAAAGGCGAAATACAAGCCGCGCAGGGAGTTCTTCCGGATTACTTTCCGATGTTTTGACGGTATCGACGTTCAGCCCGTGCAGACGGCTGTTGGCCTTGGCAATTTCGGTAAGTTGCTCACCAACATTGCCTGCATCCGTTTGGGCAGGGACGTTTTGTGCCTGAATCCAAATGGCATCTTTGGACCCATGATACCGAAACGTACTGTAGTGATAGGCGGGCTCGATTGAGTGTCGCCAACGGACGGTCATGCCGCTGCACGCCGCTACCAGCAGTGCTGCAGCCGATATGCCTAGAAACCAACGCATAGCTACATCCACTCTCTTATAAAAGGGCCTCACTCAAGAGATGGGGATATTTCAGGCCGATAACAAGGTTTGGGTCTAGACGTCCAACTCGTCTACGAATTGTGCGTTTTCCTGAATATAGGCAAAGCGTTTTTCCGGCTTCTTGCCCATCAGGGTATCAACCATTTTTGCCGTTTCGCGGGATTCTTCCAACTGGCTTTCGTCACGCCGGTCGGGCAGGTGAACCTGAATCAATGTCCGCTTTTTGGGCGACATGGTCGTGTCTTTCAACTGCGCCGGAGGCATTTCGCCCAAACCCTTAAAACGGCTGATCTCGATCTTGCCGCGTCCCTTGAACTCCTTTGCAAGCAGCTCATCCTTATGGGCATCATCGCGCGCATACAGGGTCTTGCCACCCTGGCTGATCCGGTACAGGGGCGGCAGGGCAAGGAACAGGCGTCCGGCTTCCACCAGCCCCGACATTTCCCGGTAGAAATAGGTCATGAGAAGGGATGCGATATGGGCGCCATCCACGTCTGCGTCTGTCATGATGATGACGCGTTCATAGCGAAGCTTGTCCAGTTTGAAATCGGACCGCGTACCGCAACCCAGGGCCTGACCAAGGTCTTTGAGTTCCTGGTTTGCCTGCAGTTTGTCTGCGCTGGCGCTCGCAACGTTCAGGATCTTACCGCGCAGCGGCAGGACTGCCTGGATTGCACGGTCACGGGCCTGTTTTGCAGAACCGCCTGCGGAATCACCCTCAACCAGGAATATCTCGGTGCCTTCGCTGCTGTTGTTGGAACAGTCGGCAAGTTTGCCCGGAAGGCGCAGGCGCCGGGTTGGCGACTTGCGGCTGGTCTCTTTCTTCTGACGGCGGCGCAGGCGTTCATCCACGCGTTCGATTGTAAATTCCAGCAGATCGTTCGCACTTGCAGGGTCTTCGACCAACCAGTGGTCAAAGCTGTCCTTGATCGCGTTTTCAACCAGCTTGCCTGCGGCAGGAGAAGCCAGTTTCTCTTTTGTCTGCCCCTGGAACTGTGGATCGGGAATGAATACGGACAGGATGCAGGACGCTTCCCCCATCACATCTTCACCGGTAATTTGTGCGGCCTTTTTATTGCCGACCATATCGCCATAGGTGCGCAGCGCCTTGCCCATTGCGGATCGCAGGGCGGATTCGTGGCTGCCGCCCTGTGGCGTGGGAACGGTGTTACAATAGGTGCTGTTGAAACCCTCGCCATCGACGGGCCAGTGTATGGCCCATTCAACACGGCCGGGACCATCCTGTTCCTTGAAGTCACCAGCAAAGGGGCGCGGTGTTACGGTCGCGCGGCTGCCAAGGCTGGCGGATAGGAAGTCTGCAAGGCCGCCGGGGAAGTGCAGGGTGGCCTTTTCCGGAACCTCCGACCCTTCCTGGATCAGTTCCGGCGCGCAGGACCAGCGAATCTCGACGCCTTTGAAGAGATAGGCCTTGGAGCGCGCCATCCGGAACAGGGTTTCCGGTTTGAAATGCGCCTTTTCCCCGAAGATTTCGGGGTCCGGGTGGAAGTTTACCGAAGTGCCCCGACGGTTGTTGATGGGGCCGAGGTTTTCCAGCGGTCCCTTCGGAACACCGCGGCTGAATTCCTGCCGGAAAAGCTGCCGGTCGCGTGCGACTTCGATGACCAATTTGTCGGAAAGGGCGTTTACGACAGAGATGCCGACACCGTGCAGGCCGCCGGAGGTCGCATAAACCTTGCCCGAAAATTTACCGCCGGAGTGGAGGGTTGTCAGAATTACCTCCAGGGCCGACTTGTCCTTATACTTGGGATGAGGATCGACCGGAATCCCGCGACCGTTATCGCGGATACTGATGGATCCGTCCGCTTCCAACAAAAATTCGATTCGGCTGGCATGCCCGGCAACGGCCTCGTCCATCGAGTTATCGAGGACCTCGGCTACCAGGTGATGGTAAGCGCGTTCGTCTGTGCCGCCAATATACATGCCTGGGCGGTGCCGGACGGGTTCCAGCCCTTCCAGTACTTCGATGTCTTTAGCGGAGTAGCCGCCTGACGTGTCGGCTGTTGCGGTATTGAATAAGTCTGACATGCGCGCATTATAGAAATGGATAAGCCTACAAACAAGGCTGATCGAGTGGTGTAGCGCAGATGTTACACCATATGTTGTGGATAACTTGAGGTGCGCTATGACTGCGAGCGATGAGAACAGCCAACGTGGCGAACTGGTGCTGCGAACCCTGGCAATGCCGGCGGATACCAACCCTGATGGCGATATTTTTGGCGGTTGGCTTCTGGGCCAGATGGATATTGCGGGCGGTATGGCGGCGCGCAGGCGCGCCGGTGGCCGAGTCGCCACGGTCGCCGTCGATTCGATGGTATTTCATCGCCCGGTGTTTGTGGGCGACGTGCTGTGTTGCTATGCGGATTTGGTCAAGGTTGGTCGTACGTCGCTCAGCTTCCACATTCAGGCCTGGGTCCTGAGGGAAGGCAGTGGGGAGCGTGAAATTGTGACAGAGGGGATGTTTACCTTTGTTGCCATCGGGCCGGACCGGAAACCCCGCCTGGTTGATGGCGAGGCCAGCTAGCGCCTGACGGTGACAAGGCGGCGTCGGACGAGGAGGGAGTAAAGGAAACAACCCAGTCCGGCGCCGATGCTGTTCGCAACAGCATCCCAGAAATCCATTGTTCGGTCCGGTGTGAGACTTTGCAGCAGTTCAATGGTGATGCCGAAGGCCACGGCAAGAACAAAGGCACGGGGAATTCGGTTCCAGCCCGCTGAAATCAGGAAAGACAGCCCGACATACCCCATCATATGCTCGAATTTGTCACCCAGGCCGCTATGCGGGGCCATATCTCCGGGCATGAGGGACAAAACAGCAATAAGGACGGCCCAGCCGAGGGCCACCCCCTTAAAAAGGGATGCAGTCATGCCACTTTGACCTGACTGGGATGAGAGGGGCGCGTTTCTATAACGCTTGAATGCAGCCAGCGGCTTTCGGATGTATAACGCGGCCAGTCTTCCCAGAAACCTTCAAAGGTCCCGGTTTCCTGGTGGACGATCTGCCCGTCCAGAATCTTCAACAGAATGTGTCTGGCCGTGAATGTATCGCCGTCGCGATAACAGATATACCAGACCCCGATGCCGTGAAAATCGAGACGAACAGGCAACCCCTGACCGGAAGATAGTTTCTCGCGGTCGTATGTTTCCGTCAGTATCGGCGGGTTGTCGGGATTATTCGGGGCGTGAACCGTGAAAACGCAGGTATCGGCTGCTGCAGCCAGACGTTTAATCTGCTGCGCCAGAGATGCCATCAGTTGGCTGCGTTCACTTCGAATATCGTCGGTCATATATTCTCCCCAATCGACAAGACGATATTAGCACTGATTAAGTAAAAGGGAAGAGGTCTTCAGTAATTATGAATAGAGAAAATACAGGGGCAGACCAAACCACACTCAAAGTCTTCCGGTTATTATGGACGATACCTGCTGTTTTACTCACCACGGCGGTTGCATCTGGTGGGGAGGTGTCGGTTCTGCATGCCAAGGCGCGATTGGAGGAGGGGGGAACCTATCGAATCGAGGTTACCTTGCGCCACGATGATACAGGCTGGGATCACTATGCGGATCGTTGGGAGGTTCTGAGCCCGAATGGAGTTCTCCTGGCGACCCGTGTTCTGCTTCATCCGCATGTGCAGGAACAGCCGTTTACACGCTCTCTGGCTGGCGTCGAAATCCCGCCAGGCCTCAAGAGCGTGCTTGTTAAAGCCCACGACAAGGTGCACGGCGATAGCGCAAAGCTCTATGAACTGAACCTGCCCAGCCGATAAGAAAACCTGCAATCAGCCCCAGGTGGTTTTGTAGCCTTTGCGGGTCACCGGTTTGCGGTCGTCGCGTTTGTAGGATGGCGCGTAGGTGGTGTGATCCAAGGTGGGGCGGCCAAAAAGATACCCTTGCCCCAATTCAACACCGAGGCCCTCGACCAGGCGGGCCTGGTCATTGTCTTCGATATGCTCGGCAATCAGCTTTACGCCCAGTTGCTTGCCGGTGTCGATGATCGACTTCAGCAAAGCCATGTCACGGTCATTCTCACGGGCTGCGCTGGCAAAGCGGCCGTCAATCTTCAGGAAGTCGACTCGCAGGTCGGTGAGAGACTGGAAAGATGTCGAACCTGCGCCGACGTCATCAATACATACCTTGATGCCGCTTTCCCGGTAGGACTGCAGGGTCTCATTCAGTGCTTCAAAATCCGAAACATTCACGGTTTCTGTCAGTTCCAGCATCAACTGGTTACGCAGCTTTCCGAAAGGTTTGAGAATCTCGTTAAAGCTTTTGCAGAATAGGGAGCTTGTGAGCGATTTTGCTGACAGGTTAATCGCGACCGTCGGCTGCCATCCGCCCAGGCGATGGGCCTTGAGGTCTTCAAGGACGCGCTGGGTGAGGGCCAGATCAAAATCCTCGATCATGCCAACTTCTTCGGTGAATTCGATGAAGGCCTGCGGCGACGATATGCCTGTAATTCTCGTCAACGCCTCCAGGTGATGAATGCGCTCGTCGAAAAGGGTTACAATCGGCTGATAGACGACGTCGAAGTTGCGTTTTTCAATGACATCACGCACGCCGTTAATGCGCTTCAGGGCATCTTCCAGCAGAACTTTAGCGCCGGATTGCAGTGAGGAAATGGAGAATTCGTTGGGATCGGTTTCGTGGAACTTGCGAAGCGAATAGATCAGCGCCTTGGTCGCGTCTGTTTCATTCAACTCGTTTGTATCAAAATCAAGCGAGAAGCTCCTGACGTGAAGGCTGCTGTCGCCAACTTCTTCCTGGAGGATTTCGGCAACGCGCTCGCGGATTTCCTTCTGGTCGATGCCATTGGCATGAAGAACACCGAATTTCTCAATGTCGACCTTGCTGGCGGTTGTGCCGTCATAGGATATTGCGCGCAGGTAGGCTGACAGGCGCTTCAGGACTTGCCCCAGTTTTTCCGGGTCGCCGGATTTTGCCAGTTGATCCAGCCCTTCGACGACGAGCAGGGTTAGCTGGCTGTCCATATCCAGGCGCTCTGCGGCGGTAAGCCGGTCCACAGCCGCTTTGTTAAACTGACGTCGGTCCAGAAGACCTTCTTCATTCGGGACCGGATTGCGGTTGCCGTCGTCATTGGCTGTTGCCTGCACGGACATTTTCGGCGGAACGGTAAAGGACAAGAATAGGTGGTTCACGTCGGATGGCATAAGGAAGCCACCCATCAAAAGTTCCAGTTCCTTGCCGCTACGAGACTGAAGATGGATCAACCGTGGTTCAATCCGTCCATGCTGGTTCAGACGTTTGAGAATTTCTGTGAAATATTGTTTGTCGCGGGATGTCACAAAATCAAAGAAACTACGCCCGACGAGCGCTTCGACGCTCGAGCCGACGAGGCCGTTGGCCGCACCGGTTGCGTGGGAAATCTCACCATCCTGGTCAATTTCCAGAAACAGATGGGCCGCCGCGAAAGCGTAAGCCACAAAGCGATCACGATCCAATTTAAAAGCAGCCAATTTTTCTACTTCACCGACCATCTAAATACCATAATCAGGCAGCACGATGCCCCCACAGACATGAACCCCATGTTTAGCATCACTTTCGTTTATAAGTGCTAAGAAAGTGTAAACACTCAGATTCATCTATTTATGAGGATGATGATTATACAATTATTCCGAGAACGGGACGAGGGGCGACAATACAAAAGCTTACCGGCGGAGCCAAAGGGAATTAGGTAAAAAGCCGTCTAATTTCGGGTATATCTGATTCCGTAAGTAAACTATGAAGTGTGTAAACGGAAGAAAGCCGCACCAGATGGCGCGGCTTTCCCGATACATACAATATGTATGCGCTGTTAGCAGCTGTAGTACATGTCGAATTCGACCGGGTGCGGCGTCATTTCGAAGCGCTGTACTTCTTCCCACTTCAGTTCCAGGTAAGCATCGATCATGTCGTCGGTCATGACGTCGCCTTTCTTCAGGAACTCGCGGTCGGCGCTGAGGCATTCCAGGGCTTCACGCAGGGAGCCTGCAACGGTCGGTACTTCGGCTAGTTCTTCCGGCGGCAGGTCGTACAGGTCCTTGTCCATGGCATCGCCCGGGTGGATCTTGTTTTCGATGCCGTCGAGGCCAGCCATCAGCATAGCGGTGAAGGCCAGATACGGGTTGGCGGTCGGGTCCGGGAAACGGACTTCAACGCGCTTGCCGTTCGGGCTTGCCACATACGGGATACGGCAGGAAGCGGAACGGTTGCGGGCGGAATAGGCCAGCAGGACCGGTGCTTCAAAACCCGGAACCAGACGTTTGTAGGAGTTGGTGGACGGGTTGGTGAAGGCGTTCAGGGCTTTGGCGTGTTTGATGATGCCGCCGATGTAGAACAGGCAGGTTTCGGACAGATCAGCATAGCCGGAACCAGCGAAGGTGTTCTTGCCGTCTTTCCAGATGGACTGGTGGCAGTGCATGCCGGAACCGTTGTCGCCGACGATCGGCTTCGGCATGAAGGTTGCCGTCTTGCCGTAGGAGTGAGCGACCATGTGGGTGACATATTTATAGATCTGCATCTGGTCGGCGATACGAACCAGCGTGTCGAACTTCATGCCGAGTTCGTGCTGGGACGGCGCCACTTCATGGTGATGTTTTTCCATGTCGAGGCCCATTTCACGCATCACGGTGACCATTTCCGCGCGAATGTCGGTGCCGCTGTCGACCGGGGCAACCGGGAAATAGCCGCCTTTGGCTTTCGGGCGGTGACCCATGTTGCCGCCTTCATATTCTGAGAAGGTGTTGTAGGGGCCTTCTTCGGAATCGAGGCTGTAGGCCATCAGATGCTGATCAGTGCTCCAGCGGGCGTCGTCGAAGATGAAGAATTCAGCTTCCGGGCCGAAGAAAACAGTGTCGCCGACGCCGAGGCTTTCGGTGTGAGCCAGAGCGCGTTTTGCGATGGAGCGCGGGTCACGGTCATAGGCCTGACCGGTGGACGGCTCAACGATGTCACAGAACAGGATCAACTGCGGCTGTGCCGTGAAGGGGTCCATAACAGCGGTTTCCGGGTCCGGCATCAGGATCATGTCGGATTCGTTAATCGCTTTCCAGCCGGCGATGGAGGAGCCGTCGAACATGATGCCGTCTTTGAAGACATCTTCTTCGATCGTGGAAACGTGCTGCGCAGTATGCTGCCATTTGCCGTGCGGATCGGTGAATCGGAAATCGACGTATTCGACGTCGTGTTCCTCGATCATATCCATAACTTTTTTGATGGCATCAGACATTGAAGTTTTCCCTTCCGTAAAGTGAGCCCCCTGCGGAGGCGCTAGCTACCCTTGGACTTTAAAAGCTTGGTTGTTGATTAGATGGCGTCGCTGCCGGTTTCGCCGGTGCGAATCCGGATGACTTCATCCACGCTTGATACGAAGATTTTGCCATCGCCGATCCGGCCGGTATGGGCGGCGTTCTGGATTGCCTCCACCGCGCGTTCCGCCAGAGAGTCATCCAGGACAATCTCCAGCTTCACTTTGGGCAGAAAGTCGACGACATATTCTGCGCCACGGTAAAGTTCTGTATGGCCTTTTTGTCGGCCAAACCCTTTGGCCTCGGTGACGGTAATGCCCTGGATACCCACTTCGTGCAGAGCTTCCTTCACTTCGTCCAGTTTGAAAGGTTTGATGATCGCTTCGATTTTTTTCATTGGATCAATCTACTCCCGCAAAAATTCCCTCCAACCAGCGTCCGGCAGGGGGTGTTTGATTTTCTGACGCTTTATGTGCACGGGTCGTGCCAGTTTACGATATCCATTTAAGTCATTGAAAATAAAAGACTGTAGTTAGTGTTTGCATAAATAATGTACAGTAGATTGTGATTAAAAAATAGGCAGTAGATGAAATTCTATGCAGTGTGATGGTGTCGGCGCATTCAATATAATAATGCGGCCCGTTCATGGTCTGTTTGATGATCCGGAGGAGCCGTTGCCAGGGGGAATGGCAGGAAAGCTTGAGGGTGAAAATTGCTTTAAGAATTTTTACTTCATATGCTTGACGCGCCGCGTCGATGGGATTAAAAGCGCGTCTGCACAGGGGGCGACGGCGAATTTGCCGCAATCCCAAGCGTATGGTGGCTGTAGCTCAGTTGGTTAGAGCATCGGTTTGTGGTACCGAGGGTCGTGGGTTCAAATCCCATCAGCCACCCCAGATTTTAAAAGCCCCGGGTTAGTCCCGGGGCTTTTTTTGTGTCTGTGCGGGCATTTGTTCTGATCTAACTCAATAGCGCGCTGCAATGTGAAAGCTTCGATTGCCTGTGCGTTCGTCTTGCGTCTAGAGTGATGTATCTGAGTAACGTTTCCAACATAGGAATTTATGATGACGACCGTGACAGCTCTCGCTGCGGAGCAAGCCCTGAACGCGATTGAGACTTTCGAACGAGAGCTTGGCCTTCTCTCTACCGAGATTGAAAAGATCGGTGAGTTTGCCAAGCAAATTGATGCGATTGCCCGTCAGACAAACCTTCTTGCGCTGAATGCGACGATTGAAGCGGCACGGGCTGGTGATGCCGGTAAGGGGTTCGCGGTTGTGGCCGGGGAGGTTAAACAATTGTCCGGACAGACAAGCCGTGCAACCTCCGAAATTGAAGAGACGTTGCAGAATCTCCTGGAACAGTCCAAACGGCTCATGGAAAGTGGTGCAAACGCAAAGCGGGCGCTTGGTGTCGAGGGCTTTGCCGCCGACTGACCTACCGTCCTGAAAACTGAAAGTTGAGGGCGCCCTGATCCTTATGTCAGGGCGCTTGTTTTTTGCGCTCTTAAGTAAAATGGAATGTATTTATCATTAATTGCATCTAATAGATTTTCCATTTTGCACCCTTTTGGGTGACAATGCCGCGCAACGGTTTCAAAAACATAATGCGCATGGCCTGGATACAGAGTTATGCGGAATATTTATGGGCTCAAATCAGACGAACTGGCAAATAATTGACTCCGATGTGGTCAAACGATGCCGCCTGCCGATTGAAAATGCGGTTCCAGGCGTTGTTGATATTTTGGCCTATTGGCAAGGACGTTGCCGTGGCGCTGATTTGCCGCGTAAGGCAGACATTCATCCCTGGGACCTGAAAGAACAGCTTGGGCGCCTGTGTATAATAGAAGTGCAGGCCGAGCCACTGGACTTTATATACCGTCTGGATGGGTCGAATATCGCCAGCGTTACGCAGCAGGACCTTACCGGTCAGTCGGTTTTAAGTGTAACACCGGAAGAATATGCGAACGCTATCTATGAAGATTTGCGCGAAACACTCGTTGTAAACGCGCCATTGCTTTGGCATGTGGACCTTAACATCCCGCCCGCCGTCTATCCCTATCAACGCCTTGTCCTGCCGCTTACTTCCGGAGAGGGAGCAGCAATCACGCATTTGATGACCTATTCCCATAGGCTCGATTCCCGGGACGGGGCATTTCCGTGGTTCAAAAGATACGGCCAGCCTGATTAGGTCTGATTGGCGCGCCATGATTCCGGATAAGGGATTTGTCCATCGTGGCGGTGCTCACTATAGTTGCCCGCATTAGCAGGAGATCAATATGCGGGATACCTTGTTCCATCTTGAAAGGCGCAACAACGTCAGCATCCAGGCCCAGATCCGGGAGATGCTGGTGGACTCTATACTTGCCGGGAACCTGCCTGCCGGTGAGGTGCTGCCTTCCTGCCGCAAGCTTGCCAAGCAATTGAAGGTTTCCCGCAACACTGTCGTCCTGGCCTATCAGGGGTTGGCTGACGACGGATATCTTGTCGCCAAAGAGCGCAGTGGCTTTTATGTGAACCCGGATATCCTGGAGGGGCGCGTCGAAAGGGACGGCGATACAACCGATTCTTCGTCTGATACGTCTACGGTTGATTGGCGCGGGCGGCTGCGGTCTGTCATGTCCTATCGGCAGTGGTCCTACAAGCTGGCCGACTGGCGGCATGTGCCGTATCCCTTCCTTTATGGTCAGTTGGACTACTCCCTGTTTCCCATCGCCGCCTGGCGCGAATGTTCCCGGCAGGCCATGGGGCGCAAGGTCATGGAGGAATTGACCCAGGATGCCTATGACCAGGATGATCCAGAACTGATCGACCAGATACGCACCCGGCTTTTGCCGCGACGCGGTATTACCGCCAAGTCGTCTGAAATCCTTGTGACGTTGGGCGCGCAAAACGCTCTCTATTTGTTGAGCTCCCTGCTGGTTCGGCCGGATGACTGCGTCGGGATTGAAAATCCGGGTTATCCGGACGCCAGAAACATCTTCAGGCTTTACAGTCAGTCAATCCGCTCAATCCCGGTCGATGGTGACGGCATGCAGGTGGATGAAACCATAGACGGTTGCCGATACGCCTTCGTGACGCCCAGCCATCATTTCCCCACGACGGTTACGATGTCGATGGAGCGTAGGCGAGCGCTTTTGGAAAAAGCCTCCGCCAAAGACATTCTGATCATTGAGGATGACTACGAGCCGGAAACCAATTTCGTTTCCAACCCAGCACCGGCCTTGAAATCCTTGGACCGGGACGGGCGGGTCGTTTATCTGGGCAGCTTCTCCAAAAGCCTTTTTCCCGGGCTGCGGCTTGGCTATATCGTGGCCCCGTCTCCTCTGATTGAAGAATTGCGGGCGCTTCGGCGTTTGATGTATCGCCATCCTCCCAGCAATAACCAGCGCACTGCTGCCTTGTTCCTGGCGCAGGGGCATTACGATTCGCTGGTGGCAAAACTGCAGCGTGTTTACCGTGAACGCTGGGAAGCGATGCGTGAGGCCCTGTCGAAATATCTGCCGAATGCGGCGGAAACCCCGACCTTTGGTGGCACAAGCTATTGGGTGGAAGGGCCTAAGGGACTGAATTCCCTGGAATTCGCCGAAAGGGCCCTCGATCACGGTGTGGCCTTGGAACCATGCGTCGATCATTTCGCGGAACCTGATGGGCCGAAGCATTTCTTTCGTCTGGGGATATCGTCGATACCCGTGGAGCGGATTGAGCCGGGGGTGGAACTGATTTCCGAATTGCTGCGCGAAGAGCCGGTCTAGTCAGAAATATCCGCCGCAACGTCATGCAGGCAGGCGACCAGGGACTCGGCTGCTCGACTGAGACGTCTTTCTTTTCTCTTTGTGATACCGACGGGGCCGACCGCCGTGGGCATGTCGATTGGCAGAAAGGCAAGCAAGCCGCGTTCGACGTCGTCGGCAACTGCCTGTTCCGGGATCGCCGCGATGGAATCGCTTTCGGCCAGTAAAGTCCTGCTCATCAAAATGGAGACGGTTTCGACGATATTCTGTGGCAGTTCCAGGCTACTATCAGAGAAGCTTTTTTCCAGTTGCCGGCGCAGTGAGGTTTCCGGAAGCGGAAAAATCCACGGAAAGTCCAAGCAGACCCTTAAATGACAGTCCGGTTGCCCCAGTAACGGATGGCCGCTTCGAACGACCAACCGGACTGTTTCCTGATAAAGCACTTCGCGTTCCAGTCCCTCAAGGGGATCGGACGAGGATTGGCGGCCGACGACAATATCCAGTTCCCCCTGCAGCAGGGCAGGGAAAAGCCTGTCGTTTGTCGCTTCCGTCACCCGGATGTGAATACCCGGTTGCAGGGCTTTAAGCCGGGCGACAGCCTTGGGCAGCAGAACCGGCGCTGCGGCAAGAAGCGTTCCCACCAGGACCTGCCCGGCATGCCCTTTGGTGAGAGCCATCAGGTCATTTTCCGCCAGACGAAGGTCGGATAATACAATGCGGGCATGCTGGATCAGTATTTCACCTTCTGCCGTCGGGATGACGCCACGGGCCATACGGGTGAAAAGCTGGCAACCCAGATGTAATTCAAGGCTGTGGAGTGCCTTGGTGACCGCTGGTTGCGTCATGTTCAGGTTCCGCGCGGCCCCCAGAATACTTCCGCTGTCCGAGACGGCACGGAGAATTTCAAAATGCCGAATCTTGATTGCCGGATGACTGAGCTGACGGGGTTTCGAAAGACTATCCATATGCTGGCCGGTTGGTTACTGAGGCAGGGGGGAGGCATATTCCTGAGCTTGCGCGATCCTTTGCTTTCGCAATTCCGAAAGGCCCGCCCGCACGGCCTTTTGCTCGATTGGAACGGCATGAAGCGTTGGCAGGAATGCAGTGATGGTGATTTTGGTCTTGCCATCACTCGTTATGCTCAGGGTGCTTCGAGGATCGAGATCAACGATATCAATGCCCGCCTGCTTTTCGATCAAAGCATTATAGCGGGTGGCATTTTCAATATGTTCCTCCATTTCCTCGACAACTGCATCAATCATTGATCTCTCTATGATCTCAACATCGTCCAAAGGGTCCGTCATCAAATGGAATGAATGGATGACATAACGTTTGAAGAAGCGCTCGTTAACGATTGGAGAACTTAGAAAAATGCTATTGGGCAGGATGATTGTCCGGCCGGTGAAGTCATAGTGGCCGGTACCATTGCCCAATTCCTGAATGGTGGTGGAGAGCAGGGACTGGTCGACGACCTCGCCGCGCGTACCGTTGATCTCAATCCAGTTCCCGACCCGCATGGACCGGCTGGCTGCTTTCACCAGAGAGCCACTGATGCAAAGGATGATCTCCTTAGTCGCCAGGATGATCGCAACTGCGAAGGCGGTCAGCGACAGGGCAAAGGTTCGAAGGGCCGGGGCCCAGATAAACATCAGGCCGATAAGAACGATAAAGAACAGGCCGTTTCGTAAGTTTGAGATGGTGCGCCGCCGCTGCTCCGCCTCCACGTTGCTGCGCTTGGCGAGGAAGCGTTCCGCAAGCAGACGTATGGCAATGGCCACAAGGATCAGGACAACCGTTCCGACCACCTGATTGTCCAAAAGTTTACTAACGATTTCCGTTAGATTCATTGTCGATGCCCCTGACATTCTTCTTTCGTCCATTTTGAGGAGAATGAAGATGATGTCAAAGCAAGACATTCGATCTTCTGATTGAACGGGTTTTGCGGCAATATGCTGAATTGAAAAGGCTTTCTTGTTTTTACTTCGTTGGAAGGGCTTGAAAATGACCGCACTTGTTTCCGCTTGGACGCTTGATGGTAAGGGGCGAGGTGACGAGATTGACGACTTGCAGGGCTGTTTGCATGTCGACGGTAAAACACCTCTTTGGGTGCATTTAATGCGGTTGGAGGCTGATGCGGTCGAATATCTCGATTGCATCCCGGAGACGCCGCCAACCGTGCAAAAAGCACTGTTTGCGGAGGATACACGCCCGCGATGCGACATTTTCAACGATGGCGTCCTGCTCAACCTGCGGGCGGTCAACAGGAATGTCGGCGCAGACCCTACGGAGCTGCTTACCTTGCGGGTCTGGGCGACGGAGAACAGGGTCATTTCCCTGCGCCGCCACAAGGTAAATGCGGCTGCAGAGATACGTGAAAGCATCGAAAAGGGCTATGGCCCCAAGTCAGTCATGGACTTCCTGCTGGTGCTGACCGAAACCCTGACAGAGGAACTGACAGACCTCGTAGAGACTCTTGAAGACCGTTTTGAGCTTATGGAAGAGGATGATGATAATCTGGACAGCGACGCCATTTCTGACCTCAGAAAAGAGGTCGTTGCATATCGGCGATTTATTGACCCGCAACTGGCGGCACTCACAAAACTGGCCAACGCGCAGTTGACCTGGCTGCACGAGGGAGACCGGAACAGCCTGCGGCATGTGGTGGATATGGTCGCAAGACAGCGTGAACAATTGGAGGCTCTTCGGGAGCGCGCCGCGATTTTGCGCGACACCCACAGTTCCAGGCAGGCGGAAAAAATGAACCAGACGATCTACTTCCTGACGATCGTGGCGGGCCTGTTTCTGCCGCTCAGCTTTGTGACCGGCCTGCTGGGTATCAATGTGGGGGGGATTCCCGGGGCTGAAGGGGGAAGTGCTTTCTGGTGGGTCGTTATTGGAATGGTCGTCACCGCTGTGGCGGAGATGGCGATCCTTAAATTCAAGAAATTGATATAGAAAACAATAATATGTGCATAACTTCTTCTGCTGTTTGAGTAGAGGCTATGAAAGGCCTCGAACTAATTATTATAGCAAAGTGGAATATCTAATTCCTGATTAGTCATAACAAAGGAATACCTTTGGGCGATATAGTCTTGGCTTGAGATTTTTTAAATCAGGGACAAAATCCGAATGACAGCCAAGACCGCGACATACCGAAACTATGTTGGAGGCGCCTTTCTGGATGAGGGGACGCCATTTGACAGCATCAACCCGGCAAATGGCGAACGCGCCGCCGTGGTTTATGCAGCGGATCAGGATATTGTCTATCGGGCAGTTGCGTCTGCAAAGGCGGCGTTGGATGGTCCCTGGGCAAAGATGCCCGTGCAGGAACGCCTTTCCTACTTACACAAACTTGCCGACGGCATTGAGGCACGGTTCGACGATTTCGTTGCGGCCGAAATTGCCGATACGGGCAAACCTGCTTCACAGGCACGCAATCTGGATATTCCCCGTGGTGCGGCGAATTTCCGCGCCTTTGCAGACTTGTTGAAAGGTGCCTCGACGGAATGCTTTGAAATGGATACGCCGGATGGTGCCGGTGCAATCAACTATGCGGTCAGGAAGCCGGTAGGGGTGGTGGCCGTGATTGCGCCGTGGAATCTGCCGATGCTGCTGATGACCTGGAAGCTTGCTCCGGCGCTGGCGTGTGGGAACACCGTGGTCGCCAAGCCGTCGGAGGAAACGCCGGGAACGGCCACGCTTCTGGCGGAGGTCGCCCATGACATCGGTCTGCCGCCGGGGGTTTTGAATATCCTGCATGGCTTCGGTCCCGATGCGACCGGTGAGTTTCTGGTGAACCATCCGGATGTCGATGCGATTACCTTCACAGGCGAATCAAGGACAGGCACTGCAATCATGCAGGGGGCGGCCCGCGGGGTGAAGCCGGTCTCCTTTGAACTGGGGGGCAAGAATGCGGCCGTCGTGTTTGCTGATGCGGACTTTGATGCGGCGGTTGACGGGGTTGCGCGGTCGACGTTCACCAACTGCGGACAGGTTTGTCTTTGTTCGGAGCGGGTCTATGTGGAAAGGCCGATCTTCGATCGCTTCGTTGCGGCCCTGAAGCAAAAGGCAGAGGAGTTGATCGCCGGTGATCCCTTTGACGAAACGACGAATTTCAGTCCGCTGATCAGTCATGGACACCGGGACAAGGTCTTGAGTTATTACGCCTTGGCGCGAGACGAAGGGGCAACGGTCGTGACCGGTGGCGGCGTGCCGCAATTCGGCGATAAACGTGACCAGGGGGCTTACGTGGAACCGACCGTACTGACGGGCTTGCCCCAGACGGCACGGGTGATGCGTGAAGAAATCTTCGGCCCTGTCTGCCATGTAATGCCCTTTGATGCCGAAGATGAGGCCGTTCGGCTGGCTAATGACAGCGACTACGGTCTGGCGGCTGCTGTCTGGACCACGAACCTGTCGCGGGCACATCGGGTCGCCCGTCAGATGGACGTCGGTATTGCCTGGGTGAATACCTGGTTTCTGCGCGATCTGCGGACTCCTTTCGGAGGTATGAAGCTATCGGGGATCGGTCGGGAAGGCGGCCTGCATTCCCTGCATTTCTACTCCGAACCCACCAACATCTGTATAAAGCTCTAGGTGAGATATGGAATCCAAATTATTGAAAGAAAAGGCAAAGCCAAGAGGCCGTTTTCCGCATGTCAAGCGGGCTGGGGATTTTGTCTATGTTTCAGGCACCAGTTCCCGACGCCCGGATAATAGCTTCGTTGGTGTGGATGTAGATGAGATGGGAACGACCAACCTGGATATCCGCGCGCAGACGGCAGCCGTGATCGAGAACATCCGGGATATCCTCGCCAGCGTCGATGCCGGGCTGGAGGACCTTGTGGAGGTCACGGCCTTCCTGGTGAATATGAATGACTTCGGCGGTTACAATGAGGTCTATGGGCAATATTTCGATGAGGCAGGGCCGACCAGGACAACAGTTGCCGTGCACCAGTTGCCGCATCCGCATTTGCTGATTGAAATAAAAGCGGTCGCCTATAAGCCGCAAGCAAAAGAATAATCACACAGATCGACAGGGAGATATGCCATGAAACCGCTGGTTCCATTTAATTTCATGGGATGGATTAACGACCATCGCCACTTGCTGAAACCGCCTGTCGGAAATCAGGTGGTCTTCGAAGACAGCGATTTCATGGTGATGGTTGTCGGGGGGCCGAACCTGCGGACCGACTATCATGATGACCCGTTGGAAGAGCTATTCTATCAGCTTGAGGGCAACATGATACTGCGGGTGATGGAAGACGGTGGCCCAAGGGATATTCCCATCCGTGAAGGTGAGATGATGCTTCTGCCACCTCATGTGCGCCATTCCCCGCAGCGGCCGGAAGAAAACAGTGTCGGTCTGGTGATCGAGCGCAAGCGCCCCGAAGGCGCGATGGACGCCATGGAATGGTATTGCCTGGAATGCAATGAGCTGGTGCATCGTGCCGAGTTGCCATTGCAGAACATCGTCACGGACCTGCCCCCGATTTTTGAAAATTTCTATAACTCCGAGGATTTACGTACATGCAAGTCCTGCGGTGCCTATCATCCGGGCAAGGAAGCGCCGCGACCGGAACTGGTGGGTTAGGAAAGGCATTCTGCATATGTATGAAGGCGATTACGTAGTCGATATTCACAGCCATTTTTTTCCCGAAAGCTGGCCGGACCTGGAGACGCGTTTTGGGTCGAAGAACTGGCCCTGGATGAAACATCTGGGGGAGGGCAAGGCGATGGTCATGATGGGGGAAAAGGAGTTCCGGCCCGTCTATGCTGCCTGCTGGGACCCCGACGTTCGCCTGCAAGAGATGGATCGTGACGGCGTGGATATGCAGCTCATTTGTGCTACGCCGGTGTTATTCGCCTATGAGCGGCCCGCCGAACAGGCTTTGGAATGTGCAAAGATCTTTAACGATGCGGCCTTGGCGCTATGTGAGCGTGGTAGAGGGCGTCTGAGGGCCCTGGCGCAGGTTCCTCTACAGGATATCGACCTGGCCTGTGAGGAGGTGTCGCGTGCCGTGGCCTGTGGTCATCTGGGGGTGCAGATCGGTAACCACGTCGGCGACAAGAACCTGGATGACGAAGGGCTGATTACAATTCTGCAGCATTGTGCGGATGTTGGGGCTGCCGTCCTTGTCCACCCTTGGGATATGATGGCGCGGGATCGAATGCCCAAATATATGCTGCCCTGGCTGGTCGCCATGCCGGCCGAAACTCAATTGTCCATTCTGTCCCTGATCTTGTCCGGGGCGTTTGAACGGCTGCCGGACAGTCTGCGCATCTGTTTCGCCCATGGTGGGGGGAGCTTTGCCTATTTGTTGGGCCGCGTGGATAACGCCTGGCGGCACCGGGATATCGTACGGCAGGATTGCCCGAGCCCGCCGTCATCCTATGTGAACCGTTTCTATGTGGATTCCGCGGTTTTTGATGATGGGGCATTGAAGCTGCTAGCGGATGTTATGGGGGAGGATCGCGTCATGTTCGGGACGGACTATCCTTTTCCCCTGGGGGAGCAACAGATGGGACGCCTGATCAGGGAAAACCCTTATCTGTCTCTGGGACAAAGGAAAAAAATGCTATCCGGCAATGCACGGCAGTGGCTAGCGCTCACGCAAGCCGATATGATTGCCGCGTCTACTGCTTGACGCCGATATCGGATATCGGATAGTTTAAGCTTAAAATAATAAAAATGATCTGAGGAACTAGGAGGCGAGAATGAAATTATCAAAAATGCTGCTCGGAGTAGCAGCAGGTGTCGCATTAATGGCTTCACCAGCACTGTCTGCTGATGCTGTGAAGATTGGCATGGTTACCACTTTGTCGACCGGAGCCGGTTATTTGGGGCAGGACGTTCGTGACGGCTTTATGCTGGCCGTCGAGGAAGAGGGCGGTAAACTGGGCGGTGTTCCCGTTGAAGTCCTGGTCGAAGACGACGGGCGGAAGCCCGGTACGGGCAAACAGCTGGCGGAGCGCTTCATGAAGCGTGACGGTGCTGAGATTCTGACCGGTATTATCTTCTCCAATGTGGCCGGTGCGGTTGTTCCGTCTGTTCTGCGCGAAGACAAAATTTATGTCAGCCCGAATGCAGGCCCCAGTCTCTTTGCGGGCAAGAAATGTAATCAGAATTACTTTGTTGCATCCTGGCAGAATGACACGCTGCATGAAGCGGCCGGTGCCTATGCCAAGCAGCTCGGTTACAAAAAAGCGTTTATCCTTGCGCCGAACTATCCGGCCGGTCGCGATGCGCTTGCCGGTTTCAAACGTGAGTTTGGTGGTGAAATCGTAGGCGAGGTCTATACCAAGCTGGGGCAGGCCGATTACTCTGCGGAACTGGCCCAGATCCGTGACGCAAAACCGGAAATGGTTTTTGACTTCCTGCCGGGCGGCATGGGGATCAACTTCCTGAAACAATATGATCAGGGTGGCTTCAAGGATACGACGCCGCTGGTCGTTGCGGCTCCGTCCATGGATGCGAAAATCATGGCGGCAGTCGGGGATGCGGCAGTTGGTGTCCGCAGTGCATCGCACTGGAACCACGACCTGGACAACGCTGCGAACAAAAAGTTCCTGGCCGGGTTCAACGCCAAATACAATCGCGTGCCGACGGTTTATGCGTCCCAGGGGTACGATACCGCCAAGTTGATTGCCAGTGCTCTGAAGGCTGTGAATGGTGATGTGTCGGATAAGGAAGGCTTGCGTAAGGCTTTGAAAAAGGCTGATTTTGAGTCAGTCCGCGGCAAGTTTAAATTTGCCCAGAACAATCACCCGATTAACGACTGGTACAGCCGTATCGTTGAGAAACAGGCAGACGGTACTTTGGTGAACAAGACGGTTGGCGTGGTCCTCAAAGATCACATGGACGTCTATGCCAAAGACTGCAGCATGTAAGGACGTGCTTTAGGGTGACGCCACTGGCGTCACCCGTTCGTCCGGCAGCTGCGGCTGTCACTATCTCTGTTTTTCCTGTCGGTACACGCAAATGATTTTGTTTCTGGAGCAGATGCTCAACGGGCTTCAGCTCGGCGTGACCTTGTTTTTGCTGGCCGGTGGCTTGACCCTGATCTTCGGGATCATGGGCGTCATCAATCTGGCTCACGGGTCACTTTATATGATCGGGGCCTATGTGGCAGCCACGGTTTCCATGGCCAGTGGATCGTTTTTCCTGGGCCTTTTGGCTGCCCTGGCGGCTGCGGCGATTGTTGGAATGGTCATGGAATTCCTGGTGATGCGAAAGCTTTATGCCCGCGATCACCTGGACCAGGTTCTGGCAACATTCGGTCTGATCCTATTTTTTAACGAAGCGACCGTCATGATCTGGGGGCGCAATCCGGTTGCAATGGACGTACCGGAAATGCTGCAGGGGCTGGTTGAGATTATCCCCGGCGTGCCGTACCCGGTCTTCCGGCTGGTGGTGCTGGCCGTTGGCCTGCTGGTGGCGGTTTCGCTTTATTTCCTGATTTCAAAAACGCGGATCGGCATGTTGATCCGTGCCGGTGCGACCCATCGCGAGATGGTTGGCGCGCTGGGCGTTGACATTCGCCTTCTTTACACCTTGGTCTTCGGCTTTGGCGCATTGCTTGCGGGGCTGGCCGGTGTGATGGCCGGTCCGACCAGTTCAATCGAAGCAGGGATGGGGGAAAGCATCCTCATTCTGACTTTCGTTGTCATCGTGATCGGCGGCATCGGGTCCATCCGCGGTGCGCTGGTCGGTGCAATATTCGTCGGACTTGTCGATACCCTGGGGCGTGCCTTTTTGCCGAACATGCTCAAACTCTTCCTTCCCCCGGCACAGGCCGACGGCATTGGTGCGGGGGTATCATCCATGGCGATCTACCTGTTGATGGCGCTCGTCCTGATCTGGCGTCCGAAAGGCTTGTTCCCGGCCCATGACTGATAAATTAACACGCAAGAATATTGTCGTCGGCCTGAGCCTGCTTGCGCTGGCTTTGTTACCGGCAATTGCAGAAGCCAGCGGCCACACCTTTCTGGTTTTCAGTTTCAGCCGTGTGCTGATTTATGCTCTGGCTGCAATCAGTCTGGATCTGATCCTGGGGTATGGCGGGATGGTCAGTTTCGGTCATGCAGCCTTTTTCGGCGTTGGCGCCTATGTGACGGGAATTCTGGCTTTTCACAGTTTTGACGGCAGCACGATCTTCGGCATGGAGGGGAGCAACTTTGCACCTTTCGCCTGGGTTGCGTCTGTTATCCTGGCCGCAGTCGCCGCTTTGGTCATCGGTTTTTTCAGCCTGAGGACCGGTGGCGTCTATTTTATTATGATCACGCTGGCCTTTGCCCAGATGCTGTTTTTCTTCTTCATCTCGCTGGAGCAATATGGCGGGGATGATGGGCTGGTGCTGTATGACCGGAACGAGTTTTTCGGGTTCGACATGCATGATGATGTCACTTTCTACTACATCTGTTTTGTCGCCCTGATCGGTTTCCTGTTCCTATGTCGTCAGGTGGTGAATTCCCGCTTCGGCATGGTTATTCGCGGCTGCAAACAGAATGAACGCCGTATGGCGGCACTAGGCTACCCGGTGATGCAATACAAGCTGGTGGCCTTTATCATTGCGGGGGCCGGGGCCGGTTTGGCCGGGGCATTGATGGTCAACCAGAATGAATTTGTCAGCCCTGATATCCTGCATTGGAGCAAGTCCGGTGAGATCATGGTCATGGTCATCCTGGGCGGGATCGGTACGCTTTACGGCCCGGTTTTCGGGGCGGTCGCCTTCCTGATGATGGAGGAATTCCTTCCCCAGGGACTGGAGGCGATCGGTCTGGACGGAATGAAGGAACATTGGCGGTTCATTTTCGGCCCCTTGCTGATCATCATCGTTCTTTATGCACGGCGCGGTATCTACGGGATTCTCGTCGGCAAGGAGGCGGAAGATGGTTGAGGAAATCATGCTTGACGTCAAAGGCCTTCGGAAGAGCTTCGGTGCGCTGAAAGCGACGGATGACCTGAACCTTTCGGTGGAAAAGGGGCATATCCATGCCCTGATCGGCCCGAATGGGGCGGGCAAGACGACGCTGATCTCACAGTTATCGGGCGAGTTGACGCCTGACGAGGGCGTTGTCCTCTTCGATGGTCATGACATTACCGATATGCCGGTGCATCAACGCCCGCATCTGGGGCTGGCGCGTTCTTTCCAGATCACTTCTGTGCTGCCTAATTTCACGGCATTGGATAATGTCGCCATGGCAGTGCAGGCCCATACAGGGCACAGCTTCAAATTCTGGAAAAAGGCCCGCAAGCAAAAGGAACTCAGGGACCCGGCTTTCGAGGCCCTGGAAACCGTTGGTCTGGCCGCTCGCGCGAACGAACTGGTAAGAAATCTGGCGCATGGCGAGCAGCGTCAGTTGGAACTTGCCATGGCGATGGCGATGAAACCTGTCATGTTGCTGCTGGATGAGCCGATGGCAGGCATGGGGGTAGAGGAATCGCAAAGCATGGTCGATGTTTTGCAACGACTGCGCGGCAAGGTAACCATGCTGTTGGTTGAACATGACATGGATGCGGTTTTTGCGTTGGCTGACCGGATCAGCGTGCTGGTCTATGGCCATACGATTGCCACCGGAACCCCCGATGCCATTCGAAATAATGAGCAAGTCCGCCAAGCCTATCTTGGGGAGGAAGCATGATGCTGGTTGTTGATAGCATTGAAACCGCCTACGGCCCAAGCCAGGTCCTGTTTGGTGCCAGTCTTGAAGTGAAGGCGGGGGAAGTTGTGACCCTGATGGGCCGGAACGGAATGGGAAAGACGACGACCGTTCGTTCGATCATGGGACTGACACCGCCAAAAGCCGGTCGGGTTTGCTTTGATGGACGGGAGGTTCAAAAGAGCCCGCCCTTCAAAATCGCACGCCTCGGTTTGGGGTTGGTGCCGGAAGGCCGTCAGATATTCCCCACTTTGCAGGTGCGTGAAAACCTGCTGGCGACGGCACGCAAGACGGGTAATGGGCGGGAAGGCTGGTCGCTGGAACGCGTCTATGACCTGTTCCCCCGATTGAAAGAGCGGGCCAGTCAGATGGGGAATTCGCTGTCTGGCGGAGAACAGCAGATGTTGGCTGTCGGCCGCGCTCTTATGACCAATCCCAAGCTTCTCATTCTGGATGAGGCCACCGAAGGTCTGGCACCGCTGATCCGTGACGAGATTTGGGGCTGCCTGGAGGCTTTGAAGGCGGAAAAGCAGTCAATTCTAGTTATCGACAAGAATATTGACGCCCTTGCGAAGATTGCTGACCGGCATTTCATTATGGAGAAAGGGCAGATTGCGTGGTCCGGCACGTCTTCGGACCTGTTGGCTGATCCCGAGTTGGGACATCGGTATCTGGGGGTATAGAACATGACCGAGACTATGAGCGAAATACGGTCAGGCGAAGTTTACGGACTGGAAGGTCAGGGGGCGGATTTTCTTTCCCAATGGCGTCAGGCCCTGATCAACATGAGCAAGGCCCTGGCCGCGCAGGGCGCGATGCCGCCGCATCTCCAGACGGTTTCTGTTCAACTCCGTGACGCAGCGGATTGGGACCAGGATCCCGTTGCCCGTGATCTGATGTTTCGCGAGGTTCTGGGCGGCAATATCCCTGATTTCGTTGTTTCTGTGAACAGGGAAATGCTGGCGCAGGAGGCGCTTGTCAGTGTTGAGGGATTTGCCCACCTCAGTCCGACAGATCCCGAAGAGACTGTCTATAAGGATTTCACCCGTGCGGCCCTGAACCGTGAATACAGTGCGCGCGCCGCGGTGCCGGATCATATGGATATCTTTGCTGAATGGCGGAGCAGGGGGGAGAAGTTTCGGGAGCGTCGCACGGCGGAGATCGCCTATGGTGACGGCCCTCTGGAAAAAATAGACATATTTGTCCCGGACCGGCATGACGGCGTAACACCGCCTCTGCATGTATTCATTCATGGCGGGTACTGGCAGGCAATGGACAAACTGGATCATGGTTTCCTGCTGGAGGCCTTGCTCGACAGTGGTGTTGCGGTCGCTCTGCCGAATTACGGCCTTTGCCCTACTGTGCCTGTCGAACGGATTGTAGAGCAGTGCCGGGACGCCTGTGCCTTGCTGTATAAGCAGGCGGAGAAATGGGGGTACGACAACCAGAGAATCCATCTCTCCGGACATTCGGCGGGTGGACATCTGGGCGGGATGATGGCGGCAACAGACTGGTCTGCGCGCGCTTCTTCCTTGCCGCATGATCTGATCAAGAGTGTGATCCTGATTTCCGGCCTTTTCGACCTGGAGCCGCTTCGTTTTACCGGCATGAACCGCGCTCTTGAACTGACAGAAGCCGGTGCTGACCTGAACAGTGTGGTGAACAAGTCACCAGCCTATGCTCTGCCCGTGACCCTGGCCGTTGGCGGTGACGAGAGCGCAGAATTTCATCGGCAGTCCGCATTGTTGGCGCGAGCGTGGGAAGGAAAGGCGGATATTCGTTGGGTCGAAATGCCGGGGCGTCATCACTTCACTGTAGTGGAGGGACTAAACGAACCGGAATCGCCGCTATTCAGGGCGGCGCTGGACGCGATTGAAGCCAAATAATGTAAGCCAAAAAGAAAAAGGCGGGCCCTGGAGCCCGCCTTTGTATTAGTCAGCCTTGATCAGTTCCGGCCTTCCTCAACCGCATGGCAGGATACTTCGGACCCGCCGGCAGATTTCAGATAGGGAACCTCGCTGTGACACCGGTCATTGGCCAGTGGGCAGCGGGGGTGGAACGGACAGCCGGTCGGCGGGTTCAAAGGTGAGGGCAGTTCGCCCGTCAGTTTGATCCGCTCCCGCTTGCGATGCGGGTCGGCCATCGGTGTGGCGGACAGCAAGGCGCGCGTGTAAGGGTGCTGCGGGTTGGCGAAAATCTCATCCCGCGTTCCGCGTTCAACCGGACGCCCCAGATACATGACCAGGATATCGTCGGCGATATGACGCACCACCGACAGGTCATGAGAGATGAAGAGGAAAGCCAAATTCATCTCTTCCTGCAGGTCTGCCAGCAGGTTCAGGACCTGTGCCTGGATGGACACGTCCAAGGCGGACACAGGCTCGTCAAGGATGATGATTTTCGGCTTTAGCATCAGCGCACGTGCAATGGCGACACGTTGACGCTGTCCACCGGAGAACATATGCGGATAGCGATCCGCCTGTTCCGGACGCAAACCAACACGGGACATCATGGACAGAACGGCCTCGCGGCGTTCCGACGACGACATATTCGTGTTGATCTTGAGCGGTTCCTCCAGGATCGTGCTGATCTTCTGGCGCGGGTTCAAGGAGCCGTATGGGTCCTGGAACACGATCTGCACCATCTGGCGAAGTTTCCGGCGGTCTTCTGCCGAATGCGCCTTCAGGACATCCATGCCACCCAGTGTCAATTCACCCTCGGTCGGCTCTTCGATCAGGGTTACCAGACGAGCCAGGGTCGACTTGCCGCAACCGGATTCACCGACGACGGCAAGCGTCTTTCCGGCTTCCAGGTTAAAGCTGGCGCCGTCCAGCGCTTTGACAGTTCCGCCTTTGCTGAACAGTCCGCCTTTGACTTCATAGTAGCGGCGAAGGTCGCTCGCTTGCAGTACAGTTTCTGCACTCATTATGCATTCCCTCCGCTTGCTTTCGCTTTATCGAAGTCCGGATGCCCCGTCGGTTTGCCGTCCACAAGGGGGTAGTGGCAAAGCACGCCTGTGTGTTTTTCGGGAGCTACCTGACGGCAATGCTCCGTTGCAAACTGGCAACGCGGATTGAAAAGGCAGCCTGTCGGACGGTCCAGCAGACCTGGGACAACGCCCGGAATGGACGGCAACCGGTTACCGGTTACGCGTTCCGGAAGGGCGCTGAGCAGGGCGTGGGTGTAAGGATGCTGCGGGGCATCGAACAGCCCTTTAACATGCTGGCGCTCCACCTGCTGACCTGCATACTGGACGACGACTTCCTGTGCGGTCTCGGCAACCACACCCATGTCATGGGTGATCAGCACGAGCGCCATGCCCTTTTCCTGTTGAAGTTCGACCAACAGCTCCAGAATCTGGGCCTGAATGGTCACGTCGAGAGCCGTGGTCGGCTCGTCGGCGATCAGCAGGCGAGGGTTACAGGCGATCATCATGGCAATCATGATACGCTGGTTCATCCCGCCGGACATCTGGTGGGGATAGGTCTTGAGACGGCTTTCCGGAGCCGGAATACCGACCATCCCCAACAGCTCAATCGCCCGCTTTTCCAGTTCCTTGCGGGTGCCGCCCAGGTGTTTTTTCATGACTTCCATGATCTGATACCCAACGGTGAAGCAGGGGTTCAGACTGGTCATCGGTTCCTGGAAGATCATGGCAATGTCTTTACCGATGATCTTGCGGCGGTCGCGTTGCGAAATCTTGAGCAGGTCAATGTTGTCGAATGTCATCCGGTCGGCGGTGATATTCGCTGTCCAGGGCAGCAGTCCCATAAGGGCCAGCATAGACACGGATTTACCGGAACCGGATTCCCCGACGATGGAGACGATTTCGCCTTCATTTACCTCGAGGTCGACCCCGTCGACGGCACGGAACATGCCATGGGCGGTTTCGAACTCGACTGTAAGGTTTTTAATATCGAGTAAGCTCATGGATCACGACCTCTTCATTTTCGGGTCGAGCGCATCGCGCAGGCCATCACCCATCAGGTTGATTGCCAGCACGGTGAGAAGAATAGCCAGGCCCGGGAAGGTAACGACCCACCAGGCGCTCAGGATGAATTCACGCGCTGCTGCCAGCATGGTGCCCCATTCCGGTGTCGGCGGCTGTGCCCCCATGCCCAGGAAGCCCAGAGCGGCCGCATCGAGAATGGCGGTTGAGAAGCTGAGCGTGGCTTGCACAATCAGCGGCGCCATACAGTTGGGCAGAATGGTGATGAACATCAAACGCAGCTTGCCTGCACCGGCAACGCGGCTGGCGGTGACATAGTCACGGGCGCTTTCCGATACGGCGGACGCACGGGCCAGACGAACGTAGTGGGGCAGGTAAGTGATGGAGATCGCGATCATCGCATTGCGAAGGCCCGGCCCGAGGACGGCAACCAGGACCAAGGCCATCAGCAGGCTAGGTACCGAGAGGATGATGTCCATAAGGCGCATTACCAAGGTTTCATACCAGCCACGAATGAAGCCGGCTGTCAGACCAAGGGAGATGCCCACGGTGAGGGTTACGGCGATGACAATTACACCTGTGTACAGTGAATACCGCGATCCATGGATGACACGGGACAGGACGTCACGGCCAACAGCATCCGTGCCCAGAATGAAGGACCAGTTGCCGCCTTCCTGCCATGCCGGTGGGATGAGCAGGAAATCACGAAACTGCTCACTCGGACTGTGCGGGGAGACGAAGTCCGCAAAGACTGCCATCAGGACAATGAAGATTAGGAAAAACAGGCCGATAACGGCGCCGTTGTTTTCCGAGAAATAGAACCAGAACTCACGCAGTTGCTGACGCAAAACACTTTTGGGTTGGCTGATCTGGTCTTGCTTGGTTCCAGCGTCGACTGTGCTCATACCAATTACCTCGTATGCATGATGCGCGGATTGATCAGGCCGTACATGAAGTCAACGATCAGGTTGACGACCATGACGATGGCCGCGATCAGGATAAGACCGCCCTGGACGGAGAAATAGTCGCGGCGGGAAATGGAATCGACCATCCATTTTCCAATTCCGGGCCAAGCGAAAATAGTCTCTGTCAAAATTGCACCGGCCAGCAACACACCAACCTGAAGGCCGATGACCGTGATAACGGTGATCAGGGCATTACGCAGGGCGTGCACACCAATGATCCGCGCAGGCGAGAGACCCTTGGCCTTGGCCGTGCGGACATAGTCTTCGCCCAGAACCTCAAGCATCGCGGAACGGGTCTGACGCGCAATAACCGCCATCGGAATCGTGCCAAGAACAATGGTTGGCAAGATGAGGTGGCTAGCGGCGGAGAGGAAGGACCCTTTTTCATCGCTGAGCAATGTGTCGATCAGCATGAAACCCGTTGTCGGTTCAACCCAGAATAGCGCGGAAATCCGGCCCGAAACCGGCGTCCAGCCCAGCATGTCGGGGTTGGAGAATAAAATGATGAGCAAAAGCCCCCACCAGAAGATCGGCATTGAATAGCCGGCCAGGGAGATGCCCATCAAAGTGTGGTCAAAGGCAGAGCCGCGTTTGACCGCAGCAATAATGCCAGCGGGCAAGCCCAGGAGTGTCGCGAAGATAATCGCACACAGCGCCAACTCCAGAGTGGCAGGGAAGCGAATGAGGAATTCTTCCAGAACGGGCTGCTTCGTGGTGAAGGAGACACCGAAGTCGCCGTGAAGAAGGTCTGTTAGGAAGACGAAATACTGCTGCCAGATGGGTTTGTCGAAGCCCAGGGCAGACATCAGTTCGGCGTGTCGTTCAGGGGATACGCCGCGTTCGCCGGCGAGAAGTTCCACAGGGTCACCGGGTAGCATTCGAATGAAACCGAATGCAATCATGGTAACCCCCAGGAAAGTGGGGATGAGGAGCCCCAGCTTTGTGAAGATAAACCGTATCATAACGATCCTGACTTTACGTGCTTATATAGCAAAAGCGGGGAAGGCCAGAAACCTTCCCCGTTTTTTATAGTGTTTTTAAGGCGTTATATCTTACTTCAGGTCAACCCCGTAGAAGATATGGCCACCGAACGGGTCGATCCGATAGTCTTTGACTTCGTTGCGAACCGGTTCGTAAACGACAGAGTGTGCAATGGTTGCCCACGGAGCCTGCTCTTTGAATACAAGCTGTGCCTGTTCGTAGAGCTTGGTACGCTCTGCAGGGTCGGAAACCTGTTTAGCCTTCTGAATCAGGTCTTCGAAAGGCTTGTAGCACCACTGTGCACGGTTGGAACCACCAACGCCGTCACAACCCAGCAGGACTGCCAGGAAGTTATCGGGGTCGCCGTTGTCACCGGTCCAGCCCAACAGGACCGCGCCGTCACGGTTTTTGTCCTTGGAACGGCTGAGGTATTCACCCCATTCGTAGGAAACGATTTCGGCTTTGACGCCTACTTTCGCCCAGTCAGCCTGGATCAGTTCGGCCATACGACGCGCGTTCGGGTTGTACGGACGCTGTACCGGCATTGCCCAGATTTTGGTGGAGAGGCCGCTTACACCAGCTTCTTCCAGCATTTTCTTGGCTGCATCCGGATCATACGGGTCGTCTTTTGTGGCGTTGTTGTAGGACCAGATTGTCGGCGGAATCGGGTTCTTTGCAACTTTACCAGCGCCCTGGAAGACTGCGTCGATGATGGCTTTCTTGTTGATCGCCATGTTCAGGGCCTTACGGACCTTCGGGTTATCGAACGGTGCTTTCAGGCTGTTGTAAGCGAGATAGCCAACGTTAAGGCCTTCTTTTTCCATCAGGTTGATGTCTGGATCGGCTTTCATCGCCTGGATGTCTGCCGGGTTCGGATAAGGCATAACGTGACATTCACCGGCCTTCAGCTTCTGATAGCGAACGGAAGCGTCGGGGGTGATGGAGAAGATCAGGCGATCGATCGGTGCCTTGCCTTCCCAGTAATCCGGGTTCGCCTTGTAGCGAATCTGCGCGTCTTTCTGATAGTTGACGAAGGTGAACGGACCCGTGCCAACCGGCTTGTTGTCAAGCTGTTCAGGCGTGCCGGCTTCCAACATCTTGTCCGCATATTCCTTGGACATGATGGAGGCGAAATCCATTGCCAGGTTGGCAATCATCGGCGCCTGCGGCTCGGTGAGAATGAACTTCACCGTGTAATCGTCAACTTTGACAATGTCCTTGATCAACGTCGGCATGGACATCGATTCAAAATACTCATAGGAGCCGCCGGAAACCTTGTGATACGGGTTTTCCGGATCCCACTGGCGCTTGAAGCTGAAGACCACGTCGTCAGCGTTGAATTCACGCGACGGCGTAAAGAAGTCCGTGGTCTGCCATTTCACACCTTTGCGCAGGTGGAAGGTGTATTCCAGGCCATCGTTGCTGATGTTCCAGGATTCAGCCAGCGCCGGACGAATTTCGGTCGTGCCGCGCTTGAATTCCACCAACTTGTTGTAAATCTGGCGAGAAGAGGCATCAAAGGTCGTACCTGCCGTGAACAGGGACGGGTTGAAGCCTTCCGGGCTACCCTCTGAGCAATAGACCAGGGTCTTTGCTTGTGCACCGGCGGTTACCGCCATGGCAATACCAATGCCAGCGACGGCGGAAAGCAGTTTTGTTTTCACTGTATTCTCCCTCGAAAAGTGAAACTATGTGCTCACGATTTTGTTTTCGTTGCGTTTTGTCCAGGTGAGGGTTGCGCGACACTCCACGGTCCCTCCCGTGTAATTTAGGTGTAAAGAATCATCATGAGGTGGTTGCAGTGTCAACCGTAAATCACCGTTTCGCAAGAAGTGGTAGTAAGTTCAATTGATTAGGTTGTTCGGTATATTAGTTTTAATATGGTGGAAATGGGAATTTTAAGGGGCTTTTAACCATGCTGGATGAAAGCCGGAATCATATAAAAAAACTCCCGCCTGATGAGGCGGGAGTTGGTATCCTGTTTTCACTTTGAAATGCAGCATTCCAGCGGTATTTTGTCGCTTTCTAGGCGCGCTCGCGTGTCTTGTCGAAGTGAATATCCGGCCAGTTTTGGACCTGGTGATTCAACTCCCACATGTTTCTGGCCAGGAAGACGGGGGCACCGTCGCGGTCTTCACCCATGGCAGACCGATTGGAATCCATAAATTTTTCGATCTGCTTTGTGTCATCTGCAGAAATCCAACGCGCGGTTTCATAAGGTGCTGTTTCCAGGCCGACCTTGATACCGTATTCCTGTTCGATGCGCGTGGTCAGGACGTCCAACTGAAGCTGGCCGACGACGCCGACAATCCAGTTGGCGCCAAGCTGCGGTTTGAAGACCTGCGTCACACCTTCCTCGGCGAGGCTTTCCAGGGCCTTGCGAAGGTGTTTGGCTTTCATCGGGTCATCGAGGCGAACACGGCGCAGAATTTCCGGTGCGAAGTTTGGAATGCCGGTGAAGCGGACGTTTTCTGTTTCGCTCAACGTATCGCCGACGCGTAATGTCCCATGGTTAGGCACGCCGATGATATCGCCGGGCCAGGCTTCTTCCGCCAATTCGCGGCTTTGCGCAAAGAACATGATCGGGTTGTAAATGGCGATCGGTTTGCCGCTGCGCACATGCTTGAGTTTCATGCCGCGTTTGAACTTGCCCGAACAGAGGCGCATGAAGGCAATACGGTCGCGGTGATTGGGATCCATATTGGCCTGCACCTTGAAGACAAAGCCGGTGACTTTATCTTCGCCCGGTTCAATGATCCGCGCGTCACTTGGCTGTGGGCGGGGAGAAGGTGCTCGCTGGCCGACGCAGTCCAGCAACGGCCGCACACCGAAATTCCTCAAGGCGCTGCCAAAGAACACCGGCGTCAGGTGACCTTCCAGATAGCTTTCCTTGTCGAAAGAGGGGCAGGCCTCGGAAGCAAGCTCGGCTTCTTCCTGCAAGGTCAGAAGCAATTCTTCGGGAATGATCTCGCCAAGCTTGTCGTCGTCGGGACCAGAGGTGTCGATGATTTCCTCACCGCCGTCGACGATTTTCAACATCTGTTTGTTGGCCAGATCGTAAACGCCTTTGAACTCACGGCCCATGCCGACGGGCCAGACCATCGGTGCACAGTCCAGAGCCAGCGTTTCCGAGATTTCGTCCATCAATTCGAACGGATCTTTCGCTTCGCGGTCCATCTTGTTGATGAAAGTGATGATCGGAATGTCACGCAGGCGGCAGACTTCAAACAGTTTGCGGGTCTGCGGCTCGATACCTTTTGCGGCATCGATGACCATGATGGCGCTGTCGACGGCGGTCAGGGTGCGGAAGGTGTCTTCGGAGAAGTCTTCGTGGCCCGGCGTATCGAGAAGGTTAAAGGTGACCCCGTCATATTCGAAGGTCATGACGGATGTTGTAACGGAGATGCCACGCTGTTGTTCGATCTTCATCCAGTCCGAACGTGCGCGACGGCGTTCACCCTTCGCCTTGACCTCACCGGCCAGGTGAATGGCACCCCCCATCAACAACAGCTTTTCTGTAAGCGTTGTTTTACCGGCATCCGGGTGGGAGATAATTGCAAAAGTGCGGCGCTTGGCTGCCGCCTGCGCAGACTGGGTCACAGGTTTACTCCATTTCTCAAGAACCGGCCTTATCTAGTCCCTGTATCGTATGGGATCAAGGGAAAGCTATCGCCTGGCGGGTTGATGCAGTGGTGAAAGTCAGTCGCCAGCCACAGCCAGCAGCCTGGAGACGATCGCCTGCACCGAGGCTTCAAACGGACCGTTGTTGTCAATTGTTACCAGCGTGGCATGGTCTGGTATCGGGTGGTCATAACGTTTCAAACGTTTGGCGATTTCTTCCTCGTCTTCCCGGCCGCGTTCTTTCAATCGTTGGAAGGCCGTGGGCATGGCCACGTGAATATCGAACACGATGACGGGGGAAAACCGTGCAATCGCGTCAGTGATGCAATCCCGGGAACTGTTCACAATGACATGTCGGCCCTGGTCCAGATACTGGCTGACGTAGCCGGGGATACCATAGGCGTGACCGTAGGTATGCCAGTGCAGCATGAAAGCATTGCCTTCTTCCGCCATCTGGAACCCGTCCTGGGGGCTATGAATGTAGTCTTCACCAGGTAAGGGGCTGGCGCGGGTAATGATGCGTGGCGGAAAGACAAAACGGCTGTCGTTTGCCAGACGGGCCTTGGCGGCCTGAATCAGGCTGTCTTTACCGGCGCCTGAAGGGCCGACCACCAGAAATAATGTGCCGCGCTGCGTTGTCATTGGCGAACTGCCTTATATTTTCTTGTTTTGCATAACCATTTAGGTCGATGAATACCAAAAAAAACAAGCGCCACTTTCTCTGTGACGCTTGTTTTAAGGCCAAAATCGCCAATAAGGCTTTAACTGACGCTGGGCAGCAACCCGTCTGGCATCAGTTTCAGGAAGGTTTCTTCCCGGATCAGAGCCTTCACCGCTTCGATATCCGGATGGAAATAGCGGTCCTTGTCGTAATGGGGGGCAACTTTGCGAATTGCAATCATAGCCTCATTAAGACTGGGTGACGTTTTAAGCGGTTTGTGGAAGTCTACGCCTTGTGCGGCGCAGAGCAGTTCCACGGCGATAACGCCGCGGACATTATCTGCGATGTCACCCAGTCGCCGTGCGGCAAAGGTCGCCATGGAAACATGATCTTCCTGGTTTGCTGATGTAGGCAGGGAATCGATGCTGGCCGGATGGGCTAGCGTCTTGTTCTCGCTCGCCAGCGCCGCTGCGGTTACCTGGGCAATCATGAAACCGGAGTTGACGCCACCGTCTTCCACCAGGAAGGCAGGCAGGCCACTCAGGGCTGGGTCCATCAACAAGGCGATCCGACGTTCGGAGATGCTGCCGACCTCAGACAAGGCAATAGCCAGAACGTCGGCAGACATGGCAACCGGTTCGGCATGAAAATTACCACCGGAGATCACATCGCCTTCTTCGGTAAATACAAGCGGGTTGTCCGATACGGCGTTGGCTTCTGTTGCGAAGGTCCGGGCCGTGAAACGAAGGTGATCCAGGGCGGCCCCCATGACCTGTGGCTGGCAGCGCAGGGAATAGGGGTCCTGAACCCGGTCGCAGCCCAGATGGCTGGTGCGGATACCACTACCGTTCAGCAGTGTCTTGTAGACAGACGCAACATCAATCTGGCCGCGATGGCCGCGGACCAGTTGAATACGCGGATCAAAGGGCACATCGGACCCTTTCGCCGCATCGACGGACAGGGCGCCGGCCACCATGGCGGCGGAGAAGACGTCTTCTCCCTCGAACAGGCCCGCCAGTGCCAGTGCCGTGCTGACCTGTGTTCCGTTGAGCAGGGCCAGCCCTTCCTTCGGTCCCAGGTCAATTGGCTTCAGCCCGACCTTGGCCAGCCCTTCTTCGGCAGGCATAACGGTACCGTTGTGACGAACGTTACCAACACCGATCAGGGCCGTAGACATATGGGCGAGGGGAGCAAGGTCGCCCGACGCGCCAACAGAGCCTTTCGACGGAATGCAGGGATAGACGTCACCGTCGATCAGCTTCTCCATGGCCTGCAGGACTTCCCAGCGAATGCCGGAATGGCCGCGGGCCAGTGCATTGACCTTGAGCGCCATGATAAGGCGGACCGTATCGTCGGACAGCAACTCGCCGGTTCCCGTTGCATGGGACATCACCAGATTGCGCTGAAGGTCCTTCAGACGTTCCGCCGGGATGCTTGTGCGGGCCAGACGGCCAAAGCCTGTATTGATACCGTAAACGGTCTCGTCGGCGGCAATGATATTGTTCACGGTCTGGGTCGAGGCATCCACCTGCGCACGGGACCCGCCATCAAGCGTGAATTTCGCACCTTTGTAGATGGCGCGCAGGTCGGGGAGCGTCAGCTCCCCAGCGCGAATAACAATCTTCCTGGACATGGATCAGTCCTCCAGCATGGGCAGTTTCAGGCCCTGTTCCTTGGCGCATTCCTTGGCGATTTCGTAACCGGCATCGGCGTGACGCATGACGCCTGTTCCCGGGTCATTCCACAGGACACGACCGACGCGTTTGGCGGCATCGTCGCTGCCGTCGCAGACAATCACCACGCCGGAATGCTGGGAGAAGCCCATCCCGACGCCACCGCCGTGATGCAGACTGACCCAGGTTGCACCACCGGCAGTGTTCAGCAGGGCATTCAGCAACGGCCAGTCGGATACGGCATCCGAGCCATCCATCATGGATTCCGTTTCGCGGTTCGGACTGGCGACAGAGCCGCTGTCCAGGTGATCGCGACCGATGACAACCGGGGCTTTCAATTCACCATTTTTGACCATCTCGTTAAAGGCGAGGCCCAGGCGATGACGCTGTCCCAGACCGACCCAGCAAATCCGGGCGGGCAGGCCCTGGAAGTGGATGCGGTCGCGGGCCATGTCCAGCCAGTTATGCAGATGCGGATCGTCCGGGATCAGCTCTTTGACCTTCTGGTCGGTCTTGTAGATGTCTTCCGGGTCACCACTGAGTGCCGCCCAGCGGAAGGGGCCAACACCACGGCAGAAGAGGGGGCGGATGTAGGCAGGAACAAATCCGGGGAAATCGAATGCGTTCTGCACGCCTTCTTCCAGGGCCATCTGACGGATGTTGTTGCCATAGTCGAAAGTCGGGATGCCCATCTGTTGGAAATCCAGCATGGCTTGAACATGAACCGCCATGGACTTCTTGGCTTCACGGGCGACCGTTTCCGGGTCGCGCTCACGCAGGTCCGTCCATTTGTCCAGCGTCCATCCGGCAGGAAGATAGCCATTGACCGGGTCATGGGCGGATGTCTGGTCGGTTACCGCATCCGGTTTGATTCCACGCTTTACCATTTCCGGCAGAATTTCAGCCGCGTTCCCCAGCAAGCCGACTGAAACGGCTTCGCCTTTGGCAACGGCTTCATTGATCATGGCCATCGCTTCGTCCAGCGTATTCGCCTTCTTGTCCAGGTAACCGGTACGCAGGCGGAAGTCGATGCGGCTCGGCTGGCATTCGATGGCGAGCATGCTTGCACCGGCCATGGTCGACGCCAGAGGTTGAGCGCCGCCCATTCCGCCGAGGCCCGCCGTCAGAACCCATTTGCCTTTGAGGTCCCCGCCGTAATGCTGGCGGCCCATCTCCACAAAGGTTTCATAGGTGCCCTGGACGATGCCCTGACTACCGATATAAATCCAGGAACCGGCCGTCATCTGGCCGTACATCATCAGGCCCTTGGCATCCAACTCGTTGAAATGTTCCCAGGTTGCCCAATGCGGCACCAGGTTGGAGTTGGCAATAAGAACACGCGGTGCATCCTTGTGAGTCGGGAAAACGCCGACGGGCTTGCCGCTTTGAACCAGCAGGGTTTCGTCATCGTTCAGGTCTTTGAGGGTCGCAACGATTTTGTCATAGCAGTCCCAGTTGCGGGCCGCACGGCCGATACCACCGTAAACCACCAGCTCATGCGGGTGCTCTGCGACATCCGGGTCGAGGTTGTTCATCAGCATGCGCATTGGCGCTTCGGTCAGCCAGCTTTTGCACGTCAGTTCGGAACCGTGGGGGCTACGGATTTCACGTGTATTGTCCAGGCGTGTGTTGGTACTCATCACCATAGTCCTTACTTTTGATTAATCACCGGTTGGCCGGTTGGGGGATGATTGAAAATATGCGCCCAGGCGGTATCGGCTGCCCGGATGGGAGAGCCGGGCCTTGGAAACCACCTGGCCGGAAGACCACGTGCGCCGGTGTAGCAACAGACAGGGTTCTTTTTCGCCCATCTGAAGGTGGCGCCGGGTAAATTCACTGGGAAGCGTTGCTTCAACGATATGTTCGACCTCATCGGCCGGAACGGTTTTGACCAGATACTCGTTGGGCGTAACTTTGGTCAGGTCGACATCCATATAACCGGGAGCAATCGTCGCGTTGACATAGCGATTTTCAAGCTGGACCGGAATGTCGTTTTCGTAATGTACGAGGATGGAATGAAAAACCGCATCGCCCTGCGAGATATTCATATCCTCTGCAACTTCCTCGCTGGCCTCTTCCTTGCCCAGAAGAAGCAATTCGGAGTGGTGCTTGTTTCCGCGTGAGCGGATTTCGTCGGCAATGTTGCGAAGTTCCAGCAGGACAGACTGCGGTTGGGGGCCGGCAACAAAGCTGCCAACGCCCTGCACCCGGCGCAGAACGCCTTCCGCCGTCAGTTCACGCAAGGCGCGGTTGACCGTCATGCGGCTGACACCCAATTCCTTCACGAATTCATTTTCAGAAGGAATCTTGCTGTCGGCTTTCCAGCGCCCGGAGCGGATATTCCGAACGATATGGTCACGCACCATTTTATAGCGGGGAATGGCTGGCGTCTCAGTCATGCCGCATCCTCCTTGGAAAGTCCAAGAAAGGCGTCGATCAGGCTGCTGTCCTGCCGGGCGTCTTCTGCCGTGCCTTGCCAGACGGGACTGCCGGACTCCAGGACACAGACCCGGTCCGCCACGGCCAGGGCACGACTGGTATTCTGTTCAACGAGCAGAATGGTCATGCCTTTCGAACGCAGATGGCTGACAGCGTTGTAACATATGTCCACGACCTTTGGCATGAGCCCAAGGGAAACCTCATCAATCATCAGAAACTTGGGTTCCGTCATGAGGGCGCGGCCGATGGCCAGCATCTGCTGCTCTCCGCCGGACAGGGCGCCAGCATGACTGGTCTGGCGTTCTGCAAGGCGTGGGAACAGGTCGAAGACCATCTCCCGGTTAGCCTTCTCCCGAGCCGCGGGGCGGCTGTAGCCGCCGACCGTGAGGTTTTCTATAACCGTCAGGTCCGGGAACAGACGACGTCCTTCCGGCGCAATGGCGATGCCCTGGCGCACCCGTTCGCGGGCAGGCATGGCGGTAATATCCTGGCCGTCGAAGATGATCTGGCCGGAAAACACATCCACGTGACCGGCAATGGACATAAGCGTCGATGATTTGCCTGCACCGTTTGGGCCCAGGAGTGCGAAGACACATCCTTCGGGGATATCCAGATCAAGCCCGTGCACCGCCTGCAATGCGCCATAGCCGCAAGTGAGATTCTTAAGCTGCAGCATGGTCGACCTCCTCACCGAGATAGGCTGAACGAACGATGGGGTCCGACATTACGTCTTCAGGTGCGCCATCGCCGATTTTCCGGCCGTTGTCCTGAACAACCAGCCGGTTACAAATCCGCATGACTTCGCCCAGGTTATGTTCAATCAGAATGATTGTCGTTCCGCCTTTGTTGATGGCCTGGATCGTGTCCGCAAGTTTCTGTGCCTCTGCATGGTTGAGACCGGCAAGCGGCTCGTCCAGTAACAGGAGGTCCGGTTTAAGGGCCATGGCGCGAGCTACCTCCAGGCGTTTCAGAAAGCCCAAAGGCAGGTTGGACGGATCGGCATCCGCGGCCTCGGCAATCCCGACGGTTTGCAGCAGGGCGCGGGCTTTCTCGCGTTCTTCGTCCTTGTGACGGGTGAAGAGTGCGGAAAGTGGCGCTTTCGTTTTGGCCGCACCCGCCGCCAGGGCAATATTGTCCAGAACGGTCATATTGCGGAACGGTTTGACGATCTGCTGGGACAATCCCATGCCCAGCCGGACCCGCTCGTGGGTTTTCAGGCCGATCAACTCCTTATCGCGGAGCATGATGCTGCCTTCGTCCGGGGTGACTACACCGGTAATGGTGCGCATCATCGTCGTCTTGCCCGCACCGTTTGGCCCGATGAAACCAAGGAGTTCACCTTGGTTCACATCGAAGGAAACGCTGTCGACGGCGCAGATGCCACCAAAGCGGACCGTTACGTTCTTGACGGAGAGGAGCGTGCTCATGCGGCTGCCTCCTTCTTGGTGTTCTTTTTGTCGCCGCGCAGGGCTTTGACCATGCCGGCAACGCCGCCGGGGCTGAAACGCATGACGGCGAAGAGGAGCGCGCCGTAAACAAGCAGCTTGAAGTCATCAATGAACTGGAACCACTGTGGCAGTACACTCAATACCCCAGCGGCGAAAATAACGCCCCAGACTGAACCGATGCCGCCAATGACAACCATGGACAGCACTGTGATGGATTCGACGAAGCTGAAACTTGCCGGGTCGATAAAGCGTACCTGATGGGTGTAGAGGGCACCGGCGACGCCCGCCAGTGCGGTTCCCATGGCAAAAGCGGCCAGTTTGTAACGGGCAACGTCAATACCGATAACGCGGGCGGTATCTTCATCGTCGGCGATTGCGTCGAAGACATAACCCATCCAGGAGCGTTTGACATAGAGGCTGAACAGGGCGACCACGACGGCAATGACAATCACGAGGATTGCATAGCCCGATTTGTCCAGGCCGCTGCCGGGGATACCTGCAATCCCCATTTCGGCACCAAGGAAGTCCCAGGTTCGGACTATTCCAAGGAAAAGGAAGCCGACGCCCATTGTCGTGATAGCGAGGAAGTCATGACGGACACGCAGCGAGGCCAGGCCGACGATGACACCAATGATGCTGGCCATCGCGGCTGCGCCGATGATTGCCAGGGGGAAGGGGATGCCAGCCTTTGTCAACATGGCGGAGGTATAGGCCCCGACGCCGTAGAATGCGGCGTGGCCCAGGCTGATCTGCCCGCAGAAGCCTGTAATCAGGTTCAGGCTGAGTGCGAAGGTGACCGCAATGCCCATGGTGGTGATAAGGGTCAGTTCGTAAGCACCGATTTCAAACATGGTCATGCCCTCCCGAACAGGCCCTGAGGCCGGATCATGAGAACCAGGATAAGGAAGGCGAAGGCAATTGCGTCACGATCGAGAAAATCACCCAGGTAGATTGTCCCGAAGGCCTCCACGACACCCAATGCCAGGGCGGCAATCAGTGTGCCACGTACGTCTCCCAAGCCTCCCAAAACGATAATCGCGAGCGCCTTGTAACTTGGGACGGACCCCATGGTCGGCTCGACCAGGTTATTCAGCAGTGCAACCATGACACCGGCAGCACCCGCCAGGGCGGAACCGATGAAGAAGTTCATATAGCGGACTTTGACCGGGTTGATACCGAAGCTTTCTGCCATTTCCGGATCGGTGACCGTGGCGCGCCAGGCGGTTCCGAATCGTGTCTTGGTCGCCAAAAGGGCGAGGATACCGATCAGCGCCAGAGCGCCAATCGCCGTAACGGCCTCACCGGATTTGATATACATACCGGCAATCGGCAGGCTGTCTTGCAGCGGCGGGTTTTCGTAGGAAATACCGAACGGACCGAAGACAATGCGGTAGATTTCTTCCATGGCGATGAAAAGACCAATGGAAGCAATCAGTGCGACATAAGGCGGTTTATCAAGAATGGGTTGATAGCAAAGGCGATAAATAGCCATGCCCAATACGCCGACGACGATCATCGACACGACCAGTGCAAGGCCCAGACTGCCCGTCTGGTTGGTAATCAGGACACCGAGGTATCCTCCCAAAGTGAAGAGGCCGGCATGGGCGACGTGAAGGATACGGAGCAGGCCGTATACCAGTGTCAGGCCCACCGCGATCAGGGCATAAATGCTACCCTGTACAAGCCCTTGTGTGAATAATTCAAGATACAACATGATGGTTTGAAACATCCCGCCAAAAAAGAAACTGAAGGGAGGGACCCGATGTTATGTCAGGCCCCTCAAGCCTTGATTATTCAGCCGGCGGAGCCAGCAGCTTTTCATCGCTGATTGTGGAATGGTGATGCCACTGCCCACCTTTCACGATCTGAACCTGCACGTCTTTGCGGACTTCACCCAGTTTGTTGAAGGTGATGGTGCCCGTGGATGCAGTTACCTTTGCACTGGCGATAGCATCGCGGATCGCAGCTTTGTCGTCCGTACCTGCACGGCGCATGGCGTCAATCAGGACCTTGACGGCAGTATGGCCGGAAGCCCCCACCATATCCGCTTCGTAACCAGCCTTTTTCTGGAACTCGCGAATGAAGGACTTTGTTTCTTCGGACTTGGAATCGCGATCGAGGGAGGTGGTGATGATCACGCCTTCCGCAGCATCTTTTGCGATTTCAATGAACTTCTGCGAGTCGTAGCCTTCCTGACCGATAACCGGCGCTTCGACACCTGCGGCACGCAGCTGCGAGACCAACGGACCGGCGGTGAAGAAATAACCCGAGGCATAGATGGCGTCCGGGTTGTCAGCGCGCACCCGGCTGACGATCGGGCCGAACTGACGGTCCTTGATGGAATATTCGTATTCGTTGACGATTTCGATTCCGAAATCCGCGGCCTTTTCCTTGAAACCGGCGGCCAGGGATTTGCCGAAGTCATTTTTCAGCGTGATCAGGACAACACGCTTTTTGCCCAGCGTGTCGCCGATCAGCTTGGCACCGGCATGTCCCTGGACCTCGCCCATGAAGGAAGTTCGGAAGACATAGTCGCCGGAGCGGGTAATGTCGGGGTGAATTGCATAAGCGGAAATGTAGGGGACGCCAGCGGCCTGGAAAATACCGGCTGCGGCGCGCGTCGCACCGGAATAGCTTCCGGAAACTGCTGCAACAACCCCGTCCTTTTCGATCAGCTTGTTGGCAATCGGCACTGCTTCTTTCGGGGAAGCCTGATCGTCGTAGACAACCAGTTCCACTTGCTTGCCATTGATACCACCCTGTGCGTTGGCCTGTTCCACAGCCAATTGCGCGCCGATCAGGGCAGAGTTTCCGTCTGCGGCGGCGAATCCGGTTTGCGGCACGTTCATGCCAATTTTGACGCTGTCGGCCCAGGCGGGCGTGGCGGTTACGGCTCCCAGTATGGCCAAGGCGGCCAATTTGCTTGTCATATTTTTCACGGCACATTCTCCCAAATTGCAACTTGTATATACAAGTATGAAAACGGCATGGGTTCTGAGTCAATATTCTTTTTTCATGATTTTGTAACAGGCTGAGAAATATTGATTTTATGGGCTGCCAGAGGCAGGATATGAGCAGTATTAAGCCTACAATACCGCCTCACATCTCGAGGTAAGGAGCCGAAACCTGTGCCCTCCAAAGATCATTTTTCAAGCAATCTGTCCCAACTGCGCCGCTTTGGTCACAATCGAATTGCTGACCATCTGCAGGGCGTAGAACTGCCGGACGGGCTGCTGCATGGGGCGGGAGAGGATCTGAATATCAATCTCGGTCACAGCCTGTTCTATCAGGGCAGTGCCGCCGCCTATAGCGATCATCAGGTTGCGCAATACCTGGGGAAACCGTCGAGGTTCTATGTTCAGCCACCCATGTTCGGCAGCGTCTACCTCAATCGTGAAGAAGAGCTATACCAAAAGGTCTTTGAAAAATTTGGGGCGACAGACAATGAACAGGCGAACAGCCTGGAGGACCTGGACGCAGGCTATTTGCTGAGCTTTGGCGTGGGGATGGGACTTCATCTGCCAAGGCTGATCGAGGCGCTGGATTTCCGTGACCTGATCGTGGTGGAACAATTCTGGGAGTTCCTGGCGCTCAGCATGACGGTGCAGGATTGGACACCGATATTCGAGGCGCTGGACCGTCGTAACGGGGCCATTCATTTCATTGTGGACGGGGACCCGGTCACTCTGGCGAATGCGGCCTTTAAGGCGTTGCGGGGGCGGCAATTTGGCCTGATAGATGGCTCATACGGTTTCCAGCATTACCGCAGCCCGGTTCTGGACAAGGCGCATGACCTGTTTCGGGATATGTTGCCCAGTCTTGCCATGTCGGAAGGGTTCTTCGACGACGAATGTGTGATGTTCCGCCATGCGCGGGCAAATCTTGCGCAGCATGACTTCTCCATATTTGATGATCTGGATAGCGACAGTCCGCTAAGTGGAAAAACCTTCTTTATCGTTGGAAGCGGGCCGTCGGTGGACCAGTCCCTTGAGGCTATAAAAGCCAATCAGGACAACGCCGTGATCATGAGCGCGGGGACGGGACTCGGCGTGCTTTTGCGTGCGGGGATCAAGCCGCATATCCATTGTGAGACGGAAAACCTGCCGATTGTTTACAAAGCGGTGCAATCCCACAAGGAAGGCGGGCATGACTTTTCCGGAATTCACCTGATTGCCTCGCCGACCGTGGACCCGCGTATTCCGGCGGAATTTGACCATGTTTCTTTTGTGTTCAGGCAGTCGTTGACGTCGTCGCTTTTGTTCTGCGGTAAACATAAGGCACTGGATACCGGTGCGACCGTTGCGAATTTTGCCTGCCGGATTGCCATGGGCATGAGGGCAGGGCGGATATATCTGTTCGGGGTGGATCTTGGGGCAATCACCAAGGAAAAGCATCATTCCGTCGATTCCACCTATCTGCGATCGAAGGATTCTTTCTGGCAAAGCGGGTTGGGAATGTTGCCGATGGACCAGGAGGTTCCGGGTAATTTCCGCGAAAAGGTCTATAGCAATGCCTTGTTCATGTTCACGCGGATATTCTTCCATAATCTGATTGCACAGAATCCCGCAACACGCTTCTTCAACTGCAGCGACGGCGCAAAAATTGAGGGTGCAATTCCCTTGCAGCCGACCCTTGTGCGGTTGGCTGATAGTGATTCGTCAGTCGTTTCCCTCGTCGCAGAAATGCATGAGGCGCTGACGAATTATCGGGCTGGTGACTATCCAATTCCTGAAACGGTAAGTCACTATCGTCAGGCGGTGGAGAGGTGGCATGACAACTTCCAAAAGATCAGGAAAGGCGATTTCTTTTCCTTTTACAATGATTTACGCGATGTTCTGGACGAAAAAGACGATGTCTATCAGGCCGCCGCACAGGCGTTGAACAGTGGCACTGTGCTGCTGATGGTCCAGTTCGGCTATTTTTATCTTCGCAGGCTACCGCAGGATAAACGACAGGCCTTCCTGACGTACTTCTATCAGATTTTTGACGAACAGGTTCAAGGGATGCTGACCGACTTTGAAGAATTGCTGCAGAACGCCTAGCGTCAATCGGACCTGCTATTTGCTGGTTGCCTCGAAAACACCGTTCCAGTCGGAGGGCGGTGGCGTCGTTTCAAAAAGGCTGATGCGTTGAGCCATAAGGTCATAATAGGCATCCAGACGTCCTGAAAGATGTTGTCGGCAATTTTGCAGATGTTCTTTTGCCGAGGCCCAGTTCTGCCCTCTGTAGGCTGAGAGAAACTCTGAGTGTTCTTTGGTAAACTCCTGGAAATGTTCATGAGTTATTGAATTGAAGTTTCCAATAAGTGCATAAATTTTTACTGCCTCCGATTTGCCTTTGACGGCAATCATGTCGAGTTCGGCAAGGGCGAATTTGTCTGTGACGGCGGCGGCCGTATCGGGGCCGACGATAATATCCACACCATAGGTTTTGGATTGTCCTTCCAACCGGGAGGCGAGGTTCACCGCGTCGCCAATGACGGAATAGTCAAAGCGTTGGTCCGACCCCATGTTGCCGACGACGCATTCTCCGCTGTTGATGCCGATCCCGATTTTCAGAGGTTCGGCGTCGCTACGGGTTTCATTCACCTGGTCTAACTGACGCAGCATTTCCAGTGCCGCCTGACAGGCATGTGCTTCCTGGTCCGGGTCGAGAAGCGGTGCGTTCCAGAATGCCATGACGCAATCGCCCATATATTTGTCGATTGTCCCATTCCTGCGAAGGATAGCTTCAGTCAAAGGCGTTAATAGCTGGTTCAGTAAGCTGGTGAGGCCTTGCGGATCTTGCTTGAACTGTTCTGAAATTGTCGTGAATCCACGGACGTCGCAAAACAGGGACGTCATATAGCGCGTTTCTCCGCCTAGTTTGAGCTGTTCCGGGTGTTTTGCCAGCTGTTCGACCACGTCAGGGGACAGATATTGGCTGAATGCACTGCGTACCTGCCGCTTTTCCACGGCATCGCGTGCATAGTTGGTGAAAGTCAGGACCGCAAAAAGGATTGCGACGACGATACCCGGATAGGTAACGTCGACGAGTATTTTGTATTCTTCAAATAGATACCAGCTTGTCCCGATCAGGCTTCCGCCCAGCAAAAGAAGTCCGGCCAAGGTCCAGACAGGCCCGATGCGTGGGATCAGCAGGATCATGATCGCGCCCTGGATTATGATCATGGCCAGTTCAAGGACGCGTATTTCAGGCGGATACTGGATGAAGTTCTGCGTCAGAATGGTCTCGAGCAGGTTTGCATGTACTTCGACCCCCGGCAATCGGGCTGAAATCGGAGTTGCCCGGATATCCAGAAGCCCTGCAGCACTGGTTCCTATAAGAACAAGCTTTCCTGCCAGCCGTTCGGGAGGCACCTCTTTGTTGAGGATGTCGGCTGCGGAAATGTAGAAGTGGCTGTTGTCTTTAGAAAGATTGTCCGGCTCCGAGAAATAGACCCAGACACGTCCTTTCTCGTCAACAGGCACCCGGAAATCGCCCCTTGAGGTTTGCAGGCCGACATCGACAAGACCGGCTTGGTCCATGGTGAGGAAGATACTGTTGCCCGCAAAGGCGACGCGTAGCATCTCCAACGTCAAGGCGGGCTTGAGGACACCCGCGACGTCTGTGATGACCGGGACGCGCCTCACGACGCCATCCACCTCGTCGGCGACGGAAAAGATACCCCGGCCCAATGCATTCTCTTCAAGGACCGGTATGTTTCCGATCAGGCTTGGATGACTGAACAGAAAGTCTGATGGTTCTTTGCCGGCCGGCCCCAGTGTTCGTATTCCTTTGACCGAAGTCGCCGAGGCGGCATCATCGGGGAGGTCTCCCGTGTCGTCTTTCCCTGCGGCCTGTCCCAATACGGTCCGAAAGGTTTTCATGATGCGGGCCAGACGTTCGTCATTGCTGGGCAGGGAAAGCAGGCTCTCCCTGACCGGGGCGTTCAGGCCCGGTAGCGAATTGGCGATTGCATCCGGCGAGGTGCGATCTTCTTCGGCAAACACGATATCAAAACCGGCGACGGCGGCGCCTGCATCGCGCAAAGATGCCAGCAGTCTTGCCACGCGGGTGCGGGGCCATGGCCATTGTCCGAATTCAACGAGGCTTTTCTCGTCGATGTTGACAATGACAACTGGCGAATTTTCCAGTCGCGGGCGTGGCAGCAGGCGGTTGTAGAAATCAAAGGTCTTGAGGCGCAGGGTTTCAACCGGGAGAGGGTCCCACAGGCGCGTTGCCGCCGCCAGGATTATGAGCGCGGAGGCGACGAGAATGCCGACACGGGACCACCAGCGGGCGGCGTGCTGCGTGAAGGGACGTAGTGATAATACTTGTCTGGGGGAAACCATGTCTTTCCCGGGGCCTCGTCATCAAAGTCTTGGTGAGTTCAGATGAACTTACCAAGAATGCCCCAAATTTACCTTGTTTGATAGAGGGTTAGGTGTGTTTCTCTTGTCTAACTGTTAAAAAGCCGTGACACAAAACCCAAAGGGGATTTCCAAAGAGATAAAAGGCGATAGGATCAGGGACGCGGATTTTTTAGAGAGATGAGAAAATGGCGGTGATATTTCGGGGTGTTGGGATTTGCTTCTCCTTGGCGGGAACTCTTGCTGTTGCGGCCTGTAGCAGCCAGGCGCCCCAACAGGCAAAAACTGAAATGCAGGAGATGCCTCAACATGATTTTACCGAAGATCAGCGTCGCACTTATCCGGGACTTCAGGTTGGCGACAGTTTTCGCTTTGATTCGCCAGATGTCGTCTGGCGTGTGACTGGCGTGAAAGATGACAGGGTTATAATGGTGAGTGAAACCGGTGCCCGTCAGGTTCGTCCCAGAAATCCTCTGCTCCCCAATGTTGAGTGGGAGAATAAAACATATGGCCAGGGAAAGCGGCTTATCAGCAATCTTCAGGGCGAAATGTTCCCTTTGGAAGTTGGCAATCAGATGACATTCACCTCGACAGTGGACACGGACAAGCCGCCCTATGCGTGGGAATACGATTGGTCCTGCAAGGTCGCATCGCAGCAGAAGGTTACAGTTCCCGCAGGTGAGTTTGATACGTTCAAAGTCGACTGCAAGAGACGGGAACAGGAAGTGATCTCGCTCTATTATGCGCCGAAAGTCGGTTATGCCGTTCGCTTCGACAACAGCAATCCCAAAAGTGGTGCTGTGAACAGCAATATGCTCGTCGGGTATCAGCGTGGCGATACCGTGGTCGGACAGATCGTACCCAGCAATATGAAGATGGAAAAAAAGCCTGAAATGGTTAAAAAGCCTGCGGCCACGCAAAAGCAGGCAATCATGCCCAAACCTGAGGTGAAGCCCGCTACTGAGCCAAAAGAAAATAAGATGGCCATGGCGCCTGCGGGCGGCGGTTACGTGATCCATCTCGAGTCTTACAAACATCCGGAAAACCTGGAACCGAGCTGGACCCAGTTGCAGAAGAAATATCGCACGGAACTACAGGGCCTTGGTCATATGGGGAAACGTGTCGATATACCGGGGAAGGGTGTCTACACCCGACTTCTGGCCGGGCCGATCAGCGATCACAAACAGGCCGAACGCCTGTGCAGGCAGATAAAGGCTGGCGGCCATTATTGTGCAGTAATGAAGCGATAGGGAGATTTGCAGTCACGCCATGGGGTTATGACGCGTCAGACATGCCCTGATGCGTCTCCGGGCCGGTAGGCAGGCTTTGCATGACGACCCAGCTTCCTCCTGCGACCATGCCAATGGCAATGCCTGCGATAAGGACGAGTGCCGCCAAAAAGCCGCTGGTGATCTTGCGGTTGCGTTCCAGCGATTGCACGTCGGATATCAGTTTGTTCAATTTGTTGTCCAGGTCCTGATGACCGGATGTCATGTCGCTTTGCAGACGGACCAAAGCCGAGGACAAATCCGCGCGAAGGGATCCATGCGCTTGTTGGACCGATTTCGATTCGGCGGCCACGATACGCAATGCGGCGCGAACTTGTGCCTCTACGGCAGATAGATGCGCCTTGAGTTCGTCACGAGAAATATCACTCATCCGATTTGGTACCTGTATTGGTCTTCGTTGATCCGGTTCCGGCGTTGCCAGCCGGGCCCCTTACTAACTTGTTGGCGTCACGATACAATATTGATTTCTGAGTGAACAAGAACATTAATTTCGGCTAAAAGCATTCTCTTAATTGAGGAAAAGATTAAATATCATTGTAACGTCGGATGCACGGAAAGGGAAAGTGGTGCCATCAGTCTTGACCAACCTTCTACTCGTTGGGGGCGGAGCCTATGTCGCGCTGATGACGTTGCTGTTTATCGCGCAAAGACGGTTGATGTATCATCCGACCGATGAACGCCCCATCCCGGCTGCATATGGGCTTTTCAGGGCCACATCGGTTGAAGTCCCCTCGCATGACGGTCTATCGCTTTTTAGCTGGTGGCAACCGCCTAAGGAGCCGTCGGGCAAGGTTGTTCTCTATTTCCACGGCAATGGAGGTTCCATTGCCGGGCGTGCAGACCGCGCGCAGTATTTCGCCGGCAGAGGCTATGGGCTGCTTTTCCCGTCCTACCGGTATAACGCCGGTGCGGAGGGCGCGCCATCGGAAGAGGCGTTAGTCGCCGATGCCGCCGCCAGCTATGACTGGTTGCTGTCCAAAGGTGTTCAAAGTGATCAGATCGTTGTGTATGGGGAGTCCCTCGGAACAGGTGTTGCCGTGGCTTTGGCCAATCGACGCAAAACGGCCGCACTGGTGCTTGAGGCACCATATTCCAGCATCGCCGACGTTGCGCAGTCGGTATACTGGTATATGCCTGCAAAATGGCTGGTTCATGATAGATTTGATTCTACGGAACTGATTGGGAAGCTGGATATTCCAATTCTCATCGTTCATGGTGGCGAGGACCGCGTCATTCCAATCCGGTTTGCCCAAGTACTGCATGAGAAAGCGCCGCGCCATGCCTCATTCGTTGTCCTGCCGCAGGCCGGGCATGACAATCTATACAGCCATGGTATGGCTGATCATCTCTCCGACTTCCTTGATCGCAACCTGTTATCTTCGATGCCAAAGGCTGTGTTGGAAAAGCAGGCTGCGGGCTAGTCGCTGTTGCGGTATCGCGCCAGAGCTTCCGGTGTATCGATATCAATCAACACGGATTGGTCATCGACAGGGACTTCACAGACGTAATCCGCATAGTCTCGGATAAGCTCCTTGGCTCCTTTGTCACCGGCTATCTCATGGATTTCAGGGAAGAAGCGCCGGCCGATCAAAACCGGATTGCCGCGTTTGCCGTCAATGGTGGGAATGCAGATGATGCGACCTTCCGTCGGATTGTAGGCTTGAATGAGCCTGTCCATGATTTCCGCAGGCACAAAAGGCATATCGCCCAGGCAAACCAAAACCGCATCACAGTCAGTCGGCACGGCAGAAATTCCACGTTTTAGGCTGGTGCTAAGCCCTTCCGCGTAGTCAGGATTGTGAACAAAAACCGGCCGGAACTCAGCGGCAGCGGCCTCGATTTCTTTGTGATTGTGGCCGGTGACAACGAGAATAGAGCGGACCTGCGAGTCCTTAAGGGACTGTAACACATGGGAGACCATCGTCTGTGACCGGATTTCCGAGGTGAGCTTGTTTTCCGCACCCATTCGCGTTGATTGCCCGGCAGCCAGGACAAGGCCGGTCACTTTGGGCTGCGTTGCATCCTCTTTACGTGCCACCTCATTACGTGGTTGCGGGCGGGTCTGGATTTCCTTCAGCAGGCCGCCAATGCCCATATCCATCATTTCATCACGTGTCGGTATGAGGCCTGCGAAGACGCGCTGCAGAACCCAGTCAAAACCATTTGTTTTGGGGGAGCGCGCGCATCCTGGCATCCCGATCACCGGCAGATCCTCGTAACGCCCCAAAAGCAATAAATTGCCCGGATCAACCGGCATGCCAAAATGAATGACGCTACCGCCTGCTAATTCAAGACCGTTGGGTAGAACATCCCGGCGATCGGTAATGGCGGATGCCCCGGTAATCAGGATGACATCGGGGCGCTCCGCATGAAGCGTTGTGAGCGCCCGGGACAGCTGATTGCTGTCATGGGGGCAGCGTATCTCTTTTGTGATCGAACCGCCCAGACTTTCAACCCGTTGCCGCAAGACGTCCATGGTCTTGTCCAGGACAGAGGATTTCGTGGCGGGCAGCGTCGTTTGAACGACGGCACAGCGCAGGGCCCGGAAGGGGTGAACGGTGATGGCATTTTCGGTTGCATGTGCTTCACAGTGGGACAACGCTGTCTTTGGAGCCGCAAAAGGAATGATCTTGATCGTTGCCACCATTTGCTTACGCGATACGCGTGTATAATTCGGCAAAGTGGCGATCGTTATGGACTCATCTTCGTGGTTGATACACGTGATCGCGCTTTCGTCCAGGCAGAGCAGGCCGTCTACATCGGCAAACAAGTTGCATCGTCCGGTGAAAGCGCCGGAGGAGGTGGTATGAGTACCTTGAACGGCGGATGCAAGACGGTCGGCAGCCTCATCTTCGTGAATATCGCTGGCTTCCAGAATTGCAACGACAACGCTTTTTGTGCCTGCTGCCTGAAGGGATCGGAGATTGTCCTCTGTCAACCGGTGCCCCTTACTCAAGCGCTTTCCATCAAGCGATGTGGAGTGCGCGAGGATAGCCCCGACGGGAATTTCTCCAATAGGCGTATCGGTGAATTTCATGGGCTGCGTTATCCGTTGGCGTGTTTGGGGCCACGAAGCGAAAGCGTTATCTGCCCCATGATCGCAACCGCGATTTCCGCCGGGGATACCGCGCCGATATCAAGACCGACAGGGGCATCTATCCGGTTGATCTCATCTTCCGTGAAGCCTGCGTCCTGTAATCGCGCAACCCGTTTTGCGTGGGTCTTCTTGCTTCCCAATGCACCGATGTAGAAAACGTCAGAACGAAGTGCTTTTTCCAAGGCAGGATCGTCAAGTTTCGGGTCGTGGGTCAGGGTGACGACTGCGGTTCGGCTGTTAAGGCTTTGCCCCTCAAGGGCATCGTCCGGCCAGCGTTGGTCGATATGGATCGCCGGGAATCGCTCTTCCGTGGCCCAGGCTTGCCGCGGGTCGACGAGAATAACCTCGTAACCGGCCAGCGAGGCAATCGGTGCGAGAGCCTGACTGATGTGCACCGCACCGATAATGAAGAGACGCAGCGGCGGATTATGAGCCTGGAGGAAGAATTGCTGATCGCCTAGTTCGACCAGGCGGCTCTTGTCCTGTCGCAGGACGTCGGCGCAAAGCGCCGTGATTGCGGCGGGAGGGTTAAGAGGTCCGGATTTTTCATCATTGGAAATCAGGCATTGCTGCCCGCTTGTCACGTCGGTCACCAATGTCGCGGGTTTGGCCGCGCGCCTTTTTTCAAGCAGATTGTCCAGGATTTGCCTGTCATCGGCATTCAGCGCCTCCACATACACTTTCACTGTGCCTCCGCAGGCCAGGCCAACCTCCCAGGCCATGCTGTCGTCAACGCCGAATTCCAGCAGGCTTGGACGGCCACTCTCCATGATATCCAGGGCTTCTGTGACGACCGCACCTTCAATGCAGCCACCGGAAACGGACCCGACAAAAGCGCCGCTTTCATTAACGGCGAGTTGGCTGCCGACGGGGCGGGGGGATGATCCCCATGTCTGGACCACGGTTGCCAGGGCAACCTTGTGACCTTCATTCAGCCAACGTGCGGCCTGTTCGGGAATATCATTGAAGGTTGCGTGATGGTTCTGTGCATCGTTTTTCGTGGTCGTCATGCTGCCATCTCTTTCCATCGGGCCATGTCCTGTCGGGACATGCCATGATCATGTTTCAATGCGTCTGCCAATTGGCTGAGGCTTTCCAGATTATGGATGGGACGAAACTCGTCCACATGCCGCATCATGGCCCGCGCCCCCAATGATTTTGGGGAATATTGGTCATATCTCAAGAGAGGGTTCAGCCAGATCAACCGGCGGCAGGAGCGATGCAACCGTGCCATCTCGTCAGATAGCCCCGCAGCCCCGTCACGGTCCAGCCCGTCCGTGATTAGCAGAACAACTGCGCCTTGGCCCAGGACACGCCGGGACCAGTTTTTATTGAAGTCATGGAGCGTTTGCCCAATACGCGTCCCACCGGACCAGTCCTCGACAGCCTCGGTCACCCGGTCAATGGCATCATCCGGGTCTTTGTAGCGCAGATACCGCGTGATGTTGGTCAGGCGCGTGCCGAACAGAAATGTATGAACGCGATCCCTGTCGTTGGTCAGCGCATGCATGAAATGAAGCAACATCCGTGCATAGCGGTCCATTGAACCCGATATGTCGCAAAGAATGACCAACGGGGGCGGAATTTGGCGTGGGCGCTTGCGCCGCATGAGAATCATATCGCCGCCACGACGGACGGAGGCCCGCATCGTTGCATGCATATCCAGTTTGGGACCGGTGGAATGGCGTTCGAAACGCCGGGTTTTGACTTTCCCCAGCGGCAGGAGCAATCGCTTTATGCTATCGCGGGCCTCTGCCAGTTCCTGGGTGGTCATTTTTTCGAAGTCCTTGTTGTTCAAGACTTCGCGACCGGAAAAGGTCAGTGTTGCGTCAAGCTCCAGCTCTTCTTCCTGTTCGGCGCTCTCACTGCCTTCGCCTTCCTTCGATTGTTCCTGTGCCATTGCTTCTGCTACGCGGCGGGACAAAGTGCTCTCCTGTTGTGTGACTTCGTCACCCTTGAAGCTGGGGAGGAGCACGGAAAGCATCTTTTCGAGCAAATTGGGATTGCGCCAGAAAACGTGGAAGGCTTGGTCGAAGACCTCTCGCTGGTCCCGCCGGTTGACAAAAACGGCATGCAGTGCCCAATAGAAGTCCTCTCGCGAGGTCACACCAACTGTCGTGACGGCATTGATGGCGTCCAGAATTTTGCCGGGCCCGACCGGCAGGCCTGCGCGGCGCAAAACACGACCGAAATGCATGATGTTGTCGGCCAGCCGCCCGCCGTCGGCTTCGCCGAGGATCAGATTGGGGGCAGGGGCATTCTTATCAGGCACGTCAGTTCGCCCCGTTCAGTTCCGATTTAACCTCTTCCAGAAGGCGGCTGGCCTCAGACCCCTGGATGCGGGCAATGTCATCCTGATATTTCAGCAGGGTGCCCAATGTGTCATTGACGGTTTGCGGATCGAGCGCCAGATGGTTCAACTGGGTCAGGGCATGGGCCCAGTCGATGGTCTCTGCGACACCCGGCTGCTTGAACAGGTCCATATTCCGGAGCTTCTGCACGAAGGCGACGATTTGCCTGGACAGGTTTTCGCCGACCTGCGGGGCCTTCACACCCAGAATCTCCAATTCCCGCTCCGCATCGGGATAGTCGACCCAATAGTAAAAACATCGCCGTTTGATGGCGTCGTGGATTTCACGGGTCCGGTTGGATGTGATGATCACAATCGGCGGTTCTTTGGCGCGAACGGTCCCAAGTTCCGGGATCGTCACCTGGAAGTCCGACAAAACCTCCAAAAGGAAAGCCTCGAAAGGCTCATCAGTCCGGTCCAATTCGTCGATCAGCAGGATTGCAGGACCTTCCCCTGTATCTTCCAACGCCTGCAGGATCGGGCGTTTGACGAGAAAGCGTTCTGAAAAGAGGTTCGATTCCAGGCTTTCCCGGGGGCGGTCATGCTGTGCTTCCGCAAGGCGAATCTCCACCATCTGACGGGCATAGTTCCATTCGTACACGGCGGAGCTGACATCCAGGCCTTCATAGCACTGCAGGCGCAGGAGACGACGGCCAAGCTGTTTGCTAAGGACCTTTGCGATTTCCGTCTTGCCGACACCTGCCTCGCCCTCAAGGAATAACGGGCGGTTGAGACTGAGCGACAGATAAAGGGCCGTCGATAGGGACCGGTCGGCGACATACTGACCACCGGACAGCATGTCCAGAGTATCGTCAACGGAGGCGGGCAGGGCGGAAATGCTCATATGCTTTGGCTCGTTACGTGAGTTAAAGGCCTGATCCCTAACATAAGGCTTTGCGCCAGCGCTTCAAAGAGGAGGGGCCTTACAAATCAAAATAAAGCGCCCCGCCCAAATTGGACGAGGCGCCTGTCGTCACGGCTCGACCGTGTTAGCTGCACGCAGCAACAGCACGTTTCGCCATCACACCGATCAGATGCTGTCGATACTCTGCACTGGCGTGAATGTCGCTGTTAAGGTCATCAACCGAGATGGAGGAGCTGTCCACCGCATCGGCGGAGAAATTTCCACTCAGCGCGGCCTCGATATCACCGGCCCGGAAAACGCCGTCCTGTCCAGCACCTGTTACGGCGACGCGAACACCACCACCGGTTTTGGCAACCATCACGCCAACCATGGCATAGCGTGACGCCGGGTTGGCGAACTTCTGGTAATTCGCAGCCGCGGGTTTCGGAAAGCGGACAGACGTGATGATCTCATCTTCGTCCAAGGCGGTTTCAAACATGCCGGTGAAGAAATCGTCAGCCGCGATCTCCCGCTTGGTCGTCACAATTGTTGCGCCCAGTGCAAGACAGGCTGCGGGATAATCCGCTGCCGGATCGTTGTTGGCGATCGAACCGCCGATGGTGCCACGGTTGCGCACCTGGGCATCACCGATATTTCCCGCCAGATCGGCAAGGGCGGGGATGGCCTGTGCAACGTCCTTGGAAGAAGCGACGGCGGCATGGGTTGTCATGGCGCCTATGGTGACGGCATCTCCGTCCACCGTAATCCCGACAAGGTCGCTGCATCCGGCAAGGTCGATCAGGTCGCTTGGCTGTGCCAGACGTTGCTTTAGCGTCGGTATCAGGGTCATGCCGCCAGCGACGATTTTACCGTCGTCGGCAGCGGCAAGCGCCGTTGCCGCATCGGCGGCAGAGGAGACGCGCTTATAGTTGAATTCATACATGTGTCTGTGTCCTCGTTATTCTGCGGCCTGGGGCATCTGTGCATCGTGGATGGCCTGCCAGACCTTTTGCGGCGTGGCGGGCATGGAAATGTCATGGATGCCCAAGTCCCACAAAGCATCGACCACGGCATTGATGACCGCTGGCGGTGATCCGATTGCGCCAACCTCGCCACAGCCTTTGACGCCAAGGGAGTTATGGGTGCATAGCGTGCCCGCCGTGGCGACCTTGAAGTCCGGCAGGTTGTCGGCCCGTGGCATGGTGTAATCCATGTAGGAACCGCTTAAGAGCTGACCGTCATCATCGTAGCTGCAGGTCTCTAGCAGGGCCTGCCCGATCCCTTGGGCAATGCCGCCATGAACCTGTCCTTCGACAATCATGGGGTTGATGACACGTCCGACATCGTCGACCGCCGTCATGTTGACGACTTCCGTCACGCCGGTATCCGGGTCAATTTCCACCTCGCAGATGTGGCAACCACCGGGATAGGTGAAGTTCATGGGGTCGTAAAAAGCCTGTTCTTCAAGTCCCGGCTCCAACTCTTCGTGCGGGAAGTTGTGCGGGACGTAGGCCGTCAACGCAACGTCGCCAAACGCCATTTCCTTGTCTGTTCCGGCAACAGTGAATTTGCCGTCTTTGAACTCAAGGTCGGCAACGTCTGCCTCCAACACGTGAGCGGCAATTTTCTTAGACTTATCAACAACTTTGTTCAGGGCTTTCATAATCGCCTCGCCACCCACTGCAAGTGAGCGTGAGCCGTAGGTTCCCATACCGAAAGCAACCTTGTTGGTGTCGCCATGGCTGATATCCACATTTTCGATTGGAATGCCGAGGGTATCGGATACCAGTTGTGCGAAGGTTGTCTCGTGGCCCTGACCATGGCTGTGCGATCCGGTATAGACCGTGACCGAACCGGTCGGATGAACGCGGATATTGGCCGATTCAAACAGCCCGGCACGTGCGCCGAGGGAGCCGACAACCGCACTTGGCGCGATGCCACAGGCCTCCAGATAGGTGGAATAACCAAGGCCGCGCAGCTTACCCCGTTTGACGGCTTCAGCCTTGCGCGCAGGGAAACCTGCAACATCCGCCAGTTTCTGTGCCTGATCCAGCGTTGTGAAATAGTCACCGGAGTCATATTGCAGGGCAACGGGGGTCTGATAGGGGAAGGCGTCTGTCGGGATGAAGTTTTTCCGGCGCAATTCTGCCTGATCCATCCCCATTTCCCGTGCGGCCCGGTCCACAACACGCTCAATCAGATATGTGGCTTCCGGTCGTCCGGCGCCCCGATAGGCGTCCACAGGCACTGTGTTGGTGAAAACAGACCTGACGTTACAGTGGATAGCAGGCGTTTTATATACGCCGGCCAGCAGCGTCGCGTAGAGATAGGTGGGTACGCAGGTTGCAAAGGTGGACAGATAGGCCCCCATGTTGGCCTTGGTGTCCACTTTAAGGGCGAGGAATGTTCCGTCGGAGGCCAGCGCCAGTTCCACATGGGTGATGTGATCGCGGCCATGGGCGTCGGACATGAAACTTTCAGACCGCTCCGCGTGCCATTTGATCGGACGCCTGATCTTTTCAGCCGCCCAGGTCACGATGGCTTCTTCGGCATAGTGATAGATTTTCGACCCAAATCCGCCACCAACGTCGGGGGCAACCACGCGCAGCTTATGTTCCGGAATCTGCAGGACGAATGCGCCCATCAGCAAACGGATGACATGCGGGTTCTGGCTGGTTGTGAAGAGAGTATGTTCGCCGGTTGCGGTATCATAGTCACCAATCGCCGCACGCGGTTCCATCGCATTGGGGATCAGACGGTTGTTAACGATATCCAGCTTTGTGACGTGGTCTGCTTTTGCAAAGGCGGCATCTACTGCTGCTGCATCACCGATTTCCCAGTCGTAGCAGAGGTTGCCCGGCGCGTCGTCATGAACAAGGGTCGCGCTCTGCAGTGCCTGTTCCATATTTACAACGGCAGGCAGCTCTTCGTAATCGACCTCGATGCTTTCGGCGGCGTCCTTCGCCTGGGCATAGGTTTCTGCAATAACCACGGCAACCTGATCGCCCACATAGCGGACCTTGCCCTGTGCGAGGGGCGGGTGCGCCGGTTCGTTCATCGGGCTGCCGTCTTTGTTGTTTACGCCCCAACCACAGGGAATGGAGCCAACCTGCATATCGTCACCGGTAAAGACGGCGATCACGCCCGGTGCCTGTTCAGCCGCGCTCTTGTCGATGCCATTGATTTTGGCATGGGCATGGGGGCTGCGCAGGATATAGGCGTAGGTCTGTCCTGGCCGGTTGATGTCGTCGGTATAGGTTCCCTGGCCTGTGAGGAAACGAAAGTCTTCTTTACGGCGCACTGATGCGCCGATCCCCGTGTCACTCATCACTTCTTCTCCCAATTCTCTGATCCGTCATTTTCTGACTTTTATTCTTGCATGGATTTGGATGTTTTTCGGTTCGTTCAGCCGCGCATGGCGTCCGCACCGGCCTTAACCGCCTTCACAATATTGTGGTAGCCGGTACAGCGGCAGATATTGCCTTCCAGGCCCTCACGGATTTCCGCTTCCGAAATATTCGGGTTCTTGGTCACGAGGTCCACGGCGCTCATCACCATGCCCGGCGTGCAGAAACCGCATTGCAAGCCATGGTTCTCACGGAAAGCCTCCTGCATAGGGTGAAGCATGTCCCCGTCAGCCAGGCCTTCAATGGTCGTGACTTCCGCGCCATCGGCCTGAACGGCCAGCATGGTACAGCTTTTGACTGAATTTCCATTCAGATGAACGACACAGGCGCCGCATTGGCTGGTGTCGCATCCGATATGCGTGCCGGTCAGATGTTGGTTTTCACGGATAAAATCGGACAGCAACATACGCGGTTCGACGTCGGCCGATACCTGTTTGCCGTTGACCGTCATCGAGATGGTCGTCATTCGGCATCCTCCCTGATCATAAGATATTACCCCGGTTCTGCTGGTCCCGCAGAAGCGTGATTCTTTATGGTTAAGAGTGTGGGACTGCTTTGATTTCAGGTCAAGTGTTAACCGCTACAGTTGTAGCGTGCCGCATTTAGTAAGTCTTTTGCTCATCAGACAAAAATATAAACGGCCCCGTTGTTTGAAACTGCGGGGCCGTCCAATCATTGCGTCTTGAATTTAGATCGGTTGAGTTAATGTCCACTGCCGGAGAAAGCGAAAATCAGCGCGATCACAATGGCGATCAGCCCAACTGTCCAGACAAAGGGATGCAGCCCCAGAATGGGCACATAGGGCGATTCCTCTTTTTCTTCTTTCTTTTCAGATTTTACCGCAGCGGCTGCGGCCGGTGCTGCCTGTTGTGCAGGCGCTGCCGCCTCCACGGGCGTCTCGGCTTCTTCAGCAGGGGTGCCGAGGGCATTCGAGAACTCCTGGAAGAAGTCTCCGGCCATTTTCTTGGCGCTGGAGTCAATCAGCCGGGAGCCAATCTGGGCAAGTTTGCCGCCAACCTTGGCGTCGACCGCATATTTTAGCAATGTGCCTTCCGGCGCATCTTCAAGGGTGACATCCGCGCTGCCCTTTGCAAAGCCAGCAGCCCCGCCTTTGCCTTCACCGCTGATGGTATAGCTGGTGGGGGCGTTGATGTTGGAAAGGGTCACGGCCCCTTTGAACTTTGCCTTTACCGGGCCGACCTTGGCCTGAACGGTTGCTTCAAAACCATTGTCGCCTGTTTGTTCAAGCGTCTGGCATCCGGGAATACACTGTTTCAGGACTTCCGGATCATTCAATGCATCCCAAACCCGTTGCCGATCCGCGGGGATCAGTTGTTCACCCGTCATTTCCATTAAGGTCAACTCCCGTAAATTCTTATTTGTTCTTATGCGTTCGAAAAATGTCGAAGCGACGCACCTGCTAGACAGTAATGGCTTGTTGCAGTTGTCGCAAGGTCGCGCGCACAACCGGATTTGGACCTTGAAGACAATGGCGACTCAGCGCTTTTATCGGTAATATAAGAAAAAGAAACAGGTGACAGAAAAGATACGGTCGTTTCCAGAAGGAGTGTGAAATGCCGTCACCGGCGGTACAGTCAGCAGTTGATGTAGCGAACTGGTTTGCGGACCAGGCGCGCCGGGAGGATTTGTATCTGCAGCCACAGAAGCTGCAGCGTCTGCTCTACATTGCGCAGGGGTCCTATGCGGCCATGTATTATGGGCGAAAGCTTATGCCTGCAACGTTCATTGCCGATGAAACAGGTCCGGTAGAACCCAATATCTTTCGTATCTTCGAGTTGGGGCGGCCAAAGGTTCCATCGGTTCCGTTGCCGCCGGAAATCGAGCATTTCCTGTCGCGGATATGGCGCAAGTATTGCCATCACGCAACGGACTATATCAACAAGCAGATCCAGTATCACGATATCTACAAACGTGCGATCAAGCGCGGTCTGAACGAAGAAATCCCGTTTGAGGAAATTGTCCGTTTCTTTTCGGGTATGGATTCGGAACGGCGGAAGGCGCAGAAGAAAATTGTCACCAAGGATGGCCGCAAGCTTCAAAAATGGGTTCCGGGCGCCAAGGCGACGGCCAAACCGACCAACCGTGTCTGATCCCATATATTTGCCGTGATAAGGGCGGACTCCTACCGGGCGGTCGAATCGGGTAAACAGGAAAACAAATACCGTGTCTGTTGACAGGTCGCACTTAGTTGACCTTTATCTGCGGACGAACAGGAACTTATGGTAGACGAGGGCAGGGGAATGCTCCGAAGCGCATTGCGTTTGACGGCGGGACTAGCCGCCTTTTTTTTGACGACCATGTCAGCACAGGCCGCCGGTGCTGGTGCACCCCATCTTGATGGGGCGGAACTCGGGATCTATTGGGCGATACCCTTCGCAGGGATATTGCTTTCAATTGCAGTCTTCCCGCTGGTCGCCGACCGGTTCTGGCATCATCATTTCGGCAAGGTTTCTGCCTTTTGGGCTTTGGCTTTTATTGTGCCGTTCACCGTTTTTTATGGCTGGCAGCTTGCGCTGTTTGAAGCGCTGCATGTGTTCTTTCTGGAATATTTGCCTTTCATTATTTTGCTGTTTTCGCTCTTCACCGTTGCGGGCGGTGTCAGGCTGCGCGGGAAATTGCAGGGAACACCGGCAGTAAACACGCTGATGCTGTTAATCGGCACTGTGATTGCAAGCTGGATGGGCACAACGGGTGCCGCAATGTTGCTCATTCGTCCGGTCATTCGGGCCAATGAATGGCGTACGCACCGGGTTCATGTGATTGTCTTTTTCATCTTTCTTGTCGCCAATATCGGCGGTTCCCTTACACCGTTGGGCGATCCGCCCCTGTTCCTGGGGTTCCTGAAGGGGGTGGATTTCTTCTGGCCGACGATACATATGCTGAAGCCGATGGCGTTTGTTTCGGTCATCCTTCTGGTGGTCTTCTATATTCTGGATAGCTATTACTACCGCAAAGAGGGCGATCTCCCGGAGCAGTCGCATGAAAATGAGCCGGACGGCCTGAAAATCGAAGGCGGGGTTAATATCCTCTTCCTGGCCGGTATCGTCGCCGCCGTTCTTCTCAGCGGAATCTGGAAACCGGGGATCGCCTTCGACCTGTTCCATGTTCATATTGAAATTCAGAATGTCGCCCGTGATGTCCTGCTGCTTGTAATCGCAGGGTTGTCCTGGAAATTCACCAGCCTGCAAAGCCGTATGGCGAACGGATTTTCCTGGTTCCCGATCATCGAAGTGGGGAAACTGTTCTCGGCTATCTTCATCACGATCATTCCGGCGATCGCTATTTTGAAATCCGGTACTGCAGGGGCGCTGGAGCCGGTGATCTCCGCCGTCAGTGCGGATGGCGAGCCCGTGAACTACATGTATTTCTGGGCAACCGGTTTCCTGTCCAGCTTCCTGGATAACGCGCCGACCTATCTGGTGTTCTTCAATACGGCCGGTGGCGATGCAGGCCATTTGATGGGGCCGCTGGCCAATACCCTTCTGGCCGTTTCGGCAGGGGCTGTATTCATGGGCGCCAACACCTATATCGGTAATGCACCGAACTTCATGGTTCGGTCGATCGCGGAAGAACGCGGCATCAGCATGCCCAGTTTCTTCGGCTATATGCTGTGGTCAGGTGCGATCCTGGTTCCCTGTTTCGTTGCAGTGACCTTCCTGTTCTTCTGATAAGAACATCGGAAATGATCCGGACCTGATTGGCGGCGTTCTGATAGCAGAGCGCCGCCATTTCAGTTTATGCTTGTTTTGCTTTGGGGAGTGGTAGGGGACCATGCAGGGTTTTTCACAGGATAAGAACGATAAAGGTGAGAGCCGCCGGTATCATCACTGGTACACATTGAAATCGCTCTTACCCTATCTTTGGCCGGTCGGAGAGTTTGGCCTGCGCGTCCGTGTGGTAATCGCACTGGCGTGTCTTGTGCTTGCCAAGGTTACCAATGTTATCGTTCCTCTGTTCTTCAAAGATGCCGTCGACATTTTAAGCCCGCAGCACTCAGTTGCGCTGACCCTGCCGATCGGCTTGCTTTTGGCCTATGGGCTGGCGCGCCTGATGACCGTGGTCTTCCAGGAACTTCGGGAGGCCTTTTTTGCCCGTGTTAAAATGCGGGCGACGCGTGTTGTCGCGCTGGAGGTTTTTCAGCATTTGCACGCCTTGTCTCTGCGTTTCCATCTGGAACGGCAAACCGGTGGCCTCAGCCGCGTGATTGAACGTGGCGTGAAGGGGATTGAGTTTCTTTTGAACTTCACGCTGTTCAATATTCTACCGACATTGCTCGAAATCGTGTTGGTCTGCGGCTTGCTCTGGAAGCTTTTCGACTGGCGCTTTGCACTGGTCACCTTTGTGACCATCGTCTCCTATATCGCCTTCACGCTTTATGTGACCGAATGGCGCCTGAAATATCGGCGCGAGATGAATGATAAGGATACCGAAGCCAACACCAAGGCCATCGATAGTCTCCTGAACTTTGAAACGGTTAAATATTTCGGCAACGAAGGGCACGAGGCACAGCGGTTCGACAAGGCCATGCGCGGGTATGAGGATGCGGCCGTGCGGTCGCTGACCAGTCTGTCGTTGGTCAATATCGGCCAGGGTGGCATTATCGCTGTGGGGCTTGTCCTGCTTATGGCGATGGCCGGGCAGGGGGTCGTGAACGGTACGATGAGCGTTGGCGATTTCGTCCTGGTCAATACCTACCTCATTCAGTTGTATCTGCCGCTGAACTTCCTGGGCTTTGTGTATCGGCAGATCAGACAGTCCCTGACCGATATGGAAGATATGTTCGTCCTGATGCGGGTGCCGCAGGAAGTTGCGGACAAGCCGGATGCCAGGAAACTGGATGTTACTGCTGGCACACTCCGCTTTGATGACGTCAAATTCGGCTATGATGCTAGGCGGCCAATTCTCAAGGGGGTAAGTTTCGAGGTTCCGTCGGGCCATACGCTGGCAATTGTCGGGTCGAGCGGCGCCGGGAAATCGACGATCAGTCGCTTGCTGTTCCGCTTCTATGACATAGATGATGGCAGTGTTTCCATTGATGGTCAGGATATCCGCGATATAACGCAGGAATCCCTGAGGGCGGCTATCGGAATCGTTCCACAGGATACCGTTCTGTTCAACGATACTGTCTACTACAACATTGCCTACGGACGGCCCGACGCGAGCCGGGAGGATGTGGAAGAGGCTGCACGCATGGCGCAGATCCATAACTTCATTGCAAGTCTACCGGATGGTTACAATACCGTCGTAGGGGAACGTGGACTGAAATTGTCCGGCGGGGAAAAACAGCGCGTCGCGATTGCCAGAACCATCCTCAAACAACCGCGAATCCTGTTGTTCGACGAAGCGACAAGTGCACTTGATACGGCAACGGAGCGGGAAATTCAGTACAGCCTGAAAGAGGTCAGCCGCGGGCGAACGACATTGATTATTGCACACCGCCTGTCGACTGTAGTCGACGCCGACCAGATTCTGGTGATGGATAACGGGCAGGTTGTCGAACGGGGAACCCATGCGGCCCTTCTTGATCAACAGGGCGTTTACGCTGAAATGTGGGCTCGCCAGCAGGAACGCGACGATGCGGTGCTAGCAGATGACTAGGAAACGCCATCCAGGGGATCACGAACCCCCTTTATTCTCTTGAAGCCTGTCAGTGCCTGAGAGATAATTTCCGTATGGATTTCAGATAAATAGATACAGGCGAGGTTATGGGTGTGCGTGCTGTCAAAGCAGTATGGTTGTTTGCACTGTTGCTTTTTGTTCCGATGACTGTTGGACAGGCAAATGAATTTGCTCAAGGGGAGCTTGCGATCGAATCGAGCGGGCAGCAACACCACTTCCAGATCGAAATCGCACTGACGGATGCACAAAGGGCGCAGGGCCTGATGTTCAGGGAAACACTGGCTGAAGATGCGGGTATGCTGTTCGACTATGGGCATCCGGCGCGCGTTGCCATGTGGATGAAAAATACATTGATCCCCCTGGATATGCTGTTCATCCGGGCCGATGGGACGATTGAGAAAATACAACGAAGGACGGTTCCTCAGTCGCTGGAACCGATAGCGTCTGTGGGCGATGTCCGTGCGGTACTGGAGATCGGTGGCGGGGTTTCTGAAAAACTTGGCATCGAGGTCGGGGATCGGGTACTTCATTCAATATTCGGAACTGAATTCTGAGGACCGGCGATGGCTGCTAATTATCTAAAACAAAATTCACGAGCGGGCGCTGGGGTTAAGGCCGCCTGTCTGTTGACCTTTGCTGTCACGCTTGGGGCTTGCAGCGCGAGTACTCCGACAGTTTCGGGGAATACGATCGACCGCTGGAACCGGTTGGACAAGATTTTGCCGGAAGCACCACTGGTGAATGTAAGCTACCGCTATGACCTCGTAGCCGATGGAAACATACAGTCCGATCTCCTTGGAGGGGGCAAAAGCTGGACCTATGTCGGGAATGAAGTGGGGACGCCCGAAAGCCAGGTCATTGTTACATTGGTGGACGGGCCTGAAAAACGCGACATTGGCCCGGGCAGCGTGGTAACGGTTGGCCGTCAGCAGTTCAATACCGTGAGTTATTGCCTGTCCGGCAAACAAACGGATGAATGGGCCGTTGCATCTTCATACCGGCGAGTTCTCAATGCGGCCGGTTTTGATACGAGCGGCGATCACTATCTGCAGATTTTTGCGAGTGAACTGCCGGATGAACTGGGGCGTTTTGTCGATATCGCCTATGTCGAATCATTGCAGGGAAATGAGCAGGCTTGCGATGGTAATGGTGGCTTCAAGACAACGGGTGGCGGCGCCAATTCGCTGTCGGGGGCATTGCGTGATCGTGCTGAACAATCCTTTGACGTTGTCGGTTAAGGGGCTGTGATTACGACGTGGTGTTTGGCAAGGGATTTTTGCCTCATTTATTCCTTGCCAAACGTCCGTAAAATCAGTACCTAAGCCGCGGAAATACTTGTATCGGGGTATGGCGCAGTCTGGTAGCGCACCTGCTTTGGGAGCAGGGGGTCCGAGGTTCGAATCCTCGTGCCCCGACCACTTTCCTAACTGGGGCAACAATTAAGCGGAGCTCGGGATCAATGGAAGTCCGTATCTTCAAACCGGCCAAGACGGCTATGCAGTCTGGATGGGGTAAGGCGAAAGATTGGATTCTTGAGTTCGAACCGAGCGATGCGCCGACACCGGATCCGCTGATCGGGTGGGTTGGTTCCTCCGATACCAATAAACAGGTTCGCCTCTACTTCGCCACCAAAGACGAAGCAATCGCCTACGCGAAGAAACGCGGTTTCTCCTACACCATTCAGGAGGAGAAAACCCGTACTGTGAAGCCAAAGTCTTATGCCGCCAATTTTGCCTCTGACCGGATGTATCCCTGGACCCATTGATCCCTTTTTTTGATTGATTGGGACTTGAGGTGATTTCCGGCGAAAAGGTTGTGGCCCCGTAGCTCAACTGGATAGAGCAGCGGTCTTCTAAACCGCAGGTTGCAGGTTCGAGCCCTGCCGGGGTCGCCATTACTTTCCTATTTCGTATCTTTTATTTTCTTGGCGGCCAGCGCAAAACCTCCGTCGGCGCCGTCAATGAAATGGATGTGCCTGTGGTCGCTTAATGAAAAGACCAGGCAGGTCATCAGGGCTCTGGAGGATATGTGAAGGCCATAGGAGATTCGGCCTTCTGACCTATAACTCTCCAACAGGTCCTCAATTCTCGCAGCCTCGTCACGTGAGCAGTCCAGGATTAGGCGTAAGGTATCGTCATAACGCCGGAAATCGGTGTTGGCCCGTAGCTCGTTACGATAGACGGGCGCATTGAAATCACCCAGTTTCAAATTGAAGATATCCAGAAACTTCTGGATGAGTGAGTTTACATATACTCCCAAATAACGCCTGAGAGACGACCTGGAACCTCTCGTCATTATGGCTTCCAGCCAAAGATTTCTGAGCGGCCAGCGCAGGCGCATGTTGGTTTCAGATGTGGGACGCCGCTGCTCCAGGTCTTCGGATAGGAATGCCGCGAGATCTTCCAGGACCTGTCCGACAATTTGGGTGCGATGAGCCGTTGAAGCGCCCAAAGGGTTTATGAGAATGGACAGCATTGTTCCGCGGACCGCTTCAAGGGGCTCCCAACGGCAGGAGAGCCCACTCAGGTCCGGCGGGATTTGTCCCTCATCGCCATGCAAGATTGTAATGTCGGGGCTATTTTCTTTGAGCAATCGATCCATCGCGGCGATTCCGCCACCGGTGAACATGGCTAGGTGATTGTTGGGCGACAGTGCCAGTTTGGAGACTAGGATGTCGTGCCCCAGGCTGCGTATGTTGTGAATGGATGTATGGCCGACGCGCAGTTTGAGCCGCAATTGGCGATCGGCAAGGTTCTGCAATTGCGCAAGCGCTGTTTCCACTGCTTGGACTGCGGAAGGCGGGACGAGCAATGTGGCGCCATCTCCACCAAAAACATATGGAATATCAAACTGGGACGTGACGTTGAGGACGGCTGTAATACTTGCCGCGCCAATCATATTCACGTCCTTGTAGCGGCCTTGCTCTATGGCGCGGGTGGAATTCACCACATCGGCTATGACTATATGCCAGCTATCCGGGGTACTGTGATAATTGGAAAGAAGGGTGACGCCGCTGAAACCCTCGAAGGCCGGAATATTCTGATAAAAGAAGTTATTATTCTTGTCCTCTGGGCTGTCAGACAAGAGAGAATACCTCCTGCGGGGCGGCAACACCTTTCAGGTGGTGATACCCGTGTGAGGTAACGGACCGCCCGGTATATTGCGCAAACTCCCGTGAGAAAAGCATGGGGCAGGCCAGCTCCTTCGTCAGGCTTTCCAGGCGTGCGGTTCGGTTGACGGCCGGGCCCATGACTGTGAAATCCAGCCGGGACGGCGCCCCGACATTTCCGTAAATCACTGTGCCTTTGTGTAGCCCGACACCAAACCGAATTTCAGGTTTTCCCTCTCCAAACCGCCTTTCGTTGAGTTTTGCGAGGTTGGCGAAGGCTTCTTCTGCTGCGCTAAGGGCTGCTTCACATGCCATTTCAAGCGACCCTGCCGCCTCTTCGGTGAAAACGATCAGCATCGCATCTCCGATAAAGCGTAGTACCTCGCCGCCATGGGCATCCACGGCATTAAAGACAAACTCGAAATAGCTGTTCAACAAAGCCAGAAGCTCATCGGCGGGCAGGTTTTCCGACAGCTCGGTAAAGTCACGCAGGTCGCTGAACCAAAGGGCGGCCTTGATGGTTTCTCCATCGCCCCGTTTTATCTGACCGTTGAGGATGCGTTGGCCGGTGCGCTGCCCAACGTAAGTGTTCAGCAGTTCTACCGCGGAACGGTAGGCAGACAGGACATCCAATTTGGGCTGCAGGAAGTCAGCCAGTCTTATGAGCTTGGCGATATCACAATCAGTGAAGCCGCCCGGGCGATCTGTGGACACGAATGCAGACTGGAATTCACCGTTTACTGCCGTGAGCGGGATACCAAGATAATCCGTGGCTCCCATGGCTGCGACTTCGGCCAGGACGGGATGCTCTTTGCTAAGGTCCAGTTTTTCCAGATGGTACCGGGCAGGTTTGCCTGAGTTATCGACGGCTTGCGCAGGACTGCCGATGAAGGACGAGGTTTCGCGAATCCCATGAGGAACTTCAAACATTTCGATGCCGGGGCGGTTTTTTTCCCAGATATAGGAAATTGCGGCCAATTGAGGATGGATCGTCCAGAAGGAATAGCGAAAGCGATTAACAGGCGCGCCAACGTCGATCAGTCGCTTCGAAAACTGTTCGAGGAAAAGCTGCGCGTCCGGGATTTTCGCATCCGCGCTATACAGCCAGTCAATGATAGGGGCCAATGGCCAGCCTTCGGTGTCATGCACGAGGATCCGTGCTTGTTCCTCGGCGGATAGTGATATGCTCATGACTAGACAATCCACTCCTAAAGAATGCCTGTGCCATCAGTCTAATCAGCAGATCGCCTTGTGCCTAGGCTTTGGCGGTCGATTGCCACTGATTTCACCAGGGCATGAATATTAAGGCCGGGCATTAACCCGAGATCATTGACGGACTTCTGGGTGATCCGCGCCCAAAGGGGTTGTCCAATGTCAATCATGATATCGGCGTGGGGACCCTTGCCTTTGCGAATTTCCGTGATCGTTCCCTGCAGCCGGTTCAGGGTGCTGATCTGTGTTGGTGGCTGTAGCGACAGGATGACGTCGCGCGCCTGGATGCGGATACGCAGTGCGGTGCCGACCGGGCGGTGCAGAAGGGGCACGGTCAGGACACTGCCGCCCTGAATTTCCAGTTGGCTGAGATGTAAATCACCGTCATGACTGATAATCTTGGCGGTAAGGACGGACCCTGCCTCCTGCTGTCCGGTGATCGGCTGTAGGTCGAGATTTGTGGAGAGAGCCTCGACCGATCCGACGGCGGCGACCTTTCCTGCATCCATGATGACCATGAGGTCGGCAAGCCGGATGATCTCTTCCATAGCGTGACTGACATAGATCGTTGGAATGCCCAGTTCATCGCGCAGACGTTCGATGAAGGGCATGATTTCCGCCTTACGGTCGCTGTCCAATGCGGCGAGGGGCTCGTCCATAAGCAGCAGGCGAGGATTGGACAGTAGTGCCCGTCCGATCGCAACGCGTTGTTTCTCTCCGCCAGACAGGCGCGCCGGCTTGCGATTGAGAAGGGGGTCTATATCGAGCAGACGGACCACGTCCTTGAGGCCGGTTACGCTTTGTACGTCCGACCGGGCGCCATAAAGAAGGTTTTTCTTGACGGTCATATGAGGAAACAGGCGGCCATCCTGGAACACATAGCCGATCTTGCGTTTTTCAGGAGGCAGATTGACCCTGTTTTGTGAGTCAAACAGCACAAGGTCGTTGATCTGGATGAGACCCTCATCCGGCTTTACAAGCCCCGCAATCATATTGACCAATGTGGTCTTGCCGCAGCCCGACTTGCCGAATACGGCGGTTACCTTTGCATGATCGGACTCAAAACTTGCGTTCAGGGAAAGGCCGGGCAGGGTCTTCTTGACGTTGATCCGTATCATCCTGCCCCCTTGCCTTCACTTTGAAGGTGTTTTGCCAGGAGCTCCGCCGCCACCATTGCAACCAGGGCAACGGCAACGGATATCACGGCAAGCCTTGTTGCACCGGCTTCTTCACCCGGCGTCTGGGTCAGGGTATAAAGCGCCAGCGGCAGGGTTTGTGTCTGGCGCGGAATATTGGAAACAAAGGTGATTGTTGCTCCAAATTCCCCCAAGGCCCGCGCAAATCCTAGAATCAGCGCGGTCAGGATACCCGGCATCATCAGTGGAACCGTGATTGTCAAAAAAGTCCTGCGGGATGAGGCCCCCAGGGTGCGGGCGGCTCCTTCCAGACCGCGGTCGACAGCCTCCAGGGACAGTCGCATCGATCTCACCATCAAAGGGAAGGCGACAATGGCGGCCGCGATGGCTGCACCTTTCCAGGTAAAGGCCAGGGTTATGTCGAACCAGTCATACAGAAATGCGCCAATCATGCCTTTCCTGCCCAGCAGGATCAGCAAGACATAACCGATCACCACGGGCGGCAGGATGAGCGGTAGATGAATAATGCCGATCAGGAGAGACTTACCTGGAAAATGACAACGTGCAAACAGCCAGGCAAAGGCCAGGGCAATCGGCAGGGCAACCGCAATGCTGACGGTCGCCACACGCAAGCTGAGCAGCAGGGCGTCCATCTCCATTGGGGTTAGGAGGTTATCCATTCGGAGCATTGATCCCTAACGGTTGGAAACCATATTTCCTGAAATAGGATTGTCCGTCCGGAGAAAGCAAAAAATCAAAGAAATTAGATGCTTGTTTTACTTTCCTCTCACCCGAAGACAACACGCCAACAAAATAGCGGATGGGATCGTGGGCGGATTCGGGGATTTGCTCTGCAACGCGAACACCATCTGTGATGGCCGCGTCGGTCTGGTATACGATCCCGGCGCTTGCTTCACCGCGTTGCACCAGGGCAAGGGCGGCACGGACGTCCTTTGTCTGGGCCAGGTGGTCTTTCAGATTATCCCATAGTCCAAGGGACTTGAGCGCGTCCTGCGCATACATTCCCGCAGGGACGTGGGTGACGTTGCCGACGGCAATACGACTGTCTCCCAATTTTTCGCCCAGAGATGCATTCAGATGTAGCTGTGGTGCACCGTCATTCGGCTGGATCAGAACCAGCCTGTTACTGGCAAAAGGTGAAAGTTTGGCAAATGACCCGGGGGCCTCTTTCTGCAACCATTCCACCCATTTCTGATTGGCGGAGATATAGAGGTCGGCGGGGGCCCCGGCGGCAATCTGGCGTGCCAGAGTTCCACTGCTGCCATAAGAGACCAGAACGGTTTCCCCGCTTTTTTGTGTAAATGCGCCGACTGCTTCTTCGACAGCATTGCGCGTACTTGCCGCGGCAAATATCAAGATTGTGTCTTCTTTTGCCGAGGCACCGTGTGGCAGGGCAAAAGAGAGACCAAGAACAGTCAGAAAAACGTGCAGCCAGCGCATTTTAACCCCCTCTTAAGTCTATGCTTTTGCCAGCCGGTCAAAACCGGCTTCTAGATCAGCTATCAGATCGTCGAAATCTTCCAGGCCCACATGGATACGCATAGACTGGCCTTCAACGTCCCATTTGGTGACCGTGCGGACACTGGCCGGGTTTGTCGGGATCAGCAGGCTTTCAAAACCGCCCCAGCTATAGCCCATGCCGAAGAACTTCATATTGTCCATCATGGCGGCCAATTGCCGTTCTTCGACAGACTTCATAACAAAGCCAAACAAGCCACAGGCACCGGTGAAGTCCCGCTTCCAGAGCGCATGGCCCGGATCGTCGGGCAGGGCCGGGTGCATGACACGAAGGACCTCGGGACGCTGTTGCAACCATTCAGCCAGTTTGATGCCATTGGTGTGATGTTGGCGCAGGCGCGTTCCCATGCTGCGAAGGCCACGTTGGGCGAGATAGACATCGTCGGGACCGGCGCACATGCCCGACAGGAAGGCCATGTCCTGAACCCGCTGGAAGGTTTCTTTGTTACAGGTGATCACGCCCATCATCGTGTCGGAATGCCCGACGATATATTTTGTGGCGGCCTGTACCGAAATGTCCACGCCCAGAGCCAGCGGTTTGAAGAAATATCCGGCGGCCCAGGTATTATCGATGATCGTGATAATGTCGTGCTTTTTGGCAACGTCGACGATTGCAGGCACATCCTGCATTTCAAAAGTCCAGGAGCCGGGGGCTTCCATGAAGATGACGCTGGTTTCCGGTTTGACCTGTGCTTCGATTCCGCTGCCGATCGTCGGATCATAATATTCGGCAGAAACCCCAAACCGGGCCAGAGTCTGATCCATGAACATGCGGGTAGGGGCATAAACGCTGTCGGGTATCAGGACATGGTCCCCGGCCTTCGTGCAGGCCTGAATGGCCGCTGTTACCGCCGCGAGGCCTGACGGGGCGAGAATTGTGCCGTGTCCGCCTTCCAGTTCACAGACGGCGTCCTGCAGGGAGAAGACGGTCGGTGTCCCTTTGCGGCCATAGGTCGACTTGATGGATTTATCCCGGCCATAGAAGGTGTCCAATGTCGGGAAAAGAATTGTCGAGGCATGATAGACGGGCGGGTTTACCACACCATGGTTCTGTTTCGGGTGGCGACCGGCATGCGTCAGAATACTATCGTCCTTCATGAGTGTCCCTGTTGGTTGGCAGGTGTTCGAAAGCCACCTGGATTGATATTGCTCTGCCTCCGTGATAGCAGCGGGTGATTGGCGGAGCAAGTAAGGTGACACGAGTATGGAAACGGCCTCTATCGACACGGTTGTGATTGGCGCGGGCGTTGTGGGCCTGGCGGTCGCACGCGCCCTGGCGCGTGAGGGGCGTGAAGTCATCATTCTTGAGGCCGCAGACGCCATCGGGACGGAAACCAGTGCGCGCAACAGCGAGGTTGTCCATGCGGGGATTTATTATCCGCAAGACAGCCTGAAAGCACGATTCTGCGTTGCCGGGAAAAAAGCCCTTTATACTTATTGCGACAGCCACGGTGTGCCCTACAGACGCTGCGGCAAATTGATCGTGGCAACCAATGACAGTCAGCTTTCCGCTCTCGAAGCATTGAAAGGCAAGGCTGCGGCCAATGGGGTCGATGATCTGCAATGGCTTTCCGCACATGAGGCAACGATGCTCGAGCCACAGTTATCCTGTGTCGCTGCGTTGTTGTCGCCTTCTACCGGTATCGTCGATTCGCATGCATTTATGCTGTCCTTGTTAGGGGAAGCGGAAAGCCATGGCGCAATGGTGGCTCTTCAAAGCCCGGTGGAAAGGGCTGAAGTCCGAAAAGACGGAATTCGTGTTTTGGTCGGGGGCGAATCTCCAATGGCGCTGCAGGCGACGCAGGTCATTAATTGTGCAGGATTACATGCGCCCGCACTCGCCCGGTCTTTTCATGGCCTGCCAAAGAATACGGTTCCGGATGAATTCTACTGCAAAGGTAGTTATTTCACATTGGCGGGGGCTGCACCCTTTACCCATCTTGTCTATCCAATGCCCGATCAGGCCGGGTTGGGGGTGCATATAACCCTTGATCTGGGCGGGCAGGCCAAATTCGGACCGGATACGCAATGGATTGACGAAATTGACTATGAGATGGATGAGGCGCGCGGCCAGGATTTCTACGATGCCATTCGCACCTACTGGCCTGGCCTTGAGGATGGCGCAATGCAACCCGGCTATACGGGCATTCGCCCGAAAATCGTAGGCCCCGGTGAGGCGGCTGCAGACTTCATGATCCAAGGTCCGGATACGCATGGCGTGAACGGGCTGGTCAATCTCTTCGGCATTGAGTCACCGGGGCTGACATCCTCTTTGGCAATTGCAGATCACGTCGTTGAATTATTGACCTAGCGGGCCAGAAACGCGCCTGTATCAACCCGTTCCCGGTTTTGAATGCGGGCTGTCTCTGCGTGGACGAGGGTTCTCTCCGCGCAAACCAATCCACGCGCCAGCCATGGCGAGGATTTGCAGGCTTCCTTCCAACCGTTGGCGACGATATTTTCAATATGGGGCAACAAAGACCGCCCATAACCGGCGCTGGCCGCAACCGGAACCGCACCAGGGATATTGTCGACACAGAAATGGAGAATGCCTTCTTCTCGATAAGTAGGGTTTTCCCATTTCGTCGGGCGGCAGGTTTCAATGGCGCCGCCCTCATCACAGGAAATATCGGCGATGACGCAGGTCTGTTTCAACTGTGAAAGCTGAGGTCGGCTTATCAGATGGTCTTCGCGATGTTTGGGCCAGAGCACGCAGTTAACGACAAGATCGAATTCATCCATTCGTTTTGCAAAATCGTCAATATCCGCGGTTGAGAAATTGCGGCTGTCCCAATCCTGTTCCGTGCGATAGCGAATACCATTGCTGATATCAAAGCCTACAACCTCACAGCCCAGAGATAGCAGGGTGCGCAAGGCACCACGACCGACGTTCCCAAGACCGATGACGGCTGCTTTTATCGGAGAAGAGCCATAGTGAGGAAGGAAATGACGCCCGGTGCCACCATGGGGCGCCATGCAGAGCCGTATTCCTTCGAAAGCACCCACTTCTCCAGCAAGGGCACAGTTGGGTGAGCCGAATTCGTGGGTGTCTTCGGCTGCGATGGCGGTTAATCCCTTGTCCAGTAATACATTGACCTGTTCGGGGGTGGCCGCCGGGTGGATATTGGTGAAAAGAACGTGCTTTTCCTGCAGAAGTGCATATTCACTTTGCTGGAATTCCTTAACCTTCACGATAAGGTCGCTGTTGGCGAATACTGAGGCGGCGTCGCCACAGATATTGGCGCCAGCCTTGTGATAGTCGGCGTCCCCGGCACCTGACAAAAGCCCGGCATTGGTTTCCACATTCACTTGAATGCCGTTTGCAGTCAGCGTAGAAACCTGCTCCGGCAAAAGGGCGACACGGCCTTCCTGGGATTTGATTTCCTTCGGGATGCCAACAATCATTGCTTATTCCTGTTCTAGTGCGGGCGTTTTTGTTACCTGGCTTGTCTCTTTTTGAGGAGCCGGTGGTTCTTTGAGCCATTTGGCCATGACGATGCGTGGTTCGACGGTATAACCGGCACTGTGATAGAAGTCCCGAACGGTGAAATTGTCATCCCGGATCATCAGCTCAACCTTTGGGGCTCCCCGGTCGCGCAACCAGTTTTCAGCCGCAATCGTGATCTCCCGACCAAACCCTTTGCCGCGGCAACCGGGATCGACAGCAACATAGTAAAGCCAGCCACGATGGCCGTCGAAGCCGCACATGACACTGGCGACGATATCCGAATTCTGAATGCCTACCAGAATTTCACTTGAGGGCTCTTCTCTTGCAATATCAATATCTTTATGCGGATTGTTCCATGGGCGTGTTAAACCGCATTTGTGCCAGAGGGAGACAATGTCTTCGATGTCCTGATCCCGGATCGCGCGAATTTCCAGCGTCATGAGGTCAGACCTCTACCGGTGTATCGCTACGGCCGCCCCATTCGGTCCAGGAGCCGTCATAGACGGCAACATCGTCATTGCCGATAAGGTGCAGGCCAAAGGCGAGGGCGCAGGCTGTCACGCCGGTTCCGCAGCTACAGGTGACAGCCATCTGATTGTCGATACCGGCACCGTCGAACAATTGCTCAATTGTCTCGGCCGGTAGCAAAGTTTTACTTGCCGGATCAAGCAACTGATCGAATGGAAGGCATGCGGAACCCGGGATATGTCCGGATCGTATGCCTGGGCGGGGTTCTGCAGCCTCACCACGGAAGCGGGCAAGGGAACGCGCATCCAGAATCTTTCGCTGCCCGTGGGTTAAATTATCCTGAATATCGTCAATAGACTGCACCATCTTGGGCCTGAATACAGCGTTGAAGGGGTGCTGGGATGATGCCGTTGGTGCGTCCGTCAGGGGACGGGTTTCCATCTCCCATTTCGGTAGGCCGCCATTGAGAATGGAGACATTGTCATGACCAAAAACCCGGAACATCCACCAGACGCGCGCCGCAGAGAACAGGCCATAGCTGTCATAGACAACGACATGGCTGTCATTACCGATGCCGAGGGCTGAAACATAATCAGCAAAACCGTCCGGCGATGGCAGCATATGCGGAAGTGCACTGGCCCGATCCGATGCATCGTCGATATCAAAAAAGCGGGCGTTGGGGATATGGTGTTGTTGAAATTCAGCCTTTGCATCCCGATCAACTGTCGGAAGGTGCCAACTGGCGTCCAGAATGATGACCTTCGGGTCGTCCAGATGATCTGCCAGCCATGATGTTTCGACCAGTGCATTCGGGTTTGTATATGTCATCGGTAAGCCCCCAGTGCCTTTTTAAGTTTGCTGTTTAGCCCTCTTTCCGAGAGTTTGCATTCAAAATCTATTCTCCGTGCGAAAAGAAAATACGGATGTTGTCGGTATTTTGAAATTATTGCTTCGTTGGGCTAGAGCTGTGAAACAAAAAAAGAAAAACTTTTCGAATGTGAACCCATTAACCTTATTTTAGGCTGAGGCTGCCAATATCTCTGATGAAATAGAGGACCAATGTATTTTCTTGAGTGAGGCCGTGTTTGCATCAGATGCCAAAGAATTTGCCGAGCAGACTGCATCCGACTTTAACGCGATTCAGAGATATCTGGGCTGGCCTGAAGGGAAATCGCGAGTTGCCTGGTCCGGAGGACTTTTCATTAGATAAATTTGCAGACTTTTTGCCCAATATCTGTTGGATAGACGTCGAAAATAGCGGCGCTGATACCCGGCGGTATCGTTATCAGTTCGTTGGCCAGGCGCTCAGTGAGGTAATCGGCGCAGATGTGAGCGGGCGTTATCTGGACGAGATTTTCGGCGAAGATGCTTATGACTGGCTGCAAAGAGAATATGAGGACGCGATTGCGAACAAGTCCCCCAGCTACCATTCATTCCTGCGTAATACAGTCGACAATGCACTGATCTTCTACGAGCGGTTGCTACTGCCCTTTGGGCGTGAGGGCGAAGAGGCCTGTGGCTTCCTGGCCCTGCATCTTACAACAATAAAAGGGGCAGCATCCTTTACGGATATCGACTGCCCCTTGCCGGTACGACTTACCTAGGTCATTCGTCGAAGACGATATTGACGCGGCGATTGCGTTTACCTTTGTTTTCGATCTTCGCAATTTTAATCGGCCCGATTTCACCGGTCTGGCGGACGTGCGTGCCGCCACAGGGCTGTAAGTCGATATCATCGCCGATCTTCATCAAACGAATACGGCCGGAGCTTCTGGGCGGTTGAACGGACATGGTCCTGACAAGGTCCGGGTTGGCATCCAGCTCCTCGTCGGAAATCCACTGGCTGGTGACTGCATGATCTTCCTGGATGCGTGCATTGATTGCCGCCTCAATAGCCTCTTTGTCGAGTGTTGTGTCCCCGATATCGAAGTCCAGACGGCTTTTCTCCGCGCCAACCTGACCACCCGTGACGCCGCAAGGCACGGCAGAACACATCAGATGCATTGCCGTATGCATGCGCATATACCTATGGCGTTTGGCCCAGTTAATCTCGGCGTTCACCTTCGTGCCCGCGGCGGGCAGGGGCTGGCCTTCTTCCGGCACATGAACGACTTCGTCCGGCGTGTCACCTTTGACTGTCGTTGCAATCTCGATTGTTGTTCCGTCGGCGCAGGTGAGGGTGCCGCTGTCCCCTGGCTGACCACCGCCGGTCGGGTAGAAAACGGTTCTATCGAGTACGATGCCGCCCCGGTCATTCACAGAGACAATTGTTGCATCGCATTCTTTGAGATAGGCGTCGTCTCTAAACAGCGCTTCGGTCATGATGATCCCCGTTATGATTTATTTGCCATAAAACTTGGGGTTCAGCACCAACGGGTCAACGTAAAAAATGTCCCGACACATTGGCCAAAAAGGAAAAGGCGCGGAAGAGACCACGCCTTTCGGGGTAAATTGCAGGATGGAGGGTTACATCCAGGATGGCGTCGGCAATCCCAGACCGGACAGGAATTCCGGGTTAAACAGCTTGGTCTGATACCGGGTTCCGGAATCGCAAAGCGGAGTGACAATTGTTTTGCCCGGCCCCATCTTCTTGGCCAGTTTGATCGCTCCCATCACGTTGATGGCAGAGGAGCCGCCCAGGCAAAGGCCTTCTTTCTTGAGCAAGTCAAATAGAACGGGCAGGGCCTCGGCATCGCTCACCTGGAAGGGTTCGTCAATCTCAAGACCTTCCAGGTTTTGCGTGATACGTCCCTGGCCGATCCCTTCGGTGATTGAACTGCCTTCGGATTTTAGTTCGCCATGGGCGTAATAGTTATAAAGCGCCGCGCCATTCGGGTCGGCGATGCCGATGACAACGTCTTTGCTACGCTCTTTCAGGGCCATAGCCACACCGGCAAGCGTGCCACCGGTCCCGACAGCACATATGAAGCCGTCGATCTTGCCGTCGGTCTGCTCCCAGATCTCCGGACCGGTTGTCTCAAAGTGACCCTGGCGGTTGGCGGTATTGTCGAACTGGTTGGCCCAGATGGCCCCGTTTTCTTCAGTTGCCGCCATTTCTTCGGCGAGGCGCCCGGAAACTTTCACATAGTTGTTCGGGTCTTTATAGGGCACAGCGGGGACTTCGCGAAGGTCGGCACCTGCGAGGCGAAGCATGTCCTTCTTTTCCTGCGACTGGGTTTCCGGGATTACAATCACAGTGCGATAGCCGCGCGCGTTGCCGACAAGCGCCAGACCGATGCCCGTATTGCCTGCGGTCCCTTCAACAATGACGCCACCCGGGCGTAACAGGCCCTTCTTCTCCGCATCGAGAATGATTGCTTTTGCTGCGCGATCTTTGATCGAGCCGCCTGGGTTCAGGAATTCTGCCTTTCCCAGAATGGTGCAGCCGGTCAATTCGGACGCGCCTCTCAGCTTGATCAGCGGTGTGTTGCCAATCGCGTCAACAAAGTCTTCCCGATATTCCATTACTTTTGTGTCCTTTTATGTAAACCACATTCTATTTAGGTCGTTCCCACTGCAGACGCAAGTCATCTCTGTTCAATGCCAGCCAATAAAGTGTCGTGACAGTCAGAATATTACTTATTTTTCCGTGCATTGCAGCATCCAGTGCAGATTGGAAATCAATTGAGAATGCACGGATATCTTCACCTTCTTCGTCCAATCCATGGATGCCATTGACTTTGTCTGCATCACAACGGCCGATAAAAAGAACGACCTCTTCATCCATGGCGCCAGGGCTTGTCAGGTGTCGGCCAGCCTCGACCAGATCGAGTATTTCACAATTTGCCTCTTCGAGGCTTTCGCGAATAGCAACCTCTTCCGGAGTTTCGCCCGGTTCTATGATCCCGGCAACCGGCTCTATCAGCCAGCAATCCTCTCGTCCGTTGGCATAGGCACCTGCGCGGAACTGCTCAATCAGGACAACCTTGTCACTGACAGGGTCATAGGGGAGGCAGGCAACTGCATTGCCTCGCACAAAAACCTCGCGCCTGATGTCGTCCGACAGGCCGCCTTCAAAGGTCGGGTGGCGGACTGTGAGGCGATCCATTCGGAAATATCCCTGAAAACAGGTCTCCTGGCTGACGAGTTTGACATCCTTGTAGTGGAAACGCGTTGAATCTTTCATGTGAATTTTACCGTATGTGATCTGTTTGGCTGGTAAGGGAAGGGTGGCGAAAGGAACGGTCGGCTGCAAGTCTTGTTGACAGAAAAGCGGGGCATAAAAAAAGCCCCGGGAAAATCCCGGGGCTTTTCGCATCTCAGATGCTGGGAGCGTTGTTAGTCAACAATGCTCAGGTTCTCGGCAGCCATACGACCACCGCGACCTTCAACCAGTTCATAGGAGATTTTCTGGCCTTCGTTCAGACCGCTCAGGCCGGAACGCTCAACAGCGGAAATGTGAACAAAAGCGTCTTTGCCGCCTTCGTCCGGCTGAATGAACCCAAAGCCTTTGGTGGTATCAAACCATTTAACAGTACCGGTAGCCATGACAACTCCTCATTGCGTCAAGGTTAGGATGTTTTGGTACACCATGCACCAAAACGGTAGAAAGTAACGCTGGGAATCGTCGTGCAGGTCGTCGAACGGCAGTAGAAAGCCAGGTTAGTTTCTTAAACACATCTGATGTACGATAAAACAGGGATCGCACGCAAGAGAATAGTAGGGATGCGATCTATAGATATGGACTACAACCACGACTTTTTTCTCCGATGTTGCTCCGTTGTCACGGCTTTACGTCACAAGCCGCTTGATTATTGACGGCGGTAACGCCCAGCGGGCTTGCCGCCAGGGACGGGCCCGGATGAGAAGGCAGGTCTTTCGGGACCAGCAGGTATTGCCTGAAGACATCATAATAGCCGTCAAAAACATAACCGCCATTCTTTTCCAGCACTTTTGCGCGATTGGCACGGTAGAAGGCCGTTATGCGATACCAGGGCATGCCAGGGTGATCGTGATGGATCACATGATAGTTGTTGTTAAGAAATAGCAGGCTGAATACCGGAGAATTCTCCACGATGGCTGTTCGCTCGTCGCCATTGGGAGCGGGACGGTGTTCCAGGTAGGACCGAAGCAGGGCAAGGGCAGTACCCGGCCAGGCGAAGGTGAGAATGTAAAGACCAATGGGGAAGTCGCAAACTTTCGTCAGCCACAAAATCATCGCGGTCATCACAACGGCATGGCCCAACCAAGCCGGCAGGGAACGGAAGTTGCCCTGACCGAAGCGCTGTAATTCATGATACCAGAACTGCCCGACGGTGAGGAACGGGCCGATCAAAAATCTGCCGAGGACTGAATTGTTGAAGGTCAGAAGTTGCTGCACAGGCCAGGGGAGTGACTGCCACCGCTGAGCTGTCCAATAATAGCTTTCCGGATCGCTGCCAGGTGTCGTCAGTTCCGGTGTTTCGTGGTGGATGATGTGGCTGTCCCGATAAATGGGGTATGGGAGCCACAGGGCGGCGGGGAGATAGGCGAAGACCTCATTCAGTCTTTTCCAGCGCGTTGGGTGGCCATGGAGAATTTCATGCTGGAGGTGCATATGCCAACAGGTGAGGGTTGCCCCCAAGGTGACCAGCATGGCTATGGGTACTTCATTGCGAAAATATGTCAGCAGAAACCACCCAAGATGGACGGTGACTATGACCAGCCAGGTCGGAATTTCGCAACGGTCCCAAAAACTCTTCATCTGTACGCCCAAAGCCTAAAATCTTTTTTGTTTCTGTAGCTTGAGCGGAAGCGGATAGAGCGGCAATGAGTGATTGATAACAACTTGCCGCAGAACGTGATAATATAATCAGAATGGTGATAAAAATAACCATCTGTTAGAATAATCACGTTTCAATATCGTTCTCGTCAGTTAGTGCAGGGATATGAGAACACAAGATCGACAGAATATGGTGCGGCTTTTCAGAACACGCCTGGTGGCGGCAATGGAAAGTGGTGGGTTCAATCAATCGTCCCTGGCTCGACAGGCCGGTGTTGACCGGTCAACGCTTTCACAGCTTCTGGCCCTTGATAACGACCGGTTGCCGCGTGCGGACACGGTCGCGGCCATCGCCATGGCCCTTCAGGTTAGTGTGGACTGGCTGATGGGCCTGAGTTCCGAAGCCAGGTTGGGGGCGGCGATCCTGCAGGAATCCATGCAGATTACACCCAGCTCTAATACGCCAACCGATGAAGGGCTGGTCCAATGGCATAACGAGGCCGTTGGCTATAAAATCCGCTATGTGCCGAATGGTTTGCCTGATCTGATGAAAACAGAAGCTGTTTTACGTCATGAGTATCGGGACTTTGCGGCCAGCAGCAGCAGCCGGGCGATAGCGGCTTCCGAGCGCAGGCTGGCCTACACAAGAATGCCAGATGCGGATATGGAAATTTGTGCGCCCCGACAGGTCTTTGAGACTTTTGCAAGCGGCGTCGGTCTGTGGAACGGCCTGACTGACGACGAGCGTATGGAGCAACTGGACCGCATGATAGAGGTGTTGCGGGAACTTTATCCAAAGCTGCGTTTGTTCCTGTTTGACGGACTAACCCATTATGCCGCGCCATATACCGTTTTCGGGCCCAAGCGGGCCGTCATTTACATCGGGCAAATGTATTATGTGTTCAACACGAGGGAGCATGTGCGGAGCCTGACCGACCATTTTGACAATCTTGTCCGTGGAGCTGTGGTTCAGGCGAATGAAGCGGCGGACTATTTTGTCCGATTGAAAGAGGAAAGCTTCTCATGATGTTTGCCAGTCTGCCGATGTATGACTTTCAGCCCGTTGCTGAGGCAACGGCGGCGATCTGGTCGGCATTGCGAACAGAAATATTGGCGAGAAAGCCCGATCTGGACATCCCGGTGAATTATGCACGTGCGGAGGCTATTCCGGATCTTCTTGCCCATTGGTGTGATCCGGCGTTGCTTTTCTCACAAACATGCGGCTATCCGCTCACCCATGCTTTGCGCGGAAAGGTCCGGTATCTTGCCACACCGGTTTACACCGCTCCGGGCTGTTCCGATGCAGGAGATTATTGCAGTTTCCTGCTTGTCAGACAGGATGCGCCATTCCAAAGTTTTAACGATATTCGGGGCGCTTCTTTTGCTTTTAACGAGCGCGGCTCGCAATCGGGGTTCAATACCGTTCGCTGGATGACGCAGGCAGCAGCCGGTTGTGATCCGGACGAATTCTTTTCCGCCATCTCCGAAAGCGGGGGGCACCGGTGGAGTATGGCGATGGTCTCGGAAGGCGAGGCGGATCTTTGTGCCATCGACTGCGTGACCTACGCGTTGATCGCCCGCTTCGCACCGGAGGAGGTGTCGAATTTACGCATTCTGGAGCAATCTCCGGTCGCTCCGGCACTTCCCTATATTACGTCTCTGGTTCATGACGATGAGATGCTTGGAATTCTGCGGGACTCCATTCAAGCTGTTGTTCTCAATGAGTCTTTATGTGAGGCAAGGCAAGACTTATTTTTAAAAAATGTTCACGTACTTCCCTTGAAATCCTATGATCGTATATGCAACACAAGTGTCGCGTAATTGATATTTTGTTTATACCCTTGACGCTTTTACGACATAGCCTGGGGGAAACAAGATATTAGTAGGGTTAATTATTTGACTACAAATTTGATTAGTGTTCAAATTCTTGGGCACTAGGGAGGCTTGTAGTCAACAAGCATAATCGATTAGCGGTCTGGATGAACCGATTAAGGTCGAAGACAGGGCAAGGCGTGAAAAAAGCCTTTTATCAAGATTTTAAAGAAAGATTTTCAGGGGTCAGCGGCATGCTGATCGCTTGTGCCCGTGTTTTCACCTGACCGCCTTGACTAGCCATGAGGGAGACTGCGAATGCGGAATACCAAACGCTATATTGGACGCGTCACAAGGCAACTAGGGGGCGATATCCATGAGTATATTCCTGAACTAGCCAACCAATTGCAAAAAAGCCTGGTCGACAGGCGTGAATTCTTGCGCACCTCCGCTCTGCTGGGGATGTCCGCCACGGCTGCCTATTCCATGGCGGGAGTGCTGACCGGCAAACATTTCATTCCCCAGGCCGTGGCCCAGGGAAAACCCGGTGGATCGCTTCGCGTCTCCATGGCTGTCCAGGAAATGACGGATCCGGCGACTTTCGCCTGGGTGCAGAAGTCGAATGTCGCCCGATTCATCGTTGAACATCTTGCCTTGACCGGTGCTGACAACATCACGCGTCCGTATCTTGCTGAGCGTTGGGAAGCGTCCGATGATCTGAAGACCTGGACCTTCTATCTGCGCAAGGGCATTACTTGGTCTAACGGTGATGACTTCGGCGCCGATGACGTCGTCCACACAGTCAATCGCTGGCTGGACCCAGCCACCGGTTCTTCCAACCTGGGGCTGTTCGATGCCATGGTGGAAGAAGTCGATACCGGCAAGAAGGATGAAAACGGTAACCCGATCAAGGAAAAACGCGGTATTGCGGGAGCTGTGGAAAAAGTGGATGACTATACCGTCCGCTTCCATCTGAAGCAGCCGGTTCTGTCCATGCCGGAAAGCTTCTATAACTACCCGACCGCGATTACCCATCGTGGTTTTGGCAAGGATTACGAAGCCGACCTGTCGAAAAATCCGATTGGCACACATGCTTTCGAACTGGCGGAATTCCGCATCGGTGAAAAAGCAGTCCTGCAGAAGAAGCGCGACTGGTGGAATGGCAATTTCTACCTGGATGAAATCGTGTATATCGACCATGGCGAAGATCTCAATGCTGCGGTAGGTGCCATTGCCTCCAATCAGGTTGATATGCTGTATCAGATTGGTACAGACCAGTTGCCGATCCTGGAGCGTTTACCCAACGTGGATATCCACGAGGCCGTGACGGCGCAGACGGATTGCATGCGGATGCAGATCACCCAGAAGCCCTTTGACAATCTGAAACTGCGTGAAGCGATAACCGCTTGCGCTGATCGTCAGAAGATTCTGGACGTCGCCTATCGCGGTAAGGGGATGATCGCGGAAGACCATCACGTCTGCCAGATCCACCCTGAATACTTCAAACTGCCGCAGCGTTCGCAGGATTATGACAAGGCCAAGAAGCTTCTGGCCGAAGCCGGCTATGCGGACGGCATTGATCTTACCATTGATGTCGGCGACACAAACGGCCCCTGGGAAACCGCGGCTTGTGAGGCGCTTAAAGGGCAGTGCGCTCCCGCTGGTATCAACATCAATATCAACAAGATGCCTGCCAACCAGTATTGGGAAGTCTGGGATACCACACCCTTTGGTCTCACCGCCTGGACGCACCGTCCGCTGGGAACCATGGTTCTCGCGCTCGGTTACCGTTCCGGTGTGCCGTGGAACGAAACCCACTTCAACAGTCCGGAGTTCGACGCCGCCCTTACAGATGCCGAAGGCACGCTGGACGTGGCGGAACGGACGAAGAAGATGGAGAAGGTCGAGCGTCTGCTTCAGGACGGCGCCGTCATGGTTCAGCCGTATTGGCGGTCGATTTTCAAGGCGGCAACCAAACGGGTGAAAGGGTTCAAGACCCATCCGACCTATTACCATCAGTTCGAAACAGTCTGGCTGGAAGACGCCTAAGGTGCTTCTGGAATTGCGGAGGTGGTGCTGTCCCACCTCCGCAGTTTTGCCAGTCACAAGAGGCGCTCACGCCTGGCTTCAAGAAAAGCGCTCTTGTGTCGGCTTTTCACCCCAATAAATAGAATCAAGTCAGGATAGAGACTGAATGGGGACATTAATCATAAAACGGCTGGGAATGATGGTGCTGGTCATGCTGGTCGTGGCCCTGCTGCTGTTCCTTGCAAATGAAGGGGACCCGTATTCAATCGCCCGCGGTGTATTGGGTCCATATGCGCAAAAACACCAACTTCAGGCCTGGATTGTTGAACACGGCTATGACCGTGCAATCATTGTTCGTTATTTTGAATGGCTGGGACGGATTTTGACCGGGGATCTTGGCGAGTCGGTCATCTACAAACAGCCCGTAGCCAATATTTTTTGGGAGCGCCTGGCGCGAACCGGTATTCTGGCAGGTGTGACATTCGCTGTTATGGTGCCTCTGGGGCTGATCCTGGGGGTTTTGGCAGGGATCAAGGAAGGGTCTTTCCTGGACCGCTTTATTTCGGTCCTGTCCATCGGGACCACGTCAGTCCCCGAATATGCAAGCGCTGCTTTCCTGTCCATTATCTTTGTATATCAGTTGGGTTGGTTGCCGGGGTCCTCGTCAATGTCCAACGGTTTCGACGGTGTGGAACTGATTTTGCCTGTGGCCGTATTGGTGCTTTATGGTTTTGGTTATATCGCCCGTATGACACGTGCCTCAATGGCAGAAGTCATGACGACCCATTATATCCGCACGGCCGTGCTGAAGGGGATTCCGCAACGCAAGGTCATTTTGCGGCATGCTCTTCGTAACGCGATGATCGCGCCTTTCACGGTGATCATGTTGCAGTTGAACTGGCTGCTGTCAGGAGTTGTCGTTACCGAATTTGCCTTTGGCTATAAAGGGTTCGGTGCGTTTCTTCTTGAGGCGGCGCTGAGGAAGGATATCTTTTCGATCGAAGCCTGCGGCCTCGCGGCCGTTTTTGTTGCTGTACTCAGTCAAACGCTAGGGGACATTGGCTATTCGCTGCTGAACCCGCGCATCCGGTTCAGTTAGGGGAGGTGCACAATGACTGATACAACAGCAAACGGTGTAACGAAGCCAACCCCGGCCATTATCCAGTTTTTGCGGGCTGTCAGCCATCTCCGCGAAAGCCCTGTGGGGATGCTGGGCGCATTTATCGTCTTGTTCTATGTCGTGATGGCTGTTTGTGCGCCATTGTTGGCGCCTGTAGACCCGAACTTGCAAATGTTGCCATTCGCACGACCGGGAGAGGTCGGGCCGGACGGGCATGTTTTCTGGTTTGGAGCAGACCAGAGAGGGCGAGATATTCTCTCCCGCATCATCTGGGGCGGGCAACGAGTGTTGTTTTACTCATCACTCGCCACGGCCAGCGCCTATGTCGTCGGCATCATTATGGGGCTTTGCTCGGGCTATTACCGCGGTTGGGTGGATGAGGCCCTTTCTTTCCTGGCCAATGTCATTCTGTCCTTCCCGGTGATGGTTCTCTATGTCCTGATCATTACGTTGATCGGGGCGTCCGGCACGAACATCGTCTTTGCCGTCGTCTTTGCCAGTTCGCCCGGGATCATGCGTATTGTCCGTGGTCTGACACTGGACCTTCGGACCCGTGATTATGTGGCTGCGGCCCAGACACGCGGTGAGAACGGCCTTTGGATCATGTTTATCGAGATTCTGCCGAATGCGCGGGGGCCGTTGATTGTCGATGCCTGTTTGCGGATGGGCTATACGACGATCATGATCGGGGCCCTTGGTTTTCTTGGTCTCGGACTGCCGCCACCCGATCCGGACTGGGGGGGGATGATCAACGAATCACGCTCGCTTGCGGCTGGTGGATTTGCTTACATGATCCTGTTCCCGGCCTTGTCGGTATCATCACTGGTCCTGGGCTTTAATCTGCTGGCCGATGGCCTGCGTGAAGTCTCACTGCGCGATTAGGGAGGGCGATATGGTAACGCAAGAAGCCAGTTATAACGGCCCGATCCTGGAAGTGGAGGGGCTGGACATCTCCTATTTCACCCGGGCCGGGGAAATTCCGGCGGTCAAGGATTTCAATCTTGTCCTGCAGCCGGGTGAAAGTGTGGGGATTGTGGGAGAATCAGGCTGCGGTAAGTCTACCGTGGCCATGGCCCTCATGCAGTATCTCGGCAAGAATGGCGGTATTGTCGGCGGCAGCATCAAGTTCAAGGGCCGCGACATGAACTCCATGAGCGGGGAGGAATTGCGTCAGTTGCGCGGTTCCGATATTGCCATGATCTATCAGGAGCCCATGTCGGCCCTGAACCCGTCCATGACCATTGGCAAACAGTTGACGGAAGTGCCGCTTTATCACGAAGCGGATTGTACGGAGGCGGAAGCCTATCAACGGGCGGTAGATATGCTGGCAAAGGTGCATCTGCCGGACCCGGCCCGTCTTATGGGGGCCTTCCCGCATCAGATTTCCGGCGGTCAGCAGCAGCGTGTCGTGATTGCCATGGCATTGCTGTCCAAACCGTCTCTTCTGTTATTGGATGAGCCGACAACGGCGCTGGATGTGACGGTTGAGGCCGGAATCATCAAGCTGATCCGTGAGATCAGTGAGGAATTCGGCACCTCCATGATCTACATCTCCCACAATATGGGGCTGATCCTGGAGACTTGCGACCGGGTCTGCGTAATGTACTCCGGTCAGGCTGTTGAATTTGGTACGGTCAAGGAGGTGTTCGATGAAATGCGGCACCCCTATACGCGTGGCCTGTTCAATTCGATTCCCCTGCCGACGGCGGATAAGAACGCTGCTCCTCTGATCCCGATTCGAGGCCAGCTTCCCCTGCCGCATCAGCGTCCACCGGGCTGTTACTTTGGGCCGCGATGCGATCATTTCGCCGAGGGGCGTTGTAATAACCCGGATGGTCTTCCCTGGGAGGCCGTGGATGGTTCCAGCGGTCATGCCGTGCGTTGCGTGCGCTGGCGGGAAATTGACTGGGCAAACTACAACCCGCATTACGATCAGCAGGAGGCTGTCGAATCGGGAGATAAGGTCCTGTCGGTCCAAAACCTTCAGAAATATTATGAGGTCAAGGCTGGTGGGCTGTGGGCCAAGTTGACGGGCAGGGGCTCTATATGGGTCAAGGCCAACGAAACCCTGACCTTCGATGCACGTAAGCGTGAAACCGTCGCGATTGTGGGGGAATCGGGCTGCGGCAAATCGACTTTCGCTAAGGTCCTGATGGGCCTGGAAGGGGCCACGGACGGTCAAATCATCTACAACAACGCTGAAATATCGAAGTTACCAGTGAACAAGCGTTCTCCGGAGCAGATCGGCAGTTTGCAGATGGTTTTCCAGAATCCGAATGATACCCTGAACCCCAGCCACACCGTTGGCGGCCAGATCGGTCGGGTTCTCAGGAAATTCGGTGTCGCAAAGTCCAGTAGTGACGTGAAGCAACGGGTGAACGAACTGCTTGACCTGGTGAAACTACCGCGGGATTTCGCCTATCGCCGCCCAAGGCAACTTTCCGGCGGTCAGAAGCAGCGCATTGGTATCGCCCGTGCCTTCGCAGGCAACCCGTCCATGGTCATTGCGGATGAACCTGTTTCTGCTCTGGACGTATCCGTTCAGGCGGCCGTGACGGGCCTGTTGATGGATATCCAGAGGGACTATGGCACGACGTTGCTTTTCATCAGCCACGACCTGTCGGTTGTCCGCTATCTGTCAGACCGTGTGGTGGTGATGTATCTGGGGCAGATTATGGAGCAGGGGGCGGTTGATGACGTCTATGCGCCTCCCTACCATCCCTATACAGAAGCCTTGTTATCGGCGGTGCCGATTGCCGATACCAGCGTGCAGAAGAAGGAAATCGTCCTGGAAGGGAATCTGCCCAGTGTCTTGAATCCGCCGCTAGGATGTCCCTTTGCAAGCCGTTGTCCGCGAAAAGTGGGTACGATTTGCGATGAACAACGGCCGCCGGAACATGATGCCGGTGGTGGTCACAAGATTGCTTGCCATATTCCGCTGGAAGAGCTTCGGGAAATGGATCCGGTGATCGTCCTCAAACCTAAACAGGGTGACGAACTCCCAACTGGTGAGTGAGTATTTTTGGTAAAAGAAAAAGCCGCTGGACCAATAGGTTCGGCGGCTTTTCTTATGTGTTAAATCAGGTGTTTTTCACAATCTGGCGATAAACGAATGCGACGCCTGTGACAAACAGGAGAATGCCAACCCATGAGAAAGTGGCGTCATGTGCGCCGCTGGCGAGGAACAGCCCCAGGACGGCCACGACCGTCATAAAAATGCCAATGATCCAACCTGCCATGGAAAACTCCTTTGCCGATAATGTCTGTGTGTTCGATTCAACGCTCTGCATGATCTGGACCCTTATAGTCAAGTTCGATCACCATACACCGGAGCAAGGACATTTTGTCACAGTCACAATAAACCATCCGCGACGCACCCCTTACGATCCGGCAGAAAACCTAAGTCTGGACGTCAAGCATCAGTCGATGCTTCGTCTATTTTACCTTAGGTGGTAACATATGTCGCATGGGGGGATAGGCCATTGACTTGTATCAATGAACTGTCGCCGGAAGCGAATTACTTAATAACCGTCGGAAATTAGCGCTGCTGTAAGGGGAATTCACGGCAGCGCATTTGGGTAACCTGGAGGATCGACATATGAGCCAGGCAGCAGTGGTAAATACCAGCTCTGCTCCGGCCGGACAGGCTGTCGCCTATGATGAAGGCGTCATCCGTATGTTCACGATCGCAACTGTCTTTTGGGGAGTTGTTGCGTTCGCGGCCGGTGATTTTATTGCATTTCAATTGGCCTTTCCGGCCTTAAACTTTGACGTAGAGTGGCTGAGCTTCGGCCGACTGCGTCCGCTGCACACCAGTGCGGCGATCTTTGCTTTTGGCGGCAATGCGCTGCTTGCGACTTCACTTCATGTTGTACAACGCACGTGCCGCGCCCGTCTGTGGGGTGGCCCGGAAGTCGCCCGTTTCCTGTTCTGGGGCTATCAGCTTTTCATCGTGATGGCTGCGGTCGGTTATGTGACCGGCATTACCCAGGGTAAGGAATACGCGGAACCTGAATGGTACGTGGACCTTTGGCTGACAATCGTATGGGTTGTCTATCTGACGGTTTATCTTGGTACGATCATGCGGCGTAAGGAGCCGCATATCTATGTGGCCAACTGGTTCTTCCTGTCCTTCATCGTAACGGTCGCGATGCTGCACGTCGTCAACAACATGACTGTGCCGGTAAGCTTCTTCGGTGCGAAGAGCTATACCTACTTCTCCGGTGTTCAGGATGCCCTGACCCAGTGGTGGTACGGTCATAACGCGGTTGGCTTCTTCCTGACGGCAGGCTTCCTGGGCATGATGTATTACATCGTTCCCAAACAGGCCGAGCGTCCGGTTTATTCCTATCGTTTGTCGATCATTCACTTCTGGGCTTTGATTTTCCTGTATATCTGGGCCGGTCCTCACCATCTGCATTACACCGCTCTGCCGGAATGGGCCCAAACCCTCGGCATGGTCTTCTCGGTAATGCTGTGGATGCCGTCCTGGGGTGGCATGATCAATGGCCTGATGACCCTCTCCGGGGCATGGGACAAGCTGCGTACCGACCCGGTCCTTCGTTTGATGGTGACCGCGATTGCCTTCTACGGCATGAGCACCTTCGAAGGTCCGCTGATGAGTATCCGGGCTGTTAACGCCCTGAGCCACTACACCGACTGGACTATTGGTCACGTTCACTCCGGCGCTCTTGGCTGGGTTGCAATGATCAGCTTCGGTGCGGTGTATTATCTCACGCCAGTCCTGTGGAAGCGCCAGCGCCTGTACAGTGTTCGCCTTGTTGAGCTGCACTACTGGGTCGCAACTGTCGGCATCCTGCTCTACATCACCTCCATGTGGGTGTCGGGCATCATGGAAGGCCTGATGTGGCGGACCTACGACGATCTCGGCTTCCTGCAGTACAGCTTCGTTGAAATCGTCGACAAGAAGTTCTGGGCGAACGTCGTTCGCGCAAGTGGTGGCTTCATGTTTGCCTGTGGTGGTTTGATCATGGCGTACAACGTGTTCCGCACTATTCGCGGCGATCTGCGCAAAGAACGTGCTTACGACAGCAACGCCAAGCCGGTAGCGGCTGAGTAAGGGGGGCGCTAGCAATGTTCATTAAGCATAAGTTGGTTGAAACCAATATTGCCCTGATGACCGTACTCGCATTGATTACGGTAACCATCGGCGGCATCGTCGAAATCGTTCCTCTCTTCACGATCGAGAGCACGATTGAAAAAGTAGACGGTGTGCGTCCGTATTCTCCCCTGGAGCTTGTCGGTCGTAACATCTATATCCGTGAAGGCTGCTATAACTGCCACAGCCAGCAGATCCGTCCGTTCCGGGACGAGGTTGAACGCTATGGCCATTACAGCCTTGCTGCGGAAAGCATGTACGACCATCCGTTCCAGTGGGGGTCCAAACGTACCGGTCCGGACCTGGCGCGTGTCGGGGGGAAATACTCCAACAACTGGCATGTCGCTCACTTGACCGATCCGCGCGCTGTTGTGCCGGAATCGATTATGCCGGGCTATCCGTTCCTGAAGGAGCGTGAACTGGATGCTGATGATATCGCAGAACACCTGAAGACTTTGCGGATTGTCGGTGTGCCTTATTCGGACGAAATGGTCGAAAACGCCCTGGCTGACCTGAAGGCCCAGGCGGACCCGGAAGCCGATTGGGACGGTTTGCAGGCACGCTACCCGAAAGTGGTTGTCGGTGATTTCGACGGTGATCCGACCAAGCTGACCGAGATGGATGCATTGGTTGCTTATTTGCAGATGCTTGGCACCTTGGTCGACTTTACTCAGTACCAACCAGAAGATCTGCGGCAGTAGGAGGGTGTGATGGATAATATCGTCTCTCTAGCCAATAATCTCTGGAACATATGGCTGTTTGCCTTGTTTGCCGGCGTTGTGATCTGGGCCCTGTGGCCGTCAAAACGCCGTAAACAGGAAATGGACCACGCGGCGAACATCCCGCTGATGGATGATGAGACGCGCGCCAAGCCGGGAGCGTAATCATGAGTAAAGATAAAAACGTTGATCCGATTGCCGGTGTCGAAACCACCGGTCATGAGTGGGATGGTATTCGCGAGTTGGATAATCCGCTGCCCCGTTGGTGGCTGTGGGTGTTTTATGCAACGATCGTGTTTTCCATCGGTTATGTGGTTCTCTATCCGTCTATTCCGCTCGGCAAGACCTATTTCAAGGGGTTGTTGGGCTATTCGCAACGTGTCGACATTGCGAAAGAGATGGAAGTGGCCAATGAAGCGCGTGGTGCGATGTACCAGCGAATCCTGAATGAAGATCTGCAGAGTATTCGTCACAATGACGAACTGTTGAACTTCAGTCTGGCTGGTGGTCGTGTCGCATTCCTGGACAACTGTGCGGCTTGTCATGGCACGGGGGCAACGGGTGGTCCGGGTTATCCGAACCTTGCGGACGATGACTGGCTGTGGGGTGGTAGCCTTGATGCTATCCACACCACGATCAGCCATGGCATCCGTTGGGAAAAAGACGAGGATACGCGTTTTTCTGAAATGCCGAACTTCGGCTCGGATGGCATGCTTGATAGTGACCAGATTTCGGCCGTGGCAGAATATGTTCTGTCGTTGTCCGGGATCGATCATGACAGCAAGCTTGCCGAACAAGGTGCTGTCGTCTTCGAGGAACAATGCGTGGCGTGCCACGGCGAAGGCGGCGTTGGCGGTCGTGAATTCGGGGCGCCGTCCCTGAACGACCAAGTATGGCTCTATGGCGGCAACAAGCAGGAAATCATGAAGCAGTTGACCAAAGCGCGTCACGGCCAAATGCCTGCCTGGAGTGGCCGTCTTGATGAAGCCACCATCAAAATGCTCACCGTTTACGTCCATTCCCTGGGCGGCGGCGAGTAAGTAACTGTTCGCGGATAGGAGCCCCGAAGGATGGGTATTGTGAAGACATCTGGTCAGGCGCAAGAGGGTAAAGTGATGACGAATGCTATGGCAGGAAAAGAGGAAACAGCAGGAGGAGGCGGAAACGCTCCCGAGCTGGCACCTCTCTATGCCAAGCGTGAGAAAGTCCATCCCAAACGCGTCTGGGGCCTCTACCGCAAACTGAAATGGGTCGCGTTGATCGTTTTGCTGGCGATCTACTATATTGCGCCCTGGTTACGATGGGACCGTGGGCCCGGCGTACCCGATCAGGCCTTCCTGATTGATATGCCGGCCCGTCGGGCCTATTTCCTCAGCATCGAGATATGGCCGCAGGAGGTATATTATCTTGCCGCCATCCTGATTTGCGGTGCACTGGGACTATTCCTGGCAACGTCATTATTTGGACGCGTTTGGTGCGGGTTTGCATGTCCGCAAACCGTTTGGACCGATTTCTATGTCTGGGTCGAACGGTTCGTTGAAGGCGATCGTGCTGCCCGTATTCGTCTGGACAAGGCTCCCTGGAGTTTTGACAAGATCCGCAAGCGCGTTGTTAAGCACTTTATTTGGTTGTTGATTGCCTTGCTGACCGGCGGGGCGTGGATCATGTATTTCGCTGATGCACCGACGTTGGTGAAAGAAGTCATGAACCTTGAAGTGAGCGGGAACGTATTGTTCTTTACCGGTTTGTTCACCGCCACCACCTATCTGCTGGCAGGTTTTGCACGTGAACAGGTTTGTACCTACATGTGCCCCTGGCCGCGTATTCAAAGTGCCATGCTCGACGAAGACTCGATGATCGTCACCTATGAAGCTTGGCGCGGGGAACCTCGTTCCAAACCGGCACGGGATGGTAATTATGAAAACCGCGGGCATTGCATCGACTGTAACAACTGTGTGGTTGTCTGCCCGACGGGTATTGATATTCGCGACGGCAACCAGTTGGAATGCATCGGTTGCGGTTTGTGCATCGACGCCTGCAACAACGTTATGGATAAATTGGATCTGCCCCGTAATCTGATTGCCTATGACTCGACCAACCGTCAGCACGCCCGTTCCGAACAGAAAAAAACGCGTATCCGCTTCGTCCGACCGAGGACGATTTTCTACGCAATCCTCATGATCATTGGTTTCAGTGTCATGGGGTATAGCCTGACAACACGCTCTTTTCTTGATGTGAGTGTGTTGCGTGATCGTAACCCCTTGTTCATTCAGTTGAAGGACGGTTCCATTCGCAATGGCTATACGCTCAAAATCCTGAACAAGACCCAACAGGAACAGAGTTACGTTCTGGAAATCAAGGGACTCGACCAGGCTCAGATGAAGGTAACGGGCCATGACGATGTCGGCGCACGCCTGCAGTTGAAGGCGGAACCGGATAGTGTGAAGACTTATAAGCTCTATGTGACGGCACCGAAAGCGGCCTTGTCCGGTCAAAGTACGGATATGCAGCTTGTCCTGTCCGAGGTGGACAAGGACGGCTCTCACGAGAGTGTTGTCAAAGACAGTGTGTTTATTGGGCCGAAGAAGTGAGCGTTATGATGACTGAAGCTGTCGCTGAAACTCCAAAACGCAGTAAAATCCCTCTGTTTTTCTTTGCTTTCTTTGGCGTAGTGCTGCTGGCGAACAGCATTATGATCTATATCGCCCTGTCCAGTTGGACTGGCCTGGAAACGAAGAACTACTACATTAAAGGGGTGCATTATAATGAAGCCCTGAAAGGGGCTTCGGAGCAGGCCGAGCGTGGCTGGTCCTCGACCGTGGCGCTTCGGGATGTTCACGGTCTGAGCGGTCGTATTGTCGTGCATCTCGTCAAGCCAGGCGACGTTCCCATCGTCGGCGCGGATTTCAAAGCGGAAATATTGCGCCCTACAACAACCGGTTTCGACCAGACCATTGCGTTGAGCGAAACCGCACCGGGAACCTATGAAGGCGTGGTAACCTTTCCCATGAAGGGGCAGTGGGATATCCGCCAGGTTGTGCACCATAAGGACGGGTCTTACCAGGCTATAGAGCGTATCATGGTCAAGCCGTGATCTCAGGGACGATTGTCGATGGTTGATTTCGCCGGTGGTTTGTGTTGCCCAGTTGTAACGGATGTAGAAGGCAAGAGCAGCCTTGCAAAGGCCGGTGAATTCGTTGGCGACATCGCATCCTATATTGAGCAGGACTCGGATGGGCTCCACGTCATCCGGTTTCTGGTCGATGGTATCCACTGTGGCGGCTGTATCCAGACAATAGAAAAGGCGCTGGGTGAAATAGATGGCGTCGTGGACGCGCGTGTAAACCTTTCAACCAGCCGGCTTGTTGTCCGTTGGGAGCAGGATAAGGTCCCGGCGACGCTGTTTGTTTCCAAGCTTGCTGGGCTGGGCTATCGCGCCGTTCCCTATAATGCCGAACAGCTTGAAAAGGGCAGGGACAGCCGGGAAAAGTCATTGCTTCGTGCGATGGCCGTTGCTGGTTTTGCCGCCGCCAATATTATGCTGCTTTCGGTTGCAGTCTGGGCGGGAAATGTGTCCGATATGGGCCCCTATACGCGAACCTTCCTTCATTGGGTATCGGCATTGATCGCAATTCCTGCGGTGCTCTACGCCGGTCGTCCATTTTTCAATTCGGCCATGGCAGTCTTGAAGCAGGGGCGCACGAATATGGATGTGCCCATTTCCCTGGCTGTCTTGCTGGCCACGGGAATGAGCCTTTCGGAGACCATGCGTGGTGCTGAACATGCCTATTTCGATTCCGCGATAACACTTCTGTTCTTCCTGTTGATTGGCCGCTATCTGGATACACGCGCCCGTAGCAAGGCCCAGGCAACTGCCGAGCAGCTTATTTCGCTGAATGCTGTGGCCGTCACTGTTCAGAATGAAGATGGCAGTGTCACTGTTGTTCCACCTGCAACGGTGAGGGCAGATCAGAAGGTGTTGGTGGCGGTCGGTGAAAAGGTCGGCATTGACGGTACGGTCATTTCTGGAAAATCGGATATCGACACCAGCGTCATCTCCGGCGAAACCGTGCCGCAGGTTGTCGGTCCAGGCGACAAGGTTTTCGCAGGCATGCTGAATGTGAGTGGTCCTTTGACCCTGCGCGTTGATGCAGTAGGGGAGTCGACCCTGCTTGCGGAAATCTGCCGGTTGATGGAGCACGCCGAACAACGCAAGGCACGTTATGTCGGCTTTGCGGACAAGGTTGCCCGTGCTTACGCTCCGGTCGTGCACACATTGGCCGCGCTGACATTTGCAGGGTGGCTGATCTGGGGCAGTATCGGCTGGCAGGAATCGCTGATGGTTGCTGTGGCCGTGTTGATCATAACCTGCCCCTGTGCGTTGGGACTGGCTGTACCGGTTGTGCAGGTGGTCGCCAGCGGCAGGTTGTTGCGCAATGGCACCTTGTTGAAGTCGGGCTCCGCATTGGAACGACTGTCTCAGGTTGATACCATTGTATTCGACAAAACCGGTACGCTAACCATCGGCAGACCGAGCTTGCGGCGTCATACGGGCGACTATAGCGACGACGACCTGGATCTTGCAGCGGCGGCGGCGCAACACAGCAAGCACCCATTGGCGCAGGCACTATCATCCGCAGCCATTGGGAGAGATACGGTCGCACACGACCTGGATGTCCAGGAGATCGCTGGCTGTGGTTTGACATGGAAAATGCCTGACGGGACCTACAAGCTGGGCGCCAGGCGCTGGATCGGGATTGAAGAAGACCAAAGTGCAGGGCCGGAGTTATGGCTGAGCTATCCTGGCGGGCGCACGGTCTGTTTCCGGTTTGATGACCAAATCCGTCCAGATGCAAAACCGGTTATCGAATGGTTGCAGGATAAAAATATTGATGTGCTTCTTTTGTCCGGCGACCGCAAGGCTACAGTGGAGAATACGGCTCGCGATTGCGGGATAGCTACGTGGCAGGCAGAATGCTCGCCAGCAGACAAGGCGAATACCCTTGAGACTTTAGCCCGCGATGGCAAGCATGTTATGATGGTTGGGGATGGTATCAACGACGCGCCCGCACTGGCGTCCGCCTTTGTTTCCATGTCTCCGACAACAGCAGCGGATATAAGTCAGAATGCAGCCGATATCGTATTCCAGGGCAGTAGATTGCAGCCCGTAATCGACGCGATGAAAATTGCTGTCAGCTCCGAGCGGTTGGTGAAGCAGAATTTCGGATTGGCATTTGCCTATAATATTGTAACGATTCCTCTCGCGATGATGGGATTTGTGACACCGTTACTGGCGGCGCTTGCGATGTCCTCTTCTTCGCTGGTTGTTATTAGTAATGCGTTGCGCCTGAATTGGACGGGCAAGCGCGGTTAGTGAGTTTCCCATGGACGGTCTGCTTCTCCTGATACCACTTGCGATATGCCTGGGGCTCGGAGGTTTGTTTGCGTTCCTATGGGCACTGAGATCGGGGCAGTTCGACGACCTCGACGGTGCCGCCCACCGTATTCTGCTGGATGACGACGAAGACACAGAAGGCTGACGGATAAATATCCGCAGCACCGAAAATAGTCTTTTGTGCCTGTAACCTAATCGAACAGTTTGTCGATTTCGTCCTGGGTGATGCCTGCGCCTTCCTGCTGTGGGCCTGCAAGTAGAGCGGCATCCGGGTCCGCATCATCTCCCTGGGCCTGGGGAAGGGGGAGTTCTTCAAACGCCTGAATGCCCCAGATATCAATCATCGCCCGAATGCGTTCTTCGATAAACTGCATGGTCGTGACGACTTTGTTGATCCGCTGTCCTGTAATGTCCTGGAAGTTGCAGGACTCCATGATCCGTGTCAGGTGCGAGGCAATCTTGTCCGAACAGGTCAGGATGTCTTCGTCCTCATGGGCGAGGGCAGCGATATGGGTGATTTCCTTTTCGATGCTTTCCGTTGCCTCGAGAATGTCATTTGTGGCGCTTTCTGTGGCCATCACAATGGCATCCAGTTCGCCGGAGGCCTCGACGATGCGGTCGTCCTCTGCGTGAGGGTGGCGGATTTGGGCAAGTTCCGTTTTCGCTTTTGCGATGGATTTCACCATCTGGGCCAGCTCGATGCGCAGGTGTAAGTCTGCGCCATCCTCATCCGGATGGGCCAGGTTGCCCTTGTCCTGCTGATCCGCTGTTCCGGTCATTTGTTTAATGTCCGCCACTTCTGCTCTCAACGCAGTAAGGGCTTCCATGATTTCAATAATGCCGCCGGGGGATGCCATCTCTCCAGTCGTAATTTCAGGATAACCTTCGGCCTGCTTCTTCATCGATTTCTCGATAGAATAGACTTTACGCGGTTCATACGATGGCATGCCAATATCTCCCTTTCTTGCCCAGCCGTTTTTTTATTGTACCCCGTGCCGGAATATCTTTAGCCCATTTATATGACGGAATGAAATTCAAGTCATATGATTTTGGTTCGAAAGTTGGAGGGGTAAACCCTGTTCTAAAAAGACGGGAGCAAGTGGACAAAGAAAAAGAGGCTTTGAGTAAATCAAAGCCTCTTCTTGAATTGGCTCCGGCGGTAGGACTCGAACCTACGACAAAGCGGTTAACAGCCGCTTGCTCTACCAACTGAGCTACGCCGGATCAGCGTGTTTTGCTTTTTGAGGAGCGGTGCTCCCCGTCGGCGAGGCGGTGTATATCAAGCTGCTTTGAGTTTGCCAATACCTGTTTTAAAAAAAAAATGACATTTTTTTGTGAGGGTGAATAAAACTAAGGATTTCAGTGGGGTAGGGACAGGTTAAATTCCACGACGACACGCGGCTGATACCGTAAGACGGCTGACATTTCGAGGCTGAATCGGAATCAATTTCATGTCGGCATGTAAATATTTTCTGGTGCCAACACATACCGGGCAGGAGGCGCCGCCATTCATGCCAATAATATCTCGAGCACGACTACATTAGGAGGATAGACAAATCAGATTTTGATTTAAGAGAGAGAAGTGGAGGCGCGGACCGGAATCGAACCGGTATACAAGGATTTGCAGTCCTCTGCGTAGCCACTCCGCCACCGCGCCTCAAACGCTGTATCGTCGAACTGCCTTGTTTCCGACGGAGTGTGATAGCTTTGTCCCTTGGACGGAGGTCATATACGCACCGTGAACGGATAGGTCAAGGACGACTTTTGCAAATAAAAACTTTATTGTAATCCTGATGCTGTGGATTGCATTGGAGGACAGGGGAACCTATAAATCAGCAAACTCCGAAAGAGTGTTCTGATACTTATCCTGAAACGGAGAGAACGGATCATGGATTTTGCCATCGCCCGTCGCAATATGGTTGAAAGCCAATTGCGGACCAATAAAGTCACGGATGAAGACCTTCTGTCAGCCATGCGTGAGCTGCCCCGCGAACTGTTTGTTCCGGCCCAGAATCGCAGTTTGGCCTATATTGATGAAGACATTCCGGTCATCAACAGTCGCTTTATGATGGAACCGATGGTGCTTGCCCGCCTGTTCCAGACCTTGCAGGTTCAGCAGCAGGATTCAGTGCTGGTCGTCGGCAGTGGCTCCGGCTATTCGGCTGCGGTTGCCAGCAAACTGGCGGCATCTGTTTTTGCCCTCGAAAATGACGCGACCTTGCTCAGCCAGGCCAACCAGATATTGACTGACATGGCGATCGACAATGTTGTCGTTGTGGAGGGTGCCCTGTCCGAAGGGTATGCCTCACAGGCACCTTACAATGTTATTCTGGTGGATGGTGCGGTAGAAACTTTACCTCAGACCTTGCTGGATCAACTGGCGGAAGGCGGTCGTCTTGCGGCAGTTGTTATTGATGAGGAAGGTATTGGACGCGCAATGCTTTATTGGAAGCAACGCGGCATTATCTCGCACCGGCCGCTGTTTGACGCTAATGTTAAGTTGTTGCCGGGCTTTGAGAAAAAGAAGGGCTTCGTCTTTTAATTGAGACGAAACGTTGTAAATATTAGTCTATAAACAGCAATTAAAGATCACCGAAGGGGTTGACGATGAAAGGCTTTGGGAAGGCAGCTTTTTCAGCGCTTTTGCTTGCGGGGGTAAGTAGCTTGCCCCTTCAGGCCGATGCTCAGACATTGGAGGAGGCGCTTAGCGCGGCCTATGCCAACAACCCGACCCTGCAGGCTCAAAGGGCTGCCTTGCGGGCTGTCGACGAAGGATTGCCTCAGGCGCGTTCCGGGTGGCGCCCGACGGTGACCCTGCTTGGTGATCTTGGCAAGAAGCGGATTAAGTCGGACACCCCGACTGTTGATGCTGACTGGGATACGAGGACAACCTATTCAGGAACCTTGCAGGTTACGCAAAACCTTTATGCAGGTGGCGGGACCGAGGCAGGCGTTGCGAAGGCCGAGTCAGACATCCTCTCACAGCGTTCCCGCCTGCGCTCGACAGAGCAGACCATCCTGCTCCGCGCGGCGACGGCCTATCTTGACGTTTACCGGGATTCTGCGGTTCTTGAACTGAATATCCAGAACGAGGCGCGTCTCGCCAAGCAGTTGGAGGCTACCAGAGACCGTTTTGAAGTTGGAGAAGTGACGCGTACTGACGTGGCTCAGGCTGAATCCCGTGTGTCCCGTGCTCGCGCCGACCGCATCTCAGCACAGGGTGCCCTTGAGACCAGCCGGGCTGTTTACGAGCAGATTGTTGGTGAGCAGCCGAAGGACCTTGCCAAGCCGGATTTTGCCGTCAATCTGCCGACCAGCCGCGATGAGGCGGTGACACTTGCCACCGATCGGAACCCGGATGTTGCGGCAAGCGTTTACGACCGTGAATCGGCATTGCATCAGGTGCGTGCGCAGGTTGCCGATCTGCTGCCAAGCGTGGACCTGACAGGCAGTGCCAGCCGCGCCCGGAACAAATCCGGTAATGACACAACCGTTGATGACATGACCATCGAAGCCTCGGTGTCCATCCCGGTTTATCAGGCAGGCTTTGAAACCAGCCAGGTTCGTCAGGCGAAACAGACTGTGGCGCAAAGCTCCAAGCAAATTGAAGAAGCGCGCCGTACCTCGATTGAATCCGCGACCAGTTCCTGGGAAGATTATCAGACGGCATTGGCTGAAATCCGCGCCTACGAGGAAGAAGTCCGGGCGACGACCATTGCCCTGGAAGGGGTGCAGCAGGAAGCATCTGTCGGGTCTCGTACGGTTCTTGATGTGTTGGATGCACAGCAGGAATTGCTGAACGCCAACGTCAGCCTCGTCCGCAGTCAGCGTGATGAACTGGTTGCGCAGTTCGGGTTGCTCGCCGCAGTGGGCGGTCTGACCGCCAAGGAAATCGGTCTGGGCATCGATTACTATGACGAGACGGATCACTATAATCGCGTGAAAGACAAATGGTGGGGACTGGGCGACGATTTGCCCAAGTACGAATAACGCCGATACTGACCGGAAAATGTTGCCAATGAAAATTGGTGACATTTTTCGAATCGGAGTACCATCGTCTCGTAAGCCCTTCAAATAGCTTGCAGGATTAGTTAGGGTAGCAGAATGGGTGGCGTAACACGCGCCGAGTTTTGGGACTGGTAAGATATGAGTGACGCAGAACAAGAGCCTTCGATGGAGGAAATCCTCGCATCTATCCGAAAGATTATTTCGGAGGATGAAGAGGAAGATGCTTCGGAAGGCGAGGACGTCACCGAGGCACAACCGGAAGAAGACTCCCTGGAATTGACCGACGAGGTTGAGGAAGAGGATGCCCTGGAACTGACCGATGAGGTTCAGGAAGAAGAGCCGGAGCCTGAACCAGAGCCGGAACCGGAACCTGAGCCTGAACCTGTGATGGAAGAGCCAGAGCCGGAACCCGAACCGGAGATGGACATCGAGCAGGATGTCGCTGCATTCGTTGAAGAAAATGACTTGCAGGACGACGCGCCGGAGCCACTTGAAGAATTCACGCCGCCGGTACCCGCAGAGACGGGGGAAGACCGCATAGTGTCGAATCTGACCGAGGCGGCCGGAGTTGCCTCCTTTGCGCATCTTGAAAAATCCATTCGGATGGGGCATGCAGGGGAGACGCTGGAAGAAATTGTCAAAGGCCTGTTGAAGCCGATGCTTCAGGGCTGGTTGGACGAAAACCTTCCGGACATGGTTGAGCGACTTGTACAGCGGGAAATCGAAAGAATGTCCGGCGGTGCAAGGCGTCAGAACGACGACATGGACTGACCTGCCTGTGCCTCGTGTGCGGCGGGGCATTTCATTTTATTTTGTTGAAGACATACTAGCTGTTGCGAGGTCCAGATGCTGGACAAGACCTATGAGCCTGCTCAAGTTGAAGACAGGCACTATAAACGTTGGGAAAACGAAGGCTGTTTCAAGCATGGTCAGAATGAAAATTCTGACCCGTATACCATTGTAATCCCGCCGCCCAATGTGACGGGCAGTCTTCATATGGGCCATGCCCTGAACAACACCCTGCAGGATGTTCTGATCCGCCATAAGCGGATGCAGGGCCTGGATGTCCTTTGGCAGCCGGGCATGGACCATGCGGGCATTGCCACGCAGATGGTCGTGGAACGCAAGCTGGATGCTGAAGGGATCAAGCGTCGTGATCTGGGGCGTGAGAAATTCCTGGAGAAGGTCTGGGAATGGAAAGGCGAGTCCGGCGGCAGCATCACCAATCAGCTTCGCCGTTTGGGTGCGTCCTGTGACTGGAGCCGTGAACGCTTCACCATGGATGACGGGTTGAGCCGTGCGGTTCTCAAGGTCTTTGTCGAACTTTACAAGCAGGGTCTGATCTACCGGGACAAGCGGTTGGTCAACTGGGATCCAAAGTTGGAAACCGCAATTTCCGACCTGGAAGTGGAGCAGAAGGAAACCAACGGCCACATGTGGTATTTCCAATACCCGGTCGAAGGCTCCAACGAATCTCTGACTGTCGCGACAACGCGGCCCGAAACCATGCTGGGGGATACCGGTATTGCCGTCCACCCGGATGATGAACGCTACCAGCATTTGATCGGCAAGGACTGCGTGCATCCGCTGACGGGGCTCAAGCTGCGTATTGTCGGTGACGACTATGCGGACCCGGAACAGGGAACCGGTGCGGTCAAGATGACGCCTGCGCATGACTTCAATGACTTTGAAGTCGGTCGCCGTCATGACCTGGAGATGATCAACGTCTTCACGACAAAGGCGACCATCAACGACAATGCGCCGGAAAAATACCGGGGCATGGATCGTTTTGAGGCCCGTGATGCCGTGATCGCCGACATGGATGCCCTGGGCCTTTACGAAAAGGTCGAGGACCATGTTCATATGGTGCCCTTCGGGGATCGTGGTGGCGTTCCGATCGAACCCTTCCTGACAGATCAGTGGTATGTTGACGCCAAAACCCTGGCCAAACCGGCAATTGAGGCTGTTGAAGACGGCCGGGTGAAATTCGTTCCGGAACAATGGACGAAAACCTACTACGAATGGATGTATAACATTCAGCCGTGGTGCGTCTCCCGCCAGCTTTGGTGGGGCCATCAGATTCCGGCCTGGTACGGACCGGATGGTGAGGTCTTCGTCGAGACGAGCGAAGAAGAAGCCCAGAAAGCCGCGGAAGCCCATTACGGCAAGGCCGTCGAGTTGAAACGGGACGACGATGTGCTCGACACATGGTTCTCTTCAGCTCTTTGGCCTTTCTCGACGCTGGGCTGGCCGGACGAAACGCCGGAACTGGTCGACCGTCACTATCCGACGGACGTTCTGGTCACCGGTTTCGACATTATCTTCTTCTGGGTTGCCCGGATGATGATGATGGGCATGCATTTCATGGAAGAAGAGCCGTTCCACACGGTCTACGTTCATGCACTTGTCCGGGACGAGAAGGGCGCCAAGATGTCCAAGTCCAAGGGCAATGTGATCGACCCGCTTAAGCTGATCGACCAGTATGGCGCTGATGCCTTGCGGTTCACGCTGATTTCCATGGCGGCTCCGGGGCGGGACATCAAGCTCGCTACGTCACGTGTGGAAGGCTACCGGAATTTCACCACCAAGCTGTGGAATGCCGCGCGTTTCTGCGAGATGAACGAATGTGTGCTGGGACAGGATTTCGATCCGAAAACAGCAAAGGAAACGGTCAATCGCTGGATTGTCAGTGAGGTGGTCAAAACGACCCGTGCCATTGATGAGGCTCTTGCCGTTTATCGCTTCAACGATGCAGCGTCCGCGATCTACCAGTTCGTCTGGGGCACTTTCTGTGACTGGTATGTCGAACTGATCAAACCGCTGCTCAACAGCGACGATGCCGCTGTCGTGGCCGAGACTCGTGCCTGTGCCGGTTGGGTTCTGCAGCAGATCCTGCACCTGATGCACCCGTTCACACCGTTTATAACGGAAGAACTCTGGGAAAAGCTGGGCAAAGGCACCGATCAGCCTCTTATCACTGATGCTTGGCCGTCTTTCGAAGACGATATGATTGACGCCTCTGCTTTGGAAGAGATGAATTGGGTCTTGGGGCTTATTTCCGGTGTCCGTTCGGTCCGTTCGGAAATGAATGTGCCGCCTGCGGCTAAAATCCCGATGTTGTTGCAAGGTGGTAGTGATCAGGACAAGGCCTGGCTGGAAAGCAATTGGGCGGTTATAGGCCGACTGGCTCGCCTGGAAAGCTATGCTTTTGACGGCGAGTTGCCGAAAGGCTCGATTGAACTGCTTCACAATGGTGCACGTGTTGGCCTGCCTCTGGCAGAGGTCATCGACCTGAACCAGGAACTGGCACGTTTGGAAAAGGCCATCAAAAAAGCAGATGGCGAGATCACCAAGATCGAGAAGAAGCTTTCCAATGAGGGTTTCCTGGCCAAGGCGCCTGAAGAAGTTGTCGAGGAGAACAAGGAACGCCTGGCAACGGAAAAAGACGCACGGGCCAAGCTCCAGGACTCTCTGGATCGAATTAAAGCAGCTCTTTAAACAGGGGCTGTGGTCTCATTGTGTTGTGAAAACGGGCTCTGCGGATTAACGCAGGGCCCTTTTTCTTGGGGAGGTAAATGTCATGTCCGATCTGGGAATCGTGGTCTATCGGCCGGGGCGGGAACCCGGCACCCTGGAAGCAGACTGGTATTCGGATGAACTGGACCGGAAAGTGGTCTGCAAAGGTGTGGCAAAGGGCGGCATACCGGGGAGGATCGAGGGGGATTATAAAGTCTTCTATTGCGGTCCCGACGACGAGGATGACGATTGCTTCGACCTTTCCATTGAGAAGGAGGGTGAAATCTTCGTTGGCCGATGGTTCGAAAAAGGCAAATTCATATATCACGGATTTGGAATCGTGATTGACGGTGGCATCGCAATGGCCTGGCAAAAAGTTAAATAATAAGATTAATTTTATTCGTTAAGGCTATGGCAAAACTTCACTTTTACTATTCATCAATGAATGCTGGGAAAAGCAAGATCATGCTGCAATCCAGCTATAACTATCGTGAGCGCGGGATGAATACGATGCTGTTCACCGCCTCCTTGGATGATCGTTATGGTATCGGGCGGGTTGCATCGCGCATCGGTTTGGAGGCGGATGCCCATATCTATCGCGCCGACGACAATCTGTTGGAGATGGTAGAGGAAGCCCACGCCAACGACACCATGTCCTGCACCCTGGTGGATGTGGCGCAGTTCCTTACGCGTGATCAAGTCTATCAGTTGACCGACGTTGCCGACCATTTGGGCATCCCGGTCATCTGTTATGGTTTGCGGACCGATTTTCAGGGCAATCTGTTCCCCGGTAGCGAGGCATTATTGGCCTGGGCTGATGAAATGCGTGAGGTGAAAACCATCTGCCATTGCGGCAGCAAGGCAACGATGGTGGTGCGCATGGACGAACAGGGCAATCCGGTCAAGGATGGTGACCAGGTCGCAATCGGCGGCAATGACCGCTATGTCTCCATGTGCCGAAAGCACTGGAAAGAAGCTCTCAAATAGAAAAAGGCCCGGCAAAACCGGGCCTATCATGTGACTGCAGACTTATGCTGATCGTACCAATGGCCTGGTCAGGCAGGTCGGGCCGCCTTCGCCTTTGCGGCTGATTTCGTCGCCCTTATAGACGTGGACTTTGCACCCGGCCGCTTCCAGGCGGCGTTTGGTTTCGGGCAGCCGATCCAACATCACCACCTCGCGCGGGGCAATGGCAAGGACGTTGCATCCCATGGGCAGGAATTCTTCTTCCGGCACTTCAACGTAACCAAGGCCATGCCCGTCAAGCCAGTCCAGGAAGCTTTGCGGCATTAATGGCCGATAGATCACGGCCAGGTCCGCATCGACGGGAGAGATCATGGACATGAGGTGGAAGACGTCATCCGGGTGATCCGGTGCGGGAAGGGGGACGACATGCAGGTCCACATCTTCGCCCAGAAGCCCATGCAACTGGCGAATGCCTTCTTCGTTTGTGCGCGGGCCAAGCCCGACCGCTGCTGCTTTTTCATTCAGCCAGATAAAATCGCCGCCTTCTACCTTGCCCGGCGCTTCGATCCGCCCAAGGACGTTGATGCCTTTCGATGCGAGGATTTCCCCATGGATGGCGGGTTCGTTGTTCCGCGATTCACGGCCCATGTTACACAGAATAAGGCCGTTTGGGGAAATGATGGCGGCATCGCGGACGTAAATGGCGTCCAGCGTCAAGCTGTTGTCCGCCGGCAACTTGTGCAGGGAAATCCCTGCATTCTCGTAGATTGACAGCAGTGTTTCATATTCGCGGAAAGCTTCTTCTACATCAGGCTCCGCATGAAATCGCAAGTCCTGCCATTCAGCTGTCGCCTTGGCCTGATCGCGAAAAGCGGCTTGAGCAGGTCGAATAGCAAGTTGTTCAATTCGACCGTATTCATTGAATGCCATCGTCTTCACCCATTGTTTTACAAATGTATAATTATGGACGGCTATCTTACTTGAACAAATGGCTAATGCAACAAGCGCATTATTGACGACATATGAAAACTGCTTTGAATAGGTATTCAGCGAATGTTTTTGGCTTTTATGTATTGCCTGACGAAGTTATGTTGCCGGGACTGTAACAATTTATAAGCTGCACGAGGATCAGGCATGCCCGACTATCGTTCCAAGACGACCACCCACGGCCGTAATATGGCGGGCGCACGCGCTTTATGGCGTGCGACGGGAATGAAGAATGAAGATTTCGGGAAGCCTATTATTGCCGTGGTCAACTCCTTCACCCAGTTTGTGCCGGGTCATGTCCACCTGAAGGATATGGGCAGCCTTGTTGCAGCCGAGATCGAAAAGGCAGGCGGTGTTGCCAAGGAATTTAATACAATCGCCGTGGACGATGGTATTGCCATGGGGCATGACGGGATGCTTTACAGCCTGCCGTCGCGTGAGCTGATCGCCGATTCCGTTGAATATATGGTCAACGCTCATTGTGCGGATGCGATGATCTGCATTTCCAACTGCGACAAGATCACGCCAGGGATGCTGATGGCGGCAATGCGCCTGAATATCCCGGCGATCTTTGTCTCCGGCGGCCCGATGGAGGCCGGCAAGGTCGTCCTGCAGGAAGGGGAGCGTATGGTCGATCTGGTGGATGCCATGGTCGAGGCTGCAAACCCCAAACGGTCGGACGCGGAAGTTGCTGAATTTGAACGCTCCGCTTGCCCGACCTGCGGGTCCTGTTCCGGCATGTTCACAGCGAACTCGATGAACTGTCTTGCCGAAGCAATCGGTCTTGCCCTGCCGGGTAACGGGTCGGTTCTGGCAACGCATGGCCTGCGCAAATCCCTGTTTGAAGAGGCGGGACAACGCATTGTCGGTCTTGCGCGCCGCTACTATGAGGACGGCGACGAAAGTGTAACGCCGCGCGGTATCGCAACGGCAGCGGCCTTTGAAAACGCCATGGCGTTGGATATCGCCATGGGGGGCTCGACCAACACGGTATTGCACCTGCTTGCCATCGCACGCGAAGGTGAGGTGGATTACAACATGAACCATATGGATCAGTTGTCCCGCCGGGTGCCGCAGCTCTGCAAGGTCGCGCCGTCCACGCAGACGGTGCATATGGAAGATGTTCATCGTGCCGGCGGCATTATGGGGATTCTCGGGTCGTTGGACCGCATGGGGCTGATCAACCGCGATACGTCTACCGTGCATGAAAAGACGATCGGGGATGCAATTGAGAAATGGGATGTTGCCCGCACGTCTGATCAGGCCATTGTCGACTTCTATCGCGCCGCCCCAGGCGGTGTACGCACGACGGAGGCTTTCAGCCAGAACCGCATGTATACGGAACTGGATACAGACCGGGCATCCGGTGTCATCCGTGACGGTGAAACGGCATTCAGTTCGGAAGGTGGTCTGGCGGTGCTGTTCGGCAATATCGCCCAGAACGGGTGTATTGTTAAAACGGCGGGCGTTGACGAAAGCATCTTGAAATTCAAAGGGTCAGCAAAGATTTTTGAGAGCCAGGATGCGGCTGTTGCCGGTATTCTCGGCGGCGAAGTTACTGAAGGCGATGTGGTTGTCATTCGCTATGAGGGGCCGAAAGGTGGCCCGGGCATGCAGGAAATGCTCTACCCGACCAGCTATCTTAAATCCATGGGCCTGGGTAAGGCCTGTGCCCTGATTACCGATGGTCGTTTCTCCGGCGGCACTTCCGGTCTGTCGATTGGTCATGTCTCACCGGAAGCAGCCGAAGGCGGCAATATTGGCCTCGTCGAGGCGGGGGATGCCATTGAGATCGATATCCCCAACCGCACAATCAACGTGCTGGCCGATGATGCCGAATTACAGCGCCGCCGTGATGCGATGGAAACGCGGGGCAAGGACGCCTGGAAGCCTGTTGTGCCGCGCAAGCGCAAGGTCTCCAGGGCGCTTAAAGCCTATGCGGCCTTTGCAACGTCTGCAGACAAGGGCGCGGTGCGTGATCTTGGCGACGTTGAATAGGTAACAATAACTTTGCTGGAATCCCGGAAAAGGTCGCGTATGGTATAGCGGCCTTTTCCTGTTTTATGGGAAACTCTTAGTAACAATTTGGTCTGTATGGGTAATTTGGGGGTCAATATGGCGCGGATCGCGGTTGGCGGTTTTCAGCATGAAACCAATACTTTTGCTCCGGTGAAAGCCGATTTCGATAAATTCGTGCGCGCCGACGGCTGGCCGGCCCTGGTACGCGGAGAGGACCTTCTTCCTGGAATTGACGGTGTTCATCTGCCCATTACCGGTGGCGTGGAAGAACTGAAGAAGGCGGGGCATGATCTCGTCCCGCTGTTGTGGTGTTCCGCAACGCCCAGCGCGCATGTAACGGAAGATGCCTTTGAACGCATCGCTGCAATGTTCCTTGAGGATTTGAAAGCAGCGGGGCCACTGGATGGTATCTATCTGGACCTGCATGGCGCGATGGTGACGGAGCATCTGGAAGACGGTGAGGGCGAGTTGCTGCGCCGCATTAGGGGCCTTGTTGGGGATGACCTTCCAATAACCGTCAGTTTGGACCTTCATGCCAATGTGACGCCGTTACTTGTTGAATTAGCAGATGTTTTGGAGATTTACCGGACCTATCCGCATGTGGATATGGGGGAGACCGGCGCCAGGGCAGCACAGCAGTTGAACAATATCCTGGCAGGCGCACCGAAACCGAAGAAGGCGTTCCGGCAGGCGGAATTCCTGATTCCGTTGAACTGGGGCTGCACCTATATGGACCCTGCAAAAGGCCTGTATGAGCAGACGCTGCCACAGCTTCTAAGGAATACCTCTGCTGTGACCGGACTGTCTTTTGCCTGCGGTTTTGCCTTGGCGGATATTGAACATGCCGGGGCCTCTGTTGTGGCTTATGGAGAGACGCAGGAAGCCGCGGATGCCGCTGCGGATGCAATGATCGCGGCAGTGAATGCCTGTGAGGCTGGTTTCGGCGGCCCGATCTATGACGCTGCCGAAGTGGTGAAGCTTGCCAGGTCTATGGCGGAGGATGCTGACAAACCCGTCGTCATTGCCGATACGCAGGATAATCCCGGTGGTGGCGGCCCTGGAGATACAACAGGGATGCTGCGTGCGCTGGTTGCCGGTCAGGCAGAAGGCGCGCTTCTGGCCATGCTGATTGATCCCGTCTCTGCGGCACAGGCCCATGAGGCCGGTGAGGGGGCGACGCTGTCTCTGGCCCTGGGCGGCCGGGAGTTCCCGGGCGACGAGCCCTTTGTTTGTGACTGCACGGTGTTGGCCTTGGGGGACGGTGTATTCACCGGAACCGGCCCTATGTGGGGCGGCGCGCGTTTCCAATTGGGGAATATGGCCCTTCTTGAGACAGGGGGCGTGAAAGTTATTCTTGCCTCCAAGGGCATGCAGGCGGGTGATACCGCGATGCTCCGTCACCTGGGTGTAGAGCCAGCCGACCTTCCGATCATAGCGTTGAAAAGCTCCGTACACTTCCGTGCGGACTTCCAGCCCTTGGCGGAAGAAGTTCTTGTCGGCGCGGCACCGGGCCCCGTTTATGCGGATCCGGCCCGGTTGGAATTCAGGCGTCTGCGTGCCGGCGTTCGTCTTTCACCCGGAAAATAGGTCGGTTTAACCTGCCTGCTGTGCCCGTTGGCGCTGGTGCGTAGAAATGCCGAATATCACCAGCCCCAGAAGGAGGCCCCAGAAGGCGCTTCCAATCGAGAAAAGTGAGAAGCCGGATGCGGTTGCGGCGAAAGCCATCATTGCCGCATCCCGGTGATCTACGTCCTGCATGGCCGCATGCAGGCTATTGCCGATTGTCGAGAGGAGCGCCAGCCCGGCGATCGCTGCGACCAGCTCCTCCGGAAAGGCGGCGAACAGCGCCACGATGGTGGCCGCGAAAAAACCCGCAATCATGTAAAAGAACCCGGCATAAATCGCTGAAATATATCGTTTGTCCGGATCCTCATCGACCTCTTTACCCATGCAGATGGCAGCCGTGATCGCAGCCAGGTTAAAGGCAAATCCGCCGAATGGCGCCAAAAGCAATCCGGTAATTCCGGACCAGGTAATAAGCGGGGAGGCGGGCACCTGGTAACCGTGGGCCCGCAGAGTTGCCAGGCCCGGTACGTTCTGCGATGCCATCGTGACAACGAAAAGCGGGATGCCAACGCTGATTAATGTATTGATGTTGAAGGTGGGCATGACGAAGACCGGGGACGTCAGCGCAAAGTCGACATTGTCGAAATGAAGCTGCCCGGAGAGGGCGGCGAAAGCTATGCCAAATCCGAAGGTAAGGGGAATAACATATCGTGGAATAAGAACTTTCCCGATCAGGTAGCTTGCAATCATACAGCCGACCATAGGAAGTTGCTGCTCAAGGCCGGGGAAGACCGCCAACCCAAACCTTAATAGCACGCCGGCGAGGATCGCGGCAGCCAGAGACTTTGGCACCAACGCCATGATCCGGTTGAACCAGCCAGTCAGGCCGCAAAGGGTGATAAGGGTCGAAGAGAAGATAAACGCCCCTATGGCCTCGCTCATCGGAACGCCGTGCAGGCTGGTGACGAGCAGGGCGGCCCCCGGGGTGGACCACGCAATCAGAACAGGTGTGCGGTAGTAAATGGATAGGGCTGCACTGCAAATCCCCATCCCCAACCCAAGCGCCCATAGCCAGGAACCTGTCTGTTCTGCTGTCGCACCACCGGCTTGCGCTGCCTGGAAAATGATAACGGCGGCACTGGTGTAGCCGACAAGGATAGACACAAATCCCGCAGATATCTGGGAGGGGGAGAAGAACCTGAGCATAATTCCAGCTTTCGCTTTAAAGAGTTTGTGCGCTATAACGCATATCCTGATGTGGCTATAACATTTGTGCGTTAAAACGCACAATGGAAAAATGCGTTATAACGCACAAGGCGAGGGCGGACACTTTGGATGATCGTAAGGCACATTTGGCCCGGGCAGTGAAAAGCTACCGGAAGAAGGTGGCGTGGAGCCTGGACAGGGCCGCCCGGGAAACCGGGGTCAGCAAGGCGATGCTAGGACAGATCGAACGGCAGGAATCCAGTCCGACCATCGATACCCTATGGAAAATTGCGACCGGCTTTTCCGTGTCCTTGTCTTCGTTGCTGGAGCCCAGCCCAGACAGCGTAACGACGACAGAAATCAAAACGTTGGACGACTTGCGCCGCGACCCCGCCGATGAGGGGATGTCGACGGCGTTGGTTTTTCCCTATGAACCGCGTTTTGGCTTTGAGTATTTTGAGTTGATCCTTCGCCCTGGCTACCAACGCATATCACAGCCGCATGAAGCGGGCGTTGTCGAGCATATCGTTGTCACCCAGGGAAAGCTGGGGGTTCTCATCGATGGGGACTGGCGGTCCCTCGAGGCGGGCGAGGCCATCCGCTTTGCGGCGGACCGGGAGCATGGCTATCGTAATCGGACTAATCGCGAGGTCGTCTTTCAGCTCGTTATCCATTACCCCTCGAAAGAGGCCCGCCTCGCGCCGGAAGAAGTTTAGGCGTCGGCGATCTCAACGACGACCGGGGTGTGGTCAGATGCCTTCTCTTTGCCGCGGGGAGATTTATCAATCTCACAGGATACAAGGCGGTCAGCCGCCTGCGATGACAGCAGGAAATGGTCGATCCGCAATCCTTCGTCCTTTTGCCAACGGCCTTTGACATAATCCCAATAGGAATAGTGCCCGATTGTGTGCGGATGGAGCGCGCGCCAGGCCTCGGTGAGACCGAGGTTCAGCAATGTGCGGAACTTCTCACGGCTTTCCGGTCGGCATAAGGCGTCATTGGCCCAGCGGTCGGGATCATAAACATCGCGGTCATCGGGGCAGATATTATAGTCGCCCCCCAGGACAACCGGCATTTCCAGCGGCAGAAGATCATTGCGGATATGATCGGCAAGGCGATCCATCCAGCCCAGTTTATAGGGATATTTCTCCGTATCGACCGGGTTGCCGTTGGGCAGGTAGATGGACGCGAGACGAATGCCCTGAATTGTTGCCTCGATATAACGCGCCTGGACATCCTCGTCATCGCCGGGAAGGCCGCGTTTGACGTCTTCTATGTCGTGCTTCGACAGGATAGCCACGCCGTTATAGGTTTTCTGGCCATGCGTTTCGACTTTGTAGCCCTTTTCCTCGATTTCCAGGCGGGGAAAGTCATCGTCCACGCATTTAAGCTCCTGCAACAGGACAACATCTGGGCCGCTTTCATCGAGCCATTCAAGGAGGCGCGGCAAACGGGCCTTCACGGAGTTCACGTTGAAGGTGGCAATACGCATGTAATCTGGAAACCTTATCAGACGGAGAAAGAAGTGCCGCAGCCGCAGGAAGCAGTCGCGTTCGGATTGGTAATCTGGAAATAAGAGCCCATCAGGTCATCGACAAAATCGACTTCGGACCCGACAAGCAAGTCCATCGACACCTGATCGGTTACGACCTGGACGCCGTTTTTTTCGAAGACAAGATCATCGGGCGTGACAGTGTCGTCAAAGGAAAAACCATATTGAAAACCGGAGCATCCACCTCCAGATACTGTAATCCGCAGCATCAACGCTTTGTCGCCTTCCTGTTCTTTCAAGAAAGCAATGCGCTTTGCCGCGGCATCCGATACAGTCAACGTGCGGGGGAGATCCTGAGTTTCAACGGCGAAGGGGTCTGACACTTTTTTGCTCCGAAATAATCTCCGACGAGATATATGGGATATCTAAGCAGTCCATATAGATTGTCAACGTCTAGCATAGTTTAACAAAGGTTGCCTTTTATTAAAGGCAAGGTTAGTTGTCGATTTGCGATGAAAAATACCTTAGGCCCTTACGCAACCCGCTGGCAGGACAGTCGCGGTCGTCTTCACCCGGAGACGGCCTCGGAAACACGCACACCCTTTCAGCGTGACCGCGATCGCATCATTCATTGTACGGCATTCCGGCGGTTGATGCATAAAACGCAGGTTTTCATTTCCCCGGAAGGGGATCATTTCCGGACTCGCCTGACGCATTCTCTCGAAGTGGCACAGATCGCCCGGGCGATGGCGCGGACATTGGGTGTGGATGAGGATCTGACGGAAGCTGTCGCCCTGGCCCATGACTTGGGGCACACGCCCTTTGGTCATACCGGCGAGGATGCCCTGGACGATGTAACCAGGCCATTTGGCGGCTTTGACCATAATGACCAAGCCCTTCGGGTGTTAGTTCTTCTGGAAAACCGTTATGTCGGATTTCACGGACTTAATCTGAGTTGGGAAACCCTCGAAGGGGTGGTGAAGCATAACGGCCCCCTGCTGAAGGCGGGAGAAGACGAATCGGACCTGCCGACGACAATCGCAACCTATAACCGCCAGCATGACCTGGACCTTCATACCTTTGCCGGTATGGAAGCGCAGGTCGCCGCCATTGCCGACGATGTGGCCTATAACCATCACGATATGGACGATGGCTTGCGCGCAGGCCTGTTCACGATTGATGAGGTATCAGACGAAGTTCCGCATGTGGGGCAGACCTTTGCCGATATCCGCAAAGCCCATCCGAATCTGGCCGGTGAGGTCCTGATCTCAGAAGCGGTCAGGCGTCTCATCGGCGAGATGGTGGAGGATGTGGTATCCGAGAGCAAACAGCGATTAGTGGCATCAGCACCGAAAGACGCGAATGAAGTTCGGCACCTGGACCGGCCAATGGTTGCGTTCTCCGATGGAATGAGAGAAAAGGAACGCGGTCTGAAGGCCTTTCTCTTTCGCCATATGTACCGCGCGCCGATCGTGAATGCTGAACGGGAACGGGCCTTTAAGATCGTATGCGACATGTTCCGTCATTATCTCAAGAATCCGGATTTGCTTCCGCCGGAATGGCGCAGCTATTGCGACGAACCGTTCAGCCGCAACAGCGCCCGCATCGTGACGGACTATATTGCAGGTATGACAGATCGTTTTGCCTTGAATGAAGCCGAACGCTTGTTTGGAAAGAGCTAGTAAAAGATGAATGTTTTTAAAGACCTGAGAGACGATATTGAAGCAGCGTTGAATGCGCTGAAAGCCGAAGGCGTGATTCCGGCAGATGCCGATACCGGGCGTGTGACCGTCGAACCGCCACGCGATCCGTCTCATGGCGATATGGCAACGAATGCTGCAATGATCCTGGCGAAACCGGCTGGCGCGAAACCTCGCGATCTGGCTGACAGCATCGTGAAAAAGTTACTGGAGTCCGATCATATCGAAACGGCCGAGGTTGCCGGACCGGGCTTTATCAACCTGCGACTGTCCACTGCCGTCTGGGTGGATGTTACCAAAGAAATCCTGCGCCGGGGTGAGGCCTTCGGTGATTCCGATATCGGCCAAGGGCATAACGTTAATGTGGAATATGTTTCCGCGAACCCGACCGGTCCGTTGCATATCGGGCATGCCCGTGGTGCGGTTGTCGGTGATGTTCTGGCTTCCCTGCTGGCCAAGGCCGGTCACAATGTGACCAAGGAATATTATGTCAATGACGCCGGGGCACAGGTCGATGTATTGGGCCGGTCGGCCTATCTGCGCTATCGCGAGGCTCACGGCGAAGCCATCGAGATTCCGGAAGGTCTTTATCCCGGTGAATATCTGAAAGCCGCAGGTGAGGCGCTGAAAGAAAAATACGGGGACAGCCTTCTTGGCCAGGATGAAAGCGAATGGCTGCCTGTCGTGCGTTCCTTTACGATTGATGAGATGCTGGGCCTGATCAAGGACGACCTCAAGCAGCTGGGCGTTCAGCATGATGTATTCTCCTCTGAACGCGCTCTTGTCGAAGCAGGACGCGTGGATGAGGCCTTCAACGCCCTGGAAAGCCGTGGCCTGATTTATATGGGCGTTCTTGAGCCGCCGAAGGGGAAGAAGCCGGACGATTGGGAGCCACGGCCGCAAACCCTGTTCAAAGCGTCCGATTTCGGTGACGACGTTGATCGTCCGCTGAAAAAATCCGATGGGAGCTGGACCTATTTTGCGCCGGATATCGCCTATCACTACGACAAATACAAACGCGGTTCCGAAATCCTGATTGATGTTCTGGGCGCGGACCACGGCGGTTACGTCAAACGCATGAAGGCGGCGACGACCGCCATCAGCGAAGGGCATGCGGAACTTGACGTCAAAATTTGCCAATTGGTGAAACTGATGGACAGGGGACAGCCGATTAAAATGTCCAAGCGGGCAGGGACGTTTGTTACTCTGCGCGATCTGGTCGACGAGGTTGGCAAGGATGTCGTTCGTTTCTTCCTTCTGACCCGCAAAAACGATGCACCGATTGACTTTGACCTGACCGCCGTTCGGGAACAGTCAAAGGATAATCCGGTCTTCTACGTTCAATACGCCCATGCGCGCAGTTATTCTGTGCTGCGTATGGCGAATGAAGCATTCCCTGATGCCGATTTCGGTGATGAAGCGCTGCTGAGTGCGGATTTGTCGAAGCTGGACGGTGAGCACGAACTGGCTCTTATCAAACAACTGGCCGGGTGGCCGCGTATGGTTGAAGGGGCTGCGGAGGCGCATGAGCCGCATCGGATTGCGTTCTATATGCAGGATATTGCTGCGGCGTTCCACGGTCTGTGGGCCAAGGGGCGCGAAGACACCAGCCTGCGATTTGTCGTGGCTGATGATCTGGAGGCAACCCGGGCACGTATGGCCCTGATTGCCGCCATGCGGAATGTCATTGCCTCCGGGTTGGCCGTATTCGGCGTCGAGCCGGTGAAGGAAATGCACTAACAAAGGATCTGTAGGCGAGGGTAAGCTATGGGATCGGATATGGACGACCTTGATAAGGAACTGGCCGCCATTGAAGGGGAGGCCAAAGGGCGTATGTCGGCACTCAGCAGCGGCAGCAAGGTATTGCCGATTGCCGTTGCGGCGATTGCACTGATTGGTTTCGGTGTCATTACTTATTACGCCTATAATCAAGGTGTCCGCAGTGGCAGCGAAGAAGCCGCACCGCTCCTGCAACCGGATGGTTCCGCGAAGGTTCAGCCGGAAGATCCGGGCGGGCTCGATATCCCTCATCAGGATAAACTCGTCTACAACCGGATAGATGAGAATGTTGACGATACCCGTGTTGAACGGCTGCTTCCCCAGCCTGAAGAACCCGAGACGCCCAAACTGGAAGACGTAACGGTTGAGGGGGAGGCTCAGTCCGCTGGCGACACGGTCGAACAGAATGTTGTAGAGGAAAGTCAGGCTGTTACGAGAAAAGGTTCAGACGGGCAGCCAAGGCCGCCAGAACCCCAGTCGCCGCAAAAACCGCAGCTGCCGGAACCGGAATTGGCCGAACCCAAAGCCCCGCCTGCAGCAGCCCCCATGCCGGAAAGCAAGCCCGACACCACGGTGACGGAAACGAAGGTGCCTGCGCCTGAAGTCGTCGATCTGAACAAGAGCTGGCGCATTCAGATCAGTGCGGTGAAAAGCGAGGAATCGGCCAAGGCGGAGTGGGCGCAGAAGCAAAAAGAACACCCGGGGCTTCTGAGCAGCCTTGTCTTGCAGGTGCAAAAAATCAAAGTGCAGGGGAAGGGAACGTTCTATCGCGTTCGTGGCGGACCGTTGAAGGACCAGAATGCCGCGCGCAAGCTCTGTGCCGATCTGCAAGCGAAGAAGGTAGGGTGCATCGTTGTCAAACCAGGCGCCTAGTCGTTCCGTTATCCTCGGCTGCGCCGGGGCAAAGCTGACCACAGACGAGCAGGCCTTCTTCAAGGAAGCCGACCCGTTTGGTTTCATCCTTTTTGCGCGGAACGTGGAAAATCCCGATCAACTCTGCCAGTTGACGTCCGACCTTCGTGAATCGGTGGACCGTCCGGATGCCCCGGTTTTTGTCGACCAGGAAGGGGGACGGGTCCAGCGCATGCGACCGCCCCACTGGCGTGCCGCGCCTGCCATGCAGGTTTTTGGCGAGCTCTATAAATCATCGCCGGAAAAGGCGAGAGAGGCTCTGGCACTTAATATTGCCTTGCTGGCGGCAGAGCTGCGGGCTGTCGGCATTTCGGTTGATTGCGCGCCACTGCTGGATGTGTCCAATCCCGCCACCCACGCGGCAATTGGCGACCGGGCCTTTTCACCGGATGCTGACAGTGTTTGTGACCTGGGTCGCGTTGCCATGGATGCCTTCATGGCAAATGGTGTTTTTCCCGTTATCAAGCATATCCCCGGCCATGGGCGCGCAACGGTAGACAGCCATCAGGACCTGCCGGTTGTCAGTGCAACGCATGACGAGTTGTCCGCGATTGACTTCAAGCCGTTTCAGAGCCTGCGTGATGCCCCCTTTGGCATGACTGCCCATATTATCTATGAGGCAATCGATGCAGCCCGACCTGCAACGACCTCGCCGACAGTGATTCACGACGTGATTCGCCAGGAAATCGGTTTTGAGGGATTGTTGATCAGCGACGATCTTTCCATGCATGCCCTGACCGGGGATTTTGAATGCAGGGCGCGCGGATGCCTGGAGGCAGGATGTGATCTTGCCTTGCATTGCAATGGCGATCCTGCGGAAATGGAAGCTGTCGTGCGGGCTGCGCCCCCCATGACCGAATCTCAGTGGAGTAAATGGCGGTCATTCCGGGAAGACCTTAAGCGGCCTGCTGATTTTGACACGGCAGACGCGGAACGGCGCCTCGAATCTCTTCTGGCAGGCCTGCTATAGCATCTGTCTGCAAAGGCGGATAAACTGGTCGGTAATTATGACCAGCAGGTTTTAGCGAAGGATTTCGACACAGATGGGCGCTGAGGACGACTTCCAGGAAGACGACGCAGGCGCTCGTGCGAACCCTGATCTGTTGATGCTGAATTTGGACGGTTACGAGGGGCCGATTGACCTGTTGCTTAATCTGGCCCGTGATCAGAAGGTCGATCTTACAAAAATTTCGATTCTGGCGCTGGCCGAGCAATATATTGCTTTCATAGAGCAGGCGCAGAAGCTGCGTCTGGAGATTGCGGCAGACTATCTGGTGATGGCTGCGTGGCTCGCCTATTTGAAGTCCCGCCTGTTGCTTCCGATCCAGCATGAGGATGAAGAGGAAGAAGACCCGGCAGAACTGGCGGCACGGCTTGCCTTCCAGTTGCAGCGTCTCGAGGCAATGCAGAAAGTGGCGCAGGAACTGCAGGACCGACCAAAGCTTGGTCAGGATTTCTTCAGGCGGGGACAGCCAGAAAAGATGCATGTTGAAACGCATACCACTTTCGATCTGACGCTCTATGACCTATTGCGCACCTACGGTCGGATGCAGGACAAGATGGTTGCCAGCACGCTGCGTATCATGCCGACGGACCTCTATTCCATGGACCAGGCCGTTGAAAGGTTGCGAAGCCTGTTGGGGAATATACCGGATTGGAAAGTCCTGGTGGACTTCTTGCCGGACACAATGACAAATCCACTTGTCAGACGGTCGATGATGGCAGCGCATTTTGTCGCCAGCCTGGAACTGGTCCGGGAGGGTGTTCTGGAAATTCGCCAAAATGGCATTTTTGAACCGATATTCCTGCGCGGTGCGGAGGGCGCTCCCAAACCGCATGTGAGTCCCGAAGACAGCGGTGCTAATCCTTCAGCCGATAACGACAATGATAACGATGACCTGCTCAGGTCCTAAGAGGCAGATTGTAGGGGTGTTTTATGGAGCATTTTGACCAGCTTCGTCTTTTGGAGGCTATCCTCTTTGCTTCGTCCGATCCTGTTCCGGAAAGCCACTTGCAGGAACGGATGCCAGAAGGCGTGGAAGTTTCCGGTCTTCTGGAAGAACTGGAGGCCGTCTATGCCAACCGTGGGATCAACTTGCGGCGTATCGAGAATGGCTGGGCCTTCCGAACGGCGGATGATCTGTCTTCCCATATGACCGTCAGCCGCGAAGTACCGCGAAAGCTGAGCCGTGCGGCGATCGAGACGCTTGCGATCATCGCCTATCATCAGCCGGTCACCAGAGCCGAAATCGAAGATATCCGCGGTGTCGCCCTGAGTAAGGGGACGATTGATATTCTCTTGGAGGCAGAATGGATCAGGCCGAAAGGCCGGCGCAGGGCGCCGGGGCGTCCGGTGACCTGGGGCACGACACCGAAATTTCTTGATCACTTCGGACTGGAGAGCGTCAAGGCGCTACCGGGGATCGAGGAACTTCAGGCAGCCGGGTTGCTGGAAAAACGTCCGGGCCTGGGAACAATTGCAATGCAGCAGAGCGAAGCGCATTTCGATAGTGACGAAGAGGATGAGGAAGAAATGCTCTTCGACCTGGATGAGCATGAACAGGAGCTTGAGTCTGTGGAGCGTGACGATGCGCTTGCCCTCGAAGACTGATTTCTCACGCTGAGCTATGTCAAATGTCGAAGAGGGCACGCTTCAACAGGCTTGCGGCTGCGAATAAGGCGCAATATAAGCCTGTTATGAGCAATATGCGATCAGTTCCCGCCCTTGAATATCGTTCTGTCCGCCATGTTTACGGAAAGGTGGCTGCCGTCCGGGATCTTTCCCTATCTGTTGATCCGGGAGAGGTCGTGTGTCTCCTGGGACCGTCCGGTTGCGGAAAGACAACAGCATTGCGCCTGGCGGCAGGCCTGGAAGTGCCGGAAAGCGGAGAAATCCTGCTGAACGGTGTTTGTGTAGCCTCGTCAGGCAATGCAGTGCCACCTGAAAAACGTAATATCGGACTGGTGTTTCAGGATTATGCGCTCTTTCCCCATTTGAATGTCGAAGCCAATGTTGCCTTTGGACTGGAGAACGGCGGCGGCACCACAAGGAAAGAACGTGTCCGCGAGGCACTTGAGCAGGTCGGTATGGCCGACTACGGCGAATCCTACCCTCATATGCTGTCCGGTGGTCAACAACAGAGAATTGCCCTGGCGCGTGCGCTGGCAACGAAACCTGACCTGGTTTTGCTGGATGAACCCTTCTCGGGACTGGATGCGCGTCTGCGTGATCAGGTCAGGGACAGCACGCTGCATATCTTAAAAAAGAGCGGCGCGGCCTCGGTTATGGTGACACATGATGCGGAAGAAGCCATGTATATGGCGGATCGAATCGCCGTTATGCAGGGGGGCAGAATCATCCAGGTCGGAACACCGGAGGAGCTGTATTGCGAACCCAATTCCGCCTTCGTCGCGGAATTCTTCGGCGACGTGAACCGTATGTTCTATCGGGTCAAGAATGGCACGGTCCCGACGGTTCTGGGTGATATCCCTGCAAACGGTTTTTGCGATGGCGATAAAGTCGAAGTCGTTGTCCGTCCGGAGGCTCTGACCCTGTCAGACGCAGGTGGCAGGACGACGGGGCAGGGGCTGGCCAAGGTGCTTGCATCCCGTATGCTCGGGCGGACAAGTCTGATTCACCTGTGCACCTGTGAAACCAGCGGTGAGGAGGTCCACTTACATGCACGAATCACCGGTCGTTTCCTACCAAAAGAAGATAGTATTTTATCTCTCGAACTTGACCGAAATCAGGCATTTGTTTTTCCTGTGGAGTAAAGATACTGCAACAATCCCGCGCTATGAAGGGATTGGGCGTTGCCGGATCGGGATTCATCTGCAATGATCCCTCCGAATAGGGTTAATGGCTGTAAGAAGCCGTAGTATTGGGAAAGAAGTTCTATGGGTACTTTTAGTATTTGGCACTGGGTGATCGTACTTGTCATCGTCCTGGTTCTTTTTGGCGGACGTGGCAAAATCTCTCAATTGATGGGCGACTTTGGCAAAGGCCTGAACTCCTTCAAAAAGCAGATGAAGGACGGCGAGAATAACGACGACGATGATGCCAAGCAGATTTCCGGTGAATCCGCAAACGACGCCTCTGCCGGTTCCAAAGACAAAACTGCGAACAGCTAAACGCTTTTCGCAGTTATTCCGTTGAAACTAGGATAGAGACGGTCGGCAAATGTTCGATATCGGCTGGCCCGAGTTAATGGTTGTTGCTGTCCTGACTGTTATTGTGGTCGGGCCTCAGGAACTTCCCCGTGTATTGCGAACGGTAATGGGCCTTGTTCGTAAGGTCCGGATGGTTGCAGGTGAATTCCAGAACAGCATGGAAGACATCGCGCGCGAGGCTGATTTGCAGGACATCAAGAAACAGATGTCCGAGCTTGGGGAATCTGACCTGAAAAAGGAAATCGAAGACTCGATTGACCCGACAGGGGAGATCAATCAGTCGGTCAAGGAAATGCAGGACGACATGGAATCCTGGAAAGCCAAGGCCAATATCGCTCCTCCCAGCAGCATTCCTAATCAGGACTCGGATCAGGGTAATAATGTAAAGCCGACGGAAACTGCGGACCAGGCCGAAACGGCTGGTGACGCGGATGATACGTCGCAGCAGCAGGCAAAATCGTCGTGATTAATAATAGTGACGCGGCCGTCGATGAGAGTAAGGCTCCGCTTCTGGAGCATCTTGTGGAGTTGCGTAAACGACTGATGATCTCCGTCGTCGTGCTTTTGGTCGCATTCTTCGTTTGTTTCCCGCTTGCAGACTACATCTTCAACTTCCTGGTCGAGCCTCTCAACCATATCTGGGCCGGACAGGAAGGGCGCCGCATTATCTATACGGCGCTTCATGAGAAGTTCTTTGTTGATGTGAAGATTGCGTTCTTCGCGGGCTTTTGTATTTCCTTCCCAATCATTGCCAGTCAAGTCTGGATGTTTGTGGCTCCAGGCCTCTACAAACACGAGAAAAATGCATTCCTGCCATTTTTGATCGCCACACCTCTCTTGTTCCTGATTGGTGCGTCCTTCGTGTATTACGTGGTCTTGCCCGTTGCCTGGCAGTTCTTTGCTGGGTTCGAACAGATTGGCCAGGCCAATTCACTCGATGTGCAGCTTGAACCGAAAGCCAATGAATATCTTTCATTGGTGATGCGTTTGATCTTTGCTTTCGGGATCAGCTTCGAATTGCCTGTAATCCTGTCCCTGTTGGCCCGCATCGGGATTGTAACGGCGGAAGGTCTGCGCAAGAAGCGGCGCTATGCCATTCTGCTGGCATTTGTGGCTGCGGCGGTCCTGACACCGCCGGACCCGTTGAGCCAGATCGGTTTGGCTATTCCCATTATCCTTCTCTACGAAATTTCCATTATCTGTGCGGTCATGATCCGCAAACAGCAGATTGCCCGGGACAAGGAACTGGGTTTGGACGTCGGCGAGGATGATGAAAAGGATGAAGAAGAAGGCGAAGAGGCCCCGAAAGACTCATAAATCCCGGATTTAGGGAACGGGGCCTTTGCCTGAAGTTGAATCGCCTTGAATTGGACGGTTTACGCCTGCCGCGCGGTCTCCTATAAACCGTGATGCAATAAGAACAATTCAGTTCAAGGTTTTCAGCTATGCATGACTTGAAATTCATCCGTGAGAATCCAGACGCTTTTGATAAAGCTATGGCTGCCCGTGGCGTTGAGCCCAAAGCGCAGGAGATTTTGAACCTGGATGAGTCCCGCCGTTCTCTGCAGACAACCATGCAAGAGATGCAGGCTCGTCGTAACACCGCCTCCAAAGAGGTTGGTCAGGCCAAAAAGTCCGGGGATGAAGAAAAAGCCTCCCAGCTTATGGCTGAAGTCCAGGGACTAAAAGAAAAACTCGCCGCTGCAGAGCAGGAGGAGCGGGATGCTGCGCAAGCGCTGACCGGCCTGCTTGAAACTCTGCCGAACCTGCCGCATGACGATGTTCCCTTTGGTACTGATGAAGACGAAAACGTTGAGATTCGCCGTGTCGGTGAGCCACGTAAGTGTGACTTCGAGCCGAAACAGCATTTTGAGTTGGGCGAACAACTCGGCCTGATGGACTTTGAAACGGCTGCCAAGATTTCCGGGGCTCGCTTTGTAGTCCTCAAAGGGGCGCTTGCCCGGCTGGAGCGTGCGTTGGGCAACTTCATGCTGGACCTGCAGACCATGGAACATGGCTATTCTGAAACGGTTCCGCCTGCATTGGTTCGCGACGACGCCCTGTATGGCACCGGTCAGCTTCCCAAGTTCAAGGAAGACCTGTTCCATACCGATGACGACTATTGGCTGATCCCGACGGCAGAAGTTCCCCTGACCAATCTGGCGCGGGACAATATCTGGGCCGAAGAGGAACTGCCTATGCGCTTCACGGCCTGGACGTCCTGCTTCCGTTCTGAGGCGGGGGCCGCCGGCAAGGATACGCGGGGCATGATTCGCCAGCACCAGTTCTCCAAGGTGGAAATGGTCAGCGTAACCCATCCGGATAAGTCACTGGATGAGTTGGAGCGTATGGTCGGATGTGCTGAAGAGGTATTGAAACGCCTTGGTCTGGCCTATCGCGTGATCGTTCTCTGCACCGGTGACATGGGCTTTGGTGCGCGCAAGACCTATGATATCGAGGTCTGGTTGCCGGGGCAGGACACCTATCGTGAGATATCCAGCTGCTCTGTTTGCGGCGACTTCCAGGCGCGGCGCATGAAGGCGCGTTTCCGCCCGAAAGGTGAGAAAGGCACGCAGTTTGTGCATACGTTGAATGGTTCGGGCCTTGCTGTAGGCCGTACTTTGATCGCAGTTCTGGAAAACTACCAGAATGAGGATGGCAGCGTAACAATTCCTGACGCATTGCGGCCTTATATGGGTGGTATTGAAAAGATCGAATTGCCGTCTTCCTGATAACGTCGGTGTAAAGGCCCTGTTTTCGTGCAGCAAACAATGACCCAGGTCGAGGATAGAGCTCGTTTAATCTTGGAGATGCGCCGCAGCGGGATCGTCGACAAGACGATTCTCGACGTTATGGAGCGCGTTCCCCGCGAGTTGTTTGTTCCCGAGACTTTCCGGGAGCATGCCTACGAAAACTCGGCCCTGCCTATCGACAAGGGGCAAACCATAAGCCAGCCGATGATTGTCGCCCTCATGACTTTGGCGCTTGATGTCGACAAACGGGTCAAGGTTTTGGAAATCGGGACGGGGTCCGGCTATCAGGCCGTGATCCTGTCTCATCTTTGCCGACGGGTTTACACGATCGAACGTCACCGGGAATTGCTCAAGCAGGCCGAGCAGCGTTTTACCGATCTGCGTCGCCATAATATTACCAGCAAAACGGGTGATGGTGGCTTGGGCTGGCCAGAGCAGGCGCCGTTCCAGCGCATCATGGTTACGGCGGCGGCAGCGGATATTCCACCTGTCCTGGTGGATCAGCTTGCTGTTGGGGGCATCATGGTTGTGCCGGTTGGCGAGCATCGCGACCATCAGGACCTCCTGAAAGTGACCAAGACCGACAACGGAATCGACGTCGAGGACCTCGGCCCGGTGCGGTTCGTGCCGCTTTTGCCCGGAACGGGTGACAGGCAAGGTTATTGAGTGTTGTGGCCGTCCTGTCTACAGTTTCCTCTATGAAGATTCTTCGCCAAACAGCCAGACCGGTATTTCTGCTTTTGTCTGCGGCCTTCCTGCTTGCGGGCTGTGGCCTCGTCCTGAAGGATAGAGGTCCGAATGTGCGAATCTATGATGATTCGGACAAAGGCACTGAATCCAGGTCTTCGCCTTCCAGTTCAGTACCGGTTACCGTTCGTGCGGATGGCCGCCATGTGGTGCGCAAAGGCCAGACGCTCTATTCGATTGCCCGGGCCTATGGAACACCTTTGCGTACGATCATTACGGCGAATAACCTGACGCCTCCTTACAAACTGCAGACCGGTCAAAGGCTGACCATTCCGAAAGCCCGGGTGCATGTGGTGAAACGCGGCGATACAGTCTATGCGATTTCGCGGCAATATAATGTGGCGATGAGCGAGTTGGTCCGGGCCAATAGTCTTCGCGAACCCTATACAATTGCCGTGGGGCAGAAGCTGGTTTTGCCGTCCACAATTGTTCAGCAGGCCAGTCACAGTGCGCCGCAAAGTCGGACGGTGACTGAAACCAGCAAACCCAGAACGCAGACCGTCGCAGCGCAAACGCCGCAGAAGACAACTTTTACAGCCAAGGGCTTTCCAAAACCTGCAGCACGACCGGCGGAACCGCGACACCGCAGGGAAGTCGCAGCAATTCCCAGCCCGCCAAAGCGTTCTTCGTCAAAATTCCTGTGGCCGGTTCGCGGACGGGTCATCTCCACCTTTGGGCCAAAAGGGAAGGGACGTCGCAACGACGGTCTGAATATCGCCGCACCACGGGGAACGGCAGTGAAGGCCGCCGAAAACGGTGTCGTCGCCTATAGTGGCTCCCTGCAGGGTTACGGCAATTTGGTTCTGTTGAAACATGCGGATGGTTATATGACGGCCTATGCCCATAACGGTACCATTCTGGTCCGTCAGGGTGATCAGGTGCGACGCGGCCAGACCATTGCCCGTGTCGGCAGTTCGGGTGATGTCGATCGGCCGCAGTTGCATTTCCAGGTTCGAAAAGGGCAGAGAGTCCTTAATCCCAAGAAATACTTGTCTAGCTAGGCACTCAGGTCAATTTCTGCCCAAGTTCACCGGCAAGATCCTGGATGAATTGCCAAGCCACACGCCCTGAACGCGATCCACGGGTGACGGTCCACTCTACGGCTTTGGGTTTCCATTCTTCTTCGGTAACCTTCAGCCCGTAGGCGTCCACGTAACCGGCAATCATCTGGAAATATGTATCCTGGTCACAATTGTGGAAGCCAAGCCATAGGCCGAAGCGATCGGAGAGGGACACGTTTTCTTCAACGGCCTCGGACGGGTTGATCGCGGTCGAGCGTTCGTTTTCGATCATATCCCGCGGCATCAGGTGACGTCGGTTCGATGTGGCGTAAAACACAACATTGTCTGGTCGGCCTTCAATGCCACCTTCCAGCACGGCCTTGAGGGATTTGTAGCTGTCGTCCTGCCCGTCGAAGGACAAATCGTCGCAGAAGAGGATGAAGCGTCTGGAACTGTCGCGAAGCAGGTTCAGCAGGGCCGGCAGCGTGGGAATATCCTCCCGGTGGATTTCAACCAGGGCCAGCTCTTTGTTCGTCTGCTTATTTACAAAGGCATGCGCTGCTTTCACCAGGGAGCTTTTGCCGCCGCCGCGCGCGCCCCAAAGCAAGGCGTTGTTTGCCGGTAAGCCTTTGGCAAATCTTTCTGTATTGGCAATCAAGGCGTCTTTTTGGCGTTCAATTCCCTTGAGAAGATCAATCGCGACGCGGTTCACCGACGGGACCGGTTCCAGGACAAGGGCATCTGCCTCCCAGACGAAGGCATCCGCAGAAGCCAGATCCAGCGTAGGACGCTTTTCCGGGGCCATGCGATCGAGGGCATCTGCGATTCGTGTCAGAAAGGGAACCAGGGTCGATTCTTTCATATTTACAGCCTCTTGCAGGAAGATTTTTGCGGACCCTATCACAGGTGGATCGTTCCGCAAGGGAAAGCGCCGCCTTTCCATTGCATAATCCGTAATGAAGGGTATAGTCCCGGCGGAATTGTCTTCCTATATAGACCATATGTGTAGTTAACCGGAGGGAGTATCTCCATGTTCATTTCCGAAGCGTGGGCTCAGACTGCAGGCGCGGCTGGCGGCGGTAGCCTGTTGACCAGCATGCTGCCTTTGGCGTTGATTTTTGTTGTTTTCTATTTCCTGCTGATTCGTCCGCAGCAGAAGAAGCAGAAAGATCACCAGAATAAACTGTCTTCCATTCGCCGTGGCGACAAGATTCTGACCGGTGGTGGTTTCTACGGCACGGTCACCAAGGTGATCGACGACAACGAACTGCAGGTTGAACTCGCAGAAGGCGTTAAGGTTCGTGTTGCAAAACAGACCGTCATGGACGTTCTCACCAAGACCGAACCCGCAAATGATACGACGGCTGCTCAAGAGAAAAAAGGCGGCCTCGCCGGTCTCTTTGGCGGTAAAAAAGATAAATAAAGAAAGCAAAAGATGGGCCTGACTATTCAGTCAGCGCCTATTGCGGATAGGGGCCGATGTTAAACTTTCCCATTTGGAAAAAAGCACTGATCGGCGTGGTTTGCCTGCTAGGGGTTCTCTACGCCGCACCGAACTTCCTCCCGGTGGGGATCTTGGCCGGACTGCCGTCCTGGATGCCGAGTAAACAGATCAACCTCGGCCTCGACCTGCAGGGTGGTGCACATCTCCTGTTCAAGGTGGAAGCGGACAAGGTCCTGGAGGAACGGCTTGAAAACGTTGTCGATGAGCTACGCTCCGACCTTCGTAAAGCCCGTCTCCGGTATTCCGGTCTGGGCGTTTCGAAGAAAGCCGCTGTCTTCACATTAAAAGACGTCAGCAAGATTGACGATGTCCGCCAGATTATCCGGGATTTTGATAATCGACTGGTGGTCAACGTTTCCGAGAATGGCCATTTCCAGATTTCCATGTCTGAGAAGGACGTTCAGGCGGAAGTTTCCCAGGTTGTGGGGCAGTCCATCGAAGTTATTCGTCGTCGTATCGACGAAGACGGCACGAAGGAACCCATCATCCAGCGTCAGGGCGCGGACCGTATTCTGGTACAGGTGCCTGGTGCGGAAAATACCGAAGACATCAAGCGGCGTATTGGTAAGACCGCGAAGATGACTTTCCACATGGTCGATGAGACCAACTCTGTTGCGGATGCCATGAATGGCCGCGTTCCGCCGGGAAGCATGCTGCTGCCCTCTATCGAGACGCGTCCCGATGGCACGCCGGAGCGGATGTATCTGGTGAAAAAACGTGTCGGCGTCAGTGGTGAACATCTCACCAATGCGCAACCGAGCTTTGACCAGAATAACCGCCCGGCCGTCAGCTTCCAGTTTGACGCCATTGGCGGCAAGAAATTCAGCAAGATCACCTCGGAAAATGTAGGCAAACTCTTTGCCATCGTGCTTGATGGCAAAGTGATCAGCGCGCCGCAGATCCAAGGGCCGATCCCGGGTGGCAGCGGTATCATTACCGGTCGTTTCACTGTCAAGGAAACCAATGAGACCGCCTTGTTGCTCAGGGCAGGGGCATTGCCGGCGCCTTTGACCATTCTGGAAGAACGTTCTGTCGGTCCGGGGCTTGGTCAGGACTCTGTTGATGCCGGTCGTATCGCCAGCATCATCGGCTTGGTCCTTGTCATGGGCTATATGATTGCCTCCTATGGCCTGTTCGGCGTGTTGGCCAACGTTGCACTGTTGTTCAACGTGGCCCTGATCCTGTCCTCGCTGTCTGTACTTCAGGCGACGCTGACACTGCCGGGTATCGCCGGTATCGTGCTGACGATCGGTATGGCGGTTGATGCAAACGTTCTGATTTTCGAACGTATCAAGGAAGAGTTCAAAAACGGGCGTGGTGCGTCCAACTCCATTGAAGCGGGGTATAAACGGGCGTTTACGACAATTGTCGACTCGAACCTCACCACGCTGATTGCCGCGGCTCTCCTCTTTGCTTTCGGGTCAGGGCCGATCAAGGGCTTTGCAGTGACTTTGTCCATCGGCATCATCACGTCCATGTTCACTGCGATCATGGTGACCCGTCTGCTTGTCGTTGCATGGTACACACGCAAGCGTCCCAAGACGTTACCGATTTGATTGCGGAAGGTTTGGTATTATGAAGTTTTTGAAACTTGTTCCAGAAACACCCGCGATTAACTTCACCGGTCGGCGTTTTCTGGCATTTGCATTTTCCGGTCTCCTTGTGCTCGCCTCCATTTCGGCTTTTGGGGTGAAGGGCCTGAACCTGGGTATCGACTTTCTGGGCGGTATCCTGATTGAGGTGCAGACAGAAGGCCCGGCGGATGTTTCTCAAATCCGTTCCGATCTTGGTGGATTGGGGCTTGGTGATGTTTCTATCCAGCAGTTTGGCGCAGAAAACGATCTTCTGATCCGGGTTCAGCGTCAGGAAGGCGGGGAGAAGGAACAACAGGCCGCGATTGCTTCCGTAAAGGAAGCATTGGGGGATCGGGTCAGCGAATATCGCCGGACCGAACTGGTTGGCCCTACAGTCGGACAGGAACTGCAGGAAGCAGCACTTTGGGCTGTGATCTCGGCTGTGCTGGCAATCATGGTCTATATCTGGTTCCGTTTTGAATGGCAGTTTGGTGTCTGCGCGATTATTGCACTGACGCATGACGTGATCACCACAGTCGGGCTGTTCTCGGTTCTGCAAATGGAGTTCAACCTCGCAACTGTGGCTGCGGTGCTGACGATTGCAGGCTACTCCATTAACGATACCGTCGTTGTCTTCGACCGCGTTCGCGAGAATATGCGGAAATACAAGAAGATGGGATTTGCCGAGTTGTTTGATCTGTCGATCAACCAGACATTGTCCCGTACGGTCATGACCAGTTTCACGACATTGCTGGCCCTGATCGCACTGGTTGCCTTTGGCGGCGAGGTTATTCGCGGCTTCTCCGTTGCCCTGATCTGGGGGGTGGTGATTGGTACCTATTCTTCCATCGCCCTGGCGGTGCCGCTGCTGCTTTACCTGCGGCCGAACCGTGGTGACGAGGAGGAAGCTGTGCCGGGACAGGAAGCAAGCGCCTAACGCCGTTTAGTACAGTATTGGGAGGGCCATAGGATGGACATTACACCGATGACACCGGATGGGAAGCAGGTGATTGTTTCCTATGGCCCCGACCGCTTCAAAGTGAACACGACCCGATATCGTGGGTCGATTGTGGTTCTTCCCGACATGGTTCACGAATGGAATATCACATCCATTGCGGATTTGACCGTTGAAAGCCTTGAAATGGTTTTCGATGCGGAGCCGTCAGTTGAAATTCTCCTTCTCGGGTGCGGTAGCAGTATGGAGTTGGTGCCAAGCCACTTCAAACAGGCGCTGCGTGACCGGGGCGTGGGCATAGACCAGATGGACACAGGCGCTGCCTGCCGCACGTATAATATTCTCTTGTCTGAGGGCCGCAGGGTCGCCGCAGCGCTTATCGCCATGCCCGCTGACTGAGGCGGAAGTGAATGTCAAAAGCCAGCCATTCCTTGGCCGATGATCTCAGCTATTGTGCCTCTGTTACCCGCGGCGGAGGATCGAACCTCTGGTTTGTCAGCAAGATGCTGCCATCGGCAAAAAAACCGCTCTTTGCAGCAAGCTATGCCTCTATGCGGTTCATCGACGACCTGATTGACGATGACTTCCTGACCATGTCCCAAAAGGATAGGGAGGAGCATCGCGAGGCATACATCCGGCATATTGATGATTGGGAACTGAAGTCCGTTGGACTGAGGGCCGCTGGCAACAAGGCGGAAGATGCGATCTACCGCGCCCTGGCAGAAACGGTTTGCCTCTCAAATTTGGGAACAGCTCCCTGGCATAATCTGGCTATGGCGATGAAGAGGGACGTCAACGAAGAGCCAATTCAGGATTGGGACGATTTCGATCGTTATAGTGTTGGTGCGACCGTTTCTCCTGCGGTCGTCTATCTCTATATTTTGCTGGCAAACCAGAAGCCGGATGGCGTTTTCCACGGCCCGTCCTCGGAGCAGTTGTATCCGATGGCACAGGACATGGCGATCTTCTGCTATCTTGTGCATATCATGCGTGACATCGCCAAAGATGCAGCGGGATGTGCACAGCTTCTGACGATTCCCTATTCGTTACGGGATCAACTGCTGGCCGGGTCCTTGCCCGGAAATTCACTGATTGCGGAAATCGCAGAAAAAGCGGAGAGACATCGTAGGAAGATGGCTCCCTATGTGAGCCATTTGTCGGACGATATGCCTTGGGCCGAGCGTAAATGCTTCAAAGCCTTACTCGCAATTTACGGCAAGTTGTTTTCGAATATTTGCCGGGATCCGTCATGTGTGTTTCAGGAAGATCCGAACGAACTCGACGAGATGTGTCGTGAGAAGGCTGAGGCATGACGGAAACAACTGAACTGTCGCGCTGTGCAACTATTGCAAAGGAAAAGGATTCCGACCGTTTCACGATTGCGATGCTGGCTCCGGCGGATAAAAGAGAAGCGCTGTTTGCGCTGATTGCGTTTAACCATGAGATTGCCAAGACCGGCGATACTGTCAGTGAACCCATGTTGGGTCAGATCCGGCTTCAATGGTGGCGCGAGTCCATCGACGAATGTTTTCAGGATCAGCCGAGACGTCATGAAGTCGTCATTCCACTGCATCAGGCGATCCGAAACCATGATTTGCCGGAGGAGCTCTTTTCCTCACTGATCGATAAACGGGAATGCGATCTGGATAATGCGGGTTTCGCAAACGAAGAAGCGCTGCTCCAGTATGCGCGGGCAACCGGTGGAAACCTATCTGAACTGATGACTGTTGTTCTCGCCGGTGACTGTGAGAAATCCAGAAGGGCAGCAGGCCATATTGGGACGGCATGGGCTTTGATTGGACTTATGCGAGCATTGCCATTCCACCTGCGGCGACATTGGGTGTCGATTCCCGAAACCCTGCAGGCCAAACATGGGATTGAGGGCAAGGATTTGGCGAAAGGTGAGGGCAGTAGCGTTGTGTCCGCTGCTGTGGGGGACGTCTGTACCCTTGCTTTGCAGGAACTTCATCTGGCGCGGGAATTGCGCCGGGACTGCCGGAAAGAAGCCCTGCCTGCACTTCGATTGGCATCACTTTGTGACAGCTATCTACGACAGCTACGACGTGCGGATAATGATCCTTTTTCCCCTACGCTTGCAGAAAAGCCTGCGTTGCGGGTCATGGGCCTGATCGCCAAGCATCTGACCGGGCAATTTTAGCGTGGTAATCCTGTCGGGATCAGTCCGCTTGCGTTGATTCCATCCAATATGAACTGAATGGCCAGGGCGGCCAGCAAAACGCCCACGATACGGGAAACTACGTGAAGACCGGTTACGCCGAGGACTTTTTGCACCTGTGAGGCCAAAAGCAGAAGCACGAAGGTCAGCAGCAGAATTGCGAGCAATGCCCCGATCACAAACCCGATTTGCTGCCAGTCGCCATGCGCCTCCGACACCAGCAGGATCGTGGCGCCGATGGTGCCCGGGCCCGCGATCAGGGGGGTTGCAAGCGGAAATACCGAAATATCATCTTTGCGGCTGGCTTCCTGGTTTTCCTCGCTTGTGGTCGTTGTGCTGCCTGATGAACGTGCAAAGACCATGTCGATCGAAATCAGAAGAAGCAGGATTCCCCCCGCGATACGCAAGGCAGGCAGGGATATGCCGAAGAGCGTGAGGATGGCTTTTCCGAAAAACGCGAAGAGCAGCAGGATGCCGGTGGCAAGCAGGATGCCCTTCAGTGCCATGGCCCGGCGTTCGACTGCGGTGCTGTTGGGGGTCAGGGCCGCAAACAGCGCAGCAACATCGGCCGGTCCGATGACGGCAAAAAAAGTCGTTAATGCGATCAGCGCCGTTTCCACGTGCGGATTCCTTGCTTCGACTGTGTTGACGCTACGATTAAATAGCTTATGAAATCAAGTTATTATGACTGAGACATCCAGTCTGCAAGGTCCTGTTTTGCCCGCTCCGTCATGGCGAGCTTACGGTCACGCCCTTTGATTTTGCGTTTTCCTGCCGGCGGCTGCGGCGGCGGAAAGAGGCCGAAATTCACGTTCATCGGCTGGAAGGTGTCAGCCTCCGCACCACCAGTAATATGATTGAGCAAGGCCCCCAGGGCTGTTGTCGCCGGTGGCGGAGTGAAGTCCTGGCCAAGTCGTTCGGCCGCGGCCATACGGCCTGCAAGCAAACCAATGGAGGCCGATTCAACATAGCCTTCCACACCTGTGATCTGTCCGGCGAAACGCAGACGGGGATCGGCCTTCAACCGCAGTTCATTATCCAAAAGGCGTGGGCTGTTCAGGAATGTATTGCGGTGAATGCCGCCCAGTCGGGCAAATTCGGCATTTTCCAACCCTGGAATCGTTCGGAAGACTTCGGCCTGCGCACCGTATTTCAGTTTCGTCTGGAACCCGACGAGATTCCACAATGTGCCAAGCTTGTTGTCCTGGCGAAGCTGCACCACCGCGTAAGGACGCTTTTCCGGGGCGTGCGGGTTGGTCAGGCCGACCGGTTTCATCGGGCCGTATCGCAAGGTTTCAATGCCGCGTTCGGCCATGACTTCGATGGGCAGGCAACCTTCAAAATATGGCGTATCCTTTTCCCATTCCTTGAATTCTGTCTTCTCTCCATCCAGCAGAGCCTGGATAAAGGCTTCATATTGCTCCTTATCCATGGCGCAGTTGATATAGTCGCTGCCTTCGCCCTTGTCGTAACGCGACTGGAACCAGGCCTGCGACATATCAATGCTGTCTCTGTGTACAATTGGGGCAATGGCGTCAAAAAAGGCCAATTGTTCCTCACCGGAAACATCAAGGATAGCCTTGGTCAGCGCCGGTGAGGAGAGGGGGCCGGTCGCCACGATGACAGAGTCCCATTCCTCTGGCGGCAGACCTGTGATTTCTTCACGTTCGATTGTGACCAGCGGGTGATCGGTCAATGCTTTCGTAATGTGCCCAGAAAAGTCATGACGGTCGACCGCAAGCGCGGCGCCAGCCGGAACCTTGGCGGTATCGGCGGACGCAATGACAAGTGAATTGCATTGCCTCATTTCCTGATGGCAAAGACCGACCGCGTTATATTCGTGGTCATCGGAACGAAGGGAGTTGGAACAAACCAGTTCACCCAGGTCTTCAGTCTGATGGGCATCGGTGCGCACGACCGGGCGCATTTCATGCAGCACTACAGGCACACCGGCCTGAGCCAATTGCCAACTGGCTTCCGAGCCGGCGAGGCCGCCGCCGATGACGTGAACAGGTCGAATGTCGTTACCCATGAAAGATACCCAATCTTGAATGCTGTATTTGATGTGGTGGTTTACCTTGGCAAATCCAGTAGTCAAGCGGTGTCTGGAAAAAGGTGGGCACCGTTTACTTCGGTGTCTTCAGGTTTAGGCGTACACGCTTGTCCAGGTCCAGATTGGCCAATGGCTCGGAAAAATAGTGTTTGAACAGACGTTGCATTAGTCCGCTTGCTTGTGCTTGGTGCAGGCTTTGTTCAATGATTGGCTGAAGATATTTAGATTTATCACTGATATAAAAGACAAAATCGCGGTCATAGATGAAAAGGAGATGCGGTTCGATCTTGAGAGAGGGATGGATGGAAATCTCGTAGGATATTTCCGAGACGCCTCTTGAAAAATAGTCGAAGGGCGGGGTATTCCGCCTCGGCCTTGGTAATAAGAGAAGATCGTAGATGCGACGCCAGTCGCCGTCGAGGACAACATAGGGAAGGTCATTGACCTCCCAGACATCTATATCGAACCAGTTCGTCCCGAATGCACCGACTTTTCCTGATTTACGAAAATTGTCCAGGTTCTTTATCTCGGCATAGTCCTGGCCTGTCCCGGGTGGGATCATCAGGACACGTTGTCCAAGCAAGCCATTGGTCAGGTCAATATCTACATGCTGGTATTTTTGGTTTCGCTCTGCGCTCTTCAATAACCATACGACGTCGATCAGACCATGTTCGAACATTGCTATATAGCGCTTTTGCGGAATGTCGTATCGAATATCCAGTTCGACGGGATGCCCCGCCTGCGTCAGGGCCTGCTTGAGGAGGTCATGATAATAGTTGGAAGTACCCTCAGCCTGCCCAATAACCCGTATTTTGAGGGGTTCTTGCGCCTGTAACGGTGAGGTGGCCAGAAGAAGGACGCAGAAGCAGATCAGTCGGATTGGTATCCACCAGAACTCCTTCATCCAGGCCTCCTATCACCTCAATCTCCTTGAACGATACAGGACCTTGGGTTCAAAAGAAACAGCCGCCCCCGTCATATCGACAAGGGCGGCTGCTGGTTCTGCATGTATCGTTCTACTCAGCAGCTTGTTTGGCGAGATAGGGCAGAAGATATTGCCCGGTATAGCTGCGTGGCTCGTCCGCGATTGCTTCAGGTGTGCCCATGGCGACGATTTCACCGCCTTTGTCCCCGCCGTCGGGACCAATATCTATGATCCAGTCTGCGGTCTTGATGACTTCCAGGTTATGTTCGATGACAACGACGGTGTTGCCGTTGTCAACGAGGGTGTGAAGCACTTCCAGCAGCTTGTTTACGTCCTCGAAGTGCAGACCCGTTGTCGGTTCGTCGAGGATATACAGGGTTTTGCCGGTTGCGCGGCGGCTCAGTTCCTTGGCAAGCTTCACGCGCTGCGCTTCGCCGCCGGAAAGCGTGGTCGCCTGTTGACCGACTTTGATATATCCAAGGCCAACCCGCTGCAGGGTTTCCATTTTATCCCGAATGGATGGGACGGCCTTGAAAAATTCCGCCGCCTCGTCAACGGTCATTTCCAGCACGTCAGAAATGGATTTTTCCCGGTAGGTGACCTCCAGCGTCTCGCGATTATAGCGATGTCCTTTACACTGGTCGCATTGGACATAGACGTCCGGCAGGAAGTGCATCTCGATCTTGATGACACCGTCACCCTGACAGGCCTCACAACGTCCGCCTTTGACGTTGAAGCTGAAGCGGCCCGGGGTGTAGCCGCGCGCCTTGGCTTCAGGCAGACCGGAGAACCATTCGCGGATGGGAGTGAAAGCCCCGGTATAGGTTGCCGGGTTTGACCGCGGGGTGCGCCCGATCGGGGATTGGTCGATATCAATGACTTTGTCGAGATGCTGAACACCAGTGATTTTGTCATGGGCACCGGGGTGTTCGCGCGCTTTCATCAAACGCCGGTTCAATGCTTTCCAGAGTGTCTCGATCACAAGCGTGGATTTACCGCTGCCGCTGACGCCTGTAACACAGGTAAAGGTGCCCAGCGGGATTTTCGCGGAGACATTCTTGAGATTGTTCTCCCGCGCGCCTTCCACTACCAGTTTTTGACGCGAATGCCCCTTACGGCGTTTCTTCGGGATGGGAACCTGCTTGAAACCGGTAATATACTGGGCTGTCAGGCTGTTCATATTCTTGAACACCTCTTCCGGCAGTCCCTGTGCGACAACTTCGCCACCGTGGACACCCGCCTTTGGTCCCATATCAATCAGATAGTCGGCACAACGAATGGCGTCTTCGTCATGTTCAACGACAATGACGGTGTTTCCAAGATCACGCAGATGCTGCAGCGTCGCCAACAACCGGTCGTTGTCGCGTTGATGCAGGCCGATCGAGGGTTCGTCCAGCACATAGAGAACCCCTGTCAGGCCTGATCCGATCTGGCTGGCGAGGCGGATACGCTGGCTTTCCCCGCCCGACAAGGTGCCGGAAGCACGTGACAAGGTGAGATAACTGAGCCCGACGTTGTTCAGGAAGCCAAGTCGCTCGTTGATTTCCTTGAGGATACGATGTGCAATCTCCTGGTCTTTCTGGCTCAGTTTGTCATGGACCTCCTGAAACCATGTACCTGCATCGCGAATGGACATCTGGGCGACTTCGCCAACGTGCAATTGGTCGATTTTGACCGCAAGGGCTTCGTCCTTCAGCCGATGCCCGTGGCATCTGCCACAGGGGTGAACTGCCTGATATTTGCCGAGTTCTTCGCGTGCCCAGTTACTGTCGGTCTCACGATAACGGCGTTCCATATTCGGGATGATCCCCTCGAACACCTTCTTCGTTTTGTAGGAGCGCAGGCCGTCGTCATAGGAAAACTCAATCTGTTCCTTGCCGCTGCCGTATAGAATGCATTCCTGAACCTTCAGGGGTAGTTCGACAAAGGGCACCGTCATGGCGACGCCGTAATGGTCCGTGATCGCCTTCAGCGTCTGCTTGTAATAGGGAGAACTGGAGTTGGCCCAGGGGGCAATAGCCCCTTTCTGCAGGGAGAGGTTACGGTCCGGAACGACCAGTTCTTCGTCAAAATACATTTCGGTCCCGAGGCCGTCGCAGGCAGGGCAGGCGCCAAAGGGATTGTTGAAGGAGAACAGGCGCGGTTCGATTTCCTCAATGGTGAACCCGCTGACAGGGCAGGCGAAGTTTGCGGAGAAAATTGTTTGTTCGCCGCTGGTCGCATCTTCTGCAAAGAGCAGACCTTCGGAGATGCCAAGCGCCGTTTCAATGGAATCCGCCAGCCGGGACTGCAGGCCATCGCGCACGACAACGCGATCTACGACAACATCGATATTGTGTTTGATTTTCTTGTCCAGTTCCGGGGCGTCTTCAATCAGGTAAAACTCCCCGTCGACCTTGACGCGCTGAAACCCTTTTTTCTGAAGCTCGCCAAATTCTTTCCGGTATTCCCCTTTGCGGCCACGCACGATCGGGGCAAGCAGATAGAGTTTCGTCCCGTCCTCCATATCCATGATCCGATCGACCATCTGGCTGACGGTCTGGCTTTCAATCGGCAGGCCTGTCGCAGGAGAATAGGGGACACCGACGCGCGCCCATAGCAGGCGCATATAGTCGTAGATTTCGGTAACCGTACCGACTGTGGAGCGCGGGTTCTTGGACGTCGTCTTTTGTTCGATGGAAATGGCCGGGCTGAGGCCTTCAATGAGGTCGACATCCGGTTTCTGCATCATTTCCAGGAACTGGCGCGCATAGGCGGAAAGCGATTCCACATACCGGCGCTGGCCATCTGCATAAATGGTATCGAAGGCGAGTGACGACTTGCCGGATCCTGACAGGCCGGTGATGACCACGAGTTTATCCCGGGGGATATCTACATCGACATTTTTCAGGTTATGTTCACGCGCACCGCGAACCCGAATGTTAGGGGTCATTGCCAGATCTTTCTTTTTTACTCATGCAGAAACAGAATATGGTCATTGCCCAATCTGTTTTCGAGGAATGATTCACGCTATGCCAGAGCGTCTGTCAAGGTTGCTTGCCGCCCTGTTTTACGGGTTTTTGTTGTGTGGTGGTGCCGTCTCTTATCAAGCCCATGCTGACAGCGTTATGTCAGGAGGGGGGAGCTGCCCTCGCGCGCGTGACCTTGCCGCTGTGACGGACAACAGTCCGACGGTTGATATTGCTCATATTTTTTGTGGCGCAATCAATAGCCGGGGAAAGCCTGTCGGTTATCATCACCGCCAGACAGGTAAAGACGCCAGGACAGCACGCATCGGGCAAATAACGCGTAAAAACCAGGCAACGGGTGTCTATATGGCAAAGGGGATAAAAGTCTGGAACGGTGAACGATGGCTTCTCAAAAAGGGCTTTTCGAGCTTCTTTCCAGATAGTTGCACTGCTGCACAGGTTTTCCGAAGTATCCGCTTTGCCGCCTCCAACATCATCTGCCGATACCGGAATGGGAAGTGGAGCGGCCAGTCGGCGCCAAGTCATACGCAGACCGGCGCGCAGAACCAATACTGTCTGGGTGAGGACGAATCGATTCTAACAATTCAAGGTTATTTTCAGAAAGGCGGTCGTGCTGTTGCAACTGCGTGGCCTCTTGTTGCAGCGCAAAAAGGTAATTGTATTGCTGAAAATGCAGATAATTAGTTTTATCCGTTTTAACGGAATAGGTGTTTAGATTTCGATCTTTCTTTCTTATGTTTTAAGCTTAAAATATATACGGATTGTAACGAAATTATGTAACAATCAACTAGCCTGAACAGAGTGAAATCGTTATAAGGCCGTGGGGGTTTGTTCGTAATTTATAACAAGAGCGAGGGTTCGGAATTGATTTCTATTCAATCCCTCTCAAAGTCCTTTGGAGGCGTGCAGGCTGTTAAAAATTGCAGCTTTGACATCCAAAAAGGGACAATAACCGGGCTGATTGGTCCGAATGGGGCGGGAAAAACCACATTGTTTAATATGATCGCCGGGGCCTTTGCGCCGACGGACGGTCGTATCGTTTATGACGGCAAGGATGTTACGGGGCTGAGTGCAGACAAATTGTTCCATATGGGCATTGTGCGCACCTTCCAGATTCCGCATGAGTTTGAGCGCATGACCGCGTTGGAAAACCTCATGATGGTACCGCCTCGGCAGAAGGGCGAGAATCTGTTCAATACCTGGTTTAACTGGAAGTCCGTACGCCAGCAGGACCGTGAGGTTCTCAAAAAAGCCGAGGAAGTCCTGGAGTTTCTTCAACTCACGCATATTCGTGACGAGTTGGCGGGGAACCTTTCCGGTGGGCAAAAAAAGCTTCTGGAACTTGGGCGCACGATGATGACCGACGCCAAGGTGGTTCTGCTTGATGAACCCGGTGCCGGCGTGAACCGGACCCTTTTGGCCAAGCTTGCCGATATGATCCAGACGCTTCGGGATGAACGGGGCTACACATTTTGCCTCATCGAACATGATATGGACCTGATCGGTCGCCTGTGCGATCCGGTTGTCTGCATGGCGCAAGGCGGCGTTCTGTGCCAGGGGTCATTCGAAGAGGTGCGCTCCAACGAAGAAGTGTTGGAGGCCTATCTGGGCAGTTCCGCCCATGACAGCCAAGAGGGGGGAGCAGCCTGATGCCTTTGCTTACCCTAGACAAAGTGACAGGCGGATATTCGGAGGCGGATATCCTGTCAGACCTGTCGATGACCGTGAATGAAGGCGAGATCGTTGTCATTGTCGGCCCGAATGGTGCAGGCAAATCCACAGCGATGAAATCGGTTTTCGGTCTTCTGAAGATCAGAAGCGGCAAGATCACCTTTCAGGGTGATGAAATCACACATGACAGCCCCGACGCGATCGTGCGCCGCGGTATTTGTTATGTGCCGCAGACCAATAATATCTTTCCAACGCTGTCTGTTCACGAGAACCTTGAAATGGGTGCTTTTGTCCGGAAAGACGATATCTCCGACAGTCTGGCGCAGGTCTATGACATGTTTCCGCCGCTGAAAGAAAAGCGGAACCAGGCCGCGGGCACGCTTTCCGGTGGCCAACGTCAGATGGTTGCCATGGGCAAGGCGCTGATGTTGGACCCCAAATTGCTTCTGGTGGATGAACCGACTGCGGGTCTCAGCCCCAAATACATGGATCAGATTTTTGAAATCGTGAAACAAGTCAATGACTTGGGAATCGGAATTCTGATGGTGGAGCAAAACGCGAAACAGGCGTTGGGTCTTGCTGACCGGGGCTATGTCCTGGCGAGTGGCAAGAACCGATATGAAGACACCGGTGCGAACCTCCTGGCCAACCGTGAGGTGGCCGAAATGTTCCTAGGCGGTTAAGGGCAGGGGGCACAGACTCATGGAAATTCTACAACTACTTCTTTACGGCATTATTCTGGGCAGCATTCTGTCCCTTGGTGCCATTGGCGTTTCGCTTACCTTTGGTATTTTGCGTTTCGCAAACTTCTCTCACGGTGACCTGATGACCATCGGCGCTTATGTAACGCTGGTGGTATTCGGCATTTTGAAAATGCCTTTCTGGATCGGTTTTATTGTCGCCCTCGTCGTCACAGCGGCGCTCGCCGTCCTTATCGACAAGTTGCTGTATCGCAATTTCCGGCGCAGCCAGCCGATCATCCTGCTGATCTCCAGCTTTGGCGTCGCCCTGATCCTGCGTTCCCTGATCCAGTTGATCTGGGGGCCGGATAACCAGGTCTTCGAGCAGGGGATTCAGATTGCGCAAAAATTCGCGGGCCTGCGGATCAAGCCAGACCAGATCACGATCCTTGTCGGCACGGCTGTTCTTGTCATTGCGCTGCATCTGTTCCTTCAGAAAACCAAGGTTGGTAAGGCCATGCGTGCCGTTGCCGATAACGCGGAACTTGCCCGCCTGACCGGCATCGATACGGAAAAGGTCATCATGTGGACCTGGGTTATGGGGGGCGCGCTGGCCGCAGCGGCCGGTATCTTCCTGGGCCTGGATACACGACTGTTCCCGGAAATGGGCTGGAACATCCTGCTGCCGGTCTTTGCGGCGGCGATCCTGGGCGGCATTGGTAACCCGTATGGGGCCGTTGCCGGTGGGATTATCATCGGCATTGCACAGGAGATGTCGACGTTGTTCCTGGACCCGGCCTACAAGCCGGCCATTGCCTTTGCCTTGATGGTTGTCATTCTGATTGTGCGCCCGACGGGTATCTTTGCAGGAAGGAGTACCTGATTATGGAACTGATTGGTCTTATCCATTTCTTTGTCTTCTTCCTGACATTGGCAGGTATCTACGGCATTCTCACCCTCGGTCTGAATGTCCAGTGGGGCTTTACCGGCATGTTGAATGTCGGTATCGCGGCCTTCTTCGCAATCGGAGCCTATTCCAGCGCGATCCTGACCTCGCTGGGGCCGGACCTGCCGCATCTTGGCGGCTATGGCATGCCGCTTATCATCGGCTTTGCAGTTGCGGCGATTGCCTCGGGGATCATCGCATTCCTGGTGGGACTTGTGACGTTGAACCTGCGGTCGGACTATCTGGCGATTGCCTCCATCGGTATTGCTGAAATCATTCGACTGGTCCTGAAAAACGAGTCCTGGCTGACGGGCGGGGTGAATGGTTTTGGCACGATCCCCGGCAAGTTCAACAACATTGTCGAGGGCGGCAGTCCCGTCGCCTATATGGTTCTGGTTCTGGTTGTGCTGGCCGTTCTCTATTTCCTGTGTGAGCGAGCCTACAAATCGCCCTGGGGGCGCGTTCTGCGCTGTATCCGGGAGAATGAGCTGGCAGCGCGGGCCATGGGTAAGGATACCATGCGCTTCCGTCTCCAGGCCTTTGTTCTGGGGGCTAGCATCATGGGGTTAGGCGGTGCGGTCTATGCCAACTTCGTGGGCTTTGTCAGTCCGGAAGCCTTCGATCCTCTGATTGCAACATTCATCGTCTGGGTGATGTTGATCGCCGGAGGCAGTGGCAACAACAAGGGTGCAATGCTGGGCGCATTCGCGATCTGGGTCGTCTGGTCCGGTACGGAATTCCTGACCAGCCGCATTCTGCCGGCTGATATGAGCACCCAGGGTGCCTATATCCGCGTGTTGCTTATCGGTGTGCTGTTGCAGGTTATTCTCCTGACGCGGCCGCAGGGACTTATCCCTGAGAACCCGCCAAGGCCTGGTAAAGAATAGAGTTCCTTGCTTCCTCATAAAGGCGGCGATCCTCCACGGGTCGCCGTTTTTTTGTCTGCAAAAAGAAGAGGGCGGCCCGAAACCGGACCGCCCTCAACCGTAGACAGATCAGAAAGCGGAGCCTAGGCGGCCCTGATCCTTTCCAGGAAAAGCTCTACCTGATTGCGCAGGGCTTCTGCCTGGCTGTCGACCCGCTGCACTGCCTCAAGGACGTGACGTGCGGACTGGCCGGTTGTCTCTGCCGCATTGGTTACATCGTTGATGGAAACATTGACCCTGTCCGTGCCAGAGGCAGCCTGTTGCACATTGCCTGCGATCTCATTGGTCGCTGCCCCTTGCTCCTCAACCGCGGCGCTGATGCCGCCGCTGATTTCATTGATCCTGGCGATGACTTCTCCAATCCCCTGGATGCTTTGAACCGCGCCGGAGGTGGCACGCTGGATACCATCCATTTGCTGACCGATTTCATCCGTTGCCTTGGCCGTTTGCGAGGCGAGGGACTTCACCTCATTGGCAACGACGGCAAAACCTTTCCCTGCATCACCGGCACGGGCGGCCTCAATCGTGGCATTCAGCGCGAGAAGGTTGGTTTGTTCGGCGATGTCACTGATCAACTGAACGACCTCTCCAATCCGCTCTGCAGACTCGGCCAGTTCTCGCACCATTTTGTTGGATCGTTCGGATTCCGACACCGCTTCAGACGTGGTCTGGGCCGCACTGGACACCTGTTGGCTGATCTCGGTAATAGATGCGGAAAGCTGATCTGCCGCAGAGGCCACCGCCTGAACGTTTTCCGATGCCAGATTGGATGCGGAGGAAACCGCCGCCGCCTGCGTATTGGTATTCTCCGCCGTTTCCAGCATCGCGTTGGCTTCGCCACGCATTTCTTCGATTGCCTTGTCGACAGCCTGGAGAACATCGCCAACTTCAGCCTGGAAGTCGTTGGCGAGCTTGTTCATCAGTTCACGTTTTTCCGCTTCTGCCTGTTCTGCCTGTGCGCGTTGATTTTCTTCAAGCTTGCGCACCTGCAGGGCATTGTCCCGAAAGACCTCGACGGTATTCGCCATTGCGCCCAGCTCGTCGGATGCGCCGGTTGGAATATCAACTTCCAGATCGCCGTTGGAAAGTTTTGTCATGCTGGACTGCAGCCCTGAGAGGCGCCGCAGGAGGTTACGGACAACGACCAGCCACAGAAGAATGCCGGACACCACAATGCTGGCGGCAATTGTCGCAAGAATGACACCTGAAAGGGTTTTCATCGTCTCCTTGGCAGAATCCTGGGACTGACCGATGGCTGCCTTTGCGTCGCCCAGGAGGGAAGCCGTTGCGGTATTCATTTCACCGGCGATGTTACGAACGGCCGTAAACTGGTCTGTCAGATTTGCATCTGCCTTCAGGATTTCCAGCCGCAGATTTGGTACTGAATTCTCGCCGCTGGCCAATTCGGAAAAGGTCTTTGCATGGGCAATATAGGCGTCTTTTACTTTGTCGTTAAAACCGCCCAGATGTTTGGGGATTTCTTTCGTCACAATCTTTGAGCGCACATTAACGGCGTTCAATTTCGCCTCGTCGGTTTCTGCCACGACGGAAAGGATCAACCCTTGCGCCTTGTCGCCAAGTTCCTGCAAACGGCGGATGGGGGCACCGTCTTCGACGGCCTTGCTCATGGCAAAAAGCAATTCGGCAATCTTCTTCTGTTTTTCCGCCAGCACAGCGGGGTTCGTCTCAGCCTCTTTCTTCAGCGAGGCAACCTGCTTGGTCGTGCTTTGGATTCCCATGGATGAAAAACGTGCCAGCGTGTCCAGGGTTTTGTGGTATTCGCCCATTGTTTTGTCCAGAAGAGCGAGCCGGTCATCCATGGAAAGGCGGGCATTAATCAAACGCCCCAAGGCCTCATTCATCGAATCGATCGCCGTTTCCAATTCATGAGCTTCGGTGTTGATCTGATCAATCTGATCATTTTCCCCAAGGCGATCCTGAAGGAGCCCTGTGGTTTCATAAAGGCCGCCAAGTTCTTGGCGGATTGATTCGTAAATATCGTTTTTCTGTTCTTCAGTCTCCGCCGTCAGCATTAACGGTGCTGTAGACACGATTGTCTGGCTCTGGCTAGCCAGCTTTTGAGCCAGAGTCATCTCTGTCAGACGGTCTTCGGCAATATCTTTGAAAACACCTTCAATTTCTCGGAATGCATATAGGCCTGTTCCGCCAACGATTACCGTCAGCAACACAACTGCGGCAAAAGATGCGATTAATTTCGCTCTTACACTCATCTTCTGTTTTTCTCCCGAACGCCCCAAATATGGGCCACGCCTTTTTGAGAAGCGATCGACCCAATATTGTTTAAAAATTTGTTACAAGCCTAGAAGGAACAAAAAAACCGGACAAGAAAAAACCCGTGGACGATTGTCCACGGGCCTTCCCGCAAGTCTAAAACGGTCTTTCAAATTAGAAGATTTTGACCGTTTTGATCTGACCGCCCGCGATTTCCCAATGTTCGAAAGTACCGGCGACATCGCCGTTTTCATCGAAGTCCTGAGAACCGGCAGCGCCTTCATAGTTGATGTCTTTACCAGCAGCGATCAGTTCTTTTGCTTTGGCAAACTCGCCCGGGCCGACAATTTCACCCGGTGCGGAGGCGACTTCACGCATGGCATCGCGAATCTTCGTCCCATCGGTGGAACCCGCCTTTTCAATGGCCAGCATGAGGATCATCGCTGCATCGTAGTTGTTGTTGATATAGGGGCCCGTCGGCTTGCTGCCGAATTCTGCCTCATATGCAGTGTTGAAATGTTTTGCCGCTTCGGTTTCAACACCCTTCGGCGCAGTACCGTAGGCGCCTTCGAGATATTTCGCGCCCAGGGTTTCGATCAGGCTATCGGATTTCATGCCGTCGGAGAATACGAACTTGGAGAAGTAACCTTCTTCCAGGGCCTGTTTGACGATGTTGATACCACCGTTATCCGGGTAGCCGATAACGATCAACTCGTCCGCGCCACCTTCGGCCAACTGGGAGAGTTCGCCGCGATAGGACGGTGCCTTCTCTTCATAGGCCAGCGAACCGGTGATGGTGCCGCCGGTCAGGCCGAATGCATCTTCAAGGGCTTTGGCGAGGCCCTGACCATAGTCGTTGTTGACGTAAATGATCGCGATCTTGTCGGACCCGCTTTCCTTCAGAAGTTGCGCCATGGCAACGCCCTGGTAGGCATCGGACGCCGTGGTGCGGAAAACAAAATCATTGTCATTGAGTGTTGTGATCGTCGGGGCCGTTGCGGACGGGGAAACAATCGGATGATGCGCATTGATTGTTACCGTCTGGGCGACCGTCGCCGTGATGCCGGACGCCAGCGGACCAACGGAGGCAACTGCACCGTCAACGGATACCAGTTTCTGTGCGGCGTCGATTGCCACCTGCGGGTTCAACTGGGTGTCCTTTACGTCCAGAACGACGGTTTCACCCATAACGCCACCAGCGGCATTGGCTTCCTTTACGGCCAGCTTTGCGCCATTCAGAATCGGCGGCGCCAGTTCCTGCAGGCTACCGGTCAGCGGCATCATGGCGCCGATCTTGATGTCTTCGGCCATCGCAGATGCAGAGAGGCTTGCGAAAAGTGCCACAGAGGCGAGAAGTCCCGCCTTTTTGAACGTTTTATTCATTGTTACTCCCTTCAACCCTCTAAGGTCTGTTTGGTTTGTAATTCTTTGTGGTCCACCCCCTGGGAACCACTTAGATACATCAATAAACATGTCTGTTTTCAGGCGCAACAGATTCTGATATCGCACTGCACAATGGGGACATAATCGAACAAATTACCTCGCAAAACCCCGAATAAAATTCCGGTGGCTTGCAAGGCTTTGATCCTCTATTGTGTGCCCGGAATTTAGATCATAAACGGCTCACAAAAGAAGAAATGAGGGCAAAATGTCAGGCAGCCTGAACAAGGTTATTTTGGTTGGGAACTTGGGACGTGACCCGGAAGTCCGGTCCACACAAAACGGTGACAAGATTGCCAATCTGAATATCGCGACGTCGGAACGTTGGCGCGACCGTGACGGCAACAACCAGGAACGTACGGAATGGCACCGAGTCGTGCTGTTCGGCAAAATCGCGGAAGTTGCGGAACGCTTCCTGCGCAAGGGATCGAAAGTTCTCATTGAAGGCAAGCTGCAGACACGTAAATGGCAGGACCAGAGCGGCCAGGATCGCTACACGACTGAAATCGTGGTCTCCGGCTTCGGCGGGAATATGACCATGCTGGATGGCCGTGGTGAAGGCGGCGCACCGTCTTCCGGCGGCGGGGACTCCTATGGTGGTGGTTCCTATGGCGGCGGCGATTCCTACAGCGGAGGTGGCGGAATGTCTTCCGGTGGCGGTTTTGGCGGCGGCAGCGCCGATCTCGACGACGAGATTCCCTTTTAAGCCTGACGAACGATATTTTATGCATGAGGCGCATGACTTGTTTTCAAGTCGTGCGCTTTTTTTATTCGCTATTACTGTGCTGGCAAGAGCGTTGAAACAGGGTGTGCCCGCGGTCGTTTATTAAGAAGTCTTAAAATCACGATATTTCGTTGTTCCTCGAGGCTTCAATATGCTAAAACGCACCACATGTTGAGGTTTAATCTCAATCTGTACTAATAAGAAGGGCGCAACATCAAATAGCGTCACGCCTCAGGGACCGCATACCCGCCTCTTAGTCACGTCAACCAACAAGAAAAGTCGTATAAAGCTTTGACCGATACGCCGAATACAGCATCCGTCTACGATATTTCGTCTGTCACCATCGAAGATGAAATGAAGCGCTCCTACCTCGATTATGCGATGAGCGTAATCGTCAGCCGTGCGCTTCCCGATGTTCGAGACGGCCTGAAGCCGGTTCATCGCCGTATTCTCTATGCGATGAAAGAAAACGGCTATGATTCCACCAAGCCGTATAAGAAATCGGCCCGTGTGGTCGGGGATGTCATGGGTAAGTACCATCCCCATGGCGACCAGGCGATCTATGATGCGATGGTCCGTATGGCGCAGGACTTCTCGCTGCGTCTGCCGTTGATTGATGGGCAAGGCAACTTTGGTTCCATGGATGGCGACCCGGCCGCAGCGATGCGTTATACCGAGGCGCGCCTGGCCAAGGCGGCGGAAACCCTGCTGGACGATATTGACAAGGAAACCGTCAACTTCCAGCCGAACTATGACGAATCCGTTTCTGAACCTGTGGTTCTGCCGTCCCGATTCCCGAACCTGCTGGTTAACGGGGCAGGGGGCATTGCCGTTGGTATGGCGACTAACATACCGCCCCATAACCTGGGTGAGGTGATTGACGCCTGCGTCGCCTATATCGACAACACCTCCGTCACGATTGAAGAACTGATGGAACTGGTGCCGGGGCCCGACTTCCCGACAGGTGGTTTGATTCTTGGCAAGTCCGGCATTCGGTCGGCCTATACCACGGGTCGCGGTTCTGTTGTCATGCGCGCCCGCACGCATATTGAGGAAATCCGGCAGGGGCGTGAAGCTATCATCGTCACTGAAATCCCCTACCAGGTAAACAAATCCCGGATGATCGAACGCATAGCCGAGGTCGTCAGGGAAAAGACTGTTGAAGGGATTGGCGATCTTCGCGACGAGTCCGACCGTGATGGCGTTCGTGTTGTCATTGAGTTGAAACGTGACGCGGTCGCTGACGTGGTCCTGGCGCAGCTTTATCGCTTTACTCCTCTGCAGACCAGCTTTGGTGTGAATACGCTCGCGCTGAACGGTGGCAGGCCGCAAATGATGAACCTGCGGGAAATCATCGAAGCTTTTGTCGAGTTCCGCGAAGAAGTTGTCACGCGCCGGACGACCTATGAACTGCGTAAGGCACGTGAACGGGCCCATATCCTGGCCGGTCTGTTGGTGGCGATTACCAACCTCGACCCGGTAATCGAACTGATTCGCAAGGCGCCCGATCCGGCGACTGCACGTGAACAGTTGATGGGCCAGGCCTGGGAAGCTGGTGATGTCGCAGACTTCATTCGCCTGATCGACGATCCCGGCCATGAAGTCATTGACGGCAAATACAAACTGTCAGAAGCACAGGCCCGCGCCATTCTTGAACTTCGGCTGCAACGCCTGACAGGTATGGAACGCGACAGGCTGACCGCGGAAACCGAAGAACTGGCCGCCAAGATCAAAGGCTACTTGGAAATTCTGCAAAACCGGACCCGCCGTTGGGAAGTGATGCGGGAAGAACTGATCGTTGTCCGCGACCAGTTCGCCAACCCGCGCCGGACGACACTGGAAGAGGCGGAATTCGAGCACGACATCGAAGATCTGATCCAGAAGGAAGACATGGTCGTCACCGTCACGCATGGCGGTTACATCAAGCGTGTTCCGTTGAGCACCTACCGCGCGCAGCGTCGCGGCGGTAAGGGCCGTTCCGGTATGAGCACGAAAGAGGACGATTTTGTCGTCCGGGTCTTTGTGACCAACACGCATACGCCGGTTCTGTTCTTCTCGAACAAGGGCATGGTTTACCAGCTCAAGGTCTACAGGCTGCCGCTCGGCAATCCTCAGGCACGCGGTAAGGCTATGGTGAACCTGCTGCCGCTGGATGAGGACGAGTATATTACGACCGTTATGCCGCTGCCGGAGGATGAAGAAACCTGGGGCGATCTGCATGTCATGTTCGCCACGGCGACCGGTAATGTCCGCCGGAACCTTCTGTCCGACTTTACGAACATCAAGTCGAACGGCAAGATTGCCATGAAACTGGACGAGGGCGATCACCTTGTGAACGTGCGGACCTGTACCGAGGATGACGACGTCCTTCTGGCAACCGGACAAAGCATGGCGATTCGCTTCCCGGTTCCGGATGTTCGCGTTTTTGCCGGACGTAATTCAACCGGTGTTCGCGGTATCCGCCTCGCACCGGAAGATACCGTGATTTCCATGACGATCCTGCGTCACAGCGATCATACTGCTGACGAGCGTCGCGACTATATCCAGGCAGCAAACGCCAAACGCCGTCTGGCCGTGGAAGACAGTGAGCGCAGCGCGGAGGACCTTGCACGCGACCAGGAGAAGGTTGCCCTGCTGGACGATCCGAAATACGCCGAAATGGCGGAACTGGAAGAAACCATCATTACTGTCAGTGACCGCGGCATGGGGCAGCTTTGCTCCACTTACGACTACCGTGTCACAGGCCGTGGCGGTAAGGGGATCGGCAACATGGACCTGCGCAATCAGGGTGAAACCGTTGCAGCGTCCTTCATCATTGAACCTGAGCTGGATGAATTGATGCTGGTGACGAACGGCGGGCAGATTATTCGCATGCCGGTTGCCGGTATTCGCCAGGTCAGCCGGAACAGTAAGGGTGTCCGTCTGTTCAACGTGGCGGACGGTCAGCGTGTTGTTTCCGTCGCCAAGCTGCGGGATGAAAGCAGCGACGAGGATGAGGACGGTGAAGAAGGCGTTCAGGATGACGGAGCCAACGGAGAGGCGAATGGCGAAGGAGAAAATGGGGAATAACCAACGCGTCGGCATTTATCCCGGCACGTTTGACCCCATCACCAACGGCCATCTGGACATCATCGAGCGCGCCGCACGGCATATGTGTGACCGCCTGATTGTGTCGGTTGCGATTAACGCCGGAAAAGGCCCGCTCTTTTCCCTGGAAGAGCGGACCAACCTGGTTCGAACCGAAATCGAGCGAATCAACGATCGTTGCCCGGAAGCGACGATTGAGGTCAGGGCTTTCGACAACCTGCTTATTCACCATGCGCAGGACGTCGGGGCATCTTTCATCGTTCGCGGCCTCCGGGCGGTATCGGACTTTGAATATGAGTTTCAGATGACCGGTATGAATGCAAAGCTGAATCGGGAAATCGAAACTGTCTTCCTGATGGCGTCCGATCGTTATCAGTTCGTCTCCAGTCGATTTGTGAAAGAGATCTGTTCTCTTGGAGGAGACGTCAGCCAGTTCGTTCCGGAAAGTGTCGAAGCAAAGCTCCGGGAAAAACTCGGCAAATAGTTTGTCTGAAAACCGATACACGATAGACAGAGAATTCGATGCGGAAACCGAGGTAAAAAAATCGCGGTTTCTCGCATTCTTGATACCCTATGAGTATTTTGAAGAGCGTCTTGCCGCTCTGCAGAAGGAATTCCGCAAAGCCAACCATCACGTGACAGCCTTTCGTAATCTCGACACCGATGATCGCGTGGTGGAAGGCTGCAAGGATGATGGTGAACCAAGCGGTACCGCGGGCATGCCCATTTTGAAAGTGCTGCAGGGCAGGGGGCTGATCAATTGCGGTATTGTGGTTGTCCGTTTCTTTGGCGGAACCAAGCTTGGAACTGGTGGTTTGGCGAGGGCCTACGCGGATGCTGCCATCACCGTAATTGAACAGGCCAGCCTGAATATCTGGTTTCGCGAAGTAGAAGCGAAAGCTTCCATAGACTTTGCCTCATACGATCGCTTTCAACGCGATGCCGATGCAGCCGGACTTCACGTTATTCAGCGCGACTACGACGAAGCCGGAGTAACCGTTACGCTGCGCGGCGCAGAGGAAGATATGAAGCCCTTTCTGGTCAGCTATGATTCGGTGTTGAATAGGGATCAACGCTAATCGGCTGCGGGTTTGTATCTGGCCCAAATGCGGTCAATCATCCCGCTTTTCACCATATGGCTTACCTCTGCATCAAGGCGCTGACGCAGTTCAACCGGCATCTTCTTGCTGTAGATCATCCACTGCGGCGTCGTTCTGAACTTTGTGCCCAATACCCGCAACGGCAAGCCACTGGTCTTCACCAGGTAATACAGTCCAAGGTCATGATAGTAGAAATACCGGATGCGGCGTTGGCCCGCCAAAGTCTTTAGGGCTTCATCGAGCGATGTAAACTTGTCATCGACCGTTATACCGGAACGGGCTTTCAGGAAACGGGCAGAGGAGGTTCCATAAAAGGCCCCTACAGGGGATTGCATCGAAGCCAAATCGTCGAGTGAGGCTGGGGTTACTAATTCGCTACTATGGGCAGCCACGACATTCGAAACCGAGTAGATGGCGTCTGTTGAATAAATAAATCGGGATTCGCGCTGCGCGTTCCGGCCGGCTCCGCAGAAGGCATCGGCCTTTCCATATTCAACAAGGGCTAATATTCGTTTTATCGGCGTATATTCATTATCAATGATGACAGAGATACCCTGAGCGCCTAGCTGCTCACGAAGTGCGATATAGATATCCCCACACAGCCCGGCATTCTCATCAGTATTCAGAAAGTATTTTGGTTGTGAATCCTGTACAACGAATCGCAATTGAGGGTCTGCCGCAGCGGGGAATATCCAAGCCGAAAGCGACGAGAGTAATCCTATCAGTAATGCCCGAATACACATAAGTGCATCCTACTATGTTCCCGTTACATAGCCATCGATTTTTAGTGCTACTGAACAGTTTAACAGCGTCGCATGCTGTATAGGCGAGGGCGTTTCCAAGACACCAGACTTGAAAAGTCTATAGCCATAGTCACGGTCTGGGCGTGGACTTTTTCACCAGATGTGGGGAGGGGGATGATCAAGGTATTGCGTGAGAACTGGGCGCTGTTCGCAGGAATGCTCATGTTGATGGCAGCCAATGGCCTTCTTGTGACGGTTCTGACAATCAGGGGGCATCGCTGGGTTTTTCCGAAACGGTGATCGGATTGATGCAGGCCTGCTACCCTCTGGGGGCGCTTATAGGCTCTGCAGTGACCCCGAGGCTGATTGAGCGTGTCGGGCATGTGCGCTCTTTCGGTGCACTTGCTTCGCTTTGTTCTATCGCGTCAATCGTCCATCTGATTACTACGGATCCCTGGAACTGGGGCGCAATGCGTTTTCTGGCGGGACTTTGCTTTCCCGGCCTGTATGTTATTGCGGAAAGCTGGCGACTGGATTTCAATGGCCAAGGATGGGTGAAGACCCGCAAGCCGCGCGCACCGCTGCGAGGGCTGCATACACAGTAGCGGACTACTTGGAAGGTCCGTACCTCAGCCTGTGCCGCAACAAAAACAAGGATAAGACGGTACGCGACAAGGAGGTCTGGATTAAAAAATACCTAGTACCAGCTTTTGGGCGTCAGCTTATGAAAGATGTTACTCGGAGTGATATTTATGCTTTCCGCAAGCACTTTGAAGGCAAGGCCGAAGTGACGTGGAATAGGTGCTTTAGAGTTCTAAGACATGCATTTCAAGAAGCACGAGCGGAAGAAATATTCCCAAAAGACAAAGTGAACCCTTGCATCGGAGTCGACCAATTCCAGGAAGCTCCGCGTCAGAACTATTTATTACCCGATACGTTAATGAAAGTGATTGCACATTTGGATCGCCATGCCGCCGTTGTTTGGAAGCGCTCCCGAGAGAGGTTTTTCACTTCGCAGCTTATCAAAACTCTAATCTATACTGGGTGTCGAAAGGGTGAAATTATGCCCCTGACGATTGCTCAAGTTGATTTCGAGAATGCGGTCATTCTATTAAAAGAGAATAAAGAAAAAGACATCACGAAACGCGTGTTACTGACGGATGCTGCCGTCAAAACGCTTCATGAGACGATCCGCATTGCTCTGATCTGTGACCCGGAAAATCCCTATGTTTTTCATGGGAAGTCAAAGCAGTCCCACATAACAGACGTTAAGCGGGCATGGGCTAAAATTTGCACTGAACTGGGGCTCGACGATACGAAACTACATGACTTGCGGCATACCTATGCATCTCTTTTAATCAATAACGGCACAAGAAAAGAAGAATTGAAGGAGGTCATGAACCATAAGAACATCCAAACGACTGAGCGATATGCTCATTTGTGGGATGACACGAAGAAGAGGGCGGTTAACCGTCAGAACTCTGTGTTTCGTTGATGGGGGCGTAGCGCCCGACTATCTCAAAAATATCGACTGAGAGGCCTTGGAGCGTATAGCCTTTGGATGTGCTGACAGAACCCTCCAGGCGAAATGTCGCCCGGTCGGGCGGAAATCCGCCCGGCATCCGCAAAGGGAATTTCTGCTCTAAACGTAAAGTTCCAAATAAAACAGGGCCTTACCAGCTTACCTGAAAAACGGGAAAAAGCCGTTTTTTTCTGAGATTCTGCACAAAGCCTTCCGGCAGGGTTGAAGCCATCGCTTTATCTTTCCGGGGGAATGCTTTGATGGTGCCATCCGACGCCGTTGAATTGCGGGGCAGCGGCAGCTACCTGCTGATCGGTCGCCGTTTGAGCTTTGGCCAGTTGTCCTCGCGTGGTCATCGCATGCCGGGGGTGGTTGGCGATCCGCACCGTCTGGCGGACCTCATGCGCCGCTATCTTCAGCAATCCGGTAATGAAGGAAAGCTGAGGGCTTTCTGGTGGCGTGTGGCGTGTGGCCGGTGGCATGAACACGCCCTGGCGGGTGCAGGACCCCTGATCGCCGAAGTCGTCCGCTATGTTAACGCCAGGCACTGGTTCGCCCTTGAGGTCCAGGAGGAAAGGCGTGGCGCGGTCAGTCTTGAGCAGGAACGCAGACAGGCGGATATCCGGCCAGCGGTGATCGGCCCCTGCTCCGGGGATATCGGCAGCCTCAGTCTGGAAGAGAAATTCTCGATTGCCTTCAGGAAAGTGCCCGACCATCTGGAAGAAAGCGTCCGCGCCAGCTTTCGCAACCTGATATCACCCGCCGCAATTGGATTTACGGTGGCGACGACGGTGGCGATTGCGGGCGTGTCGGTCGCCAGTGGCGGCACGGCGGTGCCGGTCATCATTGCGATCGGCTATGCCATGGTGGGTTGGGTAATCTTCAACGCCGTCGGTGACCTGATCGATACCTTCCTGCTGGTCCATAACGCCACCGACGAGCGGGACCTGGACCGGGCGGCGACCAAACTGGCCAGCGCCGCCGCCGAGCTTACCGTCGGTGTGCTCATCGCCCTGCTGACCCGCGGGGCCGGACGCCTCGGCGTCGGTGGCAAAAGCCGGGTAAGGGCTAATCAAACAAACGAATTTGAAACCGTCCCGCCCAGCCGGGAACGCCTAGAGGGTCCGAGGGATGTGGAAACTCCTAGGACAGTCCGGGAGGCAGAGACCTCTAACCGGGCTGCGGCGGCGGAACAGGCCAATGAGCGCGTTGTGGGGAGCAGTACGAATGTGGTTGCGAAAGAACCAATGCTGGCTTCTGCAGCTAAGGTTGCGAAAGGCAAAGGATTGACGAAGGCTGACTTTCCGGAAGTGGGAAAGAAAGTTAGCCAGAAGCAGTTGAGGCATGTGGAAGGACGTCCAGAATATCGCGGGGGTGGTCAAATGAAGAGTGCAAGTGACGCCCAGAAAGTACTTGATGCTTATCACTCGGGAGAGGCTAAAGTTATCAGACAAAGTAAAACTGGTAACCCAATCGTAAATTACACAGGGGCAACTGGAACTCACAAATCTACAGTAGCCTCTGGTAGCTATTCGCAACCGACAAATAATTTTATGATCAAAGGGACAAAATCTCCGAGCGTTGTTCCTGTTAATCCAAATTTGGTGCCAAAATGATATTCGACATGAGAACGCAAGCCCTAAACTTAATGCAAGCGCTGGGAGGGGTTATTTCTCCAAATTTCAGAATGGTTTCAATTGCTGATGTTCAGGGAAAGTTATTAATTGAAGTGGTTCTTGAGCATGAAGATGATGAAGACTTTGACGAAATCGAAGACCTGAAGGATGAATTTGAAGTCTTTCAGGAGGCTGAGATAGACTATGATGTGAGAGTTAGAGTTACTGATGATACTCTTGATTGGCCAAAAGAGCCTACTGTCGTTGTTTTCAGAAGACGTGAAAAATAGTACACAAAAACAGTAGTCGCCAGGCAGCAACCATTCTGGAGTCATTAGCTGGCCTTGCCTTGGTCATTGGTAGGGTCCCGAAACTGGAAACCCTCAGACGCGTGAAGGCACTGGAACATTTCCTGTTCCTGGCCCAGTTGCAGCAATTCACCCTGGTCGATTTCCTCTCCCGCCCGATCCGCGAGGTTCGGTTGATCGGGTAGTTCCTGCGACAACCTAGGCAACCTGATATCACCCGCCGCAATTGGATTTACGGTGGCGACGACGGTGGCGATTGCGGGCGTGTCGGTCGCCAGTGGCGGCACGGCGGTGCCGGTCATCATCGCGATCGGCTATGCCATGGTGGGTTGGGTAATCTTCAACGCCGTCGGTGACCTGATCGAGACCTTCCTGCTGGTCCATAACGCCACGGGACCTGGACCGGGCGGCGACCAAACTCGCCAGCGCCGCAGCAGAACTCACCGTCGGTGTGCTCATCACCCTGCTGACCCGCGGGGCCGGACGCCTCGGCGTCGGTGGCAAAAGCCGGGTAAGGGCTAATCAAACAAACGAATTTGAAACCGTCCCGCCCAGCCGGGAACGTCTTGAGGGCCCGAGGGAAGTGGAAACTCCTCGGACGGTCCGGGAGACAGAGACCTCGCAACGTAATGTGCAGGTCGAAGGCGTCGATTCGAAAAACAATATTGTAAATGGTGGCCGACCGATTAGTTTTGATGGGCATTTCTATAGTGCTGATGGTTTTAAGTTTTCGAAATCGTACTATGAATATCTTTACAAAAATGGTCGTCCTGCGCCCTTTTTGCAGGCCCGTGAGGTCTTGAACAGCAACCCAAAGGTGATGCTTGATCCTCAAGGAGCAGTTGGACACTTCCGCTATGAAGGAGCAGGGCTAGAAATGATCTAAAATCCAGCCACTGGTCAGGTCGGCCACATTCAACCACTGAGGTAACAGCAATGAACTCTAGTGATGTAAATGCAACGATGGACGCTGGTTTGGAGGAATTCGCTCGGGCTCAGGCAAAGGTGAACCAATGCCTTGAGGCCTATAGGCGCGAGTGCCAACGGCTAATTGAAGAGATTAGTGCCGGCTCTCGTTCTTATGCCGAGAAAAGATTCGATATGCTCTTTGAAATAACAGGCAGGTTATCGAAGGCGTGGTTTGTCCTTGATATCGATATAGGGGCTGATCTAAAGACAGTTGTGCGCGAGTTTGAACGCCTTCATGAGCCGCATACCCGCGATTACTGGTACAAACAATTTCGCTTGGGAGATAGATGGCCCGCCTGAATTGCTGTGAAGTGCTCTCCTTTTTTGGACCACCCGGCTGGGTGATTTTCCGGGGTTATGGCTCATGCGGGCAATTGCCCGCATGAGCCGGACAGCATAGCCACCGGTGGTTTGTTGCTGATGACGTGTTGATCGCCCTCCTCACCCGCATCTTCAGCAATCCGGTAATGAAGGAAAGCTGAGGGCTTTCTGGTGGCGTGTGGCGTGTGGCCGGTGGCATGAACACGCCCTGGCGGGTGCAGGACCCCTGATCGCCGAAGTCGTCCGCTATGTTAACGCCAGGCACTGGTTCGCCCTTGAGGTCCAGGAGGAAAGGCGTGGCGCGGTCAGTCTTGAGCAGGAACGCAGACAGGCGGATATCCGGCCAGCGGTGATCGGCCCCTGCTCCGGGGATATCGGCAGCCTCAGTCTGGAAGAGAAATTCTCGATTGCCTTCAGGAAAGTGCCCGATCATCTGGAGGAGGGTTTTCGCGACAGTTTCCGCAACCTGATATCACCCGCCGCGATCGGGTTTACGGTGGCGACGACGGTGGCGATTGCGGGCCTGTCGGTCGCCAGTGGCGGCACGGCGGTGCCGGTGATCATCGCCATCGGCTATGCGTTGGTAGGCTGGGCGATCTTCAACGCCGTGGGGGACCTGATCGATACCTTCCTGCTGGTCCATAACGCCACCGACGAGCGGGACCTGGACCGCGCTGCAACCAAACTGGCCAGTGCCGCTGCCGAACTCACCGTCGGTGTGCTGATCACCCTGCTCACCCGCGGCGCCGGGCGCCTCGGCGTCGGCGGCAAAAGCCGGGTAAGGGCTAATCAAACAAACGAATTTGAAACCGTCCCGCCCAGCCGGGAAGGCGTGCAGGTCGCCGTCGATACCGAGGGGCAGGTCTACAAACTCACCGAAAAAAACACCAGCGACGACCGCCCGATCTTCGAGACGCAGAGCGGCGGAAGCACGGCGCATACGGTGCTCAACGACATTCCGTCTGGGAATGGGGTGATAAGTCAACCGAACCTAAATGAAAATATCCCTATCTCCACTGCAATTAACAACCGAGTTAGGCTGGTCGACGCCGACAAATTATCGCCGGACGTAATTGATACGTTCAAAAGCGGGAGCTATGTGACTGTAGAGACGACAAATAATGTAACGTTGTATCGAAAATTTGGTGGAGGAACTAACCAAGCAAAAATTGATGGTGGGTTTGCATCTACTACCCAAAATGCAGGTAGGGAAGAAACAGCGGTATATCCTTCTTGGAATTCAATGAGATTTGAAGCTGAGATTGAGGTTCCCCCTGGCCAAAAGCTAAATATCGGCAGAGTTGCAGAGCAACCAGTAAATTCCGAATCCCCCAAATACAGGGGCAACGCGGATCAAATTCTACTTCCCAGAAATTATCCTACGGAATGGATTAGAAACGTACGAGATGGCCAGACAGGAAGAGTCTATACTATTGATGAGTTTAGAGCAGAATTTCCCGATCAGTTTAGGAGTGGGCAATAGTGACTAGGGAGGGCAAGGAAAATCCGATGGATCGTCTATCGACTTTACTCGACGACATCATTCTCAAATTAAGTAAAAACGAAGGAGATACATCAAAAAACTATATTCACCTTTGGAAGGCAAAGAATATTTTGGACAACAAAAACTCGAAGGGGATTAAAAATATAAAACGACATCTTTTTATGGATTTTCGTATGATACGTGACAACCAAGTTGATGACGCTGATTTGTCCGAAAAAATGGATGAAGCGTATACTCTTGCAGCGGCATTGTCAGAGGGCCGTGCACCTGAGTGAATTTAGCCCATCCAGTAACGACAGGAGGCGACTTTGTCAGACAAAGCCGCGCCAGTCTCGAAAGGTCGATGCACCAAATCTAGAAATGGCTTTCGGTCTAGATCTGGATGATGCTGCTGCCAAGGCCATAAACGCCTACGACGAAGACGACAAGCCGCTCTTCGCACGCACCAAGAAGAAGCTCGGAGCCTTGGAGCCGGGCGAGTGCTATGGCTTTTTCCCGGCGCTTGCCATGGGCGGAGCCCCGAAACTGGAAAACCTCAAACGTGTGCAGGCATTGGAGCATTTCCTGTTCCTGGCCCAATTGCAGCAATTCACCCTGGTCGATTTCCTCTCCCGCCCGATCCGCGAGGTTCGGTTGATCGGGTAGTTCCTGCGGCAACCTAGGCAACCTGATATCACCCGCCGCAATTGGATTTACGGTGGCGACGACGGTGGCGATTGCGGGCGTGTCGGTCGCCAGTGGCGGCACGGCGGTGCCGGTCATCATTGCGATTGGTTATGCGTTGGTAGGCTGGGCGATCTTCAACGCCGTGGGGGATCTGATCGATACCTTCCTGCTGGTCTATAACGCGACCGATGAACGGGACCTGGACCGGGCGGGGCCAAACTGGCCAGCGCCGCAGCAGAACTTACCGTCGGTGTGCTCATCGCCCTGCTCACCCGCGGGGCCGGACGCCTCGGCGTCGGCGGCAAAAGCCGGGTAAGGGCTAATCAAACAAACGAATTTGAAACCGTCCCGCCCAGCCGGGAACGGATTGACGCCCCCAGGGAAGTGGAATCCCCTCGGGCGGTCCGGGAGGCGGCGGAGCAAAGCAAAATCACACGTCCAGGCAAAACATTTCGTCCAGCGAGCCCTGTGCATGTGAGCGATGCTCATAGAGCAAATACCATCACGGCAAGCACCCGATTTGGTGGTGGAAATCGCAATACGCCCAAGACTATTGCTCGGGGCGATATTGATCTTGAGGCCGACATAGCTGAGATCAATGCGGGACAAGCTAAAATATTGGAAAATGGTCATGTCCAGGCATCATCTGGACGTATTTTTGGGACACATAGCGATGGCAGAGCTGCCATCTATCCCATTTCGGGGCCCGGACTGGTTAACCTTTCTCAAGCAGAGTTCAATATTTTTAGGCAAATGACGCGTACTGGCGGCTTGAAGGGCCATGCACGCCGCGCATTTGATGGCATGGTCAGATCAGGTAATTCGGGTTTAGATATGACATCGAAGCAACGGCTGATCGACCTCTTTGAAAGCAGGAAATAGTGTAGATGATGTTGGAAATAAATATAGAGAAACATTGCGATTTTGACAGCCTGAAAGAGGTTGTATCTGTTGCAACGAATATCCCAAAGATTAACATACTATCGGACTATGATTATTGGGAGCTAGATGATTTTAAAAATTGCCTCGGCCTGGAAATTGCTCATGGCGGGGGTGACTTTGAAACCTTGTTGACACTGCATGAAAACCTAGATTGCAACAGGGACATTTTGGCTTTAGGGGAAAGTGTTGCAGCACAGCTTAATTGCAAAATAGCAATCCCTTATTCGAGCGCTGGCTTTGATGCTCCCTCGGATAAACTGCTGATATTCTGTCCTGATGGAAATAAATTGGAGGGTTTCGGGGAAAACTCTGACGGAAAGTTTGTCGTCAACTCAATTTCTCGATCCCATATTGACTGAACTGATATCCATGATCGTCGAAATTCCAGAGTCCGCCGATTTTCAGGCTGCATTTGGTTGTAATGGAGGCGTTGATCCGGACCTGATACAATCCTATGAGTTCATTGATAAAAGCGGAAAAAAAATTACGACTGACTTTTGGAGAAGTCGATTGTTCTTTTGGCCTGTCAGTTTACCAGGACGGGAAGGAAACCACCCGCGTCTATGATGAGTTTCTTAGCCGCGTGAAAATTTGCGAAGATAAGCAAGCGGTTGAAGTTTATTTGACTGGGCCTACTACACAATTTTGGGAAATCGTCGTATGGCCGGAAATATGCGTATCTGTGACACGGATGAAGTAGGGGGGGCTTGTTTTAGAAACCGAAACTATTCTGCAAAGCCAGATCAGACACAGATCAGATAAACAATCTGGCCAGGCGTGCCCGGCGGGATTTCTCATTAATGTCTAGGGCAGGGTCTATCAAACGGCCTAGACCTGTTTCCAAACAGAGTGACCGACCATCTGGCGTCCTATTAGGTGCCGAGCAAATTCCCTTTGCGGAAATCCGCCCGGCATCCGCAAAGGGAATTTCTGCTCTCAACGTAAAGTTCCAAATAAAACAGGGTCTTACCCGCTTACCCGAAAAACGGGAAAAAGCCGTTTTTTCCTGAGATTCTGCACAAGGCCTTCCGGCAGGGTTGAAGCCATCGCTTTATCTTTCCGGGGGAATGCTTTGATGGTGCCATCCGACGCCGTTGAATTGCGGGGCAGCGGCAGCTACCTGCTGATCGGCCGCCGTTTGAGCTTTGGCCAGTTGTCCTCGCGTGGTCATCGCATGCCGGGGGTGGTTGGCGATCCGCACCGTCTGGCGGACCTCATGCGCCGCTATCTTCAGCAATCCGGTAATGAAGGAAAGCTGAGGGCTTTCTGGTGGCGTGTGGCCGGTGGCATGAACACGCCCTGGCGGGTTCAGGACCTGATCGCCGAAGTCGTGCGCTATGTCAGCGCCGGGCACTGGCTCGCCCTTGAGGTCCAGGAGGAAAGGCGTGGCGCGGTCAGTCTTGAGCAGGAACGCAGACAGGCGGATATCCGGCCAGCGGTGATCGGCCCCTGCTCCGGGGATATCGGCAGCCTCAGCCTGGAAGAGAAATTCTCGATTGCCTTCAGGAAAGTGCCCGATCATCTGGAGGAGGGTTTTCGCGACAGTTTCCGCAACCTTATATCACCTGCCGCGATCGGGTTTACGGTGGCGACGACGGTGGCGATTGCGGGCGTGTCGGTCGCCAGTGGCGGCACGGCGGTGCCGGTCATCATTGCGATTGGTTATGCGTTGGTGGGCTGGGCGATCTTCAACGCCGTGGGGGACCTGATCGATACCTTCCTGCTGGTCTATAACGCGACCGATGAACGGGACCTGGACCGGGCGGCGACCAAACTCGCCAGCGCCGCAGCAGAACTTACCGTCGGTGTGCTCATCACCCTGCTCACCCGCGGCGCCGGGCGCCTCGGCGTCGGCGGCAAAAGCCGGGTACGGACTAGGCCGTAAACTCATAAACAGGATTCCCCTTTCGGTCTTGATGTGATTCATGTCTCTTGTTGCCGAACGAGGGAGTTTTCATGAGCCGCCGCCGCTACGAACTGACAGATTTCGAATGGTCGATTATCGCACCTTTGCTGCCGAACAAGCCGCGCGGGGTACCACGTGTCGATGACCGGCGGGTGCTGAACGGCATTCTGTGGCGGTTCCGGGCAGGCACGCCTTGGGCGGAGATACCGGAGCGTTACGGCCCCCATACGACCTGCTACAATCGCTTCGTCCGCTGGCGCAAGGCCGGGGTATGGGATCGGCTTTTGGAGGCAATCTCAGCGGCTTACGACAGCGACATCGTCATGATCGACAGTAGTTGCGTCCGGGTCCATCAGCATGGTGCGACCGGTAAAAAGGGGGATCTGACGATGGCTGCATGGGCCGTTCCCGGGGTGGACTGACGACCAAGATCCATGCCCTTGTCGACGCTGAAGGTCGGCCGGTGAAACTGGCCCTCACGCCGGGGCAAGCTCATGACGGCCGATCAGCGGAGGGCCTGCTCAAAGACTTGAAGGAGGGGGCCATCCTGCTGGCCGACCGGGCCTATGACAGTGACGCCATCCGCGCCCTTGCCGACGCGCGCAAGGCCTGGGCCAATATTCCGCCAAAACGGAACCGCAAAAAGACCTTCGCCTTCTCAAGCTGGGTCTATCGCCAGCGCAACCTCGTCGAGCGCTTCTTCAACAAGCTCAAGCAATTCCGGGGCATCGCCACGCGATACGACCGTAACCCAGAGAATTTCCTGGCTGCCGTCAAGCTCGCTTCATGCCGCATCTGGATCAGAAGTTATGAGTCTGCGGCCTAGTCAAACAAACGAATTTGAAACCGTCCCGCCCAGCCGGGAACGCCTTGAGGCCCCGAGGGATGTGGAACCCACCCGAACGGTCCGGGAGGGGGACGAGTTGGGCGTTGCCCCTAAAATCCGACGGCCACGAGGTACGCGTACAAAAATTTCAGAGAATTTAGATGAAGCTACGCGTAGATCGCTAATCTGAGAGAATGAAAGCGCAGATGCGCTTGCACGTGAGGGCTTCGATGTGGAGCAAAACCCGATCGTCGATGGGCCCAAGAATCCCGATTTTAGAATAGATGGGAAAATCTATGATAATTACGCCCCAGAAACCAGCAGCCCTCGAAATATTTGGAAGGTGGTAAACAATAAGGTGACGTCTGGGCAAGCTGATAACATTGTCTTGAATTTGGCTGACAGTGACATCGATATAGAGGTACTTCGCCGCCAGTTCGATGATTGGCCAATTGACGGCTTGAACGATCTAAAAATCATCTCATCCGACGGTTATTTGGGGAATTTGTAATGTCTTTAGATTACTCTGTGTATTCAACTCTTTCCAAAAACGAGTTGGAAAATCAAGTTAACGATTTCATCGCAAAAAGAACTGAAAAGAAATTTTTCCCATATCATTCTGTAAATGAGGTGGACGGAATGGATTTGGAAATACTTGATGAGATGGGCATTGCTGGGAAGTACTTGAGCTATGCCTATATCAGGCTGAATAAAGATTTTGCAGAGGAGGCAACGAACGCCTTAAAGTTATTTAGAGACACGTATTTAGGAAAAGGCGAGTCAGTGTTTTTGCTGAATGGTGAGCACGAGCTTTCTGAGTGAATATCCCACTCAATTTCAACTAAAACAGTATCCTGATGGGAAATTTGGAGCGCTATGACCAGGCACTTAGCGGTATTCGTCAATGTCTTCCGGCATATGAAAACAAATGTGCCGATTAAATTTCTTAGATCGGAGCATGTCAGTCTTTAGATGCTGCGAACATGCATTTTGATGCTCTTCTGGATATGCAAACCACATTGTCAGGACTTCTATTTTCCCGGAACATCGATATCGGGAAGAAGTTGACTGTACCCACGAAGGAATTTGATCGTTTAGATGATCCCTATCTTCGAGAGTATTGGTTCAAGCGCTTCAGGTCTGGTGAACGGTGGCCTGCGTGACTTTGGTTCCGCAGCGATGACCGCAAGTGTTTTTCGGGAACTTTAGCATGATTGCACGTCTGAAACTGAATATTGAACGGTACCCCGTAGAGGCGTTTTTTAATCGCCTTAGTCATGAGCAGTTCACGTCAGCGCTAAGGAACTTTTCAAATGGCCGGGGATATAATCCAGAAGATTTGACCTGTTTCTTTCCCGCAGATGTTGTTGAGGATGAGGGGGGAGAAGAAGGAGATTATGACTATATTGAATTCTGGGAATATTCTGGAAACCAAGAAGTCCGATTAAAGTTTCATGAATTTATAGAAATTTTGAAACAGGCGTCTCTGTCTGAAATAGATTTGAATTCCGGTTCAGAGAACGAGATCAGGGATCTCATTTCAAAAACAGAAAACTATTTGAAAACCATATAATCTTAATGCGCAGCCACAATACATTACCTAACACCGGTCACTCCGGGTTAGGACTGGATTGGGTTGCCGGTCAGGCGAGAGTTGCCGTTCATCGTTTTTGAAACGCCAAAAGCCCCGGGCCATGTTTGTTGTAGCCCGGGGCCTTTCGTCAGTTAGTAGCTGTATTCCCGATAGATCTGGGTGATGTCGCCGTTCCAGTCATATTGGAAGCGCTCCGCCAGAAGCTGGGCCTGGGTGCGGCCGCTGTCGGCCACGCGATGCAGCGTGTTGAGGTAATATTCCTCCGTCTCGCCATCCCAGTTCTGCTTGTTGCGGCGGGACATGCACGCCGCGCATTTGATGGCATGGTCAGATCAGGTAATTCGGGTTTAGATATGACATCGAAGCAACGGCTGATCGACCTCTTTGAAAGCAGGAAATAGTGTAGATGATGTTGGAAATAAACATAGAGAAACATTGCGATTTTGACAGCATGAAAGAGGTTGTATCTGTTGCAACGAATATCCCAAATATTAACGTACTATCGGACTATGATTATTGGGAGCTAGATGATTTTAGAAATTGCCTCGGCCTGGAAATTGCTCATGGCGAGGGTGACTTTGAAACCTTGTTGACACTGCATGAAAACCCAGATTGTAACAGGAACGTTTTGGCTTTAGGGGAAAGTGTTGCAGCACAGCTTAATTGGAAAATAGCAATCCCTTATTCGAGCGCTGGCTTTGACGCTCCCTCGGATAAACTGCTGATATTCTGTCCTGATGGAAATAAATTGGAGGGTTTCGGGGAAAACTCTGACGGAAAGTTTGTCGTCAACTCAATTTCTCGATCCCATATTGACTGAACTGATATCCATCCATGATCGTCGAAATTCCAGAGCTCGCCGATTTTCAGGCTGCATTTGGTTGTTATGGAGGCATTGATCCTGACCTGATACAATCCTATGAGTTCATTGATAAAAGCGGGAAAAAATTACGACTGACTTTTGGAGAAGTCGATTGTTCTTTTGGCCTGTCAGTTTACCAGGACGGTTGTGGTCCGAAACCCAGGTGCTATTGACGGGGGGACGGCCTTCCAGCCTCAAGACTGGAAAAAATACGTTTCACAATTACCGACAAGAACGGAGCCCTATCAATGAATGGCGAGAAAACGATCTCACAAGATAATTATCTTATGAATGCCATTAAGGAGAGCCTCGAAGAACTTGAGACGAGTGGGGATATAGTGATTTGTTCCACCACAGCAAACATTCCTGCGAGACTCCTATGTGATAGGCTTAGTAGCTTGGTTCCCTTTGATAAGCTTAGCACGTCGGAACTTATTGGCTTGAGAGCCTTGGTGGTTCAAGCGATTGGGAACAAGCGTTTTTTTGACTGGGAAATGCCAACACTTACCGGATTTAAAGCTGAGGAATTTGAACGAATTGCAGAAAAGTTGCCAAAGGGCTGACTGGTAGAAAACCGATGGCACTGTCAGACAAAAGCCGAACCAGTCTTGACAGGCTCGCCCTCGCCAATTTTAGACAGGCAGTTGACGCTACTCAGCCGTTGCTGCCGAGCGAATTATCTTGAAACCGGTTCGGGAGATGAAGTTTGGCATGATGTTTTGCATGGATCACAGCGTTCAAATGCTGGGGTTGACGCAGCGTTAGGATTATCGAGGTAAAACAATGAATAAGCCCAAAAATGTTGTCTTCTCTGAAGAAGTAGGGCAGCCACTTGAAGTGGATATATACGCTGTACCCGGTTGGGATGGTTTCGACAAATTAATTGAATTTCTGAAAAATGAGTACTCAGTTGAGGTTATCAATCGCATTGATGGTCCTGATGCTAGATGCTGGGTCCTTCGGTCGGATGGGGAAGAGTTTGAGTTAAGACATGAGGATCCTTACGGAAACTCAATTGTCGCTTCTACAGTTGCTAGCGAGGATATAGTAAGAAAAATTGGTTTGGATCTGCAGGAGAGGCTAAAGCATCTTTAGGATTTGAGGTCGAATTCCTCTTTTTCATAACAGTTGCATGAAAAGCCCTCCACTCTACTGGATACCCGAATATGGCTTTATCTCCCGCAACGGCCAACTGGCGGGGAGTGTCATTCTCCGCATCGGCCACTCCCTGGTGGGCCTGAATCTCAATACACAACAATTTCACCAGATACTTACGGTCTCAAAGTTATGAGCGACTTACGCAATTGCATAGACCTAGTTAAACAATTTGTATCAGGAGAAATAAGTGCTTCGGATTTTGAGACGTCCTATCTTAAAATATTCTCCAGCGAGGAAGCCATTTTTCCTGAAGCAGAATTCAGTGTTCTGAATAAGCTTTTTACTGATGTAGATGCATTTTGCTCGGATGTTCATCTGCGGGATGAGGACGACATAGGAGAAGAAGAACTTCTGGAATGTGCCCAAGAAGCGCTTAAGAAATTATCCAAAATGTAGACAAACTGGTACGGGCTTCAACTAGGCTTTAGGGTGGGATATGCGGATCAAGCAATGGAAAAGTTCTCAAAATGCCGAATGTAATGCAGCTAGGGACTATCTTAAAGACTTGGGGTTGCTAATAAAAGACCTCGCCCTAGAGGCGAAGACACAGTCAGTGGAGAAATCTACTGATTTTTCAATTGGGTATATGGCGGGCTTTCATCGCGTAGTCTCGCTAATGCAGCAACAGGCAGAGACGTTCGGAATATCTATGGAAGACATTGGGTTGGAGAATATTGATCCTGATAAAGAACTCGTCTGATTTTTTGCAGGTTTTCTTCCCTTGAAACGGACCATCTCAGGAAAATTCCCACTTTGAATTCAACCCAATGTGAAATTCCAGAGCCCGCCGATTTTCAGGCTGCATTTGGTTGTAATGGAGGCGTTGATTCGGACCTGATACAATCCTATGAGTTCATTGATAAAAGCGGGAAAAAATTACGACTGACTTTTGGAGAAGTCGATTGTTCTTTTGGCCTGTCAGTTTACCAGGACGGGAAGGAAGCCACCCGCGTCTATGACGAGTTTCTTTACCGCGTGAAAATTTGCGAAGAGAAGCAAGCGGTTGAAGTTTATTTGACTGGGCCTACTACACAATTTTGGGAAATCGTCGTATGGCCGGAAATATGTGTATCTGTGACACGGATGAAGTAGGGGGCTTGTTTTAGAAACCGAAACTATTCGGCAAAGCCAGATCAGACACAGATCAGATAAACAATCCCGCCAGGCATGCCCGGCGGGATTTCTCATTAATGTCTAGGGCAGGGTCTATCAAACGACCTAGACCTGTTGCCAAATAGAGTGACCGACCATCTGGAAGAAAGCGTCCGCGCCAGCTTTCGCAACCTGATATCACCCGCCGCAATTGGATTTACGGTGGCGACGACGGTGGCGATTGCGGGCGTGTCGGTCGCCAGTGGCGGCACGGCGGTGCCGGTGATCATCGCCATCGGCTATGCGTTGGTAGGCTGGGCGATCTTCAACGCCGTGGGGGACCTGATCGATACCTTCCTGCTGGTCTATAACGCGACCGATGAACGGGACCTGGACCGGGCGGCGACCAAACTCGCCAGCGCCGCCGCCGAGCTTACCGTCGGTGTGCTCATCACCCTGCTCACCCGCGGGGCCGGACGCCTCGGCGTCGGCGGCAAAAGCCGCTCGAAGTTCGGCAAAACGGAAGAACTGGAAACCGTCCCGTCCAGCCGCGAAGGCGTCCAGGTCGCCGTCGATACCGAGGGGCAGGTCTACAAATTCACCGAAAAAACCACCAGCGACGACCGCCCGATCTTCGAGACGCAGAGCGGCGGAAGCACGGCGCATACGGTGCTGGATGATATCCCGTCTGGGAATGCCGGAGTGTCGACGTCAACGCACAGTGAATTGACAGAAACAGTTTGGGATAATGTAACTGCAACGGCAAATAATCTGCCAAATACACACATACCAGCTACATTTAGGTTGAAGTCAGGTGACATGGAATTCTATGTCAATTCCAACGCGACCAAACATATGGGGGAGTATCTTCAAAATTCGGCAAATCCACTAAATGATCAAACATTGTTGCGTAGTTTTTCCTCCGTAGTGGATAGAATCGCGTCTAATGGAAGTATACAGTTTGGGAAAATGTATAATATTGATGGGTGGGAGATAATCTTCAGCCAGCGCGATGGTGACCTTCTTCCCGTAGTAAAACATGCTCTATATAGGCCCTAGATATGGATTTTTATCTGAATTTAGAAAAGATTAGTATTCATTTTGAAATGTTGGAGGTTGATGAAAACGACACAAACTCAATTCGTTTTCAGGTCAACGTCAAGCTTGACCATTCAACTGGCAGCTTTTCGTATTCGGCCAATGATATTTGGATTGATACAGAAATGTGGGATGCCTTCGAGAGGCAAGTAAGCCAAAACCTTGAGGAAGCAGCACGTTTTTATGACCAAAGTAACTATTTCGAGATTCATCTTACGAAGGACTATCAAAACATTTACTTCGTTTTAATTGCCAAGGAGCCCTTGGTTCCTAAGGGGCAGATAGCCCTGGAGTCCGAACAGAAGCTAGATATAGATGGACCATTTATTGAGGAGCTTAGAGAAAGTCTGAAGTCGTTCCCAAAGTTCTGGTGACTAGCAGGCTAAATCCATTACAGGGTATTGTCACACTAACTCACGTGTGAGACGTGCTGGTGATAGGGAGCGTTTATGAATTGGGCTAATGGGATTCTCCGGCTCCACAAATTCGACACCAGCATCATAGCCGCTGCCAAGGTGGAGGGGCGGTTCATCCCATTAGCTCAGTCGCTATGTTTACGATCCGCGACTAAGCAAAATCGCAATTCCGGAAGGGGATTGGAGGCGGATGATTGAAGGTCTTAACCCTGGGGCAATTATCAAATGACGGGTCGTGAAGTAATTGATGTTCTCCAACGTTACTATTCACTTTCGTGGTACAGGTGCAGAAATCTAAGTGATAGCAGTCAAGCCAAGTACCCGCCTGTGATTGTCTGGAGATATAATGCTGACGAAATGGAATCAGACGAATTGTTTTTGGCGGAAAAGGCTGTTCAAAAGGCCGTCTTTTCCTACACTGGCGAGGTTGATTGGGTTCTGTACTTTACTGGCAGGAACTGGGTTCTGGTTCCTAAAGAAGTAAAAGAGATCGAAGATTCTGGTGAATATCGTGTGGACATGGAAATATTAATAGCCTTGGGTGAAAAAGACCCAGGATTCGGCGTGAAAGAAAATCAAGATTTGGTACAGCTTGCACGACATATAGAAAAATGTCTTGCCAATAAAAATGAAACGCATTTGGGGGAATCCCAGAGTTGACTTCCGATAGGGCATTGTCAGACAAAAGCCGCGCCAGTCTCGAAAGGTCGATGCACCAAATCTAGAAATGGCTTTCGGTCTAGATCTGGATGATGCTGCTGCCAAGGCCATAAACGCCTACGACGAAGACGACAAGCCGCTCTTCGCACGCGCCAAGAAGAAGCTCGGAGCCTTGGAGCCGGGCGAGTGTTATGGCTTTTTCCCGGCGCTTGCCATGGGCGGAGCCCCGAAACTGGAAAACCTCAAACGTGTGCAGGCATTGGAGCATTTCCTGTTCCTGGCCCAATTGCAGCAATTCACCCTGGTCGACTTCCTTTCTCGCCCAGTCCGGGAAGTGCGGTTGATCGGGTAGCTTTCTCGACAGCCTGTTTCCTCTGACAGCGTCAAAGTGAGCGTTAAGTCGTCCGCTATGTCAGCGCCGGGCACTGGCTCGCCCTTGAGGTCCAGGAGGAAGGGCGCGGCGCGGTCAGTCTTGAGCAGGAACGCAGACAGGCGGATAACCGGCGTCTTCGACGTCGGTGGTGGCAGGCCCCCGCAACCATCACAAAGCCCTACACCATAGGTGTGGGGCTTCTTCTGTTCATACGAGGGAAAGGGAGGGAAGGATGCCTATGCGATAGGTGTTGTGCTACCGTCAACCACGATCTCGGCTCCTGACAATGATCCGGCGCGTCGAGAGGCCAGGGTAATAAAGGCAGTCTTGGGGAAATATTCCGGCGAAATTGTGTCGGATGTATTGAATTTCGGTTTGCATAATCAAAAAATCATTAATTTTTGGCTAAAAAACAAGAGCTTACGGGAAGTTTTACATTTCAGACCGGTATACTCAATGCGATCGGAGCCTTGATGGCTGCTTGGAACTTTCCTGCCTCTCATCCGTCTTTCGTTACGAACTCAGCCGCTTTGTACGAGGAGGTTGGTGGTTGTTCGAGAAGAAAGAGGAGAGCCTTATGCCAAATATCTCTAATGAGGCTTGCAGCCAATATAAGGATCAACACGGCCACGGTGACGAATGCTTTTGGCAGGAGGCTGCCAGTCTGCTGGAGAAATATTTTGCTCATCTAGGCGTGCAGGATGCGACCTTACAAACTGTTCTCGTCGTGGAGACATTGGGGCGCGCCGTGGAAAGCAAGCATCCGGCCACGATGCCACTGATCATGCTGACGGCGGATCGGTTGCTTGATGAAAAATGCGGGCAATGTGATGAGTTGGAGGTGCCCTACCGGTTGGAGTTGGCGCTTGCTTCTTCTCCTAAAAAACAGAACGCTCTGTTTGATCGACCAGCAGAATTGGAAGCGTATTCCGTCTTGCGCTGTTTGCCGGGAAACGAAGCGCCGCTAAAGATGCCGACGCAGATTGTCGTTTTCCCAATGGCGTCGGCTCGAACTGTTTTTTCCCGATTATACATGCGTTTGCGCAGTCTCGTGACGCAGCCAGGAGAAGCCCATGCCGGTAAGCAGGCAGGGCCCGTCAACTAATGAATCAGAGCATCAACACGCCCGACCGATACAGGCTTTTGCTGCGCGTCATCTATGCTGTGCTATCTATTGGATCGACGGTTGCCGGTGCATGGGGGGCAACTGCCCTCTTAGGCTTGAAGCTTGAGGGAATTCAAGGGCAAGGGATTCCGGCGTTGATCCTCTTGTTGAGTTTCACGCTGCTTTTCGGTTGGATTTGCACCAATTTCTGGATCGCATTGATCGGCTTTATCAGCGTAATTCTTGCAAAGTTTCGCTGCCGAACAAGGGATTTCGGCCTGGAACGGTGCAATGGCCGCACGGCAATTGTGATCCCGATCTATAATGAGGATGTTGACCGGGTCGCGTCCGGTGTACAGGCGATGTTGGCGTCACTTCAGCGTTGCGGTTGGCTGGATCATTTCGACCTCTACCTGCTCAGCGACAGCACCGATCAGGAAATATGGCTAGAAGAGGAAAAGGCCTGGGCCGATATCTGTCGTTCGTCGTTATATCGCAACAAGGTATTTTACCGCCGAAGGATAAAAAACGAGCAGCGCAAAAGTGGGAATATCAAGGAATTTCTGGAACGCTTTGGAGCGCTTTATCGTTACATGGTGGTACTTGATGCGGACAGTCTCATGGACGGCCGCACACTTGCGGAAATGGTTCGCCGGATGGAGGCGAATCCCAGGTTGGGGCTGCTTCAGACTTGGCCGCAAGTTCTTGCCGGCGACACGCTGTTTGCCCGGATGCAGCAGTTTGCTTCCTGGGTCTATGGCCGGCCGCTTGCGTTTGGTATGGCGGCACTGTTTGGGGCACAGGGTAACTACTGGGGGCATAACGCCATCATCAGGATCGAAGCATTTGTCGAATCCTGTGGGTTGCCGATGCTACCGGGGAAGGAACCGCTTGGGGGTGAAATCCTCAGTCATGACTTTGTAGAAGCAGCCCTGTTGGTGCGCCGGGGGTGGGAGGTCCGTCTGGCTCCTGACCTGGGAGGAAGCTTTGAAGAAGTGCCAACCAATCTGCAGCAAAGCCTCATGCGGGATCGTCGGTGGTGTCAGGGCAATCTGCAACATGGTTGGTTGCTGTTGGCCAAGGGCTTTCATCCGATGTCCCGAATGACATTCTTTACAGGGATCATGGCCTATTTGACGGCACCTCTATGGCTTCTCTTCGTAGTAGCAACGATTGTTGTTGCAGCCCGAAGCAACACTATTTTCGATCCGGAACTAACCCTGACATCCTTGTCCGGCGATGCTTGGGCATTGCGCCCACTTTGGGGAGATGAGTTGATCTCTCTTCTTCTCCTTGGTGGAACGTTGCTGTCATTGTTCGGACCCAAGTTGTTGGGCCTTATATTGGCAATAATCGAATCTCCTAAAAATATCGTTGGAATTCTGTCAGGTGTTTTGCTTGAGACGGTTTTGTCTGTTTTGCAGGCGCCCGTTGTGATGATGCGCCACAGCCAATTTATTTTTTGCCTGTTCACCGGGCGTGGGGTTCGCTGGGATGCACAACAGCGTGACGTTGACCGTGTTCGATGGGGAGAGGCGGTTAGGGCGAACTGGGACATAACCTTGGTTGGGCTCGGGCTGCTTGCTGCGGTAATTCATTGGACCCCCGCTGCGTTGGTTTGGATATCTCCCATTGCCGCAGGGTCGATACTGTCCATTCCGATGACTGTTTTGACGGCGCATGGTGGCGTCGGACGATATCTGCGTGTGAAGCGGATTTTCAGTATACCTGCAGAATACCGGCCCAGCCTTATGCTGCGGCATGTGGCGCATTTGCGTCTGGCCCGTGAAGCCATGCCGAAAGGGGATATTGTCCGTGCCGTGATTGAAGACCCGGTCATGAATGCAATCCATCGCTTTGTGCTGTCGAACATGCAATCCGATGCTGATCTGATGACCCAGGCCAGCAATGAAAACAACTGGCTGAATTCGCCGTCGCGGGTGAAGGAAGAGCATCTTAAATTCTGGTCTGGCAACACCGCGAATGTACAGGAACAACCGCCGGAAAGCGGGCGCCGGTCATGACACACCTTTCGAATGCCCCATTGTTGACACGAAACCGTCGAAATGACGCGGCTTTGTCGCGCGAGACTCCTGCGCATGATGTGTTGGTTGGCTCCATGAAGCCTTCTTTGTCCAAGAGGGCAGCCATATCCAACGATCCCGTATCTGTAATTAGAATTAAAATGGGAAGCGCAGTTGTGAACAGAGGCGACGAACTCAAGCCGCATATTCAAAGCCTGAGACGATATGCGATCGCCCTGGTAGGAAACCCATCAGAGGCTGATGATCTGGTTCAGGAAGCTTTGCGCCGGGTTCTGGAGCATACCAGAAGAAATCACGATATTCACAACGTGAAATCATACCTGTTCAAGGCATTAAGAAATGTTCGTCTTGACCAGTTGAAGATGGCGCGGACGCGCGGCGTCGAGGTGCCCGTGGAGGATGCCGCAGGCGCGCTTTCAACCGCGGCCCAGCAGGATACCCGCCTGGAATGCCGCGATTTGGACAGGGCGATGACGACGCTGACCGACGACCAGCGTCAGGTTGTCCTGATGATTTGCATGGAAGGTCTTTCCTATGAGGAGGTGGCGGACGTTGTCGATGTTCCAGTCGGCACCGTGCGATCCAGACTGCACCGGGGAAGAGAGGCATTGCGGGAATATATGAACTGCGGTTCTGACAAAGCCATGGCAACCGCACCAGTTACACGTTTGAATAAAGAATTGAATGAGGCCACCAATGACTGAAGGGCGTTTGATTTCACTCGTCAGTGAAGATTTGCTTCAGGACTATGTCGATGGACGCCTTGAGCCGGAAATGGAGCAGAGGGTTGAAAGGCTGGTTTTTGGAGATCCTGATCTTCGTGCCAGGGCGCTGGATTATTATGCACTGAATAACCAGCTCAAGAAACAGCAGGTCCGCTATGAAAATCCTGAAATGCCTGTGTCAATCAGCCGTTTGGCTGAACAGTTGACTAAGGAAATCGGGCAAGATGAACCGGTACGTGATGCCGGCGGCGCGGCATCTCGCAGGATGTTTGCCAGGGTTGCCGCGGTCTGCGTCGTGGCAGTCGGTGCGGCTTTCGGCGGTTCCTATTACTGGGCGAATACTCAGGATCCCGGTGTGAATTTGGCGCAATTGATGTCACTGCCATCCAACAACGGCGGAAAGCATGCTGCTGGCTCCCCAACCACTGTCTCTGTGCCGTCAGACGCGGCGCTGGAAGGACAGACACCCGCTGGTACGCCCGAATTGTCTCCTTCCTTCCAGGATTTTGGCTTTGAACTGATCGAGACGCGCGTTTTGAAAGGTGCGGACGCAGGGACGGTGCAACTGGTTTATGAGGCCGAAACAGGAGAACGCGTTCTTCTGTATTACAGCGACCAGCAGGACGGACAAAAGACGCAGGTATCGGTGCGTCAGGAGGGGCCATTGTCAATGTTGTTCTGGCAGGCTGATGGCCGTGCTTTCACAATGTTGGGTGAAGTGGATAAAGCCACACTGATAGACCTGGGCAGGCAGGTAAGTGAGGGGCTTGCTGTAAATGACGCCGACGCGTCCGGCGGGGTCCGAAAGATGCAAGACGCAATCGGTGATTTCGGTAGCGAAGGCCAAGGTGATGCCCCAGTCCCGGCGAAGCAGGAAATCAAGGATGGCGATGGAAATGGTTCGATCTAAGCGATTGAACCACGTCGTAAATTCCAGAGTCTAAGAGAGCACAATCATGTATGATTTACCTAGCCGTCGATTGTTTTTGCAAGCAATGCTGGCGGGTGGAAGTCTTTCACTTCTGCCGGCCGGGTGTGCTTTTGCTGCGGGCGGTCCCACAGAAACGCACTATACATTTGATGACATGCTTCCCGTGCGGTTGGCACAGGCACTGGCGGCAAGGCCCTATAGCGACAGCGGCCCAGATCTTCCTGAAGACTTGACCGATATGGACTATGATTCCTATCAGGCAATTCGACCCAGGAAAAAGGGTTTCCTGTGGGCGCAGGCTGGGACCGAGTTCCGGATTGATATGTTCCATTTGGGGCGTGGCTTTCGCAAACCAGTTGAACTCCATGTTGTGGACAACGGCGTGGCCAGGCGGATCGATTATAGCCCTGACCTGTTTCGCTATGGTGCGGAAGATATCCGCGCAGCGTCTGATCAACTGGAAAACGGGTTTGCCGGTTTCCGGGCCTATTATGCTGCAGATTGGGAACGAGACTTTATTGCCTTTCTCGGGGCGAGCTATTTCCGTGCAGTGGGCGGCAGCAAGCAATACGGATTGTCCGCCCGCGGGCTGGCGGTCAATACCAGCCTGTTCGGGAAAGAGGAATTCCCACGTTTCACTACATTTTGGTTGGAAAAACCGGGAATAGAAGAGCATAGCCTGATTGTTCATGCCTTATTGGACAGCCCGTCGGTGACGGGTACCTATCGGTTTACGATCCGTCCCGGTGGCACGACAAGTATTGATGTTGACGCAACAATCTTCGCACGCAAGGAAGTTGAAGAACTGGGAATCGCGCCAATTACGTCCATGTATTTCTATGGAGAGAATGACTATCGCGCTCGGAATGATTTCCGGCCGGAAGTCCACGATTCTGATGGATTATACATGGTGAAGGGAAACGGCGAGCACGTGTGGCGTCCTGTCGAAAATCCTTCGTCGCCTAGAGCTAGTTTCTTCGGGGATCGAAAACCGGCGGGGTTTGGTTTGTGTCAGCGCGATCGCCAATTCGACCATTATCAGGACGACGGCGTCTATTACGACCGACGTCCTAATCTGTGGGTTGAACCCAGTGAAGATTGGGGAGACGGCGATGTCGTGCTTGTTGAATTGCCCGCCGGAGATGAAACCGAAGACAACCTTGCTGCTTATTGGCGCCCGAAGGAGGGTCTCAAGCCCGGACAAAAACAGCGGTTTCGCTACGCGTTGCATTTTGGGGCGGGTCAACCGGTAGAACTGGCACATCTGGCATCTGTTGTTGCGACCAGAACGGGTATTGGCGGCGTCCCCGGGCAAAAAGCAGAGAATCCAGGACGTAAATTTGTTGTGGATTTTCAGGGCGGCAGTCTACCCATGTTGTCGAAGGACGCATCAATACAGCCGCAGGTCTCTGTCACCTCGGGCAAGATTTCGGCTTTGGCTGTACGACAAAACCTGGAAACCGGGGGCTGGCGGATGAATTTCGACTGTTTGCCTGACGGTGATGACGACGTGGAAATGCACGCTTTTCTGGAAATCGACGGGCGCCCCTTGACGGAAACCTGGCTCTATCGATGGAACCCGTCTGAAAAAACCGTGTGACACAGGAAACCAGGCCCAAGAGAAAGTTAGGACGCGGAGTCGGTATACAATGTACTACACACAAGACATAACATATTGCTTGCGTGACCGTGTTGAATTCGGTGTGGCGGATGAAGATCTTGCATATTACCTGAGCCAGTTGGATCAGGGACTGGACCGGTTGAAAAAAAACTATTCCCATCACCGCTTACCCTGGTTGCATGTGCCGGAACGCAAGGATGATTTGGCTGTATTTGCCGAATGCGCGGGTCGGTATCGCGCGGCTTTCAGGGATGTTGTCGTTTTGGGCACCGGTGGCTCCAGCCTCGGGGCTCAGGCTTTACATAATCTGGTACATACCGGATATGGTGATGATCGTAAGAACCCCCGTCTGCATATTGTCTCGACGATCGACCCCTTTACTTTTTCGAAATTACTTGGGTCGCTGAATTTGCGGCGGACTGGATTCATTGTGATTTCCAAGTCGGGCACAACGGCAGAGACACTTATTCAATTCGCCACTGTAATCGATGCGATCCGGCGGGAGCTTGATGACTCCTGGTTGCCACACGCGATTACTGTCATTACGCAACCGATGGACAGTCCCGTTAAACGACTGGCTTTGCGATATGATATGCCTGTTCTGGATCATGATCCCAACCTTGGCGGGCGCTATTCGGTGCTGAGTGTCGTCGGCCTGCTTCCTGCAATGATCGCCGGTCTTGACGCCCGGGCACTAAGGGCTGGTGCGGCAGAAATGGTCAATGCCATCCTGTCCGCCAAGGACTCTTTCGAGGTTGATGCCGCGATTGGCGCCGCTGTTTCCGTTGCCATGGCTAAACGCCGGAGAATGCAGCTTTCGGTCATGTTGACCTATTCGGACAGGTTAATGGCAATGACGGACTGGTATAGGCAATTATGGGCTGAGAGCCTGGGGAAAGATGGGGAAGGTACCACGCCCTACTGTGCCGTTGGTCCGGTAGATCAGCATAGCCAGTTGCAACTTTGGCTGGATGGCCCGCCGGACAAGTTTTTTACAGTTCTGGCTGGGCCCGACAGCCTCAGTTCCTACAGCGCTCTGCCGGATCTCGAGTGGGATCCACAGCTAGCCTATCTGGCGAATACCCGTATGGACGAGTTGAAGGAGGCGATGTGCTTTGCCACCACGGAAACGCTTGCGGGAAATGGCAGGCCCGTTCGAACAATCCGGTTGAATGCAATGGATGAGCTCTCTACCGGCGCTGTGATGATGCATTTCATGTTGGAAACGGTCCTCGCGGCGGGCCTCCTCAATGTTAACCCCTATGACCAACCTGCGGTCGAACAGGGTAAAAATCTGGTACGTGCGATCCTTGGCAGGCGTGGCGAAGGTTTGCGCGCTGCATAATGTATAATCAGCCTCATTTGGGGCTGCGGCTATTTGAAAATCCTAATCCGATATGCCTTTGCCGAGATTGTAGCCGGTAAGGGCTGTCGGTTGTTTTTTGTTTATTTTCAGATGTTTGAAATGTTTTCCGCCACAAGATTTCCACAATTCATTTTGGAATGCTTTCTGTGTTGCGTCGTCTTTTGGGGTGACGTGGCAAGAGGGCCCTGGGGTAGACATCAGGCACCACACTCTTCGCTCACGTTTTGGCAATTCAGCCTGAAACATGTCTCTAAAGACAGAGGAGTTAGACTGTTATGGAACAAGACAATGTCAATGTAGAGCCGGTTGTTGATGCTGTTTCTGAAGGGAACACGCCCCCGGCCGCAGAGCAGGCATCCAAAACAATCGAAACAGACAATGCCACGATCCTTCTTCACGAAGACAGTGTTGACGGAGAAAACCTGACGGATGAAGAACTGGCGGCAACGTCCGGCGCTGCAGAAGCTGCAGTTGAAGAAGACTCTGTAGTGGACGAAGAAGGCACTGCTGAAACCGACGGCGACGTTGTCGTGGCCGCTGAGGCTGATGCAGACGAAGTAACTGATGTTGCTGCCAATAGCGATGATGACGTGACGGCAGAAGACGCTTCCGGTGAAGACGAAGCCCCGGCAGAAGATGCTTCCGGTGAAGACGAAGCCCCGGCAGAAGACGCTTCCGGCGAAGATGAAGCTCCGGTGGAAGATACTGATGGCGAGGGCGACGAATCCGGCGCAACCTGGGCGTCCCTCGAGCTTGGTTCCCAGCAGGATGATCTGACATTCGGTTCTGACGATGCTGACATCATGTTGTCCGGACAAGGTGATGACGTTTCCTTCGGTAATGGTGGCAGCGATATTATGATCGGTGACCAGGGCAGTGATGTTCTGTTCGGTGGTGACGATGACGATGTCATGCTTGGTGGTCAGGGCCGCGACGTTCTGTTTGGCGACGACGGCAATGACGTGATCCTGGGTGGTCAGGGCAACGACCTCATTGCAGGTGGCGCCGGTGACGATCAGTTGTACGGCGGTCAGGGTGACGACACCTTCCTGTTTGGTGACGGCAGCGGCTCCGACGTGATCGAAGATTTCTCTATCGGTAGTGATCAGATTACTATCAGCGCAGGGATCAACGGCAGTGACCTGGCCGATGCAGAAGACGTCATGGCTCTTGTCTCCGACAACGACGATGGTTTTGCCACAATCGATCTGGGTGAAGACAACAGCATCACCATTTCTGGTGTTTCGACAGACGACCTGAGCGAGAGCGACTTCTCGATCGCTTAAGCAAAACTTGCCTGCAGCCCATGGGGTTGGAGGAGGGCCGATTTATCGGTTCTCCTCCGCCCTATGGTGCGTTTCCCTGTTTGTAACGCTTAACCGGCTTTTGTTGTAAAGGAATGGTGGATGGCCTCTCCCATGGGAAAGATTTTGAAATCATGCAGCAATGTTTTGGTGGGAATTGCGGTTTTTAGCTTTGTTATTAACTTACTGCAGTTGGCAGTGCCGTTATATTCCTGGCAATTATTCGATCGCGTATTGACCAGCGGTAGTCATGAAACCCTTCTGGTTCTTACTGTCATCGCATTTGGTGCGCTTATGGTTGTCGGTGGCCTGGAATTCATCCGTTCTCGTGCATTGCAGCATGTTGCCTTTTGGGTGGATCGCGTTCTTGGGCCTCGCATTATTGCATGCGAAGTTGAAAAGGCTTCAACCGGGGCCGGGACGACGGCCCATGAGTTGCGCAATCTTAACACGCTGCGAGGGTTTTTGACCGGAGCCGCTGTCTTCAACCTGTTCGATGTACCGTGGCTTCCTATATTTTTGGCCGTAATTTGGTTGTTGCACCCCTTGTTGGGATTCGTCGCCGTTTGCGGCGCAATCTGCCTCATTGCGGTTGTCGTCGTAAGCGAATTGGCAACACGTAATGTAATCAACGATGCCAACAAGCACCGTGCTGATGCTTTGGAACAGTCGGAAGCCAACTTGCGCAACGCAGAAGTTGTCCAGGCGATGGGCATGCTGCCGGATTTGCTGTGGCGTTGGCAGGATGCCAATGAGCGTTGTTTGACGTCGCAGGGGCAGGCGAACAAACGAGGCGCCACTTTGCTCATGGTCAGTCGAACGCTTCGAATGTGCCTGCAGGTTGGTATTCTCGGCACGGCGGCGTATCTGACGACAATCAACGAAGTGTCGATCGGTGCCGTTATCGCCGCATCGACGATGTTGTCCCGTGCATTGTCGCCAGTCGATCGAATGACGGGAACCTGGCAACGTGTCGTGACGGCGCGTGCTGCCTATAAGGCGCTCAGCCGGCGATTGAAGCAATGGAATGGAGAAGAGGAGAAAACGACACTGCCGCCTCCCCAGGGGGCTTTGGAGCTTAATCACGTCAGTATGGCTCTGCCTAATGCGATCAGGCCTGTAATTGACGACGTTCATTTTTCCATGGTCGCGGGAGAAAGGCTGGGCATTGTCGGGCCGTCGGGGTCAGGCAAATCCACATTGGCAAAAATTATGGTTGGTCTGCAGCCGGTAACCGCGGGAGAGGTCCGTCTGGATGGGGCGGACATCAGTGAGATTCCACGACAGGCGTTAGGGCCGCATATCGGTTATCTGCCTCAGAATGTCGGCCTGTTTAGAGGAACCGTGCGTGACAATATCGCCCGAATGTCTCATGCCGATGACGACGAAGTCATTGCTGCGGCTCAGTTTGCGGGCGTTCACGACGTGGTTCTTCGGCTGCCAAATGGCTATGACACGGAAATATCGAATAATTCATCGCTTTTGTCCGGGGGGCAGCGCCAGTTGATAGGCTTGGCGCGGGCTGTATTCAGAATGCCGAGACTGCTGATCCTGGACGAACCGAACGCCAATCTTGACCGGGACGGCGAAACCATTCTTCTCGCGATGCTCGACAAGCTGGGGCAGCAGGGAATTACAACCATCGTTGTGACCCATCGGATCAATGTTCTACAGCATGTGGATTGGATCCTGAAGTTGCGCGGCGGTCGTGTCGACCTCCTTGGGTCGCGGGATGAAATCCTGAGGCCGCGGGAAGATGCAAATGCGGCACAAGCCGGTATGAAGCCGACAGACAACGCCATTTCTACGGCGGGACGGGCTGTTCAGACGGGGGCCGATTGATGTCTTTGGTTACATATAATTTCAAAACGGTTGACCCTACCCCGACCAAATCCGCCCGTCGCACGTTACTTGCGGGAGGGGCTATCATTCTGGTTGGCGTCGTTGGATTCTTTCTATGGTCGGCGCTTGCCCCCTTGTCCAGCGCAGCCGTCTCTCGCGGTCATGTCTCCGTATACGGATATCGCAAAGCCATCCAGCATTTGGAAGGTGGCATTGTCAGAAAAATAGCAGTTGAGAATGGCAGTGAGGTGAAGGCGGGGGATCTGCTGATCCGGCTGGATGATACGAGATCCAAAGCCAGCCTGAATCTGGTCCGAGAGCGCTATTTCGCCGCATTGGCCGAAATGCTGCGTCTGAAGGCGGAGCGTGATGGCAAGGACAAGTTTGAGTTGCCACCTAATGTGAGGGCGGAGTTGGATCAGGCGCCTTTGCAACGCGTTGTTGAGGAACAACGCGGGATTTTTGAGGCGCGCCAGGTTTCGATGAAAGGCTCCATTTCCGTTCTTGAGCAAAAGATCAAACAGCTTAATGAAGAAATCAGTGGTCTGAAGGCGGAGATCAAATCCTACGACAATCAGTCCGAGCTGATCTCGGATGAGGTTGCGGGATTGGAAAAACTATATGCCAAAGGGCTTGTCCCCAAAAGGCGGCTACGGGAACTGCAGAGAAGACAGGCCGCAATCCGCGGGAAAAAGGGAAGTGCCAAAGCTGGAATCGCTCGTGCCGGGCAGAAAATCGGCGAGACAAAGATGCAGATTGAGGGCATTCGGAACGAGCGTATGGAAGAGGTGTCGACATCCTTGCGCAAGGCACAGCAACTGGTTGCTGAAACCAAGGAAAAGATGCTCGCAACGGAAGATGTCCTGACAAGGGTGGATATCCGCGCACCGGCGCCGGGCGTGGTCGTCGGTCTTCAGGTCCACACGGAAGGGGCTGTAATCTCTCCAGGGCAAACTCTGATGGAGATTGTGCCGGAAAGTGACAAACTGATCGTGGAAACCCGCATAAAACCGCAGGATATCGATTCTGTTCATCCGGGGCTTCCGGCTGAAGTGAGGCTGAGTGCTTATGACCGCCGGACGACACCGCCAATTGACGGCGAGGTTTTCTATGTTTCGGCTGACCGCGTCCAGGGGGAGCAATCCCCCGGTGTCGGAGGAGAGGAAAGACGTCGAGATACGTCTTCGGAGCCTGCATCCTATTACACGGCCAGGATCACACTTGATCCGGAGTCATTGGCTGCGGCTGGTGACCTGTCCCTTTATCCGGGGATGCCGGCTGATGTCATGGTCGTGACCGGAAAGCGCACATTGCTGGACTATATCCTGACACCTGTCGGGCAGGTGTTTGAGCGTGCGTTGAGAGAGGAGTGAATGACCTAAACGCGATTGAGAGTGACGTCATGAATATAGGTGAGGGCAGCGCATACAGGTGCTGTCGCCTGTCTGGTTTTATAATGCTTGTTTGTCTGGGAATGCTATTGGGCGCAGGGCGCGTTCGTGCCGGTGATACGGAGGCTGGACTGGCGGCTGCGGAGGAGACGGCGTTGTTGGACGCTGTTAGGCGTCGTGACATGGTTGCTGTTCAGGCTATCGTTATCGCTGCCATTGCTCGGAAATCAGATGATACGACAGAGATCATCCGGGATCTCTACAAATTGGCGCCTGCGCATGTTGACATCGTATTAAAAGCTGCGCGGGAGACATTTCCTGATCTTGCTGATCGCATTACAGCGGTGGCAGACGAAGTCGTGCAGGAGGAAAGTGGCGACCATCCGGGGGTTCAGGACGAAATTGCAGAAGCAGAACCGCAATACTGGTCTGGAGAGGTGGCCGTTGGCGGCAGTTACCGTCAGGCGGCCACAAATGCCTCGACGGTAACAGTTAGTGCTAAAGTCAAATATGCAGGTGATTTGTGGGAACACCGCCTATCGGGAAGTCTTGATTATGGCAGGACCAATGGTGTTACCGACACCCATCGGCTGGTGTTGGATGCGAAGACGCAACGCCAGCTTTCCGACAGCATCTACCTGTTTGGGCTGGGAGAATATGAGAATGATCGGTTCAGCGGATTTGACTATCAGGTCACGGAAGGCGGTGGTCTGGGCTATAAGGTTTTTGATACACCGGTTTTCAAATTGAATGTTGAGGGCGGCCCGTCTGTTCGACATAGCAAGGTGACCGCCACACAAGATGTGAATGATGAAATCCTGGCGCGTGTGGCGATGGGGTTGGAGTGGAATATCTCGGACAGTGCGAGTTTTACCAATGAAACAAGCCTGTACCTGGCCAAGGGCGAAGTGGATATTGTGACTGACGGCAACGCAGAAATCGACAACGAGCAGGAGGCGAGCAATCTGTCCGTTCTCGATATGAAAATCGTGAGCAACCTGTCCGCCAGGTTGTCCTATGACCTGCGTTATCGAAGCAACCCGCCGGTTGGTGCTCCCGCCACAACGTCACTGGCCAAGTTTATGATGGTGCAGAGCTTCTAGACCCCTGAGTGAATTGCCTACCGTTCGACTTTCTACACTTATACGAGGTATATGATGTTGTTCGGTAAAGATGGCTGCAGGCCCCCGCAACCATTGACCCGAAGGAGAGCTTCAAAAGCCTTATGGAAGACTTTCCGGTCGTCAATGAATGAGAAGGGCTCCATAACGGGATCCCAGTCGCCGGCCGATCTGACTCCTTTTGCTAACCTGAGAAGGCTTGTCGCATTATAAACACTATCCTCCTAACCGAGGAAATGGCCCAAATTCCGAGAGAAGGTCATTGGACCGTTTCAGCTTTAGTCACGGGATCGCCGGGTCGCTCTTGGGTTTCTGTGCTACGTGACGAATCTGTATAATCGCCCTACAGCTGCTTTGCCCGAGTGGTTTCAATTCATCGTTTGATTCTGGAGTAGGATGGCCTGTCGAGACAGGCAACGCTTTGTATGACAATGCTGACTGACTTTTGCATCAAACGTCCATTCAACGCCAATTCTCCATATTTAAATTGACGCCCGATCGTTTTGTACCTGACAGGTACCTCGGATGCGAAAAACCCCTGATCGTTATGATCAGGGGTTCCTGCAAGTCACTGTAATCAGGACTTAAAATGGTGAGCGCGACAGGATTCGAACCTGTGACCGTCTGATTAAAAGTCAGATGCTCTACCAACTGAGCTACGCGCCCCTCGTGGGGTCCGCCTTGGGTGTGTCCCCCTCGGCTGCGGCGGAACATAGGGATGAAGAGCCGCCTGGTCAATCCTATTTTTCAAAAAAAATGCAGTTTTATATCCGGTGATCTTAGAGGGATCGCGAAACCCGCAAAAATGCTAAGATTTCCGTGTGTTAGGTGGCTTTAAACGTCGTGTCAGTCGCCGCGAAACTGCTCTACCATACCTTGTAATCGGCCTACATCCGTAACTATGAGTTTATTGCCTTTACGCTCCAGGATTCCCTTCTTGGTGAGGTCTCCGAAGACGCGGGCGACGGTCTCACGCGTGGTGCTGACCCGGCTTGCCAGGTCGTTATGCACAGGGACCGGATTGATAGTTGCTGAATTCCCTTCATCGCCGCTTTCCCGGCGTGCGAGGCGCAAAATTTCCGCCTGAACCCGGTTATTTGCCCCCAAAGTACTGAGGTCCATTATGCGGTCGACGGACGTCCGGATAATGCGCGCCATCCGTCGCATCAAAACCAAGGCAACTTCGGGATGGTCGCAAAGCAACTCCTGAAAGGCGACGTCGGACAATGTTGCTACTGTCGTAGGTTCCAGGGTGACGACATTGGCTGATCGGGGTTGGCCATCCAGGGCTGCCAGTTCGCCAAAGAAGGCGCCGGCAGCAATGTCATCGAAGGCAATTTCACGACCCGACATGGAATAATTGACGACCCGTGCCTTTCCGCGCGTGACAAAAAACACATCCCTGGAATCGCTTTGCCGGTCGATGATCTGCTCATTGGCGGTATAGGTTCGCCAGCCGCACCGCTCTTCAAACGCGCTTACAGTATCTCGATCCACTCCCTGCAACAAATGGATGCCAGCAAGGCTGTGTTCTGGTGCTGCTGTCATGATTTCCCCAACCATTTTTTGAATTAGTCGGCATTTTAAACAATAAATAGTGTCCCCCGGCAAAGAAAGATTTATTGGGAAACAGAAAGATAACGTCATCTGGGACTTTCAGGTGACACGGCCATGCCTTATATAGAGGCGGGCCCAGTATGTTTAGACAAGAAGGCAGCAAGGTTAGCATGACCGCAGAAAAAGACGGCCACGGACAAGGAATCGGTATTTTCGCCCGCTTGCGCGGGTATTTTCTGGCTGGTGTGCTGGTAACGGCGCCGATTGCCATTACCGTCGCTGTGGCCATGTGGTTCATCGATCTTGTAGACAGTCAGATCGTTCCGTTAATCCCGGGTCATTTGAACCCGGATACCTATATTCGCGAGGTCCTGGGCGTAGAAATCGGTTTGCCCGGACTTGGCGTGTTGGTTCTTGTTGTTGTCATCACCCTAATTGGTGCCTTCACCGCAGGACTTGTCGGGCGTTTCCTGATCAGGGTAGGGGAATCCATCCTGCAACGCATGCCAATCGTGCGCAGCGTCTATTCCGGCAGTAAACAGATCCTCGAAACAATCCTAAAGCAGCAGTCGGAAGCCTTCCGTCAGGCCGTCCTGGTTGAATACCCCCGGCGCGGTGTATGGGCCTTTGCCTTTGTCACAGGCAATACGGAAGGGGAGGTGAAGCGTCAGTTGGAAGGGGATATGGTCAATGTCTATGTCCCGACCACGCCGAACCCGACGTCCGGTTTTCTGCTTTTTGTGCCGCGTAAGGACATGATTGTATTGGACATGCCGGTGGAAGAAGCGATCAAGATGCTGATTTCCATGGGGATCGTTACCCCTGAGGACAAAGCTGGCGATAATGGAAAAGTCCAGAACAGCGACCTTGCGGAGAAGCTGCGGGCCCAAATGGAACTGGATAAACCCGAATAGTTATCCCGATCGCAGATTGGCGACGGCCGCATCACGTTCAAAGAGATACAGCAGCACGCGCAGGTTCTTTCCCCGTTCACTTTCGAGCTGTGGATCGCGATTGATCACCAGACGCGCGTCATCATAGGCGGCCTTCATGAGTTCGCCATGATGGGCGATATCGGCCAGACGCATATCAGGAAGGCCGCTTTGCCGGGTTCCCAGAACCTCGCCCGCGCCACGTAGCTCCAGATCCTTTTCTGCGATTACAAAGCCGTCTTCGGTTTCGGAGATGACTTTCAAGCGTTCACGCGCGGTTTCCGAAAGCTGTGGAGCACGGAGCAGAATGCAAGTGGATTCGAGGCTTCCGCGTCCGATCCGTCCGCGCAACTGATGTAGTTGCGCCAATCCGAAGTTCTCCGCATGCTCGATGACCATGACACTTGCTTCGGGAACATTAACCCCCACCTCGATGACGGTGGTCGCCACCAGTATTTGTGCTGACCCTTCCACAAAATCTGTCATGGCCGCGTCTTTCTCCGTGGATTTCATCTGCCCGTGCACCAGGGCGACGCGAGTTTCGCCAAAGCGGCGGGACAGGTCCGCATAGCGTTCTTCGGCGGCGGCAAAGTCGGACTTTTCGGATTCTTCAACCAAGGGGCAGACCCAGTAAACCTTGCTGCCTTCGGCGATCTTCCGGCCGACGGCGGAGATTACTTCTTCCATACGATCCTTGTTGATGACGACGGTTTTGATCGGCTTGCGGCCCGGTGGCTTGTCATAAAGGCGAGAAACATCCAGGTCGCCATAAGCCGTCATTGTCAGGGTTCGCGGGATGGGTGTTGCGGTCATGACCAATGTATCAACGCCTTTCCCCTTGGCGCTGATAGCCAGGCGCTGGTGAACGCCGAAGCGGTGCTGCTCGTCAATGACGGCCAGTCCCAGATCATGATAGATCACATCATCCTGGAATAGCGCATGGGTGCCGATCAGAATATTGGTCTGGCCGCTCGCAAGGTCTTCCAGGGTTTGTTTGCGGGCCTTTCCTTTGTTTCGTCCGGTCAGCACCGCAATCTGAATACCCGCTGCCTGCGCCAGAGGACGGATCGAATCGTAATGCTGGCGCGCCAGTATTTCCGTCGGTGCGACCAACGCGGCCTGTTGACCGCATTCAACGGCATTCAGCATTGCAAGCAGGGCGACGATGGTCTTGCCGCTTCCGACATCCCCCTGCAGCAACCGGAGCATGCGCAGTTCCGCCGCCATGTCGTCGTAAATTTCCTTCAACGCTTCCTTCTGTGAACCAGTCAGGTCAAACGGAAGTTGTTGAATAACTTTCTGGCGGAGGGTGCCATTTCCCTGAAAACGCCTTCCGGCCTGCTTCTTGATGCGCTCGCGCATAAGGGCCAGGGCCAATTGGTTGGCGAGCAATTCATCATAGGCGAGACGTTGACGCGCCTTGCTGGTGGGCAGCAAATCGTCAGGACCTTCGGGATGATGGGCAATCCGGACTGCATCCTGCCAGGAGGGCCAGTCGTGTTTTGTAAGATAGGCAGGGTCCAGCCATTCCTCGAGAGGAACGAGTTTCTCCAATGCGCCATGGACGGCCTTGAAGACGACTTTTGCGCTCAGGCCGGCAGTCAGCGGATAAACCGGTTCAACCGCCGGAATAGCCTCTTCATTTGATAATGGTTCAATGAAGTCCGGATGCGGCATCTGAGGGGTGCTGTTGTAATATTCTATGCGGCCGCTGACCAAACGCTGTTCACCCTCAGGCAGAACACGATTGAGGTAGCCTTTATCGCCCTTGAAAAAGATTAATGTAATCTCGCCGCTTTCATCGCTGCAGATAACACGGTGAGGGCGCCTGCGGTCGCTGGAGGGAAGATGTTTGTCAACACGCAGGGTCAGTGTTGCTACACGGCCGCTTTCCGCCATGCGGACCGTTGGCCGATAGCGTCGGTCGACAATTTCCCGCGGCAGGTGCCACAGGAGGTCAATGACGTGACGCCCGGCCAGCTTTTCCAGCAATGCGCCAATTCTGGTCCCGACACCGGGGAGCGTCGTAACATCTGCAAAATATGGAAAAAGTTTATCCGGACGCATTCCTGTTCCAGGTTTGTCTTGGTCTTGAGCCGAAAAATTTATATACCCCACACAGTCGTCTACTTCATGCCTAAAGTGACAAGTGACTGCAATTGAGAAACAGGAGTGCAAACATGGACAATCGGGAAAAACGTTTGAAACGGCTTGCATTCCGGGCTGTCCATCGTGGCATCAAGGAACTGGATATTCTGGTTGGCGATTTTGCAGACCAGTTTCTGGGAGACATGACGGAAGACGAACTGAACGAATTTGAGGGACTGCTGTCGGTTCCCGACCAGGAATTCTACGCCATGTTGCGCAAGGAACGCAGCATCCCTGAGGAGGTAGACGGTCCGGTGCTGCAGTGCATGATTACCTTCACAGAAAAACGCCAGGGAAACGCCTAAGTCATGGACTTAAAACGTTTTCTTCTTGCACCGGGTGCGGTCAAGATCAGCTCGGCCCCGGACGGTTATGACGTACAGCTTTTGGCGCAGGCGTCCCAGCAGACTGACAGGCCATGCATCTATATTGCACGAGATGATTCGCATGCATCTCAAGTAGAGCAATTGCTCTCATTCATGACGCCTGACGCCCGGGTGGCCGTGTTGCCTGCGTGGGACTGCCTCCCTTATGACCGCGTTTCTCCCAACCCTGAAGTGATCGCAGAGAGGCTTAAGACCCTCTGCCAGTTGGCGGCAGAACCGGACCGCTTCGATATCGTCGTTGTGACCGCCAACGCCGCGCTCCAAAGAATGCCGGCCAAATCCGGTCTGGCCGAAGCGTCTATCCTGATAGCCAAGGGAAAATCTCTCGAAGAGAAGAAGCTTTTCAATTACCTGCAGCAAAATGGCTATCATCGGTCGGGCACCGTGCGGGAGCATGGTGAATATGCTGTACGAGGTGGGATTATCGACATTTTCCCGGCGGGTAGTGACAATCCTGTCCGTCTAGACCTGTTTGGCGATGAACTGGAAAGCCTCCGCTATTTTGATGCAGTCTCCCAGAAGACAATCGGTGAAGCGGAGGAACTCACGCTCATACCGGTCAGCGAAGTCATTCTTGATGACGACAGCATCGCCCGTTTCCGGAAGAACTACCGTGACCTGTTTGGCGCCGAAACGCGAGATGACCTTCTATACGAGGCAGTCTCCGAAGGGCGACGTTATCCCGGCATGGAACATTGGCTGCCGTTCTTCCATGAACAGGTGGATACGGTCTTCGAGTATCTGCCGGATTCGCCGGTGTTTCTTGATGGCCAAATCGACGATGTCGTCCATGCACGATGCGAAGCCGTGCAGGACTATTTCCAGGCACGCCAGCAAGCGCTGGACATCAGCCAACGCCGGAAAGGCAATATCGAAGACGGGAGTACGGTTTACAAACCCATCCCGCCGGACACGCTATTCCTGACGGAAGAAGAATGGCGCAATCGGCTGTCTATGCGCCCGGCGTTGCAGTTCACCCCTTATGCACTGCCTGATGACATCGGCGAGATACCTGTCGTCGATGCAGGGGCGAAGGCTGCCGTCGACTTTACGGAAACCCGCAAGAAGCAGGACGAGAATGTCTTTGAGGCGCTGAAACAGCGGTTGGAAGGTCACAATAACCAGAGACATCTGATCGTTGCGTATACCGAAGGTTCGAAAGACCGGTTGCAGACCCTTATGCAGGAGAAGGGATTTGGTGCACTCCCGACGCTCAGTGACTGGTCAGAACTGGAAAAACTGAAACCCGGTCAGGACGCTTTCGCCGTCATGGAACTTGACCGGGGCTTTGAAACGGACAACCTCGTCGTCTACACAGAGCAGGATATTCTGGGTGAAAGGCTTGCCCGTGCACCGAAGAAGCGCCGTCGCCGCGGTGAAGAATTCATTTCCGAAATATCCGCGCTGGAACTGGGCGACCTGGTGGTGCATGTGGATCATGGGATCGGGCGCTACGACGGGCTGGAAACCCTGACTGTCGATCAGGCCCCTCACGACTGCCTGCGTATTCTCTATGCGGACGATGATCGTCTCTATGTGCCGGTTGAAAACATTGAAACCCTGTCCCGTTTTGGTTCTGAAGAATCGACCGCCCAGCTAGATAAACTCGGCGGTGTTGCCTGGCAGGCGCGTAAGGCGAAAATCAAAGAACGCGTCAAAGAGATTGCTGATAAGCTCTTGAAAATAGCTGCGGAACGCGCCTTGCGGAAGGGGGAGGCCGTCTCGCCGACCGAAGGCGCTTATGACGAATTCTGCGCCCGCTTCCGCTATATCGAAACGGATGACCAGGCCAAGGCGATCCTGGATGTCGCCAATGACTTGTCATCCGGTAGGCCCATGGATCGGCTGGTTTGCGGTGATGTAGGCTTTGGCAAGACAGAAGTCGCGCTGCGTGCAGCCTTCATCGCCGCGATGAACGGGATGCAGGTTGCTGTTGTCGTCCCGACGACTTTGCTGGCACGCCAGCACTATAAGAACTTTGCAGAGCGCTTTAACGGCCTGCCGATTAATGTGGCGCAGCTTTCTCGGTTGGTATCGGGCAAAGAGGCAACAGCTACGCGAAAGGCGTTGGCGGATGGTCAGGTGGATATCGTTATCGGCACGCATGCGCTGTTGAGCAAGAATATCGGTTTTGCCAATTTAGGCCTGCTGATTGTCGACGAGGAACAGCATTTCGGCGTAACCCAGAAGGAACGCCTCAAGGCTCTCAAGAGCAATGTGCATGTTCTGACCCTGACAGCGACACCGATTCCGAGGACCCTGCAGATGGCGCTGACAGGTGTCCGGGAGCTCAGCATCATTGCGACGCCGCCCGTGGACCGCCTTGCGGTTCGCACCTTTGTGCTGCCATACGACCCGGTCGTCCTGCGCGAGGCCATCATGCGTGAGCATTACAGGGGCGGGCAAGTCTATTACGTCTGCCCGCGTGTTGCCGATCTGGGCCGCATGAGAGACAAGTTGTATGACCTTGTTCCCGAAATCAAAATCGCAATGGCCCATGGCCAGATGGCGCCGTCGGAACTCGAAGACATCATGAATGACTTCGTGGACGGGAAATATGATCTGCTGCTGTCCACCAATATCGTTGAAAGTGGTCTGGATATCCCGACGGCCAATACGATGATCATTCATCGCTCTGATATGTTTGGCCTGGCACAACTCTATCAATTGCGCGGCCGTATTGGACGTTCGAAGACGCGTGCCTATTGTTATCTCACCCTGCCACCTGGCCAGATTATCAACGAGGCTGCCAAGAAACGGCTGGATGTGATGCAGACGCTGGACAATCTGGGGGCCGGCTTCACCCTTGCCAGTCATGACCTGGATATTCGCGGGGCCGGTAATCTTCTGGGCGATGAACAGTCAGGCCACATCAAGGAAGTCGGTGTCGAGCTTTATCAGCGTATGCTGGAAGAGGCGGTTGCCGCGGCCCGTGACGACATTCATGAAGAGCAGGAAGAAACCTGGTCACCGACAATCAATCTGGGGACGGCTGTGCTGATTCCGGAACCCTATGTAACCGACCTGTCTGTACGCCTGAACCTGTATCGCCGCTTGTCATCCCTCGATACAAAGAAAGAGATCGACAGCTTTGCTGTTGAACTTGCAGACCGCTTTGGACCGTTGCCTCAGGAAGTGAAAAATCTTCTTCAAGTTGTTGCGATTAAACAATACTGCAAGCGGGCAGGGGTGGAGAAAGTCGATGCCGGACCCAAGGGCGCTGTTGTCAGTTTCCGCAATGATGGTTTCGCCAATCCGGTTGGCCTGATCGGCTTTATGCAACAGCAATTGAATACGCTGAAGCTACGTCCTGACCAGAAGCTGGTGATTATGCGGCCTTGGGAAAATCATGAAAAAAGGCTGATCGGCGTCACCAAATTCATGGCTAAACTGGCCCAGATCGCAGGCGCTGCAACGTCATAAAGTAAATCAGGAAAGAGCGGTAGAGGCTGTTGTGCCGCTTACGGCGAGGTCGAAAAGCGGCATGAAGGCTTCCGGCTCCTGTGCGCCGGACAGCGCGTATTGGCCATCTACAATAAAGCAAGGTACGCCGTTGATGCCGATACGCCGCGCCAACACATCTTCATCGACAACTTCCTGTCGAAATTGGTCGCTGGCCAACAGATCCAACACTTCGGCCTTCGTCACATCAAAGCTCCCGGCCAGCTGTACGAGAGTCGATACATCACCGATATCGAGGCCTTCCAGGAAATAGGCCTCGAACAGGCGCGTGACAAAGGCATTTGTGTCGGGGTGGTTGGTCGCTTGGAAATAGCGGATCAACCGATGGGCATCCAATGTGTTTGGCGTTCTCTGGATCAGGTCAAAGCGAAAATCAATGCCAACGGATTTTCCGACAGCGGCAATATTGTCGTAAACCCGGGCAGCATTGTCCTCACCGCCGAATTTTGCCTGCAAATAAGCAGCGCGGTTCATTCCTTCATGCGGCATTTCGGGGTTCAATTGAAAGGCGCGCCATTTTACCCGAACCTGATTGTCGGGACGCATCTCCAAAGCTTTGGATAAACGCCGCTTTCCAATAAAGCACCATGGGCAAATCGGGTCGGAAAAAACATCAATTTCCATTCAACTGATACCTGACTTTTAACGTAGAACTGTTGAAGCTACATTAGTGCACTGCGGGCGCGATCCAAGGCCGTGCGCGCATTATCGCTGGGCACGATAGAAACGGTACCCATTTCCACCCATACCTGGACCGCATCGCTGATTTCATCGGTGAGCCGGAAATCGGAGTGATGCAGGACCGCCGCAATGCGGTGCCCCACACGCTTGGCATCCTCTTCTGTTGTATCGGGAAGTGCGACGGCAATTTCCAGATCGCCGACACGGCCAACCACATCCTCTGCCCGCAGCAGGCCGATTATCCAGGTGGCCACCTGATGCATCAGTATTTCTGCCGCTTCTTGCCCGTAACGCTGTTTGATATCTGCAACATTACGCACGGCAAACAGACCGATGGTCAGTTCCGTATTTCGTTTACGGTTGTCCACAATGATGTTTTCCAAATGCGTTTCAAAGAACTCTTTGGAATAGAGGACCTCCAGGCTGTCACATGTTTTGTCGGTCAGCGTTGCGGCCAGAGGGTCGCGCAAGGACCATTTGGTGCGTTGGCGGCTGACGAGGATTTGGGTGTGGGCCAGTATTTGTTCTTTCGTCGGGGTTCCGTCGAGAACAATTGTGGCACCGGCTTCATAGGCGTCTGTGGATGTCTGAAAGACGGGCGTGGCACCGATGATCAAAACGGGAAGATTGAACAGGCGCGGATTATTCCGCATATGTGTACAGAGATAGAGCGCTTCATCCCGATAGCTGTCTGACATGATCGAGATAAGGCATGCCTCAAAGCGTTCCTCCGCCAACCGTTCGCTGGCGCGATAAATATCCCTTTCAACATCAATTTCAATGTTTGCCTGAGACAGGGCATCAACAATATTCCCGTCGCCTTCTTCTTCCGGCGAGACCAAAAGAACCTTTTGCCTTTTTCCCAGAAAGCGATCGAAAACAGACGTTTCCACCTCGACACCAAAACGCCTCGCTGTTTTCAGGCGCCTGCGAACTTCGCGTTGAAGTGAGGAAAGGCGAACGAGGAGGGGAAGGCGTACAGAGAGCAGTTCAGGAGAAGGGAGCCCCTCGATGAAGTCTTCAACCTTGCTGGACAGCAGCGTTTGGGGGGCAATTTTATCCTTGCCGGAATTGAACAGCAGAATCGGTACCGGCTGTGTACCATTTTCCTGCTTTAGTTTTTCCGCGATTTCCACCTGACCCGGTGAAGAAAACCGTCCGATCAATATCACGTCCGGATGTCGGCTCGCGGCGAGCGCAATCAATGTTTTGGGATCGGATATGGGAAGCGCCTGATAGCCCGCATGAGAAAGCATTTCTACTAGATCCGTCGCTATATCCGCATCTTCGTCCGCTACAAGGATATGTGCTTTATGTGCCATTCAGAAAGTTTCCCGACCTCTTTTTTGGTCAAATTGTTCTACCAGAGAATCGCCCATGTAGTGACTTTAGCACTGAACATTGTAATTCACTAACAACATTCAATTTTTGCCTGGAGGCTATCCGCATTTAGGTCATCCCGCGAAAATCAGGAGAAATCAGCCTGGACACATTGTGTTCCTACTTGAATTTCCGGGGATTTTGCACCATACCATGGCATCGTTTCGCACTTGGGCCCGCAAAATGCCTTTGTGCACCGAACCAGATTGTTGAGGAAACTAGAAAAGTTCATGGCAAAAGAAGATCTGATCGAGTTCCAAGGAACCGTCATCGAAAAGCTGCCTAACGCAATGTTCCGCGTTGAGTTGGATAACGGCCACGAGATTATTGCTCATACTGCCGGTAAGATGCGAAAATTCCGTATTCGCGTTATGGTCGGCGACAAAGTTGATGTGGAAATGACGCCTTACGACCTGACGAAGGGGCGCATTACCTTCCGTCACAAATAATCTAAGCAACAATATTGTTTGTTGGATGTGGTCGGAACGACATATGTCGTTCCGATTTTTGTGCTGCCCTATTGCCGGGGGTGGTGACTAATCAAAAACCATGACCTGCATGATCATGTCAGTGGTTTTATGGTCCGAGGCAAGGGGCAACATAAGGCGTGTGTAGATAACATGCCTTTTTTCCTGGTCGGGATAACGGATACGCGTAAGGCTGGGCAAACCTGTTTCCGCGACTTCACGAATCAAATGGCAGTGGTCCTGCAGGTAATCGGGGTGATAGATGTCGTCAAACCAAGCTCCGGTGGCATCCCTGCCAAAACGTTGAACCAGTCCGGTACCAATCAGCCTCTGCCTTAATCTCACATTACCCTTCTCGCGCACCACATCAACCAGGTTGATCCACGGCAACAGCTTGTGAATATCGACCGGATCCAGGTCCTCGCGTGCGGGTAGCCTGTTGTCGGGAGACCGTGTCAGCCAGTATTGATAGGCATCCCGATGACGCTTGGCGGTCAATTCCTGCAAAAAAGAATCACGGTCTTGCTGAACAAGGTGCCATTCATCCTGGCGAATAGAGATGTCATCAAATCCCAGTTTCACTGACATTTACACTTCCGGTTCAGAGGCCAAAGGCCAGAAAATAACAGAAACCCTGCGATACGCTTAGGAGAATTGGAGACAATCCAACGTAATTTTCTTTCTAGCTTGCGTATAACCTCATTGCGGCGAGGAAAAGAATGGAAGATGGATGCTTCAGTCTTGTAAGGAGCAATGTCACTTGCTATTAGGGCGGCACACCACAGTGACTTGCGGATGGGTGGCCGAGTGGTTGAAGGCACCGGTCTTGAAAACCGGCAGGCGGGAGACCGTCTCGTGGGTTCGAATCCCACCCCATCCGCCATTGCCCTTTTGGGGCAGCAGAGCATATTCAGCTATAATAATGGCTTAGAAACATCTGCTCGACCAATTCATGAAATCGCTGCCTTAATTTGTGATACAGGCGGGCGATGAAATACCTCCAGGTGCATACCCGTGTCTCAAGGAAAAACGCGTAAACGTTCACACGTCAGGGACTACTCGCTGGGCTTTGTCGCGATGGTTGTCCTTGCGGTTCTGGGGCTGGTTATTGTTGGTGTTGCCGTTGTGGGCTTGGGGTTCCTACTGGTCACAATGCCGATGACCTCTGCCGCTGTCACAGCGGTTCTTTCGATTGCAGTGATAACCGCAGTCATCAAAAAGTACCGAAACTGACTGTACGGTCATATCCCGCCACAATTTGTCCTCGTACGAATACAAAAATGTCACCGTATTTAGGCGGCGGGAAGGATTGCGGTCGTGTACAGAATCAGTTTTTAATACTTCCTGAAATCCAGTCTTTATACTTAACAGGAAGTAGTGACCATGGTTCGGCGTTTCGCCTTGCTTTCGGCTGTTATCGGCAGCTTGGCATTTCCCACGGCAACTCAGGCTCAGCAAAACGCCGACATGGCGGCACAGGAATTTCAGGCCTGGCTGCAGACTGTGCGTACTGAGGCTTCACAAAAAGGCGTTTCCAATCAAACTCTTGATGAGGCCTTGGCCAATCTGAAGCCGATTGACCGTGTCTTGGAACTGGACAAGCGCCAGCCCGAATTCACGCGCACTTTCTGGGACTACATCGGCCGTGCCGTTTCCCCCGACCGTATTGAACGGGGGCGGAAGTTGCTTCGGCAACACGCGGATCTATTCCGGGATGTATACGCCCGCAACGGTGTTCAAGGGCGTTTTCTGGTCGCTTTCTGGGGGCTGGAGACCAATTTTGGAGACCACACCGGTGGTTTCCCGGTAATTGGTGCTCTTGCGACATTGGCGCATGATCCTCGCCGCAGCGACTTTTTCCGCGCGGAGCTGATGAATGCCCTGACAATCCTGGATCATAAGCACATTACCTTGGACCGGATGGAAGGTTCCTGGGCCGGCGCAATGGGGCAGACCCAATTCATGCCATCGACCTTTGTTCGCTATGCGAAGGACGGAGATGGCGACAAGAAAATCGACATCTGGGGCAGCCTGCCGGACGTGATGGAATCGGCGTCCAACTATCTGTCGAGCGTTGGCTGGAAGCGGGACGAAACCTGGGGAAGGGAGGTCCGGCTTCCCAAGGGGTTTGATCTCGACCTGGTGGATCTTGATATCCGGCATTCCTTGTCTGAATGGCAGAAAATGGGCGTGCGCCGTGCAGATGGCGGCAACCTGCCCATCGTGGCCGGGATGAAGGCATCCCTCGTTTTGCCCGCCGGTTACAAGGGGCCTGCCTTCCTGGTCTACAATAACTTCAACAAGATCATGGTTTGGAACCGTTCGATTTACTATGCAATCGCGGTTGGTCATCTGGCGGACCGTATAGCCGGAAAACCGGCGATCAGTGTAAAACGTCCGGCCAATGACAAAGCTATCAGCCGCACCAAGGTCATTGAGATGCAGACCGCACTGAATGAATTGGGATATGACGTGGGTAAACCCGACGGGATCATGGGGTCCCGGACACGTGGGGCAATTAAAGATTATCAACGGGCAACAGGGCTGCCTGCGGACGGATATGCAACGATCTCACTAATCGAGCAGTTGCAAAAGGCCGTTCAATAAGAGTAGTTGTTCGTATTAAATAGGAAGTGAGCGAAAATTGGGCTTGGGAAAAATGAAAAGTAAAGCGGCTATTGCTGGTGCCTGTCTCTTCGCAATCACCTTGTCAGGTTGCGCGGAAGTTCAGTTCTTGTCCCAAGCCAGCAAGGAAATCCTTCCCAAGGACGGCTCCGCCGGTCATTCCGAGCATGGCAACCGCGGCCTGAAATATAAGGTCGGAAAACCCTATAAAATCAAAGGGACATGGTATTATCCTAAAGAGGATTATAGCTATGTCGAGCAGGGGATAGCTTCCTGGTACGGGCCGAATTTCCATGGGAAGCGGACGGCCAATGGTGCAGTTTTCGATATGAACAAGGTCTCGGCGGCACATCGTACGCTGCCGTTGCCTTCTGTAGTTCGTGTTACCAATTTGGAAAATGGCCGTTCCCTGAAAGTCATCGTCAATGACCGCGGCCCTTATGCACACAGCCGAATCATCGACCTTTCCAAACGGGCGGCCCAATTGTTGGGCTATCAGCGGAAGGGAACTGCCCTGGTGCGGGTTGAAGTCCTGGAAAAGGAAAGTCGCGAGTTGGTCGCGGCAATGAATGGGAGGACAACCGTTGCCTCCGATCAGCCGCCACTGCCGGAAGCATCGCCCAGCATCGTGGTAAAATCCGAATCGCTGGCACCCCCGCCGGGTGTCAAGGAGGCAACACCGCAGGACCCTGACAAGAAAATCGAAGTGGCATCCAACGACGACAGCGGCGCGTTCAATGTTACGCAGGAACCGCTGGCCGTGCCACAGAATGCTTCGGACGTGTCCGTTGTTGCTGTCCCGTCAAATCCGCAGATTTTCGTGCAGGCCGGTGCCTTTTCCAACTATACCAACGCTGTAAAAACCAAAGCGCGCTTGTCGGTGTTGGGGCCCACGCTAATCGAACAGATCAACAAGGCGGAACGGCCATTGTTTCGTGTGCGCGTCGGCCCGTTTTCAAAGGTTGAAGAGGCCGACAAACATCACGAAGCGATTATTGCGGCCGGATATCCGGATGCCCGTATCGTCGTTCTGAATTAAAAATCAGGAATGCCTCATTTTCTGCACATTCAATCCATAAGAAGTGCAGACCGTTGTCTATTGGAGCTGTTGGATAGCGGTTCACCGACCGAAACAGTTGACTGTCTTTTTTTTAAAACAGAAGCTGCCATTTTACATCGGCCTTGTAATGCGATTAAATCGCCGGACAAAGCGTGCCGACTGACCACCCTAATTATCATGATGTGAAAGCAGAAATGCCAATTCGTCTCTTAACCCGCCTCGCTATTACCATTGCCCTTGTCGCCGCGTCGATTGTTGCGACTGCACAGGCAGCCACAATCGAAACAAAAGCCAAACAGGTCATTTTGTTAGATTACGACACTGGCGCCGAGTTGCTGAATATCAATGCGGATGAACGGATGTATCCCGCATCAATGACCAAGATGATGACTGCCTATATGCTCTTTGAGCAGCTAAAGAACGGCACATTGTCTTTGGACGACACCTTCCCGGTCAGCAAAAAGGCCTGGAAAAAGGGCGGATCCAAAATGTTTGTCGAAGTCGGCAAACGCGTTCGTATTGAAGACCTGCTGCGCGGGATCATTATTCAGTCGGGCAACGATGCCACCATTGTTGCCGCAGAAGGCCTTTCGGGTAGCGAAGAGGCGTTTGCACGCGATATGACGGCGAAAGCACATGAAATTGGCATGCTTCATACCCAGTTCAAGAATGCCAGCGGCTGGCCTGATGAAGAGCATTACACGACGGCGCGTGACCTTGCGACCCTCGCCACGGCGATCATCAGGAACTTCCCGGAATATTATCATTTCTTTTCCGAGAAATCCTTTACCTACAGCGGTATTACGCAGGGGAACCGAAACCCTCTGATCCAGGGGGAGTTTGAAGGAGCCGACGGCCTGAAAACGGGCCACACGGAACTATCCGGCTTTGGTCTGACCGCTTCGGCCATACGAGATGGCCGCCGCCTGGTACTGGTTGCAAACGGCATGGGCTCCATGAAGGAACGCGCCCTTGAGGGCGAACGCTTGCTGACCTGGGGCTTCAGGGAATGGAATCGCTATCAGCTGTTCCAGGCAGGTCAAAAAGTGGTCGACGTCCCGGTTTGGTTGGGTGAACAGGCGTCTATTCCGGCCGTTGTTCATGACGACCTGACATTGACCATGCGCCGTGAAAACCGTGACGACCTGAAAGTAAAGGTCCAATACAACACCCCGCTGCCGGCCCCTGTTGCGAAGGACACAGCTATCGGGAAAATCGTTATCGAAGCGCCGGAAATGGAACCGAAAACCGTTCCGATCTATGCGGCGGAAGAAGCAACTAAACTCGGTATGATGGGCCGTTTGTCTGCTGCTTTGAATTACCTCGTCTGGGGTGAAAACTAAACATATGGCCCAAGGTCGGTTTATTAGTTTTGAAGGCGGTGAGGGTGCCGGCAAAAGCACCCAAATCGCCTTTTTAACAGAGCACCTGGAAAAGGCCGGAATCAGGGTTCTCAAAACCAGGGAGCCCGGAGGATCGGCGGGTGCCGAAGAAATTCGCAAGCTCCTGGTGACCGGAGACCCCGGGCGCTGGGACGCCATGACAGAACTTCTCTTGCTTTATGCGGCACGACGCGATCATGTGGAGCGCGTAATAAAACCCGCATTGGCAAAAAACACCTGGGTGATCTGCGACCGTTTTGCCGATTCAACAATGGCCTACCAGGGATACGGGCATGAGCTGGGCCGGGAAGCCGTGCAGCAACTCCATAAACTTGTTCTGGGTGATTTCACGCCGGATATGACAATTCTCCTCGATCTTCCTGTTGCTGAAGGATTGGCGCGCACGCAGGGGCGCGATGGTGATGAAACCCGCTACGAGGAAATGGAAATCGCTTTTCACGAACGTATGCGGGCAGGCTTCGAAGAGATGGCTGGTCGTGAACCCGAAAGGTTTACGACAATTGATGCCAATGCCGGAATTGAAGAGGTCGCACATGCGGTATGGACGGCGGTTGCCCAAAAATTCAATCTATTGGCAAAATAACCACCATGACCGAAGACGCCACTGAACAAACGCCGCAGGACCCTAGACATAGCCGCCAATTTGCCGGTCATCCGGAAGCGGAAAAGACACTACTGGATAGCTGGAATTCAGGACGGTTGCATCACGCCTGGCTTATTTGTGGTCCCAAGGGCGTGGGGAAGGCGACCCTGGCCTATCGTTTTGCCCGCTTCATCCTGACGGGAGGGGGACAGGGCGGCGGCTTGTTTGGCGACAGCCCGGATAGCCTTGACGTTGATATGGACAGCGGCATTGTTCGTCGGATGAATGCTGGCGGTCATAGCGACTTCATGGTTATTGAAAAAGGGATGCTGAATCCCAAAAACAACAAAATTGCTGAAAATGATATTCCGGTTGATATCGCTCGGAAGGCATCTGAATTTGTTCGACTGACACCGGCAGAGAGCGAATGGCGCGTGGTTATCGTGGATGCCATCGACGATATGAACCGCAATGCGGCCAATGCCTTGTTGAAAGTACTGGAAGAGCCGCCGGAACGGGCTGTTTTCCTTATGGTCTCCCATGCCCCGGGCCGTCTGTTGCCAACAATTCGGTCCCGTTGTCGCAAGCTGACCCTGAAGGCTCTGCCGGAAGACACCGTGATTGAGGCGCTGCAAAACCGTTTCGCTGAATTGTCTCCGGAAGAATGCCAGGCGATTGCACGGCTTTCCGAAGGCAGTATCGGAAAAGCAATCGAACTGGCCGACCAGGGTGGCCTCAGTTTATTCCAGATCGTCATTTCCCTGTTTGCCTCTCCTGGCTCACTTTCACTTGAGAAAATTCACGGCCTTGGTGAAACTTTTGCCCGGAAGGAAGCAAAGGAGAGCTATACGGTTTTCCGCAATCTGACGGGCTGGTGGCTGGAGCGTATGATCAGGGCGCTGGCAACACAGCAGCATCCTCAGCCGATCATTATGGAAGAAACCGCAGCTTTTGATGCCTGTGCCGCACAGGCTGGCATTGCCAAATGGATGGATATCCGGCAGAACTTGATGGACCTTCTTTGGAAAACGGAAAGTCCGTCCAATCTGGATCGGCGCCAAGTCGTCGTCAGCGCGTTTTTGTCTCTGGAAACTGCGCTGCAACGGCGTTAAAAAAGCGTCTTCAATGAAATGATTATAAATGACGGAAAGAACGCGCATGTCGGGCCGGAACAGCTATTACATCACAACGCCGATTTATTACGTGAATGACAAACCGCATATTGGTCATGCCTACACGACCCTGGCCTGTGATGTGCTGGCACGCTTCAAGCGAATGGATGGCTTCGACGTTCACTTTCTGACCGGTACGGACGAACATGGCCAGAAAGTTGAAAAAGCCGCAGAAAAAGCAGGCGTTGCCCCGATCGAGTTCACCAATGCTGTCAGCCAGAATTTCCGCGATCTTGCGGCACGGATGAATTACAGCAATGACGATTTCATCCGCACGACCGAAGAACGCCATAAAAAGGCGACACAGGCTCTGTGGAACAAACTGGTGGAGAAGGGCGACATTTACCTTGGCGCCTATGAAGGCTGGTATGCGGTGCGTGACGAGGCCTTCTACACCGAAACCGAATTAACCAAAGGCCCGGACGGCAAACTGATCGCCCCCAGTGGCGCGGAAGTCGACTGGGTGGAAGAGCCCAGCTATTTCTTCCGCCTGTCGGCCTGGCAGGACCGTCTGCTGCAGTTCTATGAAGACAATCCGGGGTTCATCAAACCGGAAAGCCGCAGAAACGAGGTCATCAGCTTTGTCAAAGGCGGGCTGAAGGACCTATCGGTCTCACGGACGACTTTCAAATGGGGCGTGCCGGTTCCCAATGACGATGACCACATCATGTATGTCTGGTTGGACGCGCTGACAAACTATCTGACAGCCGTCGGTTATCCGGACCAGGAATGCGAAAGCTTCAAGAAATTCTGGCCTGCTGACCTTCATATGGTTGGCAAGGATATCCTGCGTTTCCACGCGGTATACTGGCCTGCGTTCCTGATGGCGGCAGACCTGCCCGTCACGGGCCGTGTTTTTGCCCATGGCTGGTGGACCAATGAGGGACAGAAGATTTCCAAATCCGTTGGCAATGTCATTGATCCGCTGCAATTGGTGGACGAATACGGCCTTGATCAGGTGCGTTACTTCCTGCTGCGCGAAGTGCCGTTCGGCAATGACGGTGACTTCTCCCACAATGCGATGGTCAGCCGCATGAATAACGATCTGGCCAATGACATTGGTAACTTGTGCCAGCGCGTTTTGAGCATGGTCTACAAGAACTGCGACAAACGCATTCCAGAACCAGGTACGTTCACCGAAGAAGACCAAGCCTTGCTGGATGCCGCAAAAGCGATGCTTCCAACAGTTCGCGGTCATATGGATAATCAGGCGTTCCATCGTGCCCTTGAATGCATCTGGGCCGTTATCAGTGATGCCAACCGCTACGTTGACGCCCAGGCACCCTGGGCGCTGCGCAAAACTGATTTTGCCCGCATGGAAACAGTGCTTTATGTCCTGGCGGACACGATCCGCCGGTTGGCGCTGATTTGTCTGCCGGTTATGCCTGAATCCTGCTCCAAGATGCTCGACCTGCTTCAAATCCCTGAAGATGACAGAAGCTTTGAATCCATGGATAAGGCGCTCGCTTCCAATACGGAACTGACGAAACCGGCAGGTATTTTTCCGCGCTTTGTCGCGCCGGAAGAAGGTGAGGGGGCTTGATGCTGGTCGACAGCCACTGCCATCTCGACTACCTGGAAGACAAAGGCGAAGACCTGGACGAGCTTGTTACCCGTGCTGGCGACGCAGGTGTTGGGACGCTTGTAACGATCTCGACAAAGGTCAGTCAGTTCGACAAGATTCGCAATATTGCTGAGCGTTTCGACAATGTGTTTTGCACGGTCGGCGTCCATCCCCATGAAGCGGAAAACGAACCGGATGTAACCGCGGAACAGCTGATTGAACTGGCGCAGCATCCGAAAGTGGTCGGCATCGGGGAAACAGGGCTGGACTATTTTTATGAGCACAGCCCGCGGGAAAAGCAGAAAACAAGTTTCCGCGCGCATATCGAGGCAGCCCGTGCAACGCAGCTTCCTTTGATTGTTCATACCCGGGAAGCTGAAGTGGACACGATCGAAATTCTTCATGAAGAATATTCAAAAGGTGCATTTCCCGGCCTCATTCACTGCTTCACATCAAGCCGGGAACTGGCTGAAAAATCTATGGAAATCGGGTTCAGTATTTCTCTTTCCGGGATTGTAACCTTCAAGTCTGCCAAAGACATCCAGGACACTGTCATGCACTTGCCATTGGATAAAATCCTGGTTGAGACCGATGCTCCATATCTTGCACCGGTTCCCAACCGTGGCAAAGTGAATGAGCCGTCCTATGTCATTCATACGGCCGATAAAGTGGCTGAACTGCAGGGAATTTCCCAGGTTCAGCTTGCCGAAGCGACAACACAGAATTTCTTCCGGCTGTTCTCTAAAGCGACAGCTCCTTCAAAGGACTAGGCCATGAAAGTGACGGTTCTGGGCTGTGGAACCTCTGGCGGCGTTCCCCAAGTCGGGATTGGCTGGGGGGATTGCGATCCCGATGAACCGCGCAACCGGCGGCGCCGGGCGTCAATTCTTGTGGAAGTCGATGACGTGACGATCCTCATCGACACGTCACCGGATTGTCGGGAACAGTTGCTGGACGCCAATGTCCGCCATCTTGATGCTGTTTTGTTCACGCATGCCCATGCGGACCATTGCCACGGCATTGATGACCTGCGCTGGCTGTGCCATGCGATGAAATCGGAAATCCCTGTCTACGGCGACGTCGAAACACTTTCAGACCTCAAGCACCGGTTCGAATATTGTTTTACGCCCTTGGATCCAAAGGCCGGGCGCTATTTCTACAAGCCGGTTCTGACACCGCATATCATCAATGATCCTTTTGAGATCAAAGGAATAAAGATCATTCCATTCATCCAGGACCACGGACATTCGATCTCGCTGGGCTTTCGTATTGGAAATTTTGCTTACTCAACAGATGTCGTCGAACTCAGCGAGGACGCGTTCTATGTTCTGCATGGAATTGAGACCTGGATCGTCGATGCATTGCAGTTGGACGAACACAGCACCCATGCGCATCTGGACAAGACACTTAATTGGATCAACCGGGTGCGGCCGCGTCATGCGATCATTACGCATATGAACACGCGCATGGACTACCAGACGCTCTGCAAGGAGCTTCCAGATCATGTCGAACCGGCCTATGACGGACTGGTTCTGGATATATAGGGAATCTATTAATCGCGTATATCACCGCGATAGACGATATGGACCTTGTTACCGTCCGGATCTTTTAAATAGGCTCCATAGTATCCGTCACCATAATGTGGACGTGGCCCCGGGGGGCCGGCGCAAGCGCCGCGCGCATCAATAGCCGCAGCATAGGCCGCATTCACGGCATCGATTGAGGGGGCTTCAAACGCGACCATGCCGCCATTCGCAGCCGATGCTGGCTTCCGGTCGTAAGGCTCATAGACATAAAACCGAGGTAACGACCGTTCAGGTATAATCCAACAACGTGACTTTGGACCGCCGTCAGGTGTTACTGGGCGTTGAACCAGGCCTAAAGGCGTCAAAAGTGCATCATAGAATATTTCAGCCCGTTCAAGATTATTCGAGCCGACTGTTACATGACTAAACATAATGGCCAAACCTCGCAGTTCATTTGTTGTGTAGACGTAAGCCGTGGCTAACGTATCCGCAACAACGCTGTTGTATCCATGACAATATTTTCCATAATATACATTATGGTGTTAATGTGTTTAAATAGGAGGGGTTGAACTCTGCGTCCCTTATGGTCACCTTTTATTTAATGAGGTTGTCGATTTGACTAGGAGCACGTGACCTAAAGCTGCTTTTGAGGAGAACATTCCCATGAATGAGCAGAACTCAACCGCACCAACATATATTCATCCAAATGTCCCAAGCGTCGACCAGTCCGATCGAATAGTCCCTTATAATTTGCGACAATCCGGTCCAACACCAGTTGAGATGCTGATTTCAACCCGGGTCCGAAAGTCCCCTTTCTGGCACCTATCAATTGAGGCCGGTGCCTGGCGTGCGACTGTTTACAATCGAATGTATCACCCGCGCGGATATGTGCGCCCTGAGAACGGTGGTGCGATGGCCGAGTATGATGCCCTCGTCAATCGCGTTACTCTGTGGAATGTATCGGTGGAACGGCAAATCCAGGTCAATGGCCCGGATGCAGAGGCATTTGTGGATTTTGTCATTACCCGTGACGCTACCAAAATCGAACCAATGCATGGGAAATATTGTATTCTTTGCAATGAGAACGGCGGCATTCTTAACGATCCGGTTCTACTCCGCCTTTCGAAGGATGAGTTCTGGTTTTCAGTATCCGATTCCGACCTGTTGCTCTGGCTACAGGGGGTAAATGTGGGACGCAGATGGGACGTCGATATTACCGAGATTGATGTGGCGCCCCTGCAAATCCAGGGGCCGCTTTCCGAAGAATTAATGGTGGATCTTGTCGGCGAACATATTCGCGATATTCCCTACTATGGCATGATGGAAGCCACAATCGGCGATGCGTCCGTCATCATTAGCCAAACCGGCTTTAGTGGTGAGAAAGGTTATGAGGTCTATCCCAGGAATGCCACATTGCATGCCGAGAGCGTGTGGTACACCATCAGAGGGATCGGCGCGCGCTACGGGTTGCGCGTCATTGCGCCTGCACACCATCGCCGTATTGCGGCTGGTATCCTCTCTTGGGGCCAGGATATGGATATAGAAACATCACCCTTTCAGGTTAATCTTGCCTATCAGGTGCCCCGAAAAAAGAAAGCGGACTATATTGGCAAAGCGTCACTAGAAGCACAACGGGCGGAAATTGACGCTGGCCGTTATCCATTCAAGCAGAAGCTGGTGGGCCTCAAGCTTGGCGGAAAACCCATCACTGACTACGCTCCGGACTTCTGGCTTATCCAAGACAACGATAGCCACCGGATTGGCTACGTAACGTCCCCCTGGTGGTCACCTGAACTCAATATCAATATCGCATTAGGATATGTTCCGCCAACATTTGCGAAGGTCGGTACAGCACTCAAGGTTGAGTTGCCTGAAGCCTATTCGGATGCATCGGGAAAGGCCGTCAAGGCAGAGGTTTGCGACGTTCCTTTCCGACCTTCGGTTAATCCAAGCGCCCGTGAGCGCGCCATGGCAAAAGGTAGGGATTGGACGGACTAACAATAAAAGTTAGCGTTAAAACACCTTCAAGAGGTTCACCTGATAGAAATGTGCCCTGCCCTGACCATTGCATGATGCGTGCAAGGTTTGTAGGCTGCGCGGGCTTTTTTACCTCACCCAGCAATGAGAGTCTTTCATGTCCCGGAATACTGATCGTCTTATCGACATCATGGCCCAACTTCGCAACCCCGACGGCGGTTGTCCTTGGGATCTGGAACAGAATTTTGAGACGATCGCACCATACACTATCGAAGAAGCCTATGAAGTCGCAGATGCGATCGAGCATGGCGACATGGCAGAGCTTCGTGACGAACTGGGTGACCTGTTGCTGCAGGTGGTCTTCCATGCCCGCATGGCCGAAGAAGAAAATCATTTCACTTTCGATGACGTGGCGGATGCCATTGCAAACAAGATGATCAGACGCCACCCCCATGTATTTGGCGACCAAGATGCAGATAACCCCGAGGCCGTGCGCGTCAGTTGGGAGGAAACAAAGGCAGCCGAACGGCGGGAAAAGGGACAGGATTCCAGTGCCCTGGATGGCGTCGCACAGAGCCTCCCTGCCCTGTTACGCGCTGAAAAGCTCACCAAACGGGCAGCCCGGGTCAAATTTGACTGGCAAAAGACCGATGATATCTTTGCCAAGATTGAGGAAGAAATCGGCGAATTGCGCCATGAGATCGCGATCAAGGCCCCACGGGCTCGTCTAGAGGATGAATTGGGTGACCTGCTTTTCTGCATGGCCAATCTTGCACGTCATCTGGACATCGACCCGGAAGTTTCCCTTCGCAAGGCAAATGCAAAATTCACCAGACGTTTCAAGGCAATGGAGAACAGCTTTGAAACAGAGGGACAGCATTTGAAGGACCAGAGCCTTGAGGAAATGGAGGCACGTTGGCAGTTTGTGAAACAGACCCTGCGGGAAATGGGTGAGGAATAGCCATATCAGCAAAGAGCTTCCGCAAAGTTCTCTTCCTTGAGAAGCCACCCTTCCCACACCTCATCCGGCCCTGCACCCTGCTGACGATAGAAATGCATGGCGGGCTCATTTGTCTGTAGAACTGTCCATAAAATCCGTGGGCAATCCAGTTGCTGTGCGCGTTTTACAACCGCTTTAAACAAAGACTGGCCAACGCCCATACCGCGGGCTTCTGCGGCGACAAAAAGTTCCTTCATAACCAGTGATGGGCGAAGGTCATAATTGTAAGGGATTGTGTAGAGAACGGTCATGCCCAGTAGGTCTTGTGAATCGGGATGCGTAGCAACAAGAGCCTCAAACTGGGGATTATCTCCCAGGCCCCGCTCAATCAAAGCATCCTCAGTGACCTGAAACTGATTGATATATCCCTCAAAGGTTGCCAGCCCCTTCATTAATTCCAATAGATTCGGAACGTCCTCCAGACCGAATGGCCTGACCTCAAGGTCTTCCATGTCACCCTTCCCTTTTGACATTCAAGAGAAGCACAGCATAAAGCGGAAAATGGACGCGTTCTACCGCCAGGGTCGCCATTGGCCGTGAAGATTCCGCCACTTGCCATTCACGCTTATAGATCTTTCGGCTGCATTCCCATGCGTTTCAGATAGTCAACGAGACGCCGCCCGGGCTGGTCCGGGAAATAGGCGTCAAGAAATTCAGCCTTTATCATGCGGTCAGGCCGGAAGGCCCGGAAATCATTACGTAATTCGCACCAGCCAATGATATTCCAGACGGGTCCAAAAAAGGCCAGCGTCAAAGGCCAAATGATCCTTTCACTGGGGTCCCCCTTCTCATCGCAATAGCTCAGTGCAATTTTCTTTTTTTCCCTGATGCAGCGGCGTACCCTGGCCAGGTCCACGTCCACCGGAACCTGACTGGCGCTTGTCGGTGCCGCAAGCCCCATACTCATAATTTGCGGCCGAAGGTGTGGTGGCAGAACTGCAGCGACCTTTGCCAGCACATCGCGGGCGGCCCGCGCCAGTTCCGGGTCAGCCCAGGTTTCAGTTATGCGGGCCCCAAGCACCAAAGACTCGATTTCCTCTTCGTTGAACATCAAGGGTGGAAGATCGAACCCCTCCCGGAAAACATATCCAACACCTGCCTCACCTTCGATTGGCACACGCTGTGCCTGCAGCGCGGCGATATCCCGGTATACCGTGCGTACAGAAACTTCCAATTCCTCAGCCAATTGCTGAGCAGTCGTAATGGATCGCCGGCGTCTGAGAATCTGTATGATCTCAAACAACCGATCAGCACGCCGCATCTTTTGAAATCTCCAACCAGCTTATCCTGACAGTATTTTGTCAGTATTACCTGCCTAAACCGTTGGAGGCAATTTGCCTGGTTGAGAGACTCAAGGTTTGTTACGGAAAATCCCCAAATACCTGCCGCGATACGGTATGATCAGCACCGGTTCTAAACCGGCAACCTCGGCCTCTCCGGTGTATCGGACAACGGCCATCCCCTGCGGATGGGAGCTGAACCACTCTTTCAGTTCACCGTGATCACGGTCATCAAGCTTCTTTTGTAGTCTCCCCAGAAAGGTCAGTTCCCCCTGGTATTTTCTGGTGAACACCCAGTCTCTGCCCTCATGCTGGCCGACATAATCAGCAATCGGGGCAAGATCATATTTCGGGAAGACCGTCCGGGATGCTACCGCCTGTCCGATTATCAATATGACAATCATGGTCAGTGATATGAGGCGCAGCTTCTTCGTTGGTATTTGCAATCGGCTGGCGACAAAGATCAGGACACCTGGCAACAACGGGACGAGATAATGCGGTTGCTTCCCGCTGATCAGGGAGAAGGAAATTATTACCGGGATGACCCAGCAGGCGATAAACCTCAACCCCTGACTACTGCTAAATGTTTTCTTGGCGTTGCCTGATCTCCGCCAGAAGGATGGTATGAAGGCCCAGGGCAGGAACAGAACTGGCAACAATGGCAAATAGAAATATATGGGTCTTGCGTGAGAATTCGCGAGATGCCCCGAAACCCGACCGGCAGTCTGTTCCCAAATCAGATTAAAGCCAAAATCCGGATTGGAGGCTCTCAAGACCGGAACCAGCCATAAAAGAACAGGGATAGCCGACAGGAGAAACGCCAGAGCGCACCAGCCATACCAGCTGCGCCAACGACGCCTGTCACCCAACCAATAGGGAGCAAGCAGCACCGGGAAAATTACATAGAGCCACGCCACAGGCCCTTTGGCCAAGACCCCTAGTCCCATTGCCAAGGCCATTCCGAGCAAGAATGCAGGCTTGCCGGATTTTGCAAAGGAAACCAGCGCCAGCAAGGCCAGAAGCACAAACACGGCCAGTGTTATGTCAAACATGACCAGACTGCCATAGATCAGAAAAGGCACACTTCCCAGCATCAGGGGGGGTAAATGGTCGAAATTTAGCTCGTCGGTGCGGAACAGCTTTTTTGCCAAAGCCCGCGTCAGATAGATGAAAGCGAGGGATAAAAAAAAGATCGGTACCAGACCGGCCCACCGGCTGACGCCGAAAACCGACCAGGATGTATTGATAAGCCAGAAAAGCAGCGGCGGCTTATGCTCATAAAGCTGAAAGTTGACTGTAAGCGGTGCAAACCAATCGCCACGCAGCCACATCTCCCAAGCAACCGTCATATAGCGCGTTTCGTCGATTGGCAGAAGCGGACGCAGGAAGACTGCCGCCAGAAAAAATACAAACAGTGCGACCGGCACGAAGGCCGCCTGAAATCTTGATGTTACCATAGTCAGGTTCTGTCCGATGTTTGGGATGCCACAGGATGCCTATCCTGCTTGCGATGTATAAAATAGAGGTTTCGGCTGTAAATCAGCAGGCCGGTTCCCTGCCCCAGCATGAATACAGGATCCTGACGCCAGACCGCATAACTGAACAGGACAATCCCACCAAGCAGGCTGAAATACCAAAATGCTGTTGGAATAACGCTTTGGCGTTTCTTTTCAGAAGCAATCCATTGCACGAAAAAGCGCATAAAGAACAACCCCTGCCCCAGAAAACCAACGGCCAGCCAGATTGTGTCGACATTTAGAGAGGGTAATGTCATCTTCTTTTTTCCTCAGTCCAGCTCTTCATAGGTCTCATCCGGGATCGCACGGCGCGCCCGCATTTGAAGCCATAGAACACCAGCCAGATCAGCGATGCCCACCAAGGCCCGGTCCAGAGTTCCATATTTGGATTGCCCATGAAGGCGCGGTCTATGGGATACCGGGACATGCACTAGCTCTACCCCCTCTCTGATCATAAGAGCAGGCAGGAAGCGGTGCATATGGTCGAAATAAGGCAGGTTGAGATAATCCCTGCGTCGGAACATTTTCAAGGAACAGCCCGTGTCCCTGGTCTGATCCTTGAGCAAACTTGCGCGCAGGCCATTGGCAACGCGAGAGGACAGGCGACGTATCCAGTTGTCGTTACGTTTTTTCCGTTCCCCCAGAATCATGACCTTGGGGTTCGACTTTTCGTGACCTTCAAAGACCTCGAAAAGAATCTTCATATCGGCAGGATTGTTCTGGCCGTCACCGTCCATGGTAACGATCAGGTCATTGCCTGCGGCTTTCACGCCGGTCCAAAGCCCTGCGGACTGGCCGGACTGATGTTTGTGCCTGATAATGCGCAACGCCGGATAATCAGGGCGAAGACGTTTCAAAAGATCAAATGTCCCATCGCCACTACAGTCATCGACGTAGATGATTTCACTGATGGGAAGCTCCGTCGCAGCTTCGGATATTTCATGAAGTAAAGACGTTACATTGTCTTTTTCGTTATAGACGGGAACAACGACAGTAATCATGTATGCCCCAAGTTTTGTTTTTCCAAGCCGGAGCTAAATCACAAAACTTAAGGCAGACTTAAGGGGCAAATTTAAGTTCTAAAAACCATCCGAAAAGCCGTCCCAGATCCATCAATCCCTTTACCAATCAGTATGTTGATACCGTAACGTTCAGCAATGGTTCTTACGATGGACAGGCCAAGGCCAGAGCCTAGGGTTTTAGTGCCTGCAACCCGGTAAAAGCGATCAAATATCCGACTTTTTTCCGCGTCAGGAATGCCAATACCACTGTCAGACACTTCGAGGATCGACGAATCATCTGCGCGGCAAATTGACACCTCAACAACACCCTTGGGGGGGGGGTGTATGTCACTGCATTATTGACGATATTTCCAATCATGACACGCAAGGCATTTCTGTCACCTTTAACAACAGCATCAGCCGCCTCCGTTAACGTGAGAGAAACGTCGCGGTTTCGCGCTAGAGGTTCGTATTCCTCTATCACCTCCCGGGCAATTTCAGGCAGATAGCAATCCGTCAACGCCGAGCCGACGCTTCCGGGTTCCTGTCTGGCCATTTCAAGCAATTGAGTGACCAGGCGGGTGCTGCGGTCGACCCCCTTCCTCAATTCCTGAACGGCCTCGCCTCTCTCGACAGATGTTGTCGCCCGCCGGAGGACGTCCAGTTGCAAGGAAACCGCTGTCAGAGGTGTTCTCAACTCATGGGCTGCATCAGCGGTGAAACGCCGTTGAACGGTAAGCGCATGATCCAGTCTTTCAAGAAGATCGTTCAACGCCACCACCATTGATTTTACTTCATTTGGCGCATCCGATTCCGGAATTCGGTCAAGATACGCAGGATTACGCATCGCAATTGAGTTTGAAATTCTGGTAAGAGGCTTGAAGCCATGAGCAATAAAAAAGCCGATAATGGCCAAGACAATGGGAAGCTGGAGCAGGATCGGGATCAGCAGTTCTGAATAAATCTCCCAACTTGCCCCGTGACGAATAGGCAAAGGCTGGGAAACCTGCACAAACATGTCGCCCTGTCCGGTTGCATAATACCTCCATTCCTGTCCTTCAAAGGTCACGGTATGCGCGCCGTCCACGCTCTGGAATGGAAATTTCACCTTGGGCAAAGACGAATAGGTCAGCCGCCCATTACGCCATATCTGGATCAGGAACTCCTCTTCCCCCTTCAGCCGATCCCGGTCGTTGTCTGAGGAACGAAGCTTCTCGGTTCGCGCGGAGCCGTGCCTGATTACGGTTTCCGCAACCTGCTGCATATTTTCGTCGAACAGTTCGTCAAGCTCCGCACGCAGCTTGAAATAGGTAATGCCTAAAGTGAGCAACGTGCTCAGGACAATGACCGCCAAGACCGAAACGACAAGCCGTCCTTTAATGGATGTCATTGTTTACTCTTTTCCGGATCATATAAAGCATAGCCAACATTACGGATGTTCCGGATCACAGCAGAGCCCATCTTTTTCCTGATCTGGTGGATATGGACCTCGATCGCATTGCTGTTCACTTCCTCGTTCCAGCCGTAGAGGCTCTCCTCCAGCTGGCTTTTGGACATGACAACCCCGGGGCTTTTCATCAAATCATAGATCAGTGAAAACTCACGACCTGACAAAGCTATTTTATTTTCCCGGAAAGAGACTTCTTTGGTCGCAGGGTTAAGCGCGATATCACCGTGTTTCAGGATCAGTTGAGCCTGTCCGGCCCGTCGACGGACAATGGAACGGATACGTGCCTCCAACTCTTCCAGGGCAAAGGGTTTGAGCATGTAATCATCAGCCCCGCAATCAAGGCCGGCAACACGGTCGGCAATGCTGTCGCGCGCGGTAAGGACCAACACAGGCACATCGTTATTCTTACGGCGGATTTCCTGCAGGACCTCCATACCGCTCTTGTTCGGCAGCCCCAGATCGAGAACCACAAAATCATACGGCTGATTGGAAAGCGAAATTTCCGCAGTTTCACCGTCTTCCGCCCAATCCACGGCATAACCACCTAGCTTGAGGCCTTTTCTCAGCCCCTCACCAATCATCCGGTCATCTTCTATCAACAAAATGCGCATGAATTGTCATCACAGACAGGTCAGAGTGATAGTACGGTCCCAAAAATATAATCCTGCCGCCAAACTTCGTTGGTCAGTCAGCCAGTGTATATACAGAAATCGGCTGACTGACGCCCGTCAACGCCTGGGTTCCCAGGCTCTTCCAGGGAGAGACCGGGGAAATATCCACAAAATCCTGAGAAACCAACATGTTGATGCCAAGTTCTTTCGTCAGGTCTTCAAGACGGGCGGTCTCGTTGGCCGCACGGCCAATCACTGAGAACTCAAGCCGCTCCGGCACACCGATATTGCCGTATAGAACTTCCCCTACATGCAGGCCCAGACCAAAATTGACGTCCGGCAGGCCATCCTGACGAATAGGCATGGAGGAAATAGAGTTTCGGGCCGCCGCCAGGGCCATCCTTGCCGCTCGTTCAGCCCCGCCGAAACCGGCGATCGGGAAGATCGCCAGGACAGCATCGCCGATAAAGCGCAGCACTTCTCCCCCATGGTCCAGCACAATCCCCGCAGTCTTCTCAAAATAGCTGTTGAGGAGATTCAAATACTCCTCTGGCGCCAATTGTTCCGCAAGGCGTGTGGAATCACGCATATCGCAGAACCAGATTACGGCGTCAATGTAATCTCCATCGCCGCGTTGAATCTGGCCCTCCAGAACACGTTGCCCCGCACCGGTACCAAGATAGGCGGACAGGACATTCAAGGCCGTCTGCTCGCGAACGAGAGATTTCATTCCCAGCGCCAAACGGGGAAAGAGGCGTCTCAGGATGTCGATTTCATCATCAGAAAACCCGCCTTCCTGCTTTGTTGTCCAAGAGGAGACAATGCCGTCCATACGATGGAGGGCCGCGTCGTCATGCCCGAAGGGAGCCATCATATATAGGTAGTCGGTGCCGCCCTGGCCCCGCAGGTCCGCCAATACAGGGAACTGATTACATCCCTCCCCGGCCCCTATATTGAAGCGTGCCTCATACCGGCTTTCATCAATCATCGCCTTGATGGGGCTGTGCAGCCATCCGTCGAGATTTTCACTGCCGTGGAGATGTTGCTCCTTCACGACAATATCGTCCTCGGAATTCCAGACAAAGCTTTGCGCCTGGAACATCGGATGAATCCAGCCGCAGGAGATTAGCGACCGCCATAGTGGAAAGCCTGCCTGTTGAAGATTACGGACAAGCGTGGCGAGCAATTCTTCCGGAGACACGCCGGCCAGAGCCTGCGCGATGATGTCATCACTGACTTTCTGGACGGTATCCGCCGCCGCACATATCCGATCGCTCGCCACAGGTTGGGCTCCTTAAGGGTTTTGCAACAGGTGAACGAGACTGGACGTATCCCAACGATTGCCGCCACGGTCCTGTACCTGCGCATAATATTGATCAATCAGGGCGGTCACGGGCAACCTCGCCCCGTTGTTCCTGGCTTCACCCAGACAGATTGCAAGGTCTTTGCGCATCCAGTCTACAGCAAAGCCGAAATCAAACTCTTCGGCACACATGGTAGAACCGCGGTTTTCCATCTGCCAGGACCCCGCCGCCCCTTTGGAGATCACGTCAATGACTTTTTCCATGTCGAGACCGGCTTTCTGACCGAAATTCATGCCTTCACTCAAGCCTTGCAGCAAGCCTGCGATGCAAATCTGGTTGACCATCTTGGTGAGCTGTCCGGCACCGCTTTCTCCCATCAGTTTGCAGGATTTTGCAAAGGACATAATAGCGGTCTCCACATGCTCGTAGATACCAGAATCTCCGCCACACATCACGGTCAGGACACCATTTACAGCACCGGCCTCGCCACCGGAAACAGGGGCATCAATGAAACCGATGCCCTTCTCCTTGCCAATGGCATATAATTCCCGGGCTACATCGGCACTGGCTGTTGTGTTGTCCACGAAGATCGTGCCCGCAGACATTCCGGCAAAAGCCCCCTCGTCGCCCAAAACCACGCTACGAAGGTCTGCATCGTTGCCGACACAGGCAAAGACAATATCTGCCCCATTTGCGGCTTCTTTGGGCGTGTCAGCCAGTTTCCCGCCGTGTTCGCCGACCCATTTTTCGGCTTTGGCTTTGGTCCGGTTGTAAACGGTTACGTCATAGCCACCTTTGCTCTTCAGATGGGCAGCCATGTGATAGCCCATCACGCCTAACCCCAAAAAAGCTACTGTTGTCATTGCTCTACCTCCCCGTGTTGCTCTGATATCGGTCTGCTATAGATAATTATCAAGAAAATCTTTGATCTTGAACCAAAGCTCTTCATTCGCCGCTGTAATCAACCCCTGTACGCGGTCTGCGGGATGAATCCGCGCGCCATCCAATAGCCCCACACGACCACCGGCCTCTTGTAACAACAAGGTACCCGGCACATGATCCCAGCTCCAAAGGCGGCGATAAAAGGCAAAATGGCGTGTCCCGCGTGCCTGCGCCAGAAAATCATGCCCGGCACAGCCTAATCGGGTCAAACTTCCAAATGCTTCATTGGCTCTGGTTTTCAGCGGAGATCGCATGTCATGGTCAAAATAGGCGAAATTTATCTGTCCATGTAACTGTGAAAAAGACGGTGGAGTTGGTGTCCGCAGGCGTTGATCGCCCCAGAAAGCCCCACTGCCCTTCTCTGCAAAGGCTGTCGTTCCGCTAAGCGGATCATGGATCCAGCTCATCACGGTTTCACCCTTGCAAACCAATGCCACCATAACGCAAAAGGTCTCGCGCCCGTGAGCGAAGTTCACGGTGCCGTCCACCGGATCAACAAGCCAGACAGCTTCTTCATTCGATAGTCGTTCCAGAATACCTGGGTCCTTTGCGTAGGCCTCTTCTCCAACGACGCAGGAACCTGTCAGCAAAGATGGCAATTGGGCGTTGAGAAAATGCTCAACGTCGATATCTGCTACCGTTACCAAATCCCCAGGAGACTTCTCCTGTACATCCTGATCGGCAAGAGCGCGAAAACGCGGCAAAACAAACTCTGTCGACGCTTGAACCAGAAGGTCTGTAACTTCGCTTGCTTTTGTAAACATTACAGTTGCTTGCCCTATCAAGTTACAGGATAAAATGACTTAATCCGCTGTTTTGGAAAAGAGCTGATCATGCCTTCCCAGCATGTCGACCGACATTCGAATCCTGAAATGAATTCCGTCATCCTCGTCGGTCCGCTCTATTACATGCCCATGTTGGTGCAGCCAGGCCACCTGGCGCCCGTCGCTAAAGGGAACCACAAGCTCTACCAGCTCATCTTCCTTGGCCAACAACGAATCGACTATTTCCAGAAGCCGGTCTGTCCCCCAGCCGTTCAAAGCCGACAGGACAAGCAGACTGTCATCGCGATCCGCCTGATTGACGATCCGTTCCCGCTCCTCGTCACTCATCAGATCGACTTTGTTCAGCGCCTCGATCACAGGCACGTCAGGATCTATATCGAGGCTGTCCAGAACGGCGATCACATCGTCCCGCTGCGCTTCGCTGTCCGCCGTGGACACGTCCCGGACATGCAGGATGACATTGGCCTCAATCACTTCTTCCAGGGTCGCGCGGAAAGCCGCGACCAAATCCGTGGGCAGTTCGGAAATGAACCCCACCGTATCGGAGAGGATCACCTTTCGGCCACTCGGCAGTTCAATGGCCCGCATGGTCGGATCGAGGGTCGCAAAGAGAAGATCTTTTGCGAAGACATCAGATCCCGTCAACCTATTGAAAAGTGTGGATTTTCCCGCGTTTGTATAGCCGACGAAGGCAACCACTGGATAGGGCACCTTCTTGCGTGCTGAACGCTGTAATTCCCGTGTCCGCTTTACGGATTCCAATTCGCGTTTCAGCTTGCCGATCCGCTCGTCGATCAAGCGTCGGTCAATTTCCAACTGGCTTTCACCAGGGCCACCAATGAAGCCAAGACCGCCGCGCTGGCGTTCCAGATGGGTCCAACTGCGAACAAGTCGTGAGCGTTGATATTGCATGGCGGCTAGTTCCACCTGCAATCGGCCTTCATGGGTACGCGCCCGCTCGCCGAATATCTCGAGAATCAGCCCCGTCCGGTCGATGACCTTGCAATCCCAGTCCCGCTCCAGGTTACGTTGCTGAACCGGCGTCAGGCTGCAGTCCATGATAACGAGGTCCACTTCCATGGCCTCAATCAGGTCTGCCATCCGTTCTCTGACACCGCCACCGATCAGGGTTGCCGGGTTCACGCGGTCCACACGGACTGCTTCTGCATGCACAACATCCAGATCAATGGCTTGGGTCAGGCCCACGGCCTCTTCCAGCCGTAAATCCGGGTCACGGACCTTTTCACCTTTGAGGCGCAGGACGGGATGAATAACAAGAGCCCGGCTACGATCAGCCGGGCCCCAACCTTTACCTTCAGCACTATAACGTGTGGTCACTTGAGCTTTTGGCCTTACTCTTCGCCTTCTTTATCCGGTTCGAATAATTGAACCGGGTTTGCCGGCATTATAGTCGAAATTGCGTGTTTATACACTAACTGAGAATGTGCATCCCGGCGCAGCAGGACGCAGAAATTGTCAAACCAGGTAATGATTCCCTGCAGTTTCACACCGTTTACCAGGAAAACGGTGACCGACATTTTGCTTTTGCGCAGATTGTTGAGAAAAACATCCTGCAAATTCTGATTTTTTTCGGACATTTATGCCCCCTGTGTTGTTCTTCTTTGGGGCCGCCAAACCAAAGCGCCCTTCTTCTGCCACGAGCGTAACCCGCTGGACATTTCTATTCAATAATGGGGTTACATGGCAACATGATAATTTCAAACAATTTTTAGAAAATTTGCCAACAGGCCCGACATCGTTTTGGTCACGCCGTTAATTCGTCTATCAATGCCAGAACTCCCTTGCAGTCCGGGCTGTGATAGTGCGGCGGGTATTCTGCAAGGCGCTCGTCCTTGTGGCTTTCCTCTTCCCTGTTAACCAGAACAGCGGTACAGCCTGTCGCATGGGCAATTTCCATATCCACGTTTGAATCGCCAACAAACCAGATGGAGGAATCAATCGGGAGGCCGCTTTCTTCCAGTACCATATGGACCGGATCGGGGGCCGGTTTGTCGCGTGTTGCATCACCGGCGCCGACCAGACGACCGAAAAACCGGTCCCACCCAAGATGAGACACTTCCTTACGCAGGTAACGCCCGGTCTTGTTGCTGACGACACCGACGTAGATGCCCTTTGACTGAAGGCCGGACAGAAGTGCTTCTGCATCCTCCAAGGGGGCAAGCTCCGTCAGATGAAGCTGCTCGAATTGTGTATAGAAGTGATCACTGGCTTCTTTCCAGCGATCACCAAAATACTCAGGGAAACTGTCTCTCAGGGAATAACGGACCCGGTCTTTGGTTTCATTCAGGGACCATGTTTCCTTGCCGAAAGCCTCATAAGTCCGGTTCAGGGCTGCATGAATTGTCGGCCAGGTATCGACTAACGTATTATCCCAGTCGAACAGAACGGCTTTCGGTTGCGGTAACATTGTTTAATTCAGCCCCATTCCTTTTTCGTCAGGACGCCCCTGCACCCTCGGCGTAGTCCGTATAAGCAGCCAGCAGCTTTTGGCCGAAGTGGCCCGGCTTGCCATTGCCCAGCACCTTGTCATCAATCCTGACGATTGGCGTCACAAAGGACGTTGCGCTCGTTGCATAAGCTTCCAAAGCATCATAGGCCTCATCGACAGTGAAAGCCCGCTCTTCCACCTCAATCCCCTCTTCGGCTGCCAGTTGCAGAACCGTGCGGCGCGTGATGCCATGCAGAATGTCGTTGCTCAACGGACGGGTGATCAGTTTCTTGTCCTTGGACAAAATCCACGCGTTTGAAGAGGTGCCCTCGGTGATATAGCCATCCCCGTCAACCTGCCAGGCTTCATAGCTGCCAGCTTCGGTTGCTTTCTGTTTACCAAGGCAATTGGGCAAAAGTGCGACCGTCTTGATATCCCGGCGCTCCCAACGCTGGTCCGGAATGGTAATGACGGAAACGCCTTCGGTGAATTTCTTCATCTTGTTGAAATTCATACGTTTCGTGGTCATCACAACGGCAGGTGGCACATTTGCAGCCGGAAAAGCGTGATTACGTGGAGCAACACCACGCGTTACCTGCATGTAGATCAGGCCGTTATCCAGCCCATTCCGGCGGGCAAGTTCACGGCTGACCATCTTGAAGACCTGCCGGGACATCGGCATTGCGATTTGCAGCTCTTTCAAAGAGCGCTCTAGCCGGTCAAGATGTCCCTCCTCGTCGATGAGCTTATTGTTCATGACGGTAACGACTTCATAGATGCCGTCCGCAAACTGATAGCCGCGGTCCTCAATGTGAACAGCAGCCTCATTGTGGCGCCGATATTGTCCATTCACATACGCAAAGCGAGGCATAGCAGTCTCTCCAGAAAAATGTGATCACCTTTACCGCAACGGGCTTAGAAGTATTCCAGCCGAACCGCAAACATTTTTTCGACTTTTTTGACGGTTTCCGCCGCCGCCATCATGATCACGATATCGTTTTCTTCAAATACGGTGTCCGGTCGTGGGATAATGACTTCCTCATCACGGACGATGGCACCGACAAGGACGCCTTTCGGAAGCTTCGCATCCTTGATTGGCCTGCCGACCAACGGCGACGTCGCAAGCGCTTCCGCCTCGATAATCTCGGCAAAACCATCCCGCAGGGAGTGAACGGAGCGAATGCGGCCGCGCCTCACATGCTGAAGAATTGTAGAGGCCGTGATTTCTCTTGGGGATACGACAACGTCAATGCCCAGCGTTGTGATCAAGGGGCCATAGCTGGTCTTGTTGATCAATGTGACGGCACGTTCAGCGCCAAAACGTTTTGCCAAGAGTGAGGCCAGGATATTTGTTTCATCATGGTCCGTTACGGCGATGACGGTTTCTGCCTGGCGGATATTCGCTTCCTCCAGGATTTCGCTGTCCAATCCGTCGCCGGCGATGATGTTGGTCGTCGGAAGCGCTTCGGCCACCTGCCTTGCCCGGGCCTTGGAACTTTCAATAATCCGGACGGAGTAACCTTCGTCCGCTTCCTCCAGATCCTGCGCCAGATACGTGCCGATGTTGCCGCCACCGATAACGACGATACGTCGTGTTTGTTTGCCCTCATGACCGAATGCGGCCATCGCGCGGCCCATATGTTCCTTGTCGGTCACGAAATAGACCTCATCGCCGGGAAGCATCTGGTCCGTTGACGACGGAATGATCATCCGCTCACCGCGAAGGATTGCGATGATGACGATGTTCAGATCGGGGAAAAGAGTGGTCAGGTGGCGAAGGGGCGTGTTGATGATCGGAGTGTCTTCGTCACAACGGACACCAATCACCTGAACCTTGTCATTGCCCATAGGAATAAGATCGAACGCGCCCGGAACACGCAGCCGCCGACCAATGGCGCGGGCGACTTCCAGTTCAGGGGAAATGATAACATCAATCGGTAAATGCTCACGGGCAAACAGATTTTGCCACGCCGGGTCCAGATAGCTCTGCTGGCGGATGCGGGCAATTTTCTTCGGAACATTGAACAAGGTATGGGCAACCTGGCAGGCGGTCATATTCACCTCATCGGTGAAGGTAACCGCGATCAGCATGTCTGCCTCACCGGCGCCTGCCCGTTCAAGAACATCGGGATGTGCTGCGTGACCGACAAAGGCCTGCACATCCAGTTGGTCGTTGATCTTACCGATCAATTCCGGTGACTGGTCCACAACAGTGACGTCGTTTTGCTCTCCAGCAAGATAGCGGGCGATATGAAACCCCACCTGCCCTGCGCCGCAGATCACCACTTTCATTGTTCAACTTCCGATAATTTCTTGTAGGGATAAAGGAAAGGCATTCCAGTCATTAGCTGTCCGCCCGTTGCTTCAGGGTATTCTGCACCCCGAGGCCTTTCAATTTCCGATGCAATGCCGCACGGTCCATACCGACAAACTCTGCCGTGCGGCTGATATTGCCGCTAAACCGCGTCAAATGAAACAGAAGATATTCTTTTTCAAAGGCTTCACGGGCTTCACGCAAAGGCAGATTCATAACTTCAGCGGCATTCCACAGGCCGTTCATGGAAGCACCGTCACTTTCAGACAATGCGGTTGTGACGCTATCTGCCGCAATGACTTCTTCCGCAGGCCCCGGAGCCAATATCAGTAGCCGTTCCAGAACGTTCGCCAACTCCCAGACATTGCCCGGCCATTCATAGGCCTGCAGGGCCGCAACAGCGTCAGCACTTAGATGACGAATAGACCGCCCTTTTGATACCGCCGACCGCTGCAGCAGGTAATTCGCCAGTTCCGGAATGTCTTCCCGGTGGAACGCCAGCGCTGGCAACACCAAAGGCACCACATTCAAGCGGTAAAACAGGTCTTCGCGGAAGGTTCCATCCTGCATCAGGGCGTTCAAATCCCTGTTGGTCGTGGCAAGGACCCGGACGTTGACATTCACCCAGCCATCACCGCCAATCCGCTGGAACCGCTGATTATGCAGGACGCGCACGATCTTGCTTTGGGTTTCAAGCGACATATCCGCCACCTCGTCCAGCAGAAGCGTACCCATATGTGCTTCTTCCAGAACGCCAACCTTTCGCGGGCTATCCTCGTTTGCCTCGCAACCGAACAGTTCTTCGTCGAGCGTGTCGGAATCAAGGCTGGCACAGTTCAAAACCACAAACGGGCTGTCCTGACGGCTTGAATGCGCATGGATCATACGGGCGGCAAGGCTTTTACCCGTACCGGGGGCACCGGTGATCAATACCCGGCTTTCAGTCGCGCCGACCCTTTCAATTGATTTCCGCACTTCCTGCATAACCGGGGAGCCGCCCACCAGTTCCATCGCCGGACCGCCCGTCATAACTTTCAGGGCCTCATTCTCACGACGTAATTTCGATTCGCCTAGTGCGCGTTCGATTGTGTGAAGCAGGACATCCGTCTTGAACGGCTTGGAAATAAAATCATAGGCACCGATTTTCGTGGCGCTCACCGCCATATCGAATGTGCCGTGGCCGCTGATCATAATGACCGGTAGTGTCGGATGGTCGCGTTTGATGGTCTCCAGAATCTGAATACCGTCGTGGTCGCTGTTGTTCAGCCATACATCGAGAATCACCAGGGATGGCTGGCGTGCCGCAACGGCTGCGTAAGCCTCGGCGCTGTTGGAGGCTTCACGCGTTTCATAGCCTTCATCCTCAAGGATGCCTGCTATTTGCATGCGAATGTCGATCTCGTCATCGACAATCAGGATTTCAGACGCCATGCCTGTCTCCCCCTTGATCCGCGTCCTGCTTTGCCAAGGCAGAAAGGGCGCTTAATGAAAACGCCATGGTCACTACAGTTCCACTCTCGTTTTGCACTGAATCGCCAATTATGAGCCGCCCTTTATGGTCTTCCATGATCTTTTTGACAATAGCCAGCCCTAATCCCGTACCCTTCTTTCTGGTAGTCATATAAGGTTCGGTCAAGCGGTCCCGTCCCGCTTCCGGCAAGCCTTTACCATTGTCCTCAACCTCGATCGTAATACTGTCACCATCCTGTTTCAGCCGCAGTGCGACCTTGCCAGACGGAGCGTCATCGCCTTCCCGCCCATCTATCGCATCACATGCATTCTGCAACAGATTGGTCAGGGCCTGGCTCAACTGTCGACCGTCACAATAAAGCTCCAGTACCGTATCGGGTAGGTCGACATCATAATTTATATGTTGATTCGCATTCTTTTGCAGGAATACCGCCTGACGGCAGAGGTCACTGACATTCTGTATTTGCATCGCAGGTTTCGGCATACGGGCAAAGCTCGAGAATTCCGTCACCATCCTCCCGATATCATCAACCTGCCGAATGATGGTATCGACACAGGTCTCGAAGGTCTGGGGGTCATTCTGAACTTCTTTCAGGTATTTTCGCCTGAGCCGCTCTGCGGAAAGCTGTATTGGTGTGAGCGGGTTTTTGATCTCATGGGCAATCCGGCGGGCAACATCTGCCCAGGCGGCCTTTCGCTGGGCGGATAGCAAGTCCGAAATGTCGTCCAGGGTCACGACAAAACCGGCGATCCGGTCATTGTCCCGTTCAACCTCGATACGGACAAAAAGGTTTTTCACATCCCCGTCGCGTTCCAACCGGATTTCCTGTTCCAACAACCGGTCCGACTGCACTTTTCGGGCAGTTTCAAGCAGCCCTGCAAGTTCGGGAACAACAGTCCCGAGATCATGGCCGATTAATTCTTCCAGTTCGATCCCCACCAGATTGGATGCAGATCGGTTTGGAAGATTAATGCGTCCCTCTGCATCGACCCCAACAACACCTACGGTGACCCCCGTCAAAACGGCTTCGGTGAAACGCCGTCTTTCATCAATCTGCCGGGCAGCCTCCACCAGCTCCGCACGTTGGTTTTCCAACTGGGTCGTCATCCTATTGAAGGCACGGCTGAGAGTGCCCAACTCGTCGGATTTCGAAAGCTCTGGCACACGAACCGACAGTTCCCCGCTGCGGACTTTCTCGGTTGCGGCAATCAGCATACTGATTGGCTTGGTGAGCTGTGACGCAAAATTCAGTCCCAACCACACAGCCGCCAGCAGAAGCAGAAGCGCGACCAGAATGAATGCGAGGGCAAATGAAACCTGAATATCGGAACGTTTGTGTTCCAGTTGGACGAACTGCGCGACCGCGTCACGCGTCCGTTCCGTCCTGGCAAGGACACGAGGGTCGACATAGCGTCCAACCAGCAGGAAGCTCTCTTCAAGAAAATTATCCAGTTTGACCAGGGCCAGAACCCTGTCTTCCTGCCCGGTTCGGAGGAAAACCACCTCGCCATTTCGGGCATCATCAACCGCAGCTTCGCTAATCGGCTCCAGCTCCAGTACGAATGTCAAGCCGGCACGTGCCTTGATACCTGTGATGGGGTTGAAGATGATTGCTTCCGTCACATCCCGCAACTGCGTGTGGAAATTAAGGGCGCGTTCCAGCAACCGTGGATTATTGTCCAGAACGGCGGCATCGCGACTGATATCACGGGCAATCTGCAGCGCATCCGCCTGAATATTCTTCTGATGTTCCGCAAGATAAGCCTCGGCGATCGCCTGACTTTCATTCAATGCCGTTCGTACCCGTTCACTGAACCAGGACTCCAGACCCAAATCGAGGAACAAAAGCGAGAAGACAGAGACGACGATCGCAGGCAATACGGATAGGGCGCCGAACATCATTACGAGCCGCACATGCAATTGCGATCCGGCGGAACCTCGCCTGCGGGCCGACCAGATTGCAACGATCTTTCGGATCACAAACACGCTGATCAGAAGCAGGATCACAAGATCGACATAGATCAGGGCGACAACAAACTGCGGGTCTGTAGCAACCGGAGCCGTACCGGTAAGCACGACATAGGTGGCGACACCTGCGACGATTGCCAGACCTGCGAGCAGCACGGTCAGAACACGCACCCAACGTGAAGACAGTTGCCTCCGTTTTTTCGGGGCAGGCTCTGCATTGGAACCCTCTCCCGGGTTCACATCTTTGCCAGTTTGAATGTCCTGCAGCGCCATTTGGCTATTATCCACTTACCAACTTCCGTTACTTTCGTCCGCGCACAACAGGAATTTCAAGGTCACGAATCTTCTTTCGCAGTGTATTGCGATTTAACCCCAAAATATCCGCCGCCCTGACCTGATTTCCCTCTGTTAAATCTAAACATAATGAAATCAAAGGCCTCTCAAACTCTTTTAAGACCTGACTGTATACACCGGAAGCGGGGAAGTTGTCTCGATGGGCCTCGAAATACCGTTTCAGATGCCGTTCCACAGACTGGCTCAGGCTTTCCTTTTCCGGATCGAAGGCGTTATTTGCGGCATAACTGGGCTGATCCGCCAGTTCGGCCTCAATCACATCAACATCAATCTGGTCTTGTGCGTAGAGGGCCGCCAGGCGGCGCACCACATTTTCCAGTTCACGGACGTTGCCGGGCCATCGCGCTGATTTCAACCGTTCCATGGCCGCATGGGTCAACGTCTTTTGAGGCAGCCCCTCTTCCGCGCATTGTCCCAGGAAGTGTCGTACGAGATCAGGGATGTCGTCACGGCGTTCGCGAAGCGGCGGCACACGGATCGGCACAACGTTCAAACGATAAAACAGATCCTCACGGAACAATCCCTGCTGGACAAGCTGTTTCAGGTCGCGGTGAGTAGCTGCGATAATCCGTACATCCGTCTTGATCGGCGTTCTGCCGCCAACGGTGGTATACTCCCCTTCCTGCAGAACCCTCAGCAGGCGGGTCTGGGCCTCAAGGGGCATGTCGCCGATTTCATCGAGGAAGAGTGTTCCACCCTGGGCCTGCTCAAACTTACCGGCATAGCGATTGGTGGCCCCGGTAAAAGCCCCCTTCTCGTGACCGAATAATTCACTTTCAATCAGTTCACGCGGAATAGCCGCCATGTTGATTGCCATGAACGGACCTGCACGCCTTTTTGAAAACTCGTGCAATGCCTTGGCAATCAACTCCTTACCCGTTCCCGACTCGCCGGTAATCAGGGCGGAAAGGTCTGTTGCCGTCAGTCGGGCAATCACGCGATACACTTCCTGCATCGCGGGCGTCCGCCCGATTAGCGGGAGACGTCCCTCTTCTTCCCCACCGTCCGGCAGTTTCGCGTCTTCATCGCGGCTTGCCAGCGCGCGATCGACGATATCCAGCAGTTCGGAAAGGTCGAAGGGTTTGGGCAGATATTCGAATGCCCCTCTTTCCGTTGCCTTCACCGCAGTCAACAAGGTGCTTTGCGCACTCATTGCAATGACCCGCAAATCAGGGCGGCGCTTGCGGATTTGCGGGATCAGGTCCAGACCGTTGCCATCCGGCATGACGACATCCGTAATCACCAGATTTCCCATGCCGTCATCGACCCATTTCCAAAGGGTCGCAGCATTGCTGGTCAGGCGTACATCATATCCCTGACGTCCCAACGCATGCCCGACAACTGTGCGAATGGCCTTGTCGTCGTCAGCTACAAGAATTGTTTCCCCGGCCATTCCCGTTACTCGTCATTTGTTTCTGTGGAGGGCGTATCTTCGCGAACCATCGGCAGCAATACGTTAAAGACTGTCATTTTCGGGCGGCTTTCCATATCAATGAAACCGCCCTGATCACCGACCAGCTTGGCAACCAGCGCCAGTCCCAACCCGGATCCCCCCTGTTTTGTGGTGATGAAGGGATCGAACAGATGCCGCCGCATGTCGTCCGGAATTCCGGGGCCGTTATCCTGAATGCTGACAACCAGGGGAAGATATTGAAGACTTTCAACACCGGGGATCGTCAAACGCACGCCGTGGCGATAGGAGGTGGACACAACGATTTCACCATCTTCCGGATCAACTGCTTCGGTCGCATTCTTGATCAGGTTCAGGAATACCTGGATAAGCTGGTCCCGCGCGCCAAAAACCGGAGGCAGGGATGGGTCGTATTTTTCAACAAAACGTACGCCTTTCCCGAAACCGTTCTTCGCAAGTTCAATCACGTGGTCGAGAACCTCGTGGATGTTCACGGCCTTTCGTTCCAGGTTCGGTTGGTCACTGAATACTTCCATCCGGTCGAGAAGTTTTACGATCCTGTCGGTCTCCTCGATGATCAGTCTGGTCATTTGCCGGTCTTCGGGCTCGACGATCTGCTCCAACAACTGAGCCGCCCCGCGGATACCGGAAAGCGGATTTTTGACCTCATGCGCGAGCATGGAGGCCAGGGCACTGACGGATCGGGCCGCACCGCGCTGTGTCAGGCTGTCGCTAAGCTTGTCGGCAATGGATTCCGGATGGAACATCAAGACAATATGCCCTGGCGTGTCCAGCATCGGTGAGGCATCCACCGACAAGATATGCTCGCCAATACGGGGCGTCATCAGATGGATACCATGCTCTGTCATGCTGCTGCCCGTACGGCGCACTTTTCCGGCCAACGACAGCAGCGGACTGTCATGAGGGATGATGTTCTGGAGGTTTTCCCGGGTCAATGTCGTTACGCTCGACTGGAAAAACTGCTCTGCCGCCGAGTTTGCGAAGACGATATCATCGCTTTGATTGATCACGACAATCGGTGTAGGCAGCGCGCCCAACACGACATCACCAGCCAGAGCCGCCCGCGCATCAGACCGGATTTTTGGACTTTCAGTCAATTCCGTCATTAGGCGGCTTCCTGTTCAATAGCAGGCGCGTAGAAATCATTGATAGCTGCGATCACCGTTGCAGGCTCATCCATTTTCATCAGCCGTTCCCGGAACGCCGCTGCACCATGCAGGGATTTGATATACCAGGCCAAATGCTTTCGAGCCATCCTCAGGCCGGTATATTCGCCATGGTGGCTCAATATCGCATCGTAATGCTCTATCAGAAGGTCTTTTTGCGTCCGCAGGTCCGGATCCGGTGTCTCCCGGCCTTGCGTCAAATAATCCATAACCTGCCGTAGAAACCAGGGTCGCCCATTCGCACCACGCCCAATCATCACGCCATCCGCGCCCGATTGTTTCAGACATTTGGCGGCATCAGAGACGCTGCAGATATCGCCATTGGCAATGACCGGAATGGAAACCGCTTCCTTGACCTGACGGATGAAACGCCAATCGGCCCGTCCGGTATATTTCTGTTCCCGCGTCCGGCCGTGCACGGTCACCATCTGAATACCGATATCTTCCGCAATCCGCGCGAGTTCAGGGGCATTCCGGCTGTCATCGTCCCAGCCTGTGCGCATCTTCAGGGTGACCGGGCAGGATGTCGCCGCGACAACAGCCTCAAGGATTGCGCTGGCCGTGGGGATATCCCGCATCAATGCCGACCCGCACAGCTTGTTTGTGACTTTTTTGGCTGGACAGCCGAAATTGATATCGACAACATCAGCACCGATATCCTGACAAAAGCGTGCGGCCTCGGCCATAATAGAAGGGTCATGACCAACGATCTGAACAACCTGCGGGCGTTCTTGCGGGCCGCGGGCAAGACGTTTTATTGTGCCACGTGTCTCACGTAGTGCTTCATTGCTGGCAACCATCTCGGAAACTACCATACCTGCACCGATGCGTTTCACGATCCGCCGAAAGGGCAAATCGGTCACGCCGGACATGGGTGCCAGGAAAACGGGGCAATCAACCGTCATATTGCCGACCTGAATGGGATCAACTTGCATATCAAACAAGCAATTCTCTATTTCGCCTAAATTTTGTGCATTTGTAGCGAAACGGCACAAAAAAAACCAGCGGAATCCAAAGTCCTACCGATATCATTGACGCATAAGGATTTCGGAAACGAATTTGACACCCGGATAGGCCAGAGACACTAGTAAATAGGCCAAAAGCAAGGTTTGCGAGGCCCGTCTGCCCCGAATACCGAATTTATATCCGGCAAACAGCAGCAGCCCGATAATGATGAAGGAAAAGAGAGACAGTAAGGTCTTATGATCCGCGACAATCAAGCTGCCGGTCTGCCAGTATTGCGCGCCCATGCCTGTCATCAGTCCAAGCGCAAGCACGACTTCCGCGACCAAAAGGAGGCGATGCTGCAACGCCTCTGCCTCCATGACCGCAGGCAGGCGCTGAGACAGCAAACCTGGGGACTTCCGCTTCAAAGCCTGCTCCTTGAGGATCACCCCAAGGGCAACGACAGCGGAAATCGTCAGCAGGCTGTATGTTAAGACCGCGGTTACGATATGTGACCAGAACCACGGGTCCATCGATTCGCTCGCCTGCTTGACCGAATCAGGTTCCGCGTGTTCCCAGATCAAGGCAGCAACAGCCATCCAGAACATATAAGGATAGAACAGCACGACAAGATCCCGAAGGACCAGAGAGCGGGATGCAATCGCTGCGTAAAGGATAGAGCTGACAGCCACGGTGACCCACAATGTGGCCGTAAAACTGCGCTCCCAACCACCCTCAAGGAAGAAGGCCACCCAGACGACACTAACCGCTGCGGGCACCCAGATCAGGGCCAGCGTAAGCGCGGGCATACGGTCCTTCCGCCAGCCATGGTAAGCGGCAGGCAGAAAAGAGAGCGGCACAAGAATCGCAAAAAGGTGGTACAACCCAATCATGGCGCGATATATAGCATCACGAGGGCTGCCTGCCAGCCGTAAAAGTAACTTATTTATGCCAAGGGGGCCGCGTGACCAAGATTGCCGTCCTGATTGTTGCCGCCGGACGAGGCTCACGAGCAGGTGCAGGACTTCCCAAACAATATCGACAGCTCGGTAAGAAGACAGTGCTGCGCCACTGCGTCGAATCCTTTCAAAAGCATCCCGCGATCAAACATATCCAGGTTGTCATTCATCCCGACGACAAAGCGCTTTACCAACGGTCCATTGATGACCTGACTTTGTTGCCTCCCATCAATGGTGGAGCAGAGCGGCAGCAGTCAGTCCACGAGGGTCTTAAGGCGCTTCAGGAAAGCCAGCCGGATGCCGTCTTGATCCATGACGCCGCCCGCCCCTTCGTCCCCATAGAGCTGATAGACAGGCTGATCTCAGCTCTGGAGCAAGAAGTGGCTGTCATCCCGGGAATCCCGGTTGTAGATACGGTGAAACGCACCGACAACAATCAGGTCGTCGTAGAGACGGTCGACCGCACCCAACTCTATCGCGTACAAACGCCACAAGCTTTCCGGTATGCAGAGATCGTCAGTGCGCATAGGCTGTTTGAAGGACAGCAGTTTACCGATGACGCGGCTCTCATCGAGGCTAATGGACAGACTGTGAAAATTGTCGTCGGCGACGAACGATGCCTGAAATTGACAACGCCGGACGACTTCATCAGGGCCAAGGAAATGACTGAAACAAAACAACTACCGCGTATCGGATCCGGCTTTGATGTTCATCGGTTTGGACCTGGTGGCCATGTGACGCTCTGCGGCATTGAAATTCCCCATGACTATGGACTGGTGGGGCATTCGGATGCGGATGTCGGGCTTCACGCCCTGACCGATGCACTGCTGGGCGCCGTGGCTGCTGGCGATATCGGACAGCATTTCCCGCCAAGCGATCCACAGTGGCGGGGCGCGGCATCCGATAAGTTTCTGAAACATGCCTGCGAACTTGTCTCAAAGCGAGGCGGTGAAATTATCAACGTGGATGTAACCCTGATCTGCCAGGCACCCAAAATCGGCCCACACAGGGACGCAATGGCTTCACGTATCGCGGAAATACTGGAATTGCCGGTCACGCGGGTAAGCGTCAAGGCAACGACAACGGAAGAGCTCGGCTTTACCGGCCGTGGCGAAGGTATTGCCGCGCAAGCAGTCGCAATGGTTTTGGCGCCATGATCAGCGGGCCGATTTCCTTCTGGCATCCGGCTAAATTTCTTTCGACCTGGTTTGGCGTCGGCCTTTTGCGTCCCGCGCCCGGAACCTGGGGGACCTTGGCCGCCCTACCCTTCGCATGGGGCATCGCTCACTACCTGATGCCCTCTGCCCTGTTCCTGGCTGCGATACTTGCCTACGCGATTGGTATCTGGTCCTCCCAGGTCTATTCGAACCTGACAAGGAGCCATGACGCCAGTGAAGTCGTTATTGATGAAGTGGCCGGTGTCTGGTTGACCCTTGCATTTGCACCCGTGACAGTCACTGGATATGCAGCCGCATTTCTGTTGTTTCGGCTTTTCGATATTGCAAAGCCCTGGCCCATTGGCTGGGCGGACAAGAAGTTGCCCGGTGGCTTTGGCATAATGACCGACGACATGATTGCAGGCCTCTTTGCCGGTATTATTATATTCCTGCTAGACTTCAATGGATGGCTGCCCAATGTTTCCTTCTAAGACAAGAGAGCTCGCAATCAAGCTATTGGATCTTTGCAGAGAACGCAGCTGGCATCTTGCCACAGCCGAATCCTGCACCGGCGGCTTGATCTGTGGCGCACTAACAGCCATTCCCGGCTCGTCTGATGTGGTGGACCGTGGCTTCGTCACCTATACCAATGAAGCAAAATCTGAAATGATCGGCGTTCCCTCCCACCTGTTTGAAACGGTAGGGGCCGTCAGCGAAGAAGTCGCCTGCGCCATGGTGGAGGGCGTCCGCCAGAAAACAACGGTGGAGGTTGCCCTTTCAGTTACCGGCGTGGCCGGTCCTGGCGCATCTGAAAGAAAGCCTGCCGGATTGGTTTACATTGGTTGTGCAGTCACAGGCAAACCGACGATTGTCAAAGAATGTCATTTCCCGGGCGATCGTGATTCAGTCAGGCAGCAGACAGTTGATGAAGCGATTGGCCTTGCCTTGGAGCAACTGGACTAGTGGCTGCTGACAAAGCTTAGAAGTGCCTTCAACGGATGCTCGTCTTTCTCAGCGAATAACCGAAGATGCCCATCCCAGTCGTCGACCAGCTCCAGGAAGTCCTTTGGATGGGTCATGGCTGCCCATTCCTGGTCTTTCAACCTGGTCACGGCCTCTTCCAGAGGCGCAATGGTCATGTCTTCCTGGATATCGCGAGCATAGTAGAGAGCGCCGGGGTATTTGATCCAGGCAGCCAGAAGAATACCAGCAACCTCTGCGATGCGCGCGCCATTTTCCAAGCTGAAATCTGACTGATCAAACAGGATGCTACGGCATTTTCCTACCACAAGAACGCCAATGCGTTTTGCACGTTCATGTTCGTTGAGTTCACGGGACCAACGCGCGAAAAAGACAATCTTTTCGGCTTTCAACAGCCGGTCTTTTGTCAACGTTTCCAGCACGCGCTGACTGGCAGAGAATGTGTCATAAGCCGTGGGGCGTGTCAGCGTTACCAGGCTGACCGTCTCGGTCGAACCATCGCTTTCAACCCTGATACCTGCGCCTTCCAGGGCATGCTGTATGGCCTCCAGCGTACTTGCCCGCGGATCGCCCACACCACGTTCGATGTTATTCAATGTTGCAAGGGAGACACCGGCCGCCGAAGCAAGCTCACTTTGCTTGGCATTGATTAACGCCCGTCCGGCACGAATTTGCGCTGGTGTAATCACTTCAGCCCTGAATTTAGTGATGAGACCTATTTGAGTCTGTTCTACATCAAATTGACGTCAGTTGGAACACAAGATTTGGTGCGTGCCATCAAAATGGCCCCAACGCGACGAAACACGTCAAAGCTGCCGTTCCCATATCGCAACGGACAAAACTTCAAATGTTATTTTCAAGTTATGAGAAAGTGTTAGAGGCTATGAGCCGTAAATTTCTGCGGCTCTTGTCTTGAAGGCGGCAACCATCTTGTGAACGGCCTCATTGAACACGGCACCAATCAGCGCCTGTAACAACCGGGACTTGAACTCGAAATCAATATAGAAGTCGATATTGCAGCCCCCTTCCGCCTCGAAAAACTTCCAATGGTTTTTCAGATGCTTAAAGGGACCGTTCTCATATTTTACATCAACAATCATCTGATCTCGATCAAGAGTCACCCGACTGGTGTAACGCTCTGTAATCCCTTTGAAACCGATGATCAGATCAGCCAATACGGAATCGTCGGTGCGGCTGCGAATGCGCGCGCCCTGACACCACGGTAGAAATTCCGGATAACGTTCAATATCCGCAACCAGTTCAAAGACTTGCTCTGGCGTATGTGGCACAAATTCGATTTTTGCGTGGGTAGGCACAGTCAGACCCTTCAGGCTTACAACACTGCGTGGCGCTTATTCTGCCGGCTTTGCCGCACTAAGCTTCGCGAGATGGGCTTCCCGTGCTTCCCGAAGGCGACGGAAATCATCGCCAGCCAGATAACTGGATCGGGTTAACGGTGACGCGGAAACCATCAAAAAACCCTTGGATCGTGCCATCGTGGAATAAGCCTCGAACTCTTCAGGCGTCACGAAACGGTCTACAGCCGCGTGTTTGGGGGTTGGCTGCAGATATTGCCCGATGGTCAGGAAGTCGACATCCGCCGCACGATAGTCGTCCATCATCTGATGCACTTCGATTTTCTCTTCACCCAGGCCCACCATCAGGCCCGATTTTGTGAAGATCGACGGATCCATTTGTTTGACACGATACAGCAGATTCAGCGAGGTGAAGTAGCGCGCGCCCGGACGGATGTTCTGATATAACCGGGGAACCGTTTCCAGGTTGTGGTTAAACACATCAGGCTTTGCATCGACAACAATCTCAAGGGCAGAATCCTTACCTTTGAAATCCGGTGTCAAAATCTCAATTGTCGTACCGGGAGAACGTTTGCGAATGGCACGGATTGTTTCGGCAAAATGGGCCGCCCCACCGTCTTCCAGGTCATCGCGGTCAACAGAGGTGATCACGACATGCTCCAGACCGAGCGTTTCAACAGAATCCGCGACCCGATAGGGCTCAAATGGATCAAGAGCGCCGGGCTTGCCGGTGGAGACATTGCAGAAGGCACAAGCCCTGGTACAAATCTCCCCCATGATCATGAAGGAAGCATGTTTCTTTGCCCAGCAAGTGCCGATGTTCGGACAGGCCGCCTCTTCGCAAACGGTCACGACCTTGTTTTCGCGAACGATGTTGGCAGTCGATTTATACTCTTTACTGACAGGTGCCTTCACCCGAATCCAAGCAGGTTTCCGTTTAATCGGATTGTCCGGCTTGTTGCGCTTCTCCGGATGACGATAAACTGGTTTCTCGGCACTGTCGCTCATAAAGCTCTCCATTAATTGGAGATGCGTCTTCCAGAACTAGTCCACTGCTTCCTCAATACGGATCGTTTGATATCCGGCATCGGCTTCGCGAAGACTTGCTCCAATCGCATTCACCAACTCATTTACGGCGGCACTATCATAATCTGACGCCCGAGAGTCCAGAGATAAATCTGTCGTCACGACGATTACATGGCGCCAAGTGCCGTCCGTCCATTCGATTTGTCGTTTCACATTGCGAATTCGCGGATGCCGTATATCTGTCATTACCGTATATACTCCACTATCAGCTCAACGCCCCTCTTGATAGTAGGAATCTTATACTGGTGAAGCGGCATCCGCTAAAGGAGAATTTACTAAAAATTTCAATAAATTCCCCACATTTGCGCTCGATCAAATATGTATGGCGCGACCGAATGCGTCCAAAACGGACTCATGCATCATCTCCGACAATGTCGGATGCGGGAAGACCGTATGCATCAGTTCCGCCTCGGTCGTTTCCAGCGTCCGCGCAACGCCATAGCCCTGAATGAGTTCCGTGACTTCCGCGCCGATCATATGCGCACCAAGTAACTCACCGGTCTTTTCATCGAATACTGTTTTGACCAGACCTTCCGGCTCGCCCAACGCAATTGCCTTGCCATTCCCGATAAAGGGGAAACGTCCGACTTTGACTTTATAACCGGCATCCTTGGCCGCCTTTTCCGTCAAACCGACGCTGGCAACCTGCGGATGGCAATAGGTGCAACCCGGAATGTTCCGCGTATTCAACGGGTGAACATCTTTGACCCCGGCGATCTTTTCGATGCAGATCACACCTTCATGCTCTGCCTTATGAGCCAGCCACGGCGGACCGGCAAGGTCACCAATGGCATAGACACCAGCTTCACCTGTCTCGCACCACTCGTTCACCTCAACATGGGTGCGGTCAACCTTGACCTTGGTGTCTTCCAGGCCGATGTTCTCGACATTCCCGACGATACCAACGGCACTGATCACACGATCAACTGTGATCTCCTGTGTCTTGCCACCCTGCTCCACAACAACAGTTACATTATTGGCGGACTTCTTGAGCTGTTTGACCGTAGCGCCGGTCAGGACTGACATTCCCTGCTTTTCAAAGGATTTCTTGGCAAATGCCGAGATTTCCTCATCTTCAACAGGCAGAACGCGGTCCATCACTTCTACGACGGTAACATCCGCCCCTAGAGTGTTGAAGAAGCTTGCAAACTCAATCCCGATAGCCCCGGACCCGATCACCAGCAGAGATTTCGGCATGCTTTCCGGGACAAGAGCGTTCTTGTATGTCCAAACCAGCTTCCCATCGGCTTCCAGACCGGGAAGTTCCCGCGCCCGCGCACCGGTGGCCAGAATAACATTCTTCGCGGTCAGGGTGTCAGTAACCTTGCCGTCTTTTTCGACCGTTACCTTGCGCGCGCCTTTGGCACCGCCGGCAAGCTTGCCCCAACCATCAAAGACCTGGACCTTGTTCTTCTTCAACAGCATGCCAACGCCCTTGTTCAACTGGGCGGAGACTTTGCGGCTGCGATCGACCACGGCTTTGAGATCGAAGCTGACACCATCAGCCTTGAGGCCATAGGCGCTGGCATTCTTCATGTAATGGTAAATTTCCGCAGAACGCAGAAGCGCCTTGGTCGGAATGCAGCCCCAGTTAAGGCAGATGCCACCAAGATGCTGTGCCTCCACGACTGCGGTCTTCAGTCCCAACTGAGCGGCACGGATTGCTGTCACATATCCGCCCGGACCGGCACCGACAATGATAACGTCAAAGGATGTATCAGACATTCTCGATCCCTTCGCCTCAGAGCATCATGGACAGCGGTTCTTCCATCAGGCCTTTAAAGACCTTGAGGAATTCCGCTCCGATTGCGCCGTCTACGGCGCGATGATCGACAGACAGCGTTGCCGTCATGACCGTTGCGATGCTGAGCGCACCATCTTTAACCACGGCCTTTTCCTTACCGGCACCGACGGCAAGGATGCAGGCCTGCGGCGGGTTGATTACGGCCTGGAACTGATCAATTCCAAACATCCCCAGGTTAGAAACAGAGAAAGTGCCACCCTGGTATTCTTCCGGCTGCAGTTTGCCGTCGCGGGCTTTTCCTGCCAGGGCTTTCATTTCATTGGAAATGCTCTCGAGACCCTTGTTACCAGCATCACGTACGACAGGGGTAATCAGGCCCCCGTCAATCGCCACAGCAACAGAAACGTCTGCCTGCTTATAAAGTTTCACCCCATCAGCAGCCCAGGACGCATTGGCCGCAGGGACTTTTCTCAAAGCAATACCGACCGCTTTGATAATGATGTCATTGACCGAAAGCTTGAAAGCACCATCTGCACGGGCGTTCAACTCTTTGCGCATGGCCAGCAGCTTGTCCAGTTCCACGTCCACGCTGAGATAGAAATGCGGGACATTCTGCTTGGACTCGGTCAGGCGACGCGCAATGGTCTTGCGCATATTGTTGAGCGTCTGGAGTTCGAATTCCGGCTCGAACGGGTTTTCGGTCGACATGGGTGCCGGTGTCGGCGCTTGCGCAGGGGCCGCAGCCGGTGCGGCTGCTTTCCCGGTGCCTTCAGACAAGGCACGCTCAACATCGACTTTGATAATACGGCCGTGCGGACCGGACCCGGTCAGTTGACCAAGATCCAACCCTTCGTTGGAAGCGATCCGTCGCGCAAGAGGGGAAGCAAAGATACGATCGCCACTTGCCGCAGGGGCAGGCGCGGGTTTGGCCGAGGCCTGTGGGGTCGCAGCCTTGGGAGCTTCAGCGGCAGCTTTCGGCTCTTCCACCTTGGCTGGAGCAGCCGGTTTCGGTGCGTCACCAGCGCCAACGCTATCAGCGGCAGAGGCGTCTTCCCCCTCTTCCAGCAAGACGGCGATCAATTCGTTGACGGCGACACCTTCGGTCCCTTCGTCGACCAGAATTTTTCCAACTGTCCCTTCATCAACCGCTTCAACTTCCATAGTTGCCTTGTCGGTTTCAATCTCGGCGATCACATCACCGGATTCAACACTGTCACCCTCTTTGACATGCCATTTTGCCAGGGTGCCTTCCGTCATGGTCGGCGACAGGGCGGGCATTAATACCTTGATCGGCATGGTTCAGTCTCCTCTCGCCAGATTAACGGTAGCAAACGGCCTTGGCCGCACCGTAAATGTCTTCGGACTGCGGCAGGGCCAGCTTTTCCAGATTGGCTGCATAGGGCAGCGGCACATCTTTGCCGGCAACACGCGCCACGGGGGCGTCGAGCCAATCGAAAGCCTGTTCCATCATCAGGGCTGCCATTTCAGAGCCGATACCGGCAAAAGCCCAGCCTTCTTCCACACTCACAAGACGGTTGGTCTTCTTGACGGAGTTAACTATGGTTTCCGTATCCAGCGGGCGGATCGTACGCAGGTCGATCACTTCGGCACTGATGCCTTCTTCCGCAAGCTTGTCCGCCGCTTCCAATGCTTTCCCGACCATAATCGAGAAGGCTGTGATCGTAACATCCGTTCCTTCGCGCACCACTTTTGCCTTGCCGATCGGCACGACCCAGTCATCGCTGTCCGGTACATCAAAGCTTTGCCCATAGAGAAGCTCATTTTCCAGGAAGATAACCGGGTTCGGGTCACGGATGGCTGACTTCAACAGACCTTTTGCATCCGCAGCAGACCAGGGAGAAACAACCTTGAGGCCCGGGCAATGCGCATACCAGCTTGCGTAGCACTGCGAATGCTGTGCGGCGACGCGGGATGCCGCCCCGTTCGGGCCACGGAAAACGATCGGCGCATTGATCATGCCGCCAGACATATAAAGCGTCTTCGCAGCAGAGTTGATGATGTGGTCAATGGCCTGCATGGCAAAGTTGAAGGTCATGAATTCGACGACCGGCTTCAACCCCATGAAGGCTGATCCGACACCGATACCGGCAAAACCGTGTTCGGTAATCGGCGTATCGATCACGCGTTTGTCGCCGAATTCGTCCAGCAACCCCTGACTGACCTTGTAAGCGCCCTCATACTGGGCCACTTCCTCACCCATCAGGTAGATGTTTTCGTCACCGCGCATTTCTTCGGCCATAGCGTCGCGCAGGGCTTCACGAACGGTTTGCGATTTCACAGCCCCCGTCCAATCCGCTTCTGCAGCAACGGTTGCTGTGGCCGGAACAGCAACGGGGCTGGCCGGGGCTTCTGTCGCTTCTGCCTCGGCGGGTGCTTCTACCTGCGGTGCGGCGGCAGAAACATCGATATTGGAGGCGTCTTCGCCTTCTTCCAGCAGCACGGCAATCGGCGTATTCACGGCGACATTTTCTGCGCCAGCGTCAATGAGGATCTTTCCGACGGTTCCTTCGTCGACAGCCTCAACTTCCATCGTTGCCTTATCGGTTTCGATCTCGGCAATCACATCGCCGGATTCGACGCTGTCACCCTCTTTGACATGCCATTTGGCAAGGGTGCCTTCAGTCATGGTCGGCGACAACGCCGGCATCAATATTTGAATCGACATTGGAGAATTCCTTCCTTTATGCGGCGTTACGCGTCGACAGTGTCCACCAGAATATCCGTCCAGAGCTCAGATTCATTCGGCTCCGGACTGGTCTGGGCGAAATCCGCCGCATCGGAAACGATGGCCTTGATTTCTTTATCGATGGCTTTGAGATCTTCTTCGCTGGCATAGTTGCCGGAAATCAGCATCTCTTTGATATGGTCGATCGGGTCATGCTGTTGCTTGACCTTGTTTACCTCGTCCTTGCTGCGGTATTTCGCAGGGTCGGACATGGAATGGCCGCGATAGCGGTAGGTTTTCATCTCCAGGATGAACGGCCCTTTGCCCGCACGGCAATGTGCAACAGCCTTCTGGGCGGCTTCCCGCACTTCTTCAACATGCATGCCGTCAACGGCAACACCAGGAATGCCATAGGCCTTGCCACGGTTACACAGCTCCGCACCACCGGCGGCAGACCGCTCAACCGACGTTCCCATACCATATTTGTTGTTCTCAATCACATAGATGACCGGAAGTTTCCAGAGGGCCGCCATGTTGAAGGACTCATAGACCTGCCCCTGGTTTACCGCACCGTCACCGAAATATACGGAACAGACATTGTCCGTTCCCTTGTATTTCATGGCAAAAGCAATACCGGTCCCAAGTGGCACCTGCGCACCGACGATCCCATGACCTCCATAGAAGTTCTTTTCTTTGGAGAACATGTGCATGGAGCCACCCTTGCCCTTGGAATAGCCGCCCTCGCGCCCGGTCAGTTCGGCCATAACGCCGCGCGGGTCCATCCCGGCGGCCAGCATATGGCCGTGGTCGCGATAGCTGGTGATGAGGGCGTCGTCAGGCGTCATGCAGGACTGCATGCCCACAACAACTGCTTCCTGACCGATATAGAGATGGCAGAAGCCGCCAATCAGTCCCATGCCATAAAGTTGCCCCGCCTTTTCTTCGAAGCGGCGGATCAACAACATTTCCCGATAGTCTTTTTTAAGCTGGTCCGGATCCACATTCGCCTGCTTGCGTGCTGTGGTTTTTCCGGGCTTACGTTTGGCGGGTGATTTAACCATCTCCGGCCCCTGTCAATGTGGTTGGAAGGTCACCGGTGAAAGCCCCTGATTTATCTTTTGGGCTTAACCCCTCCGGCACAGGAAGAAGTCGCATAAAATAATAACAAAAGTCAATAGTCTATAAGTTATTGTAATTATTCGATAAAATATGAATTAACTGTAATATGGTTTATCTAGGTAAAATCAATCAGGAAAACGACTTCAAACTCATTTCGCACATGCAAAAAAACGAGGAAAAGAGCCATTTTTCCTCCTCCGTTCAAATAGACAGATTTAACCAGAAGTAGACTGGAGAAAATAGGGTCGCCTCACCCCTCTGGGTGCAGAATCACGACATCATCCGGTTCAGCCAGGTTCAATGACTGCCGCGCCATCTCGTCCAGCATGTCCGGATCTAGGCTCAGGGGGTGCAACGCATCCACGCGCCGTTCCAGCTCTGCCCGTTTCCGTGACAGGGTTGCCAATGTTACTTCCGCGCGCTTCACTTCATTATTCAAGCGAAGATAGGAAAGAATACCGTGACCGCCCTGAACGGAGTGATAAACGAAATAGCCGATTACGCACGCACCAATGACCGGCAAAACGATTTGCCGGGACCGATAACGTATTTCGCGTAAAACTGCCATATCACTGCTACCGAATCACATCCGATTCCCGGCGTCAATGGGCAATAACTGCCGCGCCAGATATCCGATCGTAAGTTTTATTTGGACACCAAATATCAATAGCAACCAAATACTTAAAAAATGTGACTATAGCAAGTATCATGATACTCCATATCCAAGTATTCACGCATCGAGATGCAAATTCACCGAATCAAGAAAAGAGCCAAAAAAGAAGCGCCGGACAACCTGCCCGGCGCTTCCTTGTTTTTAACGAAATGGATGTCTATTTCAGAATGCTCTTCCCGGCATACTGAGCGGCATCCCCCAGCGCTTCCTCGATACGGATGAGCTGGTTGTATTTTGCCAGACGGTCCGAACGCGACAGGGAACCTGTTTTGATCTGACCACAGTTTGTAGCAACAGCCAGGTCGGCAATCGTGCTGTCTTCCGTCTCGCCGGAACGATGGGACATGACAGCCGTATAGCGCGCCTTATGAGCCATCTCGACAGCATGCAGGGTCTCGGTCAGCGTTCCAATCTGGTTCACCTTGATCAAAATGGAATTAGCGACCCCCTTGGCAATACCATCAGACAGGCGTGCCGGGTTGGTGACGAACAAATCATCACCGACCAACTGGATCTTGTCCCCCAGGGTATCGGTCAAGGCTTTCCAGCCATCCCAGTCGTCCTCTGCCATGCCGTCCTCGATGGAAACGATCGGGAAGGCATCGCACAGACCTTTCAGGTAGTCGACATTACCAGCCGCATCCAGGGTCTTGCCCTCACCGGCCAGAACATATTTGCCGTCCTTGAAATATTCAGAAGAGGCGCAGTCCAGGGCCAGGACGATATCGTTACCCGGCTTGTATCCGGCGGCTTCAATGGACTTCATAATGAATTCCAGCGCTTCGGTCGCAGACCCCAGATTGGGTGCGAAGCCACCTTCATCACCCACATTGGTGTTGTGGCCTGCGGCCTTCAAACCGGCCTTCAACGCATGGAAGACCTCTGCCCCCATACGGATACCTTCCTTCACGCTGCCTGCGGACACAGACATGATCATGAATTCCTGGATGTCGATCGGGTTGTCCGCATGTTCGCCGCCATTGATGATGTTCATCATCGGCACCGGCAGGGTGCGGGCAAAGGAGCCCCCGACATAGCGGTAAAGGTCCAGTCCGGCGTCAGAGGCAGCAGCCTTTGCAACTGCCAGGGACACGCCCAGAATCGCATTGGCGCCAAGGCGGGACTTGTTCGGGGTACCATCCAGTTCAATCAGCTTGTTGTCGATGGCGACCTGTTCTTCAGCATCCAGGCCACAAAGCAGATCGAAAATTTCTGTGTTCACGTTATCGACAGCGGTTCGAACGCCTTTACCCATATAACGCTCGCCACCATCGCGGGCCTCATGAGCCTCGTGAGCACCGGTCGAAGCGCCACTTGGTACAGCGGCACGGCCAAATGCGCCGCTTTCAAGCAACACATCGACTTCTACAGTCGGATTGCCACGGCTATCCAGAATTTCGCGGCCAAGAATATCAACAATCGCGGTCATGCTTCCACATCTCCAGATTCATGAAATTGAGGTGAAATTGCCTGCTTGAAGAAGAAAAAACCGTTTCGCTCAGGAAAACGAAACGGTCTTATGATTATTCGCCCAAACTGACAGGCTTTGCTTTCGACAGTGCATCAAAGTCCTTCATCACTGCCAGCAAGTCCGCAATTTGGTCCAGCGGCACCATATTCGGGCCATCCGAAGGTGCCTTGTCCGGGTCCTGATGTGTCTCCATGAAAACAGCAGCAACCCCTACTGCCATTGCCGCCCGTGCAAGCACAGGCACAAACTCTCGCTGACCTCCGGACGTGCCCCCCTGCCCGCCGGGCTGTTGGACCGAATGGGTGGCGTCGAAAACGATCGGCTTTCCGGTCTGCGCGGCCATGATCGGCAGGCCCCGGAAATCGCTGACCAGGGTATTGTAGCCAAAGCTGGTGCCCCGCTCGCATACCATGACGTTCGGATTGCCGCTTTCTTCCAGTTTCTGCACCACATTCGCCATATCCCAAGGGGCCAGAAACTGGCCTTTTTTAACATTTACGGCGCGCCCGGTTTCGGCGGCAGCGACCAGAAGGTTTGTCTGGCGGCAAAGATACGCGGGGATCTGCAGGACGTCGACGACCTGGGCAACCTCCGCACATTGGTGCGGCTCATGAACGTCCGTTACGACGGGCACCCCAACTTTTGTGCGCACCTCGTCGAAAACGGCCATGGCTTTTTCCATACCCACCCCACGAGAGCTTTTAATCGACGTACGGTTGGCCTTATCAAATGAGGTCTTGTAGATGAACCCGATACCGAGCTGATCCGTGATTTCCTTCAGGGCCTCACTCATTTCCAGAGCATGATCCCGGCTTTCCATAGCGCAGGGCCCGGCGAGCAAGGTAAATGGCAGATCATTGCCGATCGTCAGATTGCCGACTTTCACATGATAAGGGTTGGTCATCTGTCCACTTCTCCCAGATTACACCAAACGGGATTGCTTGATTGCCGCCTCAACAAAGGACTTGAACAGCGGATGCGGCTCAAACGGCTTGGATTTCAGTTCCGGATGGAATTGCACACCGATAAACCACGGATGTTCGGGAATCTCCACAATCTCCGGCAGAACACCGTCCGGCGACATGCCGGAGAAAGCCATCCCGGCTGCTTCCAGCTTGTCCTTATAGGCGATGTTTACTTCGAAACGGTGACGGTGGCGTTCGGAAATATCGTCCTGTCCATAGACTTCGCGCACCAGGCTGCCCTCTTTCAAGTGGCAGGGATAGGCACCAAGCCGCATGGTTCCGCCTTTATTATCCTGTTCACTACGCGTTTCCAGGACATTGCCGCGCTTCCATTCCGTCAGCAAACCGACAAGCGGTTCCGCGCAAGGGCCAAATTCCGTGGAACCGGCACCCTCGATCTTTGCCATATTCCGGGCCGCCTCAATCACCGCCATCTGCATACCGAAGCAAATGCCCAGATAGGGAATCTTGCGTTCCCGGGCAAATTTGGCAGCGGCGATCTTGCCTTCAGCGCCACGCTCACCAAAGCCTCCAGGAACGAGAATGCCGTGCACACCTTCCAAATGTTGGGACGGGTCTTCCTTTTCAAAAGCCTCCGATTCCATCCATTTCAGGTTTACGCGTACATTGTTGGCAATACCGCCATGAATCATGGCCTCGTTCAACGACTTGTAGGCGTCGAGAAGTTCAACATATTTGCCGACGACCGCAATGGTCACCTCGCCTTCCGGCGAACGAACGCGGCTGACGATTTCGTTCCAGCCATTCAGGTCGATGGCTTCTTCCTGCCCTTCTTCCAAAAGACGGAAATACTTCAGGACCTCAACGTCGAGGCCTTCTTTATGGTAGGCATTCGGCACATCGTAGATCGTATCCACGTCCAGGGCCGGAATGACGCATTCTTCTTTCATATTACAGAAGAGTGCAATTTTCCGGCGCTCACCGCGCGGAATATCCCGGTCGGCACGGCACAAAAGAAAATCGGGCTGAATACCGATAGACAACAACTCCTTCACGGAATGCTGTGTCGGCTTGGTTTTCAGCTCGCCAGCCGCCCCGATATAGGGCAGCAGAGTGCAATGCAGATAGGCAGCGCGGTCACGGCCCAGCTCGTTACCCAACTGACGAATCGCTTCCAGGAACGGTGTGCTTTCAATATCACCAACCGTGCCGCCGATTTCGCAAAGAACAAAGTCTTCGTCCGTCACATCGTTGAGTACGAACGCCTTAATCGCATCCGTTACATGCGGAATAACCTGTACGGTCCCGCCCAGATAGTCGCCGCGGCGCTCCTTGGCGATAACGTCAGAGTAAATGCGCCCGGTCGTCACGTTGTCGGACTGACGTGCAGGCACACCGGTGAAACGTTCATAATGACCAAGGTCCAGGTCGGTTTCCGCCCCGTCGTCCGTAACATAGCATTCGCCATGCTGATAAGGACTCATCGTGCCCGGATCCACGTTCAGATAGGGATCGAGCTTCCGCAGACGCACCTTGTACCCGCGCGCCTGGAGGAGAGCCCCCAACGCCGCAGAGGCCAGGCCTTTACCAAGGGAAGAAACCACACCGCCCGTAATAAAAATATAGCGCGTCGTCATGGCCGCTTAATGTACCTCATTCTGGATATTCGTCCATAAAAAGAGGCGGCTGATTTGCCGCCTTCTTTTGCAGGACCGCCTAGTTGGAACCCGGTACCGGGACTTGAGGCTGGTCCGTTTGGGTGTCCTGTGGGACTGTCTTCGCTGGCGCGACGTCCAGCACTGACGCCGGCTCTTGTGTTTGCCCGGCCAACAGTGCCAGGGCAATGCTGCTTACAAAGAAGCAAGCCGCCAGGATTGCTGTCGTGCGTGTCAGAATGTTAGCTGTTCCCCGCGCAGACATGAGACCGGCGCCGCCGCCGCCGGCCCCTCCACCGATCCCCAAAGCGCCGCCTTCGCTCCGTTGCAGCAAAACAACAGCGACAAGCGCAACAGCGATCAAAAGGTGAATGACCAGCAAAACCGTTTCCATGATCCGGCCCCGTAAATACTTAAACCCAAATATCTGGTGAGCCGCTCATAGAAAAGCCCTGAGCGGCCCGAGTGTTTGTAATCCTTGTGTCCGAATTTGACCAGACCTAAATCCGATCAATTTTCGAATTATTTTGAAACAGCATTAGCAATTGCAAGGAAATCGGCAGAATTCAGGCTTGCACCACCGATCAGCCCGCCATCAATGTCGGCCTGGGCCAACAAATCAGAAGCATTGCCGGGCTTCATCGAGCCGCCGTAAAGAATGCGGGTCGCCGCGGCAAAGTCCTCGCCAAGGGCGGACGCGAGCTCTTTACGAATATGCTGATGCACTTCCTGCGCTTCCTCAGGCGATGCGGTTCGCCCTGTTCCAATCGCCCAAACCGGTTCATAGGCAATAACGGTGTTCTCAGACGTCGAATCAGTCGGAATGCTGCCTTTGATCTGTTCAGAGATTACCGTCATGGTGTCTCCGGCGTCGCGCTGCGCTTCCGTCTCGCCAACACAGATAATGGCAACCAGGTCCTCCTGCTGTGCGGCTTTTGCCTTGGCCTGCACGTCCGCATCCGTTTCGCCATGATATTCACGCCGTTCGGAATGTCCGAGAATCACATAGCTACAGCCGGCATCCTTGATCATCGTCGGAGAGATGTTGCCGGTAAAGGCACCACTGTCCTTATAATGGCAATCCTGCGCTCCGAGTCCCAAGGCGGTTTCGCCGACGAGCTCGTGGACGGAATGAAGCAAAGTTGCGGGAGGGCAGATAACCAGGTCGCAGTCAACTTGTCCGGCCTGAGCGGCCACGGCCTCCGCCAGGGCAAGCCCATCAGCGCGCAGGCAATTCATTTTCCAGTTTCCGGCGATCACCGGGCGGCGGGACTGAGACATCCAGGTAACTCCCCTGTTACAGAGTATTGTCGGACGACGACTTATTTCAAATATTGGTCGTTGATTAGCATGCAGCCTCGCCATCGCCAAGCCGCCAAAAGGAATATCAAGAAGCCTACCCGGACGTGGAGGTTTCCCCTCCAGTGACAATAAGAAGCATGAATCCGACCTCTTACGGGAATTCTATGTTGATAGGCAGGGAGGCCGCTTCTATCATGCCGCGCCGGTTTGCCAAGAACCGCGATTGAAAGTGATAATTAAAGGGACGTCTACCTCATGCTGCAAATCTTGCGCCATTCCGTCGGCTCAATGGTCATCAAAGTGCTCTTCGGCCTTTTGGTGTTGAGCTTCGCTGCCTGGGGTATCGGTGACATCTTTAACCCGACGTCGCCATCACAGGCTGTCGCCTCAGCGGGCGATACCGAAATTTCACAACAGGATTTCCTGCAGGCCATGCGTACCCAGGAATCGCAGCTTCGTGCGCGGGGCATGGATGTTGAACAACTGAAGCAGATGGGTCTTGCCGATCAGGTTCTCGCCGGTCTCGTCAATCGCGCCTTGTATGAGGCCGAAGCGAATGAACTGGGACTTGCCGCCACCGATAAAATCGTGAGCCGCATCATCCGGAACAATCCTGCATTCCAGAATTCCTCCGGCGAATTCGACCGGGCGCGCTATGAAGTTGCCTTGGCCAACCAGGGTTTCCGTCCTCAGTATTATGAAAGCGTCCTGCGGCGCGATGTTGTCGTATCCACCCTCGTTGGCACCGTTAACGGAGGTGTCGAGGTTCCCGGGACCATCGCCAAGGATATTTACACATGGCAGAAGGAAACCCGCGATGCCGTCATCGCACGTCTGCCGATCAACCCGGCAGCCGATGTCGGTACGCCGAGCGACGAACAGGTTCAGGCTTTTTATGACGAACATAAAGAGCGCTTCCGTGCGCCGGAATACCGCAAAATCACCTATGTCGGTATCTCCCCTGAAAAACTGGCCCAAACCGTTGAGATTGATGAAGCTCGCATAAAAGAGGCATACGATCAGCGTAAGAATGAGTTCACTGCTCCTGAGAAACGCAAAGTTCTTCAGATGCTGCTTCCTGATGAGGAAACCGCAAAGAAAGCAGCGGAAGAACTGAGCAAGGGGCGTGACTTTGTCGAAGTCGGTAAAGAACTGGCCGACATGACCGAAAATGACATGGACCTTGGTACGGTCAGCAAGGCCGAACTGCCTGATGAAGCAGTGGCTGATGCAGCATTCGCGCTTAAGAAAGGTGCCTTCTCCGAACCGCAGGAAGGTTTCTTCGGTTGGTTCATTGTGACAACGCCTGAAATCAAGGCCGAATCCATTCGTCCGCTGGCAGATGTTGCCGATCAGTTGAAAAATGACCTGGCGAAAGAAGAAGCCACAAACCTCGCATATGAACTGTCCAATGACATGGATGACAAGATTGCCGGTGGGGCAACAATCGAGGAAGCAGCCAATGCATTGAACCTCACCGTTGATGTCTTTGATGGCATCGACCGCTCCGGTGAGGACAAGGATGGCAAGACCGTTTCGAACCTGCCGAAAACAGCAGCATTCTTCAAATTTGCCTTCGATACAGACGAAGGGCTGGACAGTCTGATGCAGGACGACGGTCACGATGGCTTCTTTATTCTGCGCGTTGATAGCGTGACGCAAAGCCGCATCAAAGACCTGGCCGAGGTTCGTGCCAACGTCGTTGACCTGTGGCAGCAGGACGCGCGCCGGAAGGCAACACAGGAGAAAGCCGCCGCGATTGTCGAAAAGGTAAACAGCGGAACCTCCCTGAAAGACGCAGTTGCTGAGTTTAACCTTGATGTTCAGACCGTGGATGCGATCACCCGAAGCGGGGAAAACCCGTCTGCTTCCGCAGTCCCTGCTCCGCTGGTGTCCGATCTGTTCAAAATCGACGCGGGTAAAGCGGCACAGGCTCTTGCCGGTGACAGCTTCGCTATTGCATCCCTGACAAAGGTCAATGTGCCGGAAGTAACCGACGAATCGCTGGATATGGTGAAAACCAATCTGGCAAACGGCATGGCTAACGACCTGGTCGTGCAGTTCAATGCGGCCCTTCGCAATAAGCACAGCGTCTCGGTCAACCGGCCTCTCGTCGATAGCCTGCTGCAAAACTAAGTAATTCCTACCGCTGTACATCGGAGAAAAGCGACCATGGAGTCTCACCCGGATTTCGAAGCCTTCAAGACCCTATACGATAACGGGCAGGCCCAAGTTGTCTGGACGACCCTGGTCGCCGATCTTGAAACGCCGGTTTCCGCCTTCCTGAAGATCGCTGACAGCAAGCCGAACAGCTTCCTGCTGGAATCCGTGGAAGGCGGCGCCATTCGTGGACGTTATTCCTTTATTGGAATGAAACCGGATGTAATCTGGCGGTGTTTTGGCAACAAGGCTGAAGTCAACAGGCGAGCTCTGGTAGACACGCATCACTTTGAACAAAGCGACAAGCCAACACTGGAGTCGCTCAAGGACCTGACCGAAAGCTCTCGTATTGATCTGCCGAGCCATTTGCCGCCCATGGCAGCAGGCATCTTCGGCTATATGAGCTACGACACTGTTCGCCTCGTCGAGAACCTGCCTAATGTGAACCCTGACGCCCTGAATGTTCCGGACGGAATTTTTGTGCGCCCTACGATCATTGCGGTCTTCGACAGCATTGAGGATATTGTCACCATCGTAACACCGGTACGGCCCGATTCGGAAATATCTGCCTTGGCTGCCTACGAAACCGCGATGGACCGGCTTGCGGATGTGCGCAACGACTTTGCGCGTGCGTTGTCGCATGACGCGCCCGCCCATGCGGACGACATCGAATGGCCGGAACCGGTCTCCAATATGGAGCCTGACGCCTATAAGTCGATGGTGGCAAAAGCCAAGGATTATATCCTTGCCGGTGATATCTTTCAGGTGGTGTTGAGCCAAAGGTTTGAAGTTCCCTTCGATCTCCCTCCTTTTGCGCTTTATCGTGCGCTGCGTCGCACCAACCCCTCACCTTTCCTCTTCTATCTGAACTTCAAGGATTTCGCCGTCGTCGGTTCAAGTCCGGAAGTTCTGGTACGGCTGCGTGACGGCAAGGTCACCATCCGCCCGATTGCCGGGACGAGGCCACGCGGAGCAACGCCGGAAGAGGATAATGCCCTGGCGGAATCTCTGCTGGCAGATCCCAAGGAATGTGCAGAACATCTCATGTTGCTGGACCTTGGGCGGAATGATGTCGGCCGTGTTGCAAAGACCGGGACGGTGAAAGTAACCGATCAGTTCATTATTGAACGTTATAGCCATGTCATGCACATCGTCTCCAATGTCGAGGGCGAGATTTCCGAGGACTATGATGCCTTGAAGGCCCTTATGGCAGGTTTCCCTGCCGGTACGGTATCCGGAGCGCCTAAAGTGCGCGCGATGGAGATTATTGACGAACTGGAATCCGAAAAGCGGGGCATCTATGCCGGTTGTATCGGCTATTTCGGTGCAGATGGCGCCATGGATACCTGCATTGCCCTGCGTACAGCCGTGGTGAAGGACAACAAGATGTATGTCCAGGCGGGCGCAGGTATCGTTGCCGACAGCGACCCCGAATCGGAACATCAGGAATGCCGCAACAAGGCACGTGCGCTCGTCAGGGCCGCACAGGAGGCCGTTCGCTTCGCCACAAGCCGTAGCAACTAACTATTCGCGCGCCAGGCGTCTGCAGGCTGCGGCCCTACTCGGTCGCAGAGTCTTGCTGTGCCAGATGTGTTGCCTGATTTCGTCGGATAATTGCTGAGACCGGCACCAGCCGGAAACCGCGTGCTTTCACCTGGGGAAGCCACTCCTGCAAAGCCAAAATCGTCTCATCATGCGGATGACCGATCGCGATTGCTTGGCCATTTTGCCTTGCAACATGTTCTGTCTGCCGAAGTTGCTTTATTATCGCTTTCTTATCCTGGACGTTATCCAGAAAGACATCGCGGCGTGTAACCGGCACATCCAGTTCACGCGCCATATCATATCCGACAGTTTTCGGAGAAGTGATCGAATCCAGGAAAACCAGGCCTCGTTTCTTCATCTCCTGTAAAACAAGGCGCATGCCTGGTTTCCAGGCGGTGAACTTGCTGCCCATATGATTGTTGATGCCGATATAGCCATCGAATTGCTTCATGTCCCAATTTACACGCCTTGAAAGCTCAGGCTTGTCCAGCGACGTGAGGAGAGCATTCGGGCCTGGGTCCACCTTTGCACTCATTGGTTCCATAGGCATATGCAACATGACCTCGTGACCATATTTCCGCGCCAAATCAACAAGTTCCTGAAGGTTATGGCCATAAGGAATAAAGGACAATGTCAACGGGGCCGCCAGGTCGATACTATGGCGACTGCGCTTTTGATCAATACCCACATCATCGATCACAATTGCGATCAGCGGTCGCGTTTCTTTTATAATTCCAGGGGTTTCGATAGCGGCCTTCTGCCATTGAAGCTGTGTCTCAGAAGTAGTTTCCGGCAATCGTTTGGCTGGTTTATCGCCGGGCAGACGCTCTTCACTCTGGATCGTGGATTGATCCGCCCCTTTATCAAGGTTGGCAACCAGTTGATCAATCGGGTCTGCCATACCGGAAGGAACAGCAGGACCATTTTCAGCGCTGTCACCTGCGCCGCCAAGCAGTTCAGGCGAAAGGTCTTCCTCATAGCGATACTTTTTCAGCGCACGTTCCGACCGATCGACGCGTACTGGAACATTATATTCGATATCATCTTCCGACTGTCGGCCCTGATACTGTGCGACGATCTGATTGGTATCGGGCGTCGTGGCTGCTACCTGCCCTCCCGGATCATCCGATGGCTGCGCCAGGAAATAGCCGATCCCCATGCCGAGGACGACACCAAACCCAGTGAAACTACCTGCCCAGATAAACGGCCCTTTGCCCTGCGCCCAGACTCTGACGAGTGCAGTCATAGCCCCGGCCCGGTTAGACAGAAGTTTGAATTGTTTGGCGAGGTCTATCGTTTTTTTCACTCTAATTCTCTTATTCGTACCGATCGATCGCGGCAGGCATTAATCATACCGTTTTGCCCTAGCTTTGTCCCTGTCCCTACAGGGGGTCTTCAGGAAAATCAAAAGCATACTTTGACAAATAGCCCGTAATACTGAAACCTCCTGTTTTCCAGGCCCGTAGAGGCTGCTATAACATTCGGCGAACGGGTCATTAGGGTTACTACAGTATGTATTTGTTAATAGATAACTACGACAGTTTTACATATAACCTTGTCCATTATTTCGGAGAATTGGGCATAAATACGGTCGTTCATCGAAATGATGCGATTACCGTTGACGATGCGCTGTCTCTTAATCCGGAAGGCATCATTCTGTCACCGGGCCCTTGCGACCCCGATCGTGCAGGCATTTGCCTTGACCTTACAAAAGCCGCCGCGGAAAACCACATTCCCCTGATTGGTGTCTGCCTTGGTCACCAGACCATCGGGCAGTTCTTCGGCGGGCAAGTTGTGCGCGTCCCTCCGATGCATGGAAAAGTGTCTGGCATTCATCACAAGAACTGTGGTGTCTTCAAGGACCTGCCCAACCCGCTTAAAGTTACCCGATATCACAGTCTGGCCGTTGCCAAAGAGGATCTTCCCACATGTCTCGAAATCACTGCCGAATCAGACGATGGCGTCATTATGGGCCTGCAGCATAGGGAACTGCCAATTCACGGCGTTCAGTTCCACCCTGAAAGCATAGCGTCCGAAGCAGGACACCAATTGCTTCAGAATTTCGTAGACCTGACAAAAGATTAACTGACGGACAATAAGTCATGGCAGCGCAAGATGTGAACTTTAAAGACCTACTCGCCGCTGTTTCCCGTGGGGAAACGCTCAATGTTGACGATGCGGCAACCGCTTTTGACATTATGATGTCTGGCGATGCAACTCCCTCCCAGATGGGGGCCTTTCTCATGGCCCTCAAGGTTCGTGGTGAAACGGTAGAGGAAATTACCGGCGCCGTGCAGGCCATGCGTAAACGCGCCTTAAAACTCAAGGCCCCTGAGGATGCGATAGATATTGTCGGCACAGGCGGCGATATGGCCCATACCTATAACATTTCGACTGCAACCGCGCTGGTTGTCGCCGGTGCTGGTATTCCTGTTGCAAAACACGGAAACCGCGCCGCATCCTCCCGCTCCGGCACTGCGGATGCCTTGTCCTGTCTTGGCGTTGACTGGGAAGCCCCCATTGAGAATGTGGAACGCTCCATTCGCGAAGCCCATATCGGCTTCCTGATGGCGCAGCGCCATCACGGTGCCATGCGCAACGTCGGCCCCACCCGGGTTGAACTGGGCGTACCGACCATCTTCAATATGCTGGGCCCGCTTTCCAACCCGGCGCAGGTGAAGCGATACCTGGTCGGCACCTATCGCAAAGACAGCGTCGATATGATGGCCCAGTCCCTTGCCAATCTGGGTGCGGAAAGCGCCTGGGTCGTACATGGTGCAGACGGTTTGGACGAATTGAGTTCAACCGGCGTTTCCATGGTGACCGAATATAAAAACGGCAAAATGAACCATTTTGAGGTCGCGCCTGAAGATGCCGGGCTTCCCAGGGCCACCCTGGAAGATTTACGCGGCGGCACGCCTGAGGAAAACGCCCAGGCTATTCGCAACCTTCTGGATGGAAAGCCGGGGCCGTATCGAGATGTGGTGCTGCTCAACGCGGCGGCAGCGATTATTGTCTCCGACAAGGCTAATAATCTGAAAGACGGTGTCGCGATTGCAGCCGAATCCATCGACAAGGGCCGCGCCCGGCAATCCCTGGAAACACTGGTCGCCATCACAGGCCAAAAAGAAGAAGAAAACGATGAGTGACGTTCTCACCAAAATCTGCGCAGACAAACGTGATCATATCGCCTCATGTAAGGCCTTGATTTCTGACGACGAAATCAAGGACCGCGCGGCGAAAGGGCCGCGCCCCCGCGGTTTTTACAATGCATTGAAAGCCAAAGCGGATGCAGGTGAATACGGGCTGATCGCCGAGATCAAAAAGGCCTCTCCCTCCAAAGGATTGATCAGGGAAGATTTCGCACCGGCAAAGCTGGCCAGGGACTATCGTAGTGGCGGTGCGACCTGCCTGTCCATCCTGACCGACGTCCCCTATTTCCAGGGCAGTGATGATTACCTGACGGCGGCACGTATGGTTGTCGACCTGCCGGTCTTGCGCAAGGATTTCATGCTAGACCCGTATCAGGTCTATGAAGCCCGTGCCATTGGTGCTGATTGTATCTTGCTTATCATGGCCGCCCTTGACGATGAAAAGGCCGTCGAACTGGAAACGGTCGCATTCAACCTGGGAATGGATGTCCTGGTGGAAGTGCATAATGCGGAAGAACTTGACCGCGCATTGAAGCTGAAGTCCCCTCTCCTGGGCGTAAATAACCGTAATCTCAAGACCTTGGAAATCGACCTTGCGACAACGGAAGAGCTTTCTTCCCGTGTTCCGGAAGACAAGTTGTTGATTGCAGAAAGCGGACTTTACGCCCCTGCGGACCTTGCACGCATGTCAAAGGTCGGGGCCAACTGCTTCCTCGTCGGAGAATCCCTGATGCGGCAGGCGGATGTCACGGCGGCAACCAGAGCTTTGCTCAGCCGTGCAGCAGACTAGATACCTGGCAGGACAGAGATGGGAAAACTGACGCATATTGATGAGCAGGGAAACGCCGTCATGGTCGACGTTTCCCCGAAAGACGAAACCGAACGAGTTGCGACGGCACGCGGCAGCATCCTGATGCAGCCGGAAACCCTTTTGCTGATCAAGGAGGGCGGTGTCAAAAAGGGCGATGTCCTAACTGTGGCGCAACTGGCCGGAATCATGGGGGCAAAAAGGACGCCAGACCTGATACCGCTTTGCCATCCGCTTGCCCTCACCTCCGTCAAGGTAACGCTGTCGCTGTCTCAGGACAGTAATGCGGTCGACATCGAGGCCACCTGCAAACTCAAAGGGCGCACCGGCGTTGAAATGGAAGCTTTGACCGCCGTCTCGGTCGCTGCATTGACCGTATACGATATGGTCAAGGCAGCAGACAAAAGCATGCGCATTACCGATATTGAACTGGTTTACAAAGCTGGTGGTAAATCCGGAGAATATAGAGCTTCGAAATGATTTCTGTAGATGATGCACGCACTCGTATTCTAGCCGCTCTTGGGCCCCTTCCCGCCGAACAGATTTCTATACGCAACGCCTTGGGACGTGTTCTGGCAGAAGACGTAAAGGCGCGGCGCACGCAACCACCGACAGCCGTATCCGCAATGGATGGCTACGCTGTGCGCGCCTGTGATATCCCGTCTCCGGGCACAGAACTCGAGATTATTGGTGAGGCTCCTGCGGGCGGCGTATGCGACAGGCCCGTCGGCGAAGGTCAGGCGGTGCGCATTTTCACCGGCGGTCCGATGCCCGAAGGTGCGGATGCCGTTGTCATGCAGGAAGATACGGAAAAGCCCAACGAGAGTACCGTCCGGATCAATCTGCCTCCCCACTCCGGGAAATTTGTCCGTGCGGCCGGGCTGGACTTTGCAGAGGGGCAAACCCTGCTTGAAGCCGGTCAGACACTAAGCGCGCGTGATGTGGGCCTCCTTGCAGCAATGAATGTGCCGTGGATCATGGTGCACCGCCGCCCCCGCGTGGCAATTCTTGCAACGGGAGACGAGATCGTCATGCCGGGTGAGCCAATGGGTCCCAGCCAGATCGTCAGCTCCAACAGCCTTGGCCTTGCCGCCACGTTGGAGGCACTGGATTGCGACCCCATCCTTCTGGGCGTTGCACGCGATAACGCGGAACACCTGAAATCCATGGCGTCTGCGGCGGCATCTGCCGATCTGCTGATCACCACTGGCGGCGCCTCTGTTGGCGACCACGATCTTATCCAGTCTGTATTGGGGGAAACGGGGCTGCAGGTTGATTTCTGGAAAATCGCCATGCGACCGGGAAAACCTTTGATTTTCGGTCACCTGAACCAGACACCGATGATCGGATTGCCCGGCAACCCGGTTTCAACGCTGGTTTGCAGTACCGTCTTCGTTGCACCGGCCGTTGCCAAGCTGAGCGGAAAGGCCTCTGAGGCGTTTACACATCGCAGTAAAGCGGTCCTGGACTGCGATATTCCGCAAAATGACCACCGGGAAGAATACATGCGGGCGGTCTTCACGAATGCTCCCGGCGAATCACTGCGCGTCAAACCCTTTGAAAAGCAGGATAGCTCCATGCTTTCCCGCCTGTCAGGCGCCGGTTGCCTGGTCGTTCGACCAGCCCATTCAGCTCCGATGAAAGCCGGTCAACTTGTTGATATCATACAATTCCCCTCGTCTCATCGAATCCTGTAGAACCGACCGGCCGCGGTCGTTGACTGGACGTGGAACTTGACAGGAACAAAGAACACAAATAGAACAGATGTGAGTTTTCATTTTGTTCTAAATACTTGACCCGAAGCGCAACCGCCAAGGGCGCCGGGAGAGAAGAATGCTGACACGCAAGCAACACGACCTTTTGATGTTCATTCATGACCGTCTGCATCAGGATGGCGTTTCCCCTTCCTTCGATGAGATGAAGGAAGCCCTGAATCTCAAGTCGAAGTCCGGGATTCACCGTCTCATTACCAGCCTGGAAGAACGTGGTTTCGTCCGCCGCCTTCCCCATCGCGCCAGAGCGCTTGAGGTTATCCGTCTGCCGGAAAACACCGACAGAGAGCAGTTGCCGATACGAAACCGGAAAGTCGAGACGCTTCGCCGTCAGGAAATCGGCGGGCATAGCCAGCCCCCGGAAGTTGCCAATGCTGCGGTACAACTGCAACTTTATGGCCGGATTGCCGCCGGTACGCCAATCGAAGCCCTGCGCGACCCCTCCATGACGGTGGAGGTTCCAGCCGCCCTTCTGGGTAAAGGGGATCATTATGCCCTGGAAGTTGACGGTGATTCCATGATCAACGCCGGTATCATGGATGGTGATACAGTCATTATCGAGCGCACGGAAACAGCAGACAGCGGCGATATTGTCGTTGCTCTTGTGGAACGTGAAGAAGTGACGCTTAAGACCCTGCATAAGAAGGGAAAATCCGTTGAACTTGAACCGGCAAACCCCAAGTATAAAACTCGTATCTATGGCCCGGATCAAATTGATGTCCAGGGGCGCCTTGTCGGCTTGTTGAGAAAATACTGATCAACCCTAACGGTCCGAAAAGCCGCTCCATGGGCGCAATCCGCTTTCTTGGCGAAAAGTTACCAGTTCAGGTGATGTTGACCACGGGTAGCGCCCTTTCAGATAGATCGCATATCCCCCGTTTTTCTTTAGCGCCTGCCGGTCGATCAGGATAGTAGGTCGTCGACAGCGACTGCGGGGGACTGTCGTCGTCGGGGCAAGCAAGATGTCCGCATAGCTACAGTCCTCCAACAGGGCGAGTTCCTTATCCACGATCCCGGCGACGATGCCGCCTTCCAAAGCCGCAGAACACGCAAGAGTATCGCAACGAATCATTCCCCCGGGCCAACTCGTTTCACGTTCGGGAAAAGCAATTGCCCGTTGCCCGCCTAGATGATTGAGCCATAACTCTGCGACATATCCCTCACGCTTCAATGTGGAATAATAGATATCGTCATCCGTTGCCCGTATGGCCACGAGGCGGCCATTGCCGGAAATCAGGAAATCAGGCGGTGGAAACAGGGGTGCGATTGAGATTCCCCCGACAATTCCAATCATACCCAGCCAACGTTTTTTCCCATGACAGAGGCAAAGTACCAGTCCGCCGGAAACAATTATAGAGAGCGACCAGGAATGCAGGGGCGTCAGTTGAATTTGGGCTCCTTCAATGCCGGAGACCCATCCGGAAACTGACAGGATCAGTTCCAGCCCCTTATGAAGCGGCCAAGCCAACAGGGCCAGTGCTCCTGCCGGCAAAATCAGGGCAGCAAAGACAGTTACAATTAAAAGCGGCATGACAACAAATGCCATCAATGGAATTGCCACCAAATTGCCAAGCAATCCATAAGGCGCAACCTGTCCGAAATGATGCCAGGCAAATGGTGCCGTTGCCATGGATGCAACCAGTGTCGTTAAGGAGAGTAGTAGAAAATAGCCTGCTGCACGGCGGAAAACCGTTTTCCTGATTGCGGAGTTGAATTGCTGCATTATCGGCGTTTCAAAGAATGCGACGAGTGCGGTGACCGCGGCAAACGATAGTTGAAAACTGGGACTCAACAACGCTTCGGGCCGTAAAACCAAAATAACGATTGCCGCAAATGCAACCAGTCTCAACGAAATGGGTGTGCGATCGATAATCACCGCCAACATCGCCAGAAAGGCCATCAGAAAGGCACGCTGTGTCGGAATCGTGATACCTGCCAGCAGCAGATAACCCAACGCCCCCGCAATCGCGAACAAGGCAGCCCATTTCTTTATCGGATATCGAAGGGCAAGAGGCTCTATGGAAGCAAGCAAGGCTCTCGAGGTGGAAAACAGGCAAATGACCACCAGCATCATATGCAATCCCGAAATAGCCAGCAAATGAGCAAGCCCGGCAGCACGCAACTCTTCTCTGACCTCTGGTGCTATTCGGCTACGATCACCGATGGACAATGCAACAGCCAATCCCGCCGTCCGGTCATCATCCATGGCCTTGAACAAGGCTTCGCCTACATTGTCCCGAAGGCGATTAACCAGAATCCACAGGCTGTCCGTAACCGCTGACTGTAGGGGGGTGAGCCGTCTGACAGGCTCCCCCAAAGTAAAACCAACGGCCCCGATCCGCATAAACCAGGCACGTCTGGTAAAATCATATACCCCCGGCACAGAGGGCTGAGGAGGCGATCGAAGTACGGCAAGTCCTTGAATGAAATCACCGATGTTCAACTTTCCAGATGACCTTGTTTTAAGCCTGATACGTTCGGGCGTATCTTCATGTCCGATTTTCTTCAAAGTGACCTGATCCAGGGTCAATCTGTCTCCGTCATCGAAATGTTCAATCTGGATGATACGGCCGTAAAAGGAATGCTTCCCTTCCCAATGGTGCGGCAGCACGGGCGCAGCCACGACCATTGTGCGGCCCTGCGCCGCAGCAAATCCAACTACGGCACATAACAGCAATATGCCGGAAATACGCATTGCATCGCGTTGAATAGTAAAAACAAACAGCAACAGACCGAGGCCAACAGTCAAGGCGATAGGAAATGTCACAATTGCCGGAGGTTCAAACGGCAACTGGAAATAAACAGCAATCCCGATCGCCAGGGCTATCGGGCTGAAAACAAATATTCTATCCACGCGCCGCCACCATCGGCTGCTCCCCCCACTATTCCCGACGATCTGTGTCCATAGGACGGCAATCACCCTATAAGTGCTTTGCGCACCTGGGGTTAAGTATGATAAACCGCAGCCAGTTTCTGCAAAATATGTCTTAAGAAAAGGGGCACGGTATGACCGTTGTAACTCGTTTTGCGCCCTCGCCTACCGGATTTCTTCATATCGGCGGTGCGCGGACAGCTCTTTTTAACTGGCTTTACGCCAAACACCATGGTGGCAGGTATCTGCTGCGTATCGAAGATACCGACCGCCAGCGGTCAACCACGGAAGCCATTGACGCCATCAAGGATGGCCTGTCCTGGCTTGGATTGATGTCTGATGAGGACGTCGTTTTCCAATCCCAGAATGCCGGCCGTCATATGGAAGTTGCGCACCGCCTCGTAGAGGAAGGCAAGGCATATTATTGCTACTGCTCGCAGGAAGAGCTGGACGAAATGCGCCAGACCGCCCGCGCGGAAGGCCGTCCCATGCGTTACAATGGCATGTGGCGCGACCGCTCCCCTGATGAGGCGCCAGAAGGTGTGGACCCGGTTGTGCGCGTCAAAATGCCGACCGAAGGCGAAACGACGATTGTCGATCTCGTCCAGGGATCTGTCACGATCCAGAATCAGCAGTTGGACGATTTCATTCTGCTCCGTGCCGATGGTTCGCCGACCTATATGCTGTCGGTTGTCGTCGATGATCACGACATGGGAATCACCCATGTGATCCGGGGAGATGACCACCTGACAAATGCCTTCCGCCAGTATCATCTGTACAAGGCCTGCGGCTGGGAAACACCGAAATTTGCGCATATCCCGCTTATTCATGGCCCGGATGGAGCAAAACTTTCAAAACGCCACGGTGCCCTGGGGGCAGAAGCATACCGCGATTTGGGATACCTGCCGGAAGCCCTTAACAATTACCTGCTGCGTCTTGGCTGGGCACATGGTGATGATGAAATCATTTCGCAGGAACAGGCCATTGAATGGTTCGACCTGGACGCGGTTGGTAAATCCCCGGCACGGTTCGACTTTGCGAAATTGGAAAATCTGAATGGCCACTACATTCAGGAAGCTGATAACGAGCGTCTTGTGTCCCTGATTGAGCCACTGATGCCGGTTGCGGTCGATGATACCGGACGTGCGCGCCTGCTGGCGGGTATGGATGGTCTGAAGACCCGGGCAAAGTTAATTACCCATCTTGCTGAAAATTCCGCCTTCTACCTGGTTCCGCCGCAATTCCCGCTGATCAATCCAAAAGCAGCCAAGCTTCTGAAAGAAGGTTCTTCCGCCCTGCTGAAGGAATTGGCAGACCATCTGGAAGGCCATGGTGATTGGACCGAGGAAGCCTTGGAACAGGCCATGCGGGAGTTCGGAGAAGCGCGGGACCTTGGCTTTGGCAAGGTTGCCCAGCCGGTCCGTGCCGCCCTCACCGGGTCGAATATGTCTCCCGGCCTATTCGAAGTAATGGAAGTTCTGGGACGTGACGAATGTCTGTCACGAATGCGGGCAGTTCCCGAAAACTAGGACCTTCGAACAAAATTTGCAGCCGCATTTGATTTCCAGTGCGGCTGCACCTATATTGTGCACTGCAAAAGAACGGGGCCAATCCGAAAAAAAACGTAATAATCAAAAATTGGCAGCAAACTATAAAAAACTGGCTGCCGCACTTTACAAAGGAGGTTGAGACTATGACCCAGGACAACTCCAGTACTGGCAACGAACATGTCACTCTGGTGGATCACGCCACCGGCAACAGCTATGATCTGCCGGTCATTGGCGGCACGATGGGGCCAAAAGTCATCGACGTTCGCAAACTCTATGGCCAAACGGGCTACTTCACCTATGACCCGGGCTATACCAGTACAGGTTCCTGTGATTCCGCAATCACCTTCATTGATGGCGACAAGGGTGTCCTGTTGCACCGTGGATATTCCATTGAAGAGTTGGCGGAAAACAGTGATTTTCTGGAAGTAGCCTATCTGCTTCTTCATGGCGATCTTCCGAACAAAGCGGACAAAGAGAAATTCAACACAACCATCACCTATCACACGATGGTTCATGAACAGATGATGAATTTCTTCCGTGGTTTCCGTCGCGATGCCCACCCGATGGCGATCATGGTCGGGGTTGTTGGCGCATTGTCCGCCTTCTACCATGACTCCACGGATATCAACGACCCGCACCAGCGCATGGTGGCATCGCATCGCCTGATTGCGAAAATGCCGACCCTTGCTGCGATGGCCTACAAATATTCCGTCGGCCAGCCGTTCGTCTATCCGCAAAACAAGCTCTCCTATGCAGAAAACTTCCTGCATATGACCTTCAGCGTTCCTGCGGAAGATTATCAAATCAGCCCTGCCGTGGCCCGTGCTATGGACCGGATTTTCATCCTCCATGCCGACCATGAACAGAATGCATCTACGTCGACGGTCCGAATTGCCGGTTCTTCCGGTGCCAATCCGTTCGCCTGCATTGCCGCAGGGATTTCCTCGCTTTGGGGACCGGCACATGGCGGCGCCAACGAAGCCGTTCTGAACATGCTGAACCAGATCGGCGACAAGAAGAACATTCCGGAATTTATTGCACGCGCGAAGGACAAGAATGACCCGTTCCGCCTGATGGGCTTTGGTCATCGCGTCTACAAAAACTTCGATCCGCGCGCCGGTGTGTTGAAGAAGTCCTGCCATGAGGTGCTTGCCGAGCTGGGTGTTGATGATCCCCTGCTGGAACTGGCCATGGAACTGGAACAGATCGCCTTGCAGGACGACTATTTTGTGGAACGCAAATTGTTCCCGAATGTCGACTTCTATTCCGGTATCATTTTGAAAGCTATTGGCTTCCCGACCAGCATGTTCACCGTGCTTTTCGCTCTGGCCCGTACTGTCGGCTGGGTTGCCCAGTGGAACGAAATGATCACCGATCCGAACCAGAAGATCGGCCGTCCTCGCCAGCTTTACAAAGGCGAGACACCGCGTTCATTCATGTCGGTGAACGAGCGTTAATAACGCTGGCAAGCAGAATGAAAAAAGGCGGGGAATTCCCCGCCTCAGACTGCTGACAAAGGTCTCGCGCAAGCGGGGCCTTTGTGATTCTATGTTTTTATGTTGAAGAAGCCCCAGCCTGAACAGGGCCGACTTGAGATGGTGACATTGGAGGGTCTGGTGCCTGCGGATCACCTGCTTCGCAAGATCGATGCGGTGATCGACTTTTCGTTTATCCACGACCGGGTGGCCGGTCTGTATTGCGCGGATAACGGCCGCCCGGCGCTGGACCCGGTGATGCAGTTCAAGGCGCTGTTCATCGGCTACCTGTTCGGCATCCGCTCGGAGCGGCAGTTGGCGCAGGATATCTTCGATCACATTGTCGAACAGGCGATTGCCAAGGGTCTTGTGGACGGCACGGTGCTTTATACCGACAGCACCCATCTGAAGGCCAATGCCAACAAGAACAAATGGGACAGCCAAGTGGTAGCCAAGTCCCGGGCCGACTATTGGGACGCGCTGGACCTAGCGGTTGAGGAGGATCGGGCGGCCCATGCCAAAAAGCCGCTGAAGGCGAAGGAACGCGCGCCCGGGCAAAAGGAGACCAAGGTCAGCCGCACCGACCCGGAAGCCGGTTACATGGTGCGTGAAGGCAAGCCCAAGGGGTTCTTTTATCTGGATCACCGCACGGTGGACGGGCGTTATGGCATCATCACCGATACTCACGCCACCCCGGCCACTGTGCATGACAGTATCCCCTATCTGGACCGGCTCGACCGGCAGCGGGATCGCTTCGGCCTGGATGTCCAGGCGGTCGGGCTGGATGCAGGCTATGCCACGGCGGGCATCGCCAAGGGGCTGGAAGACAGGGAGATCCTCGGTGTAACCGGCTATCGCCGCCCGAGCCACCGGGCAGGCATGCTGCGCAAGCGGGACTATCAGTACGACCGGCAGTTAGACGGCTACCGCTGTCCGCAGGGCCAGCTCCTGAATTATGCCACCACCGACCGCAACGGCTATCGCCATTACAAAAGCGACCCGAAGGTCTGCGCCACCTGCCCGCTGCTTGCCTCCTGCACCGGCAGCGCCAAACACACCAAAACCGTCACCCGCCATGTCTGGCAGGATGCCCGGGAGCGCGCGGACGCCCACCGTCTCACCGACTGGGGCAAAAGGCTCTATAAAAGACGCAAGGAAACTGTAGAACGCTCCTTTGCCGACGCAAAGCAGCTCTTCGGACACCGATACGCCCGCTTCCGCGGCCTCATCGCCGTCAAAACGCAATGCCTGCTCGCCGCCGCCGCCCAAAACATCAAGAAAATCGCCCTCGCAATGGCCCCAAAAACCGAAACCAGCCCGATCTGATCGAAAGGGGACTTCTCACTCTCCCTCAAAAACAACCGGCAAACATCCAAAACTAAACCCCGCCGAATATCGACGGGGTTTGTCAACGGTCTGAGGGCGCGAGAAACTCGCGCCTTTTGTTTTTATGCCTTGGTTTCGCGCTGTATCAGTTCGATTTTATAGCCATCCGGGTCTTCAATGAAGGCGATAACCGATCCGCCATGTTTCATTGGCCCGGGTTTACGGGGAACCGGAACGCCTTCCTTTTCCAACTGCTCACAAACACCATAGATATCCGGCACGCCGACGGCGAGATGCCCAAAACCACTGCCGAGATCATAGGGTTCTTCCTGGCCCCAGTTATGGGTCAGTTCAACAACCGTGCTGTTCTCGATATCACCATATCCTACAAAGGCGAGTGTAAACTCACCTGACGGATAATCTTTTTTGCTCAGCAGAGACATACCCAGGTGACGGGTGTAAAAGTCGATGGATTTCTCCAGGTCTTTCACCCGAATCATCGTATGCAGCAAGCTGAAACCGTTTGAATCTGTCATTGTCCCCTTCCTATCTATTCCTCAGAATTACTTTTTAATCTGGCCCTCAATGACGTCCAATACAACCCGTGCGGCGCATTGACTGGGCGTTTCCGTCATATTCGGATGCAGTTTTTCCAATGCGGGAATCAGCTCGGCAATCTGCCTTTTGCCGTCTGTACCGAAAAGTGCCAAAACGTCCGTCGACAGTAATTCCGGCGTGCAGTCATTCTGAATCCGTTCCGGCACAACAAAACGATCCAGAATGGTATTCAAGAGGTGAGCGTAAGGCGTTTTCACCAGCCGCTTGGCCAGGAAATAGGTAATTGGAGAGACCTTATAGCCAATCACCGTCGGCAGTCTGGCCATCGCCAATTCCAATGCCACGGTTCCTGACGCCGCAAGGGCCACGTCACTTGCAGCCATCGCGTCATATTTCTCGATCTGACCCGAAATCATAATCGGCTGGACCGGCCAGTCTTTGACGGTTTCCTCCACCAGTTCTTTCACGCCCTCTGTCGTGGGCACCACAACATGTAGATTATCGGTATTGTCTGCAACCCGATGAACAGTTTCACCAAATACCGGCAGGAGCCGGGACACCTCACCGCGGCGGCTTCCTGGCAATACGCAAAGAATCTTATCCTCCGAGGAAATCCCATACTTTGCCCGAAATGCTGGTCCGTTCCCTTGGTCCGCACCGGATTCCAGTACGGAATGACCGACAAAATGACATGGAAGCCCGACAGCCTCGAAATACGGAGGTTCAAAAGGCAACAGCGCCAGCAGGTGGTCGAAATGTTTTTTACATTTATGGACACGCCCTGGTTTCCATGCCCAAACCGACGGGGCGACATAATGGATTTTCGGACAATCTATGTGTTGGATGCGGCCTGCCAGTTGATGTGCAAAGCCGGGAGAATCAATTGTCACGACTGCGTCCGGCGCACTCTTTTCAACCGCTTTTGCTGTCTGCTTGATCCGACGAAAAAGCTTACGTACATGAGGAAGAATTTCTACCAGCCCCATAACCGACAACTCGTGCATGGGGAACAGGCTTTTCATCCCTTCCGCCTCCATGAGCGGACCGCCAACGCCACAAAAGGTTATATCGGCGGACAAAGTCTTCAATGCGGCCATGAGACGGGCTCCGAGAGCGTCACCGGATGCTTCCCCTGCCACTAGGAAGATCTTTAAGCTCTGCGACATGCCTAATCGTCCTCTGGCAACGGGGCGACAGCTTCAACGAACAACCCCAGACGATCGGCTTCGGCGATAACCTCGTCTTGTCTTAATACGACCATTCCGCCAGCGTCGAAGGCGATTCCCCGTAATCCGGCATCGGCTGCCTGTTGAACCGTTTCCGGCCCAATGGTGGGAAGGTCCACACGGGTTTCCTGTCTCGGCTTTCGAAGTTTAACCAATATGCCGCCGGGTCCCGGCCGCTTTAGTTCAGCACATCGACTTAGCAGGGCTTCTGTGCCTTCAATAGCCTCTACCCCCAGCACCAAACCGTCCTGCACAACAACAGCCTGCCCTACGTCCGCAGGTCCCATAATACGCAAAACATCGCGGCCACGCTCTATGTCGCTCGCCGCCAGGTCATCTGCTTTCAAAGCGCCGAGCGGTCCGCAGCTTTGCATACGGGTTGCAATCAAGCTATCCGACCCGATGACATTAAAGCCGTGTTCCTCTTCCAAGAAAGATACAACGGCGCGCAGCAATCCGTCGTCTCCCAAGGATTTTGCGCCAGTCTTGAGGAGAAATTTCATCGCCACGGAATCCGGGCGAAGTTCCGACAAGGAAGGCCGATGCACCTTGCCTGCCAAGACCAGAGTCGACACAGCGTTTTCGCGTAGGACTTTCAGAGACTTTCCGACCGCTCCCAGCCGAACAACCGCATGGGGGACATCGGAGAAGTCTTTTGGATCAGCCTGATTTTCAAACAGAATGACAAAAAAAGGCCGACCCTCCGTAAGACATTGGTCGACCAACAGCCGGGGAAGATCCCCTCCCCCGGCCAGTATTCCGAGTTTATCAGTCATTCCCCTTTGAACCCGGCTGGGTCAGACCACGCGACGTCTCAGAACGGATAAAATCAACAACCCCCTGAACTGCAGGACTGTCTTTGTAGTCCACTGAAACGCTCTCAACGCGCTCACCGAGGGTTCCTTCCGAAGAAAACAAGGCCCGATAAGCGTTTCGCAGTGCATGGATTTCATCTTTGGAAACGCCTCGACGTTTCATACCGACAATGTTCAGCCCGGACAGTTGAGCCCGCTCTCCCATGACAGAGCCAAATGGAATCACATCGTTTTCCACACCGGACATGCCGCCGATCATCGCATGGGCGCCGATCCGAACAAACTGATGAACCGCAGACAGACCGCCTATAATGACGAAATCTTCCACGATCACATGCCCGGCAAGAGTGGCATTATTCGCAAGAATTACATTGTTACCGATTATGCAGTCATGAGCGACATGCGCGCCCACCATGAACAAACCGTTGTCGCCAACCTTGGTCACCATGCCGCCGCCTTGAGTACCGGGGTTCATGGTTACATGTTCGCGAATACGGTTATTCTCACCAATGATGAGTTCCGACTCTTCACCGTGGAATTTCAAGTCCTGCGGTTTCGTACCAATTGAGGCAAAGGGAAAGATCTCGGTTCCTGCGCCAATAGTCGTGCGCCCGTCGACAACAACATGGGCGTGCAACTTAACACCAGCGCCAAGTTTGCAGTCCGGACCGACAATGCAATAAGGCCCGACGGAGGCATCACCGGCAATATCCGCCTTGGTATCGACGATTGCAGTTGGATGAATATCTACCATCAAGAATCTCGGATCATAGCGGAGAAGGTCGCTTCAGCGACAACTTTCCCATCAACAAGGGCCTGTCCTTTAAACTTCCATACAGCACCACGCTGCTGTTTCTTTTCGACGTGAATTTTCATCAAATCGCCCGGCACAACAGGCCGACGGAATTTTGCATCCTCAACAGACATGAAATAAACGAGCTTGCCTTCCGATTCCGCGCCGAGGCTCGACACAACCATAACAGCGGCCGTTTGAGCCATGCTTTCTACGATCAGGACACCAGGCATGATAGGACGTTGCGGAAAATGCCCCTGAAAGTGCGGCTCACTCACGGTAACAGCTTTCACGCCGATGGCATATTCAAAGGGCTCGATTTCCTCGATTTTGTCGACAAGCAGCAACGGGTAGCGGTGCGGAATCCGCTCCATCACCTTAACAACATCAATATCTTTTAAATAATCGTCATTCGTTTCAGTCATTTTTTTCTATTCTTTTGATTTCAGTAGTTTTTTCAACATTGCATGGCCGCGAAGCCACTGCTTGACCGGTAATGCCGGATGCCCGCCAACCTTAGCCCCGGCAGGCAGGCTTTGCGTGACGCCCGCCTTTCCCGCAATCTGACATCCTGTACCGATTCGAATATGGCCGGCGATACCTACCTGTGCACCACAGACGACAAAATCTTCCAGGACCGCGCTGCCAGCAACACCACTCATTGCAGCAAGAATACAGCCTTTTCCAAGTTTTACGTTATGGCCAATTTGCACCAGATTATCGATCTTACACCCTGTTGAAATCTCGGTATCTCCGGCAGCACCGCGGTCGACAGTAGAATTCGCCCCGATTTCCACAAAATCACCGATAACCACGCGACCGATCTGTGGCATATCCACAGCGCCTTGCGGGCCAACAGCAAAACCAAACCCACGTGTGCCAATTCGAACGCCAGGGTGCAGATTCGCATGGCTGCCGATAAAACAGTGAGAGAGATAGCTGGTCGAGCCAATTCGGGAGTGCGGTCCAACCTTCACCCCCTTCTCGATCACAGTATGGGCGCCAATATGGCAGTTGTCGCCAATTTCAACGTTTTCCGCGATAACCACACCGGCGTCGATACGGCACCCACTGCCAATAATCGCTGTATCATCAATTTCCGCGCTTGCATGAACGTTTGGGACCACAGCGGGCACCGGATAGAAATAGCTGGATGCCAATGCGAAGGTCAGATAGGGCGTTGGTGTTACCAGGCCGACAACGCCTTGGGGCAGCCTTTCAACATAGGAAGCCTCCAGGATTACTGCCCCTGCTTTCGTTGTCGCCAGCGCTGGAACATATTTCTTGTTATCCAGGAAAGAAATGTCATCTGCCCCAGCGCTATCCAATGTTGCGACATCGATCACCAGTTTCTCCGCTGCGGCGTTATCGCTCAACTGCGCACCAATCTGGGTTGCCAGATCGGCAAGCAGTATCGGCTTGGACTTGGTGAAAAAACGATGGTCAGCCATGAGAACTTGTCTTTACTGGGACGTACCAGACGGGTCCGGCAAGCTCACCGATTGGATCGTCGCATCAAGGCCTTTAAGGGCTTTCTCGTCAATAGACAGCGACGTATCAGCGGCCAGAACAGATGTTGTCCGGCTGCCGTTTTCAAGGATCAGATCAATGTCCGAGTCCTTCATCAACTTTCTCAGGACCTGGCGCAGGGCATCATGTATCTGCGACCGTGCAACACCATAGGCGTGCTCAAGCTTCTGCTTCCTGATGTTCACTTGCCGTTGCAGTTGCAGACGTTCCTTCTGGAACTCTTTCGATTTCGCCGCGAATGCTTCACCACTGAGAATGCTTTCCTGGCTCTTCAAATCTTTTGCTTTTGCTTCCAACTCAGCCTGGATTCTCTGAACCTCGGCCTGAAGTTTAGAGCGTTCGGCATCAATTTGCTTACTTAGGCTTTTCCAGGCAACAGAGCTGCGTTCAACCTTTTCAACATTGATTGTCGCAATCACCGTCGTTCCGGTTCCTGCAGCATAACCCACATTTGGGATCGTCGCGGTTGCGATCCCCAAGGCCAAGATGCTTGCACTAGCGAACTTTTTTAACATTAGAACCTCGTTCCAAAGCTGAAGCGGAACACTTCGGTTTCATCGAAGTCTTCCTTGAGGAGGGCCTGGGCGAAATCAACACGGACCGGTCCGAATGGAGACTTCCAGTTCACGCCGACCCCCACCGATGCCCGGACGCTATCGACATCCTTGATGTTGCTGCCGGTCTCGTCCACGTCGCGAAGGGTACCAAAATCGGAGAATGCGGCACCAGTAAGGCCAAATTCGTCCGGCAACCCGAGCGGGAACCGCAATTCGACGGACCCCGATGCGTATTGGTTGCCCCCGAGCGCATCTTTGGTCGAAACATCGCGGGGCCCGACACCGCCGCTCTCAAAACCGCGCAGATCATCACCACCCAAGTAAAAACGGTCGTTCAAACGAACGTCTTCACCCAAGCCAACAATATGTCCGATGCTAGCACCCGTGATCAGATAAGTCGATTTCGTAAACGGATAGTAGTAGGAGCCGGTAATTTTGGTACGGAAGAAATTCACCGTACCACCGAGGCCCGCCACATCATTGCTGAGCGATAGTTTATAGCCGCTAGTCGGGTCCGCTTTACTGTTACGGCGGTCGTAGGACAGTGTGTGGCCAACGGACGAAACACTTTCCGTGCCTTCCTGCGCCTTAACATATATCGATGCGCTGTCATCCACATTCTTGATGGTTTCCCGAGAGAAACGATAATGCAAAGACTGCGACCAATAGTCTGTAATATTGTACCCAAGGCGTAGCGCGCCACCGGTCTCACGGGAGTCGTAAGAAGAACGATCCTGTTCGTCCTTGACTGTGTGGAAGGCGTCAAAGCCCGCTGACAGCTCTTTGTCGAGGAAATATGGTTCCGTGAAGGAGAGGTCCAGGGTCGTTTCTTTCTGGCCGAGGCTGGTCGCAACTTTAAGATCCTGGCCTTTACCCAGCAGGTTTCGTTCACGGAACGCCACTTCCCCAAGCAAACCGCTCGTGGTGGAGAAACCGGCGCCAACAGAAATTTCACCGGTCGACTGCTCTTCCACATCAACCTGAACAATAGTGCTGTCAGGTCGGCTTCCGGGAATATTGTTCACTTCTGCGGATTTGAAGAAACCCAGTGCACGAATGCGGTCTCGCGACCGACGCAGTTTGGCCGTATTGAAAGCATCACCTTCAACCAACTGGAATTCGCGACGAATGACTTTATCCATGGTGCGGACGTTGCCGCGAATATCAATTCGCTCAACGTAGACTTTAGGCGCATCCAGAATTTCGAAGGTGATGTTGATCGTTTTATTTTCACGGTCACGTTCGATCACCGGCCGGATGTCGACGAAAGCATATCCTTTACTCCCGACGAAATCGGTCATTTTAAGGATCGTCTCATCAACCTGGTCGGCATTGTACCAGTCGCCGCTTTTCAGTTCGAGCATCTGCTTCAAGGGTTCCGGATCAATATCCTTGATCTTCGAAACCACATTGAAATCGCCAAACCGGTACCGATCCCCCTCTTCCACCGTAAAGGTCAGGAAAAAGCCGGTGCGGTCTTCAGACAGTTCGGCGACGGCAGACGAGACCCGGAAATCGGCAAAACCATTTGCCAGATAGAAACGCCGGAGGAGTTCCCGGTCGAAGGTCAGCTTATCCGGATCATAGGTATCCGCACTACTCAGGAAACGGTACCATCTCGTCTCCTTCGTGATGATTTCATCACGAAGTGCACTGTCGGAGACAAACCTGTTCCCAATGAAGCTGATCTTGTGAACGCCGGTATCCGGACCTTCTTCAATTTCATAAACCAGATCGACACGATTCTGGCCTTTCTGGATTACCTTCGGTTCTACGCGGGCTGCGAAACGACCGCTGCGGCGATAGACTTCCAGAATTCGACGAACATCACTTTGAACACGTGTGCGCGTATAAACGACACGAGGCCGCAACTGCGTCTCCGCCTCAAGGACGTCGTCCTTAACGCGTTTGTTCCCTTCGAAGGCAACCCGGTTAATAATCGGGTTTTCCACAACCCGGATGACAATATCCCGGCCTTCCTGGTGAATCGCGACGTCGGCAAACAGGCCCGTCGCAAAAAGCGTTTTCAGAGACTTGTTGATGCGTGAGGCATCAATCGGGTCGCCTTCTTTAAGGGCGAGATAAGACAATACAGTTTCGCGTTCAATTCGCTGTGCGCCCTGCACGACGATATTACGAACGGTAGCCTGTCCCGGCTTTGGCCGTATTGGTGCATTATTTTCCGGTGCAGCACCACCTTCAGCAGGCTCCGGTGCGATTACCGGTGGCACTGACTGTGCGTAAACCAGCGGGATCTGGCTTACCATTCCCCCAACGAGCGAAACAACAAACACCTTTGCGGTGCGTTTCCCCATACCCTCAAAGAAGCGCAACACTCTGCTCCTAGACTGACTCTAAATATTTTATTGTCGCTTTGAATAACAATAAAATAGGCTTAGTACCAGAAGGTAATAATGATTTTTATCACCATCAGGAATTCAATATGTCATTGGCTGTAAACAGAACCATCACCGCCAGTAACAGACTGACGCCAATTCGGAGACTAATCTCCTGAATTCGTGCATTAACAGGGCGCCCTAGAACCGCTTCAAAAACATAGAAAAGAAGATGTCCGCCATCCAGGACCGGAATTGGGAACAAGTTCAGCAGCCCCAGATTAATGGACAGGACTGCGACGAAGCCAAGAACCGCGACGAAACCGATTTCACCTACATCCTTTGACATTTGAGCAATGCGCACCGGACCGCCGGCATCGTTCAGGTTCCCATGCCCGGAAATGAGCCCCATCACCCCCTTAAAAGTTTCTGCAGTGACAGTTCCAGTATGCATGACAGATTGTATCGCCGCCTCAGCCAGCGGTAGTTTCTCGTAATGGATTCCCGGCGCGGCCACTCCAAGCCGATATACGCTTACTGTCTGGCCGTCTGCGGTTTCCACGTCCTCTTTTCTGGGCGATGCTGCTAACTGAAGAGCCTGATCATTCCGCCAGATATCAAAGTGTAGCAGGCGCCCATCACTTTCAGACACGATACGAACAAGATCGGTGAAATCACTGATTTCTTTGCCCTCTACCGCGAGAATACGGTCGCCGGACTGGAACCCTGCCTCTTCCGCAGCGGATCCTTTCACAACGCTGGCAATTCCTGTCTCTTTGAAATCGGGAAACACAGGTTGACCGATACTGACAAACAGTCCGAAGAATACAACAATAGCCAGCAGGAAATTGGCGACCGGCCCAGCCGCGACGATCGCCGCACGCTGTCCAACGGATTTATGCGCGAAAGAGACCGCTTGTTCCGCCGCGGTAATGCTTTGGTCCTCACGCTGGTGTTCTTCGGTTGACGCACTTCCCTCGCCGAACATCTTGACGTAGCCACCAAGCGGGAAAAGCGAGACTTTCCAACGTGTGCCCTTTGAATCCGTCCAGCCGAACAATTCAGGGCCGAATCCGATGGAGAATACCTGTACATGCACGCCACACCAGCGGGCCACCAGATAGTGCCCCATCTCATGCACGAATATCAGAATGCCAAGGACAATAACAAAATTGCCATAACCGATTGATGCAAAAAAACTATCCATTGAGCATTCCACTAAGACATTTCATCAAGCTTACGGGATGCAAGCCGCCTGACGATGCCGTCGAGGGCAATCACATCGTCCACTGAAGAAATTGGAAGCATTTCCTGATGATTCAAGCAGTCTTCCACAATATTCGTAATATCAAGAAACCTGATCCGATCATCAAGGAAGGCAGCGACTGCTATTTCATTGGCTGCATTCAGGGTTACAGTTGCTGACATCCCTGCCGCATGCGCTTCACGTGCAAGGCGCAGAGCTGGGAATTTTTTATAATCCGGCGCCTCAAAATCCATCCTAGAAAGCTTAACAAAATCAAGCTTTTCAACCGGTGCATCCATACGATCCGGCCACCCCAGGCAATATGCGATCGGCGTACGCATGTCTGGCGACCCAAGTTGGGCCAGAATGGAGCCATCGGCATATTCCACCATTGAGTGGATCACCGATTGGGGATGAACCAGAATGTCGATCTTTTCAGCAGGCATATCAAATAGATAACAGGCCTCGATGAATTCCAGTCCCTTATTCATCATGGTCGCGGAATCAATGGAGATCTTTGCCCCCATGCTCCAATTCGGATGGGCAAGCGCCTGCGCCCGCGTAGCGGATGCCATCACCTCACGGTTGACCGTCCTGAACGGCCCCCCGGACCCCGTCAGAACCAGCCGTTCGATCTTTTCCCGCTGGGTATTCTCAAAGACCTGGAAAATGGCATTATGTTCGGAATCAACAGGCAAGAAGGTTGTGCCATACTTCCGTATATCAGCCATCATCAGGTCGCCGGCACAAACAAGGCATTCCTTATTGGCAAAAGCCACGGTCTTACCCTGCTGAACAGCCGTCATTGTCGGCTGAAGACCTGCCGCACCAACAATTGCGGCCATTGTCCAGTCAACCGGCAGCGCCGAGGCCTCCACGATGCCTTCCTGACCGCACAGAACGGAAATACCTGTCCCGGCCAGTGCATCGCAGAGCGCGCCATATCGCGAACTGTCGGCAATTGCGACTACCTGCGGGGAAAATTCCCTCGCCAGGGAAGCCAAAGCCTCAACATTTGAGTTGGCAGTCAGCGCACCAATTTCGAACTGGTCACGATTTCGCCGAATCAAGTCAACCGTGCTTTGGCCTACCGAACCGGTTGCTCCCAGGATCGTTACGCGCTTTTTATCAGACATAAGTCACAGACCGTTACTATAGAGAAGCAGCAGGAATAGCCAAATAGAAGCAGACAAAAACCCATCGAGGCGATCCAGGACGCCACCATGACCGGGAATCAGGTGGCTGGAATCCTTCACGCCAGCACGGCGCTTCATGCTGGACTCGAGCAAATCGCCCATTTGCGCCACGATGGTGACAGACGCCCCGACAACAGCAAAAAGAACTAGTGGTTTTTCCAGATAAGCTGCGAAACAAACAGCTGCCAAAGACGACGCCAACATACCGCCAATCAGGCCCGCCCAGGTTTTGTTCGGGCTGATTTTAGGGGCCAGTTTTGCGCCACCAATAGTCTTGCCGGCAGCATAGGCACCAACATCGGTCATAACCACCATAGCACAAAGCCACAGGAAGGTTGCCAGCCCGTCGCTCGAAACACGCAGATACCATGCGGCATAAAAAGCGACGCTCATGTATACCGCACCAAAGCCGGTTAAAAGCGCTGTTGAGCGACCTGACCTGATACCAAGGAAGCCCCCAATGGCAAATAGGGCAAGTCCTCCCCAAATCATGGCAGGTAACGGATATTGGTGCAGGCCATAGGTTCCGGCCAGAACCAACACGGCAAGCGCTACTCCAATCCAGCGGCGGCTTTCGCCGCTGATCGTAGCCCACTCCAGGCAGCTTAAGACGGCCAAAACGGCCAGAAGCCCCAAAAATGCCTCGCCGCCTAACCAGACGGGAACCAGGGTTACCGGCAAAATGACCAATGCGGAAAGAACACGCTTTGCCAAGCCGCCACTCTTGACCTTAGCGGTTGTGGACGACGGCTCCATATCTACGCTCGCGTTTGCTGTAATCTCTAATTGCCTGGCCTAGGTCTTCTTCACTGAAGTCAGGCCAGAACTTGTCAACGAAAGTGAACTCCGTATAAGCCATTTGCCAAAGCAGGAAGTTGCTTATGCGCTGCTCGCCACTTGTCCGGATCAGCAGGTCCGGGTCGGGTATTCCACCCGTATACAAATGGGCGGCGAATACTTCCTCATCAATCGCTTCGGGATTGATCAATCCCATTGCGGCCGACTGTGCCAATTTCCTGGCCGCCGATGCTATTTCTTCGCGCGCGCCATAACTAAGCGCAAGAACAAGCGTCATACGACTGTTCTCTGCTGTCATCTCTTCAGCATCTTCGATCAGACGAATGATGTCGGGTGCCAGACGCTTCCTGTCTCCAATAACCTTGAAACGGATGTCCTTGCCGTGCAGCTCTGCGATCTCGGCCTTCAGATACCGGCGCAACAGACCCATCAGGTCTCTTACTTCCTCTTCCGGCCGCTTCCAGTTCTCGGATGAGAAACTATACAAGGTCAGATAACTGACACCAGCCGATGCAGCAGCTTCGACAATTCGGCGTACGGCATCCGCACCGGCACGGTGTCCCGCCACTCTCGGCAAGCCACGGGATTTCGCCCAGCGCCCATTGCCGTCCATTATGACGGCAATATGCGTTGGTACCTGCTCTGTATCGCTACTGTTATTCGTCATCCGAAAAGACCACCTGCTGCTCTAGGCAAAATCAGACCTGCATGATCTCTTCTTCTTTTGCCACGAGTGCTTCATCAACTTTTTTGATGTGATCGTCTGTCAGTTTCTGGATCTGATCCGACAGGCGATGTGCATCATCCTTGCTAATGTCACCGTCCTTTTCGGCTTTTTTAAGATGATCCATACCATCGCGACGCACGTTGCGAACGGCAACTCGGGCGGCTTCGGCGTAACGCCCGGCAACACGGGTCAGTTCCGTACGGCGTTCTTCGTTCAGTTCTGGAATCGGGATACGAATGGCATTGCCTTCCGTCATCGGGTTCAAGCCGAGATCGGACTCGCGAATGGCCTTTTCGACGGCTTTGATCACCGTATTGTCCCAAACTGTTACCATCAGCATCCGTGCTTCAGGCACAGTTACCCCGGCCACCTGGTTCAACGGAACCATACTTCCGTAGGCGTCTACAACGATCGGATCCAGCAAACTGGCGGAAGCGCGCCCCGTGCGCAGTCCCGCAAACTCGTGCGACAGCGCATCCAGGGCGCCATCCATGCGTCGTTGCAGATCCTTCAAATCGATGTCAGCCATGTTATTACTCCCAATTAGGAATCTCTTGTTATTAGCATAAGGTCACTTAGAAGGAATGCAGCCTTCTTCAAACATTCTCAGTGACGATTGTATAACGCCCTTCGCCGCGAATAACACGGGCAAACCCACCTTCATTGAAGATGCTGAACACAACGATCGGGATGTTATTGTCACGGCTAAGAGCAATAGCGGAGGCGTCCATAACCTTCAAGTCATCCGTTAGAACCTGGCGATAGGTCAACCTGTCATAGCGCGTGGCGCTGGGGTCTTTCATCGGGTCCGCGGAATAAACGCCGTCCACCTTCGTCGCCTTCAGCATCGCATCGCAGTCCATTTCGGACGCGCGCAGAGCAGCGGCTGTATCCGTGGTAAAGAAGGGGTTACCGGTTCCGGCAGCAAAGATCACAACCCGGCCCTTTTCCATGTGACGCACAGCACGCCGGCGGATGTAAGGCTCGCATACAGACTGCATCGGAATGGCAGACAACACACGCGTATAGATACCAAGGCCTTCCAGAGCGCTCTGCATTGCCAGGGCATTCATTACGGTGGCCAGCATGCCCATATAGTCCGCGGTCGTGCGTTCCATACCCTGGGCCGCCCCGGAGACGCCGCGGAAGATGTTGCCGCCACCGATCACCACGCAGATCTCAACCCCCATTTCCTGGACACTGGCGATTTCCTTGGCAACACGGGCAACGGTTTCCGGGTCCAGCCCGAATTCCTGGTCTCCCATGAGGGCCTCACCGGAAATCTTCAACAAAACACGTTTGAATTTGGGGGATGCTGGTTCAGACATTGCTTTCCGGTCTCCGCAATTGCAGCTCGATCTATGGATTTAACAAAATAAAGGCCGCCTCTGCAATCGAGAGGCGGCCTTCTTACGCGACTTAGCGATTAGCCCTGCACCGCAGCAGCAACTTCCGCGGCAAAGTCGTCTTCTTTCTTCTCGATGCCTTCGCCCAGTTCGTAACGGGCATAGCCAACCAGTTTGACCGGTGCGCCAGCATCCTTGGCTGCGTTTTCAACAACCTTGGCAACCTTGGTCTCGCCGTCGATCACAAAGGTCTGATCCAACAGGCAGATTTCTTCGTAATACTTACGAATACGGCCTTCGATCATTTTTTCGATGATTTCTTCCGGCTTGCCGGATTCGCGAGCCTGTTCCACCAGAACAGCACGTTCACGGTCCAAAACGGCCGGATCAACGGAGTCGCGATCCAAGAATTCCGGACGGGCAGCAGCAACATGCATGGCAATCTGCTTACCGAGGCCTTCCAGAACAGCCTTGTCACCTTCGGATTCCAGCGCAACCAGAACACCGATCTTACCCATGCCCGGCTTCAGTGCGGAATGGATGTAGGAAGCAACAACACCGTTGGAAACGGAAAGAGAAGCGCAACGACGGAAGCTCATGTTCTCGCCGATGGTTGCAATGTTGTCGGTCAGCTGGTCTGCAACGGAACGGCCGGTGCCCGGATAGTCAGCAGCCAGAACAGCATCCTGGTCGCCGTCTTTTTCAAGAACGACTTTGGCAACGTTTGCAACGTAGTCCTGGAACGTTTCGTTACGGCCTACAAAGTCGGTTTCCGCGTTAACTTCCAGCAGGGCGCCCTTGTTGCCTTCAGCAACGGCAGCCACCAGGCCTTCAGCCGCAACACGACCGGATTTCTTCGCAGCCTTGGCCAAGCCCTTGGTACGCAGCCAGTCTACGGCTGCATCGAGATCACCATCGCATTCCTGCAAAGCTTTTTTGCAGTCCATCATGCCTGCGCCAGACGTATCACGAAGTTCCTTCACCTTGGCGGCGGTAATTTCAGCCATTTCGAAAACCTTTCAGTATCTCAATCAATTCTTACATGCCCCGCAGAACGTAGGGCAAAATTGTTACAAGATGGCAAGAAGGGCGGCGCTCTATAGCTGCCGCCCTTCCCTAACCCATATAACTGGATTAGGAAGCCGCAGCTTCTTTAGCGGCTTCTTCACCTTCAGCAGCTTCCTCTGCCACCGGCAGTTCTTCTGCAACCGGCTCAGCGGATTCACCAACGTCAACGCCGGAGCTGGCCATGGACTGCTGCAGACCATCGAGGATAGCGCCGGTCACCAGGTCACAATACAGGCTGATTGCACGCATTGCATCATCGTTACCCGGGATCGGGAAGTCGATGCCATCGGGGTTGCTGTTGGAATCAACGATTGCAACAACCGGAATGCCCAACTTGTTGGCTTCCTGAATAGCCAGAGCTTCTTTGTTCGTGTCGATCACGAACATGATGTCCGGCAGGTTGCCCATTTCCTTGATGCCGCCGAGAGCGCGGTCGAGTTTTTCCTTCTCACGCTCCAGGTTCAGGCGTTCTTTCTTGGTAACACCCAACTCGTCCTGTTCTTCCAGGGTCTTCAGGCGCTTGATGGAATTGGAAATCGTTTTCCAGTTAGTCATCATGCCGCCGAGCCAACGGTGGTTGACGAAATACTGACCGCTCTTGTTTGCTGCCTCTGCAACAATACCCTGAGCCTGACGCTTCGTACCAACGAACAGAACGCGGCCACCACCAGCAGCAACATCGCGCACAGCCTGCAGTGCGGCGTGCAGCATCGGAACAGACTGTTCCAAGTCGATGATGTGGATACCGTTGCGCTCGCCGAACAGGAACGGCTTCATTTTCGGATTCCAACGGCGTGTGGTGTGACCAAAGTGAACACCAGCTTCGAGGAGCTGACGCATGGAGAAGGTCGGCATAGCCATATGCAAATTTCCTTTATTTCCGGTTAAACCTCCGTGGGAATGGTTCGCCAACCAGCGAACACCGGTAGAGAGCACTCAATCATTTGGCGACATCTATCACCCAAGACCAACTGCACCCGTGTATCCCACGTGTGTATTCGAGGCGGTGTATACGCCTGTCGTCAGTATATTGCAAGCCAAGAAAAAGCGCTAGAGATCCTGCACATCAATAATGCCCGGAATGGCCTTCACGGCCTGGCGGAATTTGCCATCGATGATGAAAGTATCCTGCATTTCCATCTCGATTTCCTGATCGGGGATTTTATGCTGGAGAACCAGTTCTATCCGCCCCTGACCCGGACGGCCATGTTCCGAAATGAAGTTGGACAGCGGCTGCAACGGGCTTTCATCCATAATGAAGACCCGCATCCCCCGCGCCGCATTGGCCGCGGCATCCTCCAGCGAGGAAACACTCTGTGCGGTCAGGCGAAGTTCTGCATCTTCTCCCTCGCCACGTTTCTGAACCTCAACTGTCATCAGAAGCGGCATGCCGGACTCAAGGAGTTCCCGTGACGCATTCAGGACTTCCTGGAACAGCGTCACCTCATAGGAGCCGGAGGCGTCGGACATTCCGATAAAGGCCATCTTGGAGCCGCGGGACGTCGTCATGATGCGCTTGGCGCCGACAAGTCCGGCCAACTTCACCCCCTTGGACAGCCGGATACGGCCTGCTGCCACATCCGTCCAAGGAACAACGCCCAGCTTGCGGGACAGGTCTTTATAGGCATTCAGCGGATGATCGGAGAGGTAGAAGCCTATCGCGGCATGTTCATTGGAAAGTTTTTCCTGCTGATTCCAATCCGGTACACGTGCAAGGCCCGGTTTGCTTGTTTCGACAATACCGCCGCCGAACAGGCTGACCTGGTTGCTTTTTTTCTCTTCCTGGGTCGAAGCCCCGTATTTGGCCAGCATATCAATTGAATCATATATCTGCCGACGGTTTGTCGTGAGCGAGTCAAACGCCCCCGCCTTTACCAGGTTTTCCAGCAGACGTTTGTTGATCGACGCAGAATCAACACGTTCAACAAAATCGTAGATATCCTTGAACGGGCCATTGGCATCACGTTCGGACACAATGGCCTCAACCGCGCCTTCACCAACGTTCTTCAGCGCCGCCATGGCATAACGAACGACCCGCTTGCCATCGTCATCGAATTCAACGGAGAATTCGACTTTTGACTTATTGACATCGGGCGGCAACAACCCGATTTTCTGCCGTTCAATTTCGCCTTTAAAAACAGCAAGTTTGTCGGTGTTATGCATATCGAGCGTCATCGACGCCGCGAGGAATTCGACCGGATAATTCGCCTTCAGCCAAGCCGTTTGATAGGCAACATAGGCATAGGCGGCGGCATGAGATTTGTTAAAACCGTAACCGGCAAAGGCGTTGATCATATCAAAGATCGAATCCGCCTGCTCCGCTTCTACGCCACTGGATTCCTTCGATCCCTTGATGAAGATGGCGCGCTGCTGGTCCATCTCCTCTTTGATCTTCTTACCCATCGCGCGACGCAACAGGTCAGCACCGCCCAGCGTATAGCCCGCCAGGACCTGAGCCATCTGCATCACCTGTTCCTGGTAGATCGGAATACCGAAGGTTTCCTTCAAAACAGGTTCCAGCTTGGGATGCGGGTAGACCGGCTCCTCTTCGCCATGTTTGCGCTTGATGTAGGTTGGAATATTCTCCATTGGCCCAGGCCGATACAGGGCAACCACGGCGATCAGGTCTTCCAGGCGGTCAGGTTTCAGGTCGCGCAGGACAGAGCGCATACCCGATGATTCCAACTGGAACACGCCCGTCGCATCCGCGCGGCACAACATGTCATAGGTGACTTTGTCATCCTGCGGAATCTTGGACATTTCCAGCGGATTGTCCTGCCGATCATCGCGCATGTTGATCAGCTTCTCGGCGGTTGAGATAACCGTCAGCGTTTTCAGGCCAAGAAAGTCGAACTTCACCAGCCCCGCCTGCTCAACGAACTTCATGTTAAACTGCGTAACAGGCATATCGGAGCGGGGGTCTCGATAGAGCGCCACCAACTCATGCAGCGGCCTGTCGCCAATCACCACCCCTGCGGCGTGGGTCGATGCGTGACGGAACAGCCCTTCAAGCTGCATCGCAATTTCAATCAGCCGGGCGACCGCAGGCTCGCTGTCACGCTCCTGTTGCAGCAAAGGTTCCTGGTCGATGGCCTCTTTCAAGGTTACCGGGTTGGCCGGATTGTTCGGCACCAGCTTACAAATCCGGTCGACCTGCCCGTAAGGCATCTGCAGGACACGGCCAACGTCGCGCAACACAGCACGGGCCTGAAGTTTACCGAAGGTGATGATCTGCGCGACGCGGTCCCGGCCATATTCCCGCTGTACATAGGTGATCACCTCGTCACGGCGGTCCTGACAGAAGTCGATGTCAAAGTCAGGCATCGAAACACGTTCCGGGTTCAGGAACCGTTCGAACAGCAAACTGAACTTCAACGGGTCAAGGTCGGTAACAGTCAGCGCATAGGCAACCAGGGAACCTGCGCCCGAACCACGACCCGGGCCCACCGGAATATCGTGATCCTTCGCCCATTGGATAAAATCCGCAACGATCAGGAAATATCCCGGGAAGCCCATCTGTTCGATAATGCCCAATTCGAACTGAAGGCGTTCCTCATAAGGTGTCGCGAGTTCTTTCCGCTTGTCGTCGTCCATGTCCGCCGTGAAGACATGCTCTTCGAGACGGTTTTTGAGGCCCTTCACGGCAAGGTCCCGCAATGCTTCGGCAGAAGTACGACCGTTCAGCTTGGTATAATCCGGCAACAATGGTGCGCGGCGGTCCGGCATGTAGTGGCATCGCTTCGCGATCACCAGAGTGTTCTGGATTGCCTCCGGCATATCACTGAAGAGTTCCTTCATTTCCTCAGCGGATTTGAAGTAATGCTCTTCCGTCAGGCGGCGCCGGTCTGTCTCAACGACATATGAGCCTTCCGCGATGCAGATGAGCGCATCATGGGCTTCATACATTTCCTTCTTCGGAAAAAAGCATTCATTGGTGGCCACCAATGGAATCTCATTCTCATAGGCGAGACGGACGAATTCATCTTCTATCCGGTCTTCAGAAATCAGGCCATGCCTTTGAATTTCCATATAAAGACGATCACCATAAATTTTTTTCAGGTGCTTCGTCATTTCTTCCGCGGCAGGCGTCTGTCCTTCGCTCAGCAAGCGGCCGATGGGGCCACGTACGCCACCGGTCAGGCAAATGACCCCTTCATTCAGCTCTTCAAAATCAGTAATGGGTACCTGTGCATCATCCCCGCCGCCTGAATTCATGAAGGCACGGCTGAGTATCTCCATCAGGCTTTCATAGCCCGCCTCGCTTTGCGCAAGGAGGACAAGCTGGTCCGGTTCCGGTGTAATCAGCCCCCTTTGCGTCTGCTCCGCCTCACGGCTCAGGCTGATTTGCGCGCCGATAATGGGTTGAAGCCCCTTACCTCGCGCCGACAAAGAAAGCTCGAGCGCACCAAACACGTTATTCGTATCGGTAACGGCGACTGCCGGCATTTCGTGTTCAACGCAAAGACCGACAAGGTCTTTAACGCGAATAGCGCCTTCTGAGAGGGAATAAGCGGAATGAACGCGAAGATGGACAAAGTCAGCGTGTGGCATGCTCATGAAATTCTGTCTGGAAAGAAACTTCCCTATCCATACAGCAAGGCGTCCGACGGGTCACCCCTGGAGATGCCCATCATAAAATCCTGCCACCCTTCACAGAGCCAAGTCATTTGAGGTAGAAAAAGAAACATAAATAATTAATAAAACTGGTTGGGGATATCTCCAATGCAAATGCGCCTTCGTCACAAGCTGCCATTGCTGATTATAATCGCGATTCTGATAACCAGCGCGGCACTGGGTACGACATCCTTCTTTCTTGCGAAAACACAGCTATCGGATGCGGGCAAAGGCTTTGCCGTTGTCGCCAACGAAGTAAAATCTCTCGCCACTCAAACGGGACAGGCAACAGCGGGCATTCAGGAACAGGTCGCACAAATTCAGGATGATACCCGGGCCTCGGTTTCTGCCATTCAAGGTATTCTGAAGACCATCGAGGAAATCAATGCCGTCACAGCAACGGTCTCAGCCGCAGTCGAAGAACAGGGGGCAGCGACCCAGGAAATTTCCCGCAATGTTCAACAGGCCTCCCAGAATGCAAATACCTTAAGCCGCAATATCGGTGGCGTAGAAACAGCGGTTCAGGATACCGATCGTGGATCTTCCGACGTTCTAACCGCCATTCAGGATGTCCAGAAGCAGGCGGAATCCCTTTCCCAGACCGTGCATGAATTCCTGAAAACAGTAAGGGGGGCATAAGCCCCCCTTGCCGCTTCAAAATATTTCCAGTTTATAGGGCCGTCACCTGACCTGCTTTCAGGGTCAGGATACGGTCCATTCTTCTGGCCAGATCGATATTATGCGTGGCAATCAATGCCGCCAGCTTTGTTTCGCGGACCAAATTGACCAGCATGTCGAAAACGGCATCAGAGGTTTCCGGGTCCAGGTTGCCAGTCGGTTCGTCCGCCAGCAATACGGCAGGACTGTTTGCAATCGCACGCGCAATAGCAACCCGCTGCTGCTCTCCACCCGACAGACGGGACGGACGGTGCGTTTCCCGCGAGGACAACCCCACCTGCCCCAGCAGCGCCTTTGAATGAGCCATCGCCTTTGACTTGGACTTTCCTGCAATCATCTGCGGCAACATCACGTTTTCCAGGGCTGAGAATTCCGGCTGCAGATGGTGGAACTGATAGACCACACCCAGTTCGTGACGCCGGACCAGGGTTCTCGAACGATCCCCCAAGGCATTGCATTCACGCCCGTTGATGTAGACTTCGCCCGCGTCAGGACGCTCCAGAAGGCCCGCGATATGCAGCAAAGTCGATTTGCCTGCACCACTGGGCGCAACGAGCGCCACAACCTCGCCAGCCTTCACTTCTAAATCAACACCTTTGAGAACGTTCAATTTCTCCGCCCCGCCTTTATAGGTGCGGCAGACATCCGCCAGTCGCAGAACAGAATCACTCATAACGCAGCACCTCTACCGGATCCAACCGCGCGGCCCGCCAGGCCGGATAAATTGACGCCAGGAACGACAGCACAAGTGCCATCACCACAACTGCAACAACTTCGGATACTTCGGTGCGCGCAGGCAGTTGTGACAGGAAGTAAATTTCGGCAGAGAACAGGTTCGTGCCGGACAGGGATTGAATCCACTGGCGGATGGTTTCGATATTTGCCGCGAAGGCAATTCCGAGCGCACTTCCTGCTATTGTACCGATCACACCAACGGAACTTCCTGTAATGAAGAAGATACGCAGGATCGTTGCCCTGGAGGCCCCCATCGTACGCATGATGGCGATCCCTTTGGCCTTATCGTTTACCAGCATGATCTGGCTGGAAATGATATTGAATGCAGCAACAATAATTATCAGCGTCAGGATCAGGAACATTACATTCCGTTCAACCTGAAGGGCTGTAAAGAAGCTGCTGTTAACCATCTGCCAATCACGCACCCACAGGCCTTGCGGCAATTCCTTGCGAATTTCCGCGGCGCGCATTCGGGCGTTGTCCGGGCCATCGACCATGATTTCGAGGCTTGTGACCTTGCCTTCATCCTGGAAGTAAAGCTGTGCCTCGGAAAGAGGCATGAAGATATAACTGTTGTCATACTCATACATGCCCACTTCAAAGACCGCATCAATCGTATAGGCCTTCATTCGGGGAACGGTTCCAAAGGCGGTTACCTGGCCCTTTGGCGAGATCAGAGTAATTTTCTCACCGGGGAACAGCCCCATGCGTTCGGCCATGCGCCGCCCGATAATGATGCCATCACCATTGTCGAAATGGTCCATATTCCCCTGAACGATGGAATCACGCAGCAAATCGCGGTTCCTGAAGTCTTCCCCGCGAATGCCACGCACTGCCGCGCCAGAGGCAACGCCGTTGGCGCTGGCCATCACCTGGCCTTCGATGACGGGTGTCACTTCTTTGATGCCGGGAAGCCCCTTAATGACCCGGACCGTATCATCATAGTCAGTAATGACACGCTCATAGGATGATACGGTGATATGCCCGCCAAGCCCAAGAATGCGGCTCAGGAGTTCGTAACGGAACCCGTTCATGACCGACATGACGATAATAAGCGTGGCAACCCCAAGGCAGATTCCCAACAGGGAGAACCACGCAATTACCGAAATGAAACCTTCCTGCCGTTTTGCACGCAAATAGCGGAAGGCGACGAGCCGTTCAAAGGCGTTTAGCATATCCCCCGATACTCCTGACTATTTGCCGGCCAGAAGTTCGAGAGCCTTATCCAGCGGCAGTTCCTGTTTTTCACCGGATTTCCGGCTCTTCAGTTCGACCACGCCTGCGGCTACCCCTTTCGGGCCGACAACAAGCTGCCAGGGCAAACCGATCAGATCCATATTGGCAAATTTGACGCCTGCCCGTTCGGAGCGATCGTCATACATGACCTCGACACCGGCTTCCTGCAGCTTGCCATAAATATCCTCGCAGGCTGCATCGCACGCATCATCACCACTGCGCAGGTTGATCAGGCCAACCTTGAACGGCGCAACACTTTCGGGCCAGATAATGCCATTCTCATCGTGGCAGGCCTCGATGATCGCACCGGCCAGGCGGGAAACCCCGATGCCGTAAGACCCCATCTGAACCGGCACCTGCTCGCCATCCTTGGTCGTGACCATTGCACCCAGAGGCGTGGAGTATTTGTCGCCAAAGAAGAAGATGTGGCCGACCTCGATACCACGTGCGGAAACGCGCTTGTCTGCAGGGACTTCCTGCTCAAAGCGCGCTTCGTCGTGCATTTCTTCAGTGGCCGCGTAATGCGCCGTCCACTTGTTCACGATCGGTTGCAGATCGCCTTTGTAGTCAGCCTTTTCGGCCAGCGGGTCGAGCTCAAGAACATCGCTGTTGCAGAAGACCTGACTTTCGCCGGTTTCCGCCAGAATGATGAACTCGTGGCTGTTTTCACCACCAATCGGCCCGGTATCCGCCCGCATCGGAATAACCTGCAGCCCCATCCGCGCATAGGTTCGCAGATAGGCGACAAACATGCGATTGTAAGACTTCTTGCCTTCCTCTTCGCTCAGATCGAATGAATAGCCATCCTTCATCAGGAATTCACGGCCACGCATCACACCGAAACGGGGGCGAACCTCATCGCGGAACTTCCACTGAATGTGGTAAAGCATCTGAGGCACATCTTTGTATGAGCGTGCACCGTCCCGGAAAATATCGGTAATCAGTTCTTCGTTCGTGGGGCCATAGAGCATTTCCCGCTCATGACGGTCCTGAATGCGCAGCATTTCCTTGCCGTAATCATCGTATCGGCCGGACTTGCGCCAGAGGTCTGCTGACTGGACTGTAGGCATCAGGACTTCATGCGCCCCGGTGGTATCCTGCTCTTCGCGAACGATCTGCTCGATCTTCTTGAGGACGCGGAAGCCGAGCGGCAACCAGGAATAAATCCCCGCGCTGGCCTGACGAATCATCCCGGCACGCAGCATGAGCCGGTGCGAGGCAATTTCGGCCTCACTCGGGTTCTCCTTCAGAGTAGGCATGAAGTATTCAGACAAGCGAACGGCAGGTGACAAACGCATTGGTTGGCTCTTTTGCTTAACAAATGGATTAAAACTTTGCGGACTTTAGGCAATCAAACAAGCAGAGTCCACGCCTGCTTATCTTATGGCCGCTCCTGCGTTTTTACCGACTACAATGCCTCTGGCAAGCCTCACATCATATCTGTGGGAATTTTTTGCCGTTTCAGGGCAAGTTTAGAAAAATCCGATATCCCGGCTCTTACATTCTGATCCATTGAGATGCAGACGGGAGAATCAACTTGCCTCCGCTCAGGCTTGGCGCTATGAGCGCCTCATGTCTCAAAAGAAATTACACCACGGCGGCGACCTTAAATGGGCGCAAAAGACCTTCACCTATCAAGGTGATGACTGGTTGGATCTTTCAACCGGCATCAACCCCGTGGCTTACCCGATTCCCCCTCTCGCGCCCGAGACATATACACGCCTGCCCGATCAATCCCTGCAACAGCAGGCTGTTGAGGCTGCCTGCCAGTATTATAGGGCCCCATCGGTCGAAACCCTTGCACTCGCACCGGGCTCACAAGCGCTCATTCAATGGCTTCCCAGGCTGCGCGCAAGATCATGCGTCGCAATTCTCATTCCTACCTATCAGGAACATGCACGATGCTGGGGGCTGGCCGGCCACGACGTCCACCTGGTCGACAACCTAGAGAAAGCGCGGGAGTTGCAGCCGGGTGTCGTCATCATTGTTCGACCGAACAACCCGACCGGTTCAATTGTACCCGCTACGGATATCATCACCCTGGCAAATGAACTCGCAGGGCGTGACGGCTGGGTCATTGTCGACGAGGCATTTGCCGACACCAATACTGAAAATGATCTCGCGTCATGGACTGATATCTCCAGCCTGATCCTTTTAAAATCATTCGGAAAGTTCTTTGGTTTAGCGGGCTTACGGCTTGGTGTTACGATTTCAAATGAAAAGCTGGCAGGGCATATCCGTGATGCTGTTGGCCCATGGGCCGTTCCCGGCCCAACCCTTTCTGTAGCAGCCAGCGCCTTTCGCGACGCTGGCTGGATCGCCGAAACGTCACGGCGATTGGAGCAGGATGCCGCCCGACTTGATCGAATACTCAGTAACGCAGACTGCACCATTCTTGGTGGCACTACGCTCTTCCGACTGGTGGAAACGGAGCGACTGCAGGACTTGCTCATGCATCTGGGCAATAACGGGATTTTGGTGCGCCCCTTCCCCTATAACGCCAAATGGCTGCGCTTTGGCCTACCCGGCAGTGAACAGGATTGGGAACGTCTTACCAACTGCATGGTAAGCTTCTGTTCCTAGTGCTGCTCTTTACGGCGCTGTTCCGAGACAAAGCGACAGGCTGCCGCCAGGGCCGTTTTCTGATCGTCATTCAATAGTCGACCATTCAGGGTGACCTCGCCGGCCCCAACGTCATATTTTATATGGCCTACAGAAAATGCGGCGTTTGGAAACAGGTCTGCCAGATCCGGACGCCCCATGAATTCAAAAGGGTTCAGGGGAAGGTCAAATTCAACCGTTTCCGGCAGAGAGAATTCCACAGTACTGCCGGGTAAGTCTGCGGGCTCTACAGGGTTTCCATAGACGTCGACCCCAGGCTTATAGGAAACATCCTCTTGAGGTTGGTGCCTGACCACCTTTTGACAAATGTCACCAGTCACATGGACCGTGTCGACGGAGGTCTGGCCTCCCTTCCCCCCATCAAAAGGATTTTCATCCGCCAGCGCCAAAGAGCCCGCAAGACAAAGAAGTACTGAGAATATAGTCAACGAATGGCGCATGATATCTCTACAGCAATTTACGCGCCAAATTCCGAAATCAGCGCTGAATTGTAATCAGGTCCGATTGCTGAACATAATACCAGATCACCAGAATTACGGCGGCAATAACAGATGTAACGGCTGCCTTCATCCACAGCATCGGTTTTTCCGGTGCGCCCGGTTCATGGCCTTCTTCCACTTGTTCTGAGCGTTTAACACCGAACGGCAACGCCATGAAGAACACCAGCCACCAGGAGATCAGATAGATAACAATACCAGATGCAATAGTCATGATACTCAAGTCCTACCAACAAATACTCAAACTTGTTCCAGCTCGACCAATGTGCCGCAGAAGTCCTTAGGGTGCAAAAACAGCACAGGCTTGCCGTGGGCACCGATCTTCGGCTCGCCGTCTCCAAGCACCCGGGCACCTTCTTTCGTCAGATGGTTACGAGCCTCAATGATGTCATCCACCTCGTAACAGACGTGGTGCATACCGCCGGACGGGTTCTTTTCCAGGAACTTCGCAATGGGCGAATCCTCACCCAATGGATAAAGAAGTTCTATTTTCGTATTGGGAAGATTGACAAAAATCGTCCTGACACCATGATCCGGCAAATCCAGTGCCTCCGAGACATCCGCGCCCAATGCATCACGATACGTTGCAGCCGCGGCCATAAGATCTGGTACAACAATCGCTACATGGTTCAGTTTACCGATCATGATATCTCCCTGCCTGTCTGTGAACTAGATGCGCACCAGATGAATGCGAACTTTCGGCTTTTTCCCACAGATTTCATTCATCTTACGACGCAACGAAACCCTCAATGTTTCTTTAACCTGGCCATCTTCCTTAAGCTGAGACTTCGGAATACGGGACATGGTTTTCTCAACCAAGGCAACCAGATCATCCCATTCCTCGTCGTCCACTTCCAGCAGCCCTTCAACGGCAACTTCCGGATTGGCCAACAACTGCCCTTTGCTGTCGATGACGATCGTCGCAATGACAACGCCGTTCCAGGCCATCTTCCGGCGATCCCGGATACTGGTGCTATCCAGCGGCACGATCCGCGTTCCATCCAGCGCAAGCCGCCCATGATGAACTTCGTCAATAACATCCGCGCCATCTTTCGACAGCGAAATCATCATACCGTTTTTCGGTACGATACCATGTGGCACCTGACATTGTTTGGCCAGATTGGCGTGGGCAACCATGTGACGCAGTTCCCCATGCACAGGTACGGCGATATGTGGTCGAATCCACTGGTACATCTGCACCAATTCGTCCTGATTGGGATGGCCGGACGTGTGAATCTCGCGATCATCGGCGGTAATCAACTGAACACCAAGTTCCACCAACTGGTTCTGGACGCGACCAATCGAGATTTCATTGCCTGGAATCTCCCGGCTGGAGAACACGACGGTATCTCCTTCGCCCAGTTTGATCAGGGGGTGGTCTCCACGGGCAATTCGTGCCAGTGCGGCGCGCGGTTCCCCCTGGCTTCCCGTACAGATAATCAAAACCTTCTCCGGCGGCAGCTTGGCAGCCTCATCATCCCTCAGGAAAGGCGGAAGGCCCTGCAGGTATCCGTTTTCCCGCGCAGAATCCTGCATCCGCCATAGAGAACGACCGATCAGCGCTACCTGACGACCGTTGTCCAGACCGGCACGCGCAATGCTTTCCAGGCGCGCTACGTTGGAGGCAAAGCAGGCCACGGCCACGCGGCCGTCCAGTTCGCCAACCAGCTGGACAAGATTCTTTCGCACATCCCCTTCCGAACCCGACTGGCCGGGAACAAGTGCATTTGTCGAATCGCAAACCATAGCCAGCACACCTTCTTCGCCTGCGCGAATCAGGGCTGCTTCATCGGCTGTCGGGCCCAACTGAGGGTCGGGGTCCAGCTTCCAGTCGCCGGTATGCATAACATTCCCCGCGGGTGTGCGGATGATCATGCCATTGGGTTCCGGGATGGAGTGCGTAAGCGTGACCAACTCAATCTCGAATTTGCCGACGGTGAAACGCCCCGACAGAGGAACTTCAATGATTTCAACATCACAGTCGAATTCGGATTCCGCCAGCTTCCGCCTCAGAACACTTGCAGTAAACGGCGTCGCATAGATGGGACAGTTCAATTCATCCCACAAATATGGCACGGCACCCAGATGGTCTTCATGGGCATGCGTTAGTACCAATCCCGCCAGCTCGTCCGACCGTTCTTCGATGAATGTTGGATCGGGCAGGATAACGTCGATTCCAGGCGTTGTGGCATCCCCGAAAGAAATGCCGAAATCAACCATGAGCCACTGACCATCATGGCCGTAGAGGTTCATGTTCATACCGATCTCACCGGATCCACCCAACGGCAGGAACAGCAACTCGTCTTTGCCCGGCAAGCCGGTGTGATGATAGTCATCCATGGTTTTATTCTTTTCTTTCAACGAACTACTTACCTTTATTGCGACGGTGTATCTCGACCAAACCGTCCAGCGTCAAGCCGCGATCCGTATTCTCAAGAACAGCCGTATAGCCTGAGAACAGTTCCGACAATCCGCCGGTACCGATAACTTTCATCTCTTCCGTGCCAAACTCACGCTTGATGCGGGTCACCATTCCTTCGATCATCGAGACATAGCCCCAGAAGATCCCGGACTGCATCGCAGATACTGTGTCTTTCCCGATCACATTCTGCGTGGGCTTGATCTCTACCAGGGGCAGCTTTGCCGCAGCCATATAAAGCGCCTGCACTGACAGATTAATACCCGGTGCGATAACGCCCCCGGCATAGTTTCCGTCCCAATCCACAACATCAAAGGTGGTCGCAGTTCCGAAATCTATAATGATCAACGGCCCACCATATTTTACATGGGCGGCAACCGCATTCACCAGACGGTCGGCACCGGCCTGCTCCGGGTGCTCCAAAAGCACCTTCATTCCCAAATTTACGCCAGGTTTGCCGACAACCAAAGGCTCTCCGCCAAAATACCGCCGACACAGGCTCTCAAGGTTGAATTGAGTTTCTGGAACAACACTGGCAAGAACCGTGGATGTGACATCGGACAATTTGATGTTCTTATGCTCTACCAAATGGGTCAGCCAAACCGCATATTCATCCGCAGTGCGCTTCGGGTCATTGGCGCAACGCCAGACACCCAACCGCTTGCCGTCATCATAGACCGCAAAGACCACATTGGTGTTACCAGAGTCGATGACCAGAAGCATTGCCAGTCCTCACATCCATGGAAGTTATTTATTCAACTGAAGAAAACATCTCCAGCCGTAATGGTTTTAAGGCCCTTGCCGGGAATATCAAGCAACAGAGCCCCGTCCCGGTCCAGATCCTGAAAACGACCGACAAGTTCCTGACCATCGGCCAGGCGCGCCCTGATCATATCCCCAAGCCCGACAGCCCGGCTTAACCACATTTCCCTGACAGGAGAGAAACCTTCCGTCCGCCAGCGGGAAATCCAGTAGTCCAACCGGCCAACATATGCAGACAGCAATGCAGAAACAGGCTGATCAAAACCATAGGCATCAAGCTTTGTCGCCGGATAGGGCGTATTCTCCGGATGAGCCGCGATGTTGACGCCGCTGCCGATCACGACCCAGTTCATATTTGACTTGTTGGTCCCACATTCCAGAAGCAGACCGCAGAATTTTGCCCGATCGAGCAACAAATCGTTTGGCCATTTATGACCAAGTGCCCCGATCCCAGGCAGTAGAGAGGCAACAGCCTCTCCCATCGCGACCGCAGCAACCATGGACAGATTTGCAGCCTGGGCCAAAGGTCCGACATCCTGTATCAGGACCGAGGCATATAGATTGCCTTTCGGAGATGACCATTCCCGGCCCGAGCGCCCCCGCCCGCCGGTTTGCTCCAACCCCCAAACAACCATGTTGCCCAGCGACGGGTCATCAGCCATTTCGCGCGCGAGATCATTTGTGGAGCTTACTGAATCAAACACCCGCAGGCCGTAACCTGCGGGCATTTGAACTTGTTCTGCCAGTGACATCGGTTACCCGGCAAACAGCGATGCTGCTGCATGGACCGCCTGGTTGGTCACAATCGGGAAGTAGAAGATCATGGTCACGATGATGAAGCTCGTCGCAGCCAGAATGAACTTCATTCCGCCGCCTTCGACAGCATCCATGCTGTCGGCAGGCTCATCAAAATACATGACCTTGATAATCCGCAGATAGTAGTAAGCGCTCACGACACTGGTCACCGCACCAATAATCGCCAAGCTGTAAAGACCGGAATCAACCGCCGCTTTGAAGATGAAGAATTTGCTCATGAAGCCTGCCAGCGGCGGGATACCCGCCATGGAGAACATGAAAATCATCAGCGAGAAAGCCAGCAGCTTGTGCGTATTGTGAAGGCCGGCCAGATCACTGATGTTTTCCACCATGCGCCCCTGCACCTTCATGCTCAGAATGATCGCAAAAGTACCGATATTCATGAACAGATAGACCGCCATGTAAATCAGCACGCCCTGCACACCAAGCTCGGTACCAGTCGCTAGACCGATCAATGCATAGCCAACATGACCAATGGAGCTGTAGGCCATCAGGCGTTTGATGTTGTTTTGCGCAATCGCGGCGAAAGCACCCAGCAGCATCGACAGGATCGAAATAACCACGATGATCTGTTGCCAATCTGCTACCAAGGCGCCAAAGGGCTCATACATGGTGCGCAGGAACAGGGCGATTGCTGCAATCTTCGGTGCGACAGCAAAGAAGGCCGTCACGGAAGTCGGTGCCCCTTCATAGACATCCGGCGTCCACATGTGGAACGGCACGGCAGAGACTTTGAAGGCAAGGCCCGCGATCAGGAAGACCAGACCGATCACAACACCGACCGGCGTCGGCCCGACGCCCGTCAGGACGGAAGCCAGCGCATCAAACTGCGTTGTACCGGTGAAGCCGTAGATCATGGAGCAACCATAGAGCAGCAGACCGGAGGAAACCGCACCCAGCACGAAGTATTTCAGACCGGCTTCGGTGGAACGAACCGTGTCACGCTGGAAGGCAGCAACCACATAAAGCGCCAGGCTCTGCAGCTCCAGACCGATATACAAGGAGATCAGGTCATTGGCCGAGATCATCATCAGCATGCCGAGCGTCGCGAAACCAATCAGGATCGGATATTCGAAACGCGCCATGCCTTCACGACGGATATAGCCATCACTCATCACCAGCGCCAGGAATGACGCGGTAATGACCAGCAACTTCATGTAGACAGAGAAATCGTCGACAACGAACAGATCGTTGAAGGCAAGCTGCCGGCCTCCACCGATAAACACCACCAGAACACCGGTGATAATCAGCGCGGCCATAGCCAGTGGCGTCACAAGGTTCAAGGCGTTGCCGCTGCGGTTATAAGCACCGACCATCATCATGGCCATAATCGAAATAGCCAGGAAGATTTCCGGCAAGGCCGGGAGGAAAATGACGGGAAGATCAGTCATCGTATCAACCTCACCCCTTATTGATCGGCAACGGTAACAGGTGCACCGTCCGCCGCAGCCGCCAGGGCCGCATTGTAGTTTTCAACCAAGTTCACAACAGAAACCTCAATGGGATCCAGGAAGCTTGCCGGATAAATGCCCATCCACAGGACAATCACGATCAGCGGAGCGAAGATTGCTACCTCACGCATGTTGAGGTCCAGCATGGATTTCAGATCCTCTTTCGTAAGCTGACCGAAAATGATCCGGCGATAGAGATACAGCATATAGGCTGCACCCAAAATCATACCGGTTGCAAGACCTGCAGCCAGCCAGGTGCTGAACTGGAACGCCCCGACCATGATCAGGAATTCGCCAACGAAACCGCTGGTGCCGGGCAGACCGACAGACGCCATCGTGAACAGCATGAAGAATAGAGCGTATTTCGGCATGATGTGAACCAGCCCGCCGTAGCGCGAAATCTCACGCGTATGCAGACGGTCATAAACCACACCAACGCAAAGGAAGAGCGCACCCGAAACAACCCCGTGGCTCAGCATCTGAATGATGGAACCGGAGATTGCCTGTTCATTCGCCGAGAAAATTGCCGCCGTCACAAAGCCCATGTGAGCAATGGAAGAATAGGCAATCAGCTTCTTCATGTCATCCTGAACCAGCGCCACGAGCGAGGTATACACAACCGCGATCACAGACAGCCAGAAGACAAACTCGGCAAAGTATTCGGAAGCCAGCGGCATCATCGGCAGCGAGAAGCGAAGGAAGCCATAACCACCCATCTTCAAGAGTACGCCCGCCAGGATTACGGAACCGGCCGTCGGTGCCTCAACGTGCGCGTCCGGCAACCAGGTGTGAACCGGCCACATCGGGACCTTCACCGCAAAGGATGCGAAGAAGGCAAGCCACAGCCATTTCTGCAATTCCGGGTCGAAAGCATACTGCATCAGGGTCGGAATGTCCGTGGTACCAGCCTGGAAATACATCACCAGGATGGCAACAAGCATCAGCACGGAACCCAGCAGCGTATAAAGGAACAGCTTGAAAGCTGCATAGATACGCCGCTGCCCACCCCAGACACCGATGATGATGAACATCGGAATCAGGACACCTTCGAAGAAGATGTAGAACAGCAGGATGTCCAGAGCGGCAAACATGCCGATCATCATGGTTTCCAAAATCAGGAAGGCGATCATGTATTCGCGGACGTTCTTCTTGATGGCGTCCCAGCTTGCCAGCACACAAATCGGCGTCAGCAAGGTGGAAAGCAGAATGAAGAAGAGCGAAATACCGTCAACGCCCAGGTGATAGCTGATGTTGAAGCTCGGGATCCAGTCGTGACGTTCCACAAGCTGGAAGTCCGAAGTCCCATTATCAAAGTTTGCCCAGATAAAGAGCGACAAGACAAAGGTCGCAAGCGATACCCAAAGTGCCGTCCAGCGTGAATTGCGGGCGACTTCCTCCTCCGTACCCCGGATGAAGAACAGGATCGCCAGCGCACCAAGAGTCGGCACGAAGGTCGTCAGTGATAGCACAGGCCAATCAAGGGTCATGTTACTAATTCCCGTTTTCCTATTCTTCTATGGCCTAAAGCCAACCCGAGATCATGTACCAAGAGACGAAGACCACGACACCGATCAACATCGCAAAGGCATAGTGATAGACGTAACCGGACTGCAGCAGGCTCGCCAGTTTCGAGCCGTCGCGGGTCCGTGCAGCCACACCATCCGGACCGAAATAGTCGATGGTGCCCTTATCGCCCCGTTTCCAGAAAATGCGGCCAATGCAGAACGCAGGCTTCACAAACAGCACGTCGTAAAGTTCGTCGAAATACCATTTGTTCAGCAGGAACGCATAGAGGCCGCTGAAGGTCCGAGCCACCTTACCTGGCAGTTCAGGTTTGGCGACATACATGTACCAGCTAAGCGCCAGACCGGTAATCCCCATGACGAACGGCGACAGTTTCACCCAGAGCGGTACATGATGCGCATGTTCCAGCGACATATGATGCTCGAGGTTCAGGACTGCACCAGCCCAGAAGGATTCCTGACCTTCGCCAACAAACACGCCATAGGCCAGACCACCGGACAGGATCGCACCAGCGACCAGAATCCACAGCGGGCCAGTCATCACGAAAGGTGATTCATGGACATGCGCCAGGGTTTTCTCGTCGCAACGCGGCTTGCCGTGGAAGGTCATGAACAGCAGACGACCGGAGTAGAAAGCGGTCATGAAGGCTGCGATGACACCCAGCCAGAAGGCATAGCCACCCGCGGCACTATGTGCGGCATAAGCGGACTCCAGGATGATGTCCTTGGAATAGAAACCGGCAAAACCGATGTTCAGACCCGGGATACCGAAGCCGGCCAGGGCCAACGACCCGATCCACATCATCGCATAGGTCACCGGAATCAACTTCCAAAGACCACCCATCTTGCGCATGTCCTGTTCGTCGGACATTGCGTGAATGACAGAACCGGCACCAAGGAACAACAACGCCTTGAAGAAGGCGTGCGTCATCAGGTGGAACATTGCGGCCTGATAAGCGGACACACCCGCTGCGAAGAACATGTAACCGAGCTGGGAACAGGTCGAATATGCAATGACACGTTTGATGTCATTCTGCGTCAGACCAATTGTGGCCGCGAAGAATGCAGTCGATGCCCCCACGACGGTCACAACGGTCAGGGCCACATCGGAATATTCAAAGATCGGCGACAGACGGCAGACCATGAATACGCCGGCGGTCACCATGGTCGCAGCGTGGATCAACGCGGAAACCGGCGTCGGGCCCTCCATTGCATCCGGCAACCAGGTATGCAGGCCCAGCTGCGCGGACTTACCCATGGCACCCATAAACAACAGCAAGCAGGCGATCGTGATGGCATTGAAGTCCGTTCCGAGGAAGGAGAACTGCGCATCTGCCAGCCCCGGAATAGCTGCGAAGATATCGTCATACAGGACAGACCCCGTCAGAACGAATATGCAGAAAATCCCGAGAGCGAAGCCAAAGTCCCCGACACGGTTGACCAGGAACGCCTTGATCGCGGCAGCGTTTGCAGACGGACGGTCATACCAGAAGCCGATCAACAGATAAGAGGCAACACCAACGCCTTCCCAACCAAAGAACATCTGGACCAGGTTATCACCGGTCACCAGCATCAGCATGGCGAAGGAGAAGAAGCTCAGATAGGACATGAAACGCGGGATCGACTTGTCATGGTGCATATAACCTACGGAATAGATATGCACGACGGTAGACACCGTAGTGACCACGATCAGCATGACTGCCGTCAATGTGTCAATGCGCAATGCCCAGTCGAAGGAAAAGTCACCCGACGACACCCAGTTGAACAAGGTGATGGTATGGGCTTCACCGCTGATACCAACTTTGAAGAAGGTTATCCACGCCAGGATGGCAGCAACCACCATCAAGGCGCAGGTAACAAGTTGTGCCCCTTTATCCCCGATCGTACGACCGAAGAAACCGGCAATGATAGAGCCGAGTAAGGGTAAGAATACGATTGCAGCTTCCATCGGTTTCCTCAGCCCTTCATAGTATGGATGTCGTCGACGGCAATGCTTGCCCGGTTACGATAGTAAACCACCAGGATTGCAAGCCCGATTGCCGCCTCTGCCGCAGCGACTGTCAGGACGAACAGGGCAAATACCTGTCCGACCAAGTCATGCAGGAAGGTCGAGAAGCTGACCAGATTGATGTTCACCGCCAGCAGCATCAACTCTACGGACATCAGAATGATGATGACGTTTTTCCGGTTCAGGAAGATGCCGAAAAGGCCCAACGTGAACAATACGGCGGAAACCGTCAGATAATGTTCAAGACCGATTGCCATGATTAGATGCCCCCTCCGGTCGGAACCTTGACCACTTCAACCTCATCTTTCGCGTTGCGGCTGACCTGATCTGCAATGCGCTGGCGACGGACGCCTTCGCGCTGACGCAGGGTCAACACAATCGCCCCGACCATGGCGAGCAACAGAACAAGCCCGGCTCCCTGGAACAGGTAGAAGTAATGGGTGTAAATCAGGTTCCCCAGTGCTTCGGTATTGTGAACTTGGTTTATGTCAGGCGTCTGCGTTGCGGCCGCACCGGCAAACAGGCCCGGTTCAAACTGCCATGCGCCAAAGGCGATGATCAGTTCTGCCAGCAAGGCGACTCCGACAGCCAGCCCGATCGGGACATAGCGCACGAAACCGCGGCGCATTTCCTTGATGTTGATGTCCAGCATCATCACCACAAACAGGAACAGAACCGCGACCGCCCCGACATAGACGATAATCAAGATCATCGCGATGAACTCTGCGCCCTGCAGCAGGAACAAACCCGCAGCATTGAAAAAGGCCAGGATCAGGAACAGAACCGAATGAACCGGGTTCCGCGCGGTAATCACCATAACCCCGCAGGCAATGGCGACCGCCGCAAAGACATAGAAGACTAAGGCTTGAACAATCATTATTCCCTCTCCGACCCTTAGCGGTACGGTGCGTCGAGTTCGATATTCTTAGCGATCTCGTTTTCCCAACGTTCGCCATTCGCGAGGAGCTTTTCCTTGTTGTAGTAAAGCTCTTCACGGGTTTCGGTCGCGAATTCGAAGTTCGGACCTTCGACCACGGCATCCACCGGACATGCCTCCTGGCAATAGCCACAATAGATACATTTCGTCATGTCGATGTCGTATCGCGTGGTGCGGCGACTGCCGTCTTCACGCGGTTCCGCTTCAATGGTAATCGCCTGCGCGGGGCAGATAGCCTCGCAAAGTTTACAGGCGATGCAACGCTCTTCCCCGTTCGCATAGCGGCGCAATGCATGCTCGCCACGGAAACGCGGGCTCAGCGGTCCCTTTTCATACGGATAGTTGATGGTGTGCTTCGGCCGGAACATGGACTTCAAAGTCAGTGCCATGCCCTGCAGAAGTTCCGCCAGCAAAAAAGAGCGGGCGGTGCGATCCAAGCTAGCCATCTATCCTCTCCAAAGCCGTACTTTGTTTAACTCTTTAACTCGTTGTCCTGATCCGGCCATCATTTCGGCAACAGATCAAAAGCGACCAATACACCCGCGGTGATTACTACCCAGGCCAGCGACAGCGGAAGGAAGACCTTCCAGCCCAGCCGCATCAACTGGTCATAGCGATAACGCGGGAATGTGGCGCGTACCCAAAGGAAGCAGAACAGAACAAACGCAATCTTCAACGCAAACCAGATAATCCCGGGGATCATGTTGAACGGTGCGATATCCACCGGCGGCAACCAGCCACCAAGGAACAACACAACGGTCATACCGCTCATCAGGATCATGTTTGCGTATTCACCCAGGAAGAACAGGGCGAAGGCCATTGCGGAATATTCGACGTTGTAACCGGACACCAGTTCCGCTTCCGCTTCCGGAAGGTCGAACGGTGCACGGTTTGTCTCTGCCAGTGCCGACACGAAGAAAACCACGAACATCGGCAGCAGGGGAATGAAGAACCAGAGACCGCGCTGTGCCTCGATAACATCGCTGAGGTTCAGCGATCCAACGCAGAGCAGAACGCTCACGATCACAAAACCGATGGAAACCTCGTAAGAGACCATCTGTGCTGCGGAACGAAGTGCGCCCAGGAACGCGTATTTCGAGTTGGACGCCCAACCGGCGACGACAATGCCGTAGACCCCAAACGAGGAGATCGCGAACAGATACAGGATACCGACGTTGATATCCGCCAGCACCAGTCCCTCATCAAAGGGAATAACAGCCCATGCGATCAGCGCCAGGATGAAGGTCAGCATTGGTGCGATCACGAACAAGGCCCGGTTTGAACCTGAGGGAACGATGGTCTCTTTCAGGAAAAGCTTCAAACCATCGGCCAGCGGCTGCAGCAAACCGAAAGGACCAACAACGTTCGGCCCCTTACGAAGCTGCATCCAGCCAATGACCTTACGTTCGGCCAGCGTCAGATAGGCCACGGCCAGCAGGATCGGCACGGTAATGACCAGGCAGTAGATCAGGATCTCGACCAGCGGCCAAGCATAATCCGTCCACCAGGCACCGCTAAAAAGTGTCGCCATTTCAGCCATTTGTTCCCGTTACCTCCTTCGCGTTCAGAAGGATTTCCTCTGTACATTGAGCCATCGTTTTCGACGCCCGGCTAATTGCACAAGTCATGTAGAAGTTTTCGACCGGGCTCTGGAAAGCATCCGCTTTCACCGCACCATCCACACCGAAATCACCCCATTCGGCAGTCGGTGCCGCGTCGATTTCCGCCAGATGCGGGAACTCGCCCCGCAGCTTGATGCGGAGATCCGTCAGGTTGTCGTAAGGCAGGGTTTTGCCAAGACGCTCGGACAGGGCCCGCAGGATCGTCCAGTCTTCACGGCCTTCGCCCGGAGCAAATGCCGCCCGGCGACCGACCTGCACACGACCTTCGGTATTCACATAGGTACCCGACTTCTCGGTATATGCAGCACCCGGAAGGATCACATCCGCGACCTTTGCACCAGCATCGCCATGATGGCCCTGGTAGATTACGAAAGCATCTTTCAATTTGGATGTGTCGATTTCATCTGCGTCGAGCAGGTATACAACCTTGATGTCGCCTTTCTCGGCCCCGTCCAGGATACCGGCGACGTCTTTGCCGCCCTCGCCTGGGAGGAAGCCGATATCAAGCCCGCCAACGCGGCTTGCGGCACGTTGCAGTAGGTTGAAACCGTTCCACCCGTCTTTGATCATCCCGGTTGTGTCGGCAACTTTCTTGGCAGCCGCCAAGACCTGGGCACCGTCTTCGCGTGCAACAGCGCCTGCCCCCACGATAATCATCGGGTTTTCGGCATCTTTCAGCACTTTTGCAAAATCGTGCTTACCTTCTGCAACTTCCTTGAGCGTTTCCGGGCCCGCGCCAAGATATTCATAGTCGTAGGTCAGGCGAAGCGTTTCACCGATCACGCCGACTTTCATCTTGCCGGTGAGCCAACGCTTACGAAGACGGGCGTTCAGGATCGGTGCCTCCCAGCGCGGGTTGGAACCGACAATCAGAACCGCGTCGGCTTCTTCAATACCGGCGATGCTGGTGTTGAAGAGGTAAGAAGCACGGGTCTTGTTATCCAATTTCGCGCCGTCCTGGCGGCAGTCAATATTGCTGCTGCCCAGCGCGCCCATGAGTTCTTTCAGGGCGTACATGGATTCAACATCCACCTGGTCACCGGCAATGGCGGCGACCTCATCGCCCGCCTTGCCGTCCAATGCCCCGGCAACTGCCGCAAAGGCATCATTCCAGCCAGCAGCCTGCAGTTTACCGTCTTCCCCGCGAACATACGGGCGGTCCAACCGCTGGCGACTCAGGCCGTCACAGGCGTAGCGGGTTTTGTCGGAGATCCACTCTTCGTTCACATCTTCGTTGAGACGCGGCAGGACACGCAGAACTTCGTTACCGCGTGCATCGACGCGAATGTTGGAGCCCACGGCATCCAGAACGTCGATTGTCTCAGTCTTGCGCAATTCCCAAGGCCGTGCGTTGAAGGCATACGGCTTGGAGGTCAGTGCGCCAACCGGGCAAAGATCAATCACGTTGGCGGAAAGTTCCGAAGCGATCGCTTTTTCCAGCGTGGAGATTTCAGCGTTTTCACCTCGGTTCAACAGTCCCATATCGGTGACGCCTGCAACCTCGGTCGAGAAACGAACACAGCGTGTGCAGTGAATGCAACGGGTCATGATCGTATTGACCAGCGGACCCATATACTTGTCTTTAACTGCGCGCTTGTTTTCGTGGAAGCGGCTGCCGCCGCGGCCGTAGGCCATGGCCTGGTCCTGAAGGTCACATTCACCACCCTGGTCGCAGATCGGGCAATCCAGGGGGTGGTTGATCAACAGGAACTCCATGACGCCGTTGCGCGCCTTCTTCACCATTTCACTTTCGGTGGAGATTTCCATGCCATCACCAGCCGGCAGAGCGCAGCTTGCCGCCGGCTTCGGCGGTCCAGGCTTCACTTCAACCAGGCACATACGGCAGTTACCGGCAACGGAAAGGCGTTCGTGATAGCAGAAACGGGGCACTTCTACGCCCGCCAGCTCGCAGACCTGCATGACGGTCATGCCGGCTTCGAATTCGACTTCCTGGCCGTTTACTTTACACGTCGGCATTGTCAGTCCTCTTTCCCTTAAGCCGCGTTTTTGCGGGCTTCAAGAATGCGCCGCTCCAATTCAGGACGGAAATGACGGATCAGGCCCTGGATCGGCCATGCAGCCGCATCACCCAACGCGCAGATCGTATGCCCTTCCACCTGTTTGGTAACTTCCCAGAGCATGTCGATTTCCTCGACATTGGCCTGGCCTTTCACCAAACGCTCCATAACACGCCACATCCAGCCCGTGCCTTCCCGACAGGGCGTGCACTGGCCACAGCTTTCATGTTTGTAGAAATAGCTGAGACGCGCGATGGCCGCGACAATGTCCGTGGACTTATCCATGACAATCACAGCGGCGGTGCCAAGGCCCGACCCATGCTCTTTCAGACCGTCATAGTCCATGATCGCTTCATCACAGAGGTTCTTCGGCATCACTGGCACCGACGAACCACCAGGAATTACTGCAAGCAGGTTGTCCCAACCGCCACGAACGCCGCCGCAATGTTTTTCCAACAGCTCTTTCATGGAGATCGACATGGATTCTTCCACATTGCAGGGCTTGTTTACATGCCCCGATATGCAGAACAGCTTGGTACCGTGGTTGTTTTCGCGGCCAAAGCCCTTGAACCAGCTTGCGCCGCGTTTGACGATCGCCGGTACGGAGGCAATCGATTCAACATTGTTCACCGTCGTCGGGCAACCATACAGGCCAGCCATGGCCGGGAACGGCGGCTTCAGACGAGGCTGGCCTTTTTTGCCTTCCAGGCTTTCGATCAATGCGGTTTCCTCACCGCAGATGTAAGCCCCTGCCCCACGATGGACGTAAAGGTCAAAGTCATATCCGGATTTGCAGGCATTCTTACCAATCAGGCCCGCTTCATAGGCTTCGGCAACTGCTGCCTCCAACACCTGGGCTTCGCGCACGAACTCGCCACGGATATAGATGTAGCAAGCCTCAGCACCCATCGCCACGGACGCCAGGAGGCATCCTTCGATCAGGATATGCGGGTCATTACGGATAATCTCGCGGTCCTTACAGGTACCCGGCTCCGATTCGTCCGCGTTCACAACCAGGTAAGACGGACGACCGTCGCTTTGCTTGGGCATGAACGACCATTTCAAACCGGTCGGAAAGCCTGCACCACCACGGCCACGCAAGCCGGATTCCTTAACTTCCTCGACCAGCCATTCACGGCCTTTTTCGATATAGGTCTTGGTATCGGACCAGGCGCCACGCTTCATCGCGTCTTTCAAATTCCACGGATAATATCCGTAAAGATTTGTGTACATACGATCCTTATCTTGCAGCATGGTTTACTCCCCTGCTCCGGCACGCTGCGGGAAATCACCTTCCTGCAACGTAATCGGCCCACCTTCCGGCTCCGAACAATGGCGACCGTTCTGCGGCCCCGGTGTCACATCTTCGCCCTTGGCCAATTTGTCGAGAATTTCGACCATGATTTCCGGCGTCAGATCTTCAAAGAAATCGTCATTGATCTGAACCATCGGCGCGTTACAGCAAGCACCCAAGCATTCAACTTCGGTCAAGGTGAATTTCTTGTCCGCAGTCGTCTCACCATTTTCGATGTCGAGATGCTTTTCAATGGCCGCCCGCAGGTCCTTGGCCCCACGCAGCATGCACGGCGTCGTGCCACAAAGCTGCAGGTGGTACTCGCCAACCGGCTCCAGGTTGATCATTGTGAAGAAGGTGGCAACTTCCAGTACACGAATACGCGGCATGCTCAACATGCGCGAAATGGTGTCAATCGCCGCATCGGTGACATAGTGACCGTTTGCGTGGTTTTGCCGTTGTGCCTGGTCGAGCATAGCCAGAACTGCGCTCTGCTCGCGGCCTTCGGGATATTTGGCAATGGCCCTTTCGACCTCTGCCAGATATTCCCCTTCGAATTCAAATGTCTCTACTGTCATCGGTCGATCTCACCAAACACGACGTCGAACGCCCCCAAAATCGCCACGGAGTCTGCCAGCATATGGCCGCGGCAGAAGTGATCCATGGATTGCAGATGGGCAAAGCCCGGCGCCCGGATTTTACAGCGATACGGTTTGTTGGTTCCGTCAGACACCAAATAAACCCCGAACTCACCTTTCGGTGCCTCGACTGCGGTATAGGTTTCACCAGCCGGAACATGGAAGCCTTCGGTATAAAGCTTGAAGTGATGGATCAATGCTTCCATCGACTGCTTCATGTCACCGCGACGCGGCGGGCTGACTTTGCTGTCCGTGCTGAGAACCGGTCCTTCGGGCATTTCAGCCAGGCACTGTTTGATAATGCGCAGGCTCTGGCGCATTTCTTCCACACGGACCAGGTAACGCGCATAGCAGTCACCCGTCTTACCGACCGGAATGTCAAAGTCCATGCGATCATAAACGTCGTAAGGCTGAGCTTTACGAAGGTCCCAGGCAATCCCGGAACCGCGCAGAACCGGACCGGTGCATCCCCAGGCAAGGGCATCTTCCTGAGAAATAATTCCAATATCAACCGAACGCTGCTTGAAGATACGGTTGTCCGTGAGGAGCGTTTCCATATCCGCAAGGAATTTCGGGAAGGCATCGGCCCATTCCAGGATTTTCTCGGCCATGTCAGCCGGCATATCCTGATGAACCCCGCCAACGCGGAAGAAGGCTGCGTGCAAACGAGCACCGCAAACGCCTTCATAAAACTCCATCAGCTTTTCGCGTTCTTCAAACGCCCAAAGCATCGGGGTCATTGCCCCAATATCAAGGGCGTATGCAGGAACGTTCAACAGGTGATTCAGGATACGGTTAATCTCAGCCCAGAGAACGCGCATATACTGACCACGTTCCGGAACTTCGACCCCCAGCAGCTTTTCCGTGGCCAGGCAGAAGGCATGCTCCTGCGCCATCGGCGCCACATAGTCCAGGCGATCGAAATAGGGGATCGCCTGCATATAGGTCTTATATTCAATGAGCTTTTCGGTACCGCGATGGAGGAGACCGATATGCGGGTCCAGACGCTCCACGACCTCGCCGTCCATTTCCATGACCATACGCAACACACCGTGCGCTGCAGGGTGCTGCGGACCAAAGTTCATGGTCAGCGGTTTGATTGTCGGATCTTCTGGTTTCAGTGCGGGTTCGGCCATGATTACTTGCCCTCTCCCTCTTGGTTTTGTGCTTCGGCTTTTTCATCGCCGGGAAGCTGAGGCGTCATGCCTTCCCACGGGCTCAGGAAATCAAAGTTGCGGAATTCCTGGGTCAGCTTGACCGGTTCGTAGACAACGCGGCTTTGCTCGTCGTCGTAACGCACCTCGACATAGCCGGTAAGCGGGAAATCTTTGCGCTGCGGGTGCCCTTCAAAACCATAGTCGGTCAGAATACGGCGCAGATCGGGATGTTCGCTGAAGAACACACCATACATGTCCCATGCTTCACGCTCGAACCAGTTCGCCGACGGCCAGACACCGGCAACGGACGGAACAGCGGTATCTTCATCGGTGTTCACCTTGAGGCGCAAACGCAAGTTTTGCTTCAAACTCAAAAGGTTATAGACCACCTCGAAACGTTTTTCACGTTCCGGATAGTCAACACCGCAGATATCAACACACATTTTAAAGAGACAGTTGGCGTCATCGCGGACAAACTGCGCAATTTTCTGGATTGAACGCAAACCAACAACAACAACCAGTTCGCCATTAATCAATTCGTGGCTTTTGATATCATCGGGAAACTTACCCGCGATATAGTTGCCCAAATCGACCAACGCTTGGGATTTATCATCCATTGTCCTGAGAATCCTCTCCAGTCGCGCAATTATCGGGCGATTGTACCCGTTCGCCTAATTTTCTTCTGGAGCTGCAGCACCCCATAGACCAGCGCCTCAGCCGTCGGCGGGCAACCCGGTACATAGATGTCCACCGGAACAACCCGGTCACAGCCACGAACAACCGAATAGGAATAGTGATAGTAACCACCACCATTCGCGCAGGACCCCATCGAGATCACCCAACGCGGCTCGGCCATCTGGTCGTAAACCTTGCGAAGTGCCGGTGCCATCTTGTTCGTCAGCGTTCCCGCGACAATCATCACGTCGGACTGACGAGGAGACGCGCGCACCACAACACCAAACCGGTCAAGGTCATAACGCGGCATGTAGGCATGAATCATCTCAACGGCACAACAAGCCAGACCGAAAGTCATCGGCCACATGGAACCTGTACGCGCCCAGTTGACCAGCTTGTCCACATTCGCAACGACGAAACCTTTGTCCTGAAGCTCCTGGTTAACAGCTTTCAGAACAGCATTCTGCGCGTCACCGGGAGGCAGCGGCGCACCGGCGTCCTGTTTAATCACTCCCATTCCAGCGCCCCTTTCTTCCACTCATAGGCAAATCCAATAGTCAGGATCCCCAGGAAAATGATCATCGACCAGAAACCGAACAGCCCGATATTCCCGAGGCTGACAGCCCATGGGAACAGAAAGGCCACTTCGAGGTCGAAGATGATAAACAGCAGGGTGACAAGATAAAAACGAACGTCGAAACGGGTCCGGGCATCATCGAATGCTTCAAAACCACATTCGTAAGCAGAAAGCTTTTCCGGGTCCGGCTTCTGCCGGGCAACGATCATGCTGCCGAACACAAGTACGGCGGACAGCACAACCGCCAATCCCAAAAACACTAGAATCGGCAAATACTCGCGTAAGAGCTCTTCCATATAACGCTCCCCTCAGCACAACCCGCAACTTGGCAAAGGCAAGTCAGCAGGCAGGCTGGATTTACAATAAAAACAGGCCGGCACCAGAAGTACCGATCTACCCGTCTTCGCCCATGATCCATTATTCAAACGTTTCTTAACAAAAGCGGGGCTGCCTGACCAGACGCCGCACTGCAAAAAAATGACGCAGCCTGAACAAAAAAGCCGCTCCGCTGATGCGGCGGCACTATAGAAACATTACCCGGAAAAGCAAAGGGATAAGTTTAGCTGTGGAGGATATAAAAACGCTAAGATTGCGCATAAAAAAAGAGGCGCAGCATACCCAGCAGCTCAACGCTACCATCATGCCTCGCCCAAGGATTTTGAACAGAAGAAGTGGCGGGAGTGACGGGACTTGAACCCGCGGCCTCTGGCGTGACAGGCCAGCGCTCTAACCAACTGAGCTACACCCCCTCAGGTGTCGTCACCGCGTTGCGTTTTCATTACGTGCTCCGTGGCGACGGGCGGATATTTACGGCCCCAGCCCGCTACTGTCAAGCAAGTCCCTGCGAATTATTTCATTTTTTTTATAAAATGACGGTTTTCACATGTTTATCAGTAGATTAGCAGCATTTTAGCGGTGAAATTCCAGATGATAAAAAGCGGACAGCCTGACAATGCATAAAACACACAAGGGCCGGTCAACTGAATGACCGGCCCTTGTGTGTTGCCATAAGATGGCGGGAGTGACGGGACTTGAACCCGCGGCCTCTGGCGTGACAGGCCAGCGCTCTAACCAACTGAGCTACACCCCCTCAGGTGCCGCCGCCGCGTTGCGTTTTCGTTACGCGCTCCGTGGCGACGGGCGGATATTTACGGCTCCAGGCCGGTACTGTCAAGCAAGTAAAACACGCATTCCTTAATATTTTTTCAGGCCGACAAAAAGCCTATGTTTTTTGCGAATTTCAGAACGCTGTGATGCTTGGCAACCAAAGCACCAGACCAGGAATCAGGATCAAAATCGCCAGGCGTATTATATCTGCGATCAGAAATGGTACGACTCCCTTCGCAACGGTCTCCAGGCGCATGTTGCCGGCCACCCCTTGGATAATGAACAGGTTCATTCCCACCGGCGGCGTGATCAGTCCCAGTTCTGCGACTGTAACCAACAACACGCCAAACCAGATCGGATCCAACCCCAACGCAGAGATCAACGGAAACACAAATGGCACCGTAAGGAGAATCATTGATAGCGCGTCCATAAAGCAACCGAGAATGATATAAAACACCATCAACAACAGCAGGACCGTTATCGGGCTCAACCCCGCCTCCCCTACGGCACTGATAAGCAACTGCGGCAAATTCGTGGTTTCGATAAAATAGTTGAAGACGGCCGCACCGATGAGAATCAGGAAGATCATCCCCGTCATCTGTGCAGTTTCACGCATGCATTCCCAGAATACGGATTTCGTAATCGCCTTCCGCGCCACAGCCATAACAATTGCGCCGAATGCACCGACAGCCGCAGCTTCGGTTGGAGAGAACAACCCAATGTAGATGCCGCCAATCACCAACGCGAAGAGACCGACGACCGCACGGATTTCCCGTAAGGTTTCAAATCGCTCCGACCAGGAGTACTTACGCGCAGCCGGACCCAGTTCCGGATTTCTACGAACCTGAACTGCCACGGCCCCCATATATAACAGCGTCGCCAGAAGGCCCGGGATCAGAGCCGCCGCGAACAACCGACCAATGGATTGTTCAGTCAACAGACCATAGATCACCAGAAGAATGCTGGGGGGGATCAAAACGCCTAACGTACCGCCCGCAGCAATGGCTGCCGAAGACAGGCTGTCATCATATCCATGACGTCTCATTTCCGGGAGCGTTACACGGCACATCGTTGCGGCTGTCGCAAGGCTGGACCCACAGATCGCGCCAAAGCCGGCGCAAGCCCCGATGCTGGCCATTGCCAGCCCTCCCTTGAAATGTCCGACAAAGGCGTTCACGCCACGAAACAGGCTACTTGAGAGCCCTGCATGCGATGCGAACACCCCCATCATCAAAAACAAAGGCACAACGGATAATGTGTAGGGGAAAACCGATTCGAATGGAGCTGCCCCCATAACAAAAGCCACAGAGTCGAATCCGTTGATGATCCCGAACCCGATGGCGCCAACCAGCCCCATCGCAATTGCCACGGGAACGCGGACCAATATTAAAAGCAGGGCGATTATAAATCCCAGGATGCCAATTGTTGACGCTTCCATGTCTATTCTCCCTGCACAATTCGGCTTGGATCAACGCGATGCGACGATACTCTAAAAACAGTCAACAACTGATGGATTCCCGTCAGCAATGTGGCAACGATAGACGAAGCTGCGCCGGCCAACAGAACCACCCAGAACCAAAGCATCGGAATCTCCAATGTTGACGACGAGTCGCCAAATTCGATCTGCATCTGTGCCTGCGCCCATCCGTAATACAGAACCGCTGTCATGAAAGCGGCGGAACAGAAAGCCGCTATTCCTTTGAAGAAGCTCTCTCGCCGTGCCCCCAGACGCGCGGTCAGCAGGTCGACACACACATGGGCATCAGCCATGAAGGCGAAAGGTATCGACATGAATACCGCGCCCATCACAAAAAGCTGCACCAGATCGACGACTCCGGGAACCGCCAGTCCGATCGGCGTATCCAGAAACCAATTGCTCATTCGCGTAATGGCGCGCAGGGCCACATCAGCAACGGTCACGAGCATTGCTATTGATAGAGAAACAACGCCCAGATAGGCGCACCAACGTGACAGTAAATGAAATAATTTTACGATTCGCCCCATCACCACTTACCTCACCCAGGCAGTCATGCTGCCTTTATCATTATTAAACCCGTCCAATTGAGGGCCATTGCGGCCCCCAATCGTCAGGCTTTGTTTCAGCTTCGGTTAGCCTTCGTATTCGGCAACTTTGTCTTTCATCGCCTTATAGATTTCGCGAGCGTTATCAACGCCGTCGTCTTCCAGTTTGGACAACCATTCATCAATGACCGGCTCCGCCGCTTTTTCCCATTTGGCCTGTTCCTGTTTGTCCAGAACCGTAATCGGATCTCCTTTGGCCACAGCAAGGTCTTTGCCAAGCTTGTCCCATCGGTTCCACCAGCCACCGAATTTACCGATCAGGTTGTCACCCGAAATATCGTCAATAGCCTTCCGGACATCCGCAGGCAGGCTATTGTATTTCCGCTCATTCATGGCAAACCAGAAGGACACGGTATAAACACCGCCCACGTCAGTGTGATAGTTCATGACTTCCGACAGTTTGAAACTGTTAATCGGGTCCCATGGGAGCAGCGATCCGTCGATGACGCCCTTCTGCACACTCTCATACACTTTCCCCGGCGGAAGCCCTTGCGGGGTAGCACCCCATTCTTCCAGCAACGCCTTGATCGGGCCACTAGGGAAGCGGATACGCAAACCTTTCAAATCGTCCATTGTTTGAATGGGCTTGCTGCCAGTGTGAAGCAGACCGCCATTATGGGCGTGCAACGCGAGCATTTTCACGCCTGGATATTCGTCTTTCAGGTATTGCGGATAGAGCGCCCACAGGGTGCGGCTTGCTGCATCCGCGCTGCTCGACATGAAGGGCAATTCGATGATCGAGGTTTTCTTGAAGCGGCCATTCGGGACACCACGCAGTCCATGCGCGATATCCACAACGCCACTGCGAACCTCATCATAAAGCTTGGCGATATTACCTAGCTGTGTACCACCAGGATAGATCGTAACCTTGACCTTGCCATTGGTGCGCTTTTCCAATTCACGGGCCCAGGGCTCCATGAAGTCCTCGTGCATACCATTTGCTGTCGGCAGGTAATGCGCCATCTTCAATTCAATGACGTCACCTGCAGCATTAGCCGCATGGCCGTTAAACGCCGCAACCAGCGCAAGTGCCATGCCTCCGATCAGGGAATTTCGCCCGAGATATCCCATCATAACTCTCCTCCCATGTTCTCATCTCCCACAACAAGTAACCAAGTGTGGCAGTCAACTGATACCCCAGCCTCCAATTCCTGTCCAGATTGTTTCATTTGATACTTTTTGAATGATCTTTGTCATTTGAACGTTAAAACAGGACAAATCACAATCTAACCGAGATCGTTTCAGAAGAAACATACACCCTTGACTTCATTTCAATTGAAACTATTAACTTAAAGAAGGGAGTGATGGGACACTCTGGATCGCCCACTATCGCAAACCAAGATTTACGCGAAGTGCGTTGCAGATCGACAAACCACAATCAAACGCTCAGATATTAAAGAGCGAGGGATATCATGAAGAAATATATTTCATTCCCCCGTATCGAGGGGCAGACCAGCAGGCAGGCACATACAAACCTGCCGGATGGCACCTATGAGAGGGAGATGGGGAAAGAAGGGTTCTTCGGCCCGGCATCTCACCTCTACCATGCACATGCACCGACCGGTTGGATCGACTGGGAGGGTCCGCTACGTCCCCGCGCCTTCGACCTTAACAAACTGGAAGCTCTTCAGTCATCCCCCTGGGATGCCACGCAGGTTCTCCATAACAACAGCGTCAAAATACGTATGTGGCGCGCACCGGCAAAAATGGATCACCTGGTACGCAATGGTGATGGCGATGAATTGCTATTCATTCATACCGGCGCCGGTCACCTCTATTGCGACTTTGGTCACCTGGCCTTCGAAGCGGGCGACTATATCATGTTGCCACGCGGCACGATGTGGCGCCTGGAATGCACTTCCCCCGTCATGGCCCTTCTCATAGAAGCAACAAACAGCAGCTACCTGCTGCCTGAAAAAGGCCTTGTGGGGCCCCATGCAATTTTTGACCCTGCTGTTTTGGACCATCCCACGCTGGACGAAGCATTTCAGGAACAAAAAGCGTTCCTGGGTCCGGACGGTACGTGGAAAGTCGTCATCAAACGCCGTGATGTTACCAGCACGGTTACCTATCCGTTCAATCCGTTGGATGTTGTTGGTTGGAAAGGCGACCTCTGCCCGGTTCGGGTGAATGTCCGTGATATTCGCCCCCTGATGAGCCATCGCTATCATCTGCCGCCGTCGGCGCACACTACATTTGTGGCCGACCGATTCGTCGTCTGTACCTTCTGCCCTCGTCCGTTCGAATCGTCAGATGACGCATTGAAGGTGCCCTTCTATCACAACAACGACGACTATGACGAAGTGCTGTTCTATCACGCCGGTGATTTCTTCAGCCGGGATAACATCGACGCCGGCATGATGACCTTCCACCCTTGCGGCTTTACGCATGGGCCACATCCGAAAGCGATGCAGAATGCCTTCAAGCAATCCAAACCGGCCACTGACGAATACGCTGTCATGATTGATACCCGTGATGCATTGGACGTCGGAGACATGCCGGACGGAATCGAAAACCACAACTACGTAAAAAGCTGGCAAGGCTGAGAGGAGCGACAGAGTGAAACTGGCAACCCTGAAATCCGGAACGCGCGACGGCAAACTTGTTGTCGTAAGCCGGGATCTGACAAAAGCTGTTTCTGTAGAGGACATCTCAAAAACACTGCAACAAGCTCTTGATAATTGGGAGGAAATCTCTCCACGCCTGGCACAGGTTTATGACGACCTGAACGCGGGCAAGTGTGATGATACGATCTCCTTTTCTGAAAGCGACGCAGAAAGCCCCCTGCCCCGCGCCTACCAATGGGCGGATGGTTCCGCCTATGTAAATCATGTGGAACTCGTTCGGAAGGCCCGTGGCGCGGAGATTCCCGACAGCTTCTGGACGGACCCGCTGATGTATCAGGGCGGTTCCGATTCCTTCATCGGCCCCCACGACGATATCCCGCTGGCGAGTGAGGAGTGGGGTATTGATTTTGAAGCCGAGATTGCTGTCATCACCGACGACGTACCCATGGGGGTCTCCGCTCAACAGGCCGCTCAGCACATCAAACTGCTTATGCTGGTTAATGACGTCAGCCTGCGAGGCCTCATCCCGGGAGAACTGGCAAAGGGCTTTGGCTTCTTCCAGAGCAAACCTTCCAGCGCCTTCTCACCGGTCGCTGTAACGCCTGATGAGCTCGGGAACGCCTGGGACGGTGAGAAGCTCTCCCTGCCCCTTCTCAGCACCTTGAACAATGAGGCCTTCGGCAAGCCAGACGCAGGAACCGACATGACGTTCAGTTTCCCAGAACTGGTGTCCCATGCCGCTAAAACCCGTCCCCTGGGCGCGGGCGCCATCGTCGGTTCCGGCACGATCTCCAATAAACAGAATACCGAACATGGTTCTGCCATCAAGGATGGTGGCGTCGGTTATTCCTGTATCGCTGAAATCCGCATGATCGAAACGATCAACAATGGCAAACCGAGCACCCCATTCATGAAGTTCGGTGACCAGATCCGAATCGAAATGAAGGATAGCGACGGGCAATCGGTCTTTGGTGCAATTGATCAGACAGTCGTCAAATACGACAGCCTAAGTGACTGACAACACCTCCTTAGGCTGAAATTCACAGGGCGGCGGTGTTTTGGCACCTCCGCCCCTTTTTTATCCGGATCACTGGCCTATCTCAGAGCGCTTGAGAGGTCGTCCTAACATTTCCCGCCCAACGGGCACGTATACACACCACAGCGGCCGTCTTATCGGCTTGAACCGTGGACGCTATTATCCGGTCGAAAATAGGGAAAATTGCAACCTTGGGCCAAAAACAAAAAAAGCCCAGAAGTTATAAACTTCAAAGGCTTTTTTTGGTGGGCGGTGACGGGATCGAACCGCCGACCCTCTCGGTGTAAACGAGATGCTCTCCCAGCTGAGCTAACCGCCCGTTGCGGCGCAGTTTATAGATCGAATACGCCGGGCAATCAATAGCCTAAAATCACTTTTTTTCATTTTCATAAAATAAAAACCGGCCGCCTCGAAAGGCGACCGGTTTAAAGTCTCGTGAAAGCTGAATTAGCCGTTCACGGAATCTTTCAGGCCTTTACCAGCCTTGAACTTCGGCTGCTTGGAAGCCGGGATCTGGATTTTTTCACCGGTACGCGGATTGCGGCCTTCAGAAGCGGCGCGATCAGCAACGGAGAAAGTACCAAAGCCAACAAGGCGAACTTCGTCGCCGCCTTTCAAGGCACCAGTGATTGCGTCAAATACAGCGTCAACGGCACCGGCGGCGTCAGCTTTAGACAGACCGGAAGCAGAAGCAACAGAAGCGACAAGATCGTTTTTATTCACGTCTAGACCCCCCTCATTGGATGCGGGTTTATGTTGATATTAATAACGGACAATCCGTTCTTGTTACGGGCTGAAGTTTAAGAGCAATAGGAATGGCCCGTCAATTGGAAAACCGCAGAATTCTGCGATTTTTCCACAGGTTTTTTCACTTTTGAACTGTTGACAAATCACTAGCAAACAAAACAGGCCCCCAAATGGAGGCCTGTTTGCAATATTATTTCCGACAATGCCGGATATCAGTGAGTTGTAACGCCCGGTCTGTCCTTCGTCGAATCGGAAGTAGATATCTTATCTACCGCCTCCTGATCCTCCGGAGTCCATTCAATCGGCTTCAACGCATCGGCCAAGGCCCGCTCCAGCACCTCATCGACAGTCTTGACCGGGATGATAGTGAGATTTTCTTTCACGTTATCGGGGATATCCGCGAGGTCCTTCTCGTTATCATGCGGGATCAGAACTGTCTTGATACCACCACGCAGAGCAGCCAGCAGTTTTTCCTTCAACCCGCCAATTGGCAGGACCCGGCCACGCAGGGTAATCTCACCTGTCATCGCCACATCCTTGCGCACGGGAATACCAGTCAGCACGGACACCATCGAGGTGACCATGGCCACACCAGCAGACGGACCATCTTTCGGGGTAGCCCCTTCCGGAACGTGAAGGTGAATGTCGGTTTTCTCAAAGGTCGTCGGCTTGATACCAAACGAAGGCGCACGACTTTTGACATAGCTTTCAGCCGCTGCGATGGATTCCTGCATCACATCGCCAAGTTTACCCGTCTTGGTAATCTTGCCCTTGCCCGGGATCATAACCGCCTCGATCGACAGCAATTCGCCACCAACTTCAGTCCAGGCGAGACCTGTCACAACACCAACAAGGTCTTCTTCCTCAACCTCGCCATAGCGGAAGCGACGAACACCGGCGAACTTCGCATCGGACAGATTATCCTTGGTGATAACAACCTGCGATTCGCCTTCCATCATGATTTCCTTGATACCTTTACGGCACAGGTTGGCGATTTCACGTTCCAGATTACGAACGCCGGCTTCGCGAGTGTAATAGCGAATGAGGTCACGGATTGCCTTATCCTCAATCTTCCACTCCGCTTCTTTCAGCCCGTTTTCCTTCATCTGTTTGGGAATCAGGTGCCGCTTGGCGATCTCAACCTTTTCGTCCTCGGTATAACCCGGGATGCGGATGATCTCCATGCGGTCCCGCAACGGCCCCGGCATGTTCAGCGTGTTGGCTGTCGTGACGAACATCACATCCGAAAGGTCATAGTCAACTTCCAGGTAGTGGTCCGCAAAAGTAGCGTTCTGTTCCGGGTCCAGAACTTCAAGAAGTGCCGAAGAAGGATCACCACGCCAGTCCGCACCCAACTTGTCGATCTCATCGAGAAGGAACATCGGGTTGGACGTCTTGGCCTTTTTCATGCCCTGGATAACCTTACCCGGCATGGAACCGATATAGGTCCGGCGATGGCCACGAATCTCCGATTCGTCCCGAACGCCACCAAGGGACATACGTACGAAATGACGGTTTGTCGCCTTGGCAATGGACTGCCCCAGCGAGGTCTTACCAACGCCCGGCGGGCCAACAAGACACAGAATGGGCCCCTTGACCTTGTTCATACGGGCCTGGACAGCAAGATATTCAAGGATGCGCTCTTTGACTTTTTCCAAGCCATAGTGATCCGCATTCAAGACCTTCTCTGCTTCTTTCAGGTCCTTCTTAACCCGGCTGCGCTTCTTCCAGGGAATATTCAACAACCAGTCAAGATAGTTGCGTACAACCGTCGCTTCCGCGGACATCGGGCTCATGGCACGCAGTTTTTTCAACTCGGCATGGGCCTTTTCTTTCGCATCCTTCGAAAGCTTGGTCTTCTCGATCTTTTCTTCCAGTTCGGCAAGTTCGTCCTTGCCGTCTTCACCTTCGCCGAGCTCTTTCTGAATCGCCTTCATCTGCTCATTCAGATAATACTCGCGCTGGGTTTTCTCCATCTGGCGCTTAACACGGCTGCGGATGCGTTTCTCAACCTGCATCACGCTGATCTCACCTTCCATGAAGGAGTAGATCTTCTCCAGGCGTTCTTCGACCGTGTCCAGTTCGAGAAGCTCCTGCTTCTCGGCAATTTTCAAAGTCAAATGCTGGGCAATCGTATCCGCCAGCTTCGACGGATCCTCAATCTGATTGATAGAACTGAGGATTTCCGACGGAACTTTCTTGTTCAGCTTGATATACTGTTCAAACTGGCTGACGGCGGCACGGCTGAGTGCGGACAGTTCCGCCTCTTCGCCTTCTTCCTCGTCAATCGCCTCGGCATATGCCTGGAAGAAATCATCGTTATCGGTAAAACTTGAGATTTTTGCACGTTGCTGGCCTTCAACCAGAACCTTCACCGTGCCATCCGGCAGCTTCAGCAGCTGCAGAACAGTACCAATTGTGCCAACCTCATAAATATCGTCCTTGGCGGGATCGTCTACCGCAGCATTCTTCTGTGTGACCAGCAGAATCTGCTTGTCGTCGCGCATGACATCCTCAAGCGCACGAACGGACTTTTCCCGGCCGACAAACAACGGCACGATCATATGCGGAAAAACCACGATATCCCGCAAGGGCAGAATAGGATAGAGGTCACCTTGCTTCATATCGAACATATGTGATCCTTTACTCCGAAAAGACTTGGTCTGAACTAGACCGAAATAAACCACTCACCAGCATATGTGGCGCTTCGCATGCAAGGCTTCAAGAACAGCCTGCTCAAGCGCTGGTTTCTACCTCGTCGTGGCGCTCGGCATAGATATGTAGCGGATCTGCCCGCCCCTCTACGACTTCGCGGTTAATGACAATCTCTTCAACCCCTTCCAGCGTCGGCAGTTCGTACATGGAGTCCAGGAGAATGCCTTCCATGATAGAACGCAGACCGCGCGCGCCCGTCTTACGCTCAATCGCTTTTATAGCAACTGCACGCAGGGCGTCTTCGGTGAAGTCCAACTTCACATTTTCCATTTCGAACAAGCGCTGATACTGCTTCACCAACGCATTGCGCGGCGTGGTGAGAATATCGATCAACGCGTCTTCGTCCAGGTCACGCAAGGTCGCCAGAACCGGCACACGACCCACAAATTCCGGGATCAGACCAAATTTGAGCAGGTCTTCCGGCTCAACATCCATCAGGATGTCGCCGACATTCCTGTCGTCTTCCGATTTCACATCAGCACCGAAACCGATGGCGGACCCTTTACCGCGCGAGGCGATGATCTTGTCCAAACCGGCGAACGCGCCGCCGCAGATAAACAGGATATTCGTCGTATCAACCTGCAGGAACTCCTGCTGCGGATGCTTACGGCCACCCTGTGGCGGCACGGATGCGACAGTGCCTTCCATGATTTTCAGCAGCGCCTGCTGAACGCCTTCACCGGATACATCCCGGGTGATGGATGGGTTATCAGACTTGCGGCTGATCTTGTCGACCTCGTCAATATAGACGATCCCGCGCTGTGCCCGCTCCACATTGTAGTCGGCCGACTGCAGCAGTTTGAGAATAATATTCTCAACGTCCTCACCAACATAACCGGCTTCGGTCAGGGTGGTGGCGTCAGCCATGGTGAAGGGCACATCCAGGATGCGCGCCAGCGTCTGGGCCAGCAGGGTCTTACCGCAACCGGTCGGTCCTACCAGCAGAATGTTGGACTTGGCCAGTTCAACATCGCTGTTCTTGCCCTGATGCGCCAGGCGTTTGTAATGGTTGTGAACGGCCACAGCCAACACACGTTTCGCGTAATCCTGTCCGATGACATAGTCATCGAGAACCTCACGAATTTCCTGTGGCGTCGGCACGCCATCGTGGGACTTTGACACCGCGGACTTGTTGTCTTCACGGATGATATCCATGCACAGTTCCACGCATTCATCGCAAATGAATACGGTGGGACCGGCAATCAGCTTACGAACCTCGTGCTGGCTCTTCCCACAAAAAGAGCAGTAGAGGGTGTTCTTGCTGTCGCTGCTTCCGCTAGACTTGGTCATACCGTAATCTCTCGTCCCTTAACTTTGCCAGATCGGCTGCTTCACTTCGTCAATTATACGGTCCCATACCGCTCCTACAATCCGAAAAACGGCAAAAAAACCTCTTTCCTATGTAGGAGCACCGCTCTGCGATACCAAGGACCGTTGATCAATGATGTCAGAAATCGGTAAACAGGTAGTAAATCGGCCCCTGCCTTGCGACAGGGGCCGACGGATAACAACTCTCTGATTTGCCCTCAAGCAAAGCCCGAAATTATTTATCGCTTTCCTCTTCCGCGGCAATGGCGATGGGGCGCTTGTCGACCACCTCGTCAATCAGACCGAATTCCTTTGCCTCGTCCGCTTCCATGAATTTATCGCGGTCCATAGCTTTTTCGATCGTTTCCAGATCCTGCCCGGTATGCTCGACATAGATGTTGTTAAGACGTGCACGCATGCGCAGGATTTCACGGGCCTGGATTTCAATGTCCGTCGCCTGGCCCTGAGCACCGCCCGACGGCTGGTGAATCATAATCCGGCTGTTGGGCAGCGCGAATCGCTTTCCAGCCGCCCCGGCCGTCAGCAACAGGGACCCCATGGACGCCGCCTGCCCCATGCAAACCGTAGAAACGGAAGGACGGATATACTGCATGGTGTCGTAAATGGACATCCCGGAGGTCACGACGCCGCCCGGTGAATTGATATAGAAGGCGATATCCTTGTTCGGGTTTTCCGATTCGAGGAACAAAAGCTGTGCACAGATCAGGCTGGCCACATGGTCATCGACCTGCCCCGTCAGGAAAATGATTCGCTCTTTCAGAAGGCGGGAATAAATATCGTAAGAGCGTTCGCCACGGTTGGTCTGCTCAACCACCATCGGAACCAGAGTGTTCATATAAAGATCAATCGGGTCACGCATTGTCCCAAGGCTCTCCTGTTCGTCGCGGGTTTATAGACAAAAGTCCCGCGTCCTTAGACCGGTCAATTCAACCGTAAAGAACGCGGGACTAGCATATAAGTCTTTTCCCAGAAAAAAAGCCAAACTTAGCTTTTTCTATGGAAGGATTTTAGTCGTCCGACTTTTTCGCTTTGGCTTTTTTAGCCGAGGCTTTTTTGGAAGACGCCTTCTTGGAGGAAGCTTTCTTTTTCGGAGCAGCTTCTTCTTCGTCCGGGTCTTTCATCAGATCTTCGACGCTGACATCCTTGTCGTCAATTTTGACCATCTCCAACAGGAAGTCGACGACCTTGTCTTCAAAGATCGGCGCCTGCAGGTTGGCAAGAGCCTGCGGGTTCTTCTGATAGAACTGCAGAACCTGCGTTTCCTGGCCCGGATATTTCTGAGCTTCCTGGACCATCGCACGGTTGATGTCGTCCTGCGATACCTGAATGTTGTTCTTGGAACCAACTTCAGACAGCAACAGGCCAAGCATCACACGGCGTTTCGCAATATCGCGATATTCCGTTTTCAGCTCTTCTTCATCCTTGGAGGTCTCTTCCTCGTCAAGCTGGCCTGCTTCCTTGGCCTGTTCGAACTGCTGCCAGATCTGCTCGAATTCCTGATCGACCATGCCGGCAGGCACTTCAAAATCATGCGCTTCGTGCAGGGCATCCAGAAGGTCACGCTTCATGCGGGAGCGGCTAACCTGACCGTAGTCCTGTTCCAGACGCTCGCGAACCTGCTGCTTCAACGCATCCAGGTTTTCCAGGCCCAGGCTTTCAGCAAACTCGTCGTTCACTTCCTGGTCGACATATTCACGCAATTCCTTCACGTCGACGGCAAAGACAGCTTCTTTGCCCGCCAGGTCATTTGCGTGGTAATCTTCCGGGAAGGTCACTTTCACGTCCAGGCTGTCGCCCGGCTTTGTGCCGACAATCTGGTCTTCAAAACCCGGGATGAAGCGGTTGGAACCCAGTTCCAGGTGATGCCCTTCACCGGCACCGCCTTCAAACACTTCACCGTCAATGCTGCCTTTGAAGTCGATAACCGTAACGTCACCAGCCTTCGCCTTGCGGGCTTTGGCAACCGGCTCGGTCTTGCGGAAATCTTTCGCGATACGCTCCAGAGCGTCGTCGACTTCCTTGTCTTCGACTTTGGCTTTCAAGCGGGTCAGCTTGATTTTGCTGTAATCCGCTTCTTCAATTTCCGGCATACATTCGACGCCGACTTTGAAGACCAGGTCTTTGCCCTCTTCGAAGCTCTCGATCTCGATCTTCGGCTGCATAGCCGGACGCAGATCATTCTCGCGCAGAACTTCCTGGCTGGTTTCATTCACCGCGCTTTCCAGCACTTCGCCCAAAACGGACTTGCTGAAACGCTGACGCAGCATGTTAAGAGGAACTTTACCCGGACGGAAGCCAGGAATACGGACAGTGGCGCCTACTTCCTGCAGGCGCGCGTCGACACGCTGGTCGATGTCGGCGGCCGGAATGGTGACGGAATATTCGCGGCTCAGGCCTTCGTTTTTCAATTCGCTGATCTGCATGGGAAAACCTTCGGTAAGGTCGGTGTAAAACTCGTTACCGGATCATCACTGTGGCGCCAGGCACTTCAGTATGAGACTGGTGCGGTCGGAGAGACTTGAACTCTCACGCCTTACGGCACTAGAACCTAAATCTAGCGTGTCTACCAATTCCACCACGACCGCCCAACAAAATGCCATGCGGCGCCTACAGCTCGTCCGGAGCGGCGGTTCTATAGCATATGGATCAGGTCAGTCAAAGCTTAGGATAAGCAAAAAGGCCAATAACGCGCAAAAAAATCGGAAAAATGCTCAATTGAGGCGTTTTTGCCTGTTCAATGGCCGGATTGGCTGGAGCCGTTCGAAACACATTCTTTGTAAGTATCTGCGAAAGCCTCAAGAGCAAGAACCCGTGGCCCGTCGACGATACGCGTCGACATGCACGGCTTTTCAAAAGCCAGCTCATAGCGGACATGCGGTATACCAAATGAATCCGGGTCGACAGACAGTACTTTCGCTGTCTCGACGGTGTGGTCAGGCCTTTCGCGCTGGAACGTCGCCCCAGCCCTAACAATATCCTGGTGATTAATACGTCTAAAAAACATACTCACAGTTTCCTGGCTTTGGTTGAACCAGACATCGCCTGTCCCCCACCCGATTACTTCTGCTCTGACAGCAATCAGCCAATATCCCGGCACTCGCCGGTAATAGAGTATTCTCTCAATATTTCATGAGTTCTTTATCGAACTGTTGCGCGGAATGTAACACGCATCATTTTTCGACGCAAATAAAAGGAAATAGCGGAATTCCATAAGACTTCAAAACAAAGTCACAAACTAAACGTTATGAAACTCCAGCTATTTTTTAAGAAAATTCAAGATATCCTTCATTGCCAGCGGAAGATCTTCCGCTATCAGGCCAACACCGATATTCCGTGCCGCCTCTCCATGAAGCCAAGCCCCTATAATTGCAGATAAAAACGGATCACCGGTCCTGCTGAGGAGACCAGTAATCGCGCCAGCCAGCACATCCCCCGTCCCCGCCGCCGCCAGGTCCGGCGGCGCGTTGTCGCAAATAACGGCCCTTCCATCCGGCGTAGCAATAACCGTATCCGCCCCTTTCAAAAGGACCGTGCATCCGGCGCTCTGGGCAGCCTTTCGGGCACGCTCCAGTTTGTTTTGCTCTGCCACAAGCTCAGGAAACAACCGAGAAAATTCCCCTTCGTGAGGGGTCATCAATGTATGAGCCTGCAGACAGTTAAAGAGGACATCCCGGCTATCCTTGAAGAGGCTGAGGGCATCCGCATCCAGTACCGTTGGCTTTCCGGACCGCAGAGTGGTCAACACTCGTTCCGAACATCCAAAATCCTGCCCCAGGCCAGGCCCGATCAGACATGCCGCCATCCGCGCATCGTCCAATATGGACGAGTAACCGGCAGTGTCCCGAAACCCCTTCACCACAACGCTTTCAAGAGACACCCGGTAAAGGGTGGCGGCCTTTTCCGGGCTTGCCAGGACAATATATCCGGCGCCGCAACGCTGGGCCGCACGCGAGGCCAGCCGCGCGGCCCCGGTCATCTCTTGTCCGCCTGCAATGCAGGCCATGCCCCGAGAGAATTTATTCAGATCCGGCGTCAGCCAGGGGAATTGTGCCAGCCATAGCGCCGGAGCATTCCGGACAGCCAGAGGGGAAACCACGTCCAACGCATCCGCAGCGATCCCTATGTCGGCAACAACCAGCTCCCCGCACTTATCACGCCCGGGAAACAGCAAATGGCCCGTCTTCCTCTGAAAGAATGTTACCGTAACCGCGGCATGGGGTGCGTAGCCCAGCACCAGCCCGCTGTCTCCATTAACACCGCTAGGAACATCAACTGCAACAACCGGTCTCGCTGCCGCCGCCCGCAATGTTGCAGCCACAACCCCGTCGACCTCGCGGTTGAGCCCTGCCCCGAACACGGCATCAATGACAACGTCAGCACCTTCAACAAACGCCTCGGAAAAGCTTTCCACCTTCCCCGTCCAGCGTCCCGCAGCCACGGCCGCATCACCTTTCAAGGCAGAACGATCGCAGAGCAGTGCAAGTTTCACCGACCACCCGGCGTCCGTTAAGTAGCGAGCCGCAACGAAACCATCGCCCCCATTATTCCCGGGCCCACACAAAACCGCGACCTGTCCCTTTGGCCAACGCCTGATCACCTCGTCGGCAACCGCCCGCCCTGCAGCGTCCATCAGTTGCTCTCCAGACGTACCCGCCTCCATCGCCCATTTATCCGCCGCATACATTTCGTCGACAGACAAAAGTGCCAGACCGGAAACATCAGCCTTATCAAAGGTCCAGGAAAACACCAGACAGCCCCTTCAATTCAAAAAAGACATGGCGCGTCCAACACAGGAAGGTGGACGCTTCATATCGTGAAAACACACTGATACTTGATTGATTAAATTGGAAAGTTGACCGGTTTGAAAGAGTTTATCCGAACGAATTCCGACAATTTCTGTTCCGCATAGGGCTGTAACTTACGAAATTGAAGCGCTAACCCTCCGTTCCCCTTGCGGCGAACCACGGCCTGGGCGGGAAAACTTTCCACCTTGCCGTCGATCATCAGCATGATTGTCAGAAACAGGCGCTGTTTGGGTGCCACATCATTAAAGAACCGGTCAACGCGCGCGCCCCCCATAGAAATATCTGCTATGGGAAAACTCCGCTTATCAATTTCCGCACGCGCACCCATGCCTATCACCCGCTCTGAGCGGCGCCGGTCTGCCGGATTTTTTTCTTTCCGCAGAAAACTGAATATGGACATGAGCTTCTACTCCATAACCATTCTGCATTTAGGAACTTCTAAAGTATACCAAAAGAGGCGTTTGAAACCTAGCTTCAAGTCTATTATTTCGACGACAGTATGTATTAAATTGCAGGAGAGCCACCATGCCGGACACCCGCCTCACCGAACTGGAAATCAAATTTGCCAATCTTGAAAAGACAGTTGAAGAACTCAATGAAGTGGTGACATCGCAGTCGCATACAATCGACAAGCTGAAACTTCACAACCGTCAACTGCAATCCCGCATCCATGGACTCGAACAGGCAATCAGCAATCAGACGCAAACCAAGCCGCCCCACTACTGATGCAAGACTTCCAGTCAGAACCGGCGCAACCGGTCACCTCCAAAAATCTGTGGAAAAACCAGGCTCAGGAAAAATTGTTGCAACGCAACATCTTACATATCACTGTGTAGAAATATTTCCGAAATATGGATAAATGCCATTGATTTTCGCCTGTTAGCAGATAAAAAGGTAGTAATTTCCAACCTTAAAGCGACAGGGATGATAATAATGAGCAACGCAAACCTGGAAGCGCTTCGATCCGCGTCTGAAGGCGTTAAGCTGACCGGTGAAATCAAACCCGGTTACGAAGAAATCCTGACTTCCGAGGCATTAGGCCTCATCGGAATATTGCAACGCAAATTCGGTCAACGGCGTCTAGAACTGCTGAAGGCCCGCGACGAGCGCCAAGTGAAACTGGATGCTGGTGAACTGCCGGATTTCTTGGCGGAAACCGCTTCCGTCCGCGCAGGGGACTGGACGATTGCCCCCCTTCCCCAGGACCTCCAGGACCGCCGCGTCGAGATCACTGGACCGACAGACCGGAAGATGGTCATTAACGCGCTGAACTCAGGTGCTTATTGCTTCATGGCCGATCTGGAGGATTCCAACTGTCCGACCTGGGACAATATGATCCAGGGCCAGATAAACCTGCGTGATGCCGTGCGCCGGACCATTTCTCTGGATGATCCTAACTCAGGCAAACACTATGAGCTGAAAGACAAGACAGCGACGCTCATTGTCCGGCCTCGCGGTTGGCATCTGGACGAGAAACATATTCTGGTGGATGGCAAGGCCTGTTCGGGCGGCATTGTCGATTTCGCCCTGCATATCTACCATAATGGCGCAGAAACCCTGAGCCGTGGAACGGGCCCCTACTATTATCTTCCGAAAATGGAGAGCCACCTTGAGGCCCGTCTTTGGAATGAAATCTTTGTAGAGGCGCAGGAACTTGTTGGCATTCCGCAGGGTTCCATCAAGGCGACGGTTCTCATCGAAACCATTCTGGCCGCCTTTGAAATGGATGAAATCCTGTATGAACTGCGGAACCATTCTGCCGGTCTGAACTGTGGTCGCTGGGACTATATCTTCTCCATCATCAAAAAGTTCCGCAATCGTGCTGACTTCGTGATGCCGGACCGCGCACAGGTGACGATGACGGTCCCGAACATGCGTGCCTATTCGCTCCTGGCGGTAAAAACCTGCCACAAGCGCAATGCGCCCTGCATCGGCGGTATGGCAGCGCAGATTCCCGTCAAAGGCGACGAGGCAGCCAATGCCGAAGCTTTCGCAAAGGTGAAAGCCGACAAGGAGCGAGAAGCCAATGATGGTCATGATGGCTCCTGGGTTGCCCATCCGGGCCTGGTGCCGGTTGCCCTCGAGGCCTTCAATGCCGTCATGACAACACCGAACCAGATAGACCGTAAACGTGACGATGTGAATGTGACCGCAGCCGATCTGGTGAAAGTACCGGAAGGCAGCATCACAGACAGCGGCCTGCGCACCAATGTTCAGGTTGGTATCCGCTATACGGAGGCCTGGCTCGGCGGGAACGGATGCGTCCCCCTGTTCAATCTCATGGAAGACGCGGCAACCGCCGAAATCTCCAGGGCTCAGCTTTGGCAGTGGGCACAGCATGAGGCTACCCTGGACGATGGCACCAAACTGAGCCGCGCCTATATTTCCAAGGTAATTGCCGAAGAAATGGACAAAATCCGCAAGGAACTGGGAGACAACTATTCCCAGAGCCGATTCGAACAGGCCGGCAAACTGTTTGAGGAAATGGCAATCGCGGAGGATTTCCCCGACTTCCTCACGCTGCCTGCCTATGACATGGTGTTTGGCGAAGGACGTTAATCCCCCAGCACAAGGCGTATAGAAACTGGAAAGGCTGCCCGTTGAGGCAGCCTTTCTTGTTCCTGGGTATCGGGGCGGACTATCTGGCCGTATGACTTCATGCAAACTGGCCCTGTGATCAAATCCTGACCGCATGGTAAATTTGTTGCCAGATGAAAAAGTTGTCTCATCAAGAAACAAGAATGGGGACGTGCAATGCGTAGCGACACAAATAACCTTGAAGCCTTCTGGATGCCCTTTACCGCCAACCGGCAGTTCAAAAAGAACCCGCGGATGCTGGTGGAAGCCGAAGGGATGTTCTACACCAACGACCAGGGCCAGAAGATTCTGGATGGCACGGCTGGTCTGTGGTGCGTGAACGCAGGTCATAAACGCCCGAAAATCGTCGAGGCAATCCAGAAACAGGCTGCTGAACTGGATTACGCGCCCGCTTTCCAGATGGGGCATCCGAAAGCCTTCGAACTGGCCTCCAAGCTGGTGCAGTTGACCCCGCAGGGGATGGACCACGTCTTCTACACCAACTCCGGGTCCGAATCCGTTGAAACGGCTCTCAAAATCGCAATCGCCTATCAACGCGCCCGCGGCGAAGGAACCCGTACCCGCTTGATTGGCCGGGAACGTGGTTATCACGGTGTGAACTTTGGCGGTATTTCCGTTGGCGGCATTGTCTCCAACAGGAAGACCTTCGGTACGCTTCTGACCGGCGTCGATCACCTGCCCCACACGCATGACCTGGAACGCAACGCATTCACCCGCGGCCAGCCGGAACACGGCGCCGAATTCGCCGACGATCTGGAACGGATCTGTGCCCTGCATGACCCGTCCACCATTGCGGCTGTGATCGTCGAACCGATGGCGGGCTCCACCGGCGTGCTGTTGCCGCCGAAAGGCTATTTGCAGCGCCTGCGCGAAATCTGCGACAAATACGGCATCCTTCTGATCTTTGATGAAGTCATCACCGGCTTCGGCCGCCTGGGCAGCCCGTTCGCAGCAGACTTCTTCGGGGTCACACCGGATATCATCACGACAGCCAAGGGTCTTACCAACGGTGTCGTCCCGATGGGCGCAGTCTTCGTCCGCGACGAAATCTACAATACATTCATGACTGGTCCGGAGAACATGATCGAATTGTTCCACGGATACACCTATTCCGGAAATCCGATTGCCTGTGCTGCCGGTCTTGCCACCCTGGAAACCTATAAAGAAGAAGGTTTGCTGACACGCGGTGCGGATATGGCGCAGTATTGGGAAGATTCCATTCACGCGCTGGCCGACTGCAAAAATGTCAAAGACATCCGCAACATGGGCCTGATTGGTGCAATTGAACTGGAAGGGATTGCCGGAGAGCCGACCAAACGTGCCTTCAATGCCTTCCTCAAAGCCTATGAGAAAGGTGTCCTGATTCGCACCACCGGCGACATCATCGCCCTCTCTCCGCCGCTGATCATTGAGAAAGAGCATATTGACCAGCTTTTCTCCACACTCCGCGATGTGTTGAATTCCCTGGACTAAAGGCATAACGCTCCCTTGAAACGGGCCGCAGCAATTGCGGCCCGTTCTTTTTCTTACTAGGTTGTCGCACGTCGTATTTTGGGAGACTCGCCATGAAGACCGTCTTTAGTGAAAAGCACAAACTTAGAAATGTGAAAACGGAACTTGCAGGCGGCGAGTTGGTTGCTCCTTTTGAATGCCCTGTCCGCGCCGAACATATCCTGAACCGCGTCAAAGACGTTCAACTGGGGGATATTATCGCGCCCAATAGTTATGGACTTGATCCGATCAATCGGATCCATGACGGCAACTACGTCAATTTCCTTGAGCGATGCTGGACCGAGTGGCAGAAGACCGGCCATAAGGGCGAAGCGATCCCCATCGTTTTCCCGGTTCGGACCATGCGCCAGAAGCGACCGAACGATATTGAAGGCCAACTGGGTTATTACGCATTGGGTGCTGAAACGTCCATCGGTGACGGGACCTACGAAGCAGCCCGATCTGCCGTAGACGTCGCCCTTACCGCACAGAAGATCGTTTCCGCAGGAGAGCGGAGTGCCTTCGCCCTTTGCCGCCCACCGGGACACCACGCCGCAGCAGACCTCTATGGCGGCTATTGCTTCTTCAACAATGCCGCGATCGCCGCACAATCATTCCTCGATGAAGGAGCCTCACGTGTGGCGATCCTCGACGTTGATTTCCATCATGGAAATGGCACCCAGTCTATTTTCTATAACCGGGAGGATGTTTTATTCCTTTCCTTGCATGGGGACCCGGTGGATGCCTTCCCGCATTACCTGGGATACGACGACGAAAACGGTGCGGGGCACGGTGAAGGCTTCACGGCCAACTTCCCGATGAAACCCGGGACGGACTATACCGACTGGCAGGAAGCGCTCAAACAGGCCTGCGCAAGAATTTCAGACTATTCCCCCGATGCACTGGTCATCTCACTCGGCGTTGATACCTTTGAGAATGACCCCATATCCTTTTTCAAGCTGAAGACGGATGACTTCAAACGGTATGGCGCCGTGCTCGCCAGCCTGAACCTTCCCACTCTTTTTGTAATGGAAGGTGGATACGCAGTTGAAGAAATCGGCATTAATGCCGTTAACGTTTTGACGGGCTTCGAAGGAGGATAATCCGCAAGCTATCGCAATTGAAATATTTGATCCGGCAACATTTATGCTGGTCATGTAGTGGCAATATTATGTTAACCTTTTCCCAACATGATACTGCAGCAATATACAAATATTCTTTTGCTTTTCTTAGTATGCGGATTATCGGATGAGCCCAAATATCGGCGGTTGGTTTTCTAGACTGGGCTTCAAGATTGCCGCATGGTCACTGCTACTCGCGGCAATCGTCGGTACGTCTGCCACCATCTACCAGGCCCGTCTCGGCGCCAAGGAAGCCATTGAAGCCGCCAGGCACAACCTGTCGGGCTTGGCTGACAACGTTGAACTGGCAACGACAAAAGCCCTCTGGGAACTGGACAACAGCGCCTTGGAGGGCCTGCTCGACGGCCTGGTCCGCGACAAGTTCGTAGCCAAGGCCGAAATCACCGGGCCGGTCGACGGACCGCTGGCGGCGTCGATATCACACGACCACAACTATCCTCAGCAGGAATCCCTGCTTCTCTATATCCTCCCGACGTCTAACCTCAACATCAAGGAAACGCGAAAGCTCGTATATCCCTTTGAGGGTGACAAAATAGAAGTCGGCACCCTGACACTGACCGGAGACGTCGGATCAATCCTTGCGGCAACCGTGGACCGGGCCAACACAGTTGCACGAACCAGTGCGGTTATCAGCATTACGATTGTCGCCAGCCTGCTCATCAGTGTCTTTTTGATTGTTACCCGCCCTTTGCGGACCATCAGCGAATACTTGCAGTCAATCAACATCGACAAGCTGAACCATGTTTCCCCCCTCGCCTCAACCGTAATGGAACGGCGCGATGACATTGGAACGGTGGCACAGTCAATAGATACGCTGTTGAGAAGAATACTGCGCAGCAAGAAGGACCTTGAGGCCTCGGAAGAACGCTATCGCGGATTGCTGGAAGGATCGCTACAGGGGGTAACAGTACTCAAAGGTTATAAAATCCTGTATGCAAATCAGACTGCGGCACAGATATTCGGATATGAAAACGCCGAGGAATTTGTCAATTCTCAGGACTTGCGGAAAACCTTTCCCTCACCATCCAAGTTTTTTGAGCCTCGCAATCTCAAGCCGGGGGAAGTAATCCAGCTTGACGAGGAAAAACGCATCCGGGCCGACGGCAGCGAAATCATATTGCAGGTCATGCTGCGCCCGGTCCTCTGGGAAGACGACTGGGCAATCCAGTCAACCCTTGTGGATGTGACCAGCAGGGCAAAGGCCGAACGCGAATTGCGCAGGCTTGCCACCAGGGACACTCTGACCGGCCTCGCAAACCGAACAATGTTCAGGGAAACAGTCCTGAACACTTTGAAAATAAGGCCAAAATTTAAACTTGCCGTAATACTGATCAACATTAACCGCTTCAAGGCAGTCAACGACCTATACGGCCATGATATCGGTGACGAGGCACTTAAAAACTTTTCTGAACGCCTGGGCGAAGTCTCTATTCACAGTGGCCTGATCGCGCGCCTGGAAAGTGACAAATTCGCGGTTCTATTAGATAGGCTCGCAGACACCAGCAAAATTGTTGATCTTGCCCGGCGCGTTCACAATGCGGTCAAAAGTCCTATTCAATTGTCAAATGGTGAAACGATCGAACTCACCGCCTCTATCGGGGCGTCCGTTTGGCCCACGGACTGCAATGATGCCGATGAGTTGATCCGCACGGCGGAAATTGCAATGTTCGCCGCCAAATCGGAATTGAGCCGTGACGTCAAACTATTCGATAGCAGCCTGGATGAGGCCGTGCACAGGACATTGAGCCTCGAAAAGGAAATGCGCGAGGCTTTGGTGCGGGATGAATTTGAGCTGGTGTACCAGCCAAAAATCGACTGCAGTAACCATAGGCTGTGCGGCTGCGAGGCCCTTGTGAGATGGCCCCGCCCCGACGGCAGCTACATCCCACCGTCGACATTCATTCCAATTGCAGAAGCCACCGGCCTTATCATTCCATTAGGGCAGAAGGTTATGGATATGGCCGCCGCGCAGGCCGCCAAATGGCAGAAAGAACTCAACCGTTCCGTAGCCATCGCGGTTAATGTCTCTGCTGTTCAATTTACCAATTCCGACGTTCTGGACGATTACCGGCAGGCGATTACCGCCCATAATCTGTCACCGGACCTCTTGCAGATCGAGGTAACCGAAAGCGCTACCATGCAGAGCCTGGACAGCATTCTGCCTGTCCTGAAGGCATTGAAGGATATGGGAACCGCCATTGCCATCGACGATTTCGGAACCGGTTACTCCTCTCTCAGTTATCTCAAGAAAATGCCGGTAACGCATCTGAAGCTGGACCGGACATTTGTTATGGACCTGCCTGAAAGCGATTCCAGAACCATTGCCAAGGCCATCGTGACCTTGGGCCACGCCCTTAACCTTAAAGTCGTGGCTGAAGGCGTGGAAACCAATGAGCAGGCCTCGCTGCTGCGGGAATACGGTTACAACGAATTCCAGGGGTACCGCTTTGCGCCGCCCCTATCCCCCAGTCAGTTCGAAGACATGTTCCTCAAGGAAACCGGCCTGTTAAACGACGCCTGCTAGCGTCCTTTCCATACCGGCTCCCGTTTTTCCGAAAATGCTTTTGGGCCTTCCTGCGCATCCTCACTTTCCAGCATACGCTTATAAAGCGGTGCGCCACCCGATCGCATAAACTCGAAACCCGCTTCCAGCGAAAGCGCGTCCGTTCCCCGCATCAACTCTTTGATTGCACCAATCGCAAGGGGGGCAGCGGAAACAACTGATGACGCCAATTCCCGTGCCTTGTCCATGACCTGGTCCGCCGGTACCACCGCATTTACGATTCCCCATTGCGCTGCTTCGGCAGCACTCATCCGCCGCCCTGTCATCAATATCTCCCGGGCAATGGCCGGTGGCAGAATTTTCGGAAGGCGGACCGTGCCTGCATCCGGGATCACCCCGACAAATGCTTCCGGCAGAAAGAAGGCGGAATGATCAGCCGCAACAATCATGTCGGCAGCCAGTGCAATTTCAAAGCCCCCACCAACAGCCATGCCATTCACGGCTGCTATAACGGGTTTATTCAAATCACGCAGTTCGGTAAAACCACCGAAACCGCCGACACCATAATCAGACTCGAAATCCTCCCCTTCCGCCGCTGCATTCAGGTCCCAGCCTGCGGAGAAGAACTTCTCGCCTTCTCCCGTCAAAATCGCGACACGAAGACTATCATCATCACGGAACTCTTCGAAGACGGCTCCCATCTCCCGGCTCGTCTCTGCATCAATGGCATTGGCCTTTGGTCTGTTGAGGACCACCTCAAGCACAGCACCATTTCGGGTAACCTTCAGTTTTTCAGACATTCTCTTTCTCGGCTCCCTGTTCAGTCTCCACCATCCGGATCAGGGCATCGACGGCGATAACGCCCTCGCCTTGCCGCATCACCAGAAGCGGGTTCACATCCAATTCCAACAAGCGATCCGCATTGTCAGCCACAAAAGCAGCAATCGCCATAACGCTATCGATGACGGCCTCAATATCCCCTGGCTCGGCACCACGATATCCATTGAGCAGCGTTGCAATACGAAGGCCTGAAACCGCCGCTTTGACCTCATCGCGCGTCACCGGCAGTGTCAGAGGTACACTGTCCTTCAATAGCTCAACCAATATCCCGCCAGCGCCGATCAGCAGGGTCAAACCAAATTGCTCGTCTCTTGAGACCCCGATAATTAGTTCCGTAACAGCGCCGGGCACCATTTTTTCCACGAGATACCGATCGCTAATCCCCGCCATGGAAGCCACTGCCGCTGAGACCGCCACCCCATCCCGAAGATTAAGGTGGACACCACCCTGATCGGATTTATGGGCCAAATGCTCGCCAACAGCTTTAACAACGACGGGATAGCCGATTTCATCGGCAATAGCCTCAGCCTCTTTGCCTGACGCCACTACGCGCCCTTTTGGTATGGGCAGACCGTAGGACTGCAGGGCAGCCTTCGACCGGACCTCATCCCACAACCGCGATATACCATCAACCACAGTATCGGACGGCAACATCATCGGCGCCGGAACAGGTTTCGTCTGGGCCATTCCAATCTTGTAAGCTGCGTCGAGGGCTTGTGCACAATCATCCAGGCCAACCATGGGCACAACCCCTGCCTCAATCATTTCAGCGGTCACTTCGCTCGGTTGGCATTCCGGCATTGAGGACACGACGATGGCTTTGTGTCCAGTCTCCTGAGACGCCCGTATGAGCCCCCTCATGGATGCATTCCAGTCGCTGAAGTCAGCACCGCTTGTGCTGGGCCAGTCGAGAACCAGCATCGTGGCATCATAGGCCGCAGCCATCATTGCAGAAAATGTCTGCGCCAACCTGTCCTCATCACCCCAGATGAAGGTGTGATAATCGAGCGGGTTCGATACGGAAACCATTTCCGATAACGTTGCCTGTACCTGACGACAATGGTCTTCGTCCATCTCGGTAAAGCAAACTGCCCTATTCTCAAACAGGTCAGCCATGAGAGAAGCCTCGCCACCGGAACAACTCATCGAGGCAATGCTGTTTCCAGTCAAAGGGCCGATCACGGACAGCAGCTTCAATGTCTCCAGAAATGCCGTCACAGAATGCAATCTGGCAATTCCCAACCGGTCGAACATCGCATCGTAAAGTTGGTCGGAACCTGCCATAGAACTTGTGTGGCTCATCGCCAGTTTCGCGCCGGTTTCCGAACGCCCGGCCTTCAAGGCAAGGATGGGGACTTTTTTCTCCAGGGCGCGGCGCGCGACACGATCAAAATTGGGGAAATCATCGAGCCCTTCGATATGCAGACCAATGGCCGTCACACGCGGATCATAGAGCAGCATATCCACACAGTCGTCCAACCCAATCTGGGCCTGATTGCCCACGGCAATCATATAAGCCAATGGAAGACCACGACGTTGCATCGTCATATTCAGGCCAATATTGCCGCTTTGGGTTACAATTGCAACGCCCCGCTCCTGACGCTGGCAACCATGTTGATCCGGCCATAGCGCAACACCGTCCAGTGCGTTTAATACGCCGTAACAATTCGGCCCGATCACAGGCATATCGCCCGCAACCTCAACAAGTGCCTCCTGCCGGGCGATGCCGTCTCCCCCGCTTTCCTTGAAACCAGAGGCATAGCAGACAACGCCGCCGCACCCCATTGCAGCCAATTGCGAAACAGCCTCTATCGACAGATCCGCATTAATGGCAAGGAAAGCCGCATCAGGAATACCCGGCAAATCATCAAGCGATCCGTAGCATGGCAATTCCGCCATCTCGGCGCGCTTTGGGTTTACCGGCCAGATTTCGCCGTCATACCCGAAACGCCTGCACTCCCGAATCGCTGCTTCGGCAGCCCTGCCGCCGATCACGGCGATGGAGGCCGGTGACAGCAACCTCTTGAACCCTTCACGACTGATCATGGGACGCCTCACCCTTCCAGAGGACGCAACAAGGACCGCGAGATGATATGGCGCTGGATTTCACTCGTACCATCCCAGATACGCTCAACACGGTGATCGCGCCAAATCCTTTCCAGCGGCAATTCGTCCATGAGGCCCATGCCACCCAGAATCTGGATTGCTTCATCGGAAACCATAGCCAGCATCTCAGTCGACTTCAGCTTTGCCATCGCCGCATCGCTATCGGTCATCTGCCCCTGGTCATTCCTCCATGCCGCATAAAGTGTCAGAAGTTCTGCGGCCTTCAATTCCATCGCCATGTCGGCCAGCTTGAACGACACGCCCTGGAATTTTCCGATCGATTGCCCAAACTGTTTACGGCTGGCTGCCCAGTCAGCGGCAATCTCAAGGGCCCGCTCCGCACGGCCCAGGCACATTGCGGCAACAGACAGACGGGTTGCGCCCAACCAATCGTTGGCGACGTCAAAGCCTTTATGTTCCTCGCCCAGAATCTGAGACTCGTGAACACGGCAGTTATCAAAATTCAGTATCGAGTTGTGATAGCCGCGGTGCGAAACGCTGTTATAGCCATCATCTACTGTGAAACCGGGTGTCCCTACATCGACCAGGAATGTCGTGATCTTTTTCTTTGGCCCGCGAGGGGTCTCTTCCACACCGGTTGCTGCAAAAAGGATTACATAATCCGCGACGTCGGCATGGCTGATGAAATGTTTGGTTCCGTTAATAACATAATGATCGCCATCGCGCTCCGCACGGCACTGCATCGACCGGACATCCGACCCGGCGTTAGGCTCTGTCATCGCAAGACAGTCAACCTTGTCCCCCCGGATCGTCGGCAGAAGATAGTTTTCGATTTGGTCGCCACGGCAGGCCTGCAGAATATTGCTGGGGCGCGCCACAGTGTATTGCAGACCGAAATTCGCCTTGCCCAACTCTTTTTCCATAAGGGTCAACGAGACGGTATCCAGACCGCCTCCACCCAGCTCTTCGGGCATATTGGCAGCGTAAAAGCCATACTCTTTCGCTTTATTTTTGATCTGTTCGTGCAGATCGGGACGAATCTGGTTCGTCTTCTCTACTTCCTCTTCGTAGGGGTAGAGTTCCGTTTCCACGAAACTGCGAACGCTCTCGATGATGAGCCGATGCTCATCGGTCAAAGAAAAATCCATCTCTTGTCTCCCTGAATAAGGCTGCAACAGCCCCTGAATCTGTGTCAGCGCTTTTTGATCGCCATCTGCCGGCCAACCTGCTTCGGCATTTCCATGTCCTGATGAACGGCCCTGACCGCGGCCAGCGCCTCATAGACGTCTTCACGAATCGGGCAGGCCCGTGCCGCCTTCATATCGACGTGCAACAGCATCTGCTCTGTCGTGGCCAGAAGCTCTCCGCTATGGCCGTGATACATGGAATGGAAAATATGCATGCGCTTCTCATCCAACCCGAGAATCTGGGTTGTGAAGCGCAAGGGGTCGCCGGTACTACATTCCTGGAAATAGTTGATATGCGTCTCAACCGTATAAAAAGACAGCCCCGACTCGCGATAAGCCTCGTCATCACCGACATAGCGGAACAGGGCATCCGACGCCCAACCGAAGGCAGTGAGATAGGCTGCCTCTGTCATATGACCGTTATAATCAACCCATTCCGGCAAAACTGTTGATTGGTAAAGCGCAAGCGGGGCCTTCACACAATCGCCATCATGCCAACGGGCAAACGCCTGTCCAGCCTGAATTCTGCGGCTTTCATCTTCCTGAAGTAAGGCTCCCGCGCCTCGCTTGAAAGCCCGCAACGCCTGCATGACCGCGACAATACATTCGTCACGAATGACCTGGAGTTCAATGTCCTTATCGCCGGAAACACTTTCAACCTGCTCCAGGGGCCCCAGAACAGCAGAAAGCAGCCCACTGCCATGCAGATAAAGATCATCAAGATCCTGCGCGGCGACAGTACCACCGTCTTTAATCGCACGCGCTTCCCGCCGGAGGGCTTCTGACAGGCGACCCGTTACTGGTCCTTGCGTTTCGAAGAGTTTGAAGCCGACCGAACCATAAAACTCACGTGCCTGCGCAACAACTTCCTCTGAGGTTTCCTGCCCCCGGATGATCTCCAGTACGGGCAACAGATAAACCGGCCGCTCAACGCAGACAGACAGCACACGTTCGGAATGACGAGCCCCCCTCGCCCGGTTCAGACTGCACGTTGAAATTATGACGTCCTGGCCGGCCATTTCACTAATCAGGCCGTCCGTTTCTCCATCTTCGCCCAGGGTGTTCTGGATCAGGTCCGATTGCTCAACGAGGCTTTCCAATGAGTCTGCAAAACGGAGCCGCTCCGGTGACGCCCCCGGGAACAATCCTTGTTTCGACAAGGCGGGCCATGCACGCATCACGCACGCCGATACGTCGCTATGCCGGTCATCGCCGGGAGCCCATAGGACAACATCCAAACCACGCGCAAGAAAGCGTGCGCACCACTCGGCGCTGACAGCCTCTGCACCAACAATCCCTACAGTTCGGACTTCCCGCATCGTCTTCGCCAACTCCATAATTGCAAACCGCATTTCTAAAGTTGGACTCTACGCCCGATCAGAAAGATAATTTGACAATTTTCGACAGAAGAATGATGTTTTTCGACCACACAAAACAGGCATGTATTCATGTTCGGACAGCCTCCCCTATCTGGCCCACAAAAGCTGGCGTTTCTTCTTCTGGACAGATTTTCGCTGATGGCCTTCTCATCCGCCTCGGAACCCTTGCGAATTGCCAACTGGCTTGCAGGTAAGCAGCTCTATGACTGGACATTGCTGACGGTGGACGGTGCGCCGGCCATTGCAAGCAACAACATGCAGGCTGTTGCCGATGCAGCGATTTCAGATGACGATTTTTTCCCAATGACCGTTGTCTGCACCAGTTTCAGTCCAGAAAAGGTTACGACACCGAAAGTTATGAACTGGTTGCGGCGACAGGAGCGGCGCGGAAGCATTCTTGGGGCCGTTGATACGGGCGCGCATGTTTTGGCAAGTGCGGGACTTCTGAACGGATATCAGGCAACCATACACTGGGTCCACCAGGCTGCATTCGCCGAGTCTTTTCCCGAGGTCTGGCTTGTGCCCGATATCTATGTGGTGGACAAGGACCGCTTTACGTCGTCGGGCGGCGCGTCCGCCATGGATATGATGTTACATCTGATCCAGGCACAGCATGGACGGGAATTCGCCGTGGCGGTCGCGGATCAGTTCACCTATGGCAGGATACGCGAGGGCCATGCGCCTCAGCGAAGCGAGTTGCGCCAGCGGTTGTTCACCGTCAATCGAAAGGTATTGGGGGCCGTTGACCTAATGGAAAGCCACCTCGAAGACCCGCTTCGTCCCGTCGATATCGCCGATATGCTCGACATATCCCTACGGGAACTGGAGCGGTCCTTCAGAAAGGCTTTGCACTCCTCTCCCGGCGCTTATTATCGCATGCTGCGCCTGGAAAAGGCTCGTGCGCTGCTGCAACAGACCGATATGTCGATCATGGAAGTGGCGGTGGCCAGCGGCTTTTCCTCGTCAGCCCATTTTTCCAGAGCCTACAAGGACCGCTATGGCCACCCCCCCAGCCAGGACAGACGCGTTTAATTACCCTTGCCTGTCAGGCAATCAGTCAGCCCGGCAGCAAGACTTTCCATCAGTTTGAAATAGGCATCCTCACCCGGGACCAGCGATGCGCCCAACGGGTCCATCACGCCTGTCCCGACATCCATCCCCTGAACTACTGTTTGAACAACCTTGGGTTCGAACTGAGGTTCCGTGAATACGCACATAGCACCGCTTTCGGCTATTTTCTGACGTATCTCCTTGAGATGCGCGGCCCCCGGTTTTCGATCGGGACTAACCGTGACTGACGCAACCTGATTCAAATGATATCGCTTTTCGAAATAGCTATATGCCTCGTGGAAGACGACATAGGGGCTCTTTTCAACCGGCGTCAGTCGCTCAGAAAGCGCATGGTCAAGGGCACGCAGACGCTCAGCCAGTCTGTTTGCATTCGCTTCATAAGCATCCTTGTTTGCCGGGTCCGCGGCTTCCAGTTCCGCCGCGATAGTATTCACCAGCACCTCTGCATTCCGGGGGTCTAACCAGATGTGCGGGTCAAAGGCACCGTGATGATGTCCCTCGTCATGAACCTCATCGTGCTCGTGCTCGTGCTCGTGAGCATCGTCATCATGATGTTCTTCATCCGGGCCATAGGCAATTTTCAACACCCCCGGGGCATGGAGTAATTCCACAGCCCTAGCATTACTTCCCAGCGTCTTTATGGGCTTTCTCAAAAAGGTTTCCAGACCTTCCCCAACCCAGAACACAACATCAGCATCCGCCAACGCCCGTGCTTCGGAGGGACGGAGAGAATAGCTGTGCGGTGATCCTCCTCCCTTAACCAGCAGGGTTGGAGAGCCAACACCGGCCATAACACCTGCGACAAGGGAGTGAATTGGTTGGATACTTGCAACAACCTTGGGCTCCGCCATCGCTCCGCCTGCGAAAAGCGTCAAAGCCGAAATCCCGGTTATCAGTCTATTCAACATTTTTACCATTGCGCTTTCACCGCTTCCTTTCCGTCAGGATGTTCTAATAGCAGGTTTGGTTTCCGCGTTGATAGGTATGTGATGTTATAACATTTGTCCATACAAAATTGTTATGGTATAACATTCTCGCTTTCGATATAGATTTATCAGCTTTGCGAAATACAAATGGCCAGTCGCATCCAATGACAAGCACTCCGACTACATTAGAAAACATTGAAGAAATATGTTCGGCCAAAGGCATTCGCCTGACGGACACACGTCGCCAGGTTCTTGAAATTATCCTGGAAAGTGATACGCCTCTTGGTGCCTACGAAATATTGAACCGCCTGTCTGAAAGCAAAAACAACGCGGTACCGATGACAGTCTACCGTGCACTTGATTTTCTGATGGACAACGGACTGGTCCACAAGGTGGAAAGCATGAACGCCTACTTTGCCTGTACGCATCCCGGCGATGAGCATGGCTATCAGCTTCTGGTATGCGGACAATGCGGGCATGTTGTGGAAACATCAGACCCCAAACTGGAAAATGCCATTAAAAAGCAAGCCAGCCATGAGGGCTTCAAAATCGCCAACGCAGCCGTCGAGGTAACAGGTCTATGCTCTGACTGTCAGGGCGCGGATGGCGCACAATGACCGGTGTTCTTCCAAAACAATCCGGGGAATTACTTGTCGATTTGCAGGAAATCTCGTTGCGGCGACAGGAAAAACAGATACTGCAGTCGATTTCCCTGCAAGTCTATCGCGGAGAAATCGTGACCCTGATCGGCCCGAACGGGGCCGGAAAATCCACGTTGGTGGAGATCGCCCTGGGCCTGGTGCAGCCTGACAGCGGAACAGTGAATACAACACCGTCGTTACGTGTCGGCTATGTCCCGCAAAGCATGAATATAGACCCGGTCATGCCGCTCCCCGTCTATCGCCTGATGACCCTTACTCAAAGGGCGAAACCTGAGGACATCAGGAAGGCATTGGCACGGGTAAAAGCCGATCACCTCTATCATAAAATGGTAGCTAATCTCTCCGGCGGGGAGATGCAGCGGGTATCCCTGGCCCGCGCCATGTTACGCAATCCGGACATCCTTGTCCTGGACGAGCCAACACAGGGAGTAGACTATGTCGGTGAGGCGGAAATCTATCAGCTCATTTCTCAGATACGCGATGAACTTAACTGTGGTATCTTATTGATTTCTCACGATATACATATTGTGATGGCCGCCACGGACCGTGTCGTCTGCCTGAACAAGCATATCTGTTGTGAAGGCCTACCGGAAACCGTCAGTCAAAACCCGGAATATGTGGCGCTTTTCGGCCATCGGGCGGCGTCCAATCTTGGGATTTATACCCATCACCACGATCACGACCATGACATCAACGGCGCCATCGTTCCCAAGGGGGAAGGCGTAGGTCACGTTCATGGCCCAAGTTGTGACCACCACTAAGTGATGATGCTGCAGAAAGTTACCTGATGCTTGATGACTTTGTAGTCCGCGCGTTCGTCGCCGGAATTGGCGTCGCTGCGATAGCCGCCCCCGTCGGCTGTTTTATCGTCTGGCGGCGCATGGCCTATTTCGGCGATACAATGGCGCACACCGGCCTCCTGGGAGTTTCCCTGGGGCTGTTGCTGGGTGTATCGCCCCGTGTTGGTGTTTTGGCCACTTGCATCGCCGTAGCCCTGATTCTGTTTCTTATGCAGCGCCATCGACATATCGCCGCCGATACATTACTGGGCATCCTTTCGCATGGCACCCTGGCCTTTGGTCTGGTGGCAATCAGTTTCATGGACTGGGTCCGGGTTGATCTCCTGGGGTATCTGTTTGGCGATATCCTCGCGGTATCGAAGATGGACATTCTCTGGATATATGCGGGCGGCGCGGCTGTCCTTCTTATTCTGGCGCGGCTATGGCGCCCCCTCATCGCATTGACAATTAATGAGCCGATGGCCCGTGCTGAGGGCCTGCCGGTAACCGCAACCCGAATCGCTTTCATGCTTCTTGTCGCTGCCGTAATCGCCCTTGCCATGGAAATCATCGGTATCCTCCTGATCACCTCCCTGTTGATTATACCGGCTGCGGCGGCAAGGCGCTTTTCCAGATCACCGGAACAGATGGCGATTGTTTCCATGGTATTCGGCATTGTCGCCGTCTGCAGCGGGCTGTTTACCTCCCTGACCTGGGATACTCCCTCTGGCCCAAGCGTCGTCGTTGCTGCGACGATCCTTTTTGCAATCAGCCTGCTGTTTGCCAATGCTCAGCACATCCGAAAATCTGTAGAATAGGCATGAAAAAGGCGGCCCCAGTCAGGGCCGCCTCTTCCAAAGGTTAGTCTGCCAGAAAGCTTATTTTGCGACTTTCATCAGGTAGGCGATGACATGCTCCCGGTCATCTTCCTTACGCAGCTTGAACGTCATCTTTGTTCCCTTGATGAACTTTCTGGGATTGGACAGCCAGGTATCCAGCTTCTCTTCATCCCAGTTAAAGTCCGCCTTCGCCAGGTTCTTCGAGTATTTATAACCATCCGCCTTACCAGCGCCACGGCTCAACACTCCGGCAAGATCGGGGCCCACTTTGTGCTTGCTACCATTGTCAATCACATGACAGGTCCGGCACTTGGATTTGAAGATCTTTTCACCCTTAGCTGCATCATCGGCACTGGCAGTACCAACAGCAACAACGGTGCCTAAAACAGCGCCAGCAAACAACATAGCGGTGCGCTTTACCATTTTCATTCTCCCTTATGTCCTTGTCCTAAAGGCGGGTGGATTATGCATAAAATCACCTTGGAACCACTGTGGTCTGGTGTCACACCGGGTGCAGCCACAAGGCGACGTTAAAACCTAGCCTCTATCTCGCATACTCGGGGATTGGCCGACCTGATTCCAGTCAATTTTCCCTTGCCGCCATATAGCAATGACGATTTCCTTGAAAAAAATCGTCAGCCTTTACCCCGGGAAACAATTATTTTAAGATTAAAATAATAGATAAACGACCATAGAACAGGGACAGAAATGCCCGTCCAGAATCAGCCAGAGTACACGGACCTAATTGTAACAACACCGGCCCCGCACGTCCTGCAAGTCACGCTCGACCGGCCCAAAGCCTACAACGCTTTGTGTAGCAATCTCCTGCATGAACTTGCCGACGTCCTGGAAAAAGCAACAGACGATCCATCTATCCGCGCCGTTGTTCTCACCGGTGGACCGATCGTCTTCGCCGCCGGTGCCGACATCAAGGAAATGGCTGACCATACCGCGACCACAGTCAAAGAAGACAGCCGCGCAGGCTATTGGGCGGTCGTGCGGAATTTCTCCAAACCCATTATCGCAGCAGTGAACGGATTTTGTCTGGGTGGTGGCAATGAACTGGCCATGCATGCAGATATCATAATCGCCGGCCATAATGCAGAATTCGGACAACCGGAAATCAACCTGGGGATTATCCCCGGGGCTGGCGGCACACAGCGACTGCTCAGGACGGTTGGTAAATCCCGGGCAATGCAGATGATCCTGGCTGACGAGCGAATCACAGCGCAAGAGGCACAGCAATATGGTCTGGTCTCTGAGGTCGTCCCTGCAGAGCTTTGTGTGGAACGTGCTGTTAAGCTCGCAACCAGAATTGCGTCAAAACCACCTTTGGCGGTTCAGCGGGCAAAACAATCCATTCTGCAGGCCTACGAACTGCCTCTGGCGGACGGGCTGCGTTTCGAACGGGAAAATTTCTGCGCTCTTTTCGACACGGAAGACCGACTGGAAGGAATTGCCGCCTTTACGGAAAAAAGAAAGCCGCATTTCAAAGGGAAATAACGATATGAACTATCAATCAATCCTCTTTTCGGCTGATAAAGGCGTGGCAACGATCACCCTTAACCGTCCGGACAAGCTGAACAGTTTTACCGACGAGATGCATGGCGAGCTACGGGATGCCTTCAAGACAATCGCAAAAGACGAAACCATACGTTGTGTCCTGATTACGGGTGCCGGGCGCGGTTTCTGCGCCGGTCAGGACCTGTCCCATCTCGCCTCCGAAGATGCCCGAGCCGAACAGGACCTGGGTGAAACCCTCGACAAAAACTACAACCGTTTGATCCGCACCATACGGTCCCTTCCAAAGCCCGTTGTCTGTGCCGTCAACGGAGTTGCAGCCGGAGCCGGAGCAAATTTGGCCCTGGCCTGCGATATTGTGCTGGCCGCCTGTTCTGCCAGCTTCATTCAAGCCTTTTGCAAAATTGGCCTGATACCTGATGCCGGGGGGACTTGGACCCTGCCCCGGTTGGTCGGCAGCGCCCGTGCGCTCGCATTGGCGATGCTGGGTGATAAAATCAGCGCCGAGGAAGCCCATGACTGGGGAATGATATGGAAGACCTTCGACGATGAAACCCTCATGCCGGAAGCCCAGGGAATGGCGTTGCATCTGGCAACGCAACCGACCCAGGCACTCGCGCTGATCAAACGTGCCTTCAACGCCTCGACATCGAACACACTCGACCAGCAATTGGACCTCGAACGTGATCTGCAGACCATTGCAGGACGGACGAGCGACTATCACGAAGGCGTTGATGCCTTCCTCAACAAGCGCCCCGCGGAATTCTCAGGGAAATGACCATGACAGCGACAGCGATATCAAAAAATTCGGTCATTGGTGTAATCGGCGCTGGTGCCATGGGCCGGGGGATTGCCCAGGTTGCAGCCCAGGCAGGCCACAAGGTTTGTCTCTTCGATGCCATGGATGGTGTGGCAGCCAAAGCCCGGGACCTGATAGGGAAAGGTCTGGAGAAACTGGTATCCAAAGGTAAAGTCAGCCAGGATCAGGTGGATGCCATTATCGACAATATCCATCCTGTCTCCGGCCTGGCCGATTTGGCGCCCGCCGCTTTCGTAATCGAAGCTGTCATCGAAGACTTAAAAATCAAACAGGATGTTTTCAGCACACTCGAAGACATCTGCCGGCCAGATACAATTTTTGCGACCAACACATCGTCCATATCGGTTACGGCCGTCGCGGCCGCCCTGCGGCGGCCCGAAAATGTTGTTGGAATGCATTTCTTCAACCCGGCTCCCGTTATGAAGCTGGTAGAGGTCATCCGTGGCCTGGCAACCGACGAGGCAGTTGCGGAAACTGTCTTCGAAACGGCGAAGTCATGGGGCAAAACACCGGTCTACGCCAAATCCACCCCCGGTTTTATCGTCAATCGCGTCGCCCGCCCCTACTATTCCGAAGCATGGCGATTGTTGGAAGAAGGCGTCACCAATGCCACAACGATTGATGCCTTGATGCGGGAATGTGCCGGTTTTCGCATGGGACCATTCGAATTGATCGATCTGATCGGTCACGACGTCAGCCTGTCCGTTACAAACACAGTCTATAACGCCTTTCATCAAGATCCCCGTTACCGTCCCAGCCTGTCCCAGGAAGAATTGGTCGCCGCGGGATTCCTTGGTCGTAAAAGCGGCAAGGGTGTCTACGACTATCAAAACGGGGCAGTCCACCCTTCCCCGGTCATGGCATCAAAGGGAGACAAGCCAGCATCGGTAACAGTGGAAGGTGACCTCGGTTACGCGAGACAACTGGTTGACCTGATTCGCCAGGCAGATATCCCCGTGGAAGAAGTCGACGGGGGTGGCGCAATCCGCGTCGGCGAGACCCGCCTGTTCCCGGCATGTGGCTTGTCCGCGACAGAAATCGCCAGTGAAACCGGCCTGATTGACGTCGTCACCTTTGACTTCTGCCGCGACTATAAGACCGCATCATGTCTTGCAATCGCAAAGGCAGACCAGGCGGATACAGTCGCCCTGTCGGAAGCAACAGGTCTCTTTCAAGCTCTACAAAAATCCGTCTGTATCGTCGATGATACGCCCGCCCTTATCGTGATGCGTATTCTTGCCATGCTGGCAAATGAAGCCGCCGATGCAGTCCATTGGGGCGTAGCCGACGTTAAGGCGGTCGACACGGCAATGCGTCTAGGCGTCAACTACCCAGTCGGTCCGCTTGCGCTGGCAGACACGGTCGGCGCCGATACAATCTTGAATATGTTGGAGGGACTTTGTCTGCATTACGCGGAAGACCGATATCGTGCGTCCAGCCTGCTACGTCGGAAGGTTGCCGCAAACCAACCGTTCCACATGTCCTGAGTTATGAGAAGTTTACGGTAAACCAATATGAAAAACGCTTTTATTTGCGATGCTGTCCGCACCCCTATTGGACGCTATGCAGGTTCTCTGTCTGCGGTAAGAACGGATGACCTTGCCGCCATACCGATCAAGGCCCTGATCGACCGTAACCCTAATATCGACTGGGCACAGATTGAGGACGTAATCTATGGCTGTGCAAACCAGGCAGGCGAGGACAATCGCAACGTCGCACGGATGGCAACACTTTTGGCAGGATTGCCGATATCGGTTGCCGGGGCCACTGTAAATCGCCTCTGCGGTTCGGGCATGGACGCTATCGGTCAGGCCGCACGCGCCATCCGTTGCGGCGAAGGCGACCTCCTGATTGCAGGGGGCGTGGAGAGCATGTCGCGTGCCCCCATGGTCATTGCCAAGGCTACGACGGCTTTCTCCCGAAACGCAGAAATTTACGATTCAACAATCGGCTGGCGTTTCGTCAACAAAGTGATCGAGACGCAATACGGTATCGAATCCATGCCGGAGACCGCCGAAAATATCACCGAGGAAATGGGCATCTCCCGCGAGGACCAGGACCTCTTTGCTTTCCGCAGCCACCAAAAAGCTGTTGAGGCACAGAAAAGTGGTTTCTTTGACAAAGAGATCGTTTCGGTCACCATACCTCAGCGCAAGAAAGAGGCTATTGTTGTCACTAAGGATGAACATCCTCGCGCTGACACCAGCCTTGAGAAACTGGCCCAATTGCCAGCTCCCTTCCGTGAGGGTGGATCGGTCACTGCAGGGAACGCCGCAGGCGTGAATGACGGAGCCTGTGCGGTTCTACTAGCCTCCGAAGACATGGTTCATAAATTCACACTCAAGCCACGGGCACGCATTATTGCCTCTGCCGTTGCGGGCGTCGAACCACGTGTGATGGGCCTGGGCCCTGTTCCGGCAATCACAAAGGTCATGCAACGGTGTGGACTCGCCCTGAACGACATGGATGTGATTGAACTGAATGAGGCCTTCGCTGGGCAGGCTTTGGGGGTTTTGCGGCAATTAGGCATATTCGACGACGATGCCCGCGTAAATCCCAACGGCGGTGCGATCGCCCTTGGCCATCCTCTGGGCATGAGTGGGGCAAGGCTCGTCACCACAGCCACGAATGCACTGGAGACAAATGGCGGCCGCTACGCCCTCTGCAGCATGTGTATCGGTGTCGGCCAGGGTATTGCGATGGTCATTGAGCGTGTCTAATTGCTGAGCGGTCTCGATCCGGAACAGGTCTCGCCTTCCGGGAAGCCATCAATCCAGGTTTGCAGCTGTGATATGCGGCGACAGTTCAGGTCGCTGGCAATGACCTGAACACAGTCGTGGTAAACCGACCCATAGTTGGCAAGAACATCCTGTTCCGGAAAGATCGCCTCGATATGCGCTTTCTTGAACGCCAACCATGCCTCCTGAGAATGCTTCAGCTTGTCTACCAGCAGATCATTCTCGCGATTCGCACGCAAGACTTCCTCAAAAACCCGGTCGACCATTGCCTGTGTAACCAGCCCGGCCCCACAGTCATCTGCGACCGCCTGACGAACCGGGTGAAGTGCCAAAAGAGCGAATAGCCCGACAACGAAGCCCCAAGTTATATACTTCAATATGGTCGTCTCCCCTAAACGATGCAGCCAGTACACTTTATATAACGGCATTATCGTTCCAACTCATCCATGAGCCCATTTTCCGGGTAAGCAGGCAAAGAAAAAAGCCGACGACAATGTCATCGGCTTTTTTTATTTTGGTCGGAACGGCAGGATTTGAACCTGCGACCCCTTCACCCCCAGTGAAGTGCGCTACCAGGCTGCGCTACGCTCCGTCGTTGAGGCTCCCCTCTCAAGCGGGCGCACAATACTCTGCACTTTCGGTAGAGGCAAGCACCCAATTTAAAGAATTTTTCATGCCACAGGCTAGGCTTTCAGGCCGCTTTGCAAAAGGTCGCGGATGGCCTTCAATTCCTCAAAAATAGAGACCAGTTCCATTCGGTCCGTCGGCGTCATAGCACGCTCACCACCCGCGTGACCACCAGCGTCCGTAATGGCCGCGATCAGATCGGTCTGGTCATCGTCGAAGTCTTCTTCCACAGAAACAGCGCCCTGTTCCAGCTCTGCAAGGATCTTCTTGATCCCTTTCTCGCGCAACAGCTTCTGGACGCCGCGAATCGTATAGCCTTCGGAATAGAGAAAATCGCGGATGCGGGTCAGCAGAAGGATATCTTCGGGCCGGTAATACCGCCGCCCCCCGGCACGCTTCATCGGGCGCAATTGAGAGAATTTCCCCTCCCAAAAGCGCAGGACATGCTGGGGCACATCCAAATCCTTGGAAACTTCTGATATCGTTCGAAACGCGTTCGCGGATTTGCCGCCGCGTTTTCCGGCGGTTGCGTCAGCACCCATAGGACACTCTAAAATCAACTCTACTAATCGTTAATCCTATCTTTCAGCACATGGCTGGGACGAAAGACCAGCACCTTGCGCGGAAGAATAGGAACCTCTTCCCCGGTTTTGGGGTTACGGCCAATGCGCTGGCCCTTAGATCGCACCGAAAAGCTGCCAAATGAAGACACCTTTACAGTCTCGCCGCGCACCAAAGCATCTGACATCTCGGAAAGTACGGATTCCACCAGGTCGGCAGATTCGTTTCTGGACAAACCAACTTCCTGATATACCGCTTCAGACAACTCGGCACGAGTAACGGTTTTGCCCGCCATATCGAACCTCCCGGAAGTTCCTCAGTGTTTTGATAGACTTAGAACGGTACCGTCAAGTGAACCTGAGGTCAATGCCGAGCAGCAACCTTTTCGTTCACGATCAACAATTTGTCATCATTTACCAGCGCAGGAGGGCAGCACCCCAGGTGAACCCGCCGCCCATGGCGGTCAAAGCAATAACATCACCCGGCTTAAACAGGCCCTTTTTCACCCCATGCGTCAGGGCGAGAGGAATAGTTGCCGCGGAAGTATTGGCGTGATCCTGGACGGTTACAATCACCTTGCTGCCATCCAGCCCCAGCTTATCGCCAACCTTATTGATAATCCTGATGTTGGCCTGATGGGGAATGAGCCAGTTCAGGTCTTCCTTCGACAGATCACAATCCGCCAGAACCTGCTCGACTGATTCGCACATCCGCGAGACAGCCTGCCGGAAAACCTCTTTACCAGCCATTTTCACGACGCCAGCCGTCTGGGTACTCGCAACCCCACCATCCACATACAGATGATCATAGCAACGCCCGTCGGTTCCAAGGGATGTCGCCAGAACACCGCGATCGGTGTTGCTTCCCTCACCTTCAGCCGCTTCAAGAACAATTGCCCCGGCACCGTCACCAAACAACACACAGGTCGAACGGTCCTGCCAATCCAGAATGCGACTGTAGATTTCCGCACCAATTACCAGTGCACGCTTTGCCTGTCCCAGGCGGATCATATTGTCAGCCTGAGTCAATGCGAAGATGAACCCGCTGCAAACGGCCTGGACATCGAAGGCGGGACCTTTGCTTACGCCCAGTTTCGCCTGCACACGCGCTGCCGTGGCGGGAAAGGTATTGTCCGGTGTGGTGGTGGCCAGAATAACAAGATCAATATCATCGGCGGTAACGCCCGCATTATCCATTGCCGCCAAAGCTGCCTTGGCCGACAGATCGCAAGTCAGTTCCCCATCAGCGGCAATGTGACGACGCTCGATGCCTGTGCGCTGCTTAATCCATTCATCTGACGTCTCGACCAACTGGGATAAATCGTCGTTGGTTAGAACCTTCTCTGGAAGATAGGCTCCGACGCCTTTGACAATGGATCGACGCATCAGTTACTCACCGTTTTTTCGTGTTCTTGTTCAAAAGGCGTTTCGGACTTCAGGCTTTCGAAGTCATCCCGCATTTTCGAAATGAAATCATTGCTGGCCATATCAGCCGCGACTCCGATCGCATTGGCAAAACCAACCTCGTCTGTCCCGCCATGGCTTTTGACGCAGATGCCGTTTAGCCCCAAGAACACCGCACCATTGTACTGACGCGGATCAACACGCAGGCGCATCTTGTCGATAGAGCGCTTGGCAAACAGATAACCGATTTTCGAAATCAGGCTGCTGGAAAAGGCCTCGCGCAGATAGCCGCTGACGAGCTTGGACGTCCCTTCCGCGGTTTTCAGTGCGATATTACCTGTATAGCCGTCGGTCACGATGACATTCACCGTTCCCTTGGCAATATCATCGCCTTCCACAAAGCCTTTGAATTCAATCGGCAGATTGGTATCGCGAAGCATCGCCGCCGCAAGCTTGACCTCGTCCTTGCCCTTCAGCTCCTCTACCCCGACATTGAGCAGGCCGATGGTAGGCTGGTTCAGTCCCATTACCGTCCGGGCGAAAACTTCTCCCATAACGGCAAACTGAACAAGGTTATCCGCGTCGCATTCAACATTAGCGCCCAGGTCAAGCATGCAGCTTGCCCCACGCAATGTTGGTATGATCGACGTGATCGCAGGACGGTCCACGCCCGCAAGCGTACGCAAACCAAACATGGCCATAGCCATCAACGCGCCTGTATTCCCGGCAGAGACCACACCTGAGGCCTCACCGTTCCTGACGGCGTCAATAGCCAGCCGCATGCTGGACTGCTTGCCTTTGCGAAGCGCCACCGAAGGCTTGTCCGTATTCGCCACAACCTGGTCGGTATGGCGAATATCAACACAACCTTTTAGATGCGGCTGTGCATCGACAAGCGGTTTTAAACGTTTTTGGTCGCCATAAAGCAGAAAGCTGGCCTGGGGAAGTCTCTCCCGGGCCAGCGCCGCCCCCTTAACGACAATATCGGGGGCGTTATCGCCCCCCATGCCGTCAAGTGAAATGACCAGTGACTTATTCACCGATGCCTTCAACTGTCGTGATCACAAGGATTACGCAGAGGCCTCAACAACCTCGCGGTCGCCGTAGTGACCACAGGAACCGCAAACGTGGTGCGGGCGTTTCAGCTCGCCACAGTTTGCACATTCCTGGTAAGCATTGTTTTTCAACGCATCGTGAGCCCGGCGCATATCGCGGCGCGACTGGCTCACCTTTCTCTTAGGAACAGCCATCTTAACTACTCGTACTAGAGTGAAATCCGATTTCCCCGGGCCGCCCGAAAGCAAACCCGCGAAACGGGAGGGTAAATAACGAAAAAGCAGGGATACCGCAAGACACTATTACGGAAATCCTCACTTTTTCTCTGTTTTCAGCTTGGAAAGGGCTCCGAACGGGCTCGCTTTTCCGGCATTAACCTCAAACTCACGGCCACTTTTCGCGGCTTCATCGCAAATTTTCTCCAGATCTGCATCGGAGGCACGAGGATAGGGATCCAGCGCCAAGGCGAGCTGTTGAGCCAACAACTCACCGAGGTCGATCTTGCCGTTGATGATCGGTTCGCATGGATCATCATCCTCCAGAGTCAGATCAAGTTCGTCCGGCAGATCAACCCCCGGCGCAAACTCCAGCTCAAACTCCTCATTGATGCTTTGTTCAACAGGCCTCAAGGTCACGACACAAGGTTGCTCACAGGCAGCCTCGATACGGCCTGTAACGCGATAGATTGGCGCCCCCGCCAGGGCCTTTACATGCATCTCCCCACGCAAAGCGGACAAGGACAGCAAACCAAATCGCTCCGCCAGGGCGTCGCGTATCTCCGAATCGGGTTCAAGGATGAAATGACGCCCTGTCCGGGGCAATTCCTCCACGACAACCTCAACATGATATTCGCCGACCAGGTGTTCTGCCTCTTCACTATGGGTCATTCGGCTTCTCCTTCATCAGCAAATTGAACATGGCCCGCCAGGAATTCTTCAACGGATTGTTCCGCAAGAACAGCGGCCTGTCTGCGCATATATGCCGCCAACCGCACCGCATTCGCCCCGACAGGCTTTTCAGAGCGATAGACATTGCGTTCCAGCGCCTTTACCAGGCTCTCGTTATCCTCTTCATCAAACCCCTGACTATAAGCCTCCAGTCGACCATACAGGGCCTTGGCCATGGTCTGGACTTTCTTGCCCACACTCATATCGCCAACACCCATTTCACGCAGGCTGTTGTCCATATCCGCAACTACCCGGTTGACCAGCGCCTGGGAAGCACCGGCGGCCTTGGCCTCATCATGCAGTCTGTCGAGAATAAGGAAAAGGTGTACGGCAATCATATCGAACCGGCCATCAACCGAATCGGATACACCATATTCCGCATAGAAGGCATGCTGTCGGGATTGTTCGACAAGTGCCAAATACAGGCGTTCGGCAGTCACCTCGTCTGAAGATGCGGTAAAGACCCGCTTTGCCCATTTAAATACCATGCGTCACCTATCTGGATTAGTAGCCGGAACAATCGACAATTCTGACGCGGCCGAGGTCCGCTTGCCGCTCTCCCCGCACAGGGTTCCATTGACAGAACGGGCCACCAGTGTAATTTTGCCACAACTTGGTCGACAGCGCAGGACTTATCAACACTGTCACCATTTGAAAAGGCGTTAATACAGCCTGTTGATGAATATCGAATTAGTCCAGTAAGGCATGGTAAATGGGTAAGATGAGCCCCCTCACCGACAAGACATACACCTGTGGTCCCAAACAGGCATTGAAAGCATTTGTTGCGGCAACGGGCCTTGCCCTCGCCGTTGCGGGCTGCTCCCCGAAGGTTGCTATTCGTGGCAACCTCCCCTTACCGTCCCAAATGGAACAGGTTCACGTCGGCTCTTCCAATAAAGCTGAAGTACAGCGCCTGCTCGGCTCCCCTTCAACGGTCGGCACCTTTGATTCGCAGACCTGGTATTATATGAGCCAGCGGAAGGAACAATGGGCCTTTTTCGAGCCTGAAATCGTCGATCATCAGGTGCTGGTGCTTTATTTCGATGATCGCGGTATTCTTCAGCAGATGCAGCACTACACGAAAGACGACCTTCGCAAGATTGCCCTGCAGGAGCGCGTTACGCCGACGTCGGGACATAGCCTGGGCTTTATAGAGCAGCTACTGGGCAACGTCGGGCGCTTTAGCCCTGGGCAGGGTTCAAAATAACACCTGTTATTCTGCCGCTTTGTGATGGGGCGCAACCGCCAGACGCGGCTGCGCCTTTTCTTTATTCTGCCGCGGACAAGCTCCGGGCCTGACGGTTCCGGAGCACCCGCACCCAGATCATAACCCCCGTCACAACCAATATCGGCAGGATAACAGCCGTGTTCACCGCTACCCATCCAAACTTCTGCAACAATATCCCCGAACTCAGGCTGGATAACGACATCATCCCATAGACGATAAAGTCATTCAGACCCTGGACCTTGAACCGCTCTTCACTGCGATAGCATTCCGTCAGCAAGGTGGTGCCGCCTACGAACATAAAGTTCCACGCCAGACCGAGGGCGACCAGCCCACTCAGGAACTGAAGGTATTCGATGCCACTGAGGTTAACCGCAATACAGGCAAACATCAGGACGATCCCTGTCGTGATAACATTCAAGACCCCAAAGCGCTGAATGAGGCTTCCCGTGAAAAAGTTTGGGGCAAACATGGCAATGGCGTGCCATTGGATGACAAAGGCCGATTCGTCAAAGCCGAAACCGCAGATTTCCATGGCCGGCATGGTTGCCGTCATGATCAGCGACATGCTGCCGTAACCGATTGCCGCCGCCAATGCCGCCGCGATAAATGTCGGCTGCTTGATGATTTGCCCAAGCGGCCTGCCGGTATCCTTGAGCTCATGACGCTTGGGCCGGGGAATACGGATGAACTGCAAAATCGCAATTGTGATGCAACACAGCAGGACAATCACCAGATAGGAACCGGCATAAGTGGCAGGCGCCATCAAATCCTTGCTGAATTTTGCTATCTCAGGCCCGATGATTGCCGAAATAACACCACCGGCAAGGACATAGGAAATAGCCTTGTTCTTGAAGCTTTCCGTGGCCGTTTCCGTCGCAGCAAAGCGAAAGCCATTCCAAAAAGCATTATGGAAGCCCAGCAACAGCCCACCGACACAGAGCAACTCATAATCAAGCTCGATGATTGCATAGTAGGACAGAAAGGCGCCACCAATCCCGATAAGCTGTCCCAGGGTGAACCCGGCACGTCGGCCAATCCAGTTCATGATCGTATTGGCGGGAATGGCCATCACGGTCATCCCAATGAACTGCAGCGCCAGTGGCAATGTCCACATCCCGTCCGGCGCAAGCATCTTGCCAGCAAGTGCAGACACAACCGCGGTCACCGTCACGCCGGTCGTCGAAAGAGCGAGACACGCAGAAAGCAGCGCCACATTGCGCTTCATCGGCCCTCTATCCACTATCGTGTGTGTCATACACAGACTGTCCTTTTAGCGAATGATTGTATAACGTCTTAGCTGCTTTTACGCTCATAGACCCCTTGCACAAGGATATCTTTCACGACACCTTTCCCCAATACACGGGCGCTTGCCTTCATCAATCGGGTCGCAACTGCACGAACGTTTACCGGGTCATCGACAGGTACCGTTGCAAAATAACCATGCAATTCGCGCAGGTAGGCATCTTTGAGACGTGGCATATAGGACTGCACTCTTGTTCTATAATCACCATCCGTCAACTCAACAGCAACTTTCAACAGCACAAATTTCTTCACACTGCCATTGCGGATGACCGGAATTGACAGTGAATCAATTTCTTCAAATTCCGGCAGCGGTTCACTGACAACTTCTTCGGTCGCCGTCTCGTCCGTTGGTCGTTTGAAGAAATAGTAGTAGGCGCCACCACCGATGGCCCCCAGCAACAAGAGTAATACAATAAGTAAAAGGATAAGTTTTTTCATGATTCCGGCACCTATGTGGCCATGAAGGCAATCGCGCCGTCAAGTATGTGTATATTTTTCCTGGATAAATTCCAGCCGCTTTCCTTCACGGTCGGAAACAAAGACATCACCGGAAGGATCCCCCGCGCGTAGCATCCCGATTTGTTGGATCGGTGTATTCGCCAGACTTGCCGCCTGTTTCACCGCCTCCACGGAGCGTGGAGGAACAGCAAACAGCAACTCATAGTCGTCGCCGCCAGTAAGAGCCGTTTCCAGCAGGCTCGGCTCCTCTGCGATAAGAGCAGCAGCCGACTCGGACAATGGGACATCAAAGCTGTTTATTCCGGCACAGCAGCCGGATGCTTTCGCAAGGGCACTCAAATCCCCCACCAGCCCATCGGAAATATCCATTGAGGCCGAGACCTTACCCCGCAGTAGCTGCCCTAACTGAATCCGAGGCTGTGGATAGCGATAGCGCTCCACCAATCGATCAGAAATCCCGGACTGGCCGAACACCCCCCTGGCGGCCAGCAAGCCCAAGGCACCATCCCCTATTGTACCGCTAACATATAGATGGTCACCGACCCGTCCCGCTGTGCGGCTGGGATAGCAATCCTTGGGAATGGTGCCGTATGTCGTGATTGATATGGTAATCGGGCCCGGCGTCGAAACGCTGTCGCCGCCTAAAAGATACAGCCCATATCGTTTCTGGTCTTCCGCCAGGCCCGCGGCAAACTGTTCGACCCATGCGTCCTCAACATCAGACGGCAGTGCCAACCCCAAAGAATAGGCGAGCGGACAAGCCCCCTTTCCTGCCAGATCGGAGAGGTTTACCCGCAAGGCTTTTGCCGCGATCGCCGCCGGTGTCTCATCCCCCAGAAAATGAACACCACGAACAAGCATGTCCGTGGTGATCACTAGATGTTCCGATGTCGGAAAGTCGAGCCAGGCGGCGTCATCCTTCAAGTTGAAACTACCTGCACGCCCTTCAGTCAGCGGTGCGAAGTAGTCCCGGATGCGGCCAAACTCTCCTTTGCCGGCTTTCTTAGTCATCGGAACTTTCGTCGGCGTCATCCGGCGCAGTGTCTTCGTCACCAACCAGATTGGGGACATCCTCAATGCCGAAGTCATCCGCATCGACGGTCTTGACCAACCGGTCCAATACGCCATTCACAAAGGCCGGTTCGCCGCCGCCATAAAATGAGGAGGTTACCGTCAGGTATTCACTGATGGTCAGAGGCGGGTCAATGTCGGAACGGCTGATGATCTCATAGGCGCCTGCGCGCAGGATGGAGCGCATCAGCACTTCCAGACGGTCTACCGTCCGGCCGGACATCGCTTCGTTCAGGACCCGGTCCAGATCGTCTTTTCTCTCGGTAACACCCTTCACCAGATCCTGGAACAGACTGCTATCCGCGGCCACTTCCTGACCATCCAGGTCCGCCGTGGCGCCACGGGTAGAAAATGCGCCCAAGACTTCAATCAGGCTATGCCCGACGAGGTCCATTTCATAAAGTCCCTGGACCGCCGCCAATCTGGCCGCGCGCCGACGCTTACCTTTTCCTTTCGGTACACTCATCCCGCTTACAACCCAAATTGCCGCTTCAAGTCAATCATACCGAGGCAGGCTTTTGCCACCTCGCCACCTTTGTTCTTCTGGTCGCGCGCCGCGCGGGCCCAGGCCTGATCGCTGTTCTCAACAGTGAGAATGCCATTCGCCACAGCCAAACCATAATCCATGGAAAGCTGCATCAGGCCGCGGGCACTTTCGCCACAAACATAGTCATAGTGCGACGTTTCACCGCGAATAACACAACCAAGCGCGATGTATCCGTCGAAACGCTGTTTGTCTTCCATCTCTTCGTGGATCAGAGCATAGGAAATGGCAGAGGGAATTTCAAAGGCCCCGGCAACCTCGAACCGCTCATATGTCGCGCCAGCCGCTTCGAGAGCCTCAATCGCACCATTTGCCAATTCATTGGCAATGTCGTCGTAAAAACGCGCTTCTACGATCATTATATGCGGTTTCTTATCAGCCATCTTCCGTCTTTCCATTTCAAATAATATCTGTCCCGGCATTTTCAGCCCTGCCGGAAAGAGGCTGGGTTATCAACGATTGCGGCTCATCAATCAAGCCCCTTAGTCGATCGGACGACGCCCAACGACTGTGAGGCCATAGCCATCCAGACCAATGATGGTCTTATCCGTGTTGGACAGCAACTCCATTTCACTGATGCCGAGGTCCAGAAGAATCTGGGCGCCAACGCCATAGTCGCGGAGTTCATGGTGACCATCCTCTTCACGCGAGGTCGGTTTGTCCAGGCGCTGCTTCACCTGATCCGACAGGGATTTGGCATGTGGCTCGCGGATCAACACGACAACACCACGGCCTTCCTCACCGATGATCTCCAACGACCGCTGCAGATCCCCGGCCTTGCCCGTAGACACGTCACCCAGCACATCCTCCAGGACATGCATGGCATGCATACGGACCAGAACCGGACCGCCATGGGTAATGTCACCTTTAACCAGGACAACATGTTCCGCATAACTCAACTCGTTCACATAAACGCAAAGCTTGAATTCGCCCCCATGCTTCGATGTGAAGGGCATTTCCTCCACACGCTTTACCATGTGGTCATAGCGTCGGCGGTAAGCAATCAGATCCGCAATCGCCCCCACTTTCAATCCATGGTACTGGGCGAATTTGATCAGGTCCGGCAAACGGGCCATTTCACCGTCGTCATTCATGATTTCACAAATGACACCGGCCGGGCTCATCCCGGCGAGGCGGGAAATATCAACCGCCGCCTCGGTGTGGCCGGTGCGGACCAAAACGCCACCGTCACGCGCTACAAGCGGGAAGACATGCCCTGGCGTCGTGATATCACTATCCGTTGCATTCGGGTCGCAGGCAACCGCAATGGTTCGGGCCCGATCCGGCGCGGAAATGCCCGTCGTCACCCCTTCGCGGGCTTCGATGGAAACGGTGAAGGCCGTTCCAAAACGGCTCGAATTGGTCTGCGGCATAAGATGCAGCCCCAGACGGTCACAACGCTCCTGCGTCATCGCGAGACAGATAAGACCGCGGCCATGTTTTGCCATGAAATTGATGGCATCCGGCGTTGCCATCTGGGCGGGGATGACAAGATCGCCTTCATTCTCACGATCTTCGTCATCGACCAGAATGAACATGCGTCCATTTCGCGCGTCTTCAATAATATCTTCAATCGGCGACAGGAATGCCAGGTCTTCTGCCGCGCGCTCTACATCCTGTTTGGATACGGTCTTCAAACTTACTTTGTCAGCCACGGCACTCAGTCCTTATGTTCCATGAGACGCGCAACATAGCGCGCCATTGAGTCGACTTCGATATTTACCGGATCACCCGGTTTTGCGTCGCCAAAGGTGGTATGTTCTGCGGTGTGAGGGATGATATTAACCCCAAATCCAACAAAATTCTGACCGGTTTCAGGGGTGTAGATTTCGTTGATTGTCAACGACACACCGTTCAGGACCACCGATCCCTTGGGCGCAATAAACTTCATCAGGTCTTTGGGCACCTCAAAGGTGAAGCGATGGCTATCGCCTTCTGCTTCACGCGATGCGATTTTGGCCAATCCGTCAACATGGCCCAGAACAAAGTGGCCGCCCAGTTCATCGCCCAACCGCAATGCCCGTTCCAGATTGACCTTGGTGCCGATATCCCAGTTGCGGCAAGAAGACAGGCTTAATGTTTCTTCAGAGGCATCAACCGCAAACCAGTTTTGTCCGGCATCGTCCGTTCCCTTTTCGACAACTGTCAGACAGACGCCGGAACAAGCGATGGACGCCCCAAGATCAATGGTATCCGGGTCATACGAAGTCTCGATAACAAAGCGTGTGTCGCCCCGTTTTTCGACACCGCTGATCTGACCGATGTCCGACACAATTCCGGTAAACATTTTGCCTGCCCCAATCGTCATTCATTCCTGCCCGGTTTTTACGAGTTTCGACCGGACAATTCTAACAAAAAATGGACATTTTTCTTCGATTTGCGGCAACATAGGGTTTCCACCGAAGAACAAGAAGATAAAGCCTGCCCAGCCCTGAACATATCGGCCCCATCCAGGGAAACACTTATACCCCGGCGACACGGGCCTGAGTAAATAATCCTGCCATACACAACAGAAGCGCCTCAACACTTGAGGCGCTTCTGTCCCGGCATTAATCCGAGATTTGGGGAATCCCCCCACAAAGACGGCCCGTTACGGCCGCACCCACCAAATGCGCGTAGGTGGATGTGGGATTGAAGGATACTAACGGAGCAAGGAAAAATAATCTAATTGAATAATTAGCATTATTTCTACCATTAAGATACTGCGCTCAACCAGCCTCATACTCGTCCGATCCGCACCGGTGATACCAGAGTGTTTAACGGGGTACGCGCCGAAATCGCCCCGCCTGCGATGACAAGAAATGCGCCGACCGCCCCCACAAAGGACAGGCTTTCTGAAAACGCCACCCAGCCAATGACAATGGAATAGACAATTGTTGTATAGCCCAGAGGCGCCAGGAAAGACGCATCTGCCTGCCGATGCCCGAAGTAGTTCAACATCTGTCCAAAGACGGCAATCGGCCCCATCAGGATCACCGGTAGAAGCGACCAATTCATATCCGGCATCCCGTCCGGCAGCGACAGGCACAACGCAACGATCATCCCTGTGCCGTTTACCCAGGCAAGCATACCAAGCGCATTGTCTTTCAATGTCGCCATTTTCAACAATACGACTTCACCCGCCATAAATATGGCGCCAAGCAACGCGATCCCACCAGCTCCGGAAAAAATGTCCATTGAAAGACCGCCCTGCTCGTTGGATAAGATTACGAGCGCCCCCGCAAAACTGAGGCATAGGCCAACACATCTCACCGCTCCTACCGCCTCCCTCAGCAGCAGAGCGGAAAAAAGCAGGACAAAACCACCCTTCGAGAAACCGACCGCAATCGCATCGGAATAAGCCAGTGACCGTGTGGCATAGACGATGCAACCAACCGTCCCGATCCCGAACAAAGCCCTGGGCACATGGATATGCCAATAATTCCGGGTCACCTGTCGCCGCCACCTGCCGGAAATCAGCCCATAGAAAGTTACGCAGACAAAACCGCCAAGGTAGCGAACAAATGCAATTTGAGCCCAACTTAAATCCGCATTCGCAAAACGGGGCATCGCGAACAAAACGGCAAAGCATAAGGATGCGGAAAGCACACAGGCCCATGCAATCAATAGCGGGCTTTTCATCATAGCCAAGCTCACTCGATGTATGATTGGCTTGCAGTATCAACCCATTTGAAAACTTTTAGTAATTTTCAAAAAGTGCATACTTGGTATATACATATGAATAGCGTAAATCTTATGACTTTCGGGCCATATTCATGAAATACAGTTGGGACAACATACGTTTCTTCCTCGCCGTCGCTGACACGGGCAGTCTCTCGGGCGCGGCCCGAAAGCTGGGCAGCACACAGCCGACGGTCGGTCGGCATATCAATGCCCTGGAAGACGCCACGGAGTTACGGCTTTTCGACCGTTTCAATGACGGTTTCCGCCTGACAGAGGCCGGAAACGACCTTTTTGCCGTGGCCCGTAAAATGTCGGATGCGGCGGCGGAATTCAACATACGGCAGGCAGGACTGGCAGAGTTGAACGGATGTCTCCGCCTTTCCAGCAACCATCAGTGCGCGCCTTTCATCACCCAGATCGCCCCCGCCTTTTTCTCAAATTTTCCCAATGTGGAGTTGGAATTCCTCGCCTCACAGCGCGACGCTAATCTCAGTCAACGGGAAGCCGACCTCCTCATCCGGTTTTGCATTCCCGAATTTGGCGATCTGATTGCGCGCAAGCTGGCTGTCATGGAATTTGCGATATACGCCCATTCAGAGTTTGTTGAGGCGCACCCTGCCTGCCTGACAGAACAACGCTACGGCATGGCGGAATGGGTTCATTTCGATGCAGACCACCTCACCGAACCCGGTGAGAAATGGCTGGCGCGGACGCTCAAGAGCAACGCAATTTTACGGGTATCAAACCTTCATCTGCTACAAGAGTCCCTGCGAAGCGGCATTGGAATGGGTCTCCTGCCCTGCTATCTGGGTGACAGGGATACAAGCCTGATCCGCATTTCGGAGCCTATCGACGAGGCGCGTAGCGTCCTGCACCTGCTGGTCCATCGCGACTTGCGTAAATCTCCCCTGATTCGCAACGCAATGACCTTTCTGGCTGAGCAATTCAGTTTACATAGCCAGATATTGCTCGGCAGTCCGCCCCCCGCTCCATCGGCGCGGGCCGCGGAATAATGCAACGTTGTTAGTCGTGAAGTAGGTCCGACAGGTCCTGCCGCTCATAAAGTTCCAGCCTGTCTGCAGCCATGCCTCGTACACCACAAGGCCGGAACCGCTTCATAGCCGACAAATCGGCAACGCCATAGGAGCCAATCCCGGCAATACCATCGGCCCCCATCACGCCACCGGCCCGGAACCATGCAAGGCGGTCAATCCGGTCAGCCCGGAACAGGGACGCGGCTGTTTGCCCGCCCCCTTCAACCATCAGACGGGTGATCCCCTCATCGCCCAGTTTACGGAGCACGACCATAACATCGACCTGACCATTGCCATCGGCCTGCACAGGCATGACCCTGGCGCCCATGTCCTCCAGAATCGCCTGCTTCCCGGGATTGACGCCCGGCAGACAGAAAATCCACAACGGAACTTCCTTGGCGCTTTCCACCAGCTTGCTGTCGTGGGGAAGCTTCAGAGAAGAATCCAAAACAATACGAACAGGCTGCTGATGCGAATCTCCCGACAGTCGGCAGGTCAACATGGGGTCGTCAGCCAGGGCCGTACCAATCCCCACCAGAATGGCATCGTGGGTTGAGCGGATCATATGCCCGAAGCGCCGCGCCTCCGCCCCCGTAATCCATTGGCTTTCACCAGTCGATGTCGCGATCCGGCCATCCAGGGTAGTCGCCGTCTTCAGAGTAACCAGAGGACGTCCCTGAACCACTTTCATAAGAAAGCCCGCATTGATCGAAGTGGCCTCATCGGCACAAACACCTTCAACCACGTCGATGCCGGCGTCCCGCAATTTAGAGAGCCCCCTGCCCGAAACGCGTTCATCGGGATCTGTAAGCGCCGTCACCACCCGCGCAACACCAGCCGCGATCAAAGCATCCGCACAGGGCGGGGCCTTGCCATGATGACTGCAGGGCTCCAGCGTCACATAGGCAGTTGCGCCCCGGACCGCCTCGCCAGCGCGCCGCAATGCTTCGGTTTCCGCATGAGGGCGGCCACCTGGCTGTGTCCAGCCGCGCCCCACGATCTGGCCATCTTTCACAATCACACAGCCAACCGAAGGATTGGGCCATACATTGCCAAGGCCGCGCCGGGATAATCCCAGCGCGGCCTTCATGTGGCGAATATCGGTATCGATCGTCTTCACTGCGGCCTTAATCATCCCCTTCGGGACGTACCTGCTGATCAATAAAGTCTTCGAAGTCTTTGACCTCTCGGAAGTTACGATAAACAGAGGCATAACGAAGATAAGCAACCTGATCGAGCTGCTGCAGGGCTTCCATGATCATTTCACCAATGGTTTTACCCTGGATTTCGCTTTCACCGCTGCTCTCAAGACGTCGAACGATGGAATTGACGATCCGTTCCAGACGCTCCGGGTCCATATTGCGTTTCCGGAGCGCGATCTGCATGGACCGCATCAGTTTGTCGCGATCAAAGGGTTCCCGAGTGTTGTTCTTCTTTACCACCGTCAGTTCACGCAGCTGCACGCGTTCAAAAGTGGTAAAGCGGGCTCCGCAGTTGCCACACAGGCGCCGCCGTCTGATTGCGGCATTGTCCTCGGTCGGACGAGAATCTTTGACCTGTGTGTCGTCATTTCCGCAGAACGGACACTTCATCAGGAACCCCCTTTTCGCTTTTATTTATTCCAGTCTGATAACAGCTTAGAACAAACGGTCATAGATCGGGAAGGCCTTACATAGTTCCTGGACCTTCACGTGAACCGCTTTTTCCGCGGCGCTGTTGTCATCCGGGTTCGCAACCAGGCCATCCAACACTTCGATGATCAGCTCACCAACCTGCTTGAATTCTGCTTCCTTGAAGCCACGCGTGGTGCCCGCCGGCGTGCCCAGACGGATACCACTGGTGACCATCGGTTTTTCCGGGTCAAACGGAATACCGTTCTTGTTGCAGGTCAGACCGGCCCGCTCCAGGCTCTTCTCGACGATATTGCCTGTCAGGCCTTTCGGGCGCAGGTCAACCAGCATCAGATGCGTATCGGTACCACCGGAAACGATGTCAACACCACCAGCAATCAGGGTTTCCGCCAGAACCTGGGCGTTTTTAACGACCTGTTCCGCATAAACCTTGAATTCCGGACGCAGCGCCTCACCAAAGGCAACAGCCTTGGACGCGATGACATGCATCAGCGGACCGCCCTGGAGACCCGGGAAGATCGAGGAGTTGATCTTCTTCGCGATCGCTGCGTCGTTGGTCAGGATCATGCCGCCACGCGGGCCGCGCAGGGTTTTGTGGGTGGTCGTGGTCACGACATCGGCAAAATCGACCGGGTTCGGATGCTGACCACCAGCAACCAGACCGGCGAAATGCGCCATATCGACCATCAGATAGGCACCAACACTGTCCGCGACTTCACGGAAGCGTTTGAAATCCAGAACACGCGGGTAAGCGGAGCCACCTGCGATGATCAGCTTCGGTTTGTGTTCCTGCGCCAGCTTTTCGACCTGCTCGAAGTCAATGCGCGCATCTTCCTTGCGGACATCATACTGAACCGCCTTGAACCATTTACCGGACTGGTTCGGCGCCGCACCGTGGGTCAGATGGCCGCCGCAAGCCAGGTTCAGGCCCAGGAAGGTGTCACCCGGCTGCAGCAGAGCGAAAAACACGCCCTGGTTTGCCTGCGCACCGGAATGCGGCTGCACGTTGGCAAAGCCGGCGTTGAAGATTTTCTTTGCGCGTTCGATTGCCAGATCTTCGGCAACGTCAACAACTTCGCAGCCGCCGTAATAACGGCGTCCCGGATAACCTTCGGCATATTTATTTGTAAAAACAGAGCCCATCGTCTGCATTACCGCGCGGCTGACAATGTTCTCAGACGCGATCAACTCAATACCGTCCTGCTGGCGTTCCAGTTCGCCATCAAGCGCCTTGTAAATATCAGGATCCGCGTCTTTCAAATCGTCGGAAAAGAACCCATTAAAGCCAAAGAGATCGCTCCACTCGGTCATGGTCGTCCCACCTTTCTACACAGAATTACCCGGTCTTTCCGACCGGAGATATTAATGAAGCCTCTTCTCAGGACATCTTCGCCACGCGGGCCGCATGCCGCCCGCCTTCGAACTCGGTCTCCAAGAACACCTTAAGACAATCCAGAGCGACTTCCGGTCCCATCGTACGCGCGCCCAATGCGAGCACGTTTGCGTCATTATGCAGTCGGGAGAATTTCGCATCGGTGCTGTTATGGCACAGAGCGGCGCGAACCGACTTGTGACGGTTGGCAGCGATGGATATCCCGATACCTGTTCCGCAGATGAGAATTCCCCGGTCCGCCTGGGCATTTTCCAGGGTCGACGCCATTTTGTCGGCGAAGTCCGGATAGTCGACAGAATCCTTTGAATTTGTTCCGAGATCCAGAACCTTGAACCCCTTTGAGGTGAGTTCTTCCCTGAATATTTCCTTAAGCTCTACGCCGGCATGGTCCGACGCCAAAGCCACAGTAAGTTCGGCCATAATCAATCTAGCCTCGAATTGTAATGGCAAGCAGCGGCATTCCCATAGCACAGCCACTTTTAAAATACCAGTGCCACACAAAATTTTGGCGTCGGCAATGGTCAAGCCACCACAATTAGTGTGCACAACAAGAGTGACAGAAAATGGCCCCTATCATTTCGACATTATTTGAATAAGCCGCCAGCCCCAAGTTCTGAGACGAACAATACCTTGCCGCCAGGCGTTATTTTACTACGCCTCATGCATAGTTTTCGATTTATTATTGCATTTATAATGTATGAGTGCTTTCCTACCGATGTTAAAAATTTTTGCTGTTTTGCGAATCGGGTTGAATTTATTGGGGATTCGCAAACGGATTCTTAGGCGCAGGGCGAGAGCAGAAGGTCACCCAGCCAATGCGCCGCGGAGAGAAGGGGAACTCAGAATGAGTGATCAGTTGCAGGATGCCGCTTTGCGCGCAGACCTTGTCCGCTGTACTGCCGATATTGTCGGTGCCTATGTTGGAAACAACAAGACCAGCAGTGACGCCATTCCCGGGCTCATCGAAATGGTGTTCACATCCTTCAACCGCTTGAACGGCAGCAGCGCGTCCCGCTCCGCGCCATCGCGGAAGGCGGCAATTTCCGTAAAGAAATCTGTTACGCCTGATTATCTCGTCTGCCTTGAAGACGGTAAAAAGCTGAAAATGCTCAAACGCCATCTCCGCACCAATTACGATATGACGCCGGAAGAATATCGCAACAAGTGGGGCCTGCCGGCCGACTACCCGATGGTCGCCCCCAATTATGCGGCCCAGCGTTCTGCCTTCGCCAAGAAAATCGGTTTGGGACGCAATCGCGCCCAAGCCTAGCACGTCAATTCGATTTGGGAGGATCGTGCAGAAATGCACGACCACAAACTAAATGGGGCCGCACAGCGACCCCATTTTCTTGATCCGGACGATGGCCTCCGATCAGACCAACCTGTTTTCCAGACCGACCGGACGCAAAATCGGTTTCATAAATCGATCGAGCAGAATGCGTGAAATCGGCTCAAGCCAACTGACAACAGGCGTGGCAAGCATCAGTGGAATAACCAACAGCGCAAAGCCCCCTCCCCCGACGATCACGTCGGTTACCCAGTGCCCGCCGCCGAACAATCTGGGTAATGTGTTGGCGACCGTTACAAACAACGCGATAACCGTCAGTCCGGAGTGGCGCAGCAAAAAGATAAACCCGAACGCATAAACAAAGGCAGCAACACCGTGATCCCCCGGAAAGGATTCACCGGATTCCGTTTTGACCTTAAGTGACGGAACAAAATCATTCAAATTATGGAATGGGGACAAAACACGAGACGGGCTATCGCGCTCGACATGCTCACCAACCGACTTGGCGAGGGAAATAGCCAGAACAACCGCCAGCGCGATAGCAAGAATTTTTGCCACACGCGTTTCAATCGGAACGCCCTTCATACAGAAAATGACCCACAGGGCCGGAAGCGCCATCACAACAGCCCAGGTCACATCAAGGGTCCGTGTATTCATCCATGCCCATAAAATGGTCCATGGCCCCTCGCTATCCAAACTGCCGTTCAGCGCGAAGAAAACCTTCTCATCAAAGGCTCGCCAGTACCCTACAACAGGCCCTTCCAGAAAACTTGCCACAAGCAATCCGGCAATAAGCCAACATGAAATGAATATATACGGACGCCATGCCCGACCAAGGTGTCTATCTGTCATGGCGGGCAATTTAATAAATTTTGCAACCCGCGCAACATAAATCAGACGCAAAACCTTAAAAGATATTTCACAAACCTGACAAAAACCTGAACGATGAAGAACAAAACTTCACCATCTCGGATAGGCATATAATTTCCTATAAATCCCAGCCACTTGGTGGATCATCTCGGCGTTTCATCACCTTGCCAGGAGACTGGCGGCTCTTCTCCACTGTACGTGCCAATTTGCGTAATACGATAATTTTCAAAGCATCGATTCGCGCACTACGGTCCCCCACGATCGACACTTCAAGCCTCGTCACAGGGTCAACGGCGCTCACCTTCACATAGGCCCCCTGCGGTAACATTTCGAAGATGGCGCCCTTTGGCAGAATATCGGAATAGTCTTCGGACATGGCTTTACCCATATAAATACGGCATTGGTGTCAGTTGCCCTCCAACGCGAAACATTTGTGATCACAAGGTTTTTCGCAACTGCAAAAAATTTTTTCTTTCCAGGGGCTTCAATCATATAGCAAAAACGCCTATAAACCCCTTTACGCTTAAAATAGTTGGGGTTTGCAAGTCGTTCTTCGCTCATGCAGCATAGCCCCGACATAAGAATAAGATACAAGAAACCTATAACGAATATAATAGCTATGGAGACAAGAGGCATGACCGTGGAAGCACGCGCCCATTTCGACTGGGAAGACCCATTCCTACTGGAAGAGCAACTCACCGAGGAAGAGCGGATGATCCGCGACACGGCACGCGGTTACTGCCAGGATAAGCTGATGCCCCGTGTTCTGGAAGCCAACCGCCATGAAAATTTCGACCGCGAAATCATGCGCGAATTCGGCGAACTGGGCCTTCTCGGTATGACTGTCCCGGAAGAATATGGTTGTGCGGGCGTGAACTACACCGCCTACGGCCTGGTCGCACGTGAAGTGGAACGCGTCGACAGCGGTTATCGCTCTGCCATGTCCGTACAGAGCAGCCTGGTCATGCATCCTATCTATGCCTATGGCAGCGAAGAACAGCGTCAGAAATATCTGCCCAAGCTTGCGACCGGTGAATGGGTCGGCTGCTTTGGTCTGACCGAGCCGGACCATGGTTCTGACCCGGGCAGCATGAAGACCCGCGCCAAGAAGGTCGACGGCGGTTACGTCCTTACCGGCGCAAAGATGTGGATCACCAATTCACCGATCGCAGATGTGTTCGTTGTCTGGGCGAAAACCGAAGACGGTGTTATCCGCGGCTTCATCCTTGAAAAAGGCATGAAAGGCCTCAGCGCACCGAAGATTGAAGGGAAGTTCTCCCTGCGCGCTTCCATCACCGGCGAAATCGTCATGGATAACGTGGAAGTGCCGGAAGAAAACCTGCTGCCGAATGTTCAGGGCCTGAAAGGTCCGTTCGGCTGCCTGAACAACGCCCGTTTCGGTATTGCCTGGGGCGCGTTGGGAGCTGCAGAATTCTGCTGGCACGCCGCCCGCCAATACACATTGGACCGCAAACAGTTTGGCCGGCCGCTTGCCGCCAACCAGATCATTCAGTTGAAACTGGCCAATATGCAGACTGAAATCGCCCTTGGCCTGCAGGGTTGCCTCGCCGCCTCCCGCCTGAAAGATCAGGGTCGATGCCCGGTTGAGACAATTTCCCTCATCAAGCGCAACTCCTGTGGCAAGGCCCTGGATGTTGCCCGCACCGCCCGCGATATGCATGGCGGCAACGGCATTTCCGACGAATTCCACGTGATCCGTCACGTCATGAACCTCGAAGCTGTAAACACTTACGAGGGCACGCATGACGTCCATGCACTGATCCTGGGCCGTGCCCAGACTGGCATTCAGGCATTTTCCGCCTGACGCCACGATATCAGGTATTTCGACAAGAGGAGGCATCACGCCTCCTCTTTTTTTGTACTTTCGAAGCGGGTTCAACCAAGGCTGTCCCTATGGAATTGGATTGACAGAAGCCTGTCCAGTGGAAATATTCACTGCATTAGTATCTGACGGAGGCTGCAGTGCGCAAAACCGCCCAAATAGTATTTGCCGCATTCTGTATGATGGTCATGGCGCCTTTCGCCGCATCATCGGCAGAAACGAATCTCAAACAGGCCGAAGAATATGTTCGTACGCTTGGCAATGAGGCCGTTGGCCTGCTGCAGGCAAGCGATGACAAAAATGGCGAACGACAACTTGCCATTCGCAATATGCTCAAAGACAACCTTGCCCTGGAGCGGATCAGCCGGATCATCTATGGTCGCGGCTGGCGCAGTGCGACCGAGGATGAGCGCAAGGAATACCAGTCGCTCTTCAATGAGTATATTCTGTCGAAATACACCTACCTGATTGGCGGCTATAGCGGCGAAACCTTTAAGGTTATGGGCAGCCAGCCCGCAGGACGCAGCGATGCGCTCGTCAGAACAGCTATCCTGAAAGACGGTCAGACCTCTGCCACGGTCGACTGGCGCATCACCGAAGAAGGCCCAAAGCTGGCCATTCTGGATGTCAAAATCGAAAAATCGAGCATGGTTCAGACGGAAAAGAGCCAGTTCCAGGCCGTTCTGAGCAAGGAAGGTCACGCAGGCCTGGTCAAAGCCCTGCAACAGCAAATCGACCGCCTGCACGAAAAGAAAGAATAGCCTTCAAAAAAAGGTCGCAAAAAAGCCCCCGACAAAATTTGTCGGGGGCTTTTTTTTTGCTTCGGCCTCGTTAATTAACGAGCGGGCCCGTAACCGAATGTATGCAGCAGGAAACGCTCCAAACGGTTCAACACCGCGCCGGTATACTGAAGTTGCTCGGATTTGATTCCGGTCTCCCCCAGTTTGCTGGCCTGAAATTCCAGAATTTCGTTTACCTTGTCCCGTACATCCTTGCCCTTATCGGAGAGGCGGACCCGGATCGACCGACGGTCATGCGTTGAACGCTCCTGAATCAGGTAGCCGTTTTCGACCATTTTCCGGACATTGTAGGACACGTTTGAACCGAGGTAGTAGCCTCTATGGGTCAACTCACCAACGGTCAGTTCATCATCGCCAATATTATACAGGATCAATGCCTGTATGTTATTGATGTCTCGAACGCCGAGGCGGTCGATTTCCCCCTTGACCACCTCCAAGAATTGCCGGTGCAGCCGCTCAATCAGGCGAATGGCATTCAAGTAGTCATCCTTCACCTGATTGTTCTCTGTCTGATCGTTCGGTTCACTCATGGCTGAATTATCATTATTAACTGTGGCTAACAAACAATACACATATAGACTTGCCGACTTTTCACCGGCAAGTCTATAGTTTTATTATATTTGATGCGAGTTAACTATTACGAATCATATTAATGATACCGGAAAAATCCACGCCTTCATTACCGCTCTCCGCAAAACGCGTGTAGAGATCCGCGGCATGTTGTCCCATTTCGGTGACAGCCCCTGCACTTCCCGAAGCATCCTGCGCAAGGCGTAAATCCTTCAACATCATGGCAGCGGCAAAGCCTGGCTGATAGTCCCGATTCGCAGGTGACGTCGGCACTGGCCCAGGCACCGGGCAATAGGTTGTCAGCGACCAGCACTGACCTGACGCCGTGGAAGACACATCAAACAACTTTTGGTGATCCAAGCCCAGCTTCTCCGCCAGAACAAAGGCTTCCGCCACAGAAAGCATCTGGATACCCAACATCATATTGTTGCAGATTTTGGCCGCCTGGCCATTACCGGCGCCACCACAGTGAACGATGTTCTTGCCCATGATGTCGAGATAAGTGCGCGCGGCTTCAAACGCCTTGTCGGAACCGCCGACCATGAATGTCAGCGTTCCCGCCTCTGCACCGCCAACGCCCCCCGATACCGGCGCGTCGACCATGTCGAATCCCTTCTCTGCCGCCGCCTTGTGAACAGCACGAGAGGTATCCACGTCAATCGTGGAACAATCGATCAACAATGTTCCGGGAGCCGCATTCGGCAGAACTTCCTTATTATAGACCGCACTGACATGCGGGCCTGCAGGCAACATGGATACAACGACATCAACATCTTTCGCCGTATCCGCCGCGTCTTTGGCGGCCAGCCCGCCTGCGTCCACAATCAACTGCACCAGATCTGCCGAAAGGTCGAAAGCCTTCACCGTATGTCCGGCCTTCTGCAGATTAAGGGCCATCGGACCCCCCATATGTCCGACACCAAAGAAACCGATCGTAGCCATTTTTTCCTCCCTGTAGAAAAAGAAAGGGCCGGATATTATTATGTCCCGGCCCTTGAAGTCACATCAGTTAAATCGCAAATCCCGATCACCAAGGCTCTCGAAAGCCTCGTCGACGGCCGCATCGCTAACATCTTCCAGCGTTGCGGGGTTCCATGCCGGGTTGTGGTCCTTGTCCACGAGAACGGAACGAATCCCCTCATAGAAATCATGGCCAGCCATACAGGCCTGGCTCAACCGATACTCCATCGTCATGCAGTCATCGAAAGACAGCTTGCGCCCTTCCCTCAACTGTTTGAAGGACAGTTTCATGGAAGTGGGCGATTTCTTGGACAGGAATTTCAGCGTCTCCGCCGCGAATTCTCCACCTTCGCTTTCCAGGGTTGCCAGGATCTCCTCGACACTGTCCTTGGCGAAGCAGCGGTCGATCGTATCGAAGTTCTGATCAATGGTCGCTGCCCCAGCGTCCTGCGCAAAGCCTGCCACGATTTTGTCGACGACCGCCTGCGCGTCGCCCGTTGACCAGTCTGCAGATGTCAGCGCCTGCTCCAGTTCCGCGACCTGCTCTGACGGCACATATTCCGTACCGATACCGACTGCCATTGCATCCGCCGCTTTCAGGCGGGCCCCGGTCAAAGCCAGATACATCCCGCTTTCACCCGGGCATTTATTCAGGAACCAGCTTCCGCCGACATCGGGAAAAAGGCCAATCGCCGTTTCCGGCATCGCAAACAGAAGGCGATCTGAGACGACCCGGTGACTGCCGTGAACGGAAAGGCCGACGCCCCCTCCCATCGTGATCCCGTCAAGCAAAGCAACATAGGGCTTTGGGAACATGTGAATGCGCCGGTTCAGAATATATTCTTCATAGAAGAATTCCTTGGTCAGGTCACCGCCGGACTTACCGGCATCCCAGACGGCACGCACGTCGCCGCCTGCGCAGAATGCCTTTTCACCCGCGCCTTTAATCACGATTGCCTTAATGGAATCGTCCGTTTCCCAAGCCTGCAGTTTCGGGTCCATCTCCCGAATCATACCCAGGGTCAGCGCGTTCAACGCTTTGGGACGGTTCAACGTGATAAGGCCGACGCCGCCTTTTTCTTCAAACAGGATTTCCGCTTCCATATCAATGCCTTGTATTAGTCACTTAACAATTTACGCGCGATGATGACACGCATGATTTCATTGGTCCCTTCAAGAATCTGGTGGACTCTCAGGTCTCGCATATACCGTTCTAGCGGGAAGTCCTTCAGGTATCCATATCCGCCATGAAGCTGCAACGCATCATTGACGACCTGGAAACCGATGTCGGTCGCAAGTCGTTTCGCCATCGCACAATAGGTCGTTGCCTCCGCCGTTTTCCGGTCTAGGGAATCCGCCGCGCGGTGCAGCATCAAACGCGCTGCTTCCAGGTCTGTCGCCATATCGGCAAATTTAAACTGCAGCGCCTGAAACTGGTCGAGCGTTTTTCCAAACTGCTTACGTTCCGCCATATATTGCTTGGCAGCCTCCAGGCTGGCGCGCGCACCGCCAAGAGAACATGCCCCGATATTCAATCGACCGCCATCAAGCCCCGCCATGGCAATCTTGAAGCCCAGCCCTTCGTCGCCAATGCGATTGGCGACCGGCACACGGCAGTCTTCAAAAATAACCGTGGATGTCGGCTGTGATTTCCAACCCAGTTTCTGTTCCTGGGCGCCAAAGCTCAGTCCCGGCGTGTCTTTTTCTACCGCAAGACAGGTAATGCCTTTCGGCCCTTCCTCTCCTGTGCGCACCATGACCACATAGACATCACTGCGCCCGCCACCGGAAATAAACGCCTTGGTGCCATTCAGGATGTAATGATCGCCATCAGTATCCGCTCTCGTCTTCAATGAAGCCGCATCGGAACCCGACCCTGGTTCGGTCAGACAATAGGACGCAAAATGCTCCATCGTCATAAGTTTCGGAAGCATGCGCGCCCGCACGTCATCTCCACCGAAACGGTCGATCATCCAACTGGCCATGTTGTGGATCGAGATATAGGCCGCGGTTGACGGACAGGCTGCTGCCAATTCCTCAAAAATGATGGCCGCATCCAGACGGGTCAGTTCGGAACCACCATGATCCGCCTGACAGTAGATCCCACCGAAGCCGAGCGCCGCCCCCCTGCGCAAGGTCTCTTCCGGAAAGGTGCAATTGCTGTCCCATTCGCCTGCGTATGGAGCCATCTCATTTTGCGCGAAATTTCGCGCCATATCCTGGAAGGCCCGTTGATCTTCCGTCAGCTCGAACTGCATCCTGTCCCGCCTTGCTTGTTAATTTTTAGCGTCCATACGCATGCGTATGGTGGAGGGAATGATAGTGCGAATTTGTTGCCTGTCAATTGCGCAGCAAATTTCTGCCGTCTTCATTTGTTCTTATCGTATAGTCAAACGCACATAATTCGTTAAAACGAACAATAATTCTTCTTGACGAACTAAACGTTTTAAGGACATCCTTGCGATAGATTTCAAAACAACCACCAATCGTCACCGTGGGGGAGACATCATGACCTTTGAAAGCAAGAACCCGGAAACCATCGCCCTGCACGCCGGTTATCGCGCGGATCCGACAACCGGTTCCGTTGCCGTTCCCATCTACCAGACGACCTCCTATCAGTTCGAAAGCGCCGAACATGCCCGCAAGCTTTTTGCTTTGGAGGAATTGGGGAATATCTATACCCGGATCATGAACCCTACGGTCGACGTGCTGGAAAAGCGCGTGGCGGCGCTGGAAGGCGGCGTGGCAGCCCTGGCCGTTGCCTCCGGTCAGGCGGCATCCACTTTTGCCGTCCAGAATATTGCCAAAGCCGGGGACAATATCGTCAGTTCCACCAACCTGTATGGCGGAACATGGAACCTCTTCGCCCATACGCTGAAGGATCAGGGCATCGAAGTCCGTTTCGTCGACCCCAGTGATCTGGAAAACTTCCGCAACGCGATTGATGACCGGACCCGTGCCTTCTATGCCGAGACCCTGCCCAATCCGAAACTGGACGTCTTCCCGATCCAGGAAGTGGCGGATATCGGGCGTGAATACGGCATCCCCCTGATCATGGACAACACGGCCGCACCGGTTCTGTGCCGTCCGCTGGATCATGGTGCTGCAATCGTTATCTACTCCACCACCAAATATATCGGCGGCCATGGTACTTCCATCGGCGGCATGATTGTCGACGGCGGCAATTTCCCCTGGGAAAACCTCAAGGACCGCCAGCCCTATCTCAATGAGGCAGACCCGAGCTATCACGGCGCTGTCTGGACCGAGGCGGTCAAGCCTCTGGGACCCATCGCCTATATCATCAAGGCACGGGTAACACTGTTGCGCGACCTGGGCAGCGCGCAGAGTCCCTTCAATGCTTTCCAGACCATCCAGGGGCTGGAAACCCTGCCGTTGCGGATGCGCGAACATAACCGTAATGCTTCCGCTGTTGCGGAGTTTCTCTCCGGGCATCCGGCCGTCACAGACGTCATCCACCCGAGCCTGGCAACCGGCACTGCAAAGGAACGGGCAGACAAATACCTGAACGGCGGTCATGGTGCGCTTGTCGGCTTCCATATCAAGGGCGGCAAAGAGGCCGGCGCACGGTTCATCGATAGCCTCAAGCTCTTCTATCATGTGGCTAACATCGGCGACGCACGCTCGCTTGCAATTCACCCTGCAACAACCACGCACTCCCAGTTGAGTGCAGAAGAACAGGAAGCCGCAGGCGTCAACGAAAGCTACGTCCGCCTGTCCATCGGGATCGAACATATCGACGATATCCTGGCCGACCTGAAGCAGGCCTTGGACGCCGCCTGACGAAAACAACAGATGACTGACCAGAAGGGCTGGTTTTGAACCGGCCCTTTTTGTTCATTTCCGGAACAGCGTCATTGCGTCGCTATGGGATTGTTCCCTCTCGGAAAGCGCATTAGGATCGTGCGCCATACTGAACACAACCATAACAAGCCTTCAAGTTTTCCGAGGATCAGAAAGAAATGAGCAGTTTGAATTTAGGAAGCTTTCCTACCAGCCGCATGCGTCGTAACCGCCAGGGCGTTGCCGTGCGCCGTATGGTTGCTGAAAACAAGCTGACGACGGATGACCTGATCTGGCCCGTGTTTGTTGTGGATGGCAAAGGCGTCAAAGACGAAATCCCCTCCATGCCCGGCGTCCATCGCTACAGCATCGACCGCATTGGAGAAGAAGCCCAGGACGCCTATGAATTGGGAATTCCAGGCATTGCCCTTTTCCCTTATACGGACCCGACCAAGAAAACGGCCGACGCCTTTGAGGCCCTGAACCCGGAAAACCTGGTTTGTGAAGCAGCACGCGCCATCCGCGACGTCTGCTCTGAAATTATGTTGATTGGCGACGTCGCACTGGACCCCTATACGACACATGGTCACGACGGCCTGATCCGTGACGGCGAAATCCTGAACGACGAATCGGTCGACGTGCTGTGCCGTCAGGCGCTGGTTCAGGCACAAGCCGGTTATGACACAGTAGCACCGTCGGACATGATGGATGGCCGGATTGGCGCCATTCGCGAAACCTTGGACAAGGCTGGGTACCAGGATGTCCGCATCATGGCCTATTCCGCGAAATACGCATCCGGCTTCTACGGACCGTTCCGCGATGCAATCGGCTCAAGTGCTGCGCTGCATGGCGACAAATACAGCTATCAGATGAACCCGGCCAACAGTAATGAGGCCCTTCGGGAAGTTGCCAAGGACCTTGAAGAAGGCGCTGATATGGTCATGGTCAAACCGGGCATGCCCTATCTGGACATCGTGCGACGCGTGAAAGATGAATTTGCCGTACCAACCTTTGCCTATCAGGTCTCCGGCGAATACGCGATGCTCAAGGCCGCCTTCCTTAACGGATGGCTGGACGAAAGCCGGGTTATTCCGGAAAGCCTGATGGCCTTCAAACGGGCTGGGGCAGATGGCGTGCTGACCTATTTCGCAAAAGACCTCGCCGTTGCCTTGAAAAACGGCTAACCGTTTTCGGCAGACCTCGGTGGGCGGCTCATAAGGCCGATTTGATCGCGTATCGTTTCGGCCAGGAGCTTAAGATCCTCCGGCATGCTGGTTTTGGTATCCAGCATTCCCATCATATGGGCCATATTGACCTTGACCCGGTCAAGGTAGCCGTAGAACCACTCGTCGGGAACCTGCGACAAGGGCACAGCAACACCGGGGGATTGCATCAGCAGTCCTTTCGGTTCCTTTTGCCCCGGGCGAAGAGCTGCCGAACTGGGCGGTGCCGCCTTGTCCTGCGCCCTTGCGGCCGCCTCCTGAAAGGACAATGCCTTCAGAAGCCCTGCAACCTGCACAGCCATATGCCGGTATTCATCAACGGAAACCCGGCCCGGTTCCACCTTGGCCAATGCAGCGGAAGTTTCCTGCGCCTTCTGGTAAAGCCCTTGCCGGTCCATGGCCTGAACGGATATGGCGGACACCATAACCGCGATAAACAACCCGGCAACGCATAGAAGTCTGGAAACGGCGCGCATCTTTCCCCCAAATCAGGCTATTGTGCATGTGACCATCCGGTACACTGCCCCCTTCATAGAAAAAACCCGCGCTGACGTCTACAGCGCGGGTTCCTTCGTCACAAAATAATCATCGCTTGGCTAGGCAGCGTGCTTCTCGTCCTCGCCCTCTGCGGGAGTTGCTGCGATTTTCTTTTTCTTCCCCTTAACAGAGGTCGACATATCGCTGTCCAATGCGTCCGGTGTCAAAGGCGGTGCGTCCACAGTTACATAGGTTTCGGGGAAAAACCCGTTGAACTTGGTCGACATCGAGTTGGAGTAAGCACCGCATTGGCCAATCTCGATCCAGTCACCTTCCTGCACATCGTCCGGCAGCATGACTTCATAAGGCAACACATCCGTGCAGTCGCAGGTCGGGCCGAAAATCTTGAAGGGTGCCTTCTTGTCCGACACCGTCCCATCCAACCGAACGACACGCATCGGCATTTTCACGTTGGCTGTCATGGTCTCAGACAGGCTGTGATAGACACCATCGTTGATATAGATGCTGTTTTCCTTGCGCAGATGCACCTGAACCACGAGAGATACACCACTGGCAACCAGGGCGCGCCCCGGTTCGCACATCAATGTACAATCCCCGCGAAGCGGCAGCTTGCTGACTTCTTCCTTGATCGTCTGGAAATAACTCATCAGCGGTTCCGGCTGGTCTTCCACATAGTGCGCGGGGAAGCCACCACCACAGTCCAGATAATGAAGGTTCACACCCGCGCGTTCGATCACATCCTTCACCACTTCCATGGCCGTCGCATATGCCTGTTTGTCACGGCACTGGGAGCCGACGTGGAACGCCAATCCCGTCTGACATCCTTCCGCCACGACCTTTTTCAAAAGCTCAACCGCCTCATCCGGGGTTGCCCCAAATTTTTCCGACAGGGCAAAAGCCGCGTCATACTGAGGGGTCGCAAGGCGCACGATAACGACCTGGCCATTACCTCCACCTGTCACATCAACGATCTTTTTCAGCTCTGCCTCATGGTCGATCACATAATGGTCGACACGGTAGACCTTGTCTGCCGAAAGAATGGCGCTGCGGGCTTTGACCGGATGCATGAAATAGCAGTCCGCATCGTGGAAGTTTTCACGGATTGTCGCAATTTCCGCCAGGGACGCCGTGTCGAAATGCCGGATACCCGCCTCATAAAATGCCTTTAAAACAGATAGATGCGGATTACACTTCACCGCATACATGACCCGGCCCGGAAAATTGTCCAAAAACATCTTCGCGTTCTTTTTCAACTCGTCCGGACGAAGGCAATAAACCGGATATCCCGGCTTGAGTGCCTTGATCATGGAATCGACATCTTTGAAATGGCTATCCCGCTTCATTGGCTATCCCTCATTAACTCTCTGTTTTTTTGTTCGATATGCAGGTACTTGCACCAATTATGGGCAGGGGAAACCGCATCCCTTATACTTTTCTTCTTATCGATTGGTTCCCGAACATACCGGGAAACTGCGCCAAACATGCCAGATTAGGCTTTCCCGTCAAGTGAAGACGCCATGTTCTACATATGGGTATTCCTTATGTTTCGCACAAATAAATTTAATCCGAGTTAACGGCGTTACAAAACAATGCCGCAATTGGAAAATATTATGTCTCGCAGCTTGGGGTTCCGCGCCCGGAATTCTAGATATATGGTGTGCACACTGTGGGGACAGATAAGCAAACAAATAACAAAATATGTAGGTAAAGGGCTTCACGACATGCCATTTAGCGTATTTGAACTGTTCAAGATCGGCATCGGGCCATCCAGTTCTCACACAGTCGGACCGATGGTTGCAGGGCGTCGGTTCCTTGATGAATTACAGACCGAAGGAAAATTCGACGCCGTAAGCCGCATTCTGATCGAACTATACGGCTCGCTCGCCCTTACCGGTAAGGGCCATGGGACGGATACCGCTGTCATGCTGGGTCTCGCCGGGGAAGTTCCCGACGATGTCGATCCCGATAACGTCCCGGGCATTCTGGAAGACATCCGCAGTTCCCGCGGCATCAATCTCGACAAGAAAAAGGTGATTAATTTCACCGAAAGCACCGATCTGATATTCAAGTTCGACGAGCTGCTGCCCTGCCACACCAACGGCATGCGGTTTGTCGCCTACGATTCCAATGAATCCGAACTTTATGAAGGCATCTATTACTCAATCGGCGGCGGCTTCGTTGCGACGGTGGAAGAGTTGAATCAGGGCAACCCGATGGACCACACCGACGTTCCCTTCCCCTTTAATACGGCCCGCGAAATGCTGGACATGGGAAAGGCCGACAACAAGACCATCGCCGAAATGGTCTTCGAGAATGAAAAAACAAAATACAGCGAAACCGATATCAACCGTGGCCTGAAGAAGATTCACAGGACGATGCGCGATTGCATCGACAGAGGGCTTCGGCAACCAGGCATTCTGCCGGGCGGCCTCAACGTGAAGCGCCGCGCGCCAGACATGTATGAAAAGCTCAAGAAGAGCTGGATGAAAAACGAATACTCCCCCCACGAATCCATGGACTGGGTGAGTATGTTTGCGATTGCCGTCAATGAAGAAAACGCTGCTGGTGGGCGCATTGTCACCGCGCCGACCAACGGCGCTGCCGGCATTATTCCCGCCGTCCTGCGCTATTACGAGGACATTGTTCCAAGTTCCAACGAAGAAGGGGTGCGTACCTTCCTTCTGACGGCAACCGCGATCGGGTCCCTGATCAAACTCAACGCCTCCATTTCCGGGGCTGAAGTGGGCTGTCAGGGTGAAGTTGGCAGCGCCTGCGCGATGGCAGCAGCCGGGCTTGCAGCCGCGCTCGGGGCGACCAACGAACAGATTGAAAATGCTGCGGAAATCGGCATGGAACATCATCTGGGCATGACCTGCGATCCGGTTGCAGGTCTGGTTCAGGTGCCTTGCATCGAGCGCAACGCAATGGGTGCCGTGAAGGCGATTAACGCAGCCTCCCTCGCCCTTAAAGGCGACGGCCAACATTTTGTCTTCCTTGATACAGCCATTGAAACCATGCGCCAGACCGGACTGGATATGCATTCCAAATACAAGGAAACCAGCCAGGGCGGTTTGGCCGTAAACGTTACGGAATGCTAGTCTCCTAGCATCGTGGAACATGCAAAAAGGCGCGAGTTTCTCGCGCCTTTTTCTTTAACCAACGGGCCTGATACTTAAGCCAGGCGCTCGTAGCCCCCTCTGAAATAGAGCAATGGCGCGCCCTCACCCAGGTTATCAATGCGAATGACATCGCCGACAATAATCTGATGATCACCGCCCTCGTGAACAGCATGCATCCTGCATTCTATTGTTGTCAGACAATCGCTCAGGACCGGCACACCGAATGCATTGGTTGTGTAGTCGACGCCGGTAAACTTGTCGCCGCCCTGCTGTGCGAACTGATTCGACAACCATTCCTGGTCGGATGCCAGAATATTTACGACAAAGCTGCTGTTCAGGGAAAAGGCATCAAAACTCAACGCCCGCTTATCCAGGCAAAAAAGAATCAGCGGCGGCTCGAGCGAAACGGACGTGAAGGAATTTACCGTAACCCCGACCGGGGTTCCCTTGTCCAAACGCCCGGTAATAACAGTCACCCCTGTGGCGAACTGTCCGCATGCATCCCGAAGCTCTCTCGTTGAAATATCAGTTTCCATCCGACGGCCTTCTGTCTTGTAACCTTTTATTCGTTTCTTTTTGTTTTACCTGCTCTTGCCTTGCGCGTCGGCAACAGCAATTCTGTCTGCGTCCTGTCTATCTCACACGGGAAGCTGACGCGAGGAAAAAGAACACTGTGCAGCGCGCGAAACGACTTTACCCCATCATATTGGCAATTGCTGCGCAGGCAGTGGCCGCCCTTGTTCTCGTTGGAATCATACAACTGTTATGGCGCGAATTTTCCTATGATATTTCCCTGACGGCAAAACTCGTCCTGCAAAGCTGCCTTGCGGCGGGCCTATCCTACATCTTCCGCCTACCTCGCTGGTGGCTCTGGATTCAGGCCGGTCTTCCCTTTGCGTGTTATGTCCTGATTATCGCCGGGCTACCGGCCTGGACCTATTTGTTGGTTTTTGTGCTCCTGCTGCTGTTTTACTGGAACAGCGCGGATGACCGTGTCCCGCTCTACCTTACCAACAGCGACACCGCCGAGGTCCTCACCAGAGAAATTCTGACAAAACAAACAGGCCACGCTCATGACCGTTCATTCATGGATATGGGATGCGGCCCCGCAGGCCTGCTTCTTCAACTTGCACGCAAAAATCCCGACTGGACTTTTGTAGGTATTGAGACCGCCCCGCTGTTGTGGCTGACAGCGGTCCTTCGGGCGAAACTCTCAGGGCTCGGCAACATCAAAATCTACCGCCGTGACATCTGGAAAGCCGATATTTCCAATACCGATATTCTCTATTGCTTTCTTTCCCCCGCGCCGATGAAGGCACTCTACGAGAAATTCTGCGCAGAGGCTTCCCAAGGAACGATTCTGGTCAGTAACAGCTTCACAATTCCTGATGTCTCACCGGACAGGGAAATAAAAGTTACCGATAAGCGCCAGACAATTCTCTATCTCTGGCAAGCAGATCAAAAATAAATTCGATACAAATATGTTGCCCTTGGAACAGGTTTATAGAAGTATTTGAGGCTATTGGGATAGACTTTAAGTCATTGAACATTCTATTCTTGGCCGCGAGAAAGAGTAAGAAGGGTTAGTTCAGCTTATGTTTGTAATTGTAGGCATGGTACTCGTGGTCGTCTGCGTGATCGGCAGCTTCATGGCTACTGGTGGGCATCTCGACGTCCTTTACCAGCCCTTCGAATTCCTTATCATTTTCGGCTCCGGCGTTTCTGCCTTTCTCGTCGCGAACCCGATTGGTGTCGTCAAGAAAGCCCTCGGACGCCTCGGACAATGTTTCAAAGGCCCGAAATATAAGAAAGACGACTATCTGGAATTGCTTATGGTGCAGTACCAGGTCTTCAAGACGATGAAACAAAAAGGGGCGCTTGCCTTGGAGCAGCATGTGGAAAACCCGCATGACAGCACGTTATTCAAGGAATTCCCCCGCTTCTACAATGACCATCACGCACTTGAATTCTTCTGCGACTATCTTCGCCTGATGACCTTGGGCACGGACAACCCGCATGAGGTTGAAGCCCTGATGGACCAGGAGCTGGAAGTTCATCACCACGAGGACCACACCATCGGCCACGCCCTGACCAACATGGCGGAAAGCTTCCCGGCACTGGGTATTGTCGCCGCGGTCTTGGGCGTGATTCATACAATGGGTTCTATTTCGGAACCGCCTGAAATTCTGGGTGGACTTATCGCCGGCGCCCTGGTTGGTACCTTTACCGGCATTCTGTTGTGCTACGGCTGGTTTGCACCGCTTGCCAGCACCGCCAAGCAGATCATGGAGGAAGAAGCGACCTATCTGGGCTGTCTCAAGGCAGGCATCCTGGCCCACTTGCAAGGCTACGCCCCCCAGGTCTCGGTTGAATTTGCACGTAAGGCTCTTGCCCCTCACAATCGCCCGACTTTCCTGGAAGTCGAAGAGGCCAGCGGCGAGTTGCCGTCGGTCTAACGGCTAAGCGAGACGAGTAATGGCGGACGCATTTGAAGGCGATGATGGTTCACCGCCGCTGATCCTGACGAAAAAGAAAAAAATCCCGGCGGAAGGTCACGGCGGCGCCTGGAAGATTGCCTATGCCGACTTTGTCACAGCCATGATGGCCTTCTTCCTGTTGCTCTGGCTGCTTAATGCCACCACCGAAGAGCAGATGTATGGAATCTCGCAGTATTTTGCACCAACCAGCGTTGCCGAAGACGAAACCGCAGTCGGCGAAGCCCTGAAGGGGCTGGCCCTTGCCGTCGACGGCGCCATGAGATCTGCCAGCGCCCGCCCGTCAGTCTCCGTTGCTGTCCCGACTTATGGCGAAGAAGCCAAAGGCAAGGAAGCGGGGGTCGAGCGCAAGAGCGAGGAAGAAGTCCATACAAATGAAGCCAAGGCGCAACAACAACAGGAAGAGATTGAACTTCTGAACAAGGCCAAGGAGCAACTGCGTCAGTCGATTGAAGAACTTCCCGACTACAAGGAAATACAGGACAGCCTTGTAATCGAAATGACGCCGGAAGGCTTGCTCATTCAGGTTCTCGATCAGCAGAAAAAACCCATGTTCGGGCCAAACTCCGCCAAACTGACGTCTAATTCGAGACGCCTGCTGGCATTGGTCGGAAGCATCATCGCCACCTTGCCGAATAAGGTGTCGATCACCGGTCACACCGAACGGAATGGCTTCAGCAAAAGTCACGACTTTACGAACTGGGAACTGTCCGGAATGCGCGCGATCCAGACCCGGCAGTGGCTGATCAATGCGGGCCTTCCTGCGGCACGGGTTGTCGAAGTAGAAGGTCGTGCGGATACCGAACTCCTCGACCCGCGCAATCCCGAATCCCCCCGGAACAGACGTATCAGCATCCTGTTGGAGATTCCCAAAGGCGACTCCAGTCAAGGCACTGACGAGGCTGGCAAGTAATGGCAAACGAAGACCAGGAAGTCATCTTCAAGGTTAAGAAAGTCCAGGAAGCAGGCGCCCATGGGGGGGCCTGGAAGATTGCCTATGCCGACTTCGTGACTGCCATGATGGCCTTTTTCCTGCTGCTGTGGCTGCTGAATGCTACGGAGCAGGAAGTCCTGGAAGGGATTTCCAACTACTTCACACCGACAACCCGAACAACATCCGGCGCCAGCGGCAGCGGCGGCCTTTTTGGCGGCATCACAACCAATGAACCAGGCCCAAGTGAGACCAAACTGCATACGGCAGCCCTGGATAGACAGACCAGCGCCAAAGGTGAGCTGGAGGCGGAAGACGGCGGCAGCGGACCGGACCAGCAGGAAAGCACCGGCGACGTCGGTGAATTGGAGCGTCAGTCGGACAACCAGCGCTTTTACTCCACAAAAAATAATCTGGAGCAGGCGCTGGACCAACTCCCTCCCGAACTGGCAGACCTTAAACAATCGATTCGCGTCTCCGTGACGAAAGACGGTTTGCAGTTGGAAATCGTTGATCAACAACAACGTGAAAATTTCAAACCCGGAAGTGCGGAGCTGACTGATCTCGGGAAGGAACTACTCAGATTTATCAGGGCCTTTATCGAACCACTCCCAAACAAGATTTCGATCTCCGGCCATACAACGCCGGAAGAATCAACGGGCTCGCCTTGGGAGCTCTCATTTAATCGCGCGGCTGTCGCAAGGCGCTTCCTTGAAGACGAAGGCCTGCCCTGGTCACGCTTTTCAACCATCGTCGGGAAAGCCGATTCCCAACCGAGTAAACCGGAAACTCCCAATGCCGCTGAAAACCGCCGTATGGTTATTCTGCTGTTGCGCCAGAGCCGGAAGCGGACCATCCAGGGCGCGGATGTGCCTCCCTCGATTCTCGATTAACGGAGGCTGCAACTTGCAATATGGGGCAAGCGACCCTATTTGCTGACAAGAGCCAAGGTCCAAGGAACGACAGAAATGACAAACAGTAGCGGTTACGACAGCACCGGCATTCATTCCGAACATGCTAGTGAAGGTGTGGTCGCCCGGCGTGTTGTCGCCTATCTCATCGATGCCTTCATTCTGTCCCTGGCCGTGCCTGTCGGCCTGATGATTTCATTTTTAAGCCTCGGCCTTCTGTCCGGACTGGTAGGCCTTGTACTGGCCATTATCCCTTTCCTCTATCATTCCCTCCTGATCGCCACGCCACGCGGCGCAACCCTTGGACAGCGCCTTTTGGGGTTGCGGGTATCCAACTTGCGCAACGGCGGTAACGTGGATTTTTTCCAGGCATTGCTCCAGGTCGTCTTGTTCTACGCCACCCTCGGCTTTACCGGCGGGTTGTTATTGCTCTGGTGCCTGTTTGACGACAAAGGCCGCTGCCTGCACGAAATTTTCAGCGGAACAGTAACCACCCACGACTTCGCTTAACGCCGACGTCTACGGATTTTCTCTCTTTCCGTTTGCACTCTGCCCCCTGATAACGGCACAATAAGTTTCAGTTTCGGCTTGGAGCTATGCGGAGCACGTCTGCCATGTCGTTTCAGCGCCCTAAAGGCCTTGTGGTATTCCATCGGTCGGGGGTCATGGATTGTCCATACCTCGAAGGCAATAGAGAGCAACAGCTTTTCACCGAACTTTCAGGCAAGAACAGTCAAAAACTGTTCGAGCGCCTCTCCCATGCCGGTTTCCGCCGGTCTCACCAGATTATCTATCGCCCGACCTGCCCCGGCTGCGACGCCTGTAAATCAGTGCGCATTCCCGTTACCGACTTCAAATGGTCCAAATCCTGGAAACGTGTCCTAAAAAAAAATGACGACCTGACCATAGCCAAGGTCGGCCTCAAAGTATCGGCGGAGCAATACAGGCTTTTCAACCGCTACATTCGATCCCGCCACGGTGACGGCGAAATGGCATCAATGACCGAGCGGGACTATCTGAACCTCGTTCTCGCCAGCCCGGTTGATTCGTCCATGTTCGAATTCCGTGATTCGGAAGGTATTCTAAAGGCCGCCTGCCTTGCGGATTTCATGACCGACGGTCTGTCGGCCGTATATAGTTTCTTCGATCCTGACCTGGGTGCAGACAGCCTGGGCAGCTACATCATCCTGAGCCTCATTCAGTGGGCACAGCAACAAAATGTCAGCCACGTTTATCTTGGATTCTGGGTGCCGGGCAGCCCAAAGATGGCCTACAAGGAACGCTTTAAACCGCTTGAAGTCTTCGGTCATCATGGGTGGAAAAGATTGCCTGCCGAGAAATCAGAAATTTTGTGAAGCATTTCCATTTTCCGCTAAGTCTTGGTTCTTATTTGCTCATTTGCTCTGTTGCGATGTAGCAAAATTGCGCTATAAGACTCCTATGTAAGTTGTCCGGAGGGGGTACCAAATAATTCGGGCAACAAAACAGGGGTCTGCATTCTTCAATATGAATGACTTTGGGGGACGCGGCTCCAATACAACAAACATGGGAGACGCATAATGAAACGTCGCGACTTTTTGAAAGGCGCATCTGTAGCCGCCGGTGCCGCTGCTGCCACGGCAGCAGCAAGTTTTCCGGCCCCGGCAATTGCCCAGAATAAACGCGAACTGAAAATGGTCACGACCTGGCCGAAGAACTTCCCGGGTCTTGGCACCGGCGCACAGCGTTTTGCTGACCGCGTCACGCAGTCCAGCGATGGTCGACTGACCGTTAAACTCTATGCAGCAGGCGAATTGGTTCCGGCATTCGAATCCTTCGATGCTGTCAGCAGTGGTGCCGCCGATCTGTATCACGCCGCCGAATACTACTGGCAGGGCAAGCACAAAGCTTTCAACTTCTTTACAGCGGTTCCGTTTGGCCTGACCGGTAACGAAATGGACGCCTGGGTTCAGCATGGTGGCGGCCAGGCCCTTTGGGACGAACTGGCTGGCGGCTTCAACATCAAGCCGCTGATGTGCGGTAACACCGGTGTCCAGATGGGCGGTTGGTTCAACAAAGAAATCAACTCCGTAGAAGACCTCAAGGGCCTGAAAATGCGTATGCCGGGTCTGGGTGGTGAAGTTCTTCGCCGCCTGGGTGCATCCGCAGTTGCCCTGCCGGGCGGCGAAATCTTCCCGGCCCTGCAGTCCGGTGCGATCGATGCTACCGAGTGGGTTGGCCCGTGGAACGACCTGGCCTTTGGCTTCTACAAAGTGACCAAATACTACTACTGGCCGGGCTTCCATGAGCCGGGTTCGACACTTGCCACCGGCATCAACAAGGACGTCTGGGAGAGCTTCTCCGATGCAGACAAGCAGTTGGTCACCAATTGTGCGCTGGCGGAAAACAACTCCATGTATGCTGAATACAACGCAAACAACTCCGACTCTCTGGACACTCTTCTGACGAAACACGGCGTCCAGCTGCGTGAATTCAGCGACGACATCTTCAAGGCTTTCGGCAAGGCGTCCGAAGAAGTCCTGAAAGAAACCGGTGAAACCGATGACATCGCAAAGCGGGTCTACGAATCCTTCATCGAATTCCGTCGCAAGTCCATGGGTTGGTCCGAACTGGCCGACGGTGGCTACATGGCAAAACGCAAGATGGTATTGGGATAATCCCAACCATTTTTGTCAGACAAGAAAGCCTGCGCCTTCTGGCGCAGGCTTTTTCTTTTTTCGCAATCTTCTAAGCCGTTACAGAGAAATTAGGTCAATAATATTTCCCAATTTTTGCTGGGCACAGCGATTTCGTTAACTATAATGCGAAGCAACAATATTGGGGTTAACGGTTAAAAACCAAAGAAGTCACTGGGAGGCGTCTCTTGAAAGCACTCGCCTGTTTGGCACGCGCTATTGACCGCCTAAATCAGACGATCGGCATGTCCGTCGCCTGGTTGGCGTTGTTCATGGTGATTGTCCAGTTCCTTGTGGTCGTTTTGCGTTATGTATTCGGCTACGGATCAATTTTCATGCAAGAATCCATTATCTACATGCACGGCTTCCTGTTCCTGCTGGGAGCCGGATATACGTTGCTGCATGGCGGCCACGTGCGCGTAGATATTTTTTATCGTGAGGCCAGTCCTCGCAAAAAAGCCATGGTCGACATTTTCGGCGTATTCGCGCTGCTTGGGCCGGTTTGCATCGGTATGATGGTCTATACTTGGTCCTATGTCGCCAATTCCTGGGAAATCCTGGAAACGTCGAAGGAAACCAGCGGGATTCCCGCAATCTTTGTCCTGAAATCGGCCATGATCGCGTTCCTTGTCCTGATTCTGTTGCAGGGCCTGTCCATGGCAATCCATTCATTGCGCGTCTTAACGGGGCAGGAACAACCGCCCGCAGATGAGGAACACGAGGGGCTGTAATCATGTTTTTACAAGAATATCTCGACGTCGGGATGTTTGCGGTGGCCTGCGTCGTTCTGATGCTGGGCTTTCCGGTCGCATTCACCCTTGCGGGCGTCGCTCTAATTTTCGCAATGATCGGGTATGGCCTCGGCATTTTCGATCTGTCTTTCATCGCAAATATTCCAAGCCGTATTTTCGGTAACGCGGTCTGGAACGAAGTATTAATCGCGGTTCCGCTCTTCGTCTTCATGGGTGTCATGCTCGAACGGTCGAAGGTTGCAGAGGAGCTCCTCGACACCATGGGGCGCCTTTTCGGCTCCCTGCGTGGTGGTCTGGGCATTTCCGTATCCATTGTGGGCGCCCTTCTTGCCGCATCGACCGGCATTGTCGGGGCAACGGTGGTCACCATGGGTCTGCTGTCTCTCCCGACCATGATGCGTCGCGGTTATGACCCGTCCCTGGCTTGCGGCTCCATTTGCGCGGCGGGAACACTTGGGCAGATTATTCCGCCATCGATTGTTCTCGTCCTGCTGGGCGACCAGATCTCCAACGCCTATGTCGACGCACAGCGCGAAATCGGCAACTGGTCTCCTGAACCGGTTTCCGTTGGTGACTTGTTCGCCGGTGCACTGCTTCCGGGGCTGATGCTGGTGGGGATGTATATCCTCTATCAGATTTTCGTCGCCATTGTGCGTCCGGAAAGCTCTCCGCCGATTCCGCAGGCTGGTGATGACGAACGTGGTTTGGGCGCCAGCATTCTGCACGCCCTCCTCCCGCCGGTCATTCTGATCATCGCTGTTCTGGGCTCTATTCTCGCCGGTGTCGCCACACCGACAGAGGCCGCTGCAGTCGGTGCGATGGGTGCAACGCTACTCGCCGGTATTCGTGTCCAGGAACTGGGGATGCCCTCAGTCATGACCGAAGAAAAGCCGGAGGGCAGCCTCATCCTCGCCCGTTTGATTGCCTCGGCACTGGGTGGCTTCCTGATCTTCATGCTGTTGGGTCAAAGCCTGTTTGAAGCACCGTGGACTGTCGGCCTCATCGGTATGGTCGCCAGCGTGGTCGTTGTTGGCATTCGTCTGTTCCGCAACGCCATGTCCGCACTGAACAGCAATTCCAACGCACCGATTTACATCTCCGCAGTCTGCCTGCTTTCCATGCTGGTAATCTCCAACTTCATGGACTTGCGTATCCTGCGCGATGACATCCCGACGGGCGATATGATCGGCATCGTTGTCTGTTCTATTGCCAGCCTGGGCGTTGCATGGGGACTTCTCGTCGCCCTGTGGCGCGTATGGTCAACCGGCATTCTGCGAATGGTCAACCGTGGCACCATGGAAATCTCTGCCATGGTCTTCACCATCCTGATCGGCGCAGCAATGTTCAGCCTTGTCTTCCGCGGCTTTGGCGGTGACGAAGCGGTTCAGAACTTCCTGACCGGTATGCCGGGTGGCGAATGGGGTATGATCGTTGTCGTCATGCTCGTCATGTTCTTCCTGGGTTTCTTCCTGGACTTCATCGAGATCACCTTCGTTGTGGTGCCAATTGTCGCCCCGATCCTCTTGCAGAACGACTGGGTAAGCCCGGTATGGCTTGGTGTTCTGATGGCAATGAACCTTCAGACATCATTCCTGACACCGCCGTTCGGCTTTGCCCTGTTCTATCTGCGCGGTGTGGCGCCTGAGGAAGTCCGCACAACGCAGATCTACAAGGGTGTTATCCCGTTCGTCCTTATTCAGATTCTGGCACTGGTCCTTCTGGCTCTGTTCCCGGATCTGGCAAACTGGCTGCCGTCAGTGGTCTTCGGATCATCTTACGTCTAAGCCAGACAAGACCTTCAAATGTAAGGCCGCTTCTTCCGGGAAGCGGCCTTATTTGTATTTGCAGATGCGCCCACCTTCGAAAGCCCTTATCCTTTATCGGGGCTGCACAGGATATATGGAGAGGTCATGGCTATTGAAACGCTCGGTGCCGTCAGGCTCTTTGTCTCGAGTATCGAACGCGCCTACAGCTTCTATCGGGACGTTCTCGAATTTGACGATATTGCCTATGAGCCGGGAGAACACGGCTTTGCGGTATTCACCATGGACCAGAATGGCATCATGCTGGTTGTGGAAGAGATCAATGGCGAGGATGCCGCTGTCCTTGTCGGGCGCTTTGCCGGACTATCTTTTGTGACATCCGATATTGAGGCTGAGGTGGCCCAGCTCCGCGCAAAGGGGGTGACGGTCATCGACAAGCCGGAGGAACAGCCCTGGGGCGGTATATTGGCTAACTTTGCCGACCCGGACGACAATATATTAACGCTGGTGCAATATCCAGATATGTAGAGGGCTGCCTACCGGTCATCCGAAAGAAAAAGGGCGCATCCAATAAGGATGCGCCCTTCCCTGTTCGCAGGATATCTGCCGAAAAACAGTATTATCCGCGTCTAAGTATTTTCCAAGCCATCGGCATTGCAAGAGCTGCAAGCACCAGCTTGGCCGCGTCCCCCAGCAGGAACGGCTGCATGCCGAAAAGAACGGCTTTATCAAAGCCAACGGCAGCACTGAGCCATGCAATACCCGGCAAATAGATCACAACATTGCCGATCGCCATCGCCGCAGCGGTCGTTACAATACCGCGGTCCCAACCACGTTCAGCCAGCCAGCCGACCACAGCCGCCGCCAGTACAAAGCCAAGAAGATAACCGCCTGTCGGCCCCATCATATAGGCCAGGCCGATACCTTTTTCCGGCGTTCCGGCGAAAATCGGGAGGCCTGCGGCCCCTTCCGCCAAATAGAGCGCAACCGTCGCCAGCCCCAGGCGGCTGCCGAAAGCCATGCCGATCATCAGAACCACCAATGTCTGCATCGTTTGCGGTACCGGATAAAATGGCACCTGAACTTTCGCGGACAGCGCGAGCAACGCGGAGCCAATCACAGCCAGTACAACGCCGCGCAGCAAACGGTTGCTTCCTTCGTTTTTCCAGATCGCATCCGACAGTGTCGGTGCAAAAGCCACATTTTCAGACATAGCCACTACAATCCCATTTATCTTTTGCATTGCACAATCTTATATATGAATTGTGCCTTGAAGTCATTACCTGTCACTCAAGCCCAACACCCCACAGGTGCGGGTACGCAATCAGCTAAACTTGTTGTTCCTCGGGAAACCAGGAGGCGGCATACGGCCTGCCTGTGCCCGCTTACCCATCCAGGCGGTCAAATCGGTCACTGTCCTGGTACGCTCACCCGACGCCCATGTCAGACCACTCTCTTCCAGGAAGACCTTGATATCGGAGATATGGCCGTCACGGTATTTCTGGATGATAACACCCTTGCCACGGGCCATTTCCGGCATTTCAGACAAGGGGAAGACCAGAAGCTTCCGATTCTGGCCAATCACGGCAACCATGTCCCCATCTGCCGGCACGCAATATTCGGCCTTACTGCTTCCCGAGACATTCAAGACCTGCTTACCATTTCTGGTTTGCGCGACAACATCCTTCTCCGCCACCAGGAAACCGCGTCCGTCATTGGACGCAACAAGCAGCTTGCGTTCCGGATTATGAACCAGGAATTCAACCACATCTACCTCGTTGGGCAGATCAATCATCAGACGCAGAGGCTCCCCATGACCACGGCCGCCCGGCAGTTTGTCAGCACCGATGGTGTAGAAGCGACCGTTGGAGGCAAATATCAACAATTTATCAGTGGTCTGGCCATGCATGATCCAGCCTGGGCCATCGCCTTCCTTGTATTTGATATCGCTGAAATCAGACAGGTGGCCCTTCATGGCGCGCACCCAGCCTTTCTGAGAACAGACCACGGTAACCGGCTCTTTTTCGATCATGGCCTCGAGCGGAACAACAACAGCGCTCGGTGCGTCACCGATAATCGTCCGGCGACGGCCCAGCTCGGTATTCTGACCGAACTTCTTGCGTGTTTCCGTTATCTCACCGCTGATTGTCTTCCAACGAGCATCTTCACTTGAAAGCAGCTCTTTCAATCCGGCAAGCTCTTCACTCAGCTTGGTATGTTCGTTACGGATTTCCATTTCCTCAAGTCTGCGCAAGGAACGCAAACGCATGTTGAGAATGGATTCGGCCTGCAGTTCCGTGAGCGAGAAGGCTTTCATCAGCTCTTTCTTCGGCTCATCTTCCTCACGGATAATACGAATGACCTCATCAAGATTCAGATAGCAGGCCAGATAACCCTCGAGGATTTCAAGTCGGCGTTCGATCTGACTTTTGCGATATTCGGATCGACGGACCAGCACCACATGACGATGATCCAGATAGGCCTGCAGGACTTCCCGAAGGTTCATCACCTTCGGAACACGCCCGTTCTCCGCCAGAACGTTCATATTCAGCGAAACACGGTTTTCCAGGTCCGTCTGGCGGAACAGCGATTCCATCAGCATTTCCGGCTCTACGTTCCGTGATTTGGGAACCAGAACGACACGAATATCTTCCGCCGACTCGTCGCGAATATCGTCCAACATCGCAATTTTGCGATTGGAGATCAGTTCCGCGATTTTCTCGATCAGCTTGGCTTTCTGAACCTGATAGGGAATTTCGGTAACGACTACCTGCCAGGTACCACCTTTCAGTTTTTCCACTTCCCAGCGCGCACGCACCCGAAAACCGCCGCGTCCGGTTGCATACGCTTCCTTGACCGCCTCCCGGCTTTCGCAAAGCTCCCCACCGGTTGGGAAGTCCGGCCCGGGCACCATTTCCACCAGCTTGTCCATGCCCGCATTGGGGAATTTGATCAAATGCAGTAAGGCATCGCACAACTCACCCGCGTTATGGGGCGGAATGTTGGTCGCCATCCCCACGGCAATGCCGGAAGCGCCGTTCGCCAGCAAATTCGGGAATGCCGCAGGAAGAACGATCGGCTCCGCTCCCTCACCGTCGTAGGTTGAGCGGAAATCGACGGCATTTTCATCAATCCCTTCCAGCAACGCCTGCGCGACTTCCGTCAAACGTGCCTCGGTATAACGCATTGCCGCGGCGTTATCGCCATCCACATTACCGAAGTTGCCCTGGCCATCCACCAGCGGATAGCGAACGGCGAACTGCTGTGCGAGGCGGACCATCGCATCGTAAATCGCCTGGTCGCCATGGGGGTGATACTTACCCATGACATCCCCGACGATACGCGCGCATTTCTTGAAACCGGAATCAGGGTTCAGTTTCAACTCACGCATCGCATGCAGCAGTCGCCGGTGAACCGGCTTCAGACCATCACGCACATCCGGCAGGGAGCGCGAGGTGATGGTTGACAACGCATAGGCCAAATAGCGCTCGCTCAGCGCGTCCGCCAAGGGCGCAACGCGAATCTCGGCGGCGGCATCTTTTGGATCGGTCATGAAAAAGCCCTTACTGATTTACTGCACCAAATATAGTAATCGTGGCGGTCAAAAACGCAACAGATTGCCATACACTCTAGCGCAGAAACCTTTGTAACAATCGCATCCGGCTGTCGGGAAGACTGCGACCGTGCAGCGTATAAACATGCCTGTTCAGAAAATAACCGGTCATTTTCAAAGCACTCGCAAGCGCCAGATCATCCGCCCCCCCTTCCCCGATAAGAAAGCCCGGAAGCGGCAACAATTTATCACGATAAGGCTCTCCCGCCTGCCTGCTTACGGCACGGGCGGTTTTGGGCGACACATAAACAAGATCGGTTGTCTGACCGGTTGCTGCACAGGCGCTGAGGTCCAGACCAAATCCCAGTTCTGCCAGTAAGCCGATTTCCCATTTCACATAGGTTTCCGCCCAGGCTTCATGGTCCAGGGCAATCGCCAGTGAATTCAGTGTCTCATAGAGCTGTGGATGGGTCTCACGCTCCGGCAGGCTGAAATCAATTAAGGCACAGGCTGATGTCAGGGCCGCCAGCTTCCCGGCATCCAACATTAATGCCGCTGCATGACTGTCCAGCAACTCTACCTCGAAATGCCCGAGGTGTTCTTCCAGACGCCCACGCCAGGAAAGCTGCAACCGGTTGCCAGGCTGCAATACCCCTCTAAGCCTTTTTGAGGTTGCGCCGCGAACAAGTCCTGTATGGCGTCCATGCCGCCTTGTGAAGGCAGTCAGAATCGCACTGCTTTCACCGTGACGGCGCAGCCCCAGTACAATTCCTTCATCTACCCATTCCATCAGTGACGGTCCGCCTTCTATATGCCTAGTCAAGCGTTAAAGATCATACCCGTCCCGGCAACAACGGCAATGGCCCCTAGCCATGCCCCCAACGCCGGACACTCCTTCGTCCTGATCCAGATCAGCGGCAGCATCATAACAGGCTGCGTCGCAGCCAGGGTGGCCACAATGCCGGAATCACCATGCGCCAGCGCCACCATAAGCAGGGTCATCCCCACCCCCATTCCAAGGAGGCCACTCAACACGATCCAGCCCAGCAACGGCTTTGTGAGTGGTGCCTGTGCCTTGAATTGCGGAATAGGAAGAAGGTTGGCGCAAACCAACGCAACAGCCGCGATACTAACCCGAACCGCTGAAGCGGCGACCGGGTCCGCGCCTGCATCAAGGACAGGCTTGGAAATAATAAGGCCTACAGCCTGTGCAGTAGCCGCCGTCAGCCCCAATGCGATTCCCACCGGCAGCGCCCCCCTTACAGTCTCCCAATCGTGCAATTGCGACTTACGCTTGCCGTAGACAATAGCCATAACCACACCGCCAAGAACCAGCGCACATCCCGCCAAGGCAGACGGTGCCAGTCTTTCTTGCAGGAACAGATAGCCAAGTACTGTTGTGATTGGCGCATTCATCGCAAACAGGATTGCCGTACGACGGGGCCCCATCCGCCGCAAAGTGGCGAACAAGGCCGTATCACCAATAAAAATCCCGACAAGCCCGCTCAGGATAAGGGCACTGAAATAGCTTTGTTCAAGGCTCGCCCAAGTACCCAGTACGCTTGCCGCGGCAATCAGCATCAGCCCTACGATGCACATGCGCGTCCTGTTAAAAGCGGCAGCGCCCAACATTTGCGCCGGGTAAACCGACACCAGACTGCCGATTGCCCAGCAGGAAGCAGCGCCTAATGCGCCCAAAACCGCAATCAACATGGCCAAACCTTTGCCGAAAAAAGAGAAAAGACTATCTGCGCAGGTAAAGTGAATTTTTGCCTGCGTCAATCAGTCCATTGCCATGGGAGCGGGAAAACCCTACAAAGGAACTCCAATATTAAGTTAAAATGAGGCCTGGTGTGGATTTCAGGCTTGGCGGGGAAAGGACAAAAAATGATAGCCGAAGCACAACGCCCCATGGGCCGTTCGCTGTTGCGTGGCCTGAAAAAGCGCTGCCCCAACTGTGGCGAGGGCGCGATTTTCAAACGTTATCTCAAAGCTACGGACAATTGCGATCATTGCGGTGAAAGCCTGTCCCACATCCGTACCGACGATTTTGCTCCCTGGCTCACCATCCTCGTGGTCGGTCATATCATTGCACCGATCCTGCTGGAGATCGAGCGCTCCTATGCACCGCCTCTCGGCATCCTGATGAGCATCCTTATTCCGCTTGTCATTGTTCTGAGCCTTGTCCTCCTCCCCTTTGCCAAAGGAACCTGCCTGGGACTGATGTGGGCCCTGCGCATGCGTGGAGATGAACAACATTAGGACTTCGGTTGTTCTGTCAGACAGAGACAAAAAAAGAGGGCGATCCTGGTGATCGCCCTCTTTCTCGTTCAGTCGTATTTTGACTTACGCAGTACGCTGTACCAGGTGATAGCCAAAAGCCGTTTCAACGACGTCGCTGACTGCACCAACATCCAAAGAGAATGCAGCATCTTCGAACTCAGGAACCATCTGGCCTTTACCAAAAACACCCAGCTCGCCGCCGCTCTGGCCGGACGGGCAATCGGAATATTCTTTCGCCAGGTCGGCAAAATCCGCACCGCCCTCGACATCGGTCTTCAACTTCTGAATCAGCTCCTGGGCTTCTTCCTTGGTACGGGTTGCCGTGGAACGCATGGAACCCGCATACATCAGCAGGATGTGGGACGCACCGACTTGATCAGCCATAAGAAATCTCCTTACCGTGGCCGGATATTTTCATCCGGATGAAAACCTAAATCGACAAACAAAAAAACCGGGCCCATCTGTCAGGTCCGGTTTACAGCATCAAATAAAACATCTTCCATTACGAACGAAAGATGGCGTCCCGTACGGGATTTGAACCCGTGTTGCCGGCGTGAAAGGCCGGTGTCCTAGACCCCTAGACGAACGGGACATACGCTCGTTTCGACGCGGCATGATTTATCGTTCACGCCCGGATGGGTCAAGGGGCTTTACAAAGAAAATTGAAAATATCACTGGGCAAAATACGCCGACCTTCTCTTTGAGGACGGCAAGTTCCCCTCTCCTGTCCCATCCCCATCTCTTGCACTAAATCGCGACTCCGCAGGAATCCTACACTGGCACATGAATTGCTTGGAAAAACTCAACTTTTTGAGATTTTTCGTTCGGAGATCGTTAGAGAATGGTTGCCAACTACTTCTTTTCCTCGAGTTTGTCAGCAATGCGCGCGCAAAGCCAAGCTTTCGCCGCCATCAGTGACAATATCTCCAACATCAGCACAGCCGGTTACAAGACATCCCAGGTCCAGTTCGACTCACTGGTCAGCAGATCCCAGAAGGGATCTCTGTATCAAAACCTGAACGGCGCCGGGCCGCAGGTGCGAAACCTAATCAACCGTGACGGCCAAGTCGCTTACACCAACCGCAACCTTGATGCAGCAATGGTTGGGCGTGGCTTTTTCTATACGAATTCGGCCCTTGATAATTCAGGCGACACGCTATTGACTAAGGCCGGTCATTTCGGGCGCCTTCAGGATTCAGATCCGACTACCACCAATGCCTATCTTTCAGATGGCTTTGGCAACTATGTCATGGGCTGGCCCTATGTACCGGCCAGCGATTCATTTGCTGTCGGGACGAACGAGAGTTCTCTTCAACCGATCCGCGTTGATCAGGGTGGCATTATTTTCAATGCCAGCCCCTCTACAACCGGCAGCATTGCCGCGAACCTCTCCGCTGATGCGGCGATTGGCACGTCACAAAGTTATTCTCTCGATGTGCTCGACGGCAGCGGCGTTGAAAGGGATGCAAACGGCTTTGTTATCCAGTCCAGTGACAAACAGAATATGACGTTCAACTGGACAAAAACGGCGGCCAATACCTGGGATCTTAACATCAACTCCACCGATGGCACGATCACCTCACCTGCAGCCGCGGATTTTCCAATCTCTGTCACTTTCGATTCAACCGGCTTGAACCCCGTGATGACAACGGCGGGCGGCACAGTTCTGGGCGATGACGTGGACGTTTCCGCTAGCTGGACCACTCCTGCCGGTGCAAGTAATACGGTGTCCGTCGATCTTAGCGGCATTACCCAATACGCCGGCGGATTTGAACTGCGCAGTGTTGACAGCAACGGCATCGAGGAAGGCTTTCTTATGGATGTCAGCGTAGACAACGACGGTATTGTGCAGGGGGCCTTCTCCAATGGATTGTCCCGACCGATTGCGATGCTGGCGGTCGCAGATGTTCGCGCTGAAAACCTGTTGGATCGGGTATCCAATACACATTTCGCCGTTACAGAGGAGTCCGGCGATATCAGCCTCTACCGACCGGACCAGACAACCCGTGTTGCGATTACCGGAGGGGCTTATGAAGCATCCGCGACAAACCTGACAGATGAGGTCTCACTGATGATCCAGACGCAGCGTGCCTATTCATCCGCAGCAACATCCCTTCGAACGATCGACGAGATGTCCCAAACGGCGACGCAACTGAAGTAGAAGTAGGATTAACCGATGGCGGCTGCAGCATCATCAATGATTAGCTGCGCCGCTTCTCTTCCCTGCCATGTGTCGATTTGCAGTTTTCCTGCAACATGGACAGGTGTGCCTGACCGTGCGGACAACAACAGATCTCCCAAGGGCTGGTCGGCGCAGCGGAACGCGATGGCCTTCAGACGTGTAGTACCGCCGCCGCTGACAATCTGACAGCGGACATGGTCCGTCCCGACAACATCGGCGCGTTCAATTCGTGCATCCTTGATGGCAAAACGCGGCGTCGGGTTGCCTGCCCCGAACGGTCCCAATTTCTCAAGCGCCTGGATAAGGGAAACGGTTGCCCCCGACACGGCAATCGCACCATCCAGTTTCAGGCTGGGGACAATGCCTTCGGCAGAAATCTGGCTGCTTATACGTTCCGTCAGATAGTCGTGGAAGGCGTCGCTGTTGGCTTCAGCAACAGTAAAGCCCGCCGCCATTTTATGCCCGCCGCCATTCTCCAGAAGTCCAGCCTGGCCCGCGGCAATGACAGCGGCACCAAGGTCTACGCCTTCAATCGAGCGTCCTGACCCTTTGCCCATCCCGTTTTCAAAGGCAACAACACAGGCCGGGCGGTTGTAGCGTTCTTTCAGACGGCCCGCGACAATCCCGATCACCCCGGGGTGCCAGCCATCAGAAGCCGCATATACGAGACCATCCCGCATGCCCCGGTTTTCCACCTGCTCAATCGCCTGTTCCAGGCAAGCGGCTTCGATTTCCTTACGGTCGCGGTTGAATTCATCCAGGCGTTGGGCAATCGCCTGCGCTTCCTTTGGATCATTCGTCGAAAGAAGGCGCGCGCCAAGTCCCGCCTCGCCGACGCGTCCACCCGCATTCACACGTGGCCCCATCTGGAACCCCAGATGATAGGCCTCTGGATAGCGGTCCACGCCAGACACATCCGCCAGTGCGGCCAGACCGGCGTTTCTGCGTTGCGCCAGAACTTTCAGCCCCTGCGTGACAAATGCCCGGTTCACTCCGATCAAAGGAACCACGTCACAAACCGTTCCCAAGGCAACCAGATCCAGAAGCAGACGAAGGTCAGGCGCAGGCCGGTTGTCAAAATACCCCTTCTCCCGCAGCATCTTGTTCAGGGCAACAATCACCAGAAATGTAACGCCTACCGCCGCCATATGCCCATGTGGACTATTGTCATCCAGACGGTTCGGATTGATGACGGCAGCGGCTTTTGGCAATCGCGGTTCGGCCACATGATGATCGACCACGACCACGTCCAGCCCGGCGTCCGCGGCGCCTTCCAGCGCATCAAACGCCGTAATCCCGCAGTCGACGGTAATGACGACCGACACCCCCTCTTCCTTCAGCTTCAACAGCGCCGGAAGATTGGGGCCATAGCCTTCCTTCATTCGGTCGGGAATATAAACCTGGATGGGATGACCCAAGGCGTCAAAAAAACGCGCCAAGACGGAGGAAGATGTGGCCCCGTCCACGTCATAATCACCGAAAACAGCAATTTTCTCTCCGGCATCAATCGCCGTAATCAGGCGTGACACGCCCGCATCCATATCGCGCAGATGAAATGGGTCAGGCAACTGCGCCTTCAGAGACGGGTTCAGAAAGACGTCTGTTTCGTCCATCCCGATGCCACGGGACACCAGGATGCGGGCAACAGCATCCGGAAGCGCAAAACGCTGGCAAACAGCCAGCGCTTCACGTTCATTAGAGCTACGCAATTCCCAACGTTTACCGCCGGCAGATCGCTCTACATCCAAAAATGCAGCTCCGTCACTCATCCCAAGCCAACCAGTATTGTCTTACCAGTTGAGCCAGGTTTTACGATTGAAGTTATGAATGGCTTCAATCTTACGGACCGTGCCGGATTTCGAACGCATGACCAGCGTGTGTGTGGTTGCCCGGTCAGCATAGACACGAACACCGCGCAGCATTGCACCATCGGTCACACCGGTTGCCGCGAACATCACGTCGCCGGACGCCATGTCATGCAGGCTGTATTTCTTGTCGAGGTCTTCGATACCCCATTTTGCAGCACGCGCGCGTTCGTCATCGTTGCGGAACAACAGGCGGCCCTGAATCTGGCCACCGATGCAGCGAAGAGCAGCCGCTGCCAGAACGCCTTCCGGTGCCCCCCCGCTACCCATGTAGATATCAACGCCGCTGTCCGGCTCTGCCGTCGCAATCACACCGGAGACGTCGCCGTCACCGATAAGAAGGATACGGGCACCGGCATCACGGACAGCCTGGATCAGGTCGGCATGACGCGGACGGTCCAGAATGCAAACCAGAAGGTCGGAGATGTCCTTGCCTTTGGCTTTGGCGACGCTCGTCAGATTTTCCTGCGGCGTTGCGTCCAGATCAACAACCCCTTCCGGAAGACCGCCACCGACGGCGATCTTGTCCATGTAGACGTCAGGCGCGTTCAGGAAGTTACCCTCTTCCGCCATCGCGATAACGGCCAAGGCGTTCTGGCCGCCCTTTGCGGTAATCGTGGTGCCTTCGAGCGGGTCCAGCGCGATATCCAGCTTCGGGCCTTTACCGCTGCCGACCGTTTCACCGATATAGAGCATCGGTGCTTCGTCCCGTTCCCCTTCGCCGATCACGACGGTACCGCTGATGTCCAACGCATTCAGCGCCGTACGCATACCATCAACTGCAGCCTGGTCCGCTGCCTTTTCATCACCGCGGCCCATCCAACGGGAAGCAGCCAGTGCCGCCGCTTCGGTTACGCGCGCGGCTTCCAGTGCCAAGTTACGTTCTTCAATGCTCATTTCAGACTTGTCCCTCTACGATCGGGTCTGATGCCCTTAATCTTGAAACCGCTCTATACGGATAAAACACGCAGGCTCTTTGACCGCATCCATTCTCTCAATCTGTTCCAGCGCCTGCCGGATAGATGCCTCACTGGTCTCATGGGTGGTAAGAACCACCGAAACCGGCGCACCGGGATCACGGCCACGTTGTAATACTGCTTCCAGCGAAACTTCCGCATCGCGCAAGGCTGCAGTGATATCGGCCATTACGCCCGGTTTGTCCACAACAACCAACCGAACATAGTAAGCGCCGATATGGCTATCCATCGGCAAAGTAGCTTTTTCCGCCAATTGCGCCGCCGGCATTCCAAAGACCGACACAATCCGGCCACAGGCAATATCAACGATATCTGCTACAACCGCCGACGCCGTCGGCCCGCCGCCTGCGCCACGCCCTTCCAGCACTGTCGTGCCGACAAAATCACCCTCGGTCACAACAGCATTGAACACACCTTCAACAGATGCGATCGGAACATCCATCGGTACCATGACCGGATGCACCCGCTGGAAGATACCATTGCCACAATCTTCCGCAATACCTAGCAGCTTGAACTTGAAACCCAGTTCATTTGCATAGTCGATATCGGTCGGCGTGATCCGTCGGATACCTTCAACATAAACACTATTGAAATCAATTTTTGCACCGAACGCGAGGCTGGCAAGAATCGACAGCTTATGCGCGGCGTCAATACCGTCGACATCGAATGTCGGGTCCGCTTCGGCATAGCCGAGTTCCTGCGCTTCCGCGAGAACATCGTCAAAGCTTCGCCCGGTCTCGCGCATGGTCGTCAGAATGTAGTTACAGGTGCCGTTCAGAATGCCGTGCAATGAAGAAATCCGATTGCCCGACAACCCTTCCCTAATGGCCTTGACCACGGGGATGCCGCCCGCTACGGCCGCCTCGTAAGCCAACCCCAGGCCTTTGGCTTCCGCGACTTCCGCCAGCTCATGCCCGTGATGCGCCACCAGAGCCTTATTGGCCGTAACCACATGCTTACCGGACGCAAGGGCTGCCTCACAGCTTGCCTTTGCCGGTCCGTCGCTGCCGCCGATCAGTTCAACGAAAACATCGGCTTCTTCGCTGCGCGCCATCTCGACCGGGTCGTCATACCATTTGTAACCACCGAGATCACAACCCCGGTCACGGTTACGGTCACGGGCCGAAACGGCCACGATTTCCAAGGCTCGCCCGGTACGATTTTGCAGGATGGAGGCCTGCTGTTCCAAAAGCTTGATCGTACCGACCCCGACTGTTCCCAGCCCGGCAATCGCTATCTTGAACGGTTTACCAGCGTCAGCCATCATCAAGCCTCCGCGTCTTTCGACAGTTTCATATTACCTCCACCCAAAAAGTCGCGGATATTGCGCAAGGCCTGGCGTGTACGGTGTAGGTTTTCCACCAGCCCCAATCGAACATGGCCGTCACCGTATTCGCCAAAACCGACGCCCGGCGCCACAGCCACTTTCGCTTCCTGCAACAGAAGCTTGGAAAATTCAAGAGACCCCATTTCCTTAAACTGCTCCGGCAAAGGCGCCCAGACAAACATCGTCGCCTCGGGTTTAGGCACTTCCCAACCCGCACGAGCCAGACCATCACAAAGAACGTCACGGCGTTCCTTGTATACGGCGCGGATTTCCTCCACGCAGTCCTGCGGACCATTCAGGGCTGCGGTTGCCGCCACCTGAATAGGCGTAAACGCGCCATAGTCCACATAGGATTTGATCCGTGCCAACGCCGCGATCAGCGTTTCATTACCGGCTGCAAAACCGACACGCCAGCCCGGCATGTTATAGGTTTTGGACAGTGACGTGAATTCAACGGCAATATCGCGTGCGCCTTTGACCTGCAGAACCGACGGCGGCGGATTGTTCTCATCGAAATAGATTTCGGAATAGGCAATATCCGACAGAATGTAGATACCGTGGTATTTGCAGAAATCCACAACCTCTTCATAGAAATCCAAATCCACGCATTGCGCCGTCGGGTTTTGCGGGAAGTTCAGAACAACCGCCAGCGGTTTGGGAATGGAATGCTTCACCGCACGCACCATTTCGCGCATGAAGTCTTCCTGGAAGCTGTTGTCGCCGCCACAGGCAGGCATATGACGCACCGCGCCTCCGGCAATGATGAAACCGAAGGAATGGATCGGATAACAGGGATTGGGCGCCAAGACGATATCACCCGGGCTGGTAATCGCCTGGGCAAGGTTCGCCAGTCCCTCTTTCGACCCCAAGGTCGCAATCACTTCCCTGTCCGGATCGAGCGTCACATTGAAACGCCGCTCGTAATAGCCAGCCAGCGCCTTGCGCAATCCCGGGATGCCACGACTGGTGGAATAGCGATGGGTCTTCGGATTCTGCACAGCTTCGATCATCTTGTCGACGATATGCTGTGGCGTGGGCATGTCCGGGTTTCCCATGCCAAAGTCGATAATGTCGTCGCCCCTCGCTCGCGCGTCCGCCTTAAGCTTGTTTACTTCAGCAAAGACATAGGGTGGCAAACGCTTGATGCGGTGAAATGCTTCGATCATGGTAACTACTTTCGACGATCGGCGGGACGATCAGGTTATTTACTTATACAGGATGAAAACTTCTGCGCGACGGTTGTAGGCCTGGGCCTGTTTGGTGTTGCCAGTGTAAAGCGGCTGAGCTTCACCACGGGCATCTACCTGGATCACCGACTTGGGCACGCCACGGCGTACCAGTTCGGCGGCAACCGCACTGGCGCGGTCCAGGCTGACTTTGAAATTCACAAGCCCGGCACGGGTCTTGTTCTTGGTGCCAGCCGAGGAACTCGAGTGGCCGACCACCTTGATGCCTTTACCGTTCTGTTCGCGGTAAAGCGCCACGATCTGGCCGACAACCTCGCGGTCATGGGAGGACAACTGGGTCTGCCCATCACCAAAATAGATATTGGCCACATGTTTACCGGCAACGGCAGCTTGTGGTTCTGCCTGCGCGACCTGGGGTTGCGCGGCACTGGTGCGGGCGCTGGGTTCCGGGCTGGGCGGCGGCGTCATTGCCTTTTGCGGCGAGGACGCGGAGGCCAGAGGCTCGGCGGACGGTGCAGGCTGTGGCTGTTCACGAACCGGACCGGCGGCAACGACGGCAGGTGCCTGTGTCGGCTCAACTGCAGACGGCGCGGGCTTCACCGACGACGCAACCGGCGGTTCCTCCGGAGTCTGTTCCGCCTGACCAACGAGGTTTGACGTCGACCCCTGCAACGAGCGCTCAGGATAGGTACCGCTACGAATCACCTGGTCCGTATGATGAGCATTTTCCATGTCCGCGATCAGGCCGGATTTCAGCTCTTCATAGTCTTCCTTGATGTCCGGTGTCTGCGGACGTTCGGGCACCGATCCGATTGCAGGAAAGTCTTCGCCTTCACCCGGCACGGTCTTGGCTTCCGCATCCTTCGCCGGTTTTTCTTTTTCGTCTTCAAACCAATTGGTTGGATTTGCTTTCGAGATCCATTCGGATGTCTCACATCCCTGCACCATCAGGGCCAATCCGACGCAGGCTAGAACTTTCTTATAATCAGACACCATTTCGATCCCGCTTCAAAAGAACTGTGTTGGTAGTTGGGACATAGCACAGCCCTGGCCAACCCCCATTCATTCGACGGCGCATCATAGGCAAGCGCCGCCCTTGCCGCAACACACTTGCTATATTCTCATCACACTCAGGCCAGACTGTCATATACACGTCAATTTTCTTCCTTTGAATATGGGAAATAGCATTCTACTCTAAATGCTTAGGATACAGTGATTGGAAGGGAGATGTGCATGAGCGAACAAAATAACTCCCGGGATACCTGGCCTGACCCGGTCGAATGGACCCATATGATGTCTGACGTCGCCGAACGCAGTCAGCAACTGGTTGCTAACTTCCTTGAACACCAGCAAAGCGGCCAAAATGCGGCAACCGGCCACCCAGACCCGCTGAATATCGGGCAGGCCTTCTTCCACATGACGCAGGCCATGCTGACAAATCCGCAGACGCTCATGGAGGCTCAGGGGCGCTTTTGGCAGGATTATATGGCCCTCTGGCAAACCACCACTCAACGCATGTTCGGCGACGAAACGGGACCTGTCATAGAACCGGATCAGGGCGACAAGCGCTTCAAGGATGAGACCTGGGAGCAGAACACGCTTTTTGATTTCATCAAACAGTCCTACCTGCTTACTGCCCGCTTCTTGCAGGAATCGGTCCATGACCTGGAAGGATTGGATGAGAAGCACGCCAAGAAAGTCGAATTTTATACCAATCAGTTTGCTCATGCGCTGGCGCCAACCAATTTCCTGATGACAAACCCTACGGCACTCAAGGAAACACTGGACAGCCGTGGTGAAAATCTCGTCAACGGCCTGCAAAATCTGCTTAATGACATCGACCGGGGCAAAGGCCGTCTCAAGATATCAATGACCGATCCCGAAGCCTTCGAGGTTGGCGTGAATATAGCAACGACACCGGGCAAGGTTGTCTATCAGAACGAGCTGATGCAACTGATCCAATATACCCCGACGACAGAGCAGGTTTACAAACGCCCCCTGCTGATCGTGCCTCCCTGGATCAACAAATTCTACATCCTGGACCTGAAAGAAAAGAACTCCTTCATTCGTTGGGCCGTCAGCCAGGGCCATACGGTCTTTATCATTTCCTGGGTCAATCCGGACAGAAACCTCGCGAACAAGACCTTCGAAGATTATATGCTCGACGGCCCCTTTGCGGCCCTGGATGCCATCGAAAAGGCGACCGGGGAAACGGAAGTCAACGCGATCGGTTATTGCCTCGGCGGAACCCTCCTGTCCGCGACGCTTGCCTATATGGCCGCAAAGGACGACAAGCGCATAAAATCAGCGACCTTCTTCACCACGATGGTCGATTTTGAAGATGCCGGTGAGCTGTCGATTTTCATCGATGAGGAACAACTGGAGCATCTCGAGCATCTGATGCATGAGCGCGGTTATCTCGACGGCAGCGAAATGGCGACCACGTTCAACATGCTCCGCGCCAACGACCTGATCTGGTCTTTTGTCGTGAACAATTATCTGATGGGACGGCAGCCGTTTCCCTTTGACCTGCTTTACTGGAATTCCGATTCCACCCGCATGCCAGCCGCCATGCACAGTTTTTACCTGCGGAATATGTACCAGGAGAACAGGCTGATAAAACCGGGGGAAATCGAACTTCTCGGCGAACCGATTGATCTGCGTAAGATAGAGATACCAACGTTTATCCTGTCCACACGCGAAGACCATATCGCCCCCTGGGAAGCGACTTACCGCGCGATATCCACCTACCGGGGTAACAACAAGTTCGTGCTTGCCGGGTCCGGCCATATCGCGGGGGTCATCAACCCACCGGGTGACAAGATAAAGTATGGCTATTGGACCAATACGAGGTCACCGAAAACTCCTGATGAATGGCTTGCAACAGCCAAGGAACACAGCGGGTCCTGGTGGCCTGAGTGGCAAAAATGGATTGCCAGAAAGGCCGGTACGAAAGTGACCGCCCGGCAACCCGGCGACGGAAAGCTGAAGGTTCTGGAAGATGCACCTGGAAGCTTTGTAAAAATGCGAACGGAATAGACAGACGGGGCATCATCCGGCCCCGGCTGGTTTATTCCCTTCGATAGGAAGATAGGCTACTATTATTTTCTAGTATCTTGCTAGAAGCGCGGACTGATACGCGTATTTCGTGGGATGAAACTGTCGCGTCTTGATGGGCCAGAAGAACAAATCGGGGTTAACCGCAACAAACAACGAAAGTGATCGGGAGATCATTGACCGGACGCTTTATTTCATCGCACAGCGCGGCTGGAAGGAAAGCGAGGGAGATTTCCTGACCGCGCTTTGCCTGTATCTCACATCAACATTGAATGTCCGATACGCCCTGATCGGCAGGGCAATCGGAACTCCCCCGACCGATGTTGAAACTATTGCCCTGGTCCGGGGAAACGACGTTCTGCCACCCATAACCTATTCTTTGGCCGGAACACCCTGCGAGTCCGTCAGCAATCAAAACATCTGTTGCTATCCAACGAATATCCAGGAGCATTTTCCCAACGACAGGATGCTGGCCGATATGGGGGCGGCTTCCTACATCGGCGTGCCTTTGTGGAATTCCCAAGGTGAGATACTTGGCCTGATTTCCCTTATCAACAGCGAACCACTTGGCAATACGACCCTGCTGAATACCGTATTGCAGATTGTCGCGGTGCGCGCCGCGGCCGAGTTGGAACACCGCCTTGCCGAAAAACAACTTACCGAACAGCAACAACAGATCCAGGCGACCTTTGACAATGCAGGCGTTGGCATCGCTTACATCGAGACGAATGGCGACCTGAAACTCGCCAATCAGAAGCTCTGCGACATGCTTGAGTACAGTACCGGCGACCTGCAAGTCATGTCCGTACGCGATATCACCTTCCCCGCCGACTGGGACAAAAGCAGGGAGGCCATGGAGCGCGCCCTTTCCTCCCCACCCGGCCTACACAGCTATACCTTGGAAAAACGTTATGTTGCGGCCAGTAATCGGATCATCTGGTGCCTGGTCACCGTAACGCTTGTCCGGGATAGTCACGGAAACCCGGACTATTTTGTAACGGTCGCGGAAGATATTACGCGTCGCAAAAGCTACCAGGAACAACTCCGCCAGGCCCGCGACGAGGCAGAGCGTGCGAATAGGGCAAAATCGACTTTCCTGGCGAATATGAGCCATGAGTTACGCACCCCTCTCAATGCAATTCTGGGTTTCGCGGAAATGATGGATGAGGAAATCCACGGAAAGATCCCGGAGAAATATCGAGACTATGCCTCTCATATTCGAAAAAGCGGGCAGCATCTGCTGCACCTGATCAACGAGATTCTCGACCTCTCACGGATCGAGACAGGCAAGCTTGAACTGGATATATCAGACTGCAATCTTCCGGCAGTTGCCCATGAGGTGCTGGAGGAGCTGGCAATAAAAGCGCAGATTGAATCCGTAACCCTGAAACTGCAGATCAATCCCCAGGACTTTCCCATTGTCCAACTGGATCATCTGCGCATACGACAGACCCTGACCAATCTGGTTCACAACGCGATTAAATTTTCTCCGGGCGGCACCGTTACAATCCAGTTGGAAGCCACCCACAGCGCCCTGAAAATATCTGTCACCGACACGGGGATCGGCATGAGCAAAGAGGATATCGCGGTCGCACTGTCCCTCTTCGGCCAGGTCGAAACCGACTATCTTTCCAAGAAATCAGAAGGAACCGGCCTCGGCCTGCCGCTTGCCAAGCAGTTTGTGGAATTACAGGGAGGCAAGTTAACGGTTGCCAGCAAACAGGGCGAAGGAACAACGATCACGGCCTATTTTCCCAATGCGGTAGGCGGACAATAAAGCCACAGCCCTTACCAAAAAATCGAAAGCCTCCCACTTTCGGGAGGCTTTGCCATGTTTCGCCTTGCGACTGTAGACCTTAAGGGAGGGTTTGCGCTTTGGTTTGAAATGCTGCAGCACAACTGCTTCCATACTTCGCCGTTTTGGCGACTTTCTTTTTCTCATGTCTGGCTCTCCTTGTGACGCTTTGCCAATGTAACATAGTGGGGTGCAGTCCATTCCATCATCTGTTTGTCCTGCGCGCCCAATTCGCGTATCGCCTTTGCAGGCACGCCGGCCCATAGCTCGCCGGATTTCACAACACGGCCAGGTGGCACCAGCGCACCGGCAGCAACCATCGCCCCGCTTTCGACAAGAGCACCGTCCATGACGCAGGCCTTCATCCCGACGAAAGAACCGCTTTCCAGAGTACAGGCGTGGATAATCGCCATATGCCCGACGGATACGTCGTCACCGATATAAGTACCCTGACCATGGGTTGCCACATGGATGATCGTACCATCCTGGATATTTGTGCGCGCGCCAATGCGGATTTCATTCACATCACCGCGCAGGACACAGCCATACCAGATCCCGCTATCCGCCCCGACTTCCACATTTCCGATTATATCCGCCGAGGGCGCGACAAAGGCCGTTTCATGGATAATCGGCGAAAATTCTTCGAAAGGCAGGATATTCTTCGGCATAACCATGTCCCAAGTTGCAAAACTAATGGGTTATAGCCTCAGTTACTGTTTTCGTCACCCGGTTAGGCCGCCTGCCCGAAAGACAGGTCCTGGCCGAGAAAGCGACGAGCTGCCCTATGGGCCCGTCTGGGGTCTCCGGATGTGAAACAGGTCAGTTCGCCCTTTCCCTCACTCACCAGCCCGAGAGTTGTATTGCGGCGGATATAATTTTCCAGACTGTGCGCCACGATATCCGGCTGGCTCAAGACTACTGTGTTGGCAGTAAGATGACGGCGAAACATTTCACTGACCAGCGGATAATGGGTGCAGCCCAACACAACTTCATCCAGATTGTCGCGACATTGCCGCTGTAGCCGCCTGACATAGGTGGCAACCAGGCTGTCCAACACATCGGGACAGGCATCGTCTTCTATGGCCGCAGCCAGGGCCGGACAGCTTTGCGGCACCAGATGAACGCCACGTGCCCGGCGGAATACTTCCTCCCCCAACGCATTGCAGGAAACCGTTCGCGCTGTTGCGAAAACAGCGACCGTTTTTCTGGGGGCAGGCCGCGGTTTCTTCTGACTCCATGCGACCCCGGTGATTTGTTCAATCAACGGGACAAAGACACCCAGCACACGCTTGTCAGGATGCCTTTCAGCCAACCAGTTCTGCTGAATGGGCCGCAGTACAGTCGCCGCAGAAGTATTGCAGGCAACCACCACGAGCGAGCATCCCTGACGGAACAGGAAATCAACGCTATGGCAGCCCCGGTCATAGAGGTTGCCCAAGTCCTTTTCCCCATAGGGAGCGAAGGCATGGTCACCAAAATAGACAAAGTCGACTTGCGGCAAGGCACGGCGCAAGGCTCGTAAAACCGTCAGTCCGCCAGAACCTGAATCATACACCCCGATCATTACACTCTCCTCACATTCACTGCGAGAATTATCGCACCGTGATTCAGGCTGAAATGAGGCGGCAGTTAGGCTATTCAGGACCAGTGAGGCGCCTAAACCGGGATAGTTTCCGTTTCTGCCTCTTCAAGGAATTTCGCCCGCCAGGGCAGATTGCGACGCCCGATGGGCTCATGAAAAACAGGAACACTGTTCGGCAGGGGAATATCATCGAAAACACGGCAATACCGCTTTACTGCCCAGTAGACCGCGCCATGGGCAACGATAAGCGGCGTCCCCTCACCTTCTTCGATCGCTTCGTTGATGGCACGACGCGACCGTTCAATGAAAACATCGCAGGGTTCGGCCTCTTCAATATCCGCACCGAGGCGCCATTGATGGAACCAGTCGCCCATCATAGTCCCCTCCTGCACGCCAAAATGCGCCTCGCGCAGATTGTCGATATAGGTGATCGGCAATTGCAATTCACGATTGACGATTTCAGCCGTCTGTCGTGCACGCTGCAGCGGACTGCAGACAATACGGCTAATCTCGATACCCTTCAGCAGGTCACGTGCGCGTTCGGCCTGTGCCATCCCGGTCTCATTGAGGGGAATATCCGCACTGCCCTGCATACGGCCTTCACGGTTCCAGTCCGTTTCACCGTGACGAAGATAATAAAATGGTCGCGCTGTTATCATAGTGGCACTTTAACCTTAAAAGGTGACAGGGACATGGCGGGATCGTCCGACAAAAACTTTACATGCGGCCAACGGCGTAACCAGCCCTTGTCTTCGGCCCGCCGTCGCAAATGACCAAGGCGCTGGTAGCCGGACGCCGTCGGTCTCAAAATACCGGCCATAAGGTCCTGCAGTCCATAGGGGCCCAGAATCTCCATCTGGTTTTGCCCATCAAACCGCACGGATACCGTAGTAGCCGTCTCAAGCCAGTGCCCAAGACCATCGACCAGATCCCGATAGGGATCGTCGCCATGCTTCAGATGCATACGCGCCTGATTTTTGACCGACCACGGAATGTCCGGGGCCGCGTTTCTCAATACAGTTTCAAAGGTCTTTTCCGTCGCCTCGTCGATATCCTGACGGTCGAAATAGACAATATCAACGTCATCCAGCGGAAGCCGTATCGGCCCTCCCAGCCAGTCCCAGACCAGGTTTCTGACGAAACCGGCGCCGATCCAGACATCCGGCATGACGTCCCGAAGTACAGACAAACAGCGGACCCGCCAGGGGTCCGCCATTACAAGATCACGAAGCTGTTCCGTATGCTCCATGGTCCCCCGCTCTTATGGGAACATTGCCACGAGATCCAGGCCGGCCGTTTCCGGCAGACCGCACATCACGTTCATATTCTGGATCGCCTGACCGGATGCACCTTTAACAAGGTTGTCCGTCACCGATACCAGGATCGCCCGCCCCGGCACACGGTCAGCAAACACGCCGATCCGGCATTGGTTGGTTCCGCGCACATGACGCGTGGCAGGGGCCTCACCCAGCGGCGTGACATGAACAAAGGGCTCATCGCCATAGCGTTTGGACAGGCATTCATGCAGGTCCTCATGAGACTTCGCACCACCAGCCAGCGTCACATAGCAGGTTGCCAGAATACCGCGGTTCATCGGCATCAGATGCGGCGTAAAGCAGACACGAACGTCCTTGCCGCCATTGGCGCGGATAATCTCCTGTTCGATCTCACAGGCATGGCGATGCTTGGCAATCGCATAGGCGTGAATACCTTCCGAGATTTCCGCATGCAGGTTTGCCTGCTTTTCCGCGCGGCCTGCGCCGGTCACGCCGGACTTGGCATCGATAATGATGCCGTCTGCCTCGATCAGCCCCGCTTCGATCAGCGGAATCAGGGGAAGCTGAGAGGTCGTAGTATAACACCCCGGGTTGCCGATCAGGCGCGCCTTGGCAATATCGGCCCGGTGAATTTCTGTCAGACCGTAAACCGCCTCGGCCTGCAGGTCTGGTGCCTGATGGGCATGACCATACCATTCCGCATAGGTGTCCAGGTCCGCCAGCCGGAAATCGGCAGACAGATCGACGATCTTTTTATCCGGCGCTTCGGCCATGACTTTAGAGATCACTTCCTGGGTCGTGCCATGCGGCAGGCCACAGAAAATCACATCCGCCTGGCTCCAATCCGCTTCCTCAATGGAAATCAGCTTCGGCAGGTCCATAAAGGCCAGATGCGGAAACACATCCGCCATTGTCTGACCGGCATATCGGTTTGCGGTGAGAAACGCGATTTCTGCGTTGGGATGATTGTGCAGCAGTCGGAGCAGTTCGGCACCGGTATAACCGCTGGCACCCAACACGCCGATCCGTATTTTCTGTTGCGTCGTCATTTCTCTCACCGTTTGTCATACAAATTCAGAACGTAAAGGCCGCGCAAGGCGGCCTCTGAGGTTATAAGCATCTTTGGCAAAACAAAAAAGGTCATTCATACCCGCTCAGGATACGGACAACGAGAAAAACACCTAGCACAGCCAGGAACAGGAGCAGAAAACGCTTGCCCCATGGCCCTGAAATCGTCCCCTGGTATCCCTCTTCCGCCTGCTTCATCAGCTCTTTATTGCGTTCCGTTGCGGCCTCGGCATTACCACCGCCCATAAAGCCACCGGCCTTACCCAGTTCTGCCAGGTCGAGCTTGGCGTCTTTTTCCTTTGCTTCATGAATTTCTTCGCGGTTTTTGGGTGCCATGGGGGATCCTTTCCTGATCCCCCATTACAGCCATAGTCCAGCCGGATTCAAAAGGCCTTATTCAGTCGCAAAAAGGCTTTCCGGGTTTCTGAATGACTTAAATTCAAGACCGTTTCCGGATGGATCACGGACAAAGAAGGTTCCCTGTTCGCCTGGCTCGCCTTCAAAACGAACGCGCGGGCCGATCAGGAATGCGACCCCCGCCTCACGAAAGACTTCCGCCAGCGCCTCCCATTTGTCCCAGGGCAGGACTGCCCCGAAATGCCGGACCGGGACGTTATCGCCGTCAACCTCGTTGGTTTTAGCGAGATCGCACTCATCCGGTTTCACATGGGCGGAAATCTGGTGGCCGAAAAAGTCGAAGTCGATCCATTTTTCAGCTTCCCGACCGACCGTGCAACCAACAAGGTCCACATAGAACCGGCGGGTCTCCTCCAGGTCACGAATGGGAAAAGCTAAATGAAAGGGAGGCATTGCCATTGCATCAATCCTAATCCAAGTTTCTCTTTATTGTTAGATAAACTCCGTCTTTTAAGTTATCAAACCAGATATTTTCCTATTTTCGATAGTTTTTCTAAATGAGAAAAAGCACACCACCGCTTAATGCCCTACGCGCCTTCGAAGCCGCGGCAAGGCTGGGAAGTTTTTCCAAGGCCGCAGACGATCTGTGCGTCACCCCCGGAGCAATCAGCCAACAGGTTGCCGGACTGGAAAGCTATTTGGGGATACCCCTGTTCGATCGCGTCAGAAAACGCCTGCAGTTGACAGAGGCAGGCCGGGCCTATCTTCCACCCCTCTCTGCCGCCCTCGACCGCATGGAGGCGGCCACGGTTGATCTGTTGGCCCATGGTGGACATGGCGGCGACCTGACCATCGGCGCGCTGCCGACGTTGGCGGAACGCTGGCTGATCCCGCGTCTGCCGCAGTTTCAGGAAGGCCATCCGGAAATCCGTATTCGCTTGAAAACCCTGGAGGTGAACTTCGCCACCCCCAATCGCGAACCGGACCTTCATGGCGGACAAATTGACCTGGGCCTCTTTTTCGGCGACGGCAACTGGCCGGGTCTGGCAGCAGAAAAACTGATGGAAGAAACCTTGGTGCCTGTGGCTGCAGCAGAGTATCTGGCTGCGGAGAGCGTGCCCCTACCCCTTGAGGTAATCCGGGACTTCCCCTTGCTGCACCACAGCACACGCCCCGGAAGCTGGCGCGCCTGGTTCAATGCGGCGGGCCTTGAAACAGAACCAGAGGACGGCCACAGCTTTGAGCATTTCTTCATGTTGATCGAGGCGGTACGGGCGGGTCTCGGGATTGGCCTGCTGCCAATGCACACGATCGCCGACGGCCTTGCCACAGGACAGCTCGTTAAAATCCACCCCCAGAGTTTGAACCCCGGACGTGCTTACTACATCATCCATGAACAGGACCGCTGTGACGATCCGAAAGTGTGTGTCTTCAAGGACTGGCTAAGGACACAGGTCAGGGATCATTCCCCTGCCACCGCAGTTTCCTCAATCATGAAATAGATCAGGTCCAGGGGCGGCGGATTTTGCCCCAGTTGGCTCAGCATCTGATGTACCTGTCCCCGGTGATGGGTGTGGTGGTTGAATAAATGGGTCAGCAGCATGGATAGTGGATAGGCATGCGCCTCGCCAGCCATATTGCGGTAAGACACAATCCGGTCAAATCCCTGTGCATCTGTAGTCTCAACCAGACTTTGGATGCGTTTATCCTCCTGCTGACGCGCTTCACGCAACGTCGGCAGGTCGGCGTATAGTTCCTGATCAAGGGACTGAACAACCGGCCCCTCGCCTTCCATCCGCCTCAACCACGCCCGGTCACCGACCAGAATATGGTTCAAGGTTCCATGGATTGAACCGAAGAAGCCGTATAAATCCCGGAAATACTCTTCATCCGGCAATGCGTTGACAGCATCAAACAGCCGGTTGTTTGCCCAGATGTTATAGCGGGCAAAGCGTTGAAAATGTTCTTTCATATTCCCCCCAATTCGTTTGCGCCGACTGTGGCATGCGACTGCGCAAGGCTCAACTGTTTTGGTGTAAGTCCCCCCGGTCAATTCGATAAATTAGATAACTGTTAGTCAAAAAACCGTCTTTAACATAAGCGATCTGTGTACTATATTTTATTAATAGTGATTCTTATTTGCATATAGAGAATGCCATGACAACCGTTGCACTCAATGCCTGGAACTGGTCGGCGAAACACCTTCAGAAAAGAATTCTCTGGATGTCGCTGGTGGCAGCCCTTGTTGGCCTGATTGCATCCCAATCGGTGGAGGCGCGCCAGATCGTCCTTGCCGCTCTCGCGGACGCCTATATCCAGGTAACCACCTTCGTCGCCATGACACTGGCCCTCTACTACGGCGTGGAGAAATGGCTTGGCGTTGACCTAAGCAACATGCTGACAAAGAATCAAAGGTGGCAGGTTCCTGTTGCCGCCTTCCTGGGGGCCCTGCCCGGATGTGGCGGGGCAATTGTTGTCGTCACTCAATATGTACGCGGGAAAATTACTTTCGGCGCCGTGCTTGCGGTGCTGACCGCCACAATGGGCGATGCGGCCTTCCTTTTACTGGCACAGGCCCCTTCCACCAGTCTCGCTATCTTCGCTCTCGGTTTTGTCGTCGGCACCATTACCGGCATCGTCGTAGACAAGCTGCACGGCCCTGACTTCCTGCGCCAGTCCCCCACCGCTAGCAACCAGTCAACCATTTCTGCCACCGGTTCAAAATCCCCCGGCGACTACCTGAAACCGATTTGGATCACCTTGCTGCTGCCTGGCTCTGTCTTGGGTATCCTGACAGCTTTCCAGGTGGATATAGACAAATACCTGTCCATATCGGCAGCCCCTTCTCCCAGTCTGTGGCTAGGTGCGCTGGGCAGTGTGGTTTGCGTCGCCATGTGGGCACTAACACCCGCAGAGAGCCTGTCACAGAATGTCGCCCCGCAGGATGGCTGCCTTCGGGGCACGACACAGGCCACCATCATCGACAAGGTTGCGGGTGACACCAACTTTGTCACTGCCTGGGTCGTCCTGGCCTTCCTGACATATGAACTCGGCCTCCACTTCTCCGGCATTGATCTAAAAGCCCTCTTCAGTCTCTGGGCACCGGCAATGCCATTGGTAGGGCTGCTGCTCGGTTTCCTGCCCGGATGCGGCCCGCAAGTCGTGGTAACCACCCTGTACGTCAATGGCCTCATCCCGATGTCGGCACAACTGGCCAATGCAATCAGCAACGATGGTGATGCGCTCTTCCCGGCAATTGCGCTTGCACCGCGCGCGGCCTTCATCGCGACCCTTTACAGTGCCGTACCGGGATTGATTGTTGGATACGGCTATTGGGCGATCTTCGAGTAACCAATAAAAGCCGGTCAACACGCTGCTATTTAACCGTTTCTTTACACCCCGGGACTAAAGTCATCTCAATCAATTCTCCGTGGGGTTCAAATGCAGCGTGTTGACCATGAAACCGGTCTGTTGACCAGAGATTCCTTTCTCGAGCACCTTTCGGCCTTACATCAATCAGTCCAGCAGGGAAACTTGTCCGGTTTCCACATTTTCGCCATTGACCTTGAGCCTCTCTTCAATGCGCGCAGCACCCTTTCCCCCGCTGATATCCGCTGGCTCCTCACTTCCCTAAGCCAGCGCCTCGCAGACTATTTTCCCGAAACTGCTGTTATCGGGCGCACCCTTGCGGAAATCACAGCTGTTATCCCGGAGCACGACCCGTCCCGCCTGGGCCGCTTCGCAGAAGATCTGATTCATCGGTTGAACGAACCCTATACAACGCCGGACGGGCGTGTTTTTGACCTGATCCTGAAAGCCTACATTCTGGAATATCCCGGCAGTCTTGGCCTCGATTGCGATATTGCGGATATCGCCCGGTTCCACACCTCTTTCATACAAATCGCCAAGAGCGAGCCAAGCGTCCAACAAATCCATGTTTTCACCTCCCAGTCCAAAGAGCTGATCGCGCAATATTACGACATCGACCAACATCTTATGAATGCCGTCAACAAGAACGAGTTCTTTGTGGTCTATCAACCACGGGTCAATCTGGTGACGGGAGAAATGTCCGGGGCCGAGGCTCTGCTACGCTGGCACAGCGATGACTTGGGTATGGTGCCGCCGAATGTCTTTATTCCACGCGCGGAAAACATCGGTGTCATCCATCAAATCACACCCTGGGTGATCAAGCAGGTTTGCCGCGACATGGGAAAAATGAAGAGCAGCGGCCCTGAATTTCGTGTGGGCATCAACCTGTCGCCGTCCTGCATTTCTGGCGGCTATGTGCCGGACTGCCTTGCGCAGGTCACCAAAGCCGAGAATATCGACCCCGACCGGATTGAGCTGGAGATTACAGAATCCCAACTGGTCAGCCGCACCGATGTCGTGATTGCCCAACTGGAACATTTCCGGGATGTGGGCAGCAGAACAGCGCTGGATGATTTCGGCACCGGTTACAGCACCCTGGCAACGCTTACCGATATCCCCTTGGATATCATGAAAATTGACCGGGAATTCATTCGCCGATTACCGGGGAAAGAACGGGACGTCCGCTTTACGAAGTCCATTAACGATATGGGCAAGGCGCTGGGCCTGACAGTCATTGCCGAGGGGATTGAAACTGCGGAACAGGCCCGTTGCCTCGTCAATGATGTTGGCGTTCACCTGGGACAAGGTTTCTATTACGGCAAGCCCATGCCGTTGGAGGAATTCAACCGGTTTGAGGTTCCCGCCCACTAGGACGCATCGTCAATATTCCGTTTCGAACCAGGTCCTGACAAAGTCAACGAACCGCCGGACTTTCAATGGAATAGCCTTTTGATAGGCATAGACGACATAGATCGGATATTCGCCGGTCTGGAAATCTTCCAGTAAGGGAACCAGTTCTCCCCGCTCCAATTCCTGCTTTGCAAGATAGGATGGCAGCCGGGCAATCCCGGCCCCCGCCTGCACGGCCTGCTTCAGCAGTATGAAGTTGTTGATCGCCAGGCGCCCGTCAATTGGCGCATTGATGAAATCCTCGCCCTGCTCAAACCGCCAGATGGTACTATTCTGGAAGTGACTGTTCACCAGACAGGTAAAACGATAGAGGTCAGTCGGGCTTTCCGGCACACCGTTCCGCTTCACATAATCCGGGCTTGCGCATAGAACCTCCCGCCAGGAACCGACTGGGATTGCCACAAGATCGAAATCCAGATGCGTGCTTGTCCTGATTGCCACATCAATGTTGTCTTCTTTCAGATCCCGAATGCGATTATCCAGATCCAGTTCAATCCGGGTACGGGGATGCTCTTCGGCAAAGGCCAGAACGATATCGTTGAGGAAAACCTCTCCAAACGAGACCGGGGTTGAAATGCGGATCGTGCCAGTTACATCCCCTTGCAGGCTTTCCAACGCCTGCCCCGCCTCATCGGCCGTTTCGACAATCTGCTGGCAGAACCGCAAATAGGTCTCGCCCGCCTCAGTCAGGCTGAGCTTGCGGGTACTCCTGAACAGAAGCTGCACGCCAAGGCCTTCTTCCAGCCGTGAAACCTGCTGGCTGACATGCGCCTTGGAGCAGTTCAACGCCTGTGCCGCCTTGGTAAAGCTCCCCTCTTCCACGACTTTGGAGAAAGTCGCCATGAGTTCAAGCTGATGCATATTGGCCATCCAGTGTGAACAATTGGTTCACAACATAGTGCCTTATCTTTTCGACAAGAAACAATAATTTCTCTTTCAGAGAGCGACCAACAGCAAATGAAAGGGACTTGAGCCATGAAAATCATCCTTGTCGGAGCCAGCGGCACAATCGGTAAAGCCGTCGTGGCGGACCTTGGCGAACGCCATGACATCATCCAGGCAGGACGAAACGGCAAAGACCTCGCCATCGACGTCACCGACCCCGCCTCCATCCGGTCTGCACTGTCCTCTGTTGGCGAATTCGACGCGCTCGTCAGCGCAACAGGCGCGGTCCACTTTGGTGCCTTCGAGGAGATGGACGCGGAGAAGTATGAAATTGGCATCCGCAACAAGCTGATGGGACAGGTCAACCTGGTCCTGATCGGTCGCGACTATATTACTGATAACGGGTCATTCACCCTGACCACCGGTATCCTGTCCCATGATCCAATACGCTATGGCAGCTCCGCTGCCATGGTGAATGGTGCGGTTGATTCCTTCGCCAGGTCGGCTGCCATTGAGATGCCACGCGGTCTGCGCATCAACACCGTTAGCCCCGGCGTCATCACTGAGGCGCTGCCCAATTACGCCCCATACTTCCGTGGCTTTGAACCTGTACCGGCCGCCAAAGCTGCCCGCGCCTACGCCAAAAGCGTTGAAGGATTACAGACCGGACAGGTCTATGCCGTTCAGTAAAGGATATGGCCCTGCCTCAGGCGGGGCCACTTCTTCATGAACTCAGGCTCGGCAGATCGTGTGCGCGCTTGACCACCCCAATAGCGAAATTGGATTCGATTGCCGATATGCCGGGGATACGGTGCAGAGTCTCTTTCATAAAGCGCTCATAGGCCTTCAGGCTGGGTGTTACGATATGCAGCATATAGTCTTGTGATCCCGCCATCAGATAACATTCCAATATTTCATCAACGTCCTTCACCGACGCCTCAAAGGCCTGGACGCTCTCCTCGGAATGTTCGTGGAGTTTGACAGAGACGAAGACACTGATCGGCAGACCGTATTTCTCATAATCGATAATCGCCGTATAGCCCTGTAGGACACCCTCGCGCTCCAGGTTTCGTACCCGGCGCAGGCATGGCGACGGTGACAAGTTCACCCGCTCCGCCAACTCATTATTGGTCAGCCGCGCATTTTTTTGCAATTCCCGGACGATCCGGCGATCTGTTTGATCCATTTCCATGCCCTATGTTGGCAATATCTGCCAATATTTACCCATATCAGCCTCCACTTCGCAAACCAATTGCGCCGCCTTTGCGATAAAATTCCAATAGAGATGAAAAACAAAGACTGCCGGAGGCGACTTCCAATGACACATGACGATAATCTGGGTTTTGAAACGCGTGCGATCCATACAGGGTATGATGCGCAGGAAAACGAAGGCGCTTTGACGCCGCCGATTCATATGACCTCCACCTTCGCCTTTGAAACGGCGGAAGCCGGCGCGGAAATGTTTGCCGGTGAACGGGCGGGCCATTTCTACACCCGGATTTCAAACCCGACACTGGACCTTCTGGAACGCCGCCTTGCCTCGCTTGAAAACGCAGAGGCCGGTTTGTCCACGGCCTCCGGCATGGGTGCGATCACCGCCACGCTTTGGACATTCATTGCCCCAGGTGACGAGATCATCGTCGACAAGACGCTCTATGGCTGCACCTTTGCGTTCATGCGCCACGGTCTGACCAAATTCGGCATCAAGATCACCCATGTGGATATGAGCGACCCGGCAAACCTGAGCGCGGCCATGTCCGATGATACGAAGATCGTCTACTTCGAAACCCCGGCCAATCCGAATATGCGGCTGGTCGATATCGAAGAGATCAGCAAAATCGCCCATACCAAGGGTGCCCGCGTCGTTGTCGACAATACCTATGCCACCCCTTACCTGACGCGCCCGATCGACCTGGGGGCGGATCTGGTGGTTCATTCCGCCACCAAATATCTGGGTGGCCATGGGGACCTGGTTGCCGGTGCCGTTGTCGGATCTGCCGACGACATTATGCAGGTCCGCCTGGTTGGCCTGAAAGACATGACCGGTGCCGTTCTGTCGCCAATGAATGCCATGCTGATCATGCGCGGCCTGAAAACCCTACATATCCGGATGGACCGCCATTGCGAAACGGCTGATATGGTCGCCCGTGCACTGGACGCCCATCCCATGGTCGGCAATGTCTATTTCCCCGGCCTGGAAAGCTTCGCCCAGCACGAACTGGCGAAGAAGCAGATGTCTCAGTTCGGCGGCATGATCGCCTTTGAACTGAAAGGCGATCTGGAAGACGGCATCAAAATGATGAATGCCCTGAACCTGATCAAACGCGCCGTCAGCCTGGGCGACGCTGAAACATTGATCCAGCATCCGGCCAGCATGACCCATTCCACCTATGAGCCGGAAGAACGCCTGGAACATGGCATTACCGACGGCCTGATCCGATTGTCTGTTGGTCTGGAAAAGCCGGATGATATCATCAATGATCTAGTCCAGGCTCTCGACAAACTGTCACCCGGCCAGGCCAAAGCAGCATAAGAAAACCGAAATAACAGGGGTCACCAGGAGGAAACAATAATGGCAACGAACCGCAAAACCGATATTTCCATTCTTACCGACTTGGAAGAACGGGTACGTTGGCTATCCTCTTGGACGATCCATAATGCAAACGTCCTGCGCGAAAAGACCGATGGGCTCAAGGTCGGCGGGCACCAGGCCTCCTGCGCATCGCTGACCAGCATCATGACGTCCCTGTATTTCGATGTATTGAGGCCGGAAGACCGTGTTGCGGTAAAACCCCATGCCTCCCCGGTCTTTCACGCAATCCAGTATCTGCTGGGCAACCAGTCCCGGGAGAACCTGGAAAACTTCCGGTCCTTCGGCGGCGCACAGTCCTATCCCAGCCGGACAAAAGACGTCGACGATGTGGATTTTTCCACGGGTTCCGTCGGCATGGGCGTGGCCCTGACGGCCTTTGCCAGCCTGGTCCAGGACTTTATCCGGGCAAAAGACTGGTCGAAGGAAATGCCTGAAGGCCGCATGGTCGCCCTTGTCGGTGATGCTGAACTGGATGAGGGCAATATCTATGAGGCCCTGATCGAAGGCTACAAGAACAACCTGCGCAATTGCTGGTGGATTATCGACTATAACCGCCAGAGCCTCGACGGTGTCATCCGCGAGGGCCTGAACGAACGCTTCATGCGTATTTTCGAGGCCTGCGGTTGGGACGTTGTTGTCCTGAAACATGGCTATCTTCAACAGGAGGCCTTCAGGGAACCGGGTGGCGAAAAGCTGCGCCAGTGGATCGACAACTGCCCGAACCAGCTTTATTCCGCACTCACCTTCCAGGGCGCTGCCGGATGGCGCAAACGTATGGAAGAAGATTTCGCCGGCGACAATGCAGCCCTTGAACTGATCGGCAGACACAGCGACGACGCGCTGGAAGCGCTCATGACCAATCTGGGCGGTCACGACCTGCGTCTTCTGACTGAAACCTTCCGGTCAATAGACCACGACAGACCGACCTGTTTCATTGCCTATACGATCAAGGGCTTTGGCCTGCCGCTGGCAGGACATAAGGATAACCATGCCGGGCTGATGACACCGGATCAGATGGAAACCCTGCGCGAAAGCTGCCGTGTCGGACATGGTCGGGAGTGGGAACCCCTCGAAGGCGCTCAAAACACCGCTGCGAAGTTGCAGAGCTTCCTCGACAAGGCTCCGTTCAACGCCAAAGGGGCGCGACGCTTTCAGGCCGACAAAGTCGACGTTCCCGAGAAACTCGCCTTTTCGGTCGGCAAAACCGCCTCCACGCAAGAAGGCTTCGGCAAGATCATGATGGAGTTGAGCCGCGCCGACAGCGACCTCTCCTCCCGAATCTTAACCACCTCGCCGGATGTTTCCGTCTCCACCAACCTGGGCGGCTGGATCAACAGGCGAGGTTTGTTCGCGCATGAAACCTTCGCCGACACATTCAAGGATGAGAAAATCCCCTCTGCCCAGAAATGGGAGATGCGGCCCGGCGGCCAGCATATGGAACTGGGCATTGCGGAAAACAATCTCTTCACCCTGCTGGCGGCGGCAGGCCTGTCTCACTCAGTGTTCGGGGAACGGCTGTTTCCTGTGGGCACACTTTATGACCCTTTCATCGCGCGCGGCCTCGATGCGTTGAATTACGCCTGCTATCAGGATGCGCGTTTCATGCTGGTTGCAACTCCGTCCGGCGTCACGCTGGCCCCGGAAGGTGGTGCACATCAGTCCATCGGCACGCCCTTGATCGGCATGGCCCAAGACGGCCTGGCCTATTTCGAACCGGCCCATGTGGACGAACTGGCCGTCATCATGCGCTGGGCCTTTGATTATATGCAGCGGGATGGTGAAGACCCGGCCAGCGAGGATAACTGGCTGCGCGACGAGAAAGGCGGCTCGGTCTACCTGCGCCTGTCCACACGCCCTGTGGAGCAGATTTCACGAGACATCACCCCTGCCATGGAACGGGACATCGTCGATGGCGCTTATTGGCTGCGCCCGCCGGGGCCTGCCTGCGAGGCGGTGATTGCCTTCACCGGCGCCGTCGCCCCCAACGCCATAGAAGCAACGGGGCTGGTTGGCGAAGACCGCCGCGGGGTCGCCCTGCTGGCAATCACATCCGCCGACCGGTTGACAGCCGGATGGCATGCCGCCGAACGTGCCCGCCAGCGTGGCAAAGTCCATGCGCAAAGTCATATCGAACGCCTGCTGTCACAGGTTCCCCGCGATGCAGGCCTTGTGACCGTCCTGGACGGGCATCACACGACGTTAAGCTGGCTGGGTTCGGTCTATGGCCACCGGGTCAAGCCGTTGGGGGTGGAACATTTCGGGCAGTCCGGCACCCTCACGGACCTGCACGCACATCACGGGATAGATGCCAACGCCATCGCCCACGCGGTGAATGCCGTCGCGCCCGGTCGCCCGGTTCGCTATCTCAAAGCTCTCTAAAGAAAACATTGGATAGGGAGGGGCCCCCTTCCCTATTCCGCTGCCCGTTCCGATGAAATTGGACGGTCACGCCCCAAAAGGTCTGCCCCCCAGTCTTCGAGGCTGCGGATAACCGGCTCCAACGACCGACCCAGGGGCGTGAGGCTATATTCAACCCGTGGCGGTACCTCTGGGTAGACCTCGCGATGCACAAGGCCAGCTTCTTCAAGGTCGCGAAGCTGTTTGGTAATGACACGATGGGAGACATTGCACATAAAACGACGCAATTCGTTAAAGCGCAGCGTTCCACCCAGCAGATGGAACAGGATCGATCCCTTCCACTTGCCGTCAATCAGTTCCAATGTCGCGGCAACCGGACAGGCCGGACCATCGTAACGCTCATGCCGATTGAGTTTTTTCACAGTATCCATTTGGTTACCTAGGCTCCTTGTTGTGCCTATCGGACAAAATTGTGCGTTCTTGCGCCCGTTGCTTATATGTACAATCTGAATGGCTCCGACACCAGCGACAAGAATATGGAGCAATAGTATCATGAAAGCGATCGGCGCCCTTCAGGCACATCCAATTTCCCACGAAGAAAGCCTTTTCGAGTTCGAAGCAGACAAACCAGTCCCCGGGCCACGCGACCTTCTGATCAAGGTCCGCGCGGTTTCCGTAAACCCCGTCGACACCAAAGTCCGCAGCCGAATCGACGGCCAACTTGAAACACCGCGCATTCTGGGTTGGGACGCGGTCGGCCAGGTTGAAGCCGTCGGCGATGCCGTCGAGCATTTCAAGCCGGGCGACGACGTCTTTTACGCCGGTGCAATCAATCGTGACGGCAGCAACGCAGAATACCAGTTGGTCGATGAACGCCTTGTCGGTCATAAACCTGCATCTTTGACCGATGCAGAGGCAGCCGCCCTGCCGCTGACCACCATCACGGCCTGGGAAATCCTGTTTCACCGCTTTGGCCTCACAGCAGAAAACAGCAAAGGCAAAAGCCTCCTGGTCGTCGGTGGCGCTGGCGGCGTAGGCTCAATCATGATCCAACTGGCCCGCCAGCTCACGGACCTGACGGTCATCGCCACAGCCTCTCGCGATGAGACCCGCAATTGGGTGGAAAAGATGGGGGCACATCATGTGATCGACCATCGCAAGCCCCTCGGCGAGGAACTGACCCGTGTTGGCATGCCACAAGTGGACTATATCGCCACCCTGACCGCAACGGAGACGCACCTGCCTACCTATCCGGAAATCATCGCGCCGCAAGGCCATATCGCCGTGATCGATGACCCGGACAATCTGAATATTATGCCGTTCAAGCTGAAAAGCATCACAGTCCACTGGGAGTTGATGTTCACCCGTTCCCTGTTCCAGACAGATGACATGGATAAACAACGCCAGCTTCTCAACGAGGCATCCAGACTTCTGAACGACGGCAAGCTGAAATCAACGCTTGCAGAAACCCTGTCCCCGATTGATGCAGCAACCTTGAAAACCGCCCATGAAAAAGTGGAAAGCGGCAGCATGGTCGGCAAATTGGTTGTCGAAGGCTGGTAAGGCATGAGGGGGCATTTTGCCCCCTCACCTCCTCACGCCTCCCCATAGTCCGTATATCCATGGGCGTCTCCGCCGAATAATGTCGAACCGTCAAATGCGCTCAAAGGCAGCCCATCGTGAAATCGGCGCGGCAGGTCGGGGTTGGCAATAAACGGACGCCCAAAGGCCGCCATATCAGCCAATCCATCCGCAACGATACGTTCCGCCTTTGACTGATCATAGTTGCCCGCAACAATAATCGTCCCCGAATAGGCTGCCCGCAGGTCATGGCGGAAGCTCTCCGGCACGATAGGAGCATCATCCCAATCCGCCTCAACCAGGTGCAGATAGGCAAGTTTCGCCTGATCCAGATACCGGGCGGCTTGCAGGATCGTCTCGATAATCTGGTCATCGTTCATGCCACGTTGTGTGATATAGGGCGCCAGTCGAATGCCCGTGCGGGACGGTCCGGCAACATCAGCAACCGCATCCACCACTTCGCGCAGGAAACGCAGACGGTTCTCTATTGAACCACCATAAGCATCCTTGCGGATATTGGCCGTACGGCGCAGGAACTGATCTATCAGGTAGCCGTTGGCCCCGTGGATTTCGACGCCGTCGAAACCGGCATCCATTGCGTTTCGGGCAGCTTGCCGGAAATCACCAATGATCGCGTCGATCTCCTGCAAGGTCAGGGCGCGCGGCACGGGGCAATCGAGCATCTCTCCCTCGCCTGTTTGCGGATTAACCACCCAGACCTGCGCATTCGGTGCCAGTGCGGAGGGCGCGACCGGCTTGCCGTCATCATGGAAACTTTCGTGAGACATACGACCCACATGCCAGAGCTGTAGAACGATCTTCCCGCCTTTTGCGTGGACAGCTTCGGTAACTTTCCTCCAGCCTTCGATTTGTTCCTCGCTGTAGATACCGGGTGTGAAGCTGTATCCCTGTCCCTGGCGGGAAATCTGTGTCGCCTCCGTCACGATCATGCCTGCACTTGCGCGCTGTGCGTAATATTCCGCCATCATGGCGTTGGGGATGTCGCCCGGCTGACTGCTACGGGCGCGGGTCATCGGTGCCATCACAATACGGTTCTGCGCCGAAATCGCACCCACCGAGTGAGAAGAAAACAAAAGTTGAGCCGTCATGGATCATTCCTCCTGGAAATTTGGACCACGCAACATTCGTCGATTTCTCTAATTAAAATAATACGTATAATATTGTCTTATGAATTCACGATATCTAAATAATTGGAAATGACATGGACCTGATTTCCGATATGAAACTGTTTGTGAGCATCCTCTCACACCAGAGCCTCGCCGGGGCCGCACGGGAGCTGGGCCTGTCACCTGCCAGCGCCACCCAACGGCTGAAAAACCTGGAGGACTATCTGCGCGCGCCATTGTTGGTGCGCTCCACCCGTTCCATGTCGCTGACGCCCGCAGGCGAGACCTTTCTTCAAAGCTGCCAACGTGTTTTGCCGGAGGTTGACCAACTGGTCTCCGACCTCGCCGCACAGCAGGGCGATATTCGTGGTCACCTGCGCATCAGTGCCCCTAACGACCTGGGGCATCATCATATTCGCAAGTTGGCCGACAATTTCATCTACCGCCACCCATGCGTCACCGTAGACCTTGTCCTCAGCGATCAACCCGTTGACCTGACAGGCGATGGCTTCGATTTCGCTTTCCGTTATGGGATGCTCAATGACAGCAGCATGATCGCCCGGAAGCTGCTGGATAACTGGCGGACACCCTGCGCATCCCCCGCCTATCTGGAAAAACATGGAGAACCCGCAACACCGAAAGACCTGCTCCACCACAACTGCCTCATCCTGTTGCGGGATCGCACGCCCATGGACCGTTGGCCCTTTGCCGATGGAGACGGTATTCAGGAAGTGAAAGTCAGTGGGGACCGTGCCTCCAACAATGGTGAAATGATCCGTTGTTGGGCCGCAGAAGGTAAAGGGATTGCCTTCAAATCCTATCTGGATGTGGCGGAAGATATCCGCAAGGGACGGCTCATGCCCCTTCTATCCGATTTCACAATCGGCAGCAGCCCGCTATCCCTTTTGTACAACAGCAGCGGCCGGCAACTGGAACGGATTCGGACCTTTGTTCAGGAAGCCGCAAAGTATTTTGATACCATGACATACCACGAATGAACTGACGCCCAACAGAACCAGCCTGTTTCTAACAGTTTCCTCATCCTCTTCCCTCATTCACCCAAAAATATAACACACAAAAAGAAAAGGCCGCCCGGAGGCGGCCTTTCCAAAGAACGTTGCTTCGTTCGTCCGGCGATTAACGCTTGGAGAACTGGAAGCTACGGCGAGCTTTCTTGCGGCCGTATTTTTTACGTTCGACGACACGGCTGTCGCGGGTCAGGAAGCCAACGGCCTTCAGGACCGGGCGCAGAGCCGGTTCGTAGTTGACCAGAGCCTTGGAGATACCGTGACGAACGGCACCGGCCTGACCGGACAGACCGCCACCGGTAACAGTAGCCATCACGTCGAACTGACCGGAACGCTCTGCTTTTTCGAACGGCTGCTGAATGATCATCTGCAGAACCGGACGAGCAAAGTAGGTGTTCAGTTCGCGGCCGTTGACGACCACTTTACCGCTACCCGGCTTGATCCAGACACGAGCGACAGCGTTTTTACGCTTGCCGGTCGCATAAGCGCGGCCCAGCTCGTCGATTTTCGGTTCAGCCGGAGCCGCTGCCAATTCACCACCCTGGGAGGCAACTGCGTCACCCAGCTGGGACAGATCCTTAATGGTTTCTTCAGCCATGATTAGCTCCGCTTATTCTTTGCGTTGCGGCTGGCGAGATCCAGCACTTCCGGCGACTGTGCTTCATGCGGGTGCTCAGCACCGGCATAGACACGCAGGTTTTTCATCTGCTGACGACCCAGCGGGCCGCGCGGGACCATGCGTTCAACGGCTTTCTGGATCGCGCGCTCCGGGAAGCGGCCTTCCAGAATCTGACCCATGGTGCGGGATTTGATGCCGCCCGGGTGACCGGTGTGCCAGTAGAACTTCTTGTCCGTCAGCTTGCGGCCGGTCAGAGCAACCTTTTCCGCATTGACGATGATCACGTTGTCGCCGCAATCCATGTTCGGTGTGTAGGTGGCTTTGTGCTTGCCACGCAGGATCTTAGCGACCTCTGCGGCCAAGCGGCCCAATACGAGACCTTCTGCGTCGATCAGAATCCACTTCTTATCGATCTCGCTGGCCTTCATCGAGTAGGTTTTCATGCCTTCTCGTATCCTCGGCTTAGTGGTTAAAAAAGAAAACTCGGCGGTGAGATTGAGATCATCACCTTGCGGAGCGAGTTTTATGGGAAGCCGAAGTTACAGTCAATCAGTTTTGATTCAAAATAACATAACAAATTCAAAGGCTTATAATTTTGGTATTATAATACCGCAAATATTACCCTCTAAATTCGCTTATTTTTCACCGTATAACGGCACTATCGCCATCACCTAGTCCCTGTTCGGTGGCACGGAATAGGTGCCCGTTACATGCGCACAGGGCTCTACATCCCCCTCGGCGATGATTGTCATGTCGCCTACCGCCAATCGCTTGCCCAGCTTGATCAGACGGGTATGGCAGAGAAGATCCGTTTCCCGTGGCTTACGCAGGAAGTTGATATTCATATTGGTCGTCACAGCCAACGGGACCTTCCCGACGGCACTCAGAACCGCCAGCCACATGGAATAGTCAGCCAATGCGAACATTGCGGGACCGCAGATGGTCCCCCCCGGACGTACATGTTTCAGGTCATACGGCAGGCGAACCACACATCCGCCATGGCTGATCTCTTCCGTGACAAACCCATAATATTCCGTGAAAGGTGCATCCTGATCACGGATTACTTCGAATTCTTCCTGCGTGATCAGCGGTTTTCTATCTGACATTACCCTGTTCCCCAATTTCTGCGACGCCATATTCCCACCCGGAACAATTTGCATTAGTTTGTTCTATTACAGGGAACTATAGAGCAGAAATGAAATGACAACAGCCCCCAATAGCCTGGAACCGGCACTCCCTCTTAGGGACACGTACAAGGTTGCCCATCTGACATCGAACAGATTGAATACCTACATTACGCTGAGCCAGGCCGCTATAGGGAACCGCCAACTACTCAGGACCGGTGAATGACCATGCCGCACGATACAATACGGGATACAGGCGTGGACCGGGACCACGACCGCGATTTCTACGCAGACGGATTTCTTCGAGGCATTCTGGAAGAGACACAGGTCATAGCCATCGTCGGGGCAAGCGCCAACCCGGCACGCCCCAGCTTTGAAGTCATGCGTTTTCTGAAGGATTTCGGTTACAACGTTATCCCGGTCAATCCGGGGCATGCGGGGAAGGAAATCCTGGGTGAAACGGTCTATGCAACATTGGCGGAAATCCCCATTCCCATTGATATGGTGGATATCTTCCGCGCTTCCGATGCGGTCGAACCAATTGTCGACCAGGCAATCGCCGTGAATGTCCGCACGATCTGGATGCAATTGGGGGTCGTCAACGAAGCGGCTGCGGAAAAAGCCGAGGCGTCAGGATGCAAAGTGGTGATGAACCGCTGCCCGAAAATTGAAATACCCCGGCTGGGCATAGCCTCGAAATTGGAAAATGAGGTATAAATAAGGCTCAAGCGTTTTGCAGCCATTGAGGAGCAGCAGGATGGCCCGCCAGGAATCCGATCCACCAGACATGACAGAGTGGACTGTGTGATGACTGAGACCCGTCTCGATTGGAATGACGTCAATCGTGAGGAATGGGAGCAGACCCTGGCCGAAATTCAATACAGCAATCCCCTTCAGGATTGGGATTTTGGACGGGCGGCAGCAAAGGCCCAGGGGATGTCGCTCGATCGGGCGCTGATCCGCAACGGAACAAAGGCTGTTGGCCTCGTTCAGGCTTTTATAAAGCCCCACATCCTTGGGCTTCGGTCCATTCGGATACTCAGGGGGCCGCTATATGCTCATACCTTGCCGCCAGATACAGTCACCGGCATTCTAACTGAGATAAAAACACGCTATCCCCTGAGAAAAGGGCTATGGCTTTCCATTCAACCGGAGTTGCCAGACAGCAGCGAAGCCAAGCATTTCCTGTCAAATAGCGGTCTACTGCGTCTGTTTGCAGGATATCAAACCTATTGGATAGACCTTACCCATTCGGCCGACGACTTGCGCAGCCAGTTGCATCCGAAATGGCGCAACCAATTGAATAAGGCGGAACGGGCCAATCTGGAAATCCATTTCGGGTCGGATTTCGACTGGCTCCTGGACCAGTACGAGCAGCACAGGGACATGGCGCGCTTTACTGGTCCCTCCGCCGCCATTCTGGCCGATATTCCGCCGGAGAAAACCTTCACGGTGACCGCACGGCACAAGGGCGTGACCATTAGCGGCGTGTTATTCTTGCTGCATGGGCAAAGTGCGACCTACCAGGTGGCCTGGACCTCGGATGACGGACGCAGCCTGCACACGACCAACCGCCTGTTATGGGAAGCGCTGCTTGGATTGAAGGAGATGGGTTTCACCTCCCTGGACCTTGGCGGGGTGGACCCGATCAACGCGCCCGGCATCGCCCATTTCAAATCGAGGATGGGCGGGGCCAGCTATACGTTGGTTGGTACGTATATCTAACCAATATCCAGTCGGCCCGACAAGATGACAACAATTCTCTAGTTATTGAGGATCGAAGCGAGGCTGGAGAAACGCGGACGATACACCGCACGTTTGTATATCGTATTGGCCCCCAGAATATCCGGCATAAAGACCGGTTTGAAATCATAGTAAACTTCGGCGGCGATTACATTGTCACCATCCTTGATGGTCATATCGCCTGGAAGTGTAGCATCCCCTCCCTCGCTGCCAATCTTGCTGCCGACATTGCCCCCGCCCCAGCTTCGCTGCCAGCTCACTTCCGGGTTCTGGTTTGTGTCCTGGGTAACAGAGGAAACGATGACAAGCGTCCCCGCTTCATTCTGGAAGGGTGACAGCATCTGCTCCGTGATTTCGAAGACATCGGACAGTTTTGTCTCCGTCATGACCTCTTCACGGGCAACCAGGTCGGCAATAGACGCCGCCGTACGCTCAACCTTCTGGTGGATGATGACATAGCGCGTCATTTCCATCGCCGAAAGCAGCAGCGTCAGCATGATAGGCATTGCAATGGCAAGCTCGATTGACGCAACGCCACGAGTGTTGTGCGCAAACCGGCGGAGCACAGATGACATCCGGGAAAACAGGTTCATCCTCATTCCCATGGCTCGTTCCTTACCGCAATCGACGCTTTCAAAGGGAACTTGCCGTCCTTGCCGATAATTTTCCCGATTGCTGGCGTCATGATCGGCCAGTCATATTCAATACTGTACAGAACTACATCGTCATCCTCACCAGCGCCTTGCTGTCCCACGTCGGCATCCCAGACTCCATTACCGTTCTGGTCGCTGAAGCTTTCGCCCGGCGTATAGTCGCCGTCGCCATTGCCATCGATATACGGTTCGCCATCGCCGATGGAACCGAACTTGTCGTAGACGCGCACATCAATCTTGGCATCATCCATGTTAACGAGCCCGAGCGTATGTTCGTCGATGATATTGCGAATGGTGGTCAAGCGGTCTTCGCCGCTCTCCTCCCGGCCGGTGATGCCGTAACGCGATGCTTCCCGCAGGCCCCCTTCCATCAGGGTATTGGTCAGCATGATGGCACCAAATTCAAAGGAGCCGAGGATCAGATAGGCCAGAACCGGCGCAACCAGCGCGAATTCAGCCAGCGTCGCCCCACTGTCATCCTGGGCCAATCGCTTCAAGCCAAAAAATCTGCTTAGTTTGCTGTTCCGTTTCATCCCGGCTCACCTACACTTTTACATTCGAAATTGTGCCGGGAAGTGAATTCAGCCTCAATATTTATATACGTAGACGAAATGGCTGAAAAATTTGATAAAATCCAAGACATCCGCAAGACAAGTCAACACCGCCTCAAGGGCTGGCCTTCGGGAGTTCAAAATTGTATACAGTTTTCCACAACAAGCGCATTTCTATGTGAAAGGATCCAGGTGGGTATGTTCAAGCGTCAGACCGTGGCGGAGGGATTGGTGGAAGTTCTCCGGGAGGCCATCCTGAATGGCGACATCCCCGAAGGCGAGCAACTTCGCCAGGATGCCATCGCCAAGAAGTATGATGTAAGCCGTATCCCCGTCCGCGAAGCCCTACGCCAGTTGGAGGCAGAAGGCCTTATCATTTCCCAGGCCCATAGAAGCGCGGTCGTCGCCTCACTATCGCTCAAGGAAGTGGAAGAGCTTTTCGAAATTCGTGCGGCTCTGGAGCCCAAACTCCTGGCAACGGCCCTTCCACGCCTCACGGAAGCGGACTTCGACAGTGCAGAGAAAACTCTGGACGACTATGACAAAGCTTTGGCGGAGGGCGATGTTGCACAATGGGGTGCGTTGAACCGCATGTTCCACAATTGTCTGTTTGAAAAGGCTGATCGCGCGCAAACAATGGCAATTATCAACAGCCTAGGACAAAAGGTCGACCGCTATACGCGCATGCAATTGCAATTCACGGACGGCGTCCGGCGTGCGCAGGATGAACACCGCGAAATGCTGCGCCTGTGCCGGGAGGGCAAGAAAGAAGAAGTCTGCAAGCTGCTGGAAGACCACATTCTAAATGCAGGCCGTTCCCTGGTCGCCTACCTCGCGGAAAAACACGACAAGGAATAGGACGCCCGCAACCGAGTTCCAGGCGTCCTGCCACAGCGATTATTCTGCGGCCTGCAACTGCTTCACATCAGGCGAAAATTGAAAGCCGACCGCAATGCGGTTCCAACCATTAATCGCAACAATTGCCGAGGTTAGCCCGGCAAGTTCCGCATCATTAAACTGCGCTCTCACCTGAGAAAAGGCATCATCGGAAACTCCATCTTCCGCAACCTGTGTCAAAGCCTCGGTCCAGGTCAGGGCCGCACGTTCGCGCTCACTGAAACAGGGAACTTCCCTCCAGGCAGCCAAAACATCAAGGCGCTCCTGATCCTCCCCATATTTCCGCGCATCGGCCAAATGCATGTGCAGGCAGAAGGCACAGCCGTTCAGTTGAGACGCACGGATTTTCACAAGTTCAACCAACGTTTTCTCCAGTCCGGCCTCGACCCCAAGCTGTCCAAGCCTGATAAGGGCCTTGGGCAATTCGGGTTGCAAGGCATAGAAGGCATTGCGGTCAATACGGTCCTGCATGGCAGTATTCCTTTGGACATTGTCAAAATTCAAAAATGTTCGACCAAGACATAAGGGTATATTGGACCATTTAAATGATCCAATTTTTGCATTAAATACTATGCCAATTGAAGTTTGATCCGGACCGACAGCATGCAACCTACCTACCGCGACATATACAGCCGTATCAGGGATGAGATTTTGACGGGGCATCTTCCGTCGGGCGGGCGTCTTCCCTCCGCCCGCAGCTATGCCAGTCAGTTAGGGATCGCACGGGGTACGGTCGATCATGCCTACCAGTTACTTATCGCCGAAGGATACCTGGAAACGCGCAGCACCGCGGGCACATTTGTTCCCCACAATCTGACCGCACAAACCACGGAACCCGCCGCAAGCCCTCCGCAGGAGACTTCACTTCCCCACCAGACCTTCATTGCCGGCAAACCGGGCCTCTTTCAGATGGGCTTGCCTGCCCTTGATGCCTTCCCGCGAAAGAGCTGGGCCCGAATTGCGGGGCGCATGGCACGGCAACTCCCCATTGCCAACCTGGACCATCAGGATCCCATTGGCTTCTGGCCTTTGCGGACCGCAATCGCCGGCTATCTGAAACTATCACGCGGAATCTCCTGCCTGCCCGACCAGATTTTCATTACCGCCGGTTATCAGGCGTCAATAACCATGGTCTGTCAGGCGATCCTGAACAAGGATGATAAGGTCTGGATGGAGGACCCGGGATATTTTCGCGCAATAGATGCCATCAAGCGGCTGGGAGGCAAAGTCACACCGGTGTCCGTTGACCATGAAGGCCTGCAAATCGCGCTTGCCTGTGCCCAGGCACCGGACGCCAGACTGGCCCTGGTGACACCGACCCATCATTTTCCAACGACCGTGACAATGCCCGTTCCGCGCCGACAGGAGCTTCTCGCCTGGGCCGGTCAGGCCGATGCCTACATCCTTGAAGACGATTATGACAGCGAGTTCCGTTACACCGGTCCGCCCCTGCCCGCCCTGAAAAGCCTGGACAGTCAGGACCGCGTATTCTTCGCAGGGACATTCAGCAAGGTTTTGTTTTCGGGGCTGCGTATAGCCTATCTCGTTGTGCCGGTTCACATGGTTGACCGGATGAGAAGCATCGCCGACCTGCTTCTGCCGCCGCCTTCCCCCCTGATACAGTCCACCGTCGCGACCTTCATGGCCGAAGGCTTTTTCGCCCGCCATATCAAACGCATGAGAAAGCTTTATGGCGAACGTCGTCAGGCGCTGCATGATGCGCTGATACAGCATTGCCCCTCTCTGACCATGGATCTTTGTCAGGGCGGCATGCATATCATGGCGATGCTGCCGCCCGGCACAGACGACCGTGCTTTGTCCAAAGCGTCCTATGATCAGGGCCTCGCCGCGGATTTTGTCAGTCGCGGCTCCAGCGACAACTATACGGGCTCCGGCCTGTTACTCAATTTCACGAATGTCCCCACCGACATGGCCGATCAGGCCGCATGTGCTCTGCAACAAATTCTGGATAAAAAAAGTCCCGGGCGGTGAGCACCTCGCCCGGGAAAGTCGGAAGTATCTTTGGGTACCAGGAGTTACTTTTAATCAATTGATATTGCGAAGAAATTTCTTTGTTTTCTCATCCTGCGGATTATCAATCACCTGATCCGGCGCGCCCAGTTCACAGATGACACCGGAATGGAAGAAGGCCACCCGGTCAGATACATCGCGGGCGAAAGGAATCTCATGGGTGACCACAATCATGGTCATGCCATCGCGCTGCAACATGCGAAGGGTGTCGAGAACCTCACCAACCAGTTCCGGGTCCAGGGCGGATGTCACCTCGTCGAACAGCATATAATCCGGGTCCATGGCCAACGCGCGTGCAATCGCCAGACGCTGCTGCTGTCCACCGGACAGACGTGATGGGAAGACATCGGCCTTGTCCCCCAATCCGACCTTGTCCAACTGCGCACGCGCCCGCTCCAGCGCTTCCTTCCGGCTGACCTTGAGGACGACACGCGGCGCCAGCGCAACATTCTCAAGCGCTGTCAGGTGGGGAAAGGCATTCCACTGCTGGAAAACAATGCCGATATGCCGGCGCAGCTTGTTCAGATCGGTCTTCTTGTCGTGAACGGAAATTCCATCCACCACAATTTTGCCGCCCTGGATCGGTTCCAGGCCGTTAATGCACTGTAGTAATGTGGATTTTCCGGAACCGCTGGGCCCAATCAGGCTCAGCACCTCCCCCTTATGGACTTCCAGATCGATGCCGGTCAGGACATTCAGGGAACCAAAGGATTTATTTACATTCTCAATGGAGATCATATCGCCATTCTCCGCTCAAGGCGTTTACTGTATTGGGAAATCGGGAAGCAGATCGCGAAATAGAAAATGCCAACCCCGCTGAGGACCAGAATCGGTTCCTGGGTACGGGTAATCACGATCTGGGAGGCACGCAGCAGCTCGATATAACCAAGAACGGCAACGAGTGCAGTATCCTTGACGACACCGACCACCAACCCGATCCAGGCCGGAAAGATCGTCCGCAGGCCCAAAGGCAGCACCACATAGCGTAAATCCTGCCAATAGGTCATGCCCAGCGACCGCCCTGCCCGGCGCGTCGGCAGCGGCACCGCATCATAACCACCACGGACGATTTCCGCGCAGTAGGCGCCCATATACAAAGTCAGAACGACGATGCCGGAGGTCACGGGGTCCATCGGAACACCGACCACAGCGGCAATGCTGTTAAACAGGATGAACTGAATGATGAGCGGAATACTGCGGAAAATGTCCAGATAACCCGCCAAGAGAAGATTGCCGATCGGGTTACGCGCCGTCTTTGCCCGTATCCAGCCAAGCAACAGGCCAAGGGCCGTACCAAGCGTGATGGACCAGATCGCGAGGTAAACCGTTCGCCCGGCACCTTCCGCCATATAGTAGAGATCATTGAAACTTAAACCTGAATACATCGCCCTACCCCCGGAACAACCGGCGTGCGGCCAGACGCGCACCCATAGTGACGATCTTCGCGATCACGTAATACATGACGGCCGCTGCAAAGAAGAATTCGAAGGACCGGAAGGTCAGCGACTGCTGGAAGGCCGTGGCCCCCGTCAATTCCTTCAACCCGACAATCATGCCCAGGGACGAATTCAACAGTGCCCACATCATCTGGTTTGTCGCCGGATAGAAAACAACGCGGAAAACCTGGGGCAGTATAACGCGGGAATAGGCCTGAAACGGGTTCATACCCAGTGATCGCGCCGCCGCCATCTGTGTCTTGGGCACTGCATTGAAACCGCCTCGCAGCACTTCCGCCAGATAACCGGCATTGTTGAAAGCCAGGGCAGATAGGACCGCCGTATAAGAATCCAGATGCAGCCCAATAGTGCCCAGGCCGAAATAGGCCATATACATCTGGAACAGGCTCGGCGTATTACGGGCCAGTTCGACCCAACCAGTGGCAAGGCCGTAAACAGTCTTATTCTTCGACTGCCGTCCCAGGGCATGGAAGACGGCCAGGATTGTGCCGATAATCATCGACAAAACCGTAATTTCCAAAGTGATTTGCGCGCCCTTTAGCAAGGCGGGCATCGCCTTCCAGACCGGCCCCCAGTGAAAGGAATAGTCAATCACGGAAACGCTCTCCTCATTCGAAGGAGTGATATTTGAGGGAGAAGGGCAAAAGCCCCTCTCCCCCGATACAACAGGGCTTAGTAATAGACGCCCGACACCGCCAGTTTCGGCGCTTCACCACCGACAAACTGTTCATACAGTTCCTGATAGCGACCGCTACGAACCTGACGGTTCACAAACAGGTTCACCCAGTTCAGCAAGCCATATTCATGACGGTTCACCATGATGCCGCAGATATCGACGGGGAACGGTGCCTCGCCCACAGCCGCAAAGTCTTTGTATTTGCCACTGTTCATCAGCGTTGCCGCCGTTGTCGATGCGGTCACAAAGGCGTCGATCTTGCCCTGCGCCAATGCCAGATACTGATCCGAATCCGACTGGTAGGACACATAATCGCCCCCCGAATTGCCCCAGTTTTTATAGTGCTCCAGGAAATTCTGCTCCGGCGTAGTACCGGAAACACCCCCGACCTTACGGCCTTTCAGATCGTCAAAATTCTGAATCCCGGTATCTTTGCGGGTCACGACCCGGTTGGTATAGGCAATATACGGCACCGAAAAGGCCACCGTCTTTGCCCGCTCCAGCGTATCGGATGCACTGGCAATGGAAATGTCCGCACGGTTGGAAACCAGGGCCGGAATACGGTCCGGGAAAGGTGTGTCGACGATCACTGCATCCACGCCAAGGGCCTTGGCCATGTCCTTGCAGTATTCGACATCAAAACCAGCCGGCTCGTTGTTCTGATCCCTATATCCAATCGGCGGAAAATCCAGAGTGACACTGCAACGCAGTTCACCTGAATCAATAATATCGTCTAATTTGTCCGCCTGCGCACTGCCTGCCGCCGAGACAGCCAGCACAGCAAATGCGGTAATTCCCCCAAGAGTTTTCAAAGTCTTTCTCATTGTCGCCTCCCTTGATTTTCATTCTTAAGACCACATCACCATCTGATATATCAGTGGTGGCTAGCATCATAGTGAATATTGTATCCAATATACAAGTGTCTTTTTTTTCGAGCTGAACTCTGTTAGAAATCGCAAATGCCCGTCGTCGATTGAGGATGGGAGTCACAACGAGCTTTCTATGCAATTTGATTGGGAGTGTGCCGGGAATGGCAGACAAGGAATGGCCGGTCTTTGAAACTGTGGAAATGCATACCGGCGGGGAGCCGGTTCGCATCATCGAAACCGGATATCCCGACATTCCGGGGGGCAGCATTCTGGCAAAGCGGCGCTATGTTCGCGACAATCTGGATCACTTCCGCAAGGCCCTCATGTTCGAGCCCCGCGGCCATTACGACATGTATGGCGTAATCCCCGTGCCCCCATCCCATCCGGAGGCGCATCTGGCTGTGCTGTTCACCCATAACGAGGGTTACAGCACAATGTGCGGCCACGCGACCATCGCCTTGGGGCGCTATGCCATTGACAAGGGCCTCGTCCCGGTCGTCGAACCGGTAACCACCGTCAACATCGAATGCCCCTGCGGTCTGGTCCGTGCGCATGTTCAGGTCGAAAAGGGCGTTCCCGGACAGGTCTCCTTTGACAGTGTCCCCGCTTTCGCCTTTGCCCTGAGCCGTCTGGCGGCAACACCAACCTACGGACCGGTGGAGGTGGATATCGCCTATGGCGGTGCCTTTTATGCCCTTGCCCCTGCCGACACCTTCGGCCTCGACGTCCGAAAGTCCCGCACACGGGATCTTGTCGATGCAGCAACAGAAGTCACCGAAGCAGTCAAAGCCCAGATTCCCCTGCACCACCCGGATGATCCCGACCTTGCCTTCCTCTATGGCACGATCCTGACCGACGGCAATGACGAATTCAGTGCAGAGCCAACCGCGAATATATGCGTTTTCGCCGATGCCCAGGTGGATCGCAGCCCGACCGGCTCCGGCGTCACCGCACGCATCGCCGCCCAGGCCAAGCGCGGTCAGATAAAACCCGGTCAACAACGCCTGTTCGAGAGCGTTACCGGCTGCCTCTTCACGGGCGAAATAGCCGAAGAAACACGCTGCGGTGACTTTCCCGCAGTCCGCGCCCGCGTCAGCGGACAGTCCTATTACACAGGCCGCTCCCAGTTCACCATCGAGGCCGAAGACCCTTTGGCCAAAGGCTTTCTTCTGAAATAAATCTAAAGACTTAGGAGAGAATGATGCAGCAGTTTGGCAACTATATCGCCGGCGAGTTCCGCACGTCTGTGGACAGCAATTCCAATATCAACCCGTCCGACACATCCGACATCGTCGGCCAGTATGCCCGCGCCACCGAGCAGGATGTCGAAGACGCCATCGCCGCCGCGGCTATCGCACAGGATCAGTGGTCACAATCCACGCCGCAACAACGCCATGACATTCTGGATTTCGTCGGCAATGAAATCCTGGCGCGTAAGGAAGAACTTGGTCGTCTGCTTGCCCGGGAAGAAGGCAAAACCCTGCCCGAGGGTATTGGCGAAGCAGCCCGCGCCGGTCAGATTTTCAAATTCTTTGCCGGTGAGGCCCTGCGCCTGACAGGCGACCACCTCGCCTCTGTTCGCCCCGGTGTCGAGGTGGACGTCACCCGTGAGGCCCTGGGCACTGTCGGCATCATCACGCCCTGGAACTTCCCCATTGCCATTCCGGCCTGGAAGATTGCCCCTGCCCTTTGCTATGGCAACACGGTCGTTTTCAAACCGGCAGACCTGGTTCCGGGCTGTGCCTGGGCGATTGCCGAAATCCTTTCCCGGTCCGGCCTGCCCACCGGTGTCTTCAACCTGGTCATGGGACGCGGTTCGGTCGTCGGCGAGAAAATCGTCACCGACCGCCGGATCGATGGTGTTACCTTCACCGGCTCGGTCGCAACCGGCAGTCAGATCGCGGCCAAATGCGCCGCCCGCATGGCGAAATTCCAGATGGAAATGGGCGGCAAGAACCCGCTGGTCGTGTTGGACGATGCCGATCTGGACATCGCGGTCGACTGTGCCGTCAATGGCGCCTTCTTCTCCACCGGACAGCGCTGCACCGCCTCCTCCCGCCTGATCGTGACAGAAGGCATCCACGACCGTTTCGTCGACGCCGTCATCGGAAAACTCCAGGGCCTGAAAGTGGACGACGCCCTGGCAGAGGGTACGCATATTGGGCCCGTTGTGGACGAACGCCAACTTACCCAGGATCTGGACTATATCAACATTGCCAAAGCCGAAGGCGCGACGCTGGCCTTCGGCGGGGATCGCCTGGAACGCAGCAAGGACGGTTTCTATCTGCAACCCGCCCTGTTTACCGAAACCGAAAACGGCATGCGCATCAACCAGGAGGAAGTCTTCGGGCCGGTCGCCAGTGTCGTCAAGGCAAAAGACTATGAACAGGCTTTGTATCTGGCCAACGACACTGAATTTGGTCTATCGTCCGGCATCTGCACGACGTCCTTGAAATATGCACGACATTACAAGGCTAATGCCAAGGCAGGCATGGTGATGGTAAACCTGCCGACCGCCGGTGTTGACTATCACGTGCCATTCGGTGGCCGGAAAGGATCAAGCTTTGGCAGTCGCGAACAAGGTCGTTATGCTGCGGAGTTTTTCACAACGGTGAAAACCGCTTATACATTCGGCTAAGAACAATATCCAACAGGGCAACGATTACGAAATGACAAACAGTCAGGCAACTGAACAGACACAAAAGGCACTGGTCATTGGTGGCGGCATCGTCGGCATTCAATGCGCGATCCACCTGAAAAAGGCCGGCTTTAATGTGCAAATCCTGGAACGGGGTCAACCCGGCCAGGAGGCAAGCTTCGGCAATGCCGGTTGCCTGGCTGTATCGGAAGTCGTGCCCATGGCCATGCCCGGCATCATCAAGCATGTACCGGGCTGGCTATTGGACCCATTGGGACCACTTGCCATACGTTGGTCCCACCTCCCCGCTCTTGTGCCCTGGCTATGGCGCTTCATGCGGGCGGGCAACTGGGATCAGGTGGAGCGGACCTCCACGGCGGCGGCGGCGCTTATGGAGCTGACAACCGATAGCTGGAAGGACATCTCCAAGGAGGCCGGCCTTCACAATGAAATACATTGGACCGGGAATATCACGGTCTATGAGACAGAGGCCGCCTACAAGGGTGACGAAGCCTATTGGAACCTCTACCGCAAACGCGGTGTTCCTTTCGAACCGCTAACGCCAGAGCAATTGCACGAGCGGGAACCGGACCTGGCACCGATCTTCAAGCATGCCGTCTACTGCCCAAGCTATGCCCGCGTGTCGGACCCGGCGCGGATCGCGACGCGCCTTGCGGATCATTTCCTGTCGCTGGGCGGTGAGATCATTTCCGGACAGGCGCTGGACTTCACCTTCAACCAGAATGTCCCGATCGCCGTGCGTTGCGCAGATGGCCGGGAAATCTTCTTTGATAAGGTCGTCGTCGCTGCCGGAGCATGGTCCAAGACGCTTGCCAGGAAACTGGGAAGCAAAGTTCTGCTGGAAAGCGAACGCGGCTATAACACCACGCTTCCCAATCCCGGCGTCCGCCTGAACCATCCGATTATGTCCGCGGAAGGCCACTTTGCCTTGTCTCACCTCGACATCGGGCTGCGCATCGGCGGGGCAGCCGAATTTGCCGGTCTCGATGCACCGGCGAATTTCAAACGCTCCAAGGCTCTTTTGAAGTTGGGCCAGCGTTATCTACCCGACCTTCAGGAGGAAGGTGCCAAGGAATGGATGGGGCATCGCCCGTCCACCCCTGACAGCCTTGCGGTCATCGGTGCCTCCCCCATACACAAAAACGCATTCTTCGCATTCGGCCACGGGCATCTCGGGCTGACGCAGGCCGCAGGCACGGGCCAGGTAATCGCCGACCTGGCCAGCGGTCAGGCACCGTCCGTGAATATTGATGCCTTCAGCATCGCACGCTTCAATTAAATGCGGTTTCCGGGATCGGTGGGGTAATCAATCAGCCCCACCGACCACAACAACCCGGCGACGCGGCGGACGCATCACCAGATAGACGCCGACCGCGGTCACGGCAAACCCCGCAGCACCAATCAAACCGAAACGCTCATCAAAGAGAACGAACGCCTCCAGCGCGGCCAGTGGCGGCACCAGATAGAACAGAGAGGCGACCTTGGATGCGTCGCCATGGCGCACGAGATACATCAGCAACAAAATCGCAGCAAAAGACAGAACGAGAACCAGCCACCCCATGGTTGCAATAAAGGTCGGCGTCCAGTTCACATGCATGCTTTCGGTCGTATAAGCAATTGGTGCCAAGACAACCAGGGCTGCAAAATACTGCCAGAAGGCCCCCCAGACCAAATCGACATTCCCGCAAAAGCGTTTCTGATACATAGCACCAATGGTGATCGCAAAAAGGGAGCTGACGCATACCGCGACCGGCCAGAACAGTTCTCCGCTGAGCATGGACCAGTCAAACCGGCCGCTGAGAACCAGAAACACACCGCCAAAACCCAGCAGCATACCGCCCCATTGCACCGGCAACAGATATTGCCGGAACCAGAAGATCGACAGGATGGCCGTGACCAGTGGCTGCAGGCCAACCACAAGGGCCGCCAATCCGGCAGGCATCCCCCTTGAGATCGCCCAGAAAACTCCGCCCAGGTAAACCGCGTGAATAAGCGCCCCTACGACCATGGCATGCCCGGCCTGGCGGGGCCGAACCGTTTTCGACCCCACCAGACATGCGAACGCGGCGAAAACCACAAGGTTCAACGCCATGCGTATCGTCAACAGGGTCAGCGGCTCAGCAAAGGGCAGCCCGAATTTCGCACCGATGAAACCGGTGCTCCACAAAAGCACGAAAATTCCTGGCGCCATCTTTTGCAACATGAGCTCACGCTCCCCTGAAAAACTTCCATTTGTTGAATCCGGTTCTATACAGGTACAGTATTCCTGAAAAGAAACAGTTTCCATCAAATCGACAGATACAGATTGACAGACATGCAATATCAGAAGGTTATTGGCGCAATCGAAGAACAGTATCAGCATGGTATCCTGAACCCTGGGGACAAGCTACCGTCGCTTCGCCAGATGGCGCAACATATGTCCGTCAGCCTGAATACCGTCATACGCGCCTATCAGGAGCTGGAAGCCAATGGAACGATACGGGCCCTGCCCCGGTCCGGCTATATCGTCGAAGAACAACTAACAACGCCACTCGCCAAGTCAGAGCGTTTGGAGCCGCGGGACGTCGACACGCAATCACTGATCCTGTCCGTTCTCCGGGACGCCTCCCGCAAGGATCTCGTCCATATGGGCTCCGCCCACCCCCGCACCGATTTTCCTGCTGTCGACAAACTCTACCGGATTATTGCCCGCCAGGCCCGCCAACAAGTTCACCAGATCAGCCATTACCGCATGCCCGCCGCCTCCCTTACGTTGAGGCAGGCAATCGCGCGCCAACACGCCTTGAGAGGAGAATTCCAGCCGCCTTCAGACATCCTGATAACGCAGGGTGCCCAACAGGCCCTGTCCGCGACGTTACAGGCGCTGACCGCACCGGGTGATGTGATCGCGGTTGAGTCTCCCTGCTATTTCGGTACGTTGCTTTCCCTCGAAGCCCATGGCCTCAAAGTCATAGAAGTTCCGACGAACACACGCGACGGGATGGATCTGGATGCGCTGGCCGACGTGTTGAGGCAGTGGCCGGTCAAGGCCGTCCTGACCGCGCCAACAGTTAATAACCCCGCCGGGTTCACGATGCCGGAAGCCGCACGCCGCCGGCTTCTCGCCCTGACCGGCGACCTGCCGATCATCGAAGACGACGTCTACAGCGATGTCAGCTTTGGCGATATACCTCCGACCCTGCGTTCCATGGACAATTCCGGCCGGGTTGTCTGCCTGTCATCCCTGTCCAAATCCGTTGATTCCAGGCTCAGATTGGGCTGGATCACTGGGGGACGCTATCAGGACAGGATCGAACGCAGCCTCATCATGGCAAACCTGGGGAATGTGAATCTGATCAGCGATGGTGTGACTGATTTCCTGCAGGCCGGACTTTACCAGAAGCATCTGAGGAAAATCAGACGGCATTACAAAGGCAACTTCTGCGTCTTGCGCGATGCGCTTTCATCCTTGATGGATCTTGGCTGCTGCCTTACCCAACCGACGGGTGGTTTCCTATGCTGGCTGCGACTGCCGGAGGCAGTCGACGGATATCGGATATATGAGAAGGCATTAGCCGCCGGTATCGCGACCTCGCCCGGCAGAATGTTTTCGGTATCCAATCTCTATCCGAACTACATCCGTTTGAACTATGCTTTTGTTGAAAACAATCCCCATTGGCAGGCAAGCCTGGACCGGCTTGTTAAAATCATCGCTGAGGGGATAGAGCCCTAACCCAGGTCCCGCATAATGCGGCCCTGGCTGCGCTTCCAATCGCGTTCCTTGATTGTCTGACGCTTGTCGACGGACGTTTTACCTTTGGCAAGCCCGATAGACAGTTTCAGGATGCCGCGCTTGTTGAAATAAAGCGCCAATGGCACAAGCGTCATCCCGTCCCTTTTCACCGCACCAAGCAGCCTGTTCTGCTCGCGCTTGTGCAAAAGCAGCTTACGCGGTCGCTTCGGTTCGTGCTGCTGTTTTTTATGGGCGTGGGGATATTCACCGATATAGACGTTGAACAGCCAGATCTCGCCGTCTTTTGGACCCGCATAGGCATCGCTCAGACTGCAGGTTCCGCTTCGAAGGGATTTGACCTCCGTCCCGGTCAGGACGATCCCCGCTTCAATCTCTTCTTCAATGGCATAGTCATGGCGGGCGCGGCGGTTGCGCGCAACCGTACCCGACTCCAACAAGGCAGCTTTTTTCTTTGCGTTCTTGTTCTTACCCGCCATGACTTACACCAAATACTGAACTTTATTGCCGCTTAGGACAGCAGGCCGGCTTTTTCCAAAGCAGCCTTGACCGTTGCCTTGCTGCCTTCGGAAATCTCAACAACCGGCAGACGGCCCAGAGGCCCACACAGCCCCAGCAGGCTGGCTGCATATTTCACCGGACCCGGCGAGCTTTCGCAGAACATTGCCTCGTGAACCGGCAGCAGCCGGTCACGGACTTCCTCGAAAGTCGCCCAGTCTTTTTCCATCCAGGCGTTATGCAGTTTCGCACAAAGCCCCGGTGCAACGTTGGACGACACGGAAATACAGCCATGACCACCCTGCGCCAGGAACGCGGCAACAGTCGCATCCTCGCCGGAAAGCTGGCAGAATTTATCGCCAATCGCGACACGGGTTTCCAACGGGCGGGAAAGATCGGCCGTTGCGTCTTTAACACCGACAATATTCGGGAAGTCCCGGACCAGACGCGCCATGGTCTCAACCGACATGTCGATCACACTGCGGCCCGGAATATTGTAGATGAAGATCGGAATATCGGCAGACTGCGCGACAGCCTTGAAATGCTGATACAGGCCTTCCTGGGTCGGCTTGTTGTAATAAGGCGTCACAACCAGGGCCGCATCCGCGCCTACTTTGGCAGCGTGCTGCGTCAGGGAAATCGCCTCGGCCGTGCTGTTGGAACCGGCACCGGCAATAACCGGGCGTTTCTTCGATTTGGCGACTTCAAGACAAAGGTCGATAACGCGTTCATGCTCCGCGTGGCTGAGGGTTGGAGATTCGCCGGTGGTGCCCACCGGAACTAAACCATGTGTACCCTCATCAATCTGCCACTGCACGAAGTTCTGGAACGCCTTCTCGTCAACAGCGCCATCAGCCGTCATCGGCGTGATCAGTGCTGTGAGCGATCCATGAAACATTGCAGGCATTAGATGACTCCTTTGGGTCGATATAGTCTTGAAGAAACGCCCGAAACCGAGCAAAGCCGGAACATACAAACTGCCGTGCGTCAGCACAAGCGAATAGAAGCGCACGGTGCTTAATCAAGGTGATTTTATCATCTGTTAATCATGGTATTTTATCATTTGCGGGTATGCTGCCCCTTGTAGCGGAATCAGCGGCGACTTACACTTATACTGTCGGCTTGGCGACGGCAGCGGTTAAGGGAGGTTTCTATTTTCGGCATACCGAAATATATGCGCGTCTTCGCACGTGCCGCCGCACCGGTCTTATTGGCAGGTATGGTGGCGGCGCAACTATGCGGTGGACCTGCTGTGGCTGCCACGCTTTCCACGCAGGACCGCAGCGAATATGAAACCGCCTTTCGCGCTGCCGAGCACAACAAGTGGAATGCCGCCTTCCGGCATGCCCGGCGCGCGGCTGAGAAGCTGCCCTTCAAAGCATTGCAATGGCAATATTACCGGAACCGCCGCAACACGGCAGGCTTTTCGGAAATCAGCCGTTTCATCATAAATAATCCCGACTACCCCCTGCTTCACATACTGCAGCGGCGCGCAGAAGAAAGAATAGACGGTCAAACACCCGATGACGCATTGATTGCGTTCTTCAAAGACAATCCGCCACTGACCGGAAACGGCCTGTTCCACTATGTCAGCGCCCTGGACAAAAAAGGACGCACAGACAGCGCCAAGCACATACTGCGCCGTGGCTGGGTCAACATTGACATGAGTCCCCGCGACGAGAAGACGTTGCGCAAATATTATCGCCACTGGATGACACAGGACGATAACCGTGCACGGTTGGAGCGGCTTTTGTGGGAGGGCAAGACATCGGCGGGAAAACGCCAGGCCCAGCACCTACCGAAGGAGATCAGCGCCCTTACAGACGCGCGGATTGCATTACGCCATCGCTCCGGCAATGTGGACCGTCTGATCGCAAAGGTTCCCAAATCCCTGCAAACGGATTCGGGCCTGATTTACGAACGTGTCCGTTGGCGGCGCAACAAACGCATGTATGAGGCGGCCATCGACCTGCTCCAGCAGTCCCGGGCTGTACAGACCGGCCACGAAAGCCTCTGGTGGCGTGAACGCGCAAGGCTTGCCCGTTGGGCCCTTGAAGAAGGGCGGATCACGACGGCCTACAGGCTTGCGGCGCAACATACGGCCACGGGCGGTTACGCCTACGCCGAGGCCGAATGGTTTGCCGGCTGGGTTGCCCTGCGCTTTCTGCAGGAACCTGAGCGCGCCTATCAGCATTTCACAAGAATGTATGACGCGGTTTCCTATCCGATATCAAAATCACGCGGTGCCTACTGGGCAGGGCGTGCCCTCCTGGCTGAGAACAAGAAGGTGGAGGCGACAAGTTGGTTCAGGATTGCCGCCCAGTTCCCGACCCGTTTCTACGGACAAATGGCCGCCAATCACCTGACATACGCGGAACGGCCGCGTATCAGTGCCGAATACCGTCCGACCGCCGCAGAGCGCAAAAACTTCGACGAAGCAGAGCTTCCCCGCCTCATCAGGATGCTCGCCGCAGCCAATGCCGATGACCTTGTCCGCAACTTTGTCAGATACCTTGCCCAGACCACAGAAGACCGCGCCACCCTGACCCAGATTGGACAGCTCGCCCGCGATCTGGATCGCCCGGACCTGGCCGTCTACACAGCCCGGAAAGCAAGCCAGCATCACGTCTTCCTGACGGAAAGCGGCTATCCCCCGCTGCCGCGAAACCGTTATCGTCCGTTGGACCCTGCCGTTGTCATGGCCGTGGTAAGGCAGGAAAGCGCCTTTGACCTTGAAGCGCACAGTCATGCCGGTGCTCTTGGTCTGATGCAGTTGATGCCCACGACCGCCAAAAGGATCGCGCGGGTGTCGCAGGTCTCCTACAACAAGTCACGCCTGACACAGGACCCTGAATATAATCTGCACCTGGGACAGCAATACCTCGTGACCCTCATGGATAAATTCAACGGGTCCCTCCCCATGACATTTGCCGGCTATAATGCGGGTCCGCATCGGGTCAAGCGATGGATGAGAAACTACGGCGATCCCAGGACGTCACTGGAGGAAGCAATCGACTGGATCGAGATGATCCCCTTCAATGAAACGCGCAACTATGTTCAGCGCGTGATGGAAAACGTCATCGTCTACCAGCAGCGGCTCAAAGGGCGGCATGTCGCCCTGACCCTTGGCACCATGACCGGCGAAACCATCCCCTTCCCGAAACCACCCAAGCGACCGGACGAACCCTGACATGGCAGAAATCTCAAACATCAAGGCATGTGTCTTTGATGCCTATGGCACTCTTTTCGACGTTCATGCAGCCGCTGCGGCGTGCCGGGACATGTTAGGCGACAAGGCGGACAGGCTTTCCGCGATATGGCGTCAAAAACAGCTCGAATATACCTGGCTACGCAGCCTCATGGGCGCTTATGAGGATTTCTGGCGTCTCACACAGGACGGCCTGGATTACGCGATGGAGACGGTGGAAATTGACGACCCGCATATCCGGGAGACATTGCTCGGGCTCTACTGGGAGTTAAGCGCCTATGAGGAAGTTCCGACCGTCTTGAGCCAGTTACAGCAAATGGGGCTGAAAACGGTAATCCTGTCAAACGGATCACCCGATATGCTGAATGCGGCGGTGAAATCAGCGGGGATATCCGATTTCCTGGATGGCATTCATTCCGTCAGTGACGTCGGTATCTTCAAGCCCGACCCACGGGTTTACCAGATGACTGTCGACAAGCTGAATATCGCGCCATCGGAGATATGCTTTATGTCGTCCAATGCATGGGATGCCGCCGGCGCGGCCTATTTCGGTTATCAGGTGGTATGGATCAACCGTTTCGGCCAGACGGCGGAAAGGCTGCCGGGCAAGCCGCAGGCCATCCTGTCCTCCCTGCACGATCTCCCTGCCCTCCTGAAGTAGAACTCACGACATGACGGATTTTCACGAAGCCTATTTTCATGCCCAGGATGGCCTGAAACTCTATTACAGGGACTATCCGCCCAAGACCGGCGAAAACCCGGGGGCGGTCATTTTATGCCTTGGGGGCCTCGCCAGAAACTCAAAGGATTTCCATCGTGTCGCCGCACGCCTGTCTGATCAGGGATATCGCGTCATCTGTCCGGATTATCGCGGCCGTGGAAAATCCGACTACGCCGAAGACGCGATGACCTATCAGCCGACCGTCTATCTGGATGATATCCGCCACCTTCTCACGGCGTTGAACATTCACCAGGTCGTTGTGATTGGCACCTCACTCGGCGGCCTGCTTGCCATGGGCATGGGGGCTGCCATGCCAACCGCACTGGCGGGTGCCATCCTCAACGACGTCGGCCCCGACATTAATCCCAATGGCATGGCGAGAATCATCGACTATCTCTCCAATCCCCCGACCATCAAAAACTGGGATGAGGCTGTTGCAACCATCAAAACAATGTTTGCCATGACAGGTTTCACAGAGGAAGAACAATGGCGAAGACTGGCGGAAAACACCTTCCGGGAAGGAGACGATGGCCTGCTTCACTATGATTGGGACACCAATATCGTGGTCCCTCTCAAGGAAAAACGGCCCCTACCGGATCTCTGGGCGCTTTTCCGGTCGTTGAAGGACATCCCCGCGCTTGCTTTTCGGGGAGAGAAGTCGGACATTCTAACCGCCGATACCTTCGAGAAGATGAAAGAAAACAATCCCCATATGAAGGCGGTAGTCGTTCCCGGCGTGGGACATGTTCCCAGCCTGGAAGAACAGGTATCCTTGGAGGCTCTTGATGAATTTCTGTCCCCCTACCTCAGTAAACGGCCAGCGACTGCCGACCATTGACGACGTTCGCGAGGCCGCGCAACGCATCAAGGGCAAGACAACGGTTACGCCTCTGCTTGAGGCCCCTTTATTGAATGAACGCCTCGGCGCAAGGCTTCTGGTGAAGCCTGAGTGCCTGCAAAAAACAGGGTCCTTCAAATACCGGGGAGCCACGAATTCAATTGCCTGCCTTAACGACGGGCAGAGGAAAAAGGGCGTTGTTGCCTTTTCATCCGGCAACCATGCCCAGGGTGTCGCCGCAGCAGCCAGGGAAACAGACATCCCGGCTGTCATTATCATGCCCAAGGACGCCCCCGCCATCAAGATTGCCAATACCCGCGCCTATGGTGCAGAGGTCATCCTCTATGACCGCTACAGCGAAGACCGGGAGGAAATCGGTATTCGTATCAGTGAGGAAAGAGGCTCCACACTGATCAAGCCTTATGATGCTTTGCCGACCATTGCCGGTCAGGGCACCATCGGCCTGGAAATCGCCGATCAATGCCGCGACCTTGGCGTTACGCCGTCTAAAGTCCTAATTCCCTGCGGTGGCGGTGGACTGGTGGCAGGCACAGCCCTGGCGCTGAACAGCGAAATGCCGAACGCCGCAGTCTATGCCGTCGAACCGGAAGATTTCGACGATACCGCCCGGTCCCTCAAAAGCGGCACCCGGGAAGGCAACGCGCCCAGTGCACGATCCTATTGCGACGCCCTGTTGTCACCGATGCCAGGCGAGATGACCTTTCCGATCAACCAGCAACTGCTTGCCGGTGGTTTATCGGTTTCCGATGAAGACGTTGCCCACGCGATGAAAGTGGCCTTCAACGACCTCAAGGTCGTGGTGGAGCCCGGCGGTTCCGTTGCGCTGGCTGCCCTCCTGTCAGGCAAGGTGGATATTCAGGGAGAAACCGTCGTGGCCGTCCTGTCAGGCGGCAATGTGGACTCGGAGCTTTACCGGCGCATCCTGGCGGAATAACCCGCCCTGCCCAGTCTTGAACCTGAAAGACCTGCCAGCCTTAGGAGGCCTGGTCTTTTCCGGCTGGCGGGTCGACGGGTTTGAGGTCGCGCGGCTTCAAGACTTCAACGTCCACACGTTTGCATAAGCCCTGGACATAGGCTCCGGCTTCGATGCTGAGGCTGTCATGATTGATATCGCCCGTTACTTTGGCACTGTCGAGGAGGATGACTGTGCGGGCGGTAATCTCACCGTTCACCGTCCCTGCAATACGGATTTCCTCGCCATAGATAGAGCCATTAACAACAGCACTTTTGCCGACAGTCAGTTTGACGGTGCGGACGTCCCCATCCACGGTGCCATCTATCTGCAGGTCTCCCTCACTTTCCAGGTTGCCCACGACCCGAAGGTTTGGCGCCAACACTGAAAGCGGCGTTGCCCCCGCTGTATTTTGCGCTGCAGCCTCCGGTTTTGACTGAGACTTTCTGGATTTACCCCTTGAAAACATCACGCCCTGCCTCGATGAAAGTTGCCGGGTTGACTGGTTTATCCCCGATACGCACTTCGTAATGCACGTGAGGACCAGTGCTGCGGCCTGTACTTCCGACCTTACCTATAACCGCACGGTGATCGACTTTCTGGCCTTTTTTGACCAATATCTTCTTCAGATGACCATAGCGTGTTTTGATGCCACAGCCGTGGTCAATTTCCACCAAACGACCATAGCCGGATACACGCCCCGCCTTTGTAACAACACCCGGCGCGGTTGCACGGACCTTCATGCCGGGAACCGCCCCCATGTCCATCCCCTCATGCACGGCGCGTCGACCGGTGAACGGGTCTTTCCTGGGGCCGAAGCTGCTGGTCACATGATAGTATTGCAGTGGCGGGATCAACGGCACACAGGACAACAGGCCCTGCAGCGCCGTCCAGCGATCAATCTTCGCTTCCAGAACGGCCACATTCATCGCAAGATCGGTTGCATTGCCGTCGGCAAATTCGTCGGTCACCAGCGGGCCACCCTGCCCGCTGTTCGCGCCAGCCAGATTCAACATCCGATCCACATCCAGACCAGCATCGGCCAAAGTTGCTTCGGCCTGGGTGATGTTTACATCCGTGTTTTCGTTCAACCGCTCCACAAGGTGGAGCTGCGTATCGTGAAGACTTTCGATTTCCTGCAACAGCGCCAGGGCTCGTTCGGGTGGTGACTTCCGGGTTTTCTGAGTTTGCGGCACATAGCCCGCGACCCGGTTAAGGCCAGCCAGAACCTTCTTGATCGCATCATTGGCGGCATCAGCCTCCGCACGTGTCTTTTCCAGCGACACGATCAGGCCATTGCCAAACTGTTCCAACTGGTCAATCCGGGCCAAGGCATCCTCATCGTCGCTGGGCGTGTAAGTGGCCTTCACGGGCACCGCATTCACGATCTTGCGATTCAAGGCATAGAGCCGTTCTTCTGCCTCTTCCTGACGGGATAACATGTCAGACAGTTTCGACTTTGCCGCCACCAGATCCGCTTCCAGGCCGGACTTTTCATGGTTCAATTGGCTGCGTTCCCGGGAGGCCTGCCGTATTCGCCCTTTCAACTGGTCCAGTTCCGAAATAAGCCGGGCGCCATTATCCTTCGACCGCGACAGCGCATCCGTCAGGGCGACCACGCGTTGTTCCAGTTCCTTGCGGCTGTCGGAAAGCTCCGCAACCTCGGCATGCTGGGCGGCAATCGTCGCGTCCATTGCCTGAATACGGGTCGACAGAGACCTGATCTGGCGGTTTGCGTCCTCCAGATTTCCTTCAAGCTGTTTGATTTCCGCGTGCAACATCCGCCGCGGAGTTATCAGCGCCTTCGATTCCAGTTCTTCCGGCACGTCGATATCAATGGCCGCCTGGTTCAGCGTCAGTTCCAGTTCCCGTCCGGTGGAGAGAAAGGCCTGCATGTCCGTACTGAATGCGGTCGCCTTTTCACCTTCTACACTGGCAACGCTTGAGGCATGTTTCGCCAACTTGCCGGACAACCCCTCAAGCTTTTGCTGGTATGACGCCAATTGCCGCAGTACCTGATCATAGGCCTGCCTGGCTTCTGCAATTTCCTGATAACGCGCCTGAAGCTGATAGTTTTTCCAGACCGCCCCGACAGTCGCCCCGGCCCCCCAAAGAACCCCCGCAGCCGCGATCGCGGCCACACCCATTTGAAGGCGGGAACTGAGCCTGATGAAGGTGACTTTTCCTTCGCTGCGCACAAGCAGTTCACGCTCACGGAACAGATGCCGCAAACGCGCTTTCATGCTGCGGTTCTGAGCCCCTTCAGCAATATTAATCGGTTGCGGATATTCCGCAGAAGTCATGGGACCTTACCCTCACCAACACACCAAGCCCCGGGCGATAAGGCCGCCTTGCATTCTGACACGGCAAGGCACCCTACTGGCCTACCCCGGCAGTAGACAAATTTACATACCAAGAGTCAACTCATCACACGCGAAGGAAAGCTTTCTATCTTTCCGTCCAGACGTTGTCCAGACATTAGGAAAAATCAGGCAGACTGTGCCGCTGCAGCCTTATCGTCAAAAGGGACGATACGATTCTCCGGGAAAACGGCATAGACCGTCGTACCTTCACCGGGACAGGAATCAATCCTCAATTCGCCGTCATGCGCCTTCATCAACATATCGGACAAGGGCAATCCCAGCCCCGTGCCTTCCTCTGACTGGGTCCAGGGGCTGTCCAACCGGCCAAAGGGTTGCATGACAAGTTCGACATCCTGTTCATTCATACCAAGCCCGGTGTCCGACACACTGATCTGGAACTCGCTATTTCCATTCACATGCGCCCCGACGGTAATTGTTCCTTCGCTCGGCGTGAACTTCACTGCGTTGCTCACAAGGTTCAACAGCACCTGCTTCACCGCACGCTCGTCGGCTTTAAGCTGTGGCAACCCTTTCGGCAGCTCACGTTCCAGCACCAGCTTCTTGCGGGAAGCCTTCTGTTCAACAAGGCGCAGACAATCATCAATAATGCGGTCTACATCCAGGTTTTCATCATTGGGCCGGAAAGCACCGGCCTCAATCTTGGACACGTCCAGAATATCGTTGATCAGGTCCAGCAGATGCCGCCCGCTGACATGAATGTCGTCGGCGTATTCCTTGTAGCGTGGCTGGCCTACGATGCCCAACATCTCCTGCCGGATAATGTCGGAAAACCCCAGGATTGCATTCAAAGGCGTCCGCAATTCATGGCTCATATTGGCAAGGAATCGGGACTTTGCCTGGTTTGCGGCGTCGGCCTCTTCCTTGGCCAGTTGCAACTCGATCTCACGCTGTTTCAACTCGGTGATATCAGTGCGAACCGCCACCGTGCCGCCGCTGCTGGTTCCATGCTCCGTACACAAAATCCATCTGCCGTCGTCCAGGCGGACCGTCGCCGGTTCCGCGTAGGAGCTATGCATCACAAGGCATTCGGCGATAAATTCCTCTTCACGGCCCTGGGCAACGGGATAATGCCCGGCCGCGACGCTGGCCCTGATGATGTCCTCATAGGTCACGCCTTCATGGATCGTCACGGCAGCACGCGGGACCATCTGGAGGAATTTCTTGTTGTAAAGCATCAAGCCGTCGTCCGCGTCGAACAGGGCAAAGCCGTCCGACATGGAGTTCACCGCATCACGCAGCCGCGCCTCTGATTCGCGCGCGCGCTCCTCACTCTCGCGCATCCCCTTTTCCGCAGCAGCCTGCAGGCGCAACATTTCGTTATACGCCTTTACCACCTCCCCCAGTTCGTCCGTGGAAGACCACTGCACAGGAGTGCGGATATCACTGGACTTGACCAGTTCGATGGAATTCATCAACTCCCGCAGGGGATAGCCGATTGTCCGTTCCGTCGCCAAAACCGTCGCCGCCACGATCACAGCCATCAGGATGACAAGAATCAGGGCGTTGCGCTGTAACCGGTCGATGACCTCCCTGCGCATACGTTCGCCATGCAGTGCCACGGTAACCGAACCGATAATCTCCTCATGGTCGATCGCCGAATAGACAATTGGCAAAGTCTTGGTGAAGGCCGCTTTGACGTCGCTTAGACCTTCGGCAGCAAGCGACGATACTTCCTCGCCGGTCACATCATAAACTTTGACGTAAAGGAAATCGGGATCCTGTTCCAGTGCCAGAAGAATCGGATCGATGGCGCGGATATCGTAGTTCCACAGAGGGCTGGAAAGCGCCAGGGCCTGGACCTGGGTGTTTTGCTGAAGGCGCTGTTTCAGGTCGCCCACCGCCGCGCTATAGCTGGCGTATTCAAGCAATGCGAAAAGCGAAATCATGCTCACTGCAATAAGCGGCAAGACCACGGCCAACAGCTTTGCCCGAATGGAATTCAGCAACCCAAACATACCACCTCTAAATACCGCCTCCCAACAGCACGCGCCCCATTAAGAGGCAAACCTATTGCCTTTGGCAACATTGAACCAGCTATGGCCACAAGAATTCATCATTACAACCACCATACCGCTGCAACTAGCTGAAAGCTACCGCAAATCGTTAATGTCCGGGTCGCAATCGACCTGAGAGAGAAGCCAGCTCTGGAATCGTTTTATCGCCTGTTCGTTTCGACGCTCCCGCTTGCACACCATGCACCAGGCACCGGGATACCGCAGCTCCCGGTCGATGGGTTTAACAAGCCGCCCGGCGCGGATATCCTCCCGCGCCCACGGGCCATTGACCAAGGCGACCCCCTGCCCTTCGATTGCTGCCTGAATTGCCAGAATATAACTGTCGAAGGTCGGCCCCGACTTTGAGGCGAGTTCCGGCACCCCTGCCGCTTCAAGCCAGTCATCCCATTCATCCGGGGCCGTGTAGACACGCAAAAGATTGAAGTCTGACAAATCCTCAGCCTTGCCGAACATCTTCCGCCCATCCAGGAGAGACGGCGAGCAAACCGGTGTCAGCAGGCCATCGAACAGGGACACATAGTGCAGGTCCCGTTGCTGTTTTCTGACAAAGAGAATGGCAACATCAGCGTCACTGCGGTCAAATTCCCAATCCAGATAGGACGTCGACAGCCGCACCTGCACGCCAGGCTCCAGGCGATGAAAATCATGCAGACGCGGAACCAGCCACCGCATTGCAACTGTGATGTAAACCTGAACTGTCAACACGCCTGGCGCGCCTGACGCCGTCAGAAAGCGTGTGCCCTCCGCAATGCGGTCAAAGGCGTCCCGGACAATCGGGAAATAGAAGGCCCCTTCTTCGGTCAGGGTCACCGATCGCGCGGACCGGTCGAACAGTGCCACGCCCAAGCCTTCTTCCAGCCCCCGGACCTGATGACTGATGGCGGAATGCGTCACATTCAACTCTTCAGCAGCACGGCGAAAGCTCAACTTTCTGGCGGCGGCCTCAAAGGCCCGCAACGCACTCAAGCTCGGCATATGTCGCATATCAAACGCCCCTCCTGCGACCACCGGTTACCAATACTCACACTGCACAGGCCATTGACCTGTCCAGATTGCAAACAACCCAAACAGTTTGCGCTCAACATCGCGGTTTGCCAACCAAACATTAGGTGAACCCTGATCAACTGAAAGACGACACCGCCATTTAACGGCGTGACAGACCTCCCCATCGCGTTTATAGGCAGAAATCGAATTGTAAGGCTGGAGAGTTTCAAACATGACCGATGCAAAATCAGACTTTGCCAACTGGTGGCATGAAGAGCCGCAGATGGGATTCACCCATGCGCTGGACATGAAGCTGCTGCATCGCGAACAAAGCCCCTTTCAGCTTATTGAAGTATACGATCACGCCGAATTCGGCCGTGTCCTGGTTCTGGATGGCCTGATCCAGGCATCCCAGGCTGACGAATTCATTTATCACGAAATGGCCGTCCATGTTCCGGTACTGGGCCGCGAACGCAAAAACCTCAACGCCCTGATTATCGGTGGCGGCGACGGCGGCCTTTTGCGGGAGCTGTTGGTTCACGACCATGTATCGGAAGTGGTGATGGCGGAAATCGACCGACGCGTCATTGAAATCAGCAACGAATATCTTGCCGTGAATGGCGACTACGACGACCCCCGCGTCACCCTCGTCTGCGACGATGCAGCCAACTATGTGGCCGAAGCCCTGGACCAGGGCAAACAATTCGACCTGATCTTCCTGGACATTACCGAGCCGGTCGGCCCATCGGCCAGCCTGTTCAAACAGGCCTTTCTGGACAAATTGGTGGCGGTGCTTGCCGACGATGGCGTTTGCATTGATTCCGACAGCATTTTCGTTGGCCGGGACAAAATCCGCTTCCTGCAGGAAACCAGCAGCGAAGAGGAAAAAGGCCTGCTTGAAATCATGCGGTCCGGCAATTTCTTCCCGCATGTTGCCGGATACCGGTCCATTGTCCCCATGTATCCGGGCGCTGAGTTCGGCTTTTTCCTCTATACGAAGGATGCTTTCGACTATCGGCATCCCTTCCGTGAGTTGACCGGAAAACATTATAACGCGGCCGTCCACACAGCAGCCTTTGCACTGCCGACCTGGTGGCGCACGCAACTGGGGTTTTAGTTCGAAAAGTCAGGGACCGGTGACGCGGGATTGTGATTTTGCATAGCCCTGCGTCGCCTCACGCAGCTTCTGGAGTTGAAAACCCCTGTTCCGCATGTCGGCGTTGATGACGTAACCCTTTCCATAGGCCTGTGCCTGACGGTTCATGTCGTCATAAAAATCTACCGTCCGGTATACCTCGTCCAGCTTTACCCAGACGTCGTCCGTCAAAACAGGCAGATAGTCTTTGTAAAACTCACAAATCTGATCCCAATGCGGGTCCTTGCCGAGCGATTCATGTCGGGACTTCACCGCATATTGGATAAAGTAATTCACCAGATTCATCTGCTTGTTATACAGCTGGGCCATTTTGCCTTCGAGACGAGCCTCAAACCCCTCAATAGCCGCAACCCGCGCGGCCTGCAGGGACATCTTCGAAATCCTCTCCTGTTGGGCACTTAACTCTCGCTGGCCCAGAGCAGACTTGTTTACTTCCGCGCGCAGCCGATCCAGGGCATCCCCCTGCATTTCCAACTGGCGGCGTTGCATGAAGACCACAGCGACAATCCAGGCAAAGACCAACGGTGCGATAAAGCCGGTCAGATAATATCCCCAATCCGCAAGCGCCATCTGTTCGTCCTGAAGCAGGAACGGTGCAACCGCTACCACGCAGACATATAGACCCGTCAGCCACAGCGCGACCTCCAGTCGCCTCTGCAATGGGGTAATGGTGTCAGGCTGCGTTGACATAAACTTCACTCAAGCAATTTGCCACAGGGCCGTCTTCTTTGCGAAGAACCGGATTCTACACGATTTTCAGCGATACACCTATGCCTTGGTATCCAAGGCCTAACTTCCATCGAAAGAAACAAGCAAATAAGATATTCTCCCGTCCTGCCCATTAATTCTTCTGAGAAGACTTTTATTGCGACGGCCAAAGCCCAATTTCAAATAGGTCATAAGCGTGAGAAAGGTGACGAGCATGAGCGATACTCGCATGGAATCCGACACGATGGGCAATATAGAGGTTCCCGCCGACAGATATTGGGGCGCGCAGACGCAAAGATCCCTGCAGAATTTCAAAATTGGTACAGAGCGCATGCCCGCCCCGTTGATCCGCGCCTTCGGCATCCAGAAAAAGGCCGCGGCCCTCGCCAATGCCAAGCTCGACAAGTTGGATCAGAAAATCGCAAATGCCATTGTGCAGGCTGCAGACGAGGTAATTGACGGCACCTTGCTGGATCATTTCCCTCTGGTTGTCTGGCAGACCGGGTCCGGCACCCAGACAAACATGAATGTCAACGAGGTCATCGCCAACCGGGCCATCGAAATTCTCGGTGGCAAGATTGGAAGCAAAACGCCCGTCCACCCGAATGACCATGTAAATTATGGACAAAGTTCCAATGACAGCTTCCCTACCGCAATGTCCATCGCCGCAGTGGAGGAAGTGAACCGCAGGCTCCTGCCCGCTCTTGAAACGCTGCTCCTAGCGTTACAGGCCAAATCGGCACAATTCGCAGATATCGTGAAAATCGGGCGAACACACACACAGGATGCAACGCCGATCACGCTGGGCCAGGAGTTTTCCGGCTATGCCCGGCAAATTGAACTCGGATTGGAACGGACAAAAAATATTCTGCCCCGTCTGTCGGAACTGGCCCAGGGCGGCACGGCTGTCGGTACCGGATTGAATGCAGCCCCGGACTTTGCCGCGAAATTCGCAGAAACCGTCGCCGAAATCACCAATCTGCCCTTCACCAGTGCGCGCAATAAATTTGAAGCCCTCGCGGCACATGATGCAATCGTCGAAGCGTCAGGAGTGTTGAACGTATTGGCCGTCAGTTGCATGAAAATTGCCAATGACATCCGCTTTCTCGCAAGCGGCCCGCGCAGCGGCCTGGGCGAATTGATCCTGCCTGCCAACGAACCCGGGTCATCAATCATGCCCGGCAAGGTCAACCCGACCCAATGCGAGGCGCTGACGCAGGTCTGTGCCCAGGTCATGGGGAACCACACGGCCATTACCGTTGCCGGGTCCAATGGTCATTTCGAGCTTAATGTCTTCAAGCCGGTCATGATTTATAACCTGCTGCAATCCGTTCGATTGCTGTCGGACGCCGCCGTCAGTTTTACCGAAAACTGCGTTGGGGGTATCCAGCCCAACCGCAAACGCATTGCCCAATTGATGGAACAGTCGCTTATGCTGGTCACCGCCCTGAACCCGCATATCGGCTATGATAACGCGGCAAAGATCGCCAAGAAGGCGCATGGGGAAAATACGACTTTGAAGGAAGCCGCGCTATCTCTTGGACTGCTGACTGAGGAGCAGTTTGATGACTGGGTCCGGCCAGACGAAATGGTTGGTCCGAAATAGTCTTCGGACCAACCCGTAGGTGAGCCGTGTCGCAATCAGGCTTCTGCGGGCTTGTCCTTGGGCTTTGGCACCCCGGCGAGCCAGTCCAGATAGCCATAGATGGCCCCCATATCCTTCACGGCGGGCATATCATGGACGTGCACGTCAATCGCGGAGGTTTTGGACAGGATTTCCACGGCGCGTTTCTCATGCTCTTCGTCCTTGGTGTGGACCCAAAGCAGGATTCCGCCGTGCTCAATTTGATCATTCAGCAGATCTGCCTGGTTTTTCCCCAGGAAACGCGCGAGCAAGGCACCTATGACGCCTCCTGCTCCCCCGACTGTCGCCGCGCCAATCAAGGCGGCGGCAATCGTACCACCAGAGGCAACAATAGCGCCCATGGCCGAAACCGCCCCGACAAAGAACAGGCCGCCAACGGCGAAGGCTTTCCCCTCGGTAATGGAATCCGTACCGATATAGGCCTGGGTCGCAACACGGGGCTCATCCTCGATATCGCTCACCTTGTCATACATATGGCCAAGCTTGCGTTCGACCTCCCGATGGGGAGCCAGCAGGCTGAGGTCAGAGCGATCAAACCCATGCAGCATTAGTTCATCGGCCGCATTCCGCAGGCTTTCCGCGTCATGAAAAACGGCCACAGCTTCTCGTATCGTTTTCTCTGCCATTTTGCACCTTTTCAGCATCTTCGCCCGGTGCCAGTCCATTACGCATCCATTAGGACACACGTTTCCGGAAAAGGACTTTTCCAAAACCGGGCCTTTTGCCCTGAAACAAGAATAGCAGATTTTTTGTTAGTTCACTATTTATAGGGACATCCACCCCATATAAGTCGCATTGTCGGCTGTCATGCTGCCTTAGGTGCCTGGGGCTCTCCTCAGGGCCCGCGACGGGGTTTCGCCAAACGTATCCCGATAGGCCCGTGTAAAATTGCTCACGTGACTATATCCGACAGAGGCAGCCACCTCCTTCACCGTATTCCCTCCGTGGCCCAGCATCCTCTGTGCGGTATTCATGCGTTCGCGGCGGATATAATCTGAACAACGGAGGCCCGTTTCCCGGATAAAAAGCTGATTGAGGCGGCTTTCAGCCATACCAACAGAGATTGCCAATTGCGCCACGGACAACGGCGAATGCAATTCGTTGTGAATACGCTCGAAAATGTTATCCAGCCCGGCTTTTTCCCAATCAATAGCCTCATCCACCGATGCCTTGCCATCCCGCTGGGCAAAGCAATCAACCCCCTCGGAGAAATATAGATTCGCCAGTCCCTCCAGCCTGATCTGCCGCGCAGGTCCCTCTGCAAGGGGATAGAACAATCGCGAAGCCAAAGAACGCAGGCGATTGGTGGTTGGAATTGGTTCCGCCTTACAAACCTCTTGATCTATGTCGACGAATGAATCCAGTTTGTCGACATACTCGCGATCCAACCTCTTAAGCAGTGGCTTCAGCGGCATAACGGCCGCAACATGGCGGATGACCTGACCGCCCTTCAGTTGGTATGACGTGCCTGTCATATCGAATCTGTCGATAACGGCCTCGAGCGGCCTGCGCTGAAACTTTGTTCCATTGGGAAGATGCACAAGGGATTCGCCAACAATATGCATACTGACACCGAGCCAGGGTTCCGACAGTGACGGGGATACGGCCAGCGTGCAGTCGTCATAGACCTCAAATTCACCGCGATAGAGTATAAGCCCGCTGTCAAAGCGGGAAACACCCAATCGGCCACGGGCACCGGGAACCTCCAACAGCTCCCCATCACTCAGATCCAGAGCAAACACATTATGATTTTGCCGGTCACTTTTAACAGGTGTCTTTTCCTGCATCGCCATCATTCCCCGCTCCCTGCGTCCTCACCACAGCCACCCAGCGAAGACACAAACCATATTTTTTATATTTGATAAATACTTACGGCCTATACAGTCAATAGGAGGTTAGCGGTGTAGGAAGCCAGAAGCGAGCGGATTACGACGTATGAGTGCCAAACTATTTGAAAACCGAGCGCCAAACTATTTGGCGAAAGAATAAGGGGTTAGCCACGATATGGTAGCTAACCCCTTGAATTCTGGCGGAGAGACCGGGACTCGAACCCGGGCACGACTGTTACACCGTGACGGATTAGCAATCCGCTGCATTACCACTCTGCCACCTCTCCATGGCGGCGTCCGCTCTCGCGGTGCAGGCGCGTTAGTACCCATCAGAACGGTACCTGTCAATGGCCTTACGTCATACAAATTTAATTTTATTGATCAGCCCCTTCAAGAAGGGACATTCATGCCTTTTTCAACAGCCGGGCGCGCAGACAATTCATCGAACCAGCGCCTCGCATTCGGATAATCATCCCAGTCGATTCCCTGCCATTCCCACCGGGCGGTCCAGGGATAGGTTGCGATATCGGCAATGCTGTAATTCATACCCGCCAGATACCGGCTTTCGGCGAGGCGCTTGTCCAGAACGCTATAGAGCCGTTTGGCTTCCTTTGTATAGCGCTCTATTGCATAGGGTATTTTTTCCGGTGCAAAGCGCCGAAAATGATGTGCCTGCCCCAGAAACGGGCCGACCCCGCCCATTTGCCACATCAGCCATTCCATAACGATGAAACGGCCTTTCGGCGTGATCGGCATGAATTTACCGGTCTTTTCCGCCAGGTAGTAAAGAATCGCCCCGCTTTCAAAAAGCTCCATCGGGGCACCACCTGGACCATCCGGGTCCACGATTGCCGGGATTTTGTTGTTGGGACTGATTTTTAAGAACTCCGGATCATGTTGCTCACCTTCTCCGATATTGACCGGGTGAACATTGTAGGGAATCCCACATTCCTCAAGCATGATGGAAATCTTGCGCCCGTTAGGGGTACTCCAAGTGTAGAGCTCAATCGGCTGATATTGCGGCATCCCTATTCATCCGTTCTTGTCTTTATATCAAATTGCCCCTTAGGCTCGCATAACATGAAACGAAAACAAGGGTAAGGGAGAATAATATGGCCGCTTATGTAATCGGTGACGTGAATGTGGAGAATGAAGAAGGGTATCGTGAGTATGCCGCCCAGACACCCGGCTCAATTGCAAAATTCGGCGGTGAATTCATCGTACGCGGCGGTAATCCGGGCGAATTGGAAGGAGGATGGGCTCCCAGCCGCATTGTCGTCATCCGTTTCCCGGACAGGGAAGCAGCCCAGGCCTGGTACGATTCCGACGAATATCAGGCTTTAAAGACGCTCAGACAACAGAACGCCAAAGGCAGCCTCATTATTGTGGACGGTCACGACGGCTGATTCCAGCCGCATATCCCGAAGGTCCAGGCAATATAAATAGGGGGCGCTTATGCTATCAGCTTATCGGGCCGTCTTTACGATTGTTTTAAGCGCTGCATTGGTTGCCTGCGGCAATGGCATGCTGGGCTCCTTCATGCCAGTCCATCTGAGCAAAGCAGGGCTTAGCACCGATCAGGTCGGCAGTGTCGTGACCTCCTATGCTGTGGGCATGCTGCTGGCCTGTTTTTTCAGCGGACGCCTGATACGCCGCGTCGGCCATATCCGTTCATATGCTGCCTTTGGCGCCCTGTCCGGCCTTATGGTCCTGGCGTTATCCTGGCAGGCAAGTCTGGAATGGTGGCTGGCGCTGCGGCTGATCCACGGCTTCAGCTCCAACAGCATTTTTATGGTCATGCAAAGCTGGCTGAATGAGAGAACCGAAAGCCGGTATCGCGGCCAGGTGATGGCCTTCTTCTATGTCCTTTACACCGTATTCTACGGTTCCGGCGCGCTGCTCCTGGCAAAAATGGATATTGAAAGCCTCGCACCCTTCATGATCGGTAGCGGCCTGTTCATGCTGAGTATCATTCCGATTTCCACGACAAAAATTCCGGGACCGCCACTGCCTGCGAAAATCAAGATCGATCTGAAGGGCGTCTACAGGCTTTCGCCCGTCGGGCTTGTAGGCGCATTTGTTTCCGGCGCCACTGGAATGACTTTGCAGGGCGTAGGCGCAATCTACGGCACGCTTCTGGGGCTGACACCGGCTGCGATCGGTATCCTTATGGCCAGCACACAGGCGGGCAACCTGGTCATCCAATGGCCGTTGGGTTTTCTCTCCGACCGTATCGACCGCCGTCTGGTCCTGATCGCCGCCGCCGGTGGTGCAGCCCTGGTCTCCCTGTTCATTACCAGCCTCACCGCCGAGACATTTATTATCCTTATTATTGCTTTTGGCGCCTTCGGGGGCATGGCAGAGGCGATCTATTCCATATCCACCGCCCATGCGAACGACTGGGCCGAAGGCGACGACTACGTCACCTTGTCCAGCACAATTCTCGTCGTGTGGGCCGTCGGGGCGACGCTAGGCGCACTGGTCGCCACCCAGGCGATGAGTTTCATGGGGCCCGAGGGCCTGCCGATCTATACTCTTATCATTATGGCAGGTTACGGGCTATTCGCTGTTCTGCGCATATTTGCACGCTCCGAACCGCCCGAAGAAGCCCAGGAAACCTTCGAGGCGGTCCCACCGGCACCGGTCAGCGCGGATTTCAGCCTCCAGGCGCCGGAAGACGAAGAAACGACGACCTGACCCACACCGAACGTCCCATTTACAAGGCCGATGGTTCACACCATCGGCCTTTTTTGCGATTCGTGGCCCATCAGGATGCCACGAACCAAGTTTTTCGCACTCCATGCAAGCACAAAACTTCTGAAATCTATTTTTTTGCATTTTATGCAACAGATTATTCATCAAACTGAAAAATAAAGCCTAAAAATGCACAGCCATTTCATATGAACCTTGTTTTTTGATAAAAAATGCATATAGTCCCTGAAACGAAACACCAGCCCGAAAAGGAAATCGCCCGATGAGCATCCGTGAAGCCCTCACGTTTGATGACGTTCTCCTGCAACCCGCCCGGTCCTCCGTGCTGCCGCATGAGACGAATACAAAGACCCGCCTCACCCGGGACGTTACCTTGGGCATTCCTTTGATTTCGGCTGCCATGGACACGGTGACCGAGGCAAATCTGGCTATCGCCATGGCGCAGTTGGGCGGCATCGGGGTCATCCATAAGAACATGACGGCCGAAGAGCAGGCCGACGAGGTCCGCAAGGTTAAGCGTTTTGAATCGGGCATGGTGGTGAACCCGATCACAATCACGCCGGAAAAGACCCTTTCCGATGCTCTCGGGTTGATGCGTTACCACAATATCAGCGGCATTCCGGTTGTTTCCAAGCGCAAGGGCCATCTGGTGGGCATCCTGACCAACCGTGACGTCCGTTTCGCCAATGATCCGGCAACCCCGGTCCGCGACCTGATGACCCGCCGCGGTCTCATCACGGTTCAGGAAGGCGTTGGCGCGGAAGAAGCCAAGCAGCTTTTGCACAAGCATCGCATTGAAAAACTGCTTGTGGTCGACGATGAGAAACACTGCGTCGGCCTGATCACCGTGAAAGACATTGAAAAGTCGCAGGAGCACCCGAACGCAGCCAAAGACGAAATCGGGCGTCTGCGCGTTGCCGCCGCCACAGGTACCGGTGAACAGGGCCTGATCCGCGCCGAAGCCCTGATCGACGCCGGTGTTGATGTGATTGTCGTCGACACCGCACACGGTCACAGCGCAGGCGTCCTGGAGCAGATCACCGCAGTGAAGAAACTGAGCAACGCCGCCCAGGTTATCGCAGGCAACGTTGCGACCCCTGAAGGTGCGAAGGCCCTGATCGATGCAGGCGCAGATGCAGTCAAAATCGGCATTGGCCCTGGCTCCATCTGCACAACCCGTATCGTTGCCGGTGTCGGCGTTCCGCAGTTGACGGCGATTATGGAATGCGCGGAAATCTGTGAACAGAATGGCGTTCCGGCAATTGCCGACGGCGGCATCAAGTTCTCCGGCGACTTTGCAAAAGCTATTGCTGCCGGTGCAGATTGCGTCATGATCGGCTCCCTGCTGGCCGGAACCGAAGAATCTCCTGGCGAGGTCTTCCTGTATCAGGGCCGGTCCTACAAATCCTACCGCGGGATGGGTTCTGCGGGCGCCATGGCGCGCGGCTCCGCCGACCGTTACTTCCAGGAACAAGTCAACGAATCCAACAAATTCGTGCCGGAAGGTGTTGAAGGCCGCGTTCCGTTCAAAGGGCCCGTCGCAGGTGTCATCCATCAGTTGCTTGGCGGGTTGAAGGCGTCCATGGGCTATACCGGTAACGGGACCGTTGCGGAAATGCAGAAGAACTGCACCTTCCGCAAGATCACCTCTGCCGGGCTGCGGGAAAGTCATGTTCATGACATTACCGTCACGAAGGAAGCACCGAACTATCAGATTGACCGCTAAGGTATTTATGACGGACGGTGCCTCCCTGACGGATAAAAAAGGGGGGGACCGTCCGTGACCATACCGACTTTACTCACTGAACGGCTGCGCTTACGCCCTGTCTTGTCTGGAGATGTCGATCTCATGATCGAACTGGGCTGCAACCCGGCGGTCATGCAATATGTCCAACCTGTAATGTCTGCAGAAGACACCAGGAAAGTCATGCCCATCCTGATGGACTACCCGCATAGTGACGATCTGGGGCATTGGGTTGTCGAAACACGCGAAGACAATATGCCTGTCGGCGAGGTAAGCCTAGGCTTCCTTCCCCTTAATCGCCCGGATGTTGTGCCCGACTTAAAGGCGGGCGATGTAAATTATTCCGACGAAGTTGAAATCGGTTATCTTTATCTCCCAAGTGCCTGGGGCAAAGGCTATGCGACAGAAGCGGCTGCACGCCTTCTAGCGTATGCTTTCAACGATATCTTTTTGAAAAAAATTGTCGCCGTTACCGATGACAGAAACCACAGCTCGCAAAAGGTGCTGACAAAAATCGGCATGCGCCACACCGGCGACCGCCATGCCTATGGGTATGATGTGCAGGGATTTGAAATCCGTGCAGACGAGTGGAAATCAAAGGCGAAATCCACCTAATACCATTTGAGCATAACAGCCATGCTTAAAATTCAAATCAGCACACTTGCGAAATCGGCTATTCCATGACATCACCGTGACATAGTTGGGGCTGGTGCGTCAGAAATGACCGTCACTACCCCCGTCCGTATTCCTGGGTTCGGAACCAGATCACGGCGACAAGTTCGGCTATCCCTGACAACGGGGCGAAAGCAGATCCATGACTTGCATGGAGGCAGACCGATTTTGTCCGTTATCTGGGTTCCATCATACTTTGAGGAGGAAGGAGGCCCGATGAAAGCCACCGCAACAATCCGTACCGACCGTCTTACCTTACGACCGCTCGCGCTGACGGATTTGCCTCTTTTCATTGAAATGGACACCGACCCGGACGTCATGCGCTATATCCGCGACGTCATGACCAAAGAACAAGTTACCGAACGATTCGACGATATCCTCTCCAACGTTGACAACCTCTTCATCGGCTTCTGGGTAATCCAGCCTCAGGCGAGCGACACCCCGGACGGTTGGGTCATGCTGAAACATCTGCCCACCGATGCACCGAACGGCACGAAGGTTCAACAGGTCAATGGCGGCGACATCGAAGTCGGTTACCGTCTGCGCCAGATGTCCTGGGGCAATGGATATGCAACCGAGGCCGGTAAAGCCGCGCTGCATGAAGCCTTCGAAACACTGGGCCTGGAGAAGGTTGTCGCCGTTACCGATTTCGACAACATGCGTTCCCGCAATGTCCTCGCCAAGCTTGGCTTGAACAACACCGGCCCCCGGAAAGCCTACGGCCAGGAAGTTCTGGGCTATGAAATCGTAAAATCCGACTGGGATACGCGGCGGAGCAAGCCATGAAGCCCGGAGCCCGCATCGCGGCCGCCATCGAAATCCTCGATCTGATCGACCTTCCTGACGCAATACCGGCAGACAAAGTCCTGGCGGACTGGAACCGCAAAAACCGCTTTGCCGGATCAAAGGACCGCAACGCCATCGCCGAAATGGTCTATGGCGTATTGCGCCGCCGCGCCCAACTGGATTGGTGGCTGCAGCGCTGCAATGGTGACCTGGACAATCGCGCCCGCCTTCTCGTCTGGTTACAGGCGATCAATGGCGTTACGTTAGAAGACCTGACCCTCTCCTTCGACGGTAGCCAATATGCCCCTACTCCACTCAGCGCACGCGAAGAGCGGGTCGCCGTAGAGATGCAAGGGCAGCAAATCGACAGTGGCTGTCAGCCGGTATCGGCGAAGGGCAACTTCCCCGACTGGATGGAAAGCCGTTTCGTCGAACTCTATGGTGCAAAGGTCGATAAATATCTGGCTGCGATGACCGAGGAGGCACCGGTTGACCTTCGCGTCAACACCCTGAAAGGCACCCGAAGCGACGCCATGAAGGCGCTGGCCGAGGAAGGCATAGAGACCACATCATCACGCTTTTCCCCTGTCGGCCTGCGCCTGCCGAAACGTATGCCGCTGTCCGGCACCAAGGCATTCCGCGACGGGCTAATCGAAGTCCAGGACGAAGGCTCCCAGCTTGCGGCCCTTCTGGCGGATGCACGCGCTGGCCATAAGGTCGTTGATTTTTGCGCAGGCGCGGGCGGTAAGTCGCTCGCCATGGCCGCGACCATGAAAAACACAGGGCGCATTGTCGCCTGTGACGTATCGGAGGCCCGCCTCAAACGGGCAGCACAGCGCCTCAAGCGTGCCGGGGCCTTCATGGTAGAACGTCGACCGCTCACCTCCGAGCGGGACAAATGGATCAAGCGTCGGGCCGCTCGTTTCGGTGGTGGCTTTGACCGAGTCCTGGTGGATGCGCCCTGCTCCGGAACAGGCACATGGCGGCGAAATCCGGACCAGAAATGGCGACTAAAAGGACAGGATATTGAGGAGCTGACGGCCCTTCAGGCATCTATCCTGGATTCCGCCTCCCGCCTGGTTGGCGCCGGTGGACGGCTAATCTATGCGACCTGTTCGATCCTGAACGAGGAGAACGACGCCCAGATTGACCGTTTCCTGGCGGAAAACCCGAGTTTCTTCCTGCATCCCATCAAACAAATCTGGCAGGAAATCTTCCCCTCGCCCTGCCCGACGGACGGGGATACGCTGCGCCTCAACCCGTTGGATCATGGCACAGACGGCTTCTTTGTCGCCGTCCTTGAGCGAAAGCTCTGATCAATGTGAAAACACGAACGCCCGCCTGATAAAAACAGGCGGGCGTTCGCTTTTCGACAAACATCAAACAGCCATTACGGCTTCGATCTCAACTTTGAGGTCCGGACTGAAAAGCCCTACAACCTCCACCAGCGAGCTGGCCGGTTTATTGTCCCCATAGGTCGCTGTTAAGGCGTCCCGCAGCCCCCCGATTTCATCGAGGCTTGTTACAAAAATCGTCACCTTGATCAATTGGGACAGCGACGTGCCATGCTGTTTAGCAATCTGGCCTAATTGTTCGAAGATAACTTCCGCCTGCTCACCGATTGTGCCCTTCTGCGCCTTCGTGCCAAAGGCGGTCAGCCCCGATGTGTATAGGACATCACCATACCGGACGGCATGAACATAAGGACCGACGGGACTTTCCAGGTCCGGACAGTTTTGACGAATCAAAGCCATTTGCGCTTCCCCCCATAGTATTCAACATCCTGTTCCCTAGGCCGGTGAGACCAGTTTCCGTGTAACGGCCTGCACCGTCGGCCCGCACAGGAACGCAATAACCGCTGCTGCCGGCCAGGCAAGAGAAAAAGCATTCATCCAATGCTCGAATAGCTCACCGCTCCAACCAAGGTTAATCCATGTCACCCAAAGAGACATAAGCGACGATAAGACAAAAGACATAAGAACTGAAAAAACCAGACGATATTTCATTACACTAACCCTCCACCTTTCAGAGAAACATCCGTCAGCCGTTCCACATAGCGAACTGACGTCAGGTTCCGATCCAGAACCGCTTTTGTGTGGGGCATTTCAAAATGCGCCTTCAATGCGGCGTCGTCCTGCCAGCATTCCCACAACATAAAATGCTTCGGGTTCTCCCGGCTCTGCAGGACATCGAACTTGAAACAACCGGGTTCTTTCACTGTTTCCTCCGCAAGACCGGCAAGGGCCTTTCTCGCCTCCTCAACATCCGCGCCATCCTGAACCGAAATTCCCGCGCTGATCCATAACCTGGACATCAAAACCTCACATTCTGTTGTGATTACTGGTATTGATTTACTATTTCCATTATTTTTAATAAATAGACAGAAATGACATTACAAATTCCAAAAATAGAATCATGTTTGATGATATCGCCTTATTTGTTCATATCGTTCGACGACAAGGTCTGGCCGCTGCGGCAAAGGCCCTCAACCTGCCACCGGCAACCGTCACCAGACGTCTTCAGAAGTTGGAGGAAACACTTGGTTGTCAGCTATTGCACCGCTCCGCGCGAAAATTTGCACTGACGACAGAAGGCGAAAGCTACTATCAGGCCTATAGCGATCTCGTACAGGAATTCGAGCAGACCGCCCAACGCCTGAGCAGCGACATTCATTTGCCACATGGGCGGCTTCGGGTGTCGGCCCCCACCAATATCTCCATCGGCTTTCTTCAACCGATGTGGTCGGGTTTCATCAAGGAGCACCCGGATATTCAGTTGGACCTGCATTTGAACAACCAGATTACCGATCTTCTGAACGGACAGATCGACATCGCCCTACGTGTGGGACCGCAGCCGGATTCCCAGCTTTTCCAACAGCGATTGGGAAGCGTGGCGACCGTCCTCGTCGCCTCTCCAGGTTACCTCTCGACCTATGGCCAGCCCGAAACCCTGTCGGACCTGGAAAATCATCGGATCATTGCGAATAGGCATTTCCTTCCGTGGAGGTTGCAAATGCCGGAAAACGACCAGCAGGAAATAATTTACCCCACTGCAACAACACAAGTCGACGACCTGCATCTGGCGGCGCAATTCGCTGTCGACGACCTGGGCATTACCATTTTGCCGGTGATCGAAGTTCATGCACATTTGGAGGAGGGCCGACTCCAGCGCGTTCTCAGCCCCTGGTACGGCCCCAGACGCGACCTTTTCGCCATCTGGCCCAGCGGCCGCCTGCTCAATGCAAAGGCCAAATGCCTGCGGGAATATATGCAACGCTACATGAGCGGTTTCCCAATTCTCCAGGGCTATTACTGACTATTTCCACGAACGAAGGCGATGTGCCCGAAACTTTCGTCTGGAAACCCCTCTTTTTTCCCGGTTTCCGCTGTCAAGGAGATTGAAGAAACGGCGCAAATGCCGTAGTAAACGGGCGCATATATTATGTCAGGAGCCGCCTTAATGACCGACCGCATTCTCATCATTGATTTCGGCAGCCAGGTAACCCAGCTTATCGCACGTCGCGTGCGTGAAAGCGGGATCTACAGCGAAATCGTCCCATTCAACAGTGTAGACGACGCGTTGCTGGAAAATTTCGCCCCCAATGGCGTAATCCTTTCCGGCGGACCGGCCTCGGTAACCTGGGAAGAATCTCCACGGGCGCCGCAGAAGGTCTTTGAAATGGACGTGCCAGTCTTCGGCATCTGCTATGGCCAGCAGACGATGATGGAACAGCTTGGCGGCAAGGTGGAAACCTCCGACCATCGTGAATTTGGCCGCGCCTATGTGGACATTCAGGAAGACTGCGAAATCTTCCAGGGTGTCTGGGCGACAGGCGGCAAGGAACAGGTCTGGATGAGCCATGGCGATCGCGTCGGCAAACTGGCACCCGGCTTCCGTGTGGTGGCCACCAGCGAAGGCGCACCCTATGCGGTCGTCGCCAATGATGAAAAACGCTATTACGCAGTTCAGTTCCACCCGGAGGTTGTCCACACCCCGCATGGGGCAGAGCTTCTGAGGAACTTCACCCATAATGTGTGTGGTTGCAAAGGCGACTGGACGATGGCGGCATTCAAGGACCAGGCCATTGCCAAAATCCGTGAGCAGGTTGGCGACGGCAAGGTGATTTGCGGTCTGTCCGGCGGCGTCGACAGCTCTGTTACAGCGGTCCTGACCCATGAGGCAATCGGCGACCAGTTGACATGCGTTTTCGTTGATCACGGCTTCATGCGCCAGGGCGAAGCAGAGCAGGTCGTCGACATGTTCCGCAACCAGTACAACATCCCCCTGGTTCACCGCGATGCATCTGACGAATTCCTCTCCGCCATCGGCGACAGCGTTGATCCGGAAGTAAAGCGTAAGGCCATTGGCAAGCTCTTCATCGAAGTCTTCGAAGAGGAGGCCAAGAAAATCGGCGGCGCGGATTTCCTGGCCCAGGGAACGCTCTATCCGGATGTCATCGAAAGTGTCTCCTTCACGGGCGGCCCGTCGGTCACCATCAAATCCCACCACAATGTGGGCGGTCTGCCGGAACGCATGAATATGAAACTGGTGGAGCCCCTGCGCGAATTGTTCAAGGACGAGGTTCGCGTCCTTGGTGAAGAACTGGGCCTGCCGCACAGCTTTGTCGGCCGTCACCCCTTCCCCGGTCCGGGTCTCGCGATCCGCATTCCGGGGCAGCCGATCACGGTTGAAAAACTGGATATCCTGCGCAAGGCCGACGCCATCTATCTGGAGGAAATTCAGAAGGCCGGCCTCTACGACGCCATCTGGCAGGCCTTTGCCGTGCTGCTGCCGGTCCGCACCGTCGGCGTCATGGGCGACGGCCGCACCTATGACTATGTCTGCGCCCTGCGCGCCGTCACCTCAACGGATGGCATGACTGCGGACTTCTATCACTTCGACCATGAATTCCTGGGCCGGGTGACCAACCGCATCATCAATGAAGTCAACGGCATCAACCGCGTGGTTTACGACTACACGTCCAAACCGCCGGGAACCATCGAGTGGGAATGATCAATGACGGGCAAGGTTACCTTACGCGGTCACATTGTTGTCCCGCAGGACGAGTTGGACGCGGTGAAAGCAGCGCTGGAAATTCATGTAGACCTGACGAGACGCGAAGCCGGGAACATCGTGTTTGAGGTCAACCAACGCTCGGACGATCCTTGCGTATTCGACGTCTATGAAGAATTTGTCGACAAGGCGGCCTTTGACGCACATCAGGCGCGCGTGAAGGCGAGTGACTGGGGAAATGCCACGATAAATGTGGAACGGCATTACACCATCACCCAGCCCGAGTAGACGACAAGCGTTGAAATAACCCAAGTTAAAGCGAGGTCTCCAGATCTCGCTTTAACTTTATCCGGACAACAGCCATTATCATGACTATGAAGACTGAGCTTCTCTCCCCCAGCGACTATCACGTCATGCCGTGGAAAAACGGCCTGGGTAAAACAACTGAAATCGCGATCGAACAGAACAGCGATAATCCTGAACGCTGTCTATGGCGCGTCAGCATCGCAGATGTGACCACAGACGGCCCCTTCTCACATTTCAACGCCTATCAGCGCCTTATTGCGACCATTGAAGGGGCAGGCATGGAATTGACAGTCGACGGCACCGCCCATGTGGTTCGCCATCGTGACCCCGCCTTTGCGTTCTCCGGCGAGGCAGAGGTTGATTGCCGACTGCTCGACGGTCCCATCCGGGATTTCAACCTGATTTACGATCCTGAGCTGGTGGCTGGTGACGTTGAACTTCTCTCACATGGAGAAGAACGGCAGCTCCAGGCCAAGCCTTCCGCCACCGTCTTCATTCATGCCCTGGACAGTATCGTGCATGTGGATGGGTTCGGGATGGTAAAATCCAATCATACACTCAAGCTTGAGGAATTGGATCAGCAGGTCCGTGTTCGTTGCGCGGAAAACGCTGCTGCAGTCATTGTGACAGTCACCCCCAAAGCCGTGTAACCGGCAATCAGGCGTCGTTAGAATCCATCACGATCGTAATAGGACCGTCATTGGTCAGACCCACCTGCATATTGGCCCCGAAACGGCCGGTTTCCACAGGCAGGCCCTGATCCCGCAAGGCGGCGCAGAGCAGGTCGTACAGTCGCTCTCCTTCCACAGGGTCGGCAGCAGCGGAAAAGCCGGGACGGTTCCCCTTCCGCCATTGCGCCGCCAATGTGAATTGACTGACCGCAAGGACTGCTCCACCGACATCAACGACCGACCGGTTCATCTTGCCATCCTCGTCGGCAAAAATCCGCATCAAGGCAATCTTGCGTGCAAAGAAGGAAACATTCTCGTCTGTATCCCCCTCTTCCGCACAGAACAGCACCAACAGGCCCCGGTCAATTGCCCCCACGGTTTCACCATCAATACGCACGCAAGCCTCAGAGACCCTTTGCAACACGACCTTCAATTCTCATCTCCTTCGGCCTGAAACTCCAGCAGGTCGCCAGGCTGACAGTTCAAGACGTCACAAATCTTTTCAAGCGTATCAAATCGAACACCTTTGACCTTGCCCGATTTCAGCATGGAAAGATTTTGCTCACTGATCCCGATTTGGGCTGCAAGCTCCTTTGACTTCATCTTGCGTTGGGCCAGGACCACATCCAGTCGAACAATTATCGGCATCAGACAAACTGCCTGTTTTCATCGGCCAGTTTCGCCCCTTCACCCAGAACCCAGGCGACGACAAGAAGAAGTCCGCCCATGAGAAGGACACCAAACTCCTGATCACTGACCGTGACAGACACCATCCGCTCCCCTTCCGGCCGGTCGAAGGTCAGATAGGCGGTCAACGCTGTTGTGCTCATAATCTCAACAATGGCATTCAGCAGGACGCAAATGCTGAAAGCCTTCAGGTGTCCGGCAGTTTCCGTATCAAAGATCCGCCCCGCGGCATAGGCGGAAAACAGCAGGACCAAACGCCACAACCCATAGATCAGTATCAACACCGGCACCATCGAAATTGCCAGCGCCCCGACCCGACGCAACAAAGACAAATCCGCATAACTAAGCCCCAAGTCAGCAAAGGCATCCGTTTCCTTCAGCCAATCCGCATTCAGCCAGACAGCCGCCTCCATCAGGGGCAAGGCAATAATGCCCAGCCAGCAGATAACACGCAGCGTCAGGCTGAGCCTGATTACCTTACTCAATGTACTGATCGTCATCGCAACCACTCCAAACATCATTTCAATAATTTATTCATGTATTACATGAATTTTTATATGTAAACACAAAAAACCCGCCTCCATTGGAGACGGGCTTATTTGTGGTTGATGCAATCGTCGTTTAGGGACGCTCGCCCCGGAATCCAATGGCCACGACATACATTTCAGCAGATTCCTTGCGGCTTGCCGGTGGTTTGAAATGTGCAACCTTTTGATAATCCCGCTTTAGCTGGTTCAACAGGTTCTGCTCCGTTCCACCGGAAAAGACTTTCGCAATAAAGCTTCCACCCGGCTTCAACACTTCCGCTGCGAAATAGGCGGCAGCCTCCACCAGACCGATGATCCGCAGGTGATCTGTCGGCGCATGACCGGTTGTCCAGGGCGCCATGTCGCTCAAGACCACGTCGACTGGCCCGCCGAGTGCGGATTTGAGCAGGTCCGGCGCATCATCGTCCATGAAGTCTTTTTGAATCAAGGTCGCCCCGGCAATCGGCTCCACCTCAAGCAGGTCGATCCCGACAACGGCACCCTTTTCGCCAATACGCTCCTGCGTCACCTGGACCCAACCGCCCGGCGCACAGCCCAGGTCCAAAACGGTTTGCCCTGGCTGCAGGAAGTCGTATTTGTCGTCAATTTCAATCAGCTTGAAGGCCGCACGCCCGCGGTAGCCCAACCGCCGGGCCTCGGCAACATAGGGATCGTTCAACTGGCGCTCCAGCCACCGCGTGGACGATGTCTTTCGGCGTTTCGCCGTTTTCACCCGAACGCGCGGCTGCCGTCCATCCGTCACATTACGGACAGAGGCTCCTTTTTTGCCTTTGCCCTTTTTACCACCGCCGCCTTTAACACCGCTCGCCATTCATCTGTCCCCATGTGGCCGACTCGACGTCCGCCGCTTTCATCAAATCCTGCAAAATGCCTTCACGTATCCCTCGATCCGCAACACGCAACCGGCCGACAGGCCAGACAGAACAAATTGCTTCCAAAATGATACACCCGGCCAATACCAGATCAGCCCGGTCTTTGCCAATACAGGGTTCATCTGCACGTTGCCCCAAAGACATCCGGCGCAGGCGGTGACTGATCTCCCGTGCGGCATCGAATGCCAAATAGCTGCCATCCACTTCAGAGCGAATATAGCGTGGCAAGGACCGGTCAATCCCGCTGAGTGTCGTCACAGTGCCGGATGTACCCAGCATTTGCACCCGGCCATCCGCAACCTTGGCCGCCAGCTTGTTGCGTAGGCAAAAGGCTTCCAGGACCTCGCGAATCGTTTCGACCCAACGCCCGTAGACCTGCTCGTCCAGAGCATCGGTGCCGATCTGCTCCCCCAGGGTGACAACCCCGTAGGGAATAGACATGCTGTCAACGATTGTCGTTGATCCAGACTTGCAATGAACCAGTACGACCTGGGTGCTGCCCCCGCCAATATCGAAGATAATGGCATAATCACTCCCCGGGCACAGCAACGGGACACAACCTTTAATCGCCAACCGTGCTTCCTCACGCGCGTCGATCACATCCAGCAGAACGCCTGTCTCGCTCATCACACGGTCGACAAACTGATCCCTGTTTGACGCCAGCCGGCAGGCCTGTGTCGCAATGGCCCGATAGCGGTTGACACCCCGCCGGTCCATTTTCTCCACACAAACCTGAATGGCTTCGATTGCGCGGCGCTGCGCCGCTTCGCTGAGCCGTCCGGAACTGCCCACGCCCTCACCCAGGCGAACGATACGGGAAAAGGCGTCGATCACCCGAATGCCTGACCGCGATGGCCGCGCGACCAAAAGACGACAGTTGTGGGTTCCAAGATCCAATGCCGCATAAGTATGCGCCCAGCGTCCCGTGGAAGGCATAAACCGTGACCGTGGTGCGATCCGGCGATGTTTCGTTTGGCGGGCCATTAAACAATACGTCCGGCATTATAATTATTATTCATAACAGTCCGTGCCACCGGTCCCCACCCCAGCACCGCACAGAATCAGCTTAACCAACCACTCTCGAAACCACAACATGAAGCCTCTCGAAGGTCGTGTATTCTATGAAGAAATTATGACAGATCGCGCCCGATAAAGCGACCGGGGCTGCCCAAATGGCGGCATGCCCGACGAACAGAATTTAAAAAGTCGAATTTTTGTAGTTGACCCTACAGGGCGCTTTGGCTAAAAACCCGCCACCGGCCACGAGATAGCAACATCAAATGGCACCGATCTGATGGGGGATAGGTTAACGGTAGACCCACGGACTCTGACTCCGTTAGTCCTGGTTCGAATCCAGGTCCCCCAGCCAATAAAACCCGCGATTGTTTCAATCGCGGGTTTTTCTATGCCGGAAAAGACCAGAACTGCAGCGAACGATATTGCATTGAGAATACCGCTGACAGCCACGTCGCGGCAGACAGCACAGCTATCTAGTCCCACTATTACTGATCACACCGAGTCCCGACCAATTAATGTATCTTCACAGGTATCATTCATCTCATAATCGAATGAAGAAAATAGCGCTAACACCGTAAAAGTACGGGTGAGCCGCACAATTCTAACGATTACCTATCCAAGGGTTACCGCCATTTTCCGGAAAATTCTTGTGAAATGGGCACTGGTAATTCCGTATTAGCAAGATCGTAATCAACACAATTGCAGAATACGCAGCCCTCGCTATCGAAGTCACATACAACTCTAGCGAAGGATATATTACATGCTCTCCCTTTTAGATAATAGCTCCGATTCCAAGCGTATTCAGTCTGTATACCGCCTGCGACACCGCGTTTTTAAAGAGCGCCTGGACTGGGAAGTAAACAGCACCAACAATATGGAGTTCGACGAATTTGACCACAACAACGCCTACCACCTGACGAAGCTAAGCCCCCAAGGCGAGGCAATTGGATGCGCCCGGATCATGCCGACGAATGGTCCCTACATGCTCAAGGACGTATTTGGGTTTCTGCTTCCATCCAAGCCACCTGCCGAAAACGACTTGTGGGAAATCAGCCGCTTTGCCGTTGATACCAAACAAATTCTCACAAATGGCTACCTCAGTTCCTTAACGACGGAACTTCTAATCGGTCTTGTCATCATCGCCCTCAACCTCGACCTCTCCGCATATGTCGCAGTTGTAGACTTGAGGATGGAGCGAATAGTCAACAGAACCGGCTGGCGGACGGAGCGTCTAGGCAAACCGATGAAAGTCGGCTCAACGACTGCCGTCGCGATTAAACTACCTACGGAAGAATCAATTCTGCGGGCAATGACCAAAAAAAACGACAACTTATCAGTCAAAATTGCATCACAACCATTACTTGATATGCAACACGATACAGGTATTATAACATGCAATAGACAGGTATAAATACGTAGAAATTGAGGCTTTCAAATGAGTGAAGCAGAGAAGTTCTCGTTCGTTGAACGCGCAATTCGCCGCATTAGGACGGCCGGTTCTCTTCGCGAGTTGGGCAAACTTGCAACGGCAGCCCTTCAGGATCAGGGCTTTTCCGGCTTCACTCTTTTGGAAGCAAGCGCAGAAACCTTCTTCTTGCATTACGGCACATACAGCGATACCTGGCTCGATAGATACCGGGAACGCGAATACGGATTGATAGATCCTGTATTGAAAAAACTTTATTCAGAAACAAATGCTTGGTCCTGGAACGCCAGAGATCATTTCAACGACAGCGACAAGGTCGTTGCGGATTTTTTCAAAGACGCCAGTATCCATTCCGTCTGCCAGGGCATCTCAGTTCCATTCCGTCGACAGGACGGATACCGGCTGTTCACAGCGGTATCTCCCAATTTCGAAAAACAAATTGAAGAATGGGTAGCCCCAATCAAGCTAATAGCGGAAAACTTTAACCTGCTTTTCACCTGCATTCATGAACAGGACAAGACCTCCCCGGCACAACATAGCTTCAGCATGCGGGAACGCCAGGCTTTGTTTTTGTCGGCAATCGGCGCAACAAGCGCTGATATGGGGGAACTTCTTGGCATTACAAAGCGCACCGCCGAGCAGCATATAGCGTCAGCCAAGGAGAAAATGGGCGCGCGAACCCAGGCAGCAGCTGTTGGCTACGCCATTGATGCCGGAATTATACAGCTCATGGATACGGGTTTATCACAATTTATGGAACAGAAGCTTTTCCGTATGCCTGATCCACGTAAACTATAATGCAATAACACTACTGTTGATTGAAATGACGAGGTCGATTTTATGCCACATCCAGTAGACATTCATGTCGGTAGCCGGGTCCGGGAGGCTCGTTCATTAAAAGGTATGAGCCAGGAACAGTTGGGGGTGATTTTGGGGATCAGCTTCCAGCAGGTTCAAAAATATGAAAAAGGCACAAACAGGATCGGCAGCAGCCGCCTCTGGGATATTTGCCGCGCGCTTGAAGTATCAATTGATTTTCTCTTTGATGGATTAGACGAGGCAAACCCTTTGAACAGCCCGATTCCGCGAAAGACGCTGAAACTGGCGCATCAGATCGAATCCATTGCCGATGGAACCATTCGCAACCAGATTTTGCAATTGATCAAGGCCTGCGCCTCAAACCCCGATTCCATGGCCGCAGATTGATAGAAAAAGCCCCGGGCCATTGTGGGACCGGGGCTGTAGAGCCTTCAACTGGTCTTGATTACTCTCCGGCGGTCAGGCCCCGGTATTTTCCAGAACCGTCTCATCCGCCTTGGCGATCATCGCCTGCAGCAGAACCTGCGCCCCGGCGGTTACCCATTCCGGTTTGGCATCCTCCACCTCGTTGTGACTGATACCGTCGATACAGGGGATGAAGATCATGCCCGTCGGTGTGACCTTCGACAGATAGCAGGCATCATGCCCCGCCCCTGACACCATATCCCGATGGGAATAACCGTTTAGTTCAACACCGTCGCGTACGGCCTGGACACAGCTTTCCTCGAACTTGATCGGGGCATAATACCAGATCTGTTCAAAGTCCATGCCGAGGCCGATATCCTCGGTAATCTCTTTGGCGGCCTCCCGCAGTTCCTTGTCCATCTTGGCAAGGATATCGTCGTCGGGATGGCGGAAATCGACTGTCAGGAACACCTTACCCGGAATAACATTTCGGGAGTTGGGATGAACCTGCATCATGCCCACCGTTGCACAGGCATAGGGCTGATTCGCCATGCCGATCCTGTTCACCGCGTCGACGATGCGTGATGCCCCCAACAGAGCATCCTTGCGCAGGTGCATGGGCGTCGGTCCGGCATGGGCCTCCACCCCGGTCAGCGTGATCTCATACCAGCGCTGTCCTTGGGCATCAGTGACAACACCGATCGTCTTGTCTTCATCTTCCAGGATCGGCCCCTGTTCGATATGGGCCTCGAAATAGGCGCCGACCGCATGGCCATCGATGTTTGGCTCGTCAGGTCCGGCATAGCCGATCCGCTCCAACTCCTCGCCCATGGTCTTGCCGTCCACATCCGCCCGGCTCAGGCCATAGTCCAGGTCGAAGACCTTCGCGAAGACGCCGGACGACACCATGGCGGGCGGAAAGCGGGAGCCTTCCTCATTGGTCCAGACGGAGACCTCCACCGGCGCTTCGGTGACATAGTCCGCATCGTTCAGGGACCTGATCACCTCCAGACCCGCCAGGACCCCATAGACACCGTCAAAACGGCCACCTGTCGGCTGGCTGTCCAGGTGACTGCCGGTGACGATCGGCGGCAGGTCGGGATTACGGCCTTCGCGGCGGGCAAAGATGTTACCCATCTTGTCGATCCGGATAGAACAGCCTTCGGCCTTGCACCAGTCGATGAAAAGGTCACGGCCCTGCTTGTCCAGATCGGTCAGAGCCAGGCGGCAAACACCGCCTTTCTCCGTCTCCCCGATTTTCGCCATATCCATCAGGCTTTGCCAAAGCCGTTCACCGTTGACCTTATGGTTCTGCGTTTGATTAATCGCGTTCATGATCGTTCCCTATTCCGCAGCCGCTTTCATCGGGTTATCAGGATGTTCCGGCCAGGTCAGATAGGGTTTGTCGTTCTCGACAGGTTCCATCGTGATACAACCCGGCACCGGACAGACATGGTAACAGAGGTTACAGCCAACACAGTCCTCGTCCACGACAGTGAAGGTCTTCTTGCCCGCCCCGCTCTCATCAATGCGAATGGCCTGATGCGAGGTGTCCTCGCAGGCAATGTGACAGCGCCCGCATTCTATACACTGTTCAGTATCAATGAGGGCCTTCACATCGTAGTTCATGTTCAATTCGTTCCAGTCCAGAACGTTCGGAACCGCCTTGCGCGTAAACTGCTCAACGCTTGTATAGCCCTGCTCGTCCATCCACTGGGACAGGCCGTCGATCATATCCTCGACAACCCGGAAACCGTAGACCATGGCCGCCGTACAGACCTGCACCGCATTCGCGCCCAGCGCCATGAACTCAGCCGCATCCTTCCAGGTGGTGATGCCACCGATCCCGGATATATGGAGATTGGCGCTGTCCGGATTGCGGGCGATTTCAGCCACCATATTAAGCGCGATCGGCTTGACCGCCGCCCCGCAATAGCCGCCATGCGACCCCTTGCCGTCCACAACCGGTTCCGGTGCCATGTGGTTGAGGTCCACGCCGGTGATGGAGTTTACCGTATTGATCAGCGAAACGGCATCCGCACCGCCACGGTAAGCCGCCTCTGCGGACCAGAGGATATTGGTGATATTGGGGGTGAGCTTGGTGAAGACCGGAATGTCGACCGCCTCTTTCACCCAGCGTGTCACCTGCTCCACCATTTCCGGCACCTGACCGATGGCAGAGCCCATGCCGCGTTCGCACATGCCATGCGGACAGCCCAGGTTCAACTCGATGCCATGGACACCGGCTTCCGCGATCTGGATTGCCAGTTCCTTCCAGTGGCGCTCCTCAATCGGGGCCATCATGGAACCGATGATGATCCGGTCCGGCCATTCCTCGCGAACCTCCCGAATTTCCTGAAGGTTCACCGCAAGCGGCCGGTCGGAAATCAACTCGATATTGTTGATCCCGATGACACCACGATTGGTGTCATGATGCGCGCCATAGCGGCTGGACATGTTGATCACCGGCGGGTCGATCCCCAGCGTCTTCCAGACAACACCACCCCAGCCCGCCTCAAAGGCGCGGACAACGTTGTATTTCTTGTCCGTCGGCGGTGCGGAGGCCAACCAGAAGGGGTTGATGCTTTCAATCCCGGCGATGGTACATTTCAAATCAGCCATTGTTCGGTCCCCTTCTCTCTTATGCGCCGGCCAGGAAGCGGTCGATGGCATGGGCCGCCTGCTTACCGTCTTCAACCGCCTGCACGGTCAGGTCCTCGCCGGACTTCACACAGTCACCACCGGCAAAGACACCTGCCACCGAGGTCTGATAGTCGTCATCCACAACGATCTTGCCGCGCTCGATAGTCAGCCCACCAAGCTTGCCCTCATCCAGCTTCTGCCCCACGGCTTTCAGCACCATATCCGCCCGGACTTCAAAGGTCTGGCCGTTGCCAACCAGTTTACCGTTGTCGAGTTCAGTATGCTCAAAGATCATGCTTTCGGCCTTACCATTACCTTTGATCGCCGTCGGCCTGGCCCAGTGACGCACAACGACGCCATTGACCTTGGCCAGGTCCTGCTCCCATTCGGTGGCGCCCATCTGCTCCGAACCACGGCGATAAACCAGCGTGACTTCCTGTGCCCCAAGGCGTTTTGCCTGAACGGCGGCGTCAATCGCGGTATTACCCCCACCAATAACGACAATGTTATTACCAACATTGACTACACTTTTGTCATTGGCCTGGCGCAGTTCTTCAATGAAGGCCACGGCATCCACAACGCCGTCCTTGTCTTCCCCGTCAACGCCAAGGTTATTGGTGCTTCCAAGACCAACGCCAACAAAGACCGCATCGAAACGCGCCTTCAGGTCATCAATGGACAGATTGTCGCCCAGCGCACTGCTATATTCGATGGAAATGCCACCGATCTGTAGCAGAAATTCGACCTCCTTCTGCGCAAAGTCATCAGCCATTTTATAGGCTGCCAACCCATATTCATTAAGGCCACCGGGCTTGGGCTTGGCTTCGAATATCACCACATCATGGCCCAGCATCGCCGCGCGATGAGCACAAGACAGCCCTGCAGGGCCCGCCCCGACAATCGCAACGGTCTTGCCCGTTGCGGGTTCGCGCGTGAACGGATGGGCTCCGCCCTGCTCCATCAGGTGATCCACGGCGTAACGCTGCAACCGGCCGATTTCCACCGGTTCGTCCTCCGCCACATTGCGGACGCAGGCCTGCTCGCACAGGGTTTCCGTCGGGCAGGCCCGCGCACAGGTTCCTCCCAGAATATTCTGGGACAGGATCGTGCGCGCAGACCCGCTCGGGTTATTCGTCGCGATCTTGCGAATGAAAGTGGGAATATCAATTGATGTCGGGCATGCACGCACACAGGGCGCGTCATAACAATAGAGGCAACGGCTCGCCGCCGCCATGGACTGCAAGCGGTTGAACCGCGGGTGCAGGTCTTCGAAGTTCTTGGCAATCTCTTCCCGGCTCGGCTTGCCCGGCGCGGTATTAACAGGATGCGTGGTCATCTTTGTCTCCCATCAGCATTGACCCTGATGTAAGCCCAAAGGGACACAACCATTCGGCAAAGATCACCCGTTCGCCGAAACCGTCATTCGGCGTGGTTACTTTCTGTTTTTTATGGCGCGGTGTCGGCCTATGCCGTTCTATGTGCGCTTCGATCCTTACAGGTCGCCTCCCTGATCCGACTGATTATTCCAAATAAGCAGCCGGGGGCGATTTTTCTTTATACGGGTAGTCTGACCCAATCCTGACCATTTGGTCAAGTTCAAAAATCAAAAAACGTAGACAGCAAAGAAAAAAGGCGCTGCGGTAACCCGCAACGCCTTCTCGTTCAAGTGCCTCTGGCAAAGGTGACTTATGTTATTTTGCCTCGGCGAAAGTTTCATCGTAGTCGACCGCAATACCGTATTTTGGGTCTTCGATCACAGAGACTTCCATCCATTTATTGGCTCGTTTCAGGAGTTTCTGACAGTCCTGGCTCAAATGACGAAGGTGCAATTTCTTGCCAGCCTGTTCGTAACGCTCTGCCAGGGTATCAATAGCCTGCAGGCCTGAATGGTCCCAAACGCGGGCACCGGCAAAATCAATGACCACATCATCCGGATCGGTCTTGGGATCGAACAGCTCATGGAAGCTGGCGATGGAACCAAAGAACAACGGCCCCTGCAGTTCGTAGGACTTTGAGCCATTGTCCAGTGTCTTGGTTTTCACCCAGATATGGCTGGCGCTTTTCCAGGCAAACACCAGGGCGGAGACGATCACACCGACTATAACCGCGATCGCCAGATCCTCAACCACCGTGACAGCGGAAACAAGAACCAGCACAAAGGCATCCGCCCGGGGGATACGCGTGATGATGCGGAAGGAAGACCAGGCAAAGGTGCCGATCACAACCATGAACATCACACCGACCAGGGCCGCCAGCGGGATCATCTCGATCAGGCCGGAGGCAAAGAGAATGAAGCTCAACAGGAACAAGGCGGCACAAATCCCGGCCACGCGGGTCCGTCCGCCGGAGGTCACGTTGATCATACTCTGGCCGATCATGGCGCAACCGCCCATACCACCGAAGAAGCCGGTCACCACATTGGCAGCGCCCTGGGCCAGGCATTCCTTGCTCGCCCCGCCTTTTTCCTCCAGCAATTCACTGACAAGGTTCAGGGTCAGCAGTGATTCGATCAAACCGATTGCCGCCAGGATCGCCGCATAGGGAACAATGATCCAGAAGGTTTCGAGATTGAGCGGTACAGAGGGGATATGGAAGCTGGGCCATCCGCCGGAGACGGAGGCCATGTCACCCACTGTGCGCACATCCAGATCGAAACCAATCACGATGGCACTGACCGCTGCAATCCCGACGAGCGGTGCGGGAATAGCCTTGGTTACCTTACCAACGCCATAAATGACCACCATGGTCAGCAGCACAAGACCGCCCATCAACAGCAGGGAATGCATATCCAGCCATTGTTTGGTTCCGTCCACCGTCACCTTGAACTGGCCCAACTGCGCCAGGAAGATCACAATCGCCAAACCGTTCACAAAGCCAAGCATGACCGGATAGGGCACGAGGCGAATGAATTTACCCAGGCGCAGGACACCGGCAAGAATCTGGAAAATCCCCATCAATACGACAGTCGCAAAGAGGTATTCGACGCCATGGGTCATCACCAGACTGACCATAACAACAGCCAATGCACCGGTAGCACCGGAAATCATGCCCGGACGGCCACCGAAAACGGCGGTGATCAGGCCGACAATAAAGGCGGCATAAAGGCCGACCAGCGGCTCTACATTGGCGACAAAGGCAAATGCCACGGCCTCCGGCACCAGCGCCAGTGCCACGGTCAGCCCGGAAAGAACTTCGGTTTTGTAACGGCCAAAGACGCTCGTCTCAGCCGCCTTTGGCGCAAGGCCGGCGGATTCCTGCATTGCTGACTGTCCTCATTCTACTTTTTTGTTGAGGGCGCGGGATACACTAGAAACCAACGAAACGCACGTTATTTCTTCATGAAAAGCCTTGCATTCTCGACAAATCCGTCATGCCGACCGACAAAAAAACCCCGGAGATTTTCCGGGGCTTTTTCCTGTCGGCTATTCACATCATCAGATCAGGCGTTTGCCACCATCACCGCTGTCAAACAGATGCAGTTTGTCATGCTCGATGCGGAGCGGCAGACGCTCCTGTTCCTTGATATCGGCCCGCCCGTTAAGGCGCGCGACGATAGGCTCTTTCATCCCATCCAGCAGGCCATAGACCAATGTGTCCGCGCCTAGCGGTTCGACCACGGACACGGTCAATTCCAGGTCCGGTTTCTCACCATTGGCCCGATGCAGGTTTTCAGGACGCAGACCGACTGTGCAATCGCTGCTGCCGTTGGACGGTTTACGCTGCAGGGTCGTGCCATCCGGCAATTGCAGGCCGCCTTCCGTGGTGCGCCCCGGAATGAAGTTCATCGAGGGCGACCCGATAAACCCGGCGACGAAAGTCGAAGCCGGATTTTCATAAATCTCAATCGGGGTCCCGATCTGTTCCGGCAGACCACCATTCATTACCACCAGACGGTCGGCCAGGGTCATGGCCTCGATCTGGTCATGGGTGACATAGACGGATGTAATACCAAGGCGGCGCTGCAGCTGTTTGATCTCCAGACGCATCTGAACACGCAACTTGGCGTCCAGGTTGGACAGCGGCTCGTCGAACAGGAAGACCGCAGGCTCACGCACGATGGCACGGCCCATGGCAACGCGCTGACGCTGACCACCGGAAAGCTGTTGCGGCTTGCGGTCCAGCAAATGATCCAGTTCCAGGATTTTCGCCGCCTCTTCCACGCGCTGTTTGATTTCACCCTTCTTGAACCCGCGGTTCTTCAGGGCATAGGCCATGTTATTGAAGACCGTCATATGCGGGTAAAGTGCATAGTTCTGGAAAACCATCGCAATGTCGCGCGCGGCGGGTTCCACCGCATTCACGCGGTCGCTGCCAATCATGAGATCACCATCGGAGATCGTCTCCAGGCCAGCAATCATCCGCAGCAAAGTGGACTTACCACAGCCCGACGGGCCGACGATAACGATAAACTCACCGTCCTGAATATCCAGGTCGATGCCATGCACCGCCTTGAAACCGTTGGGATAGGTTTTCTGAATATTCTTGAGAGATACAGTAGCCATAAGCGTATCCTTCGCTCGAAACTCGTTACTTACTTTTCGGTTTCAACCAGGCCTTTGATGAACATGCGCTGGAACACCACCACCACGAACACCGGCGGGATTGTCGCAAGCACAGTCAATGCGAAGGCTTTCTGGAACTGGGGCAATTCGCCCCCCTCGGTCAGGGCCTGGTAAATCTGTTTGATGCCGATGACGACGGTATAGAGCGTGTCGTCGGTGGTCATCAGCAGCGGCCAGAGATATTGGTTCCAGCCGACCACGAACATGATGATGAAAATCGCCGCGATCATGGTCTGTGACAGGGGTACCAGGATGTCGATGAAAAAGCGCACCGGCCCTGCCCCGTCCAGACGCGCGGCTTCCAGAATCTCGTCAGGTACGGCGCGATAGAACTGCCGGAAGAAGAAGGTCCCCGTCGCAGAAGCGATCAACGGCAGGATCAAACCGGTATAGGTATTCAGCAGCCCCAGATTTGCGACCACTTCATAGGACGGTACGATACGGACCTCCAGCGGCAGCAGCAGGGTCGAAAAGATGACCCAGAAGATCGGCACCGCCAGCCTGAAGCGGAAATAGACGATCGCATAGGCCGCCATCATCGAAATGATGACCTTGCCGGTGGCGAACCCCAGGCCAAGGACAAGACTGTTCCAAAGCATCCCAAGCGCCGTCACCTGGCCCTTGGTATTTTTCGGGTCGAAAAGAAGTGCCCCGTAATTCTCCAGGAAATGCCCGCCCGGCAGGAACTGCATGCCCTCGCGGAACAGAGTTTCCGCGGAATGGGTGGAGGACATGATCGCAATCCAGATCGGGGTGACCATGAACAGCGTGCCCAGAATCAGGATGATGTGGTTGGAAAGGACTCTCCAGCGGGATTGTAACATCGCTCTCTCCCTTCCCTTAATAATGAACTTTGCGTTCGATAAAGCGGAATTGCACAATGGTCAGCAGGAAGACCATCACCATCAGCACAACGGACTGTGCCGAACTGCCCCCCAAATCCGCCCCACGGAAGCCGTCCATATAGACTTTATAAACCAGGGTATTGGTCGACCCGCCCGGCGCACCGCGCGTCGTCGTATCGATGATCCCGAAAGTCTCGAAGAAGGCATAGGTCATGTTGATGATCAGCAGGAAAAAACTGGTCGGCGCCAACAGCGGGAAGGTAATCGTCCAGAACCGCTTTTCGGCGTTTTTGCAGTCCAGCGTTGCGGCTTCCTGAACCGATTTGGGAATGCTCTGCAAGCCGGAGAGGAAGAAGATGAAATTCACGCTGACCTGCTTCCAGACCGCGATCAGGGTCACCATGAAGGCCGCATCGAAGGGATGCTGCGCATGGTCGAAATCCATGCCCATATAATTCAGCAGGAAATACATGTCGCCGATCAGCGGACTGAACAGCATATGGCCCATCAGACCGGCCACCGGCGGGGCCACCGCATAGGCCCACATAAGAAGCGTCTTGTAACTGCGTGCACCTGTGATCACCTCATTGGCGCGTACGGCCAGGAAAAGCGATATCATCAGGGAAAGAAAAGAAACGGCAATCGAGAAAAAGAATGTGAAGGTCGCGGACTGCACCCACTGGCTGTCCAGGATCATATCCTCGTAATTACGGAACCAGACGAATTGCGACGACAATCCGAAAGCATCTTCCAGCAAAAACGACTGATAGATCGCCTGGCCCGCCGGCCAAAGAAAGAAGATCGCAATGATGAGAACCTGCGGCGCGACAAAAATATAAGGCACCGGGCTATGTTTAAATTGAACACGCTTCATGACGCTAACCTAATACTGACGTGACAAAGAGAATGGACGGCAGGCGAATGCCTGCCGTCCAGTAGGGTCACGGGATTACTTGTAAGTGTCGTGAAAACGCGTCAGCAGATCATTGCCCTGCTCTTCGATATTCGCGAAGGCTTCGTCCACGGACAGGCTACCGTTCAGGATGTTGTCGAACTGCTTGTACATGGCTTCACGGATCTGGACGTAGTAACCCAGGCGATAGCCCTTGGTCCATTCACCGGCCGGCTGGTTCAGCTGCAGGATGCCATATTCGGCGTCCGGGCTTTCCTTGTAGTAACCGGAGGATTTCGCCAGGTCATAGGCCGCATTGGTGATCGGCACATAACCGGTTTCTTTATGCCAGTAGAACTGGGTTTCCGGTTTGGTCAGGAATTTGAAGAATTCCGCAACACCCTTGTTTTCTTCGTCGGACTTGCCGGAGAAGGCAAACAGTGCGGCGCCACCGATGAAGGTGCCTTTCGGCTCTTTCTCGATGGATTTCCAATACGGCAGGTAGGAGGCACCGAATTCAAACGGCGCGCTCTGCTTCAGGCCGCCGAAGGAGCCGGAGGAACCCAGCCACATGGCAACTTTCTGCTGCTGGAAGGCATCCTGGTTCGCACCCCAGTCACGGCCGTAATAACCGAAGTAACCTTCGTCCAACCACTCTTTCACTTTCGACCAGTGCATTTTCAGCTTGTCGTTGTTGTAGAGGATTTTGACGTCGGTGCTGTCGTAACCGTTGTTGGCGGTCGCCATCTGCAGGTTGTGACGGGACATGAAGTTTTCGGCAAATATCCAGGGGCTGTGGGATTCGGACAGCGCGATGTAACCCGCGTCCTTCAGTTTTTTCGCAGCCACTTCGAAGTCTTCCCAGGTCAGCGGCGGGTTGGCCACGCCGGCTTTCTTGAAGGCTTCTTTGTTGTAATACAACATCGGGGTGGAGCTGTTGAACGGCAGGCCGATCATTTTGCCCTGGCTGTCCGCGTAGAAATAGCGAACGCCTTTGATGTAGTCATTGATATCGAACTTGGCACCGGCATCGCTCAGCAGGTCCTGAACCGGATATACCGCGCCCTTGGCGTTGATGATCGTCGCCGCACCGGCATCGAAGACCTGGATGATATTCGGGGACTGCTTGGCACGGAAAGCCGCGATACCCGCAGTCATTGTGTCTTCGTAACCGCCTTTGTAAACGGGAACGAGCTTGTATTCGTCCTGACTAGCGTTGAAATCTTCCGAAATCTTGTTCACGACATCGCCAAGATGGCCGCCCATGGCGTGCCACCAGGTAATCTCTGTCTTGGCATATGCCGCGTTGGCGGTCAGCGCGCAAAACGCAGCAGCCGCAACGAGTGTTCGTTTAAACATTGAGATAACTCCCTAATCTACCCAAGCCTCTCGCAAGGCATCGACGACGACTCAGTCTTATTATTATGACCGAGGATCGAAACAGACTGGCACCAGATACCCAATCCTTGCGACCTCTCGATTTCATTTACGTTACAAATTTATTTCTAAACTGAAAATTTCCGCAATCAATTTTTTTCATATTTTGATTTTTTGTTGTTAATCAGTCATTTCCAATCAAGTTATTTTCAAAGAAATAAAATAGAACAAAAATATCAAAAGAAAAACATTCAAAAAATTTTCATTCCAAAATTGAAGAAACATAAATTTCTCCCCACATCCATAGTCTGTACTGTGGTGAGAGAAAAATTCAGTCCGGGGAGAAATTCTTAAGATTTTCGAGCTAGACTTGAGCCCAGGCCATCAATTGACCGCTCGGCTGATCTATATCGGAGGGGTTGCCGGAAATGACGAAGGGGGAAGTGCAGGAAATCAATGAGACCACCTATCAACGGTGTGTCAGTGCGTTTTCCCTGATTCACGAACGACTGGGCATCAACATCAAGGTCCATGATGCACAAGACCAGTTCGAACAGGGCCAGATATTCCTGTTCAATCATTTCGCCCGCTTTGAAACTGTTATTCCGCAGTATCTGATCTATCAGGCGACGGGCGCTTATTGCCGTTGTGTCGCCGCAGCCGAACTGTTCGAGGCAAATGACAAATTCTCCAAATTTCTGTGGAGCGTCGGTGCGGTTCCCCATAACCATCCCGGTCTGCTGGCCTTTCTGGCCGCTGAAATCCTCAAAGGCCGGAAAATCATAATCTTTCCGGAAGGTGGGATGATAAAGGACCGCCGCGTTATGGCACCCACCGGCGAGTTCGAAATATATTCTCCGACGGCAGACAAGACGCGCAAGCACCACAAGGGCGCTGCCGCAATCGCGCTGACGCTGGAAATCTTCAAGAAGCGTATTCTGTCCGTCTTCGAGAATGATGATAGCGAGCGGCTTCAACGCTGGGCAAAGGCCCTGAACTTTTCCAACACCTATGATTTGGTCGCCGCAGCGCAGAAGCCCACATTCATCGTCCCGGGCAACATTACCTTCTACCCCATCCACTGGGAGGAAAACCTTCTGGTCAAGGTCGCCGGTCTCATGGGGGAGGATATGAGCGAACGCGCCCGCGAGGAACTGCTGATCGAAGGCAACCTTCTTCTTCGCAAAACTGATATGGATATCCGCCTTGGAACCCCGATCGAACCGGAAATCAGTTGGTCTTTCTGGGAACGTGCGCTGTTGAAGAAAGCCTTCAGTCATATAGACAGCCTCAACGAGCTTTTCGCCCTGAAGGACGATAGCGACCAATGGATGGATCGCATAATCGCCGCGGCCATGAGCCGTGAGATTGCCCGCCTGCGCGACGTCAGCACCCGCGAAATCTATCGCAATGTGACCATCAGTATCAGCCATGTCGCCGCCAAACTGATTTTGACATTACTGGACCACGGGCAAACGGAAATCCCGCGGGCAAGCTTTCACAAATACCTCTATCTCGCGATCAGGAAGATACAGGAACGCCCAGAGGTAAAACTGCACCGCAGCCTGACCAATCCTGAAAACTATGACGGCATCCATAAAGGCGTCTGCAACGGCTTTGAGCAGTTCCTGGACATGGCAACCAGCCTGGGCCTGCTCGAGGCAACGCTGGCGCAATACCGTTTTCTGCCAAAACTCACCGAGGATTATGCGGTTCACACGGTGCGATTGGAAAACCCCGTCCTCGTCTATGCCAACGAAATAACCCCGGTCGATGAGGCCTGCCAGGCCATAGAACAGGCCATTGTCGAAGCCCCCAGCGTCGATCGCGCCGCCTTTTCGGACCTGCTTTTTGAAGATGAAACACGCAGATTTCATTGGAACAAGAAAAACCACCAGAAGCCACGCTATGCGGAAGTCAATGACAAGGAAACCGCCACAGAAAGTGGAGCCCCCTTCCTGTTGCTGCCCGAACCTGAAAAACTGAACCCGGAAGGCGTTGGCATCGTTCTCGTCCACGGGTTTCTGGCGTCGCCTGCAGAAGTCCGCCCCTTCGGAAAGGAACTCGCGGAACAGGGGTATCCGGTTGTCGGCATCCGACTGGCCGGGCACGGCACCTCTCCCTGGGATCTTCGCAATCGAAGCTGGAGCGACTGGATGCAAAGCGTTCGTCGTGGTTATGAGATCATGTCGGGCTATTGCCGTCATATATGCGTGATAGGATTTTCGACCGGCGGGGCGTTAGCCCTGCATCTCGCGGCGGAAAATCCCAAGGGCCTCGCCGGGGTGTCGGCCATTTGTGCCCCTCTGAAATTCCGGAACCGGCAGCTTGTCTTCGTTCCCCTGATCCATGGCCTCAACGTCCTGACCGAATGGGCCTGGAGCTGGGAAGGCGTGATGCCCTTCCACCTTAATGACAGCGAGCATCCAGAGATAAACTATCGCCACATACCGGTCCGGGGTCTGTTCGAGTTGCGCCGTGTCACGGACAGTCTCGTTGGCAAGCTTGGCGACATCACCTGCCCCGTACAGGTCATTCAGGCAACTGACGAACATGTGGTCCACCCCGACAGCGCAACACTCATCCATGCGCGTCTGACAACCACAGAAAAATCAATTCACATGGTGAAATCCAACCGTCATGGCATACTGTTGGAAGACATAGGGGAAACACGTGAGATCATCTTGCAGTTTCTGGAGCAGCAACGGCAACGCTACCGCATTTCCGGAGCACTCCGCCCTGTCAGCCACCATTTCCCTGAGCCCGAGCCAATGCGAAAGCGCGGAATATTTCGACCGCTGATATCCAAAGTCAAAGGGCTGCTTGCACCGCCCGCTGCAAAAAAGACGGTGCCTGAACCGGTCAAACAAAAACGCCCCTATCCCTGGGAAGCGCATTATCCAAAAGGGCTGCATTGGGAAATCCCAATCACCTCCAAGCCTCTAACCGACATGTTTGATGATGCCGTCGAACGGTTCGGCGATAGGCCATGCACAAATTTCCGGGGCCGCCATTACACTTATTCGGACATCGGCAATCTTGTCACGCGAACCGCCGCCGGTTTGCAATCCCTTGGCGTGCACAAAGGCGTCAAGGTTGGCCTCATGCTGCCTAACTGCCCCTACAGCATCATTTTGTTCTATGCGACACTGAAGGCAGGCGGCACTGTTGTGAACATCAATCCGCTCTATGCCGCACGAGAGATTGACCATGTCGTGCGCGACGCGGACATTCGCTTCCTGGCAACCTTGAACACACAAAGCCTTTATAAAAAGGCCCAGGAAGTTGCCGTCAACGATGCCCCCATTCGAAAGCTGATTGTCTGCCCCATCGGCGGCGTCATGCGGTTCACGGAAAAGATCTTATTCGACCTCATGAAAAGCAAAGAGGTCGCCGCCATTCCCAAGGACGACCTGCATATTCCCTTCACCAATCTGACGCATAGCAAGGCCGCATTCAGCCCGACGGTCATTGATGCGGAAAAAGACATTGCCGTCATGCAGTTCACCGGCGGCACAACGGGCATACCAAAAGCGGCTATGCTCACCCACGCCAATCTCTATGCCAATGTCATGCAGGTCTCACATTGGTCCCCCGGCCTGAAGGCTGGTGAAGAGAAGATTTTGGGCGTCCTGCCCTTGTTCCACGCCTTCGGCATGACGGCGGTCATGAACCTGGGTATCGAGATCGGAGCAGAGCTTATTCTCACGCCTTTATTCAAGACGCAGGAAATCCTGAAACTGATCGACCAGGAGAAACCAACCGCCTTCGTGGGCGTGCCGACGATGTTCTCAGCGATCAATACGGCGAAGGATCTGGATAAATATGACCTGACCAGCCTAAAGTTCTGTATCTCTGGCGGCGCGCCGCTTCCCCAGGCTGTACAACAGGAGTTTGAAGAACGATCTGGCTGTGTTTTGGTGGAAGGTTACGGCCTGAGCGAAACCTCACCAGTCTGCACCGTAAACCCCCTGGATGGAACCGGAAAGGCGGGTTCCGTCGGGCTTCCTCTCCCCAACACCGTGATCGAGATTGTCGCCCTGGATGATCCGGATCGCCTGGTCGATATCGGCGAGAAGGGCGAAGTTTGTATCAAAGGACCGCAGGTAATGGCGGGCTACGCGACCCTTGAAAAGGAAAACGCCACTGCCATGCGCGGTGGTCGCCTGCATACAGGCGACGTGGGTTATATGGATAAAGATGGCTATCTCTACATCGTCGATCGCATCAAGGAGCTGATTCTCAGCGGCGGTTTCAACGTATACCCACGTCAGGTGGAAGAAGTCATCCACCTCCACCCCGCCGTGGCGGAAGCCGCGGTCTGTGGCATTCCGGACCAGCATCGCGGGGAGATCATCAAGGCCTTTGTCGTACTCAAAGATAATGAGCTGCCGATGTCCTCGAATGAATTGCGGGCATTCCTCAAAGACAAGCTCGCGCCATTCCAGATGCCAAGGCGAATAGAATTCCTTCATGAGCTGCCCAAAACGCTCATCGGCAAAATCTCGAAGAAGGACCTGTGTGCCCAGGAAAATGCCAAGGCGGTAAAACGCGAACAGGCCGCATCCCGCCAGCCTCACCCTCAAACCGGCGACGACGTTCCCACATCGTGACCTTTTGCCAATTCCTGCGGAATGGGATAAGCACGCAGGATGCAGATCAACGAGCTTGAATACGAAGTCCTGACCCATTTCCTTGCGCATGAACTTTTGCGCCGCCGATGGCTGCAACCTGAAACAATTACGGTGGTCGAACGTGAACATACCGGTGTTGGTTTCTTCACTGAATTCGCCCCTTCCGAACAGCTTCTCATATGCGCGAATGACTATTCCAGGGCTCATTCAAGCAATCTGGTGCTACGCCTGAATTCAAATGTCGATTCCGGCTATATTCTCTATATTGAGGGTGGCTATCTGAAACATATTGAAGGTTTCGCATTCGACTATGATTGGCCGACGCATATCGATGATATCGAGACCGTTATCTCCAACGGGTTCCCGAACCTTGGCCAATAGCAGTGAATAAGAAAACCAATCCAAGAGCAGTCGTGATTGGCGGCGGGCCAGCCGGTCTCGCTGCGGCTGAAATATTGTCTGCTCAAGGTCTTTCCGTCGATGTTTTCGACGCAATGCCCTCACTTGGCCGCAAGCTGCTGATGGCGGGAAAAAGTGGTCTCAACCTGACCCATGCAGAGCCCTACGGCCAGTTCGTAGAGCGGTTCGGCGAGCAAAGCCCCCGCCTGCGTCCCTATCTCGACCGGTTTACGCCAGGCGACCTTCGCGAATGGGCCAAGGGGCTTGGCGTCGAGACCTTTGTTGGCAGTTCCGGGCGGGTTTTTCCGACCGTGTTCAAAGCCTCTCCCCTGCTCCGGTCCTGGCTGCGACGGCTGGACGATCAAGGTGTCCAGTTCCATGCGCGACACAGGTGGAACGGCTGGGATAGCACAGGAAAATTGGAATTCGAAGCGGACGGCAAAGCCGTTTCCATTGAGGCCGATGCCGCCATATTTGCGCTAGGCGGTGCAAGCTGGCCCCGTTTGGGGTCCGATGCCGCATGGGTCCCTGTATTTGAGAAGGCCGGAATAAACATAGCGCCTTTCAATCCGGCCAATTGTGGTTTCAATGTTGCCTGGAGCACCCATTTTCTGGATCGCTTTGCCGGTGAGCCGGTCAAGTCCGTGACCCTCCGTCACGGCAACAGCAAGGCACAGGGCGACTTCGTCATCTCAAAGTCCGGCATTGAAGGAAGTGCCGTCTATGCGGTCTCTGCATCATTGAGAGATGAATGGGCGCAAACTGGCGAGGCTTGCCTCACGGTTGACCTGAAACCCGATCTGACCGCCGATCAGTTGACGGCACGCCTCTCAAAGCCTCGCGGCAAGAACTCCATGACCAACCACTTGCGGAAAACCGTCGGTCTGCAGGGCGTGAAGGCCGGGCTAATCCGGGAATGCCTTCCCAAAGAAGTCATGGATGATCCGTCAGCCCTCGCGCAGGCGCTTAAGTCGCTGCCAATTCGGGTCGACAGCCCTCGCCCCATGGAAGAAGCCATCAGTTGCGCCGGTGGTGTTTCTCTCGATGCCTTGAACGAAGACCTTATGGCTACAGCACGACCCGGTGTTTTCTGCGCCGGTGAGATGCTGGACTGGGAGGCACCGACCGGCGGCTATCTTCTGACGGCTTGTTTCGCCACCGGACGGGCCGCAGGGCTGGGTGCCCTCAAATGGCTGGAGAACCAGCAATAGCGTCAGACATATTGCCCGGCGCAATAAGCTGACGACCACGCCCACTGGAAATTGTATCCACCCAAGAACCCTGTGACATCAACGACTTCCCCAATGAAATAAAGGCCTGGCACCTTTTTGGCTTCCATCGTCTTTGACGACAATTCTGCTGTTGAAACACCGCCCAGGGTGACCTCTGCGGTCCGATATCCTTCCGTGCCACTGGGCACGACCTGCCAGCGGTTGATCCGGTCCGCCAGCGCCCGCAGTTTCTTGTCGGACTGATCCGCAAGACGCCCCTCAACCCCGACTTCGGCAGCGATGTCCTGGGCGAGACGCTTCGGCAGGAGAGATGCCAGCAGCGTCTCGACATTCTGCTTCGGGTTCTCCGCCCGTCCCGACTTCAGCAGGTTAAACAGGTCCGCATCCGGGCAAAGGTCAAAGGTGACGGCCTGCCCCTCCTGCCAATAGGACGAAATCTGCAGGACAGCGGGACCGCTTAACCCACGGTGGGTAAACAGCAGGGCTTCGCGGAATCGGCCCTTGCCGCAGCGCGCCTCTGCCTGCACCGACGCCCCGGACAGCTCCCGGCAACTTTCCTTGATATCCCCTTCAAAGGTGAAGGGCACGAGCCCCGCCCGCGTCGGCTCCAGGGCCAGACCGAACTGTTCCGCCACCTGATAGCCGAAAGCCGTCGCCCCCATTTTCGGAATGGATTTACCACCCGTGGCAATCACCAGCGACCGGCAGGAAATGTCCCCCCGATTACTATTCAGCAGAAAGCCATCCGCCGAACGCTCGATCGTCTCTACCGAGGTTTCCAGCAACAGTTCAACACCGGCCTCACCGGCCTCGGTCAACAGCATATCTATGATCTGTTGCGAACTGCCATCGCAAAAAAGCTGCCCCAGGGTCTTTTCGTGATAGGCGATATTGTGTTTCTCAACGCGCTTGATAAACGCAAACTGGTCATATTGGCGCAAGGCGGAAATGCAGAATTTTGGATTGGCGGACAGGAAACGGTCCGGCGCGGCATGCCGGTTGGTGAAGTTGCAGCGCCCTCCGCCAGAAATGCGGATCTTCTCGGCCGGCTTCCTTGCGTGGTCCAGCAACAGCACCCGACGCCCACGCCTCCCTGCCTCAATGGCACAGAACAACCCGGCCGCCCCGGCCCCTAAAACAACAACATCCGCCTGAAGCACTGACAAACTCTCTTTCCCACAACGCATTGGCTAACCGGGCGTTCCCTTAGTGCCCGCGAGCCCCGGCGTCAAACTATTCCCCTCATTCGGTCGCTACCTTCATAAGCACTTGGCACCGCATTTCATGGACGCAGACTATTGCCTAGGCTATATAATGGCCCGATAATTAACGTAAAAGCCAAGGGGTTATCCCCTACTTCGGGCGAAACAACCGAAGAAGGGGATGTATTGGGAGGTCACAATGAAAGTTACCAAATTCCTCAAATCCGCTGTTGCATTGGCTGTTGGTGGCATGGTCGCCACCGGTGCAGCCCAGGCCGCAGACAAAGTTACCGTCGCCTCGCTGACATTCGTCTCGTCGTCACCACTCTTCATCGCCTATGAAAACGGCTATTTCAAAGACCAGGATATTGATGTCGAGTTCAAGTTTTTCAACGCTGCACAGCCGGTGGCCGTCGCGGTAACGGCAGGCGACGCTGATTTCGGCGTGACCGCCTTTACCGGTGGCTTCTTTAACCTGGCGGGAAAAGGTGCGCTGAAAGTCGTTGCCTCCCAGTTCTTTGAGAAAAAGGGCTATGACGGCTCCGCAATCCTTGCGTCCAACGATGCATTTGCCAAAGGCTTCGATGCGCCGGAGAAATTCCCGAACCATTCCTATGCCATGTCGCAGGTCGGTTCTTCTTTCCATTTCATGCTGGGACAGGTGGCGCAAAAGGCTGGCTTCACGCTGAAAGACGTATCGCTGAAGCCGCTGCAGAAGGTTCCCAATATGATTGCGGCCCTGAAAACCAACCAGGTCGATTCCATGATCATCGTCCCGCATATCGCCAAACCTCTTGCTGGCGCGGGCGCGGCTAACATCATCGGGTGGGTTGCGGATTATGCGGAATACCAGGGCGGTGCACTGTTCACCTCCACCGACAATGCCGCAGAAAAGAGCGATGTCGTGCAACGTTTCGTGAAGGCATACCAGAAAGGCGTCGCGGATTATTCCGAAGCCTTCCTTAAACGGGATGCGGAGGGCAAGCCCGTCTACGGCGCAAAAACCGACGAAACCCTCAAAATCGTGCATAAATATGTCTATAAGGACCGCCCGGCGGAAAAGGCATATGTCAGCATCAAGAACGGCGCACTGTACTTCGACCCGCAGGCCCGCCTGGATGTGGACAGCATCAAATCACAACTGAAATGGTTCCAGGATAACAAGCTGGTGGATGCAAAAGTCTCCATCGACGACTTTGTCGACCCCCGCTTCGTCCCATCCATGAATTAATGGTTCAAAACCAAAACCGGCGAATGGCGGCATTATGCCGCCATTGCTGTTTCAGGGGCAAAAACAACCATGCGTTTAGACGTTCAAAACATTACCCATCGCTATGATGACCTGGCGGTTCTGAACGACATCTCCTTTACCGTGGAACGGGGAGATGTTGTTGCCCTTATCGGGCCATCCGGTTGCGGGAAATCGACTCTTCTGTCTATTCTCGGCGGCCTTCTGCAGCCGTCGGACGGTACGGTGTTCCTGTCCGGAGCAAAGCCCGAGGGCTGCCTTAACCCCCTGACCTATGTCTTCCAGGATTTCGCATTACTTCCCTGGCGCAGTGTGGAGGGCAACCTCTCCTTTGCTTTGGAAGGTCATAAACTGTCCAAAGCACAAAAAGCCGAACGCATTGAAGAAGCCCTGACCCTGACCGGCCTGGCTGAATTCCGTAAGGCCTATCCCAAGCAATTATCCGGTGGCATGCGCCAGCGTGTCGGCATTGCACGCGCCCTGTCCGTGCGGCCCGCCGTACTGTTGATGGATGAACCGCTTTCGGCATTGGACGCCCAGACCAGGACAATTCTTCTGGACGAATTTACCGACCTTTTTGCACGCAACGGTATCACGGCAGTCTATGTGACGCACAACCTGAACGAGGCGGTGCATCTCGCCAACAAGGTTGTTGCCCTGTCCCGCCGTCCCGGCGTCATCAAGGACATCGTCACCATCGACATTCCGCTGGCTGAAAGAGGCAAACGTTCACCGGAACTGCTTGCCATTGAAGAACGCCTCTGGTCTCTAATCCGCGATGAGGCCCTGGTGGCCGACCGGGAGTTGGAAAATGCATGATAACCGGCAACCAGTCCCCTTCCGGGCAACCGGATTTGCCCCGCGTATGGTTCCGGCCGTGGCCTGGGCCTTCTTTGCAATCGTGATTGCCGTCTGGCAGTTAGGTTCCTCGACCGGATGGATTTCCGATCTCGCCCTGCCCAGCCCCGCCTCAATCGCCCAGGCGCTGTGGGAACTGATCGAATCCGGGGAAATCTGGCTCCATCTGAGCGCGTCCCTGCAACGGTTGTTATATGGGTGGCTGCTGGGAACCACCGCAGGCCTGGCCGTCGGTTTTGCCGTTGGCATGTTCTCTGTCGTCCGGTCGGCGGGGATCGCCTTCGTATCGGCCATTTTCCCAATCCCGAAGATCGCCCTGTTGCCACTGTTCATCATCTGGTTTGGCATTGGCGAACCGTCGAAGGTTGCGACAATCGCCTTCGGTGTCTTCTTCCCGACCGTGATCAATACCTACGGCGGCGTTGACGGCGTGCCCCGCAACCTGATCCGCATGGCGCAAAGCTTTGGCCTGTCGAACTGGCAGATCATCTGTAAAGTGGTCTTCCCCGGCGCCCTGCCGACAATCCTGTCCGGCTTCCGGATTTCCACCTCAATCGCAATCATCCTGCTGATCGCCGCAGAAATGATTGGCGCGGAATACGGGGTGGGCTCGCTTATCCTGGCGGCGGGTAACCTCTACCAGACATCAAAGCTGCTGGCTGGCGTGGTTGTATTGTCGGCCCTGGGCTTGCTGGTATCGGCCCTGCTGACCCGCGCCGAACGCTGGCTCCTGAACTGGCGCTGATCCAAACAAAAAAACGCGGGGATGATCCCCGCGCTTTTTCTCAATCCTATGGAAAGAGACTTAGATCTCTTCACCCAGAATCGCCATGGTGAAGTAGTATGCGACTTCACCCTCGTCTTCGTCACGATCAATCGTCCCGATTACTTCGTCGCCAACACGAACTTCGATCGGCGCATTCGCCTTCTTCGGCGGATCAACCATAATACGGTTGTTATTGAAGGTTCTGCGCAGGTGATTGGTTACCTTGGCGATTTCTTCACCGGTCATGTTCCTAATCCTTCGAATTCTTGCAAAACTATAGCTCAAAATTGGAAAATTCAAAATTCCAGCCTGCGGGGGCTTTTAAAGCCTATGGCCCGTAGATGCCACCCCCCACAACAAAAAAAGAAACGGCCGGACGGTGCCGGCCGTTTGCCAGTTTGGGGCCAGAGGTAAAAACCTAGGCAGTCAGTTCCCGGATTCCACGGCCTGAAAATTCAGGCTTTTCCAGGGACCTGTGTGCTTCCCAGATGGGATGAACCTTGCCCGCCAACGGCGCTTCCAGCGGACAAGCCCGGCCTTGTGCCGTATCCACATGCATCAGCATATGTTCCGCTGTCGCCAGGACATTGCCTGTCTCACTGTGGCGCATTACATGCAGGATACGAATCCGCTTTTCATCCAGACCAAGTACCTGCGTCGTCACAGACAGCGGCTGTTCAGCGGCCACTTCCAGCAAATGGCGGATATGGGTTTCGACCGTATAGACGGAACGATCCCGCGCCAGATAGTCCTGGTCCATCCCGATGAAACGCAGGAAAGCGTCGGTTGCATCGCCAAACACCTGCAAATAGCGATGTTCGGTCATATGACCGTTGTAATCCACCCAGTCGGGCCGGACGGTTGCCTCATGAAGGGCCAGCGGCTGGGTCAGATCGACCTCTGCCTCTTCCACATGGGCATGGGCGCGGGCATAGAGGCTGTTCTCATAGCCTTTCAGCACCTCACCAGCCGCCAGGTCGTGCGTCTTCAGGGCCTGCATGACAGAGACCAGGCCATCATCGCGCTGACGTTCCATATCACGGATGGAAACGCCCTTGGCCTGATCGTCGGACTGGTCCGCGATGGTGTCCAGCAACTCGTCGGTCAGTTCCGGCACATCCATCAGTTTCGTCCAGGGCCATTTCAGGGCCGGACCGAACTGGGACATGAAGTGGCGCATGCCAGCCTCACCACCGGCGATACGGTAAACCTGGAAGGTTCCCATCATCGCCCAACGCAGGCCCGCACCATAGCGGATCGCATCGTCAACCTCTTCCACCGTGGCAATGCCGTCGTTCACCAGCCACAGCGCCTCACGCCAATAGGCCTCAAGGATACGGTCGGCGATAAAGGCATCAATTTCCTTGCGCAGGACCAGCGGCTTCATACCGATATATTCGTAAAACGCCGCAGCGCGCTTTTTCGCTTCGTCGGAGGTTTTTTCACCCCCACAGATTTCCACCAGCGGCAACAGATAAACCGGGTTGAAAGGATGGCCCACCATCATGCGATCCGGATGGGTCATACCCTTCTGTAATTCCGTCGGCATCAGCCCCGAGGTCGATGAACAGATCAATGCATCTGCGGGCGCATATTGGTCGATCTCATTCAGGATCGACTGCTTGAGCTCCATACGCTCCGGGGCGCTTTCCTGGATGAACTGCGCGTCTTTAACCGCCTCTTCCAGAGTAGCGGTATATTCCAGCTTGCCGGGCTTGGGCAGTGGCGCGTTGGTCAGCTTACCATAGGCGCGTTCCGCATTGGCCAGCATCTCGCCGACCTTGCGTTCGGCACCCGGCGCCGGATCAAAGACTTTCACGTTGATACCGTTCAGGATCAGGCGCGCGATCCAGCCGCCACCGATTACGCCACCGCCGATCGCTGCTGCTTGTGTGATATTGCTCATTCTGTCAGCTCCTTCAACAACCGGCCAACTGGTTCCGGCCAATAGGAAAAATAAAATCTGCTCCCGGGTCAGGCGACCGGCGCAAAGGGGAGCACCCTGCGCCGGTCGGGACCTTGGGCTCCGTTACGCCATCCACCAGCGTTCAATGCACTTCCAACCATCCAGGAAGCGGTTGGACGCCAGGTTGCCACGCGCGATTTTCGCAGAACGGCCATCGACATAGTTAGCATACATCGGAATGATGGTGCTGCCGTCGTTATAGACCAGTTCCTGCATTTCGAAATACATGGCCTTGCGCTTGGCTTCGTCCAGTTCAGCGCGCGCCTCGACCAGCAATTTGTTGAAACGCTCGTTGTTCCAATGGCCGTCGTTCCAGTCGGCGCCACCGGCATAGACCAGCGAGAACATCCAGTCTTCGGTCGGACGACCGTTCCAATAGCTCATGCAGAAGGCTTTTTTCAGCCAGACATTGGACCAGTAGCCGTCTGCCGGTTCGCGAACCACATTGATGTCGATGCCAGCCTTGGCCGCACTTTCACGGAACAGAACAGCCGTATCAACCGCACCGGAGAATGCGGCGTCGGATGTATGCAGATCAACCTTGAGGTCACTCATGCCTGCCTGTTTCAGATAGTATTTGGCCTTGTCCGCATCATAGGCGCGCTGCGGCAGGTCGGTATTGAAATAGCGGTTTGCCGGAGTGATCGGGCTGTCGTTGCCCGGACGGCCATGACCACGCAGGATGGTCTCAACCAGTTGTTCACGGTCAATCGCGTGTTTCAACGCCATGCGGACGTTGTTGTCGTTGAACGGTGCGGTGTCCGCAAACATCGGCAGGGTGTAATGCGATGTGCCCGTGACTTCCTCGACGACAATATTCTTGTTGCGCTTCAGCAGGTGAACCGTCTTCAGGTCGAGGCTGTTCACCGCATCGACGCCACCCGTCATCAGGGCGCTGACGCGGGCCGCCGGGTCATTGATCGTCAGAATTTCAACCGTATCGAAATTCGCCCGGCCCTGTTTCCAATAATCCGGATTGCGTTTCAGGACAGTCCGCACGCCCGGTTCAAAGCTTTCCAGCATGTAACCGCCGGTGCCGATGCCCGATTTCCAATCGATCTTGCCGTCTGCAGACGGGAAGATTTCCAGGTGATAGTCCGCCGGGACAAACGGGAAGTCCGCATTGCCTTCAGCCAGTTCAAAGACAACGGCGCTGTCGCCGTCGGCGCGGATATCCTTGATACCGGCCAGCAGGGATTTCGCACCGGACTTGCTGTCCTTGCCGCGGTGATGGTTAAAGGAGGCAATCACATCTTCGGACGTCATCACCTTGCCGTTGTGAAATTTGATGCCTTGGCGCAGCTTAAACGTCCAGGTCTTGGCATCGCCGGAGGCTTCCCAGCTTTCCGCCAGTTCCGGAATGGCATTCCCGTTCTCGTCAACCTCTGTCAGGTTGTTGCAAATTGCCAATGCGGCGAAAACAACCGGACCGGCGGCATAGGTCGCCGGGTCCATGGAGTCTGCCGTGGCACCACCGGACAGTGCCAGACGGAAGTGCCCGCCTTTTTTGGGTTCGGCGGCCTGTGCCTTGGGCGCAAACCCGAGCCCGGTACCAAGCGCGAGCGAAGCCGCGGCAGTTCCAGCCAGCAATTGGCGACGATTGATCTCAAACATCCCTGACATTCCTTTCATTTCAAATAATCCCTGTACAAACTTTATGAGGCGGGGCCTGCCGGTCAGTCGGCAGCCATGGACGTCCCGCCTTCCGCAAGCCGCCGGTCCAACCAGTCCGGGTCCATTTCCGGAACAGAGGCCAACAGCAATTCGGTATATTCGTGATGGGGCGGCGCGAAGATTTCCTCCACCGGACCACTTTCGACAACGCGTCCCTTGTTCATGACAACAACATCGTCGGCAATGGCCCGCACAGTCGCCAGATCATGGGTAATGAACATATAGGCCAGCCCCAATTCCTCCTGGAGGCGGTCCAGCAGTTTCAGGATGCCCTCCGCCACGACCTGATCGAGCGCGGATGTCACCTCATCGCAGATAATGAAATCAGGTTCCGCCGCAAGCGCCCTGGCAATGCTGACGCGCTGTTTCTGGCCACCGGAAAGCTCCCCCGGAAAGCGGTCGATGAAGGTGTCCGGGTCGAGTTCGATCTGGGTCAGTAATTGGCGAATACGTTCTTCTTTTTTTGCCCCCTTCAGGCCGAGATAGAATTCCAGGGGCCGGCCGATGATCTCGCGAATACGCTGTTTCGGATTCAGGGCCGTATCCGCCATCTGGTAGATCATCTGGACGTGGCGAAGCTGCTCACGGTTACGCTGCCTAAAAGAGGCCGGCAGCACCTCCCCGTGGTTCAGGATAGTTCCCTTGAGTGGCGGAAGAAGACCCGTGATCACACGGGCGGTTGTCGATTTCCCGGAACCGGATTCCCCCACGACCGCCACCGTCTTGCCCCGATGAATCTTGAAGGAAACATCATCCAGAATCTTGTTATCGCCATAAGCGGCGTCAATGCCGGAGACCTCGATAACCGGCGTTTCATCCGAAACAACCGGTGCCTTGTGATGTTTCTGAAAGCTTCGAACAGCCCAGAGAGATTTGGTGTAATCCTCTTTGGGCGCATTCAACATCGTTCGGGTATCGGCATCTTCAACCGTTCGGCCATAGCGCAGGACCTTGATCCGGTCCGCCATCTGGGCCACGACGGCCAGGTCATGGGTGATGTAAATGGCCGCTGTATTGAACTGTTCCACCACATCACGGATAGCCGCCAGAACATTCACCTGCGTGGTCACGTCCAGCGCCGTGGTCGGCTCGTCGAAGATGATCAGATCCGGACGGCAGGACATTGCCATGGCGGTCATGGCCCGCTGCAACTGGCCGCCGCTTACCTGATGCGGATAGCGGAAACCAATCTCGTCGGGATTGGGCAAACGAAGGCGATCATACAGTTCCTTGGCATCTTCATAGGCCTCCGCCTTGCTGGCAACGCCATGCTGTACCGGCATTTCGGCATATTGGTCAATCAGCCGATGAGCTGGATTGAAGGAGGCGGCGGCCGACTGCGCAACATAGGCAATCCGCGCACCGCGCAGGGCACGGCGCGTCTCCTCACTGACCGTTGTCAGCTCAATGCCGTCGAAACAAACAGAACCACCTGAAATGCGGCAGCCGCCACGGGTAAAGCCCATGGCAGCCAGACCGATTGTGGATTTACCCGCACCGGACTCACCAATCAGGCCCATAACCTCACCACGACGAAGCGTCAGATCGACACCATGCACAATCCCCTGCCAGCCGTCATTCGCCAGCCCTTCGATTTGCAGGTCGCGGATTTCCAGCAGGATATCGGTATCATTCTTTTCCATGAGCCTACTCCTTCAACCCGCTGGATTTGTGCAGCATCCAGTCGACCACGAAATTCACGCCCACCGTCAGAATCGCGATGGCAGCAGCAGGCAACAGCGGGGTCACATCCCCGAAGGTCATCAGCGTCGCGATATCACGCACCATCCCGCCCCAGTCCGCCGTCGGCGGCTGGATACCAAGGCCAAGGAAGGAAAGTGCGGAGATGAAAAGAAATACAAAGCAAAAGCGCAGGCCGAATTCGGCAATGAGCGGCGCCATCGTGTTGGGGAGAACCTCGCGGCGGACCAGCCACCACAGCCCTTCCCCTCGCATACGGGCTGCCTCCACATAGTCCATCACCACCACGTTCATCGCCACGGCACGCGCCAGACGGAAAACACGGGTCGAGTCCAGGACGGCGATCACAATAATGACCGACGTCGTCGACGAACCGACAATGGTCAGGAACAGCAATGCAAAGATGAGCTGCGGAATTGCCATCAACACATCGACGACCCGGCTGAGGATATGATCGGTCCACCCCTGCACGGTGGCGGCCAGCAGTCCGGTAACGCCCCCCAGCAGGAAGGCAATAATTGTCGTAACCAGCGCAACACCGACAGTGTTGCGTGCGCCATAGATCAAACGCGAGAACAGGTCGCGTCCCAGATTGTCCGTGCCGAGAAGATAGACATCTCCCCAGGGTTCAAACTGGGAGGATACAATCTCGGTTTCGCCATAAGGCGCAATCACGGGCGCGAAGACCATCGCGATCAGATAGGTCACAATAATTGCAAGGCCAACCCAGCCGGTAATCGGTGCCGTGCGCAGGGTCTTCCAGGTGGAAACAAGTGCTGTATTCATCACGCCCTCCTATCGCTGGTGGATCAGGCGCGGGTTTGTCACGATGGACAACACATCAGCCGTCAGATTGAGCAGGATATAGGTGGCCGCAAACACAAGGCTGCAGGCCTGGACGACGGTCACATCCCGTTTGGCAACGGAATCTACAAGCAATTGCCCCAGACCGGGATAGACAAAGACAACTTCAACAACGACCACGCCGACCACCAGATAGGCCAGGTTCAGGGCCACAACGTTGATGATGGGGGCCAGGGCATTGGGAAGGGCGTGCATGACGATAATCCGCCATGGCTTCATCCCCTTCAGCCGCGCCATTTCGATGTAGGGGCTGGCGAGCAGGTTGATGATACTGGCCCGCGTCATCCGCATCATATGCGCAACCACGACCAGCGTCAGGGTCAGCGCCGGCAGGGTCAGCTTATAGATCGCCTCCCCGACATGCGTTTCAGGCGCGACATTCGCGATGGATGGGAACAGGCCGTATTTAACGGAAAAGAAGAAAATCAGAATATAGGCAATAAAGAATTCCGGGAATGATATGGAGGCCAATGTGGATACGTTGGCCAATCGGTCGAACCAACTGTTACGGTATAGCGCACTAAGCAATCCCAGGGTCAGTGACAGAGGAACCGCAATAATGGCCGCCATACCCGCCAGGAACAATGTGTTGTAAAGGCGTGTGCCGATCAGGTCCGAAATCTCGCGGCCATTGGCAAGCGATTTGCCGAAGTCGCCCGTCGCGACACCGCTGACCCAATCCACGTAACGTTCCATGACCGGGCGGTCGAGACCGGCTTCCTTGCGGAAAGCGGCAACCGTTTCCTTGGTCGCGGCCTGCCCCAGGATTTCCTGCGCCAGATCACCTGGCAGAAGCTCTACGGCGAAAAAGATTATACCCGATACAACAAAAAGCGTCCCCAGCCCCATCGCCAATCGCTGCAGGATCAAACGTCCTATAGCGTTCATATCCGTGATGTCCTCTCACTGTTTCAGAGCATATCCCGGCCTTGCCGGCCTCCTGCACATCAGGCCGGGATAGGTCTCCTATTTTTGGTATGGTCGGGTGTTCTCTGGCCCGATCCCCGGCTGCGGTCAGCCGCGTTTTGTCAGGCGCAGTTTTTCACGAACCTGATCCGGGCCGATCACTTTGGCCCCCATCCCTTCCAGGATGCCGGCGGCGCGTTCAACCAGATCGCCATTGCTGGCCAACACGCCTTTTTTCAGGAAGATATTGTCTTCCAGACCAACGCGGACGTTACCACCGGCATAGGCCGCCATGGCCACCATCGGCATCTGCATCCGCCCGATGGAGAAAGCAGAGAAAGTCCAGTTTTCCGGCATGGCCTTGACCAGCGACATCAGGGTCAGCGGATCATCCGGCGCACCATAGGGAATGCCCGTGCAAAGCTGAATCATCACCGGGTCCTCGATCAGGCCTTCCTTGACCAGATCCTTCGCCATCACCAGGTGGCCGGTATCGAAAACCTCGATTTCCGGACGCACGCCCAAAGCCGTCATCTGACGCGCCATTTCGCGCAGCATGCCCGGCGTATTCGTCATGATGTAATCGCCGTGGGAGAAGTTCATGGTGCCGCAATCAAGCGTGCAGATCTCCGGCAGCAATTCGCGTACATGCTGGACACGTTCGGTCGCACCAGCCATATCGGTTCCCGCCTCATTCAGCGGCAGCGGATTTTCCACACCACCCAGAATGATATCGCCCCCCATACCGGCAGTCAGGTTGATGATGACGTCCGTATCACTTTCGCGGATACGCTCCACGACTTCGGCAAAAAGCTTCGGATCACGGGAGGGCGCACCGGTTTCAGGGTCACGCACGTGAATATGTGCAATCGCCGCACCAGCCTTGGCGGACTCAATCGCCGCATCTGCAATTTCCTTGGGCGTTACGGGCACCTTGTCGCTTTTGCTTACGGTATCGCCGGAGCCGGTCACTGCGCTGGTGATAAATACTTCCCAGTTCACGTCTTGCCTCTTTCAAAATGAGTTCCTGTCCAGCCGCCACTGTAACAAAATCATCAATTTACTTTTTGCATATTCAGACATATATATCGCGAATGTCGCCAAACTCACAGACTCGTGTTTCCTACCTTCTGTTCGATGGTTTCAGTAACATGTGCCTCGCCTGCGCAGTGGAACCCCTTCGCGCGGCCAACAACTACGCAGAGGCACAGCTTTACCGGCATCAACTGGTGTCCTTGGACGGACAGCCGGTTCAATCGTCCAGCGGCATTACAATCCAGCCGTCTCAATCCCTTTCCGAACTGACAAATGAAGACATCCTGTTTGTTGTCTCGGGATATAACTACAAGCATTACTGCGACCGGAAGACGCTTGGCGCAATTCGGACTGCGGCCCGATCCGCCAAGGTCATCGGCGGATTGGATACCGGCGCATGGCTGTTGGCCGCGGCCGGCCTGCTTGATGGATATGAGGCCACGATCCACTGGCAGGAATTGACGCTCTTCGAAGAGGCCTTTTCGGATATTACGCTTTCGCTTGATCGCTTTGTCATCGACCGCAACCGGATCACCTGCGGCGGCGCGACCAGCGCGCTTGATCTTATGTTAAGCCAGGTGCGACAGGATCAGGGTGAGGCCCTCGCCCTCGATGTGATGAACCTCTTCATCTATGAATCTCATGGTCAGGAGCATATGTCTCAACGTGGCGCGCGCTTTGCGCCCTTTGCCGCGCGTGCCCCTCTTGTGGTGGCAGCACTTGAGGAAATGGAAAAGAACATCGAGGAACCGGTTGCGACAGATGAAATCGCCCGCCGGGTAAACACATCGGCGCGAACGCTGGACCGTGCTTTCACCAAAGAAATTGGCATTCCGCCGGGCCGATACTATCTCTATATCCGCCTGAAGACAGCCCGGAGCCTGATCGCAGAGACCAGCCAGTCGATGGCTGAAATCGCGGCACGAACGGGCTTTTCATCCGCCGCCACTTTCAGCCGCGCCTTCACAAAGCAATTCGGCGCGCCGCCCCGCGACTTCCGGCGAGGCAGGCTCAGCAACGCCCCGATCCGTTCCTGATCAATGTTTTTGTCAATCATGTTGTCGTTATTGACAACATAACTTACAATTTATCGATTATCTATTTGAAATAGAACCGGAAAGGAACGACGAGACTTACCTCTTCCTCCGTCATCTGATCCGGGAAAGGTGGCAGGGGAGACGCATTTTCGATGAGCCGTTCTATTGCCTTGTCCAGCACACGATTGCCAGAGCTTTCCTGAATTCTGTAGTCCAAAACCTCGCCACGGCGGTTCATCTGGAACCAGAGAGTCACAACGCCTTCGATTCCCCGGCGTTTGGCTCGGCGGGGGTATTTCTTCTGCCGTTCCAGCAACGCCTGAAGCGACGCGTAGTAGTCGCGCACCTCACCCGGTATCCCTCCACCAGACGACTGGCCATTTGTCCCCGCGCCGACATTCGACGCCACACCAGCATCTCCCTGCCCTCGTGATCCGTCCACCTGCGCCACGTCATCCTTGACCGGCCTTTCGCTATCGGCCTGTGTCTTTTGTTGTGAGGCTGTCTGCGCAGTCTCCTGGACATGCGGCGCCTGCGCGGGCTCCACGGGCTTCGCAACCGGTTTGGGCTGCAGAACTGCTGCAACCTCTGTCACGCTTGGCGTCTCTATCGCCTCCACGTCCTCCACAACAGGCTCAATCGTTTCCATTCGGGCAGAAACTTCTTCCACCTCAACGGTCTCGACTTCCTGCGGGGTTTCCGGTTTCACCACCTCCGCAGTCACCGCTTGCGGTTCAATAGCGGCCGCAAGGCTTCCGGCAGTGCCGCCTGCGCTACTTAACGAGATTTCAATGCCATTGACGCCTACCCCCAGTGCCGTCGCCGGGATATCAGTTGAATTCATCCACCAGTAAACTGCGCCATGAGCGATCACAGCCACGGCAATTCCCAGGCCCCAATCAATAAACGGGCGGTCCGTTTGGGTCAGAACAGCCACCGTCAACGCTCCATCGTAATCAGACTGACTTTCTCAACGCCGGCCTGACGCAACTTTTCCATCAACCGCACAACAAAGGCCGCATCGGATGCCGCATCCGCCTTGATCCGCACCAGTTTGCTTTCCCCTAGCACGGCTTTACCCACGCCCTCTTCCCCGATCGTCTGGTCATTCAAGGCCAGCGTCCCGTCGGCACCGATCAGGAGCAAAGGCCCGCCATCGGGTGCGGCCTGTTCGCTGTTCGACGCGGGAGGGGAAACATTGAACAGGTCCGTGCGTTCCAACGCGCCCGCGACCATGAAAAATGTCAGCAGAAGAAAAACGATATTGATCAACGGCAGCGTATTTTCCGGTGCCGTCCCGTCGTCATCGTCTGATCCGTGCAGCCTCATTGTGCAACGCCCATCGGTTTGAAACTGACATCGGCAAGCCCCTTGGCTTTGAGGCTTTCGGCGAAATCGACTGCAACCTGCAGGGCCACGCCATCTGCCGGGCGGAGCAATACCTTCAGCTCCGGCCGATCCCCATGAAGGTCGTCAATATACTGCAAGGCCATCGAGGGTGGCATAGACCGCCCCCCCACAACAACGTCACCATCCGGCTTCAAATCCGCCAGCACGGTGCCGACCAGGCCGTTAGACCGCCCTTGCGCCGCCTGTGTCTGTGCATCAATCGACCGCCATTCGACAAAACTGGATGCAAGCATGAAGAACACCAGCAGGATGAAGACCACATCGACCAACGGCGTCAGGCTGATCACAACCGTGCCCTCGTCTCGGGAAGAGAGGTTCATGACTATTCGGCTGCCTGCGCTGCAACAAAGCCGATATCGTCGATATCTGCCGCAGGTTGGCGGCGTGTCAGCAAGGCTGTTGCGCTATCCTCCATGGCCCGCGTATTGCGCTTGATCACAGATTTCAGCCAGGCGTGCAGCGCCGTCGCCGGAATGGCGACAATCAGCCCCGCCGCCGTGGTCAGCAAGGCCTCCCAGATACCGCCGGACAACACCGCCGGGTCCACACGGCTACCAGCCCCTTCCAAGCGCTGAAAGGCCTCAATCATCCCCATCACTGTGCCCAAAAGGCCCAGCAGCGGGCTCAATACAGCAATTGCACCGATAATCCCCAAACCACTTTCCAGCCGATCTATTTGCTGGCGGGCGACACATTCCATCTCTTCGCGGCAAAGGTCTTCCCGGTTCGGTGAGCAGCGCAGAATTTCCTGACCGGAGCGCACGACCAGCGCAACCGGTTCCGCCTTGCCCGCATTGCCACGCCAGACCCGCAAACGCGAAAACTGAAGGACCTTGCGCAAGACAATCGCCAGAACCACAACAGACAGAACAATCAACACAGTGACAACCACGCCGCCGCGGCTCAACGTGTCGGCCAGTTCGCCGCTCATCAGACTTTCCAACATGTCTTTTCCCTTCCGGCCAAAACAGCGGATTGGCTTCCGCCCGTTATTTAATGAATTTGATTTGCGTCCGTGTCGAAACAGTCGTTATGGCGGTACAGCTTTTCTGCGCGCCGTCACTGCCCGAACACTGTGGCACATCATTTAGTAAAAGCTGGCTGATCTCCTTACAGGGCATATCCTTGACCGGGAAGGCTTTGACGACCGTCTTCCCGGCTGCCAGAGGTGCGGTCTCAACCATCAATTGTCTGGCGATCACCCCATCGGCATCGAAGACAACGAGATCCAGCTTGTAGCTTTGAAAGGCTTGGCCGCTGTTGTTCTGCAGCATGAAATACATGTTGCACTGATTACCGCGCGTTTCCGCTTTGTTGAGCTCAATGCTGACTGCACCACCCTCCGCGGCAACGCCGACCGATGCATAAAACAGCACTGCCGCGGCACAGGCGACTGCCCCAATTCTGTGACCCCACATGGCTATATCCATTGAAATTCATACCCTATTTCCGGCGGAGGATAGTGCAAATAAAAGTGATACTCAATATTAACTTTCTCATAAATTGTGTTCACAATCGTCAGATCGCCATAATCAATTGTGACGATTTTGAACAGGAAAGCTGTTCTTTTTCCCTTGCAGTCAATGGGTTATAGTGGAGGTAACATTGGATTGAGGTTACCATGGCTGACGCCACGCTTTACGACTACATCGGGGTTGCAATCTTCTTTGCAAGCTGGGTCGGCTATACGATTTTTGCCGATAACTACACCAAGTCCCCAACGCTGATTACGATCATGCATGATCATCGCGCGGCCTGGATGCATCGTATGCTGGAACGGGAAAACCGTGTAGTGGACGCGCAGATTCTTGGTCTCACCATGCGAAATGTCGCCCTCTTCGCATCCATTTCCGTCCTGATACTGGGTGGGTCCGTGGCCATTCTCGGGTCTTTGGAAAAAGTCCGTGGCCTTGCCAGCGATCTTGCCTTCGTTCAGGAAACCAGCAAGGCGATGTGGGAGATCAAGCTTCTGATTCTAAGCACGATCTTCATTCACGCCTTTTTCAAGTTTGCCTGGTCACTCAGACAGTTCAACTATACGGCCACCCTGCTGGGTGCCGCGCCGTTGAATGCATCGGAGGAGGAGTTCAGTGAAATCCCGGAAGCTCTCGCCTCGCTGGGGTCTCTGGCGGTCAAAAGCTATAATCAGGGGATCAGAACCTATTATTTCGGGCTGGCCGCCCTTACCTGGTTCCTGCACCCGCTGTTGATGGCGTTGGCAGGTGTGTGGATTGTCCTGGTCATGTATCGCCGGGAATTCCGCTCCCGTACTCTCAAGACCCTGATCCAGGCGGAAAAAGCCCGCAAAACAACAAAAAAGTGACACCGTAATGATTACGATTGAGAAAGCCGTACCGGGCGATTTCCCGGCGCTCGTTGACCTGTGGGAAGGCTCCGTTCGCGCGACCCATGACTTTCTAACCGAAGAGGATATTGCCTTTTTCAGAAATGGCTTGCTGAATGAATGGCTGGAGGCTGTCGGCCCCTATTGCGCACGCAATGACGACGGTGAAATCCTTGGCTTTGTTGCCGTGGTCGAGGGCAATATCGAAATGCTGTTCATAGACGCCAGCCGTCGCGGGCAAGGCGTCGGCAAGGCACTCTTCAATTTTGCCAGAACGTCCCTTCAGGCGACGAAGGTAGACGTGAACGAACAAAACCGACAGGGCGTGGATTTCTACCGGCATATCGGTTTTGACGTCATTGGCCGCTCAGAAAAGGATAGCACTGGAAAGCCTTATCCCCTGCTCCATATGCAACTGAGCGCCTAACACTAAAAACTGTTCCCCCGGCCATCGTGGACCGGGGGAACCGAAACATTTCCTAGATGCAACGCCCGCCGTCGACTTCCATGCAGACGCCGGTCAGGAATTCCGCCTCGTCCGAACACAGGAACAGGGCGGCATTGGCAATATCCGTCGGCGTACTCAACCGGCCAAGCGGAATGGAAGACTTGAACTGGGCCCGCTTTTCAGGCGTATCCTCGCCCATGAACAGGTGCAGCATGCCGGTTTCACCTGCCACGGGGTTAATCGCAACAACCCGGATTTTCTCCGGCGCCAGCTCCACAGCCATGGATTTGGTCAGCGTGATCGCCGCCCCTTTGGACCCATTATACCAGGTCAGGCCCGGGCGCGGCCGGACGCCGGCCGTAGACGCCACGTTCAAGATTACCCCGGCCCCACGTTCCCGAAATTTCGGCACGGACGCCTGCGCGCCCAGATAGATGGATTTCACATTCACATCAAAAATGCGGTCAAACTCGTCTTCCGTAACCTCCAGCATCGGGCGGTTGCGATGGGAATAGCCGGCATTATTGACCAGGATGTCGATGCCACCCCATTTCTCGCAGGCTGCATCAATCATCGCGGTTACGTCATCGCCTTTACTGACGTCGGCAACCACGGCAATCGCATTCTCGCCAATATCGGCGGCGACCTTTTCGGCCGCCTCGCCGTTGAGATCGGCGATAACAACCTTTGCCCCTTCGGCCACGAAACGGCGGGCAATCCCTTCACCGAAACCGGAGGCGGCCCCGGTTACGACGGCAATCTTGTTTTCGAGACGCATAGCTCTTCCCCTATCAGTTATGGTTCACGGCAATGGTTTTCGAGGTCGAGAAGCCATAGAGCGCTTCAAACCCTTTCTCCCGGCCATGACCACTACCCTTCATACCACCGAACGGCAGTTCCACACCGCCGCCGGCACCATAGTTATTCACGAATACCTGCCCTGCCTCGAGCTTACGTGCGAGACGCATCTGGCGGGCGCCATCGCGCGTCCAGACACCTGCCACCAACCCGTATTTGGTGCCATTGGCAATACGCAGGGCATCCGCCTCGTCCTTGAAGCGGATCGCCGCCAGCACGGGGCCGAATACCTCTTCCTGCGCCAGTCGATGGTCCGGCGACACCTCGCCAAAGAATGTCGGGGCCACATAGAAACCGCCATCCGGCGCATCGCTGACAATCTTACCCTCGCCCAGAACCGGTAAACCGCTGGCCTTCGCATCGGCAATGAAGCCTTTGACGCGGTCGCACTGCTTGGCATTGATTACCGGGCCGACATTCAGGTCCTGCAAGGCCGGACCAACCTGCAGGGCGTTGAAGGCGTCGGCAATTCGTCCGACGACTTCATCATAGATGCTGTCCTGGATCAGAAGTCGGCTGCCTGCAGAACAGGTCTGGCCCGCGTTCTGGATTGAGGCATTGACCAGAAACGGTAGAGCAGCATCAATGTCGGCATCAGCAAAGACGAGCTGAGGTGATTTCCCTCCCAGTTCCAGCGTGACGGGAATGGTGTTTTCCGCCCCGGCCTTCTGGATCAGACGGCCAACTTCGGTGGAGCCGGTGAAAGAGATATGGCGCACGCCCGGATGCGACGACAGCGCCGCCCCGGCCTCGCCGCCAAAGCCCGTTACAATATTCAGGGCCCCTTTCGGGAAACCGGCCTCCAAAGCCAATTTGCCGATATAAAGCGCCGTCTGAGATGCATCCTCGCCCGGTTTCACCACACAGGCATTACCCATGGCAAGTGCCGCACCCACACTGCGCCCGATGATCTGCATCGGATAGTTCCAGGGAATGATATGCGCGGTAACACCATGGGGTTCACGCACCGTCATCACGGTATATCCATTCTTGTAGGGAATGGTTTGCCCGTGCAGCTTGTCCGCCGCCCCACCGTAAAATTCGAAATAACGGGCACAGGCGATCGCATCGGCCTTGGCCTGTTTCAGTGGCTTGCCAACATCCAGGGCTTCCAATTCGGCCAGCTTGTCAGCGTGATCCAGAACAAGCGCGCTTAACCGGAACATGAGGCTGCCGCGCTCCGCAGCGTCCAGTTGCCCCCAGTCACCATCGAGGGCGTTTTGCGCCGCGGCAACCGCCTTGTCGACGCTGGCCTGTCCACCACGGGCAATTTCCAAAAGCGGCTGACCATCACTGGGGTTCAACACCTGAATGGGCGCTACGCCTTCTTCAGCACACCACTCACCGTCGATCAGATGTAATGGGTCAAACATGTTCTTTCCTTCCCACAGACTTAATCTCACGCAAAATGGCAGGCCGCTTTGCGATTGGCTGAAATATCTCTAAGGACCGGCTGTTCCACACGACAGCGATCCTGCACATGCGGGCAACGCGGCGCATAGGGGCAGCCGGTGCCCGATGCTTCGACAACAGGCTCTTCCTGTTTGGCGCGCCGACGGCGAAGCCCCCGTCGGCTTGGGTCCGGATGAGGAACCGCATCCAGCAGCGCCTTGGTATAGGGATGATGAGGGTCAGTGAAGACCTCCGCCGTCGGGCCTTGTTCAACAACGCGGCCCAGGTACATAACCACCACATCGTCGGTCACACAGCGCACAACGCTCAAGTCATGGCTGATAAACAGATAGGTCAGGCCCAGTTCCGCCTGCAGGTCGTTCATCAGGTTCAACACCTGTGCCTGGACAGAAACATCAAGCGCGGAGACGGGTTCATCGGCGACGATCACATCGGGCCGCGTGATCAGGGACCTGGCGATTGCAATACGCTGACGTTGCCCGCCGGAGAATTCATGTGGATATTTGTCCGCCGCCGACGCGGGTAACCCAACCGCCTCCAGGACCTCCAACACCATCCGGCGCCTTTCTGCGCGACCGACCCTCGGGCGCATCTGCTCCAGAGGTTCGGAAATGATCCAGTCCACCTTGTGACGCGGGTCCAGCGACCCATAAGGGTCCTGGAAAATAATCTGGAGATGGCGGCGCATCGCCTTGAGCTCTTTGGCAGGCAGGGAATAGATATCCTGTCCGCGCAGTATTACCGTGCCTTCCGTCGGAGCCTCCAAGGCCAGAATGGCCTTCGCCAGCGTGGATTTCCCACAGCCGGACTCACCGACAATGCCGAGGCTGCGCCCCGCATCCACTGACAGATCAATACCGTGCAATGCGCGGAACTTGTCGCGCGGTTTGAACAGACCCTCCCGCGGCAGGTCGTAATCCCGCACAACCGATTTAACTTCCAGAAGCGGTCCCGTTGTCATGACAATGCCTCCTCCCGGATATGTGGATGATAGCAGGCGACCTGATGACCATCCCCCACGGTGTCCATGCATGGCTTGCTGTCACATTCCAGGCTGTGACGGTCGCAACGCGTGGCAAAGGCGCAACCCGGCGGACGATTTCCCGGTTCCGGCACCATCCCTGCAATGGCGGGCAGATAAGGCCGCGATGCCGTGCTTTGCAGGGCAACCGTATGCGGTGATGCCGCGAAAAGCGCCCGCGTATAGGGATGGGCCATTGTATGGAAGACATTGTCTGTCAAACCCTGCTCAACCACCTGCCCCGCATACATGACCATCACCTGTTCAGTGGTCTCAGCCACGACGCCGAGGTCATGGGTGATCATGATAAGCCCCATATTCTTTTCCTCGGCCACATCCATAATCAGGTCCAGAATTTGTGCCTGCACCGTCACATCCAGTGCTGTTGTCGGCTCATCCGCGATCAGAAGTTCCGGTTCGCAGGCAAGAGCCATGGCGATGACCACGCGCTGGCGCTGACCACCGGAAAGCTGATGGGGGTAGAGGTCTGGCGAGAAACGCGGTTTTGGCAGACCAACACGATCCAACAGTTTCGCCGCGCGTTGCCCCGCCTCTGCCTTCGATATGTTGAGATGCAGGAGCATTCCTTCCGCGATCTGCTGCCCGATCGTCATAACCGGGTTCAGGGCCGTCATCGGCTCCTGAAAAATCATGCCGATATGCCTGCCACGAATGGCACACATTTCTTCTTCCGTCAGGGACAGAAGGTTTTGCCCTTTGAAGAGAATTTCCCCGCTGGCCTGCATGGCATCCGGCAAAAGCCCCATGACCGCCATCACCGTCATGGACTTCCCGCAGCCGGACTCGCCTACGAAACTGGCAGTTTCACCGGGTTCCAATGAAAAGGAAACATCATCCAGGATCTTCAACTCCCCGCCGCCCAACGGGATGGAGAGCTTCAGGTTGCGGATATCGAGAAGCTTATCTGCCATATCCTATCGCTCCCGCCGCAAACGTGGGTCCAGAATGTCCCGAAGGCCATCCCCCATCATGTTCAGCCCCAAGACGGACAAGGTAATCGCAACGCCCGGCATAATCGCCAGTTGCGGCGCAAAATAAATCATCGTCTGCGCCTCGTTCAGCATACGCCCCCAGCTAGCTTGTGGCGGTTGTGCGCCCAGCCCCAGATAGGAAAGCCCCGCCTCTGCCAGAATGGCGAGGGCGAACTGAATAGTTACCTGCACGATCATCACGCCAGCGATATTGGGCAGGATATGGTCGATCGTGATCGACACCCCGCCTTTGCCGGCCACGCGGGCGGCCATCACATAATCGCGCTTCCATACCGGCAATGCAGCACCACGGCTGAGCCTTGCGAACACCGGGATATTGAAAATCCCGATGGCAATAATGGCATTCACAGCACCGGGCCCGGCCAACGCCGTGATCATCACAGCCGTCAGCAAGGCAGGAAAGGCAAAGGCGAAATCGTTGAAACGCATGACGAGGTCGTCGACCCAACCGCCCTTGGCTGCCGCCATCGTCCCTAGTGGCACGCCAAGACCAAGGCCGATCCCCACCGCCACAATGGAAACCAGGATAGAGTTCTGGGCACCCGCCATGATCATGGACAGAATATCCCGCCCGTAGTGGTCGGTCCCCAGCCAGTGATCCCATCCGGGCGCGGCCAATTTATGCGCGATATCCATCTTCGCCACGGAATATGGCGTCCAGGCGACGGACAAAATCGCCATGACGACCAATACCAGCGTTATCAGCGCACCAAGCAGGAAGGAGCGATTGTGGAGCCCCTTGCCCAGCACTTCCATGAGCGACTTAATGGCCATGAGCGCCTCCCCGCAAACGCGGATCAAGCAATCCGTACGTCAGGTCCACAATGAAATTCACCAGGATCACACTGACGGCCAGAAGGACAATCACGGTCTCCACAACAATCAGGTCCCGTTGGGCGATGGCCTGGAAGATCAGACGGCCAAGCCCCGGCAGGGTGAAAACGCTTTCGATGATAATCGTCCCGGCCAGCAGGAAGGAAAACTGCAGCCCCATAATGGTCACAACCGGAATCAGGGCATTACGCACCGCATGACGCCACAGGGCTGTTCGCCGGTTCAGACCTTTGGCACGCGCCGTACGAAGGTAGTCCTCTGTCAGGGTTTCCAACACCGAGGATCGTGTCACACGCGCCAGAATGGCCGCCTGCGGCAAGGCAAGCGATACCGCCGGCAGCAACAGGGATTTCACCGCAGGCCAGACGCCCGCATCCCAACCGGCAAAACCACCGGCGGGAAGCAGCTTCCATTCAACGGCAAACAGCAGGATAAACAAAAGCCCCAACCAGAAATTCGGCACCGCCACACCAATCTGGGCGAGGCCCATCACGGCCGCGTCAGGGGCCTTGCCATGTTTTGAGGCTGAATACACGCCAAGCGGAATAGCAAGCACCGTCGACAGGACAATCGCCATGATCGCCAGCGGCAGGCTTACGACAACACGATCCGCCACCAGTTCCGCCACGGGCACGCCATAGGTATAGCTGTTACCGAAATCACCAACGAAAAAGCCCGATATCCACGAGATATAGCGCTGCATCAGGGGCTGATCGAGCCCCAGTTCCGTGCGCAATGCCGCAAGCGTATCGGGCTGGGCATTCACACCCAGCATGACCTGCGCCGGATCGCCAGGCAGCACTTCGAGGACCAGGAAGACCACAATGGATGCTACGAGGACCGTCGCCACCAAACTCATCAGGCGATAAAAAATGAATGGAATCATGGTCGTGACCGTTGCCGGAGGGACCGGGGAACCGTAAAAACCGGTTCCCCGCTACAGTTACTTCAAAACAGGCCTTATTGGGCCCAATGGACTTCCGTCAGGTCGTTGGCCTGGATCGGGCTGTTTTCCCAAAGTCCCTGGACTTTGGCATTCCAGACACCCTGCTTGGGCAACTGGAACAGGAAGACATTGACTGAATCCTCCGACAGCTTGCGCTGCAGGTCACCCATGATCTTCTTGGCTTCTTCCGGGTCCAGGGTTGCAACGTACTTCTTGTACAACTCCTTGAATTCCGGGCTGTGATAATTGAAGTAATATTTATCACGGGCGTAGATTTCGATATCTGCCGGTTCCGTGTGAGACACGATGGTCATATCGTAATCGGTGCGCTTGAAGACCTGATCCAGCCATTGCGCCCATTCCAGAGGAATGATCTCCACGTCAACGCCGATCTCTGCCAGTTGTGCCGCAATGATCTCACCGCTGCGGCGGGCGTAGGACGGCGGCGGCAGCATCAGCCGCAACGTCAGACCATCGCCATACCCGGCTTCGGCCAGCAGTTTCTTGGCTTCGTCCTGGTTTAAGGGATAACGGCCTGTCAGATCCACATAGGCCGGATTATGCGGCGCCACATGCGACCCGATCAGTGCGCCCTGCCCGAACATCGCCCCATCAATGATGGACTGACGGTCCAGCGCATAGGCAATGGCCCGGCGGACACGTATGTCGTCGAACGGTTTGGCTCCGTTATTGAGGGCGAGGATGGTTTCACCCTCTGTCGTCCCGACGTGGACTTTCAGGTTGGGGTTTGCCTCCATGGCCGGAAGGGCTTCCGGTGCCGGGATATTGGCAAAGGCATCCAGATCACCCGCCATCATCGCAGCGGTCGCGGCAGAAGGATCGGATACGAATTTGAAGGTTGCCGATGCCAGCGCGACTTTGTCACCCCAGTAGTTGTCATAACGAACCAGTTCAACCCGGTCGCCCTTGACCCAGCGTTTGAATTTGAACGGCCCTGTGCCAACAGGATTGGTCTTATTGTCGGCGGCGCTGGCCGGATCGACGATCACCGCATCGCCCCAGGCCAGGTCGGATAAGAAGGTGCCTGTCGGTTCCTTGAGCGTAATCGCCACTTTGTCCGATGCCGGACAGGCGATTGAGGAAATCGGGGCAAACAACCGCTTTTGCGCATTGACGCTGTCGTCGGCCATCGCGCGTTCGAAACTGAACATCACGTCGGAGCAATCAAATACGGCCCCGTCGTGAAAGGTCACCCCATCATGCAATTTGAAATTATAGGTCAATCCGTCCTCGGAGACCGACCAGCTTTCCGCCAGGGCCGGTTTAACCTCACCATTGCGGTCAATACGGGTCAGCCCTTCAAAAACATTGGCATAGACCACTTCATCGATTGCCGCGGCAGAGCCTGCCGTCGGATCAAGATGCGGGGGTTCCAGTACCATTCCCATGGACAGGCTGTCCTTGGCCTGGGCCCCTGCAGTCATTGCGGCAAACGCAATACCGGCCACCCCCAATGTAATTATTTTGCGCTTCATCACTCTCTCCCAGTCAATCCGGATTCTTTTTGTCACAGCCCGTTACTTTCTTGTTCCTAAAGGTCCTTATATGCCTTCAGGCTTCCAATACTTTCCGCCTCATAGACGCCCCGCGCCACAGAGCGCGCAACGCTATCGGCAGCCAACATACCCAGCCTGGCCAGCTCGCCTACCGGGTCTTTCAGGTCTCGCTTGCCAGTAGATATGACAAATATACTGTCGCCATCCAAGGGCGAATGAACCGGTCGAATCGCCCGGGCAAAGCCGTCGTGAGCCATGATCGCGATCCGTTCCGCCTGTGCCTTGGTCAACGTCGCATCCGTCGCCACCACCGCCAGGGTCGTATTGGCGGCCACAGGCTCCTGAAATTTGAAATCCATATCCGCACAGGGGCCTTCCGGCGGCACCTGACCACCCAATTCACCATCCTGCTCCAAAGGCCAGGACCAGAACGTCTTGGTCCCCGGCATGACAACAGACCCAAGGGGATTGGCCACAACCAGCGAGCCGACGGTGAAGTCATCCGTCACGAATGATGAGGTTCCCAGACCGCCTTTGAGCGTTCCCGCACGTGCGCCAAGCCCCGCCCCGGCGTTGCCGAGAGCAAAATCGACGGACACAGCATCCGCCGCCTGCTGCGCCAGGTCACGATAAGGAGGTTCTTCCCCCCAGTCCTTGTCGCCGCCGCTCAGAAGGTCAAAGATGATTGCAGAAGGAACGATCGGAACCAGCGCCTCCCCGACATGAAGGCCACGACCACGCGCCCGCAACCAGGACATCATGCCTGACGCCGCGTCCAGCCCATAGGCCGAACCGCCACTCAAGACCAGCGCGTGAACAGCCTCAACGACACAGGCAGGGTTCAGGGCGTCTGTCTCACGCGTGCCCGGCCCGCCGCCGCGCACATCCACCGCTGCTGTGACCGGCTCATCCGGGAGGATAACCGTTACACCGCTGCGAACTTTCTTATCTTCCGCGTTACCGACCTTGATGCCCGCAACATCCGTGATGCTGTTCCTTGTGCCCGAGCGGATCACGGCTGCTCCCCATTCAACAGACGCAGGGTGGCCATTGCCATGACTTTCGCGGAATTCAGCATATCGTCGATACCGACATATTCATCCGGCTGATGCGCCAGATCCAGAATCCCCGGGCCATAGGCAATGCAATCCTTCAGATGACCGACACGCGCGATATGCTTTTGATCGTAAGTACCCGGCGAGACGACCTGCTCAGCCGGCTTGCCAAGCACGCGTTCAATCTCTTCACTGACCACGCGCACAACCGGCGCATTGGCGTCCGTCATGGTCGGCTCAAAGGACAGTACATCTTTCACGTCATAGGAAAAACCGGGCCGTTCCTCTTTCAGCTTTTCCAAAATTCGACGCACTTCCAGGCGCACTTCCTCCGGGTCCTCTTCGATCAGGTAGCGCCGGTCCAGGACCAGACGGCAGCTATCCGGCACCAGAGGACTGGGCAGCCCTTCAAAGTCTTCTTCCAACCCGCCATGGATCGAGTTGATATTCAACGTGGACTGACGTGCGCCCTCCGGAACAACCGGCATATCCGTATGTTTACTCGCCAGATGCGGCAGCAGTTCCGTTTCAACCTTGTGCAGGAACGCCCCCATGTGGCGCACGGCGCAATCCCCAAGGAACGGCATGGAACCATGCGCGATACGGCCATGGGTCTCGATTTCCGCCCACCACACGCCACGGTGCCCGATGCAGACACGATCCACATTCAGCGGCTCCGGGATAATGACATGATCGACCTTGGGCCTGGAGAAGTAACCCTTCTCCGCCAGATAGCCCACGCCGCCGTAACCGCCGGATTCCTCATCCACAGAACCGGAAATCTCTATCGTGCCGGGGAAGTCGATACCGGATGCCAGAATCGCCTCGACAGCAATGATCGAGGCAGCGAGCCCGCCTTTCATGTCACAGGCACCGCGTCCGTAAACCTTGCGATCCTTCACTTCGCCGCCGAAAGGATCGACAGTCCAGCCCTTGCCAACCTCGACCACGTCGATATGGCTGTTGAAATGAACGCAGGGGCCTGGCCGTTTGCCTTCAATGCGGGCCACGATATTGGTCCGCGGATATTTGTCACTGTCGCCCGGCGTGCCGACACCGCGCACATATTCCACATCGAAACCGAGTTTCTTTAGACGGCTCCCGATATATTCCGCGCATGGCGTGTAGGCATCCCCCGGCGGATTGACCGTGGGAATACGGATCAGGTCCTGCGTCAGAGAAACGAGTTCTTCCTCCCTCTCATCCACAAGCTTGGCAAGCTGCTCGGCATAATCCAGTGACATGATACTTTCCTGTTCTCGTCTCTGTCGGCCCCTGATCAGGGCACCAACATCAGGTTCTCCGAAACGACCCCTTCCAACTCCAGCGTGAAACGCTCTGCGAGTTCCATATGTTCCCGCATGAGCCGTCCCACTGCCTCGCGGTCTTCGCGACGCAAGGCATCAATGAGTTGGCGGTGAAAGTCCCGGTTGACTGTTGTGAATTTGTCGAAGGCATCGGGCACGTCGGTACGCAGCCGGATGAAATCGCGCAGAAGGTCGCTGATAAAGCGGCTATGGAAGGACAAAAGCGGGTTCGGGCAGTATTGCGCCAGCAGGACATGGAAATCCAGCTCCGCCTGACGAACCTTCATCTGTTCCGATTCCTTATGCCCGGAACAGGCACAGCAACCAACGCTTTCCTCCAGGCGCGCGAACGCTTCCTCATCCAGGTGACCGACGACACTGACGGCCATTTCGACCTCGACGGCCTTACGGAATTCGTAAACCTGTTCCACTGTCAGGTTCTGGAAATGCATGTAGTTGCGCAACAGTTCGGTGGACCGGTCATAGCTGACTTCCGCCAGAACAGCGCCGCCGTTCGGCCCGGTACGAACATTGATCAGGCCCTGCACCTCCAGCGACTTCAGTGCTTCCCGCAAGGTCCCTTTCGCACAATCGAACAATGCGGCCAGATCCCGCTCCTGCGGTAATCGCTCTCCGGCCACCTTATGCTCGGCGATAATCCAGCGTTTGATTTCCTCGGCGATCATATCGGACCGCTTCCGCTTTTGCGGAACACGCATCCCCGATCCCAATGTCGCCTCTCCCGAAGTCACGTTTATTTTTCCTATTTATACGAATAAATATAAGAAATCGTAGCCTTCCTATTTTTGACTGTCAACAAGCGATGAAAAAACACAGGAATTACGCAAAAAAAATACCCGCCTCGATGATGAGACGGGTATCAGGATCTCATGTGGTTTGATCTAGTTTTGCATCAGATTCGGTAACCACAGGACGATTTGCGGGAAGGCAATCAGGACAGCAACCGTTACAACTTCGGCGAAGAAGAACGGGAAACAGCCCCGGAATACCTGCTGTACCGGAATATCCGGCCGGACCCCGGCCACCACAAAGCAGTTCAGGCCGATCGGCGGTGAAATCAGGCAAAGCTCCACCATCTTGACAACGATGATGCCGAACCAGATCGGATCGTAGCCCAGACCGACAATAGCGGGATAAACCACCGGCAGGGTCAGCAGCAGCATGCCGATTGCATCCATGAACATACCGAGGACGGCATAGGCCCCCAGGATCATCAGCAGCACAACCAGCGGCGGTTGGTCCAGATGCATCACCCAGTCCTTGAAGGCCTCCGGCAGACCGGCAAACCCAAGGAAGCGCACGTAAAGCAGAATGCCCCAGATCAGCGTGAAAATCATCACCGTCAACTTGGCTGTTTCATGCAGGGCATGGCGCAGGTTGCCCCAACGCATTCCCCGGATGAAGGCCAGGATAAGCACGACGAAAGCCCCCAGGGCCCCCGCCTCGGTCGGTGTCGCAAGGCCAAAATAGATACTGGCGAAGATGATCAGCACAACCGCAAAGATCGGTGCCGTTGCGGGCAGTGATTCAACACGCTGTTTCCAGGTGAAGCCCGTGATACGCGGTGCCCGCTCCGGATACCGTTTCGCCACGAAGACCACCATGACGCCATAGATGATTGCCGAAACCAGTCCCGGCACAAAACCGGCGATCAGCAATTTGCCGACCGATTCTTCAACAATAATCGCATAGATCACCAGCATCGCACTGGGCGGAATCAATGCGGCCAGGGTGCCGCCCGCCGCGACCACGCCAGCCGCCAGTTTCTTGTCATAACCCAGCTTCAGCATTTCCGGGATCGCAACGCGGGAGAAGACTGCCGCCGTTGCCGTGCTTGCCCCGGAAACTGCCGCAAAGCCCGCGGTTGCAAAAATCGTTGCCACGGCCATACCGCCCGGCAACCAGCCAAGCCAGCGCTTTGCAGCCTCGAACAATGCCTTGGTCAATCCGGCATAGTAAGCCAGAAAACCGATCAGGATGAAGGTCGGCAAGACGCTCAGCGAATAGGTCACCGTCTTGGAGTGCGGTACGGTCCCTGCCAGTTTCAGGGCATTCCAGAAGCCATTTTCAATTCCCATACGGGATGAGAAGATTGCAAAAATTCCCAACAGGCCGATGACACCGGCAGCAAAGGCAACACGCATCCCGAGGATCACGAGCACCAGCAGCCCACACGTCATAACAACGCCGATTTCAAATGTTGTCATTGGCGGCCTCCCAGACTTTCACCAGCCTCTTCCTCTTCATCCCCCATGACTTCATCAATCTCATCACGGGCGTGCTCTTCCACGGATTCCATCCGTGGCACGCCGATCGGCTCGGCATCCGGTTTGGCAAGCAGACGAACAAAACCCAGTACCTGGATCACCAGACGCAGGGCCAAAAGGCCAAGGGTGACCGGCACAAGCAGTTTGGAGGGCCAGATCGGCAGGCCGATATCAATGGTGCTGTCACCAAAATCCCAGGCCCGCAGGAAATGCTCCCAACTGCCATAAATCAGCCCAACGATCAAAAAGAGCGTCAGCAACGTCGTCAGCAATTCCGACAGCCAAGGCCAGCGACCGTGCAAGCGGCCAAGCACCAGATCCATGCGGATATGGCCGCCTTCGCGCTGGCAATATGCAACGCCCAAGAAGGCAAACATAACCATCGCCTGCTCGACGAAATCAATAAAACCGGGGATCGGCGCATTGAAGGCAGCCCGGCCAACGACCTGGGCCACAGCCAGCAACATCAGGAACAGAATACTGCCCGCTGCCAGCAGGTTAAACGCATTCTCCAGGGGCCGCAGCAGTCGGTCGGCCACGCCGACGACACCGCCACCCCGCCCGGCGGGCGGTTGAGGCGTTTGATTATTCATGGAACTCCCTCCTTCACGCTACCCCGGCCGCAAGCGACCGGGGTAGTGAAGTTCACAGAAAGCTTTTACTGGAAAGCTTATTTACTTGATGCGGTTGCGAGAACCAGATCGAGCAGTTCCTGACCCGGCAGGCCCTTGCTCTTCATGTCTTCCAACCAAGCGTCCCAAACCGGCTGACGGGCTTTTTCGTGGAAACGCTTCAGCTCTGCATCGGAGTAGGTGATACGCTCGATCTTGCGCTCATCCAGAGCCGGATAGAACTTGTCGTACACTTTGGCGTAATTCTTGACGTAGTGGTCATAGGCGACCGGCACTGCGTCTTCCAGAACCTTGCGATACTCTTCCGGCAGGGCCTCAAGCGCCGCAGAATTCACAACAACCGGGCAGTTCACCGTGCCCGGGTTCAGGTTCGTCGTGTACCAGTCACCAACTTCAACGGTCTTGAATGCCAGATGCGCATGCGGCGCAAAAGAGACCGCCTGAACGGCACCAGCCTCAATAGCCGTGTAAGCCTCAGACGCAGTCACCGTGGTCGGAACGGCGCCAATCTCGCTCATGGCCTTGCCAACGCCACCCAGCGCACGGACACGCATACCGTCGAAGTCTTCCAGCTTCTCAGGCGCATCGCCGATGCCAATGAAGTTATACTGCGGCATCGGCGTGGACATCAGCAGGTCCACATTCCAACGGGCCATATCCTTTTTCACAGCCGGATGTGCGTAAACAGCCTGGTCAACGCGAATCTGCGTTTCCAGGTCGTTGATCGGCAACATCGGCAGTTCAAGAACCGTCAGCGTCGGGTTCTTGTCCGGATGGTAGGACGCACAGAACTGCGCCATTTCAAATGCACCAAAAGAAATCACGTCCAGGTTTTCACGCGGCTTGGACAAAGCTGCGCCGTAATACAGAGTGATTTTGAATTTGCCGTCTGTCTTTTCCGAAACATATTCGGACAGTTTTTCCAGATGTTCGGTGAATGCGCGGCGTTTGCCCCAAAGTGACGCCTTCCACTCGACATCGGCTGCGGACGCCATGTCTGCATAGCCAATCGCCAGAAGGCCAACGATGGCCGTTGCGGTCTTTTTGAACATTTTGAACCTCCCAATTTTTCTCGTCACCCTCCCATGGGTGTAACGAATAAAACGCAAGTCACATGCCAGAAAACCGAACGGCAAACAACATATTAAGTTATTGTTTTATATGAGTATTTTTAGCTTACTAAATACAATTGGGCAAGATTCCGCCGATCAGGCCAAAAATGATAGGCGGAAATCCGCCGATCAATCCAAACGTGCAATGCCGTATTTCACCATTTTCTCATTCAGCGTCCGCCGGGGGATGTCGAGTTCTTCCATAACGGCCTTCACATTGCCACCGTAACGCTTCAGGGCATCCTTGATCAGGTGCCGCTCGAAATGCCTCACCTGGTCGGCAAGCGACGTCCCATCTCCGCCCTCTTCCCGCATACCCGGATGCCCGTTGAGAATCCGGCTCATTCTGTCCGCGGGTTCCGCCGACGACAAGACATAACGCTCTGCAATATTCTTGAGCTGACGCACATTACCGGGCCAGTCCTGCGCCAACAGCAAGGCTGTCGCCGTGGCATCAGGCTGTACAAACTCCCGGTCATAAGTCTCCGCTGCCTGCGATGCAAAAGCCTGAAACAGGAGGGGAATATCCTCACGGCGCTCTCTTAGAGGCGCGACCGTCAGTTCAACGGTATTAATCCTGTAAAAGAGGTCTTCGCGGAAACGCCCTTCTGACACCGCCTTGTTCAGGTCTTCATTGGCAGCGGATACAAGCCGGAAATCGACCGGTACAGGCATGCTGGCCCCCAGACGCGTAATTTCCCTGTTTTCCAGCGCCCTTAAGAGCTTGCTTTGCATTTCAAGCGGCATGCTTCCGATTTCATCCAGGAAAAGTGTGCCGCCGTTTGCATGTTCCAGATGGCCAATTCTGCGCCCGACTGCCCCTGTAAAGGCACCGGCCTCATGCCCGAACAGCTCGCTTTCGACCATATTTTCAGGAATAGCTGCGCAATTGACTGCAACAAAGGGCCCTTCCTTCCAGCCCCCGAAATCATGCAGACATTTAGCCACGACCTCCTTACCCGTACCAGTTTCTCCCGATATCAGGACCGACGCCCTGGTCCCGGCAAGGTTCAATATTTCATCCTTGATCGCAGACATGGGGGAACTGCGCCCAATCAAACGGGCGTCCAGGCCGGATTTCTGATCCAGCAGGCGCTTCAGGTCCCGGTTTTGTAGAACCAGCCGGCGCTTGTCCAAGGCGCGGTCGACAACCTCGATCAACCGCTCCGGTGCAAAGGGCTTTTCAAGAAAGTCATAGGCACCGCGCTTCAACGCATCGACCGCCATCGGCACGTCGCCATGCCCAGTAATAAGGATGACTGGTATCTCCCTGTCGATACGCCGCACATCGTCCAACAAGGCCAGGCCGTCCATACCGGACATTTTAACGTCGCTGATGATGACCCCGTCAAAATCGGGTGCCACCGCCGCAACAGCCTCTCCCGCCGCGGCAAAGTCGACCACAACCCAACCCGATAATTCCAGCCACTGCCGGGTTGCAACCCGCATGGCCTCCTCATCATCTATCAGGAACAAATTCTTGATTGTCTGCGTTTCTGCACCCATTACGACACTACTCTTTGGATTCAAGCGGAAGCCACACTTCGAAAACAGCCCCACCACCGACACGGTTTTTCGCCTTTATCATGCCTTTGAGGTCCTGGACGATACCATAGGAGACAGACAGCCCCAGGCCAACGCCTTTGCCGGGTTCCTTGGTCGTAAAGAACGGATCGAAAAGTTGCCCGGCAATGGCCTCATCAATACCGTCACCGCAGTCGGATATCTGGATCACGGCCCAGTTTTCCTCGGTGAACACCTCGCAGCAAATCCAAGGGGACGGCTGTGCCTTCATGGCATCCAGGGCATTCCTGATCAGATTAACCATGACCTGCTCCAGACGAACCGCATCACCACGAATGAAGACCGGTTTGTCCGGTAGTGACGTTTCAAGTGCGCATTTATCCATGCGTAACTGTGGCTCAACGAGGACCAGCGCGTTCTTCAGGCAGTCCAGCACATCAATATCTTCAAGACGCCCCTGGGACTTTCGGGAGAACGTCTTGAGCTGCCCCGTGATCACGCCCATGCGCTCCGTCATTTTGGATATCTGGTCCAGCGTCTCATTTACCGGATCAACAACCCCACGGCCCAGCATGACCCTGGCGCTTGCCGAGAATGTCCGGATGGCGGAAATCGGCTGATTAAGTTCATGGGCGATTGCCGCCGACATCTGACCAAGGGCCGCCAGCTTTCCGGATTGAACCAATTCATCCTGGGTGTCGCGAAGGACGCTTTCCGCCCGTCGACGCTCTTCTATTTCCACTTCCAGACGCCGGTTCAACTGTCGAAACCGTTCCGCCTCGGCGGCTTCACGCTGTGACGACAGCTTCAGCCGCCGCTCCCTGGCAAATAACGAGCCCAACAACACTAGGCCAACACTGATTCCGACAATGATCACCGCAGTGCTTCTGCGTTCGGCGAGCAAGGTCGTGGGAGACAGGAAATACAGGGACCAGTCCGTGCCGCGCACATGCCTTTTTTCGACCAGATATTCTTCCTGTCCGATTTCAAAGAATTCTTCCCCGTCGCTTCCCCGGCGCCGGATAGAAAGTGGCTGCAGGTTCACGCCGGGGTAACGCCGCTCGAGACTGATCCGCTTGATGGTCGGCAGTATCAGAGGACTGAGCGTCTGGTACCGCCAATCAGAGCGGCTGGAAAGGATGATCACATCTTCCATATCGCTGGCAAAGACGACCTCCCCGCCCTGCTGCCAGTTACGCTGCAACGGCTCCAGGTCGACCTTCACGACAGCAACGCCCGCGACTTCATCATCAATGACAACCGGATGAGACAAGAACAGTCCTGGCAATCCGGTTGTGACGCCAATGCCAAAGAAAAACCCGCCGCGCCCTTCAAGCGCATTTTTATAGTAAGGCCGGAAAGCATAGTTGCTCCCGACAAAGCTTTCCGGTGTTCGCCAGTTACTGGCGGCCAGCGTATCCCCGTTCTTGTCCATCAGATAAAGGGCCGCCGCACCGGAGCGCTCGTTCAATGCCTCCAGATACAGGTTCAGATCATCGGCCGGGGCGCTGCCAGCCAGCACATTGTGAACCTCCACATTGCGGCTGAGGACATAGGGCAGATAGTGGTAACGCTTGATCGCGGCCCAAAGTGTACTTTCATAAAGGGTCAACCGGCCCGATGCCGTCTCACGCAACTGGTCGACCGTGATACGCGTCGTCCAGGTGGTTGCCCCCCACACGGCCACGACCGTCACACAGAAACCAATTATCCAGAAAGGGAAACGGCCGAGCCGCCGAAACCTCAACACCCGATCAACCTCCGGAAACACCTGTCAGAAAGAACCTTGCCTGCCGCAAAGTAAAGCGCCACCGTTATCCCCGCAAGCCGGGTGACACAACAGCAAGTCTGCGCATCGGTTTTGCCCGACACCACAACAGCATTGCCGCCAACGGAAAACGGCCGCGATAAACGCGACCGCCTTCCCCCATGAGACCGAGTACGGTCTACCCCCCAAACCGGTATCTACACAGCCAGATATTCCTGGCGGATATCCGCATTATCCAGAACCTCCTGGGCGCTTCCCTCGAAGGCGACTTCCCCCATATCCAGAATGATTGCCCGATCGGAAAGATTCAGGGCTGCAATTGCATTCTGCTCCACGATAATTGTCGTGATACCGAGGTCCTTCACACTTTCCAGAATCCCTTCAATCTCCCGGACGATGACCGGAGCCAGTCCCTCATAGGGCTCATCCAGCAGCAACAGCTTGATGTCACGGGCCAACGCACGTGCAACGGCCAGCATCTGCTGTTCCCCGCCGGACATGGTGACCGCTTCCTGTTTCCGACGTTCGGCAAGCCGCGGGAAATGGTCATAGATTCGTTCGATGGACCACCCGATCGGCTCTGCGATCTGGGAAAGTTGAAGATTTTCTTCCACCGTCAGGCCCGGAATGATGCGCCGATCCTCAGGTACCAGCGCAATACCTGCCTGGGCGGCCTGATAATCGCGCATCTGATGAACGGCTTGATGATCCAGCCAGATTTCACCACGCCGTAACTGAGGGTCGGTTGCCCTTGCAATGGTGCGGAGGGTCGAGGTCTTCCCCGCCCCGTTCCGTCCCAACAGGGCTACGATTTCGCCTTCCCGGACATCAAAACTGACACCCTGCACAATGTAGCTTTCACCATAATAGGCATGCAGATCATAGCAGGAGAAAAAGGCCGGGGCTTTATTGCGCCCCTTTGCTTGTTCATTCATTTGCTGAGCGGCTTGTGTCATGCGGCTGCTCCTCCCAAATAGGCTTCCTGGACCTTCGGATCACCACGGACATCATCAGGCGCGCCCTGGGCGATAATCGCCCCTTGCGCCAGAACCGAAACGCGGTCGGCCAGGCTGAAGACCACATGCATGTCATGCTCGATGATGACCTTGGTCATACCGCGTTCCTTGATCCGCTTCAGGATTTCGATTGTCTTGTTGGTATCATGCCGGGACATGCCCGCCGTCGGTTCATCCAACAGCAGAAGGCGGGGATGCTGTACGAGGCACATGGCCAGTTCCAGACGCCTTTTATCGCCGCGCGACAGACTTCCCGCAACCCTGTCCTTCTGTCCGTGCAGGCCAAGGTCTTCCAGGATATCAACCGCTTCTTCCTGAATTTCCTTCTCTCCGGCGAGAGCCCGAAAGGCGTTGAACTTGAACGACCCCTCCCGTTTGGCAAAAGCCGGGATCATGACATTCTGAAGCAGGCTCAGTTCCGGAAAAATTTCAGGCGTCTGAAAAACCCGCGCCACACCGCACTGGTTGATTTCATGCGGGGCCTTGCCGGTCAGGATCTCGCCATCAAAGGTGACGGTTCCGCTGTTCGGCTTCAAACGGCCAACGCAGACGTTGAGCAAGGTCGACTTGCCCGCCCCGTTCGGCCCGATGATCGCATGGGTCTGCCCTTCTTCAATTTGCAGATTGATATTGCTGAGCGCGTGCAACCCAGCGAAATACTTATCCACGTCCTGGACATTAAGTATCGTCTTAACCATGACGTTCTTCCTTATTCCGATGGCTGGGTCGCGGTTGCGCCGTTAGAGGATTCTCCCCGCGTCTTGCTGCGGACGAAGGCCGTCAGTCGACGGATACCTTCCATCACGCCACCCGGCAGGAAGATCACGATCAGCATGAACAGAACGCCCAGGGTCAGATGCCAGCCGTCACCGACAAAAAGCCCAAGGACGGCGACAATCGGGTCCGCGATGAAATCAGGCAGGAAGCTGAAAATGTCATGCAGGGTGGCATCGTTATAGGCAGAGAAAATATTCTCGAAGTATTTAATGATCCCTGCCCCCAGCAGCGGCCCGATCAACGTTCCGGCACCGCCGAGAATTGTCATCAGCACAACCTCACCGGATGCGGTCCACTGCATGCGTTCTGCGCCTGCCAAAGGGTCGGTCACGGCCAGCAGGGAACCTGCCAGACCGGCATACATCCCTGAAATAATGAAGGCCGTCAGCATATAGGGTCGCGTGTTGAAACCGGTGTAACTCATGCGAACCTGATTGGACTTCAACGCCTGCAGCTTCATGCCAAAGGGAGAACGGAAGATGCGCAGCGAGATGAAGAAACCAAGGATCAACAGGGCGGCACAGAAGTAGAATCCCGGATAACCGGTCATTTCCACCCCGAGCAGGCTCGTCATCGGAAGGCCACTATGGTCCAGCGCAGCATCGAAAATGCGCGGGTCAGTCTGGCTGAGCTGCAGACCGGTCTCGCCATTGGTAATCGGCGTCAGCACGGAATAGGCAAGGTTGTAGCTCATCTGGGCGAAGGCCAGCGTCAGGATCGAGAAGTAGATCCCCGACCGCCGCAGGCAGATAAAGCCGATCAATGCGGCAAACAAACCACCGATCAAAGTACCGAACAGGACAGCCGGGATCACATTCATGGTGAAAAGCTTGAATGACCACACCGCAGCATAGGAACCCGCGCCGAGAAAGGCAGCATGACCGAAGGACAGATAGCCGGTCAGACCGAAGAGAATGTTAAAGCCGATGGCAAACAGCCCGTAGATTGCAAATTTCTGCAACAGGTCGGGGTAGGATGCACCAAGCGGCGAAAGCCAGATTGGCATAAGGAGGATCACCGCAGCAAAAATCGCGATGGTGACCCAGTCTTTTTTGGCGAATGCGGCGGTCATATCAACTCTCCATCAGGCCGCGGCGGCCAAGAAGCCCGCGCGGACGCAGCAAGAGGATGGCAACGGCAACGGCATAGATGATGATCTGATCGATGCCCGGCAGGATTTGCTTCACTTCGTTCATCGAAGCGAAGGACTGAAGAATTCCCAGCAGGAAACCGGCCAGAACCGCCCCTTCCAGAGACCCCATGCCGCCAACAACAACAACGACGAAGGAGAGCACCAGGAAATCCATACCCATGTGGTAATCAGGCGGCAGGATCGGGGTATACATAACCCCCGCCAACCCGGCGACCACGGCCGCAATACCAAAGACAACAGTGAACCGGCGTTCGATGTTGATGCCGAGCAGACCGACTGTCTCGCGGTCCTGCATACCAGCGCGAACGACCATGCCGTAAGTTGTCAGCCGCAAAAATGCGAAGACGCTGAAAATGACGATGCCGGCGAAACCGAAGTAGATCAGACGCCACCAGGGATAGACCACTGCGTCGCCAAGCCCCAGGAAAGTGCCGATAGCCGCGCTGCCCGAAACGATGTCGGGGGCCGCCGTCGGGATCGGATTGGCGCCAAAAATTGCCTTGATAATTTCCTGCAGAACGATCGCCAGACCGAAGGTCACAAGGATTTGTTCCGCATGAGGACGCTTGTAGAAAAAGCGGATCAGTCCGCGTTCCATGGCAAGACCGATCAGCAGCATGACCGGTATGGCAAGGATGATCGATAAAGGAACGGAATAGTCGATGATAGTCCGGCCAAAGTCGCCAAACCAGATTTCCAGGTAAGGCGTTTCCTTGAACGCATCGAAATAGGTGATGGTCGGGTCTTTCACCTGTTTGGAAATCGTAAGAATTTTTTCGAGAGTAACCGCACAAAAGGCCCCCATCATGAAGATCGCCCCATGGGCAAAATTCACGACCCCCAGGGTCCCGAAGACGAGAGTCAGACCCAGGGCGATCAATGCATAGGCACCGCCCTTGTCCAACCCGTTCAGTATTTGGAGAATTATCGCATCCATAGCCATACAACCATTACTGCTTCACGGGGAATACTAAATTGGCCGCGCCAGCCGCCGCCAAAGGCGACGGCTGGCCCAAGTTTAGGGAGACTTAAACTTGATACGGGCCAAGCTCGCCGCCAAAGATGGCGGGATCGTATTCCACCTGTTCACGCGGCACTTCCTTCACCACCTTCAACAGGTCGAACTGGCTGGTCGGGTTTTCATTCCCGCGCACGACCAGAACGTTCTTGAAGCACTGGTGATCAGCGGCACGATATTCCGTCGGGCCATTGCCCATGCCGTCGAATTTGAAGCCTTCCAGCGCCTTGATCACTTCCGGCGGATAGAAGGTCCCGGCCATTTCACAGGCGTTTGCATAAAGCAGCGTCTGGACATAGCAGGTATGAGCAGCCTGCGACGGCGGGAAACCGTATTCCTGACCAAAGGATTTCACGAAGGCCTGGGAGCCCGCGTCGGTCAGGGACCAGTTCCAGTTCGTCGTCCCAAGGATACCCTTGATGTTTTCACCGGCACCCTGCGCCATCAGACGTGAGAAGAGCGGCACGACAATTTCAAATTTCTTGCCGTTGACCATCTTGTCACGCAGGCCGAACTGAACCGCCTGGGTCAGGGAGTTGATCATATCCTTGCCGTAGTGGTTCAGGATCAGCACATCGGCACCGGAGTTCAGAACCGGCGTAATATACTGGGAGAAGTCACCGGCACCCAGCGGCGTGCGAACCGTGTTCACGGTTTCCCAGCCCAGGGCCTCGGTGGTGTTTTTGATCGACTCTTCCTGGGTCCAGCCCCAGGTATAGTCCGCCGTCAGATGATAGGCGCGACGATCCGTGCCCATTTCTTCCTTCAACACCGGCCCCAGAGCGGCGCCGGACATATAGGCGTTGAAGAAATGACGGAAACCGTAACGGCGTTTGTCCTTACCCGTCGTGTCGTTGGAATGGGTCAGTCCCGCCATGAAGACAACGCCCATTTCCTGGGCCAGGGACTGTTCCGCAATCGCCACGCCGGAGGATGAACCGCCGGAGAACATGATGATCCCGTCTTTTTCGATCATCCGCTTGGCGGATGCGCGGGCGGCATCGGATTTGGTCTGGGTGTCGCCGGTCACATATTCGACCTTCTTGCCCAACACACCATTACCCTTCAGCGACAGCGGGTTCATGGTGAGCAACATTCCGCCGTCACCTTCACCGTTGAGATGCTTCACGGCCAGTTTATAGGCCCTCAGTTCGTCTGCCCCCTCATCGGCATAGGGGCCGGTTTGAGGAACGTTAAAACCGAACTTTACGGAACTTGCGTTGCCCGGGTTATTGCGGAAATCCATATCCGCCCAGGCACCGCGTACAAACATGGTCGGCGCAGCAACAGCCGCACCGGCCAAAACGGAACCGGTTTTCAGGACGCCACGACGCGTCCACTTCTTGTCAGAAAAATTCATATTTTGGTCTCCTCCCCATTCGGATTTTGTTCTGTTTCAAGCGGCGCGATGGAGAAATTCGCGTGCTAATTACGTTACAGAGAGACCCGGACAAGCCGCAATAAAATACCCTTGCCATTTGCAAAGGTTTGTGAAGAATACTGTAAATGCTGCATTGCAGGTGTAAATTTCTTTACAAGAAAACATCTAAAATTTTAAACGCTGAGGGATAAATTTGGCTCGCCTCCCGATAGGACAACGCATACGGAACAGCCGGAAAGACAAAGGCCTGACCCAATCGGACCTGGCCGAGGCCATTGGTATTTCGCCGTCCTATCTGAACCTGATCGAACACGACAAACGCATGATCGGCGGCAAGCTCATGAAGCGGATCGCCGAAGCCCTGCATGTTGAAATCGGATGGTTGAGCGGTACTGAGGATGCCAGGCTGGCGCAGGATATCGTCGAACTGACCCGGTCGATGGCAATCGACGACCTGGACGACCGTAACGCCCTTAATTTCGTGGCGCAGACGCCCGAATGGGCCAATGCGTTTCTGGCTTTGCATCGGCGCTATCAGGATGTCACGGAAACGGCGCTGGCGTTGTCTGATCGGCTAAGCCAGGACCCGGCGCTCATGGAACTCAGCCATTCCGTCCTGACGCAGATCACGTCGATCCGCTCTTTCGCGGAAATCCTTGAGCAATATAGCGACCTTTCATCAGACGAACGAAATCGATTCTCAAGCATCATTGCTTCACAAAGTGACCAATTGGGGTCCAGCGCACGGACGATGATCGACCTGTTGAGCAGCGCCTCGGAAACGGAAAAACCGACGTCCCCCGCCAATGAGGTTGACGATTTCATCATCCATCACGGCAACTACTTCCCGGACCTGGAGTGGGCTGCGGAGGCGCTGAACAAGGAGATGGAGTATGCCCCCTCCACCATAAGCGCCGCTATCCATGAACGACTGACCCACAAACACGGCCTGACCGTACGCAGGGCCTATGACCCCGTGCGGCAACCATCACTGGTCGATGAAAAGACATTGATCCATGCGGAAGGCCTGAAGGAAACCACAATCCGCTTTCGCGAAGCACAACGCCTTGCGGAACTGGAGATGTCGGACACTTTGGACAGCCTTGTCCGGGACAGTCGCCTGACAAGCGACGCATCGCGTCAGGCCGCCCGCCGGGCTCTGGCCAACTATGCTGCTGGAGCCTTGTTGTTCCCCTATCAGCCCTTTCTTGATGCGGCGGAGAACGACCGATACGATATCGAACGCCTGCAACCACGTTTCGCAGGAAGCTTTGAACAGATTGCCCATCGGATGGTAACCTTGAGACGCTCCGGCGCGGAGGGCGTACCATTCGCCTTTCTCCGCGCCGACCCAGCAGGCAATATTTCAAAGCCGTTCAGTATCCCCGGCCTTCGCATGCCGCGTTATGGTGGTGCCTGCCCGCTTTGGGCGATCTACGAAGCCCTCGGCACAGATCGGACCATTGCCCAACTGGCCAGCCTGTCGTCCGGAGAGCAGTATCTTTTCATCGCCCGACGCCTGACAAAACAGTATGGTGCATTTGGCACCCACCCAGTTACTTACAGTGTCATGCTCGGCTGTGATATCTCTTACCGTGACCGGCTGGTATATGGTGACCGTTTTGCCAATCGGCAGGGCAAATTGACAACGCCTGTCGGCTTCAACTGCAGATCGTGTCCACGAAAAAATTGCAATCAGCGCGCTCATGCCGCTATCTTGGCGCCAATGAATGAAAAACTCGCCTCGGAAATGAATACATGATTTGATAAACTTAATAACAAGGAAGGTCTAAAAAACAAAAAGAACGGCCTATTGGGAGGTAATTTGTAATGGGGACGACTATCCTTATCGCAGAGGATGAGCCGTATATCGTAGAATCGTTGAACTTCCTTCTATCGCGGGAGGGGCATAGGGTCGTCTCGGTCAATGACGGCGCCGCGGTATTGGAAACAGTTCAACGTGAAAAGCCCGACCTGTTGGTGTTGGACGTCATGCTGCCCACATCAAACGGATTCGAGATATTGCGCCAGATTCGCAACGCGCCCGGCTTCGAGGATTTGCCGGTTCTCGCCCTGACCGCCAAAGGTCAGGAAGCGGACCGCAAGCTGATGCTGGACCTCGGTGCGAATGAATTTGTGACCAAGCCCTTCTCCAACCAGGATTTGGTCGACCGTATCTCCGGCCTGCTGGCCCAGAACAGCAACGTCACACATGTTGCCGGCGGTCACGAATAGGCGGGATCGGGAGAAATGTAATGTCGCCGGAACGCCGCACACGTGATGCCGCTCTTGTTTTACCCTTGATCGGGATTCTGATCTTCCTGCCCCCCTATATCCGCATTTTTGACCAGAATGCGTTTCTGGCAGGCATACCGGTGCTGTTCATCTATATCTTCATGCTGTGGTTCATCGGCATTGTCCTGACGGCGATTGTCGCCCGCAGACTTGTAGGGAAAGGCCCTGCCCAACGTTCGAAAGAGCCAAAGGCAAACAACAGCTTTCCCTATAAAAAAGATGAGACCTAGGCGATGCTCAGCACCGGTCTCATCGTCCTTGTAGCCAGCCTTTATCTGGGCGGTTTGTTCCTGTTGGCATTTGTCAGCGATCGGCGCGCGGAGCGTGGCGCGGCATCTTTCGTCTCTTCACCGATCGTCTATACCCTGTCACTGGCCGTTTATTGCACGTCCTGGACCTTCTATGGCGCGGTTGGCTCCGCTGCCCGCAGTGGCCTGGAATACCTGACCATCTATCTCGGCCCGACATTCGTGTTGATGGGCTGGTGGTTTCTGCTGCGCAAACTGGTACGGATCAGCAAGGCCCAGAAAATCACCTCGATTGCAGATTTCATTTCTGCGCGCTATGGCAAAAGCGCCCTGCTTTCGGCCCTGGTCACGGTGATCGCCCTTATCGGGGTTACGCCCTATATTGCCCTTCAGCTAAAGGCCGTCGCGGCAAGTTTCGATGCCCTTGGCGCGGCACAGACCTGGGTGCCGCACACTGTCGGTGACCGTGGCATTTTTGCCGACACCGGCTTTTGGGTGGCAGTCTGCATGGCCACATTCGTGATCTTGTTCGGCACGCGCAATGTCGGCGCGGATGAGCGCCATCCAGGCGTTGTCGCCGCCATTGCCTTCGAGTCTATCGTCAAGTTGTTGAGCCTGGGCGCAATTGCCGTCTTTGCCGTCTATGGCCTGAATGACGGCGTGCGCGACCTGTTTGATACCGCCAAATGGCATCAGGGCGTCAAAAACCTCTACGCCTTCAGCGAAGGCTTTGAGCCCCGCTGGCTGGCAACGACCTTCCTGTCGGCGGCGGCAATCATCTGTCTGCCCCGCCAGTTCCAGGTTGCCGTGGTTGAGAATTCCGAAGAAAGACATCTGGCAACCGCCGCCTGGCTTTTCCCGCTTTATATGTTGCTGGTTAGTCTTTTCGTCATTCCGATCGCCATCAGCGGAATGGTCCACCTGCCGGAAACCGACAATCCGGACCTCTATGTTCTGAAAGTACCACTTTCCGCAGGCCAGGGTGGCCTGGCCCTCCTCGCCTTCATTGGCGGGCTGTCTGCCGCGACCAGCATGGTCATTGTCGCCAGTATCGCGCTTTCAATCATGATCTCGAACCACCTGGTGACGCCGCTGCTTCTCCGCCTGCCCTTCTTCACCGGCCCGGGCAGCGGCGACTTCTCGCGCCTGCTGATCATTGTTCGGCGCTTGAGTATTGTCGCCATTCTGACCCTCGGTTTCAGTTACTACCACCTGACCGGCACGACGAACCCGCTTGCCTCAATCGGTCTGATTTCTTTTGCAGGCGTGGCACAATTCCTGCCTGCCTTGATCGGTGGCATCTATTGGGAAGGCGGCACCAAGGCTGGCGCGACCACGGGCCTGATCGCCGGTTTCCTGCTTTGGATCTATACCCTGCTGGTGCCGAGCTTTGCCAGTTCCGGCTGGGCGTTTATCGGCCTTGTGCAAACCGGCCCGTTTTCCATTGAACTTCTGAAACCGGACGCGCTGTTCGGGTTGTCTGAATGGGACCCGCTGGTCCACGGCCTGTTCTGGAGTTTCTCCATCAATGTTCTCTGCTATGTCCTCGTTTCCCTGTCTACCAGCCAGTTGCCTCTGGAAAGGCTGCAAAGCATCCTCTTCGTCGACGCCTTCAACAGTCGCCGCCAGGGAGTTGAAAGCGGCTTGCAGCGCTCGGCAACGTCAGAAGATCTATTCCAACTGACGCAACGGATTCTGGGCCGGGACCGGGCTGCACGCATCTTCCAGTCCTATGCCCGCAAACAAGGGCGGGCAGACCAATTGCCAACGCCGGACCCGCGCTTCATCGCCTATATCGAACGACAACTGGCCAGCGGCGTCGGTGCGGCATCCGCCAGAACACTGGTATCCCGCGTGGCCAAAGGCGAAAGCATCAGCCTCGAAGCCGTCATCGACATTCTGGATGAAACGCAGGAGGCCATCCGCTACAGCCACGAGCTGGAACGCAAGTCCCATGAGTTGGAGGAAACGGCGGAACAACTGCGTCAGGCGAACGAACAGCTCACCCGGCTGGACAAGATGAAAGATGACTTCCTGAGCCGCGTCAGTCATGAACTTCGCACGCCGATGACCTCCATCCGCTCTTTCTCCGAAATCCTGGTATCGCAACAGGGGCTGGACCAGCAGCAATCAAATAGGTTTTTAGGCATTATCCAGGACGAAAGCGTCCGCCTGACCCGCCTTCTTGATGAAATCCTGGACCTTAGCCAGATGGAAGACGGTCAGGCGAATTGGGACTTTCAGGATGTTGATGCCCTTGCCATCACCGCCGATGCAATAGAGACGATGCGGGGCCTGGCCAGTGACCGGAATGTTGAACTGATCAATAATCTGGGCGACGGGTCATTGCCCGTCATCGCCGATGCCGACCGCCTGAAACAGGTTTTCATCAACCTCATTTCCAATGCAATCAAATACAACAACAGCGATGCGCCCAAGGTCTGGATAGAACTGGTTGAAACAGACGCACGGGACGGCGCAGCCATTCGGGTGCGCGACAATGGCCCGGGTATTCCACCCGAAGACCGCTCCGCCCTCTTCTCCAAATTTTCAAGAGGCTGGAACGCGCGCTCACGGGAGCAAGCCGGGGCAGGCCTGGGCCTCGCGATCTCCAAGCAGATCATGCAAAACCTGGGCGGTGATTTGTATCTGGTTCACGACAATGATGCAGGGGCCTGCTTTGTCGTCGTCATGAAAAAGGCAGCGGCCGAAGCCGCTGCCGATATATCTCCGAAAAGTCTCCAGGCCTAGATCGGTTTGAACTTGCGATTGAAGGCCTCTGCGGCTTCCTTTGCGCCGGGGGCGCGGGTCAGCAGCTTCTTCGTCAGGGCATAGGTTTCGTTCAGAGACTGGACCGCCTGTTGCTCCAGCTTCTTGACCTGCTCTTCATTGATCCAGCGATCTGCCCGGTATTTCTTGAGCATCTGACGAAGGGACACAATGTCTTCCTCCAGAATCTGTTCGCGGGGAGTTGCCGCGAAATAGGCGGTTCTGTAGCGAACACGATCCGGGTCTCCTGCAAGACCATCTACAAATTCAAGATAGGCATTCACCAATTCTGGCGCATTACGGATCAGGAAACCGTTATTCGTATCCATCACATAACTGCGCACGTCGGTATTGGCGGAGCCCACAAAAAGATAATCGCCAATGACCATCACCTTGGAATGCAGGGACAACCACGGCCCGTTCGGATCACGCACATATTCCAGATAGCGGACGCGCGCGCCACGGTCCGGTGAGCGGTGATCCCGGTAGTATTCCGAAAATGCCTTCGTCCCATGCCGGGCAAAGAGATTGACTATACTGAGGTCCGTCGTGTCCAGCGAATTGGTCAAAACCATAATATCGACATTCCCGCAATTCCACGTACCGTCAATCATCTTGGCCAGTGCACTTATGAAATTGGACGACGGGAAGAAATAGGCATTATGCAGGACGACGCGCCGGGTCCGCCCATCCAGATAGGACTGCTGACAAGTGGTTTTCATAGCGGAAAGCCAAAGTGCATGGATATGTTTGTTCTCCTGCAACTCACGCCCGTTTGTCGTGTCGAACTGGCGTTGCAACGCTCCTGTTCTGGCATCCCGTTTCAAGGTAAGGTTTTCCAGATAGGTCAGCTCGGCCCCGACGGGCAGCGCAATCGACGGCCAGGCACCGGCCGTTGCCGGTTCATATCTGTTCTTATAGGTCGCCGCGTTGTCCAGCATACGGGCATAGGCGGCATCCTCCCGCTGGTCCAGGCTTTCCGCCTTGCCTGCAAATAGGACACCGGTGCAAGTCGCGACCATCTCCTGATCTCCCTGCCCCTTGCAGGTTTCCTGCGCCGCATTCCAAGCATGAAGGTTGGCCACGATCTCGTTCGGCGCGTGCTGGCGGATTTCGTCCAGCCCCGCCACCATTGTCCGGAAACCCCAGATCCGTTCGAACGTGTCACCAAGTTGCGTCTGCTGTCCCAGGTCCGCGTTCAGATCAGTGTCCATAAACACATATTTATGGGTCAGCTCGGTCGGATGCATGTGGTAGGAATCCTCCACATTGCGACCGCCAAGTTGCACCCATCGGCCATCCACCAATAAGAATTTATGATGCAGGAACTGAGTGAAATATTCCCAATCGCGGGCTGCGGCATCCGCATCTGGTGTTTCAGACGGTATCACCGCGGTAAACTGGTTAAACACGGGATCAATCGTGTCACCGTAAAGGGTAAAGGCGAGCCCCAGTTTCACCCGTGCCACAAGGCCGGAAAATCCCGACCCGGTTTTGGCATGCCAGTAAAGCTTTCCAAGTTCTGCAAGCTTGTCTTTGTCCTCGTCGCTCAATTGCGGCCCGCCTGACATGGCAGCGTCAGGGTCGATCCCCTGCCCGGCTGTTACCGCATAGGCCATGACATCCGGTTCCTTGGCGTAAAGACCGGATAGGAAAATACCGGAGAACCCCGTGTTGCGATTGGAAATGTTAAGGGATTTGGCCTCAACGCCGTCGATTTTCTCACCAGCAAAAAAAGCATCAATGTTGGCCGTCTTGGCCTGTGAACAGGCCCGGTCCGGCGCATCAAGGGAGGTACCTACACAGCCGGACGTCAGATAAGCCGCATTCTTGATAATATTCCGTGTCGGGCGGTTAAAGAACCGCACTTCCAGGTCCCCACCGGATTTGCGGGCCTCACGTTCCATCATCGAAAAATGGTCCAAGCGGCTGTAATTCGTCAGATAATCGACCAGAAGCCTTACCTTTACGCCACGTTTTGCTGCATCCAGCAATGCCATGCTCATAACGGATGACGAAAGGTCATCGGCATAGATGTAATACATGGCGTCGATGGATTTCTCTGCCCGTCGGATCAGGTCCAGCTTGGCCTGAAAGGCAGCGTCATTATCCGTGATAATGCGGCCCTCGACCCCGGTGAAGGAGCCTGCGGACGCCAGGTCACTCACATATTGATCGTTCAGCGTCGGGGTCTCTACCGGCGCACATCCCGCCATCATCGCCACGACGGCAGCGCCGATACCGATCCGCCATGCTTTTGCGCTCATCAAATGCTGGACCCCGCCCATAACGCACCCCTTCATATTTCCTGGAGTTATAAGTCACTGATACGACTTTGTTCCATGGTAGCAGAATGCACCTGACTTGCGAAGCAACCCCGCACATAGAAAAGAGGCGGCCCCGAAAGAGGCCGCCTCCCTTTTGCTTAAAGCTGTCGAACGGATGCGCTTAGCGCACGCGCCCTTCTTTCCAGGCCTGAAGCAGGTCGTCGTAAGGAACGGTTTCACCCTGCGGCTTTTCGTTGGCCAGTTTCGCCTTCGGCGCGCCCGGCTTTTCGAGCCAATAGGATGCTTCACGTTTCTTGTTCAGTTTCGGTGCGCATTCGCCACCGATCTTGGCACGCTCCAGACGCTTCATAACCTTGTCCATACCTTCGGCAAGGTTGTCCATCGCCTGCTGCGGGGTCTTTTCTTCCGTCACCGCTTCGGCCACGTTCTGCCACCAGAGCTGAGCCAGCTTCGGATAGTCAGGAACGTTGGTGCCGGTCGGCGTCCAGGCCACGCGGGCCGGGCTGCGATAGAATTCGACCAGACCACCCAGTTTCGGTGCCACGTCGGTCATCGCCTGGGACTGCAGATCGGACTCACGGATCGGGGTCAGACCAACCAGCAGTTTTTTCAGGGAAACCGTTTTGGAAACGGTGAACTGAGCATAGAGCCAGGCTGCCTTACGACGCACCGGATCGGTGTCTTTCATCAGGGTCCAGGAACCGGTGTCCTGATAACCGAGCTTCATGCCTTCTTCCCAATACGGACCGTGCGGGGACGGTGCCATACGCCATTTCGGCGTGCCGTCCTCGTTTACCACCGGCAGGCCGTCTTTGGTCATTGCTTCGGTGAAGGCGGTGTACCAGAAGATCTGCTGGGCGATGTTGCCCTGTGCGGGGACCGGACCGGCTTCGCCAAAGGTCATGCCCGCAGCTTCGGGCGGCGCATATTCTTTCAGCCAGTCACGATATTTGGTCAGCGCATAGACCGCAGCCGGGCCGTTGGTCGCACCACCACGTTCAACGCTGGCACCAGCCGGTGCGCAACCTTCAACGCGAATACCCCATTCATCGACCGGCAGGCCGTTCGGAATGCCCTTGTCACCGGCACCGGCCATGGACAGCCATGCATCGGTAAAGCGCCAGCCGAGGGACGGGTCTTTCTTGCCATAGTCCATGTGACCATAGACCGGCTGACCGTCGATTTCCTTCACATGCTTGGAGAAGAACTCTGCAATGTCTTCATAAGCAGACCAGTTCACCGGAACACCCAGGTCGTAACCGTAGATTTCCTTGAACTTGGCTTTCAGCTCGGGACGCTGGAACCAGTCATAGCGGAACCAGTAAAGGTTCGCGAACTGCTGGTCAGGAAGCTGATAGAGCTTGCCATCCGGACCGGTCGTAAAGGACGTCCCGATGAAGTCGTCGATATCCAGCGTCGGCAGGGTAACGTCTTTACCCTCACCCGCCATATAATCGCTCAGCGGAACAACCTTGTGGTAACGCGAGTGCGTACCGATCAGGTCGGAGTCGTTGATGTAGGCATCGTAAATGCTGCGGCCGGATTGCATTTCGGTCTGCAGCTTTTCGATCACGTCACCTTCACCGATCAGATCGTGGGTCAACTTGATGCCGGTGATTTCAGAGAACGCCTTGGCCAGAACCTTGGATTCATATTCATGCGTCGCAATGGTTTCGGAAACCACCTTGATTTCCATGCCGCGATACGGCTTGGACGCTTGAATGAACCATTCCAGTTCCTTGAGCTGCTCTTCCTTGCTGAGCGTCGACGGGTTGAACTCACTATCAACCCACTTTTTAGCAGCATCCATATACTGGTCTGCCTGTGCCGGAGACATGGCTACCGTCAACGCCAAAGCAGCGCCGCCGACCCCACCCAGCAGGCCTTTACTAAACTTTGTTCTGGATAACATTGTCATTACAGAACCTCCCATGAAGCCTTCCTTTTATTTCCCTGTTCGCCAAACTGGCTTCGGGCGGTCGCCGGTGGGGGAAGGCGTCGCCCCCCGGCTCCCGAATTCTTAAGCATCAGCCCCAGCGGAACACCGCGAAGACCCATACAATTGCGATTTCAAAGGCGCCGATCACCGAGTGATCAGAGAGAATTTCAGACATCGCATCGCTGTAGGATTCGATCTCTGTCGTCACCACACCAAGGCTGTCGGCAACCGCCTCGACACCGAGGAACAGGGTCGCCGACGGAATGCCGGTTACCGGCGTTTCGGTAAACGTCAGCCAGGCCAGGTGAATAAAGGCGCTGCCCAACAGCGAGATGAACAACCTGTCACCGCGATGGGTCTCAATCGGCAGAAAGCCTTTGCGGGCCACCGAGGGAGATGCCATCTGCCAGACCGTCATCCCCACCAAGATCAGCACGATTGTGACAAAGAAAGCTGCCGTAACAGGGGTCCAAGCCATCCATTGCATATCTTGTTCCTCCCCTTACACGCGGCCCAGGGCAAAGCCCTTGGCGATGTAGTTACGTACAAACCAGATCACGAGCGCGCCCGGCACGATGGTCAGCACACCGGCCGCAGCCAGCACGCCCCAGTCCAGCCCGGAGGCCGAGACCGTCCGCGTCATGGTTGCTACGATCGGCTTTGCATTGACCGACGTCAGCGTCCGCGCCAGCAGCAGTTCCACCCAGCTGAACATGAAGCAGAAGAATGCCGTCACACCAATGCCGGAACGGATCAGCGGCAGGAAGATGGTAGTGAAGAAACGCGGGAAACTGTATCCGTCAATATAGGCCGTCTCGTCGATCTCACGCGGCACACCCGACATAAAGCCTTCCAGGATCCAGACCGCCAGCGGCACGTTGAACAGACAGTGGGAAATTGCCACTGCGATATGCGTATCAAACAGGCCGACACTGGAATAAAGCTGGAAGAAAGGCAGCAGGAAGACCGCCGGAGGCGCCATACGGTTGGTCAACAGCCAGAAGAAGAGATGGCTGTCACCGGTAAAGCGGAAGCGCGAAAAGGCATAAGCCGCAGGCAGCGCCACCGACAGCGAGATAATCACGTTGGTGACCACATAGATGATCGAGTTGATATAGCCCGAGTACCACGCCGGATCGGTGAAGATCGTCATGTAGTTGGCAAAGGTCAACGCGTCCGGCCAAAGGGTGAAGGTCCCCAGGATTTCCTGGTTGGTCTTCAGGGACATGTTGATCAGCCAATAGATCGGCACCAACAGGAACAGGACATAGACGTAAAGAGCGAGATAACGCTTTTTCATTAGTTTTTCTCCCCTTTACCGATATTCATCACCACGGTGAAGAACACCCAGCTTACAAGCAGAATGATCAGGAAATAGATGATCGAGAAGGCAGCCGCCGGCCCCAGGTCGAACTGACCAACCGCCAACCGCGTCAGGAACTGGCTGAGGAAGGTTGTCGCGTTGCCGGGACCACCACCGGTCAGAACGAACGGTTCGGTATAGATCATGAAGCTGTCCATGAAGCGCAGCAGCACGCCGATGACCAGGACACCCTGCAGCTTGGGCAACTGGATATAGCGGAAGACAGACCAGCGGGAAGCCCCGTCAATCCGGGCCGCCTGATAGTATGCATCCGGAATGGACCGCAAACCGGCATAGCACAGCAGCACAACCAGCGACGTCCAATGCCAGACATCCATGACCAGCACCGTCACCCAGGCGTCCCACTCGTTTTGTGCGTAGTTGTAGTCCACACCCAGGCCGTTGATCAGGTAACCGCCAAGGCCGATATCAGCACGACCGAAAATCTGCCAGATGGTGCCAACCACGTTCCAGGGAATAAGCAATGGCAGCGCCAGAACAACCATGCAGACCGACACGCCCCAGCCGCTGCGGGGCAGGCAAAGCGCAACGCCGACACCCAGCGGAATTTCAATCAACAGCACGCAGGTGGAGTAGATGATCTGCCGGACCAACGCATCACGCAGGCGTTCGTCCGCCAGGATTTCACGGAACCATTCCGCACCGACAAAAAAGCGCGTTTGCGGGTCCAGGATATCCTGCACGGAATAGTTCACCACCGTCATCAGCGGAATGATCGCGCTGATTGCCACAATGGCGAAAACCGGCAGGACCAGAAACCAGGCTTTGTTATTAAAAATCTTATCCATTGTTCCGCCTCCCCTTACGCAACCAACCGGCTGTCTGAGTAAAGCTTCGTCCATTCCGTCGGGAAGGACAGCTTGCCCTCGGTGCCGCTTACATGCTGATCTTCGGAGAGCTTCACACGCAGCTTCTGATTACCGAAAGTCACGGTCGCGATCTGGTATTGCCCCAGGTCTTCGACCCGGGTGATGGATACAGGAATCCCCTGCGCATCTGCAGCAGTATCCAGCGTCAGAAATTCCGGCCGGATGCCGATTTCCAGGGTGCCACCGGCTTTTTCCGCCTTCGCACGGACAGCAGGATCAAGCGGAATGGCAATGCCATCAACAACCGCGCAATCCCCCTCAAGCCCGCAGGCCATCAGGTTCATACCCGGGCTGCCGATGAAATAGCCGACAAAGGTATGCTGCGGATTTTCAAACAACTCCTGAGGCGTTCCCAACTGCACCACCTGACCGTCATACATGACGACAACCTTGTCGGCGAAGGTCAGTGCCTCCACCTGGTCGTGGGTCACATAGACCATGGTCACATCGGTCTTTTTGTGGATTTCCTTCAACTTGCGACGCAGGTGCCATTTCAGATGCGGGTCGATCACTGTGAGCGGTTCGTCGAAAAGGATCGCCGCCACATCGTCGCGCACCAGGCCCCGGCCCAGCGAAATCGTCTGTTTTGCCTCTGCACCAAGGCCCTTTGCCTTGTGCTTCAACGCGTCATCCAGGTCCAGCATCCCTGCGATCTCACGCACACGCGCATCGACCTGCGCCTCGGCCACGCCGCGATTGCGCAGCGGGAAAGCCAGGTTATCGTAGACCGTCATGGTGTCGTAGATGACCGGGAACTGGAAAACCTGCGCAATATTTCGTGCTTCCGGCGGCAGACGCGTGACGTCCTTGTCGTCAAACAGAACCTGCCCTTCGGACGGTGTCCGCAGACCCGAGATGATGTTCAACAGGGTTGTCTTGCCGCAACCGGACGGGCCCAACAGCGCATAGGCACTGCCATCTTCCCAGACATGGTTCATACGGCGCAGCGCATAATCGTCTTCGGACTGCGGGTCCGGCAGATAGGAATGCGCAAGCTCTTTCAAATCAATACGTGCCATTATGCGCTCTCCCTAACTCAACCGGGCATTGCCGCCGACTGTCGGCGCGGCAATCAGATTGCCGCGGCGTTCGAAAACGAACAGCCGTGCGGGATCAACATAAAAGGTGACATTGTCGCCCAGACGCGGGTCGTGAACGCCCTCCTCCTGGATCACCCAGGAAACGTCGTTGTAATGAACATGGACAAAGGTTTCCGAGCCGGTGATCTCCGCCAGTTCAACCTGCCCCTGCATTGCAATATCATTGTCACTGCTCTGGGACATGCCGAGATGGTTGGCGCGGACGCCGACCGTGCAACTGCCCTGCGGCAGGTCGGTCAGGTGGCCGGTCTTCTCGATCATCTGCCCGGTGCCGAGCCGAATGTGATTTCCATCCACTTCGGCATCCACGAAATTGATCGGCGGGTCGGAGAAGATATTGCCGACCTGAACGGACCCCGGATTATGGAACACACTGGTCGCCGGACCGAATTGCAGCAGGCGGCCTTCATGCAGAACGGCCGTCTTCCCGCCCAGCAGCAATGCCTCTGCCGGTTCCGTACTGGCATAGACCACGATGGTTTCCCGGCCTTTCAGCATGTTCGGGATTTCCTCGCGCAATTCCTCACGCAATTTGTAGTCGAGGTTCACGAGCGGCTCATCGAGCAGCAGGATGGAGCAATCCTTGACCATGGCACGCGCCATTGCACAACGCTGCTGCTGGCCACCGGAAAGTTCCTGCGGCAGGCGGTCCAGCAGATGCTCGATATGCATCAGTTCCGCAGTCTCGCGGACGCGCCGGTCTATATCGTCCTTGGGGATACGCGCCAGTTTAAGCGGCGACGCAATGTTGTTATAGACCGTCAACGACGGATAGTTGATGAACTGCTGATAGACCATGGCGACATTGCGCTTTTGCACCGGCAGACCGGTCACATCGATGCCGTTCATCAGCACACGGCCGGATGTTGGCTGGTCCAGGCCAGCCATCAGGCGCATCAGCGTCGTTTTGCCCGCGAGCGTTCGCCCGAGAAGTACGTTGAAACTCCCAGGTTCCAACGTCATGGAAATATCGGTTAGATATTCCTCCCCGTCCACGGACTTGGTCAGGTTTTCCAGGACCAGAGTCATTACGAACTTACCTTCTTTTCTTTTGAAACAGCCTTCGAAACATCGGCATTCTGTGCCGACATGTAGGCGTTCAATCTATTTATTGTTGATTTAGACAAATGCAGCCCAAGTTTTGAACGGCGCCACAGAATATCCTCTGCAGTGCGAGCCCATTCACAGCTTATGAGATAGCTGACTTCCGCCTCAAAGAGATCGTCTCCGAGACATTCCCCCAAGCCCTCCAAATTGGTGGCTCCCCCCACAATCTTTTCCAGCAGGGTACCGTAATTTCTCGCATATCGATAGGCAAGCGCCGACGGCAACCAGGGGTATTTTGCTTTTACCTGTTCGACATAACCGTCGAAATCAACACCGCCGATATCACCCCCCGGCAGTTTGGCACCTGCGGTCCAGGGTTTATCTGGAATATGCAGCGCGCCCGACAGCTTTTGCATCGCATGCTCTGCCAGTTTCCTGTATGTCGTGATCTTGCCGCCGAAAATATTCAGCAGCGGCGCTTCCCCGCCTTCCCCTTCCAGGTCCAGCGTATAATCGCGGGTCACGGCAGACGCGTTTTCCGAATCCTCGCCATAAAGCGGACGGACGCCGGAGTAATTCCAGACGACGTCGTCGGCAGTGATTTTCTTTTCGAAATATTGATTGATCAACTTACAAAGATAATCGACTTCCTCACCCGATATCTTCGTGTCAGACGGGTTCCCCTGATAATCAACGTCAGTCGTGCCGACCAGCGTGAAGTCGTTTTCATAGGGAATGGCGAAAACAATTCGGCCATCGGGATTTTGGAAAATGTAGCAGTAGTTGTGCTCAAACAGCCTGGGAACGACGATATGGCTGCCCTTTACCAGACGTATCTGCCGCTTTGAGTGCAAGGACAGCGTCTGTTCAATAATCTCTGCACACCATGGGCCCGACGCGTTAACAAGGCTTCGTGCCTTGATTTCGGAGACCTCGCCGTTGTCCTGGCGACGCGTGCGAACAAGCCAGAGGTCGCCCTCGCGACGTGCCTCGATGCATTCCTCACGCGTATGGATTTCAGCCCCCATCCGGCTGGCATCCATGGCGTTCAACACCGTCAAACGTGAATCCTGAACCCAGCAGTCGGAATAGACAAAGCCCTTTTTCAGGTCCTTGGTCAGAGGCTTACCGGAAGGATGATTGGCAAAACGAATCCCCTCCGAACCAGGAAGAATCTCCCGACCGCCCAGATTGTCATAAAGAAACAGACCAAGACGGATAAGCCATGCGGGGCGCAAGCCCTTCACATGCGGCAGCACAAAGCGCAGCGGCCAGATAATATGCGGAGCCGCCCGCAAGAGAACCTCACGTTCCTTCAGTGCCTCACGCACCAAACGGAACTCATAATGTTCCAGATAGCGCAGCCCGCCATGAATCAACTTCGTGCTGGACGAAGACGTCGCACTCGCCAGATCATTCTTTTCGCAAAGGAAAACGGACAAGCCGCGCCCGGCTGCGTCTCGCGCTATTCCCGCACCATTAATACCGCCGCCGATAATTGCGAGGTCGTAGGGCTGTTCTTGCGCCACCTTCGACATCCTACCTTTCAAACACTTTCGATTATGATTGTTTATATTTTTCGTTTTCGAAACTACACGCGATTTAATAGTGAATTCAACAGAAAAATTTCAATTCTTGCGCCGAAACGCCGCCTCATATTCGAAAATTTCAAACGATATAAGGAATAAACGAAAACATAGAAGCACTTACCGCATTGCGGCATAAATTCAGAGGTTGCGGGCCCGAAATACTCCAGCACTCAACTCCGAAATCCGCATTCTGCTGGTGAAAAATCCAACTATTTTTTCGGAAAAGAACATTTCTCTTGATTTTTCTCTCGTCCTCTCGCTAATTCGGGCTATAACTGCAAAAAAACCGTCATATGGGAGATGATCATGACTGGGGAACCGATGCTGCTTGCCATCGACCAGGGAACGACCAGCAGCCGCGCCATCCTCTTCAGTAAGGACGGACGCGCACATGCAACGGTGCAGCAGGAGTTCAAACAACATTTCCCCAATGACGGCTGGGTAGAACATGACGCCGAGGATATCTGGGATTCGGTATTGTCCGTATGCCGGGACGCCCTGGCGCAGATATCCCCGGAAAATGTTGTCAGCATCGGCATCACCAACCAGCGTGAGACCACTGTCGCCTGGGACCGCACGACCGGCGCACCGGTCTATAACGCCATTGTCTGGCAGGACCGCCGGACATCCGCCTATTGCGCAGACCTGAAAAAACAAGGGGTAGAAGCGGACGTCACGGCCAGAACGGGCCTCCTGCTCGACCCCTATTTCTCCGCCACGAAGCTGCGTTGGATACTGGAGAATGTCGAAGGTGCCCGAGAAAAGGCAGAACGTGGCGACCTGGCCTTTGGCACGATTGACAGCTTCCTTCTCTGGCGGCTGACCGGCGGCAAAGTGCACGCCACCGATGCAACCAACGCCTCGCGGACCAATCTCTACAATATTCATACCGGCGACTGGGATGACACGCTGCTGCGTCTGTTCAATATCCCCCGCACGGTCCTGCCCGAGGTAAAAGACAGCGCCGCCGATTACGGCGTTACAGATGCAGAGATTTTTGGCCACCCGATCCCCATCGGTGGCATTGCAGGCGACCAGCAGGCAGCCGCCTTCGGCCAATGCTGTTTTGAACCGGGCATGATCAAAAGCACTTATGGAACAGGCTGTTTTGTCCTGTTGAACACCGGTAAACAGGCTGTCACGTCACGGAACAAACTGCTGACGACCGTTGGTTATCAGTTGAATGGCGAGACCACCTATGCCTCCGAAGGGTCCATCTTTGTGGCGGGCGCTGCCGTTCAGTGGCTTCGCGACGGTCTGGGCCTGATCAATACGGCTGCCGAAACGCAACGGCTGGCAAGCGAAACACCGGACAACCACGGGGTCTATCTCGTGCCCGCCTTCACCGGTCTGGGCGCACCGCACTGGGACCCGGATGCCCGTGGCGCCATTTTCGGCCTGACTCGTGACACCGGCGCCGGTGAATTCGCCCGCGCCGCCCTGGAATCGGTCTGTTACCAGACACATGACCTGCTGGAAGCCATGGCTCGTGACGGCGTCCATCCCACGCATCTTCGTGTGGACGGCGGCATGGTGGCGAACGACTGGCTGTGCCAATTCCTGGCGGATATCGTGAATATCGACGTCGATCGTCCGTCCGTGTTGGAAACAACGGCCCTGGGGGCCGCCTATCTCGCCGGCCTGCAGCACGGCCTTTATCAGGACCTCGACGAAATCGCCGAACACTGGAACCTCCAGGCGCACTTCAAGGCGAAAATGGCCGCTACGGATCGCGACCGTAATCTCGCGGGCTGGCAACACGCCGTCAGCAAGGTGGTCAGCCAACAGGTCTGATATCGATTACCCACGCCCGGCGGTTGCCCGCAATTGTCTCTTTACTCGCATTAGCAATGCAGTCTAACAACAATAACTGGATTGACTGCATTGCCCCCCGGGGCCCGGAGATCGGACGTGGAACAGACCGCTGGCGGCGCGACCTTTCGTTTTCTCGACAAACGCCCGTTTTTCCTCCTTTTTTTACTTTTCATCGGCAGCCTGACCACATCAAGCTTTGTGCCGTTGACGGGCCTTTTCATCGTTGAGGGCCTGGGCGAACTGCCCTGGAAGATGAGCATCTATGCCTGTATTCAGGTGGTCACAACATTGCTGGTCAACCGTTTCTACGGTCAATGGATTGATACAGGAAAGCCGCTCAAGGTTTTACCGATCACCAGTTGTCTCGCCTTCATTACGGCGATGCTGCTCATCTCGCAAATACACAGCTTCCTGCTGTTTGCAACGATCGGGGCAATCCTGATCGGCACATCCGGGGCCGCCCTGTCGGCGATGTATTCCTTCGGCCGCCTTTTTGCAGAACAAAGCGGACGCGATCCTGTCAGCTTCAATTCGCTGCTTCGCATGCAAACGTCACTTGCCTGGATGATCGGCCCGGCAGTTTCACTGATCATCTATGGAAAAATCGATTTCAGCGCGACCTTCCTGGTTATCGCGCTGACCGGGATGTTCTGGCTGGCCTGCTGTTTTCTGATCATTCCCAACAGGTTCGCCTCCCACCATCCACATGCAACAGGCGGCAAGCGCCGTATGACCTTCAACCCGGTGCTTCTGATGGCTTGCATTCCCGTGCTTTTAATCGGTATCGGCAATGTGGTTTATCTATCCGCCGCACCGCTCTACTTCACCACTGAACTGAAGCTGCCTTCGGCCACCTCGGGCCTTGGACTGACGGTCAAATGCTTCATTGAAGTGCCGACAATCTATTTCAGCGGACATCTCATCAGACTGATCGGGGAAAGGCGCGCCTTTTGCCTGGCAGCGGCCATCGCCGCAATCTTCTTTATACTGATACACAGCGCATCCAGCATGCCGGAAGTCCTGGCCCTCTCGGTTCTGGACGGTGCCTATTACGGTATCTTCGCCGGGGTCAGCATGACCTACGTACAAAATGCCGCTCCCGACCGCCCCGGGATGGCCACAGCCTATTATGTCAGCACCTTGTTCACTGGCGGGTTGATCGGAAATTTCCTGACCGGAATGATCGCTTCCTGGCAATCCTTCCAGGCAACCACCCTCGCCTCGCTCAGCTTTGCCATCCTTGCGCTGATCGGCCTTTTTCTGACGCGCCGCCGCAACCGGGTATCCATGGCCGAAGAGACCACGTAAACCCGGGCGAAGAAACCGTACACCGCTCCTCGGGCTACTTGCCCTTGCGTGCCGTTATGGTTTCGCCGGTCTCTGTCTTCAGAACCAGCCCACCGGTAGTGTCGATTTCATAGGATGTCACTTTTTGCAGAATGGTCAGGAAGCGCTGTTCCTGGTTCATGAGCGCCTTGGCACAAGCCATTTCGGTCGAGGCGAAAGAGTCCATCATGACTTTTCCTTCACCGGCAAAAGCATAGCGCCCCATATACCGGTTGCAGGACCCGGATCCGCTGATACGGCCATCAGAGGAAAATGTGATGGATGCCCGCGACGAATCAATAATGCCCTTGCCGTCAATGTCTTCGACAATCCAGGCCGCCCCCATCGGGGTTTCTGCCAAGTCCGTAGCCCGGACCATCATGAGAACGCCGAGGTCTACTTCCCGTTTGGTCGGATCGACGAGGTTCACGCGGTCCGTCGTCCACAACAGGCGGCCACTGCGGTCCCGAATGGAGCCGCTTACGGAATATCGCATCCCCGGCTGCAAACTGCCCTGAGGGACATTTAACTGGAACGACAGCGGTACCTGCTTGTTACGGGTATCCAACACCACCTCAACCAGAACCGGTGCCGGACGATCAGCAATTGAGATATCCTGTAGCGTCACCCGCGCAACAGCACCCGGTGGCAAAGCAACCCGCTCCCGATAGGCCAGCGCCCCTTTCACCGTTGTCTCAGGCCCGTCGTTCCTGGTTGCGGAACAGGAAACAACGAAAAGCATCAAGACCAAGAAAACCGATTTAAACATCATGCGCATCGCCAACCTCACTTTCCAGAATGCGGGCGTATCTGGCATGCCAAACAGGCAAGAATAAGGCAGAATTTCCTCCGCAAAGAAAAAGCCCCGCCAAAAGCGGGGCCCCTCCAACCTTCTAGATGCTGTAACCACCAATTGATGGCCAGATCATCCCTCGCTTCTCAAGCTCGTCAACGATGATCTCGGCATGTTCCTCCGGTGTCGCGGCGCCGCCGTCCAGGATAATCTCGGCAGTCTCCGGCGCCTCATAGGCCGAATCAATCCCCGTGAAGTTCGCGATCTCACCACTTCGGGCTTTTTTATAAAGCCCTTTCGGGTCGCGGCTTTCACAAACTTCAAGCGGGGTATTTACCCAAATCTCCAGGAATTCACCATCATCCAGCATTTCACGGGCCATGCGGCGTTCACTGCGGAAGGGTGAGATGAAAGACGTCAGGACGATCATGCCTGCATCGACAAACAGCTTACCCGTTTCCGCCACGCGACGAATGTTTTCCACGCGGTCGGCATCAGTAAAGCCAAGGTCCTTGTTCAACCCATGACGCACATTATCCCCATCCAGAAGATAAGTGTGCTTGCCCATGGAATGAAGCTTCTTTTCCACGGCATTGGCAATGGTGGATTTGCCCGCCCCGGAAAGGCCTGTGAACCAAAGGACTGCCGGTTTCTGCCCCTTCAGGTCTGCCCGCGCTTTTTTATTGATATCAAGGCTTTGCCAATGAATGTTCGTGGCCCGACGCAAGGCGTGGCAGATCATGCCAGCCGCAACCGTTGCATTGGTAAAGCGGTCGATCAGGATAAAGCGGCCGGTGCCCTTGTTGTCGTCATAGGCATCAAAGCTCAATGCCCGGTCGAGGGCCAGGTTGCAAATGCCGACCTCGTTAAGCTCCAACGTCTTCGCAGCCGTATGCTCCAACGTATTGACGTTAACACTGTATTTCAGCTCACTGACCTGAGCCGCCACGGTCTGGGTCCCCATCTTCAGAAGATAGTGACGCCCCGGCAGCAGTTCGGATTCATGCATCCAGATCAGTTTCGCCTGGAACTGGTCCGCATGATCCGGGCGGGCCTGCCCATCCGACAGCATATCGCCACGGCTGATATCGATTTCATCCGTCAGCGTCAGGGTCACCGCCTGCCCGGCAACAGCCTCCTCCAGATCACCATCGAAAGTTACGATACGATCCACGACGCTCGTCTGCCCCGATGACGGAACGACAATGCTGTCGCCCGGACGGATCTTGCCGCTGGCGATCGTTCCGCTAAAACCACGGAAATCGAGGTTCGGGCGATTAACCCATTGGACCGGCATACGGAACGGTTTTTCCTGCAGATCAGAAACAACCTCAACCGTCTCCAGATGTGACATCAAAGTCGGACCGTCATACCAGTCCATCTGGCCGCTGCGATCAATGATATTGTCACCACGCAAGGCGGAGATCGGAATGCAGGTAATATCGTCAAAGCCAAGGTCTGCGGCAAACGCCCGATATTCGGCCTCGATCTCGTCAAAGACGTCCTTGCCACCATCGACAAGGTCCATCTTGTTGACCGCCAGCACCACATGTTTGATGCCTACAAGCGACACGATGTAACTGTGCCTACGGGTCTGCGTCAGCACGCCTTTGCGGGCATCGACAAGAATAACCGCGGCTTCGGCGTGAGACGCCCCGGTCGCCATATTGCGGGTGTATTGTTCATGGCCCGGCGTATCGGCGACAATGAACTTGCGCTTGTCTGTGGAGAAGAAGCGATAGGCAACATCAATGGTAATGCCCTGCTCCCGCTCTGCCTGAAGGCCGTCCAGCAAAAGGGCAAAGTCAATATCGCCCCCCTGGGTGCCGACTTTTTTACTGTCGCTTTCCAGGGCGGCAAGCTGGTCTTCAAAAATTAACTTGGAATCCCACAGCAGGCGGCCGATCAACGTGCTCTTGCCGTCGTCAACGCTGCCGCAGGTAATGAAACGCAACAGGCCTTTTTCTTCCTGCGTCTTGAGATAGGCTGTGATGTCTTTCGCGATCAGGTCGGATTGATGAGACATTAGAAATATCCTTCCTGCTTTTTCTTTTCCATGGAACCGGCCTGATCATGGTCGATCATGCGCCCCTGACGTTCAGATGTCCGCGTCAGCAGCATTTCCTGAATAACATCGGTAAGCGTATCCGCCTTGGATTCAACGGCCCCGGTCAGCGGGTAGCAGCCCAGTGTACGGAAACGAACCGACTTCATCATCGGCTCTTCGCCCGGTTTCAGAGGCATGCGGTCGTCGTCAACCATGATGAGCATGCCATCGCGCTCAACAACGGGACGTTCGGCTGACAGATAGAGCGGAACGATGGGAATGTTTTCCAGATGGATATATTGCCAGATATCCAGTTCGGTCCAGTTGCTCAACGGGAAGGCGCGAATGCTCTCGCCTTTGTGGATGCGGGCATTGTAAGTATCCCAAAGCTCCGGACGTTGGCTCTTCGGGTCCCAGCGATGACTTTCCGTACGGAACGAAAAGATACGTTCCTTCGCACGGGATTTTTCCTCATCCCGGCGGGCCCCACCAAAGGCGGCATCAAACTTGTACTTGTTGAGCGCCTGCTTCAGGGCCTCGGTCTTCATCACGTCGGTATGGACAGAAGACCCATGCGTGAACGGACCGACCCCCTGCTTCACACCATCCTCATTAATATGAACGATCAGGTCGAAGCCGTATTCAGCCGCCATGCGGTCACGGAACTCGATCATTTCCCGGAATTTCCAGGTCGTATCCACATGCATCAGAGGAAACGGCGGTTTCGAAGGATAAAACGCCTTGCGGGCCAGATGCAGCATCACCGACGAATCTTTGCCGATGGAATACATCATTACCGGGTTTTCAAATTCCGCCGCGACCTCGCGAATAATATGGATGCTCTCCGCCTCCAATTGCTGAAGGTGGGTCATCGACTTCGTGACAGGCTTAGACATCAGTCCGGTAACTCCACAACACATTTAAATTTTGGCTCGACATAAACAACACTACAAATACGTAAATAAATTATATTTAACATATTTTTTTGTTGTTTTTTGCTATTTACACATAACTTTGAAATTTTCAAGGGTAGATTTCAAACACACTACCACTGCGAGAACTATTTTTCTGCATTTAAACCAATACAGCGATTTTTTTTACAAAACCGATTGGACAAAAATTGCCCTACCCTACCGGCAATGTCGAGGAATAGTCAGGCAAATAGGTTTCAAACCAGTCCCGCACGGGCTTAAGTTCGTCCTTATCTAAGCGGCTCGCCAGAAGTTTCGCGACACGCGGAAGATGTTTCAGATAGCCGTTTTTTCCATCACGACGCCACAACCTGACAAAAAGCCCCAATATTTTCGTATGCCGCTGAGCCCCCATAATACCGTACCAGGCATCAAAATCCACGATATGTGTCAGCCCCATTCGTTCATAGAAACGATCTTTCATTGCCATCTGCAGGGATTCGCCAATGTCGCGACGCGCATCTTCCAGCAGGGAAACCAGGTCATATGCAGGATTGCCGATCACAGCCCCCTGAAAATCAAGCAACCCACACCCCTTCACGCCCTGTCGGTCTGGCAAAAGCATCAAATTGTCGACATGGAAATCGCGGATCACAAGCGTGTCCGGCAAAGGGGAGACAGAAGCAAAAACCTCACGCCATGCCATTTCAAACGACGTAGAGACATCCCCCGGACAGTCTGTGTCCCGAAGGGCTGGCCACAGCCAATCCGGCACATAGGCCACCTCACGCAGCAACATCTCCTCATCATAGGGATCGACAGTCACCGCAGTCACATTTGGTGCTTGCTGCAGATGGGCGAGCACATCCACCGCCATCTCATAGAGTGGCTTTTCGTCATGTCCTTCTGCAAGCAGATGCGTGAAGGTCTGATGCCCGAAATCCTCCAGCAGTAAAAATCCGTTCCCATCGTCCTGCGCCAGGACTTCCGGCGTTGAAAGTCCGAGAAACCGCAAATGCTCCGCCAGGGTTACAAACAGCGGAACATTCTCATGCTCCGGCGGTGCATCCATAAGAATTGCCGTGGATTCACCACGCCGCAGACGAAAATAGCGCCGAAAAGAAGCGTCCACAGGCAAAGCCTCCACCTCAGCGTCACCCCAGCCGATCGCCTGAACATAGATTTCACGATTTTTCTTACGGTCCATAAACTAAAAATCCATTTTTTTGTTTGTTATTTACTATTCGCCGCTAGGTTCAAAGCCTGACATTTAAAAAAATATCTTATAAAGAACTTACTAATCCCGGCTTGTTGAGGGTCGGATATGAAGGAACGAATATATCAAATGACAGTGTTACGTAACCTCGAAGATAGGTCCTATGTTTTAAAGGACGCGCTGTCGCATAAATATCTCAGGCCGGTTTTGCAACATTGGCTGTCTCTTTTCTCATCGGGTCATCTGCCCGCCCGACAGGATATGGACCCGGCACAGTTCGCAGTTTCCATGCCTCATATTTCCCTGTTTGACTGGGATGAATCCAAAGGTGACTTTTATTGCCGCCTGGCGGGAGAAGATGTTTCGAATTCATTTATCAAGCGCCTGAAAACACATACGCTCGCCGAGCTTTATGACGAGCAGCGCGCTTCATCCATCCGCCGTCTATGGCTGCATGCGGTAAGGGAAAAAAGCATACTCTTTGTCCTGTCCAGTTTTGAAAACAGCGACAGCAGGCTCAACGGCAGGCGCATCATACTGCCGCTTCAGGATCACAAAACCGGCGCGGTAACAATCATGAGTGTCTCCTACTACGACTACGACGCAGGATATCACTACGACAAACATCTGAATGCCACGCCTGACGACTACAAATACGTCTTCCTGAATTTCGACGAACTCACCGCCCAGGCCGCCTTTGACTAGCCCCAGGAGCCAAGTCTATTCCCAGTCGGAGAAACCGGCGACAACCTCCCGGTCATAGCCGCTTGACGCCTTGAAAAGTTGTTGAGAATAGGATTCCTCCAAAGCACCACGAGATAGCTGCTCCGCCGTTGTGCGTTCCACGATGCGACCATGGTTCATAATGGCCACGTCATCGCACATATGCGCCACAACGGCGAGGTCATGACTGACCATGATGTAGGTAAGCCCCAACTCACGCCGCAGTCCCGACAGAAGGTTCAGAACCTCCGCCTGAATGGACACATCAAGCGCGGATGTCGGCTCGTCCAGCAGAAGCACTTTCGGTTCCAGGATCAGGGCCCGCGCAATAGCAACCCTTTGTCGTTGCCCGCCCGACAGTTGATGGGGATAGCGGAAACGGAATGACGCATCCAGCCCCACCTGTTCCAACGCCTGTTTCACGCGCATTTCCGAATTACCCAGACCGTGTACATCCACCGGTTCGGTGAGAATTCGGTCAATGGTATGTCTGGGGTGCAACGAGCCGAAGGGGTCCTGGAAAACCATCTGAACCAAACTGTAGAATGCCTTGTCACGCTTACGCCCGAGGGTTTGCCCGTTCACCGACATCTGGCCATGCCAGTCATCGGTCAATCCGGTCAGGGTGCGCAACACCGTCGACTTCCCGGAACCGGACTCCCCGACCAACCCGAAGGCCCCTTCCGTTTCCACACTGAGCGAGACGTCCTTCAGGACATGAAGATCCTGGAAATAGACATTCAGGTCCGATATCTCAATCATCGCCATCGTTACACCTCTATCCAGGCTGGGTCGCGGTTGAGGACCGGCAGGTCTGTATGCATGCGATCAATGCGCGGCAAACAATCCAACAGGCCCTGCGTATAAGGATGGCGTGCATTCTCAAGGTCCGCGGCGGCCAGTTCTTCCACAACCCGTCCCTGATACATCACCAGAACGCGGTCACAGAATGACGATACCAGCGTCAGGTCATGACTGATGAACACCAGCGCCATTCCCCGGTCCCGCACAAGGTCGTCCAGAATTGCCAGAACCTGTAGCTGTACGGTGACATCCAGCGCCGAAGTCGGTTCGTCTGCAATGATAATTTCCGGCTCCGGGATCAGCATCATTGCAATCATGATGCGTTGCCCCATGCCACCGGATACTTCATGCGGGTATTTGTTGAAAACCTGTTCCGGGTTACGGATTTTAACCTGTTCCAGCATTTTCAACGCACAGCTTTTCGCCTCACGCGTCCCCACGCGATGGTGCTCCCGATAGGCCTCCACAATCTGCTTGCCGACGCTCATCACCGGGTTCAGGGAATATTTCGGGTCCTGCATGATCATGGAAATTCGCGCCCCGCGAATTTTTCGCCACTCACGCGCGGAAAGATTGCGCAGGTCCAGATCATGAAAGCTCAGGCGATCTGCCTCGATCGATCCGTTGGCCGCAGTCAGCCCCAGGATTGCGCGGCCCGTCTGGGACTTGCCAGAGCCTGACTCGCCCACGATACCCAGCCGCTCCCGGCCAAGGGAGAAGGACACGCCACGCACGGCCTCAACCGGTCCTTTCGCGGTCTGAAAACGAACGCGGAGATTTTCAACGTCCAAAAAACTGTCGGTGGTCATCCTAGTCTGCTCCCCGCGGGTCAAGCACATCACGCAAGCCGTCGCCCAAAAGATTGAACCCAAGACTGACAATAAAAATCGCCATGCCCGGCATCGCGGCAACCCACCATTGATCCAGAAGAAACTGGCGGCCATCCGAAATCATCGCGCCCCATTCCGGTGCCGGCGGCTGCGCCCCCAGCCCCAGGAACCCAAGACCGGCCGCTGTCAGGATAATGCCCGCCATGTCGAGTGTGACGCGCACAACAACGGAACTGATGCACATGGGCATGACATGCCCTGTGATCAGACGCAGACTTGAAACCCCCTGCAAACGGGCCGCCGCGATATAATCGGCATTTCGGACGGTGATCGTCTCCGCCCTCGCAATCCGCGCATAAGGCGGCCATGCCGTCAGCGCAATTGCCAGCACCGCATTTTCAATGCCAGGCCCCAGGGCCGATACAAAAGCCAGGGCCAGGATGAGTTTTGGAAAAGCGAGGAAAATATCGGTCACGCGCATCAAAACGGCATCGACCCAGCCGCCGAAAAACCCGGCGATGGCCCCGACGAAAAGACCGACAGGCGCGGCGGTGATCGCAACCAGTCCGACCACCATCAAGGTATAGCGAGCCCCGTAGATGAGGCGTGAAAGGATATCCCGCCCAAGCTGGTCCGTTCCAAGGATGGAAATCTCCCCGGGCGCGGTCAATCGTCTGGTCAGGTCGGCAGCAACCGGATTATGAGGTGCCAGCAGTGGCGCCAGCGCAGCCAGAATGCAAAGGGCGAGTACGATTATCAGCCCGATCATCGCCAGCTTATTGTGCCGGAAAGTCAGCCAGCCAAGGTAAAGCCGACCCATCCGGGCCTGGAAGCGGGATTGTGGAATATTCGTGGTCAGCCAGCCGCGAAGACCGGTTGAGCCATCGTTCTTTTCTGCCAGATCCGTCATAGCTTGAAAATCCATTCGATTAGCGCGCCCGTGGATCCAACAGGCGGTACAAGAGATCGGAGATCAGGTTCACGCCGATGAAAACGGCACCGACAACAATTGTCCCACCCAAGACCGCGTTCATATCCGCGTTGAGAAGGGAATTGGTGATATAGAGGCCGAGCCCCGGCCAGGCGAAGACAATCTCCGTTAACACCGAGCCTTCCAGCAGCGAGGCGTAGCTTAATGCAATAACCGTCACCAGAGGCACCATGACGTTGCCCAAGGCATGACGCCAGATCACCCTATATTCCGGCACGCCCTTGACCCGGGCGGTCAAAACATATTCCTGGCTGAGCTGTTCCAACATGAAGGAACGGGTCATCCTGGAAATATAAGCCAATGAATAATAAGCTAAAATCGACGCAGGCAGGATAATGTGATGCAGTGCGTTCAGGAACAGGTCCATATCACCTTCGATCCATGAATCGATCAGGATCATATTCGTCGTCGGCTCAAAGAAGTCTTCATATAACAGGTCAAGCCGACCGGGACCGCCCACCCATTCCAGCTTCATATAAAACAACAGAAGGCCCATCAGCCCCAGCCAGAAGACCGGAATGGAATAACCGACCAGACCAACAATCCGTACAAGGTGATCGGGCCAGCGGCCTTTATACACCGCCGCCGCAACGCCAGCCGGAACACCCAGCAGAACCCCGATAATAGTTGCCACTGTCGCAAGTTCGATGGTCGCAGGGAAGACACGTTTGATATCTTCCAGTACAGGCCTTGCCGTCAGGACGGATTCACCAAAATTCCCCTGCAGGACATTCCCCACATAGATGAAGAACTGCTCATAGAGCGGCAGGTCCAGCCCCATCGCGATACGTGCTTTTTCGTATACCTCTGCGGGGGCGCGGTCGCCGACCACAGCCAACACAGGATCAATCGGCAGAATTCGACCGATCATGAAAGTCACGAACAGCAGGCCAAAAAAAGTAACGGCGATGGAAACCAGAAATCGTGCCAGTTTCCCCAAACGCCTCGACAGAAGGCGGCCGCGTGTGCGGCCGCCTTTCCGTATGGATACATCGCTCATAATCAGTTTGCGTCGGATTTGGTCACAAAACGATAGAAGTTGGTGTCAAAGGAAGGGCCGAGAACAAAGTTGTTCACGTCCTTGCGCAGGGAAGCGACCTCGATGTCCTGGAACATGATGACAAAAGGCGACACCTGCTGATGTTCCTTTTGAATTTCCCGATAGACCTCGGCCCGTTTCGCGGCGTCCTTCTCCAGGACATTGGCCTGGGTTTTCTTGGTCATTTCCGGGATATCCCAGGAGTTCCGCCATGCCAGCGGCTTCGCACGTGCGTCGTCGGAGTTATCCGGGTTGCTGGCAAAGGTGTCGGCATTGGTGTGCGGATCCTGATAGTCCGGGCCCCAGCGACCGATGTAGATATCATGCTTGCGGGCACGATATTTGGTCAGCGTCTGCTTACCATCGCCCGGAATGATTTCCAGATCGATCCCTGCCTGCGCAAAAGTTGACTGGATGGACTGCGCCATCTGGGTCGTCAACGTGGTGTTGCGCGTATCCATGGTCACCTTGAAACCATCTTCAAGACCGGCCTTCGCCAGCAAGCCCTTGGCTTTGGCAACATCCAAGGAGAACGGATTGTCTTCCAGGGCACCCATGAAACCTTTCGGCAGGAATGCCTGATGGACGGTACCACGACCATTCAAAATCGTGCTGGCAATGCCCTTGTAATCCACCAGATATTTCAGTGCCTGACGCACTTCCGGCTTGCTCAGGTATTCGTTTTTCTGGGAAAGGCCCAGATACCACACCGCCCCTTTCGGCGCGCGCTGCAACTTGATCTCCGGATTTTTGGAAACGGCGGCCAACTGGTCCGCCTCAAGGTTACGGGCGATATCGATATCACCTTTTTCCAGCAGCAATTGCTGGGACGCGGCTTCCTTGACGTGCCGGATCAGGACACGTTTCATCTCCGGTGCGCCCTGCCAATAGTCTTCATTGGCAACCAGCGACAGGCTCTGGTTCGGTTTCCAGGATTTCAGAGAGAAAGCGCCGGAACCAGCATAATGGGTCCGCAACCATTTGTTGCCGAAGTCACCGTTCTCGGCGTGATCCATGACAACCTGCTTGTCGACGATGGCGCCAACACCCGCCGTCAGGCAGTACAGCACGAAAGTCGGTGCATAAGGTTTGTCCAGTTCCATTACCAGCGTGTGATCGTCCGTGGCGCGAATGCGATCATCAACGTTATCCGCGCGGAAGCCGAACTGCCCCAGAATAAAGGCCGGGGACTTGTCCATCTTGATAACACGGCGGAAGGAGAATGCCGCATCATCCGCGGTTACCGGATTACCGGAAGCAAATTTGACCCCGTCGCGGATTTTGAAAGTCAGTGTTTTACCGTCTTCCGATACGCTCCAGCTTTCGGCCAGTTCACCTTTGATTTTCGAGACATCGTCCAGGTCGAAACCAACCAGACGGTCATAGGTATTGGCGTTATACTCCATCCCGGTAAATTCAAACATCTCACCCGGATCAAGGGTAATCATGTCGTCGATGGAATATGCCATCACCAAGGCATTTTTCGGTGTATCCGCCAGCACGGTTTGTGTCTGGCCGGCAAGCAGAGCAGCCCCAATCAGCGCTCCGGCTATGATGCGTCGCATGTCTATCTCCCCATTATTAGCGAATATTGCAGATACCGTCGCAATCGCCTCCGGCAGATACCGGAAAGCCTTGCGATTACGGATTCTTCATATTTCTTGTAACGCTTCCCCCTTATCCCTGGTCTCTATTCACACAGCCGTCGGTTTTGTTAACCGATCCGCATTCTTGTTGCCTGATATATGAGAACAGGTTCTTCTAGAGGACAAGAGAAAATATTATTGAGGCCCCGTTCATTCCTGTTCCGCCCCGTCTATAATATTTACCTGTAACTGCAACAGGAAAAGTAATTCCCGTTTAAGGATTTTCCACTTGGAGAAATTATACTCACAACCTAATGAATTGGCGGTATAGTCAGAAAACTCCCTCATACTGAATTGGACTAATCAGGAGGAGTAGACGATGATTCCGTGGTCGACGGCGACGCCCGCCATCAGTGCTGCCTTTCTGGCCTCTGTCGTTGAGGTGGTCGAGGCCTTTACCATTGTTCTGGCCGTTGCAACCTTACGCGGATGGCGGCCTGCCATCGGCGGGACCCTGGCCGCGCTGGCGGTTCTGGCGGCAATCGTCGGCTTGTTGGGGCCCGTGCTGAATTATGTTCCTCTTCATTCTCTACAGCTTGTTATCGGGGTTTTGTTGTTACTTTTCGGTGTCGGCTGGCTACGGAAAGCCGCCTTGCGGGCGGGCGGGGTTATCCCTCTACACGACGAAGACGCCATTTTTGCCACCGAAATGTCGGAGTTAAACGAGGAAGCACAACGCCGCCATAAATCGCTGAACTGGATTGCAGGTATTGTGGCCTTCAAGGCGGTTCTTCTGGAAGGCCTGGAAGTTGTCTTCATTGTGATCGCCGTTGGCGCGGGCCGGGGGCTTCTTGTTCCCGCCAGTATCGGCGCACTGGCCGCCTGCCTCCTGGTGCTTTGCATTGGTGCAATCGTACACCGGCCCTTGTCACAGGTCCCGGAAAACACGCTTAAATTCGGTGTGGGCGTAATGCTGTCCGCCTTTGGCGTCTTCTGGACCGGTGAAGGTCTTGGCATCGACTGGCCCGGGCAGGATTGGGCCCTGCTGCTCTTCGCGGGACTGTTTCTGTTGGCAGGCCTGCTGGCTGCCGCCCTCGCCCACCGCTCTCTTGCGGAGGCAGTCGAATGACAATCATCAAGGATGTTTTCAGCGAATTGCTCAGCATGTTCATTGGCGATGCCAGACTGTCAGCCGCAATCCTGGTCATTGTCGCCATTGCCGCGGGTTTCGTGAAACTCAGCCATGAATCGCCGCTGGTCGGCGGCGGATTGCTTCTGTTTGGCAATCTGGCCATTGTCATCGTCGCCGTGCAGAGAAAGGCGCAGGAAAAAAGGCGGTCAGCCCTGCAGGAGACCAACCACCCGAAGCGATGACCCCTTCACGACTTTCTAGTCGAGACCCGCACAATTCGCATAGAAGGTGGTTGTCGCCGGCCAATCGGAAAACACCCCGCGCACGCCAACGTCTTTCGCAAGAACATCGAGCACAACAAGCATGTCGCTGTCTTTCGATATCTTGTCCTTGATGGATTGATAATACCATCCCCCACCCTTGCTCATCGAACCGGACCGTTCCAACGTCCAGGTCACAATGTCCAAACCGGTCGATTTCGCCGCTCTGGCATAGGCCGACGGCACGATATTACCATCAGGCCCTACCGTCAGAAGAACCCACAGAGGGGGCGCAATTATCCGTAATCCATCCGCATAGAGACTTTCCATTGACGGCAACCACGTCTGCGGATCGTTGGGGTCAAAGCCGTTGCGACCGGCACGGCCATCCAGATAGACAGCCTGTTTGCCATAGTCCGGCTCGTTTTGAAGCCAGTAACGGATGACATCCAGATCGAAGGACTGCGGGTACACATCCTTTGGCGGAACACCGGCGCGCTTATAGGCATCAATCATCGCCTGCGCGTAATGCGCCATTGAAAAGTCGCCGTCATAAGGCATGGAAACCGCAGGGCTTTTAAGTTCCGGAATATGTTTCACCCCCAGTTCTTCAAGATAGGCGATGTTTTCATCCAGCGTCATGAGTTGGCCCGGATGACTGTATAGGTCCGTCCGCCAGGATGGCGTGCTGTCGATATATTCCTCCACTGTTTCCGCCCAGGGGTTTGCAGCATCCATTTTGCCGGACAACTGACGGAATTCCGACAGCGTGAGATCACTCACACAGCATTTTGCCGACGCCTTACGACCGGCGGCCCGATCCGCCGGCACAAACGGTTCACTGCATTTGGCAGCCAACGCGGGTATTTCCAGAATGTTGGTGGTTCGTTGAAGATCACATTGAGAATGCCGACAGACCAGCGCCCGGTCCGATGTGAAGGTTACATCACATTCAACCAGCCCGGCCCCCATCCGTGCCGCAGCAGCGTAGGATTCACGGGTATGTTCGGGAAACTGTAATGAAGCCCCGCGATGACCGATCGAAAAGTCACTGGATTTGAAAGGCCCTGCAAAACAGCTTTGCAACTTCGTCTTCAGTTCCCCTTCTTCCAGTTGATCAACCAGGAAGAAGGGCCTCGGCCCGATTTGCGCAGCCCCGCTTCCGGCAAGGCTGACAGTGGATATGGAACTGAGAATACAGGCAATTACCCCTACGACGCCAACCAAACGCATTGCTTCTTTCCCCCCACAATGATTTGCAGGGACAGCATTCCGTTAAGCCAGCGCCGGGTCAAGTTACCATTTGGATTGTGTCTAGAGGAACAAATCCGGCAAAAGCTTTGAGCCGGGTTTGACCGCGTATTGATCAAGGTCGGTAACGCCTGCCTTGCCCAGGACCTCCTCATCAATGAAGAAATTACCCGTACAATTGCGGCTGGGTTGGGTCAGAATCCAATAGGCCGCATCGGCCACGATATCCGGCGTCCGGCAGAATTCCGGCTGCACAGCGCCGCCCAACATGGCAATTGCAGCAGTTGCGATAACCGTTTTTGGCCAAAGCGCATTGACGGCTACGCCCTCATCCCGGAACTCTTCCGCCATGCCCAGTACGCACATGCTCATCCCATATTTCGCCATGGTATAGGCCACGTGGTTCTCGAACCAATGGGGCTGCATGTTAAGCGGCGGTGACAGTGTCAGGATATGCGGGTTTTCCGCCTTCAGCAGATGCGGCAGGCAGGCCTGACTGGTTGCAAAAGTACCGCGCGCGTTGACCTGATGCATCAGGTCATAACGTTTCATCGGGGTTTCCAGCGTGCCGGTCAGGTTGATGGCGCTGGCATTGTTGATCAGGATATCGATACCGCCGAATGCCTCGACGGTCTTCTCAACCGCATCGGCGATCTGGTTCTCGTCGCGAATATCGACCTGCAGAGGCAGAGCCTTTGCCCCGGCCTCTTCCAATTCACCGGCCGCGGTAAAAATGGTGCCCGGCAGTTTCGGGTGCGGGTCCGCCGTCTTCGCCGCGATGGCGATATTGGCCCCGTCCTTTGCCGCCCGTTTGGCAATTTCCAGCCCGATTCCGCGGCTGCCACCGGTCACGAATATTGTTTTTCCCTTTAGCCCGCCCATTGTCGCTCCTGTTCATAATCTTGTTTTACATCGGTTGTCTTTTTCAAGTCCTGCCGCATGCCCTCTTCCATATCCAGCCAGTGCTGGACATAGGCCGGGCGCGGCAGCGTATCGTATTCCACCCCGAGAACCTCCGCGACCTCGCGCGTCGGAACAGTGCTTTTGCCGCGTTTGAACAGACCTTTGGTCAGCGCAATGGCATAAACATCCCCCTTATGGACAAATCGCTGTTCCATGAAGAACCATTTTTCGTCCCATCCGACGATCCGCGATTCAAGATGGTATTTGGTAAAGGGCATCAGGGATCGGCGGTAGCGCACCGCCGATGCGCCAAGGACCGGCGCCCATTTCTGGCGAATGGCAATGCCAGCAAGCCCACCCCTGATCGACAGATCGAACCGGCCCAGATCCATCATGGTCAGATATCGGCCATTGGTCATATGGAGATTCACATCCAGATCGTTGGGCCAGACCCGAAAGGACACACGCGATATGCCATCCGGCTCAAGGCGCGATGCCAAAAGCCCCCCGATAACGGTCTTTGCAAGTCGGATCAGTGGATACATGAGAAATACCGCAGAGTGGAACGGGGGAGCATTCGCTCCCCCATGTCCATTCTAGAATGCGTCCTCTTCCAGGGCCATGAGGGTTTCCCCACCGGCCATGATGGTTGCGAACAAGGCACTGCTCTGCGGCAGCAGTTTCGCCATGAAAAAGCGGGCGGTGTCGATCTTGGCCTGATAGAAGGCGTGATCGTCACCGTCCAGTTTCTTCATGGAGACTTCCGCCATCTGCGCCCACATGTAGGCGAGCGCCACAAGCCCGAAGAGACGCAGGTAATCACTTGCCATTGAGGCAGCCTCTTCCGGCCTGGACAGACCCCGGCGCGCAATCTCGCCGGTTGCCTGCTGCAGACGGACAAAGGCCTTGGCCAGCGGCTGAACGAATTCGCTCAATTGCTCATCGGCCACGTTGGCTTCGATATAATTCTGCACCGGATGGAAGAAATACCGCAGGGACCGTCCGGCATTAGCCGGCAGCTTGCGCCCGATCAGATCCAAGGCCTGAATGCCGTTGGTGCCTTCGTAAAGCTGGGCAATGCGGCAATCACGGACAAACTGCTCCATCCCGTGCTCACGGATGAAACCATGACCGCCAAAGACCTGCATACCCGTATTGGTGCATTCATACCCCAGATCAGTGAATAGCGCCTTCACGATCGGCGTCATCAGCGCCACAAGGTCGTCCGCTTCCTCACGGGTCTGCGCATCGGCGTGACCGTGGGAGATATCCAGATTCTTGGCGACCCAACCGCCCAGCGCACGACAGCCTTCCGTATAGGCCTTCATGGTGAGCAGCATCCGGCGCACGTCAGGGTGTACGATGATCGGGTCCGCCGGTTTATCCGGGTGCTTCACCCCGCTGAGGGAGCGGCCCTGCAGGCGTTCCTTGGCATAATCAACCGCGCCCTGATAGGCCGCCGCGCCAAGGCCCAGGCCCTGGATACCGACCAGCAAACGCGCCTCGTTCATCATGGTGAACATGGCACGCATGCCCTTATGCGCCTCACCGACAAGCCAACCTTTGGCACCGTCGAAATTCATGACGCATGTGGAGGAGGCCTTGATCCCCATCTTATGTTCGATGGAACCACATTGAACACCATTGCGCTGCCCCGGCGTACCGTCCGGGTTCGGCAGGAATTTCGGCACCAGGAAGAGGCTGATACCCTTGATTCCCTTAGGCGCGTCCGGCAGGCGTGCCAGCACCAGATGCAGGATATTTTCCGTCAGGTCATGTTCACCGGCGGAGATGAAAATCTTGGTGCCGGAAATCGCATAGGACCCGTCGCCACTGTCTTCCGCCTTGGTCTTGATCAGGCCCAGGTCTGTGCCACAATGAGGCTCGGTAAGACACATGGTCCCGGACCATGTACCGTCAGTCAACTTGGCCAGGTAAGTGTCCTTCAGTTCCTGCGTGCCATAGGCGTGCAGGGCCGAATAGGCACCGTGGCTGAGGCCCGGATACATGCCAAAGGACAGGTTGGTGGAGCAGATCATCTCCGACACCATAACATTGACCAGTTGCGGCAGGCCCTGCCCGCCATAGTCCGGATCGCAGCTCAGGCCCGGCCAACCGCCTTCGACAAAAGCGTCATAGGCTTCCTTGAAACCCTTGGGCGTGTGCACCACGCCGTTTTCAAAGGTACAGCCTTCCTCATCGCCGCTGCGGTTCAGCGGGAAAAGCACGTTCTCAGTGACTTTGGCCGCTTCTTCCAGAACCGCATCAATCAGGTCCGGGGTTGCCTCTTCATAGCCGTTCAGTTTGCTCAATTCTTCCGCATGCAGGAGTTCATTCAGAACAAAACGCATGTCCCGCAGCGGAGCTTTATAGGTCGTCATAGTTCATATCCTCCGACTTAGTTCCGCAGGGGTTTACCTTTGAGCAGCATATGCTCCACACGGGCCAGCGTGCCGGACCGGCGGGCCAGTCGCATGAAGGCTTCGCGCTCAAGTTCCAGAATGTCGTCCTCGGAAAGTTCTTCCGTGACATCCGTCTCCCCGCCGGAGAGGACGAAACCAAGTTCGCCTGCAACGACACGGTCATAGTCCGTCGCCTTGCCGATCCGGTGGAAACCATCCACTGCCATCTCGAAGGCCACTTTGGCGCTTGCGCCCGGCAGTCGATAGGTTGGTGCCTCCGGCGGTTCATACCCCTCGACCAGGCTAAGGGCACGGGCCTTGGCATCAGCTAGCAGACGATACCGGTTCATGGTGATACCGTCGTCGGGCCGTATGAACAGAAGGGATTTCGCCTCTTCCGCCGACTTGGCAACCGTGGCGGTCGACACGGTCTCAAAGACCTTGGCGACCGGCGCCATCGGGCCATTCGGCCATTTCGGGTTTTTGGTCCAGCGGTCCAGCATTTCCTTGCAACCGCCCCAGGCGGGCACCAGACCGACGCCGCATTCGACGAGACCGACATAGGTTTCCACATGCGCCTGAACAGCATCGCAATGCAGCAGGATTTCACAGCCCCCGCCCAGCGCCATGCCGGACGGTGCGCCTACCACCGGGAAGGGTGCATATTTCAGGGCCTTATAGGCTTCCTGACCGCTTTCGACGATATTCTCAATCTCCGGCCAGGCCGCGATATTGGCCGCAAACAGAGCCAGCCCAAGGTTTGCCCCGGCAGAGAAGTTGCTGCCCTCATTATAGACAACCAGCGCCTTGAATTCTTTCTTCACCTTGCGGACGGCCTTCTGGATCAGCCCCAGGATTTCCGGGTCCAGAGAGTTCATCTTGGAGGTGAATTCAAAACAGGCGACGCCGTCCCCGATATCCCAGACCGAGGCCGAGCTGTTTTTCAGGATCGGCTCACGCGTCCGCTTGATATCGGCCAGCATGATCACGCCTTCCGGGCGCGTCAGGTCGGCATAATCACCATCGACCGTCAGATATTGCAGCTTCTGGTCTTCGACCCGATAGAAGGTCTTGCCCGCCGCCGTTTTCAGCAGAGCAGGCACCGCCATACCGTCTTTTTCCAGGGCCTCGACGAACCAGTCCACACCCAGGAAGTCGATCAGTTCAAATGGGCCGAATTTCCAGTTGTAACCAAGGCGCATGGCCTCATCGACAGCGGCGACATCATCCGCCGCTTCTGGGACCAGCATGGCCGCGTAAGACAATGTCTTCGCTAACACCTTCCAGGCATATTGCCCGCCCTTATCCTCATGGGTAACCAGATCACGCAGCTTTTGCGGGCGGGTTTTCGCACTCTCAAGGCGGGCCTTCACAGACTTATGGAATTCACCCGTCTGCAAGTCGATGGCTTCCTTAACCTTGCCACCACCTTCACGGTTCAGACGATAGAATCCGCCCTTGCCTTTGCGGCCCGTGTAGCCATCGGCAATCAGCTTTTCCACCAGGGGCATCGGCTGATAGCTGGTCACGAAGGCATCGTCCTTGGGCAGCGCCTCCAGCATGGAGCCGACCACATGAGGCATCAGGTCGAGACCGACCAAATCCATCAGCGCAAACACGCCGGTTTTCGGGATACCGCAGGGGCGGCCAATCACGGCATCCGCCTCTTCCACCGTCAGCCCTTGCGCAATGGCTTCCTGGATTGCGATCTGCACCCAGTAAATACCAAGCCGATTAGCAATAAAACCCGGACGGTCCTTACAGGTGACGATGGATTTGCCCAGTTTGTAGTCGACAAATTTACTAACGCGTTCGATTGCAGCCTTGTCAGTCTTCACACCTTCGACCAGCTCCAAAAGACGCATGTAACGCGGCGGGTTGAAGAAATGGGTGATCATGAAGTGTTGCTTCATGGTGTCACTCATCTTCTCCGTCAGGCGTTCCAGCGGAATGGTGGAGGTATTGGACGAGACGACCGCATCCGGTTTGCGGACCGCATCGATCTTTGCATAGAGATCATGCTTGATATCAAGGCGTTCGATCACAGCCTCAATGATCCAGTCACATTCCTGCAGTTTGTCCAGATCGTCTTCGATATTGCCCGGCTGGATCAGCTTGGCCTTGCCCTTATGGGTCAAAGGTGCTGGATCCGCCTTGAGCAGTTTCTGGACGGCACCTTTGGCGATGGCGCTTCGATCCGATGCCCCTTCCGGCACAATGTCCAGAAGCAGCACTTCGTGACCGGCGTTGGCGACATGGGCGGCAATACCTGCCCCCATCACGCCTGCACCGATAACGGCTACTTTGTTGATTTCGGCCATTAGATCGCCTCCATGATCGTGGCGATACCCTGGCCGCCGCCGATGCACTGGGTGGAGAGCGCATATTTACCGCCTTCGCGTTTCAGCAGGCTGGCTGCCTTGCCGACGATCCGCGCACCGGTTGCGCCCAGCGGGTGGCCCAACGCAATAGCGCCGCCATCCAGGTTGACCCTGTTAATGTCGAGGCCAAGATCGCGGACGCAGGCGATGGACTGGGAGGCAAAGGCCTCGTTCAATTCAATCACATCCAGATCGCTTGCTGTCAGCCCCGCACGCGCCAGCGCTTTCTTCGAGGCACCGACAGGTCCGATGCCCATAATCTCAGGTGCGCAACCGGCCACGGCGATGGATTTGATACGAACGATGGGCGCCAGGCCGTTCTTTTCCGCATATTCTTCGGAACAAACCAATACGGCCGATGCCCCGTCCGTCAGCGGTGAGGACGTACCGGCGGTCACCGATCCCCCTTCGGTAAAGGCCGGTTTCAGGTCGGCGAGGCCTTCCTTGGTCGTCTCCGCGCGGATGCAGCCGTCGGCCTCAACACCGCTGATCGCGATAATCTCATCGGCCAGCCTGCCTTCGGCCTGCGCCTTGGCCGCTTTCTGATGGCTGAGGACGGCAAAGGCCTCCTGCTCATCACGGGAGATTTCATATTTGTTGGCGACGTTTTCCGCCGTATCCCCCATGCCCATATAGGCCTCGGGGTGAGACTTGTAGAAACCGGGATGCGGCAGCGGATTGAAGCCCATCATCGGCACGCGGCTCATGCTTTCAACACCGGCACAGACAAAGACCTCTCCCGCGCCCATCTGAATGGCGCCGGCGGCCTGATGAACAGACTGCATGGACGAGCCACAGAAACGGTTCACGGTAACACCGGCAACCGATTGAGGCAGCCCCGCCATCAGGCCGACGAGCCGGGCCATATTCAGGCCCTGCTCGCCTTCCGGAAACGCACACCCGAGGATCAGGTCTTCAATATCGTCAACATTGACGCCGGTGCGCGCGACCAGTCCTTTGACCACTTCGGCCGCCATTTCATCGGGACGCGTCTTTGCCAGATCGCCTTTCTTGGCAAAATGGAAAGGAGACCGGGCATAGCCCGCAATGACCACATTCCGCATTTCGTAAAGCCTCCGTCTTTTTTAAACTTTGCAAGTGTTTGTGTCGTGACGCCGTCCGCCCCGTCAGTCTTCGCCCGGAACGTCGGCGCCTTTCGCTTTCAGGGCATCAACACATTGCTGTTCGATGTCCCCCAATTCTCCCAAAACAACATTCAGTTCCCGGCGTTGCTCTTCCAAATCGGTAAGACGCGCCCGAACTTTTTTTACCAAAAGCTGGATCTGGCTGACCTGGCTGGTATCCACCTCGTAGAGATCGAGAAACTCCCGGATATCGGCCAGAGAAAACCCCAACCGCTTACCCCGCAGGATCAACACAAGACGCGCACGATCCTTCTTGGTGTAAATCCGTGTGTTTCCCGCACGCTGTGGCGACAAGAGCCCCTTCGTCTCATAAAACCGAATGGCTCGCGGTGTGATCCCCAGTTCAGATGCCAGTTCCGGGACCGTGTAAAACTCGCTGTCCGTTTCAGACATATTTTTTAATACATTCATTACCCATACCGTAAGTTAAGTTACCTATACGTCACTTGCAAGTAAAAACGACAGTTAAATGTCTCACATTTAATCAAATGACGCAAAAGTAATATATCTGAAACGGGGCAGACCGGACGCCGTCAGGAAGCGGCGCCTTTTTCAACCTCCTCCTGGACAAGTTCCTTCTTCGATAACTTGCCGATCAGGGTCTTGGGCAGCTCGTCCCTGAATTCGATATCCCTCGGCATTTCAATACGGGACACCTTGTCTTTGAGAAAGTTCTTCAGGTCGGCCTCGGTTATACTATCCGCCCCTTCCGTCAACCGGACGAAAGCCTTGGGCGCCTGCCCCCGGTAATCGTCCGGTACGCCGATCACGGTCACCTCGGCAATTTGTGGATGGAGATAAAGAGCCTCTTCGATCATACGCGGATAAACGTTAAAGCCGCTGCACAGGATGACATCCTTCATCCGGTCCACGAGGAAGATATACCCGTCCTCATCAATGTAGCCGATATCACCCGTGCGCAACCAGCCATCGACGAAAACCTGCTTTGTATCGTCCGGACGGTTCCAGTACCCCATCATCACCTGCGGGCCTTTTCCGCAAACCTCGCCTTTTTCCCCCAGGGGAACCGGCTGTGAGGGGTCTTCAATATTGCGGACCTGGACTTCCGTATCGCCTACCGCCACACCGATGGAACCCGGCTTATTTACTCCAAGACAGGGATTACAGGTCAGCACCGGCGACGCCTCGCTAAGCCCATAGCCTTCAACCAGCGTGCAACCGGTTTTCGCCTCGAACTCACCCTTCACCTCCACCGGCAAGGGGGCCCCACCGGAAATGCAGTATTTCAGGGAAGACAGGTCATATTTCTTCAGGTCTTTTGCCCCCATGATCGCAGAATAGATTGTCGGAACACCCGGGAAGCAGGTCGGCTTTCTCTTGTGAATCGTCTTCAAAACCTGATCCAGATTGAACCGCGGCAGCAAAATCAGCTCCGCTCCAAGTGCAATCCCGGTATTCATGACAACAGTCATCGCAAAAACATGGAAAAACGGCAGGACACCCAAGACCCGCTCATGCCCCAAATTCGGCTCCGGCATCCAATTGCCGATCTGATTGGTATTCGCAGCCAGATTGCCATGGCTGAGCATCGCGCCTTTTGGCACCCCGGTCGTGCCGCCGGTATATTGCAGGACGGCCAGATCGGCCTCCGGTTCGATTGGCACCGGCCGGTATTTGCCGTCCGTATTGGTCAGACGCGTGAAAGACAGGTGACGCGGGTCCCTGGGGAATTCGGATAATTCCGAACGCTTCAAAACACTGAAAAGCAGGCTTTTCACAGGCGGAAGGATATCTTCCATCGCACAAACGATAACGCGTTTAAGCGTCGTCGTCTCGAGGCAGGAGGCAATCTTGGGGTAGATCTGCTTCAAATCCAGCGTGACAACGATTTCCGCACCGGAGTCATTGATCAGATGCTCCAACTCACGCTCGACGTAGAGCGGGTTGATATTGACCACCACGCCGCCCACCTTCAGCAAGGCAAAATAACAAATCACATAATAAGGCGTATTCGGCAAACACAGGCCAACCCGCGTCCCCTTGGTCACACCAAGCTGCTGAAAACCGGCAGCAGCCTTGTCAACAAGGGTCGCCACCTCCGCATAGGTCGTTTGCTTACCCAGAAAATCGAGACATGGGCGATGCGGATAGGTCCGGGCGGAGAAATCGAACATCTCAACAACGGATTTGAATTGGGCCCAGTCGCCTGCGGGCTCAATTCGGCGCGGGACTTCCATTTTCCGATCCGATCCAGCATCTTCGGTAAGACTACTTACCATTACGTCACTCATTGTGCAGACCACTCCCATGACTTATCTGGTTATTCTGAAATTTTAGGGCATTTCCCGCAATAGAAAATGCCCTATTCAGTTCGTTAGAATTTGTATGAGAAATTCACGGCGACGATGTTGACGTCGGCGTCATAATCGCCGGTAACAGTGCCTTCTGCCCCACTTCCCTGCGCCTGTGTCACAGATGCATCTTCTGCAAAGATATGCGTGTAGCCCACGTTGAAGCTGAGGTTCTCATCCAACTCATAGCCCACACCGGCCGACAGCCACACGCGGTCTGAATCCGGAATACGGAAGGTTCGGTATTGATCCTTCACCGGGCTTTGGTCATAGGCGATGCCGGTCTGCAACGTCCAGTTTTCCGTCGGTTTATATTCCGCACCGAGCGAGACGAAGAATGTATCTTCCCATTCTTCACGCACAAGCGTACGGACCGTTCCCGAATTGTCGCCAATGATGCGAAGTTCATTAAAGGTCGACCAGTTGGTCCAGGCCACATCACTCATAATCGCCCATTGGTCGTTGAATGCATGATAGGCACCAATGGACACAACATCGGGCGTGGTCAGATTCATCGAGCCTGTTTCATTGGAAAAGGCCGAGTTACCCGCCAAGGCACCGGGAACATTCGTTACAGAAATATCCCCTTCCAGTTTATGCTTCACCTGAGAGCGATAGGACAAACCAATGCGCGAGTCTTCATTGAACTCATAAAGCAGCCCCGCCTGGACGCCATAGCCGATATCATCGGCATCCACCTTGGACTCTCCGTCGGGCCCGGCACCGACCAGACCTGCAAAGTTAACGGCCTTTGTCAGTGTGCCTTCGGCATATTGGATAACGGGACCAAAACCGACAGACAGGGCATTTGTCGCCTGGTAGGACACCATAGGCGAAACAGCCACAGTCTTGAGCTCTGATTTCAAGGCATGATAGCGGCCGACCCAACCATCTTCATAGTCCGTTTCAAGGCCAAACGGCGTATTGATGCTCAGCCCCACTCGGGTTCGGTCATTAATCTGATACATCCCATAAATACTGGGAACAACCGCCCCCTGCCCGGCGTCTCCACCGTCACCATCACTGGCTGAAACGGGGTTGAAGCCACCGCCCGATACGGATGTCGGCGTAAACTCCGCAGACGGCTTCACGTAGCTCAAATTGAGTTCCGCCTGCGTTCCCTCCAACCGGGACATACCTGCAGGATTGAAAAATAATGTACTCAGGTCATTGGCTTTGGCCGTTGCCCCTGCAAAGGAGAGACCCTGCGAGCCCGCCCCCTGTTCTTTCAACTGAAAGCCGGACGCATGCACCATGGTCGTTCCGGCGAGAACACCACCAGCCAAAGCTGTGGCGAATTTCAAGGATTTACGCATTCCTGACATATTGCCTCCCAAACTCTAGTCAACACCGTGCCGGACATTGCCGACATTCATTTCACGAAACGGTGCCGCGATCGAACCCTGTTCAAATATTCTTCTGTTCTTGTTTTTGCGCAGGCTTGTTATTGCCGCCTGCTTTGCAAATGTTTCTAACTGCCAAGCCCAACGACCGTATCAGTCGAATAGTTTGGTTAACTTCATGGCCAACCCCATATCCCCGCGCACTTTCAATTTCCCGATCGAAAACGCCAACATGGGATCAAGCTTGCCATTCATCATCTTCAACAGATCTTTTGATTTGATCGTGATCGTACAGTCCGCCGACTCGTCTTCCCGGCTCAGCGTCACAGGGTCTTCCGTGGCATCAACCAGAAAGACGCCCTCACCCTTCAGATCAAATTTTATACAAGCATCAAGACCCGCCGCCCGTGGCAGAAGGGCCTCAATTCGCTTCTCAACTTCTTCCACACTCATTAATGGCTCCTATACGCCAAGCTACTTCCCCAATACTAGTAACAAGTTACGTATAGGTAAATAGAAAAACGCATTAGTTCAAATAAACTTATTTTTCTAAGCAACTTTAAGGGGTTATCAACTACCCTTAAACAATCGAAGGAAAATTATCACAAAAAAGGCCCCCATAAATTCTATGGGGGCCCAGACGGTTTTGACCGTTTTATTCCTCAGGAAGCGCGCTATCCCGCCTCCGCCTCAATGGCGCCAAAAAGCTTCCACCGCTCCGTCACCAGCAGGATCAGAACCGTCGAACCACTGGCAAGAACATAGCCGGTCAGGAGGGGCGCGACGCTTCCGTCATAGGCATGCCCGATGAGGAAACCAATGCCACTTCCAATCAAAACGGTGAACGCCCCGGTCATGGATGACGCCATGCCCGCAACGTGATATTGCGGCTCCATCGCCAAGGCATTGAAGTTCGCGAAGACCAGCCCGATCATGAGCGTCGAGCAGGCAAACAGGGGCATGAATATCCATGTCGTCAGCTGACCGGTCTCTTCAAGCGACAGCATCAGAACGGACAGCAACAGAAAGCTGATCGTAGCCCCATGGCTCAAACGCCGCTGCCCCATGCGTTCCACCAACTGCGAGTTGACGAATGAGGATACGGCAATTGTCAGCGCAAGGCCTGCAAAGGTTACCGGGAACCACTCCCCAAGCTCCATTGCCTCGGTCATCACCTGCTGGGCAGAGTTGATATAGCCGAACAGGGCCCCAAGGAAGGTCGCCGCCGCCAATGTGTAGCCCACGGTCGTGCGGCTGCCGAAAACCGACGCCAACGCCTCCCGGAGGCGAGCCACACTGATCTCACGGCGATCCGCAGGGTCCAGCGTTTCCGGAAGGAAGAAAATGCTGGCAATCATGACGGTCAGCGAAAACAGGAACAGGAAGCCAAAGATCCCCTGCCACGGCAATACGGACAAGATCGCCTGCCCGATCAGCGGGGCAAAGATGGGCACCGCCATGAACACCGTCATGACCAGGCTCATGACGCGGGCCATCTGGCGACCACTGTAACAGTCGCGGGTCACCGCCACGACCACCACACGCGGCGCACCGGAGCCAAGCCCCATGACGAAACGCGCCACCAACAGGAATTCAAAACCAACCGCAAAACCGCAGACGACTGCAGCAATCAAATAGACAATCAGCCCCCCGATCAGGACCGGCTTGCGTCCAAAGCGGTCGGCAAGCGTGCCGATGAAAAACTGGGACAGGCCAAAACCTGCTAGGTAACTGCTGACCACCAGTTGGATTTCATTGTGATCATGAATGCCCAGCGCCGCCGACAACTGCGGAAACGCAGGCAGCATGATGTCAATCGCAACAGCATTGAGGCCCATCGCCGCCGCAATGAGAGCCACAAAGGCATAGAAGCCCAAAGGCGCATGCCTTGCGGCACCAGTCGGCGCCTCGGAAGAAACGGGTATCGCCCCGTCACGAGCGTAGTTGTTCGTTTCGGTCATTGTACCGCCATTTGTTTTGTTTTTTTGCAAGACCGCCCCCACCACGAATACCCCAAAATAGGTATGCGCGCCAAACAGAAGCGGGAAAAATACTGAAAGAGGGCCAAGTAAAGGCCCGACAAGAGATAGGGTTTTAGGAAGATTATTTCAACCTGTCAACAAATGATCTACTTTTGTTCGCAAGCTAAAGAATAACACAGTCTCTGTCAGGAGAAGGTTCCGACTGATTTTCTGTCCGGCGAGAGGAAACAAGCAGAGATGCCAGCGACGGCAACCATAAAAGTCGAGGCGACCAGACAGCCGGTCAGCCCGGCTTCCTGGTAGACAATCCCCGACAACAGCGTCCCTGCAAGACGGCCCACTGCATTTGCCATATAATAAAACCCTACATTCAACGCGACCTTGTCCGTATCGGAATAGGCCACGATCAAATAGGAATGCAGCGACGAATTGATCGCAAAAACAGCACCGAAAACCAGCAATCCGCCAATCAGGACCTGTGGTGCTGTAAAGATGAAAGTACCCCCCTGCCCCGCCACTATGATTCCGGACGCGATCAGTGCCGGGATAATTGCAAGAATGGCGCCCCAAACCCTGGCAGAGATCGCTGCCGTATGGGCATCCCTGGCACGCCGGGTGATGCGCGGCACGAAAGCCTGTACAACACCATATCCAATCACCCAGACGGCCATGAACGCGCCCACCTGATCAAAACTCCACCCCAGATGCGAATAGAGAAACACCGGCAGGGCAACAACAAACCAGACATCACGGGCGGCAAACAGAAACACCCGCGCGAAGGAAAGGATATTGATCTCGCGGGATTTGGAGAAAAGCTCCCGCCCTTTGATCTTTGATTTTGACTTGCCCAGGTCCTGCTTTACCAACAGCAGGGCAAAGGCCAGGACACCACCCAACATCAGCGCCATCGCCCATAGCGAGGGCGCAAACCCGGCCCAGGTCAAAAGCACGCCCCCCAACAGGAAGCCAAGCCCCTTCAATGCGTTTTTTGAACCGGTCAGCAAGGCAACCCATTTGAACAAGGTGCTTTGACCGGAGGGTTTGTCCGGGCCTGCCACAAGCTTGACCGCGCTTTTCGAACTCATCTTGGTCAGATCTTTTGCCACACCGGACAGGGCCTGCGCGCCCATAACATAGGCGACCGACAGGCCCAGCGCCCATTCATCGTGAACCAGCGACAGCATGACAAGGGCCGCAATCTGGATGGCCAACCCGGCAAACAGGGTCATCCGCAACCCGAAACGCGATCCGATCCAGCCGCCGACAAAATTTGTCAGCACGCCCATTGCCTCGTAAAGCAGGAACAGCATGGCCAGATCAAAAGGCGAAAACCCGAGCCGATGGAAATGCAACAGCACCAGCATACGCAAGGCCCCGTCGGTCAGCGTAAAAGCCCAATAGGCAGCCGTCACTGCGGCATAGGTCCGCCGGTCCGTCATTTGTTGTCGCCCTTTCTTTACCGACCGCGCTACATCGCACCAGCGACTTTTCGCAGGATATCTGTCATCCGGCAGACATACCCCCACTCGTTGTCGTACCATGCATAGACCTTGAGCTGCGTGCCGTTCACAACCATCGTGCTGGGGCCGTCGATGATGCTGGAACGCGGATCATTGACGAAATCGCTCGACACAAGCGGCCGGGCTTCATATCCGAGGATGCCTTCCAGCGCGTCCGATGCGGCCTGCTGAAACAGGGCATTCACCTCTTCGACGGTAGTCGCTTTGGACAATTCGAAAACACAATCCGTCAGCGATCCGGTCAAAAGCGGAACACGGACTGCATGCCCATCCAGCTTGCCCTTCAATTCCGGGTAGATCAGCGTAATTGCCGTTGCCGACCCCGTTGTCGTCGGGATCAGCGAGTTAAGCCCTGAACGCGCACGACGCAGGTCCTTGTGCGGCGCATCGACCACCACCTGGGTATTGGTGACATCATGGATGGTCGTGATCGATCCATGTTTGATGCCAAAGGCCTCATGAATCACTTTCACGACAGGCGCCAGGCAGTTGGTGGTACAGGAAGCCGCGGTCAGGATGTGATGACGGTCCGGATCGTATAGATGATCATTCACACCATAGACGATATTCAGCGCATCGCCTGTCTTCACCGGGCAGGCAACCAGAAGTTTCTTCACACCGCTATCAAAGAAAGGCTGCAACGCCTCATCGGTACGATACTTCCCGGAGCATTCCAGCAGGACGTCAACGCCCCGCTCTCCCCAGTTGACTGCATCCGGTGCAGTCTCCTCGGAAAAGGTGATAGGTTTTCCGTCAACCACGATACCGTCGTCAGTGGATGCAATATCATGCGCCCAGCGACCGTGAACCGTATCGAACTCCAGCAGATGCGCCGCACAGGCCGCCCCGCCCTTTGGTTCGTTGATATGCACAATCTCGACGTCAGGCAGCCCCCAGGCCGCGCGCAGAACAAGCTTACCCATGCGGCCGAAGCCGTTAATGCCAACACGAACAGTCATTCATTCAGTCCTTTGCACATGTTTCAGGGCCGCCACAGGTAATCCCCTGAAGGGCGGGAGCACAAAGCTCAGGGCGTCCGCCGCAGCAATCCTCCATCATGAAGGACAGCAGGCCGCGCATCCCGTCCATATCCGCGAAATAACGGATGCTTCGCCCCTGCCTCTCGCTTTTCACCAGTCCGGCACGGGACAGGATTGCCAGATTGGTCGACATCGTATTCTGCCGTACCGACAGGGCATCGGCGATCTCGCCAGCATTCATGCCATCCTGGCCCGCACGGACCAGCAGACGGAACACATCCAACCGCACGTCCTGCGCCAGGGCAGACAGGGCTTCTATTGCGTCATTCTTTTCCATATATCTGGAATAATAGATATAATAGGGAAACACAACAGAAAATGCGACCTCAAGCGATAATGGCCTCAGATGAGCGGTGTCTTATTCGATACGAAGGAATCCACGCCGGACTTCGGCTTCACAGGCCTCCATATAGGCCTGGGCGGCACACATATGTTCGTACATGATGGTTCTTGCCGCCTCAGCATTCGCACCACGCAGGGCTTGCATCAGGCGAACCTGATAATGCAGGGCATGTTCTCGCAGTTCCGGATTGGGCGATTCGTAGATGTGCTTACAAATGGTCAGGTTCTGCAGAAGGTTCTGCAGGAAGCCGCAGATAAATCCCAGAAGCGGATTGGGAGACAGTTCGGCCAGGACCGTATGAAAATCAAGCTCCGCGAGACGCTGTTCATATTCTTCGCCCCGGTTGGCGGCCGGATGATCATAGAGGCGCATCGTCTCTTCGAGCCGCTTGAAGTCTTCCTCACTCAAACGGCCCGCGACACTCGCCGCCAGTTCCGGTTCCAACTGGCGGCGCAGTTGATAAATGTCGCTGATTGTCGGCTGTTTAAAAAAGAAGAAATTGGCAAGAAGCTCCATTGCGCGACCGCCATCCAGTTCCGCAACGAAGGCGCCGCCGCCCGGCCCCGTCCGCGTGCGGATCAGCCCTTGCGTCTCCAGCGACTTCAGCGCCTCACGCACCGTTCCCTTGGATGCCTCGAACTCCTCAATCAGGGCCTGTTCCTGAGGCAGCCGGTCACCGGGCGTCATGTCCCGGTCGACAATCCAGTCCTTTATACGGTCACATATCTCGTCCGTACGTTTGCGCCCCTTGCGCTGTCTCAAGGTCCCGGAAAGGCTGGAACGGTTGGTATCGTCACTCACGTGCAACAAACTTTCTTATTGTTATCTCTCTTCGGCTAACGGGTAATAACAAGCGGCAAGATGGTCCCCCCCGCCCTCACCGGTCAGCGACGGCTCACTCTCTTTACACCGGGCTTGCGCCTTAGGGCAACGTGGTGCGAAGGCACATCCTTGCGGCGGGTTCAACGGGTCCGGCAGTTCCGCCATACCATCTTCACCCTGCACGCCCTTCTTGCCCGGCAACGGAACAGAATTAAACAGCAATCTGGTATAGGGATGCCTGGGCGCGCGGAAAAGCGCGTCTGCGGAGGCTGTTTCCACGACACGCCCGAAATACATCACCGCAACCCGGTCACTGATGCTTTCCACCACAGACAGGTCGTGACTGATAAACACATAAGTAAGCCCGAGTTCTTCTTTCAGGTCAGCCAAAAGGTTCAACACCTGCGCCTGTACCGATACGTCCAGCGCCGAAACCGGCTCATCCAGAACCAGAATACGGGGTTTGGCGGCCAACGCCCTGGCAATCCCGATCCGTTGCGCCTGACCGCCTGAAAATTCATGGGGGTAACGGCTCAGGAATTCGGGGCGCAGATTGACCGCGTCCATCAACTCATCCATCCGTTTTTCCCGTTCCGCCTTGCCCAGGCCCAACAGATGGATCATCGGCGCCTCAAGGATCGTGCGAATTGTCTTGCGCGGGTTAAGCGAACTCACCGGGTCCTGAAAGACATATTGGATTTGCCGCGCCAAGGCTGTCTTGTCCTTTGCCGCAAGCGCCGAAAGAGACTGACCGTCCAGCCGGATATCGCCACCGGTTGGATGATCCAACCCAACCAGCATGCGGGCCAAGGTCGACTTTCCGCAACCGGATTCGCCAACAATGCCAAGCGTCTCTCCCTGGTGAATATCCAGTTCCACAGACCGGACCGCATGAACCGCAGGTTGCGGTATCCGGAACAGGTTTTTCCCACCCCCGAAGGTACGGGTCAGGTTTTCCGCTTTCAGAAGGGTATCTCTCATTATGCAGCCTCCAACGGGCGGACACAGCGAACGGCCCTTTTCTGCCCCAAAGACGTCAGATCAATATCACTGGATTTGCAACGCTCTTCGCTGAACGGGCAACGGTCTGCGAAGGAACAGCCGACCGGCAATTTATTGACCACCGGTGGCAACCCGGGAATTGCGTCCAACCGCTTGTCCGCCTTGCCCATGACCGGCACACAGTCAATCAGCTTGCGGGTATAGGGATGCGCAGGCCGTTCCAGCACATCATCGGTTGCCCCCATCTCCACAATCCGCCCTGCATACATGACGGCCACACGGTCACAGATTTCAGACACGACGCCAAAGTCGTGAGTAATGAACAGAAGGGCCGCCCCGGTATCCTGCTGCAGTTCCCGTAACAGTTTGAGTATCTGGGCCTGCACTGTCACATCCAGCGCCGTTGTCGGCTCGTCCGCAATCAGGATTTCCGCATCATTGGCCAGGGCCATTGCAATGCCGACGCGCTGGCGCATACCGCCGGACAACTGGTGGGGATAACATTTGGCACGCTCTGCCGCGCTCGGAATACGAACCTGATCCAGAAGCTCTACCGCCCTGTCCCAGGCCTGCCGATAGGACACCGGCTGATGGGCCCGGATGGCCTCGGCAATCTGATCCCCGACGGTAAAAAGCGGATGCAGGGTGGACAATGGGTCCTGGAAGACATAGGCGACCTTGCCACCACGCAACTGCTGCAAGCGGCTAACCGGCGCATCCAGCAAGTCTTCTTTTCCGTAGAGCACCTGACCGCCTGTAATCTTGCCCGGCGGTGTCGGCACCAATCCCATAAGGGACATGGCCGTCACCGACTTGCCGGAACCGGATTCCCCGACCAGCCCCAGGCACTCACCAGGCCGCAGATCAAAGCTGACGCCGCCGACGGCCTTATAGACCTCATGACCCACATGGAATTCCGTGCGAAGCCCCCTCACCTCCAGTGCATTGGTCGGCGCGGCTTCGGCGGCACGGGGCGCGTCTGTCCGCGCAACAGCCGTTGCCGCAGCAGGGCGGCTCAACGCGCCGGATTTCAGTCGTGGATCAAGCACATCGCGAATACCGTCCCCCATCAGGTTTATGCTCATCACCAGCAGGAAAATCATCGACCCCGGAATGATGGAGACATGGGGTGCCGTGAATAACAGTTTGCGCCCTTCGCCCAGCATGGAGCCGAGGTCCGCCTGCGGCGGCTGTGCACCCAGCCCCAGAAAGCTCAACCCCGCCGTTTCCAGAATCATCCAGCCGATTGTCGTAGACATGGTAATCACAATGATAGGCAGAACATTGGGCAGGACTTCGGTCAGCAGTATTCGCGTATTGCTTTTGCCCGACAGCTTTGCCGCATCAATGAACTCGCGGCGCGCAAGCCCCAAGGTCACTCCCCGGATATTCCTGGCGAAAAACGGAATATTCACCACCGCAATGGCATAAAGCGCATTCATCAATCCCGGACCAAGCACGGCGACAATCGCCAAGGCCAGCAGGATGTATGGAAAGGCCATAACCATATCGATGCCACGCATCATGATATTGTCTGTGCGGCCACCGGCATAACCGGCGACAAGGCCGATCATCGACCCGAAAAAGGCCGCGACCAGTGTTGCGGAAAGGCCCACACCGATACTGACCTGTGTTCCCCACAGCAACCGCGACAGCAAATCCCGGCCCAGATGATCGGTGCCCAGCATCGTACCATCCTGAAACGGGCGGATCAGCCGATGTGCCGGGGCTGTTTCATCCGGCGAGGCCAAAGGCAGAATGGGTGTCACAAGCGCCAGCAGCAGAATGATACCAAGGATGATCGCGCCCGCCAGCGCGAGACGGTTATTGGCGAACAGAGCCCAGGATGAGGGCCGCCCACCGCGTTTTGTCTCAGATGAAGTCATGATTTCAACCGCGGGTCCAGTTTGTGCTGAACCACATCGGCCAGCAGATTGAACAAAACATAGGAGGCCGCCACAACCAGCACCCCGCCCTGCACCAGAAGCAGGTCACGGGTGGCAATCGCCTGAACCAGCATCCGGCCAATACCCGGCCACTGGAAAACAGTCTCGATATAGACCGCACCGCCCAGGACGAAGCCGGCCTGGATGCCGATGACCGGAATCACGTTGACAAGCGCCGCCTTGAAGGCATGGCGATAGATCACCCGCCGCTCGCTCAGACCTTTGGCGCGGGCGGTGCGGATATAGTCCTGACGCAGCACCTCCAGCATCGCCGCACGGGTCAATCGCGCGACAACGCCGGTCGCCACAACCGCCAAAGTGACCGATGGCAACAGCAAATGCCGTAAAAGATCCGGCAGGTCACCGCCGCCATAGATGGCGAACATGCCGCTGGCCGGCAGCAACTTCCACTGCACGGCAAACCCGAGGATAAGCAAAAGCCCCAGCCAGAAGGACGGCAGGGAAATACCGATCAGGACAAGAAAGGTTATAATCCGGTCACCCCAGCCGAACTGCCGCACGGCAGAGAAAACACCGGCCAGAAGTCCGAAAATGGAACAAAGCAATAAAGAAGTACCGGCAAGGATCAAGGTCGCACCAAACCGTTCCAGCACTTCATCAATGACAGGCCGGTTCAGGCTGTAGGAGCGTCCAAAATCACCATGCAGCATATTGCCGAGCCAGATAAAATACTGCTCGACCAAGGATTTATCCAACCCCAACTGCTTGTTGACCCGCGCCACATTCTCCGGTGTCGCATAGGAGCCGAGAATGGCCGTGGCCGGATCACCCGGGATCATCGCCATTATAAGGAAAACGATCACGGACAGGCCCAGTAGAACCGGCACCGCGAACAAAAGCCGTTTTAAAATATATGTGGACATAATGACCTGCGTCGCTTGGACAGGAATAGCCGGACATCACCCGATGTCCGGCTATTTTCCCGTTAGCTCTTCGTCACATCCTGAAGGATCAGGAAGAAGGAGGGTTGCAGGGAGAACCCGCCAACCCGCGCACTGGTAACCGCATTCTGTTTCCAGTTTGCAATAAAGGCCCAAGGCGCATCGTCACGAACGATTTCCTGCATTTCCTTATACAGGCGCGCCCGCTCCTTCTGGTCTGTGGAACTGCGTGCTTTCTCCAGCAACTCGTCCACCTTCGGATTGGAATAATAGCCGGAATTAAAGCCCCCCTTGCCCGGCCATGCCGCACTGCGCAGGGCAAGATACGGCAGGGTATCCGGGTCGGTGGTCATCCAGGCCATTTCCGCCATATCGGCCTTGCCTTCCAGGCCCGGATTCACCTTGCCCAGGAAGGTATTCCATTCATAGGTCTCGATCTTCACATTCAGGCCAACCTTGGCCAGGTCCGCCTGGATGGCCGCCCCCATCGGAATGGGGTCAAGCATCCCGGAACCGCCTTCGGTCACATAGAAAGTCAGATCGGCACCATCCTGCCCGGCTTCCTTGATCAGCATCTTCGCCTTTTCGGGATCATAGGGATAGGGCTGCAAACTGTCGTTGTAAGCCCAGGAGAACGCTGGCGGTGTCGGACCGGCCGCAACTTCCGCAGTGCCCTGCAAAACGTTGCTTACCAAGGCCTTTTTGTCGATTGCATAGTTCACCGCCTGCCGAACGCGTTTGTCCGCCATCGGACCTTCTTTCGCATTCAGGATCAGGAACCATACATGGGGCCCCGCCTGCTCTTGCACCTTATATCCGGCGTCGCTGGCAAAGGTTGCCACGTTATCCGGCGGCACTTCGACCATCATGTCAATGCCACCCGATAGCATTTCGGCGACGCGGGTATTCGCATCGGTTATCGGGCGGAAGACCACCGCTTCCAACTTGGGCGCGCCGCCCCAATAGTCATCGTTGCGGACAGCGACGACCTTTGCATTGCTTTCCCATTCAGCAAACTTGAAGGCACCGGTCCCGGAGGGATGGCGGCCAAAATCCTTACCGTATTGTTTGACTGCTTCAGGCGATACGATCAGCCCCGTCGGCTGGGCAAGGTTGGACATGAAAGGCGCATAGGGCTCTTTCAGCGTGAATTCGACCGTGAGGTCATCCTTTGCCACAACCTTGTCCACGGCACTGAAATAGAAGGAAAGCGGGAACGGACCGGTATTGTGATAGGGATGCTTTTCATCCAGCATTCGGTCGAAAGTGAATTTCACAGCTTCCGCATTGAACGGCGACCCATCGTGAAATTTCACACCATCGCGAAGCTTGAACGTATAGACCAGACCATCGTCACTGATCGTCCAGGATTTGGCCAGGGCCGGCACAGGCTGCAGGGTGCCATCCTTATAGCGCACCAGCCCGTCATAGATATTCATCAGAATACGGGAGTCGTTCAGCGCCGTCACCGTTTGCGGATCCAGTGACTTCGGCTCTGCAATCTGCCCAACAACCAGTACATTTGGTGGCGTCTGCGCCAATGCGGCCCCGGAAGCCACACTCAGGGCCACCGATGCCCCAAGCGCCGCCGCCGCGACAAATTTTGAAAGTCGTTTCATCGTCTTTCCCCCTGTTGCGTTCTTACAAATTCTTTATTGCTGACGGCATATTTATAATGATAAATAAAAAATCATCAACATTTTATCATAATAAATAAACGCACCAAAATCAGTAGTGGTATCCACGATGAAAAACTCTACCACAGAAAATCACGCCATGGGCGACGGGACGAACAGAAAACCATTTCAGATAAACGAGGCACGTCTTCGCGCCACTTTAGACGCCGCATCCGCTTTCGGTCGAACCGACGACGGAAAGGGTGTTTGCCGCCCAAGCTTCTCCGACGCGGATATGGCGGCACGGCACTGGTTGATTTCCGAACTTGAAGCCAGCGGGCTTGATGCCTGGATGGACCCGGTTGGCAATGTCTTCGGACGCTGGAATGCCGGACAGGGCCCCGCCGTCATCATTGGCTCGCATCTCGACAGCGTTCCCGACGGCGGAAGGCTTGACGGCACGTTAGGGGTGCTTGCAGGCCTGGAATGTATCCGCAGCCTCCAGGACCAGGGTTTTGAACCCAAGTGCCCTATCGAGGTCCTTGCCACCAGCGAAGAGGAAGGCCGCTTTGGCGGCATGTTAGGCAGTCAGGCGCTTGCCGGGTTGGTCTCGCAACAGTGGCTTCAAAATGCAACGGACGACAGCGGCACCAGCCTCCGGGGCGCAATGGCGCGACACGGCCTCGAGGCCGCGGACGCCCTTATCATCAAGCGCGCACCCTCAACAGTTCGCGCCTTTCTGGAACTTCATATCGAACAGGGTCCGGTCCTGGACGAAAAGAAAATCCCGGTCGGAGTCGTCACAGGTATTTCGGGCTGCGCAAATTGGTCCCTCACACTCACGGGTCTCGCAAATCACGCTGGCACCACGCCGATGGATATGCGGGCCGACGCCTTTGCCGGTCTGGCCGATTTTGCCAGTACTATCCCACAGCTCATCAAAGAATACGGTACGGACCAAAGCCGCCTGACAATCGGCAAAGTGGATATCACACCCAATTTCCCGCATACCGTTCCGGGCGAGGCCCAATGCTCCCTGATCCTTCGGGATATGGATGAAAATATCATGCGCACCCTGGCTGATGCCTGTTGGGCAAGGCTGGAAGCCGCAGCCAACGCCCATAACCTTCAATGGGACATTCAGTTGCAAAGCTGGCTGCCACCTGCCCCTTGCGACAGCACAATGATCAATCTTCTGAAAAAGCAGTCGGAAAGCCTTGGCATCCCTGCCATCACCATGCCCAGTGGCGCAGGTCATGACACACAATCCATGGCCCAACTGACCGCTGCCGGTCTGCTTTTCGTGCCCAGCATCAATGGCATCAGCCATTCCACGGAAGAAGACACGGACTGGGCCGACATCAACAAGGGATGTACCGTCCTGCTCAATACCGTGGCGACACTCGCCTCCTGAGATGGGCAGCAAAAAGCCCCTGGAGAGTTTCCAGGGGCCTTTCAACAAGACAGGGCTATCGTTTACGCGATCAGAACTCTTTGGAGAGTTTGCTGTCCACGGAATATGCACCACCGCCACGGAAAACGATCGCCAGGGCGACCAAGCCCCACAGCAGCGGATATTCATAACCACCATTCGTCCAGAAATATCCATTACCCAGATGGACTGTGACGACTGCCACGGCCATCAAGACAGCAACACCAAGGGCAGCAGGCCGCGTCAGCAGGCCGATTGCGACAAACAGACCGCCAACGAACTCAACCAGGCCCGCCAGAAGCGCAAAAAGAATGCCGGGTTCCATACCCAGGGTCTGACCGAAGAACTGTCCGGTCCCGTCCAGTCCGTAACCGCCGAACCAGCCAAAAAGCTTCTGCGCACCATGCGGCATCAGGAACAGGCCCGTCGCCACACGGATCAATGGATAGGAAAGTTTGGAGAGCCCCTCGTAAAGGCCGCCCAGGGCCGGGATAATCAAACGGTTCTGGTCAACTTCACTGCTGGACATGATCTGAATCCTTTTTCAAAAAAATTGGTAAATCGCCAATGCCTGCAACGAATCTAGCAATCCATCACGCCAGAAACAATTTACGTTAATGGACACTTATTGTTTCCAAAACAAGCCCAATTAAATTATTTCCCGGGAAGAGGAATGAATTCATCGTCCCCTTCAATCATGTCAAAACGGCCTTCTTTCCAATCGGCTTTGGCCTGTTCAATACGCTCTTTTGAACTGGCAACGAAGTTCCACCAGACATGCCGCCGCGTTTCAAAGGGGACACCACCAAGCACCGCCAGGCGGAGATCGCCTTCAGCCCGAATGACCGGCGACTCATCCGGGCCGACATAGACGAACTGGTTCTCTCCAAAGGTCTCTCCGTCCACAGCGAAGCGCCCTGACAGGCTGTAAAGCCCTGCCTCCATTCCGCCACCCGGCAGCGGAATGGCCTGCCCGTCGCCTGCGGTGAAGTCCATATAGAACATAGGCGAATAGACAGGCACCGGAGAGCTATGCCCGAAAGCCTCGCCAACCATCAAACGACACTGCACGCCCTCCACGTCAAAGACCGGCAGGCTTTCTGCGGCATGATGGCTAAAACTGGGGTCCATCTCTTCCTGACCGTCCGGCAAGGCGATCCAGAGCTGTAAACCGTTCAGGCGATGTTCGGCGTTGTGAACCGCCTCTGTTTCCCGTTCGGAATGGACAATTCCGCGCCCGGCAACCATCCAGTTGATATCCCCCGGCCGGATTTCCTGTGCATGTCCCAGGCTGTCGCGATGAAAAATCGATCCCTCAAAGAGATAGGTCACAGTCGCCAACCCGATATGGGGATGGGGACGCACATTGACGCCCTGCCCCGGTTGGAAGGTAACGGGACCCATATGGTCAAAGAAAATGAAGGGACCAACCATACGCCGATCACGATGAGGCAACACCCGGCGAACTGTGAATTCCCCCAGGTCAGCCTCCTTGGCGTTCAGATATTTGACCATCGACCGTCCTAACCCTCGCTAACTGTTATGTCCGATAACAATAGCACAGGCCTGTGTCGAAACCGCGACGATTATTCCACTGCCGCCTCGGGATAAACGAAATACCCCAACGGCGCATCGTCAAGACGCCCCAGAAGGTCACTCAGGAAAAGTCTTTCGGCGCGGCTTGGGGACATACGAGGATTGGTTACCAAAAAAATATCGATGGCCGGCGGTGCCTCATAGGGTGGCAGCCGCCACATCAAACCATCCCTCAAATCGCGTTCCACCACATGGATTGGCAGCGGCCCGATCCCGAGACCATTCACGATCAGTCGGCGCACCTCTTCCAGATGCGGCGAGGTTGCCACCACCTTCCCTTTCAGCCGCTCCTGCGCGCGCAGTACAGCCACCGACGACAAGGCACCGTTTAACTGGTCGGTACTGAAGGAAACGAACGCTTCGTTACGCAGATCCGCCAGTGAGATATCCTTTTTCCCGAACAGGTGATGGCGGGGCCCGCAGAAGAAACCGAAATGTTCACGGTAGAGATGGCGATAGTCCAGACGCGGGTGTTTTTCGTTCACCAGACAGATGCCAAAACTTGCCTGCTGTGCCAGCACCGTCTGCACCACCGTACTGGAGGTTGCGACATCTATCTCATAAGTGACCTTGGGATGGCGGTGCGCAAAATCCGAAAGCGTCTCGTCCAACGGCGGAAAGACAACATGGCTCGCCATCCAGAGATGCAGATGACCGCTGAGCTGTGATCCACTGTCTTTCAGCACCGTATCGATACGCCCAATAGTGCCGCAGACCTCACGGCATTCTCTGTAAAGCGCCAGCCCCTGCTCTGTCGCCTCGAATCGCCCACGGCTGCGGTCAATCAACTGGCAGCCCAATTGATCTTCCAGCCGTTTCAGGGCGTTACTGACGCTGGGCTGTCTCAGCAAAAGACGCTCTGCCGCGCCGGTAATCGACTTTTCTTCCACAATCGCAGCAAAAGTATGCAAGAGGTTCCAATCAAAGGAACGCCGCTCTATCCCTGGCATTGAGGTCACCCGCATAGTTATTGGCTATGACATTCATTCTAGTTATCTATTTGGGAAATGCCAAGAAAGGGGCGTAGAGTAATCAACGGCCAAGAAACATGCTGCGCGCAAAATAAAAACATTCAAAACGCGGCATCACTAGTAACAATCTTCGGGGAGACAAAGATGGCCACGGTAAGTGGGGCGGAAGCACGCCGTCCATGGATTTTAATGGCACCCGCGCTGGGGACAGTCACATTCCTGATGATCATTCCGATGGTCTTTATCGTGGTCTATTCCTTCTGGCTGCGCACGGCAACAGGCGATGAACAGGTCGGCTTTTACCTGAACAACTGGAAAGACGTCCTGACGGACAGGTTCTATTACGACATTCTGTTCCAGACCTTGCGCATTGCAGTGGTCTCCACCGTCATATGCGCGCTGATCGGCTATTTTCCGGCCTATTTTGTGGCGCGGACGAAACTCAAAAGCAAAGCAGTCCTTCTTCTGCTGCTGATGCTGCCCTTTTGGATCAGCTACATCATCCGGACCATGTCCTGGATTAATATCCTGGGCGTCTCAGGGGCGCTGAACACACTTTTCATGTGGCTCGGCATCATCAATCAGCCGCTGGAAGTCCTTTACAACGAGGGTACGGTTATCCTGGGCCTGGTGCATTTCCTGCTGCCCTTCATGATCCTGAATGTCTATGTCAGCCTCGACGGTATTGACGAAAGTCTGACGGACGCCGCGCAAAGCCTTGGCTGCACCGGCTGGCAGGCCTTCAGGGAAGTCACCTTCCCGCTGTCGCTGCCCGGACTGGCCGCAGGTTCCCTGCTTTGCTTCGTCCTGGGTGCGGGTACCTATATCACCCCGCTGGTCCTTGGCGGCCCGAGGGATGCCATGTTTGCCAATCTGGTCTTCGAGGCGGTGGTTACACAGCTCGACTGGCCGCTGGGTTCAGTTCTCTCGCTTGTGCTGCTGATCCTGCTGGGCGCCGTCGTCATGGTCTACACGCGTTATCTGGGCGTCGACCAGATTGCCAAATCTTTTGGACGGGAGCGGTAAAATGAGCGGTTGGTCCTTTATCCGGCTGATGACCATCCTGGTCTATGTCTTCATGTTCGCACCGGTCGCAGTGGTGATCCTGTTGGCCTTCAACGCAAACCAGTTCGGCAGTTTCCCGATCGAGGGTTTCTCCTTCCGCTGGTTCGTGGCCCTGTGGGAGAATGATGCCATTGTCCGCGCCTTCAAGACCTCCCTGCTGCTCGGTTTCCTGACCTCTGTCGTTTCCACCACCCTGGGGGTCATGGCGGCCCTTGCCTTTGTCCGGTACGACTTTCCCGGCAAGAAGATATTGTCGACCCTGCTGATGGCCCCGATCCTGATCCCCGAAGTGGTCCTCGCCGTCGCCCTGCTTCTGTTCCTGCGCTGGCTGTCCTTGCCAAAGAGCTTTGCGCTGCTTCTGATGGGCCATGTGGTCTTCACCCTGCCCTTTGTAATCCTGGTGGTCCAGGCCCGCCTGGTCGCAATTCGTCGCGACTATGAGGAAGCAGCGCAAAGCCTGGGTGCGACGCCATTCCAGACATTCTTTGAAGTGACGCTGCCCTTGATGCTGCCTGCCGTCATGGCGGGCATGCTGTTCAGCTTCACCGTGTCCTTTGACGATATTACCGGCACGCTGTTCTGGAAACCGGGCGGGGTTGAAACCGTCCCGACCCAGATTTTCGCCATGCTCCGGAACTCGATCAGCCCCGAGATCAATGCACTTGGGGCCGCCATGGTGGTCTTTACCGTGGCCCTACCGCTGGTCGCCGCCGCCCTGGCACGCGGACTGGCAGCACGAAAAAGAAAACAAAAGCATAGCCGCGGGACAACCACGGCAACACTCAACTCGCAACAGCAGGAGGCTTAAAGCCATGGACGACACGAAACGTTATGAGAATTTGCTTGATCGCTACCGCGACGGGAATATCGACAGACGCACTTTCCTGGGCCTGTTAGGTGTCGCAGGCGCCGCTGCCGGAATCGTTGGCGGCCCGATGGCCGGCCTGACCCGTGCCTATGCTGCATCCGTTGAACAGGTCCGTTTCGACGGTTGGGGCGGTGTGGTTTCCGAAGCTTTCCGGAAATACGCCTTTGGCCCCTATACCGAAAAGACCGGCATCAAGGTTGTCGATGGCACCTTCGGTGGCGCGGATGAATATCTCGCCCGTGTGAAGGCCAGCCAGCCGGGTGAGTTCAACCTCGCCCATCTGTCCGGCGTCTTCGATTACGCCCGCTATCACAATCTGGGCCTGTCTTCGGAAATCAACGAAGCCAACGTTCCCAACCTGAAGAATGTCATCGTCAGCCTGCAGGACGTGTTCCGCAAGGTCAGCGGCGGTAAACTGTCCGCAGTTCCTTATGACTATGGCACCACCGGCATTGCCTATAACCGTAAATACATCAGCGACGATGAAGCCAAGGCAAAAGGCGCAAAACTGCTGATCGATCAGGCTTATAAAGGCAAGACCGCAGGCTGGGGGGAATGGAAGACACGCGTCTGGTATGGTGCCTTGCAGTCCGATCAGGACCCGAACAACATCCAGGATATCGACGCTGTCTGGGACAAGGTTCGTGAACACCGCGACCTCGCCAAGAAATACTGGAGTTCCGGTGCGGAGCTGATGAGCCTGCTGGCGGAAGAGGAAATCTATGTGACCGAAGCATGGTCGGGCCGCGTCCGCGCCCTGCAGGATCAGGGCCATGACATTGGTTACATGGACCCGCCGGGCGGCCTGGGCTGGCAGGAATGCCTGTTCGTGATGAAAGGCAGCCCGATGGCTGCCTGCGAAGAACTGCTGAACTTCATGCTGGAACCGGAAGTCGCCATCGCCGTGGCAGAGGGCCAGAACTATCCGCCTGCCCTTGATCCGACCAAAGTCGATGTAGGCGAGAAGGTACCGACGCTTCCGGCCTTCGACCCGAGTGGTACGCTGAACGGGCTCAGCTTCTTCGATCCGGAATACTGGAACAAGAACGAAGCCGACTGGTCCAAGAAATTCTCTCGTGTCCAAAAGGGATATTAAGCCTCCCTTTAGTAGGTAAACTCGCGGCCGGTCCTGACCGGTCAGAACCGGCCGCAATTCTTTCGAGAAACAATCAAGGCCAAGCTGCGAAAGGTAGATCCATGAGTGGGACAGGCGCAGGCAATGCCGTAGAACTGAAAAACGTGGTCAAGAAATACGGCGAATTCGTTGCCGTGAAGAAAATGGACCTTACCGTCCCGGAAGGCAGCTTTGTCACCTTCCTCGGCCCGTCCGGTTGCGGCAAGACAACAACGCTTCGCATGATTGCGGGCCTGACGGACGCCAGCGATGGCGATATCCTCATCAAGGGCAACCGCGTCAACGAGATCCCCATCCATAAAAGGAACCTGGGCCTGGTCTTCCAGAATTACGCCCTCTTCCCGCATAAGACCATTTTCGACAATGTCGCTTTCGGCCTGAAATACCGTAAGGTCTCGAAGGCCGATATCGCCGGGCGCGTGCGCAAGGCGCTGGACCTGGTACAGCTTCCCCATGCGGAGGATCGCTATCCGAGCCAACTGTCGGGTGGCCAGCAACAGCGTATTGCGCTGGCCCGCGCTATTGTCATCGAACCGCATGTCCTTCTTCTGGATGAGCCGCTGTCCGCATTGGACGCCAATCTGCGTGAGGAGATGCGCGTTGAACTGAAGCGCATCCAGCGGGAGCTGGGCATTGCCACCGTTTTCGTGACCCACGATCAGTCCGAAGCCCTGGCGATGAGTGACAAGCTCGTGGTGATGAACCACGGCATCGTGGAGCAGGTCGGCAAGCCCGAAGACGTCTATAACGACCCCAAATCCACTTTTGTGGCGAACTTCCTGGGCCACTCGAACATCCACAACGGCCAGTTAAAGGCCAAGAACGGGGCCACCGTGGAAGTGGACCTGGGCAACGGCACCGCCCTGAATGCCGCCATCAATGGCTCTGCCCTGCCAGATGACGGGCGCGTCTGCGCCATCGTTCGCGCGGAAAAAATTCAACTGACCTCCGTGGAAAATGCAGAAGGAAGCGGAAGTTCCCTGACAGGTCAGGTCAAAACAGTCGACTATCTGGGACAAAACGCCCGCTATTTCGTTCAGGCTGGCGGTTTTGACTGGCAGGTCATCAACCCGATCCACCGCCAACCCTTCAGCGAAGGCCAACAGGTCGCCCTGCATGTCGCCCCGGAAGACTGTGTCCTGCTTCCCGGCCATGAGGAAGACCGCCACTAGCCGCGCCGCCATCGTTTTTAAGACAATACCGCAGTCAGTCCCTGGCTGCGCTAGGGAGATATGAAGGCAATGAGCAAGGCATCCCGCCTGTTTTATCAAACACGTCAACGCCGCCCCCGCATCAATCGGGCCGAAGGTCCCTATATGTGGGATGTGGATGGCAATCGCTATCTGGACGCAGTATGCGGCGCGATGGTCAGCAATATCGGCCACAGCCACCCCAAGGTTCTGGCCGGGATGCAGGCGCAGATGGAAAAGGCGACATTCGCCTACCGCCTGCATTTTGAAAACGACGCGGCGGAAACGCTTGCACACCGTCTGGCGGATCTGGCTCCCGGTGATCTGGAACGGGTTTTCTTTGTATCCGGCGGTTCCGAAGCGGTTGAAAGCTGTATCAAGATGGCCCGGCAATACGCCTTGGCGACTGATCAGGCACAGCGTTACAAGATCATCTCCCGTTTCCCCAGCTATCATGGTTCCACCCTGGGGGCACTCGGCCTTACCGGCTATGCCCCGATGACGGCTCCCTTTGCCCCGATGATGCAGGAACAACCCAAAATCGAGACTCCAAGGGCCTACCTGCATCGGGACGGCCGTTCCGAGGAAGAATTGGGGCTGTATTACGCCAACATGCTGGAGGACGAGATTCTGCGCCAGGGCCCGGAAACCGTTCTGGCATTCATCATGGAACCTGTCGGCGGTGCGTCCACCGGCGCGCTGGTTGCTCCGGACAACTATTACGGCTGTATTCGCGAAATCTGCGATCAATACGGCATTCTGCTGATCTATGACGAGGTCATGACCGGTGGCGGACGGACCGGACATTATTTTGCCGCCGACCATTGGGGGATCAAACCCGACCTGATCTCCGTCTCCAAAGGGCTGGCCGCCGGATATGCGCCGCTGGGCGCCATGTTGGCCCCGGATCGCCTGGTTGAACCTGTTCTCGATGCCGGCGGCTTCATCCATGGCTTCACCTATGCAGGCAACCCGATTGCCTGCGCGGCGGGTAATGCGGTCCTCGACGTTCTGGAAGAGGAGAAGCTTTACGAGAATGCCCGCAGCGGCGGCGCGTTGTTGAAGGCCTCCCTTCAGGAACTGGCGGACCGGCACCCGATTGTTGGTGATGTGCGCGGCAAGGGCATGTTGCTGGCGATGGAACTGGTCGCAGACCGTGACACGATGGAGCCCCTTCCTCCGGCAGCCATGGCCGCCGCCCGCCTGATGGACATCGCCTACGAAAAGGGACTGATCCTCTATTGGCGCCGCACACGCGGCGGCGCGCGTGGTGACCACATCATGGTCTGTCCGCCGCTCAACCTGCGTTCCAACAGTTTCTCTGAAATCCTTGAACCGCTTGATGAATCATTGACGCAGCTTGAACAGGAACTCGCATCGCATAAGGGGGCAGCATGAGCCGGAAAGTCGTTATAACCTGTGCGATCACAGGGTCCATTCACACCCCCAGCATGAGCCCCTACCTACCGGTCACTCCGGATGAGATCGCCGAACATGCGATTGAGGCCGCAGAAGCCGGTGCGGCAATCCTGCATCTACACGCCCGGGACCCGGAAACCGGTTTCCCTAGCCCCTCACCCGACGTCTTTGGCCAGTTCCTACCACGCATCAAACAGTCCACGGATGCGGTCGTGAATATCTCTACCGGCGGCGGCATGAGCATGACGGTCAATGACCGGATGCAGGCGGCCCTGACCGCTGCACCGGAGATGGCATCACTCAACATGGGGTCCATGAATTTCGGTCTTTTCCCCGCAGCGGAACGGCCGCGCGACTGGAAATATGACTGGGAAAAGGACTTCCTGGAAAGCAGCAAGGACTTTGTCTTCAAAAACACCTTTGCCGATATCGAAACCCTGCTGACGGAACTGGGAGAGAAAAACGGCACGCGGTTTGAATTCGAATGCTATGACGTCGGGCATCTCTATAACCTGGCACATTTCCGTGATCGCGGCCTCGTCAAAGGCCCGATCTTCCTTCAGTTCGTCCTGGGTGTGCTGGGCGGCATCGGTGCCGATCCGGAAAACCTGATGCATTTGAAATCAACCGCCGACCGCCTGTTCGGGGAAGACTATCAGTTCTCCGTCCTGGGGGCCGGGCGTCACCAGATGCCGCTGGCGGCCATGTCCGCCTCGCTGGGTGGGAATGTACGCGTCGGGCTGGAAGACAACCTTTACATGCGCAAAGGCGAACTGGCGAAAACCAATGCCGAGCAGGTCCGAAAAGTCCGGGAAATCCTGGAAGGGCTGTCGCTGGAAATAGCCACGCCGGACGAGGCCCGTTCGTTGTTGAACCTGAAGGGCGGCGATCAGGTGGCCTTCTGACCCCGCCCCCGCACTAACCGTTTACAGTAAGTTGGATATTCCATGCGTGTTTTCTTTTCCGAGAAACAGCTTTCACATCACGGCGAAAGTTTCCTTGTCGCCGGACAGCCGAAACCCATTCCGGAAGTGCCTGAACGTGCCGGGCATCTGAAGGCCGCCGTCAGCAAGCTCGGCCTGGATATCTGCGAGCCCGACGACCACGGCCTGTCGCCGCTCGCCGCCATTCATAAACCGGAATATCTCAATTTCCTGCAGACAGCCTATGAACGCTGGGTGGCTGCGGGTGGTAATGGGACCGTCGTTCCCAATATTCACCCCCGCAACCGCAATATCACTTATCCGCATTCCGCGGTCGGACAGGCAGGCTATCACCTGGGCGATACCGCATGCCCGATCACTGAGAGCACCTGGGACGCGGTTTATTGGAGTGCCCATACTGCGGTTTCCGCCGCGATGGATATCACCAACGGGGCAAAAGAAGCCTACGCGCTCTGCCGTCCGCCGGGGCATCATGCCGGGCCGGACCTCGCCGGTGGGTTCTGTTATCTCAACAACAGCGCCATTGCCGCACAGCACCTTCGCTCGCAATGTGCCCGGGTCGCCATCCTGGATATCGATCTGCATCATGGCAACGGCACGCAGGATATCTTCTACCACCGCGACGATGTGATGACCCTGTCCATTCACGCGGACCCGCGGCATTTCTATCCTTTCTTCTGGGGCCATGAGGCAGAACGAGGCGAGGCCGCAGGCCTTGGCTACAACAAGAACTACCCGCTGCCGCTTGGCAGTGGTGACAACGCCTTCATCGCCGCGCTGGAAACGGCCATGGAAAGCGTAAAAAGCTTTGCTGCGGATGCGCTGGTCATTGCAACCGGCCTGGACGCATCCGAGCAGGACCCGTTTGGCGGGCTGGCCGTTACCAGCGACGGTTTTGAGCGTATCGGAGCAATTATCGGCGCCTATCCGAAACCGGTCCTATTGGTCCAGGAAGGCGGTTATATCAGTGACGTCCTGTCCACAAACCTGTATCGTCTGCTGCACGGTTTTCTGGGGGCAAGAGGGGCAATCCAATAATGCAAAATCTGGATGTTTTGATCATCGGCGGCGGCATGGCAGGTGCGTCTGCGGCCTATTTCCTCGCCCGCGACGGGTTGACGGTTGGCATTCTGGAACGTGAAAGCCAGCCTGGCTATCACAGCACGGGCCGGTCAGCCGCCTTGTTCAGCGAAACCTATGGCCCTGCGGGCATTCGTAAACTGTCCAGCGCAAGCCGCCCGTTCCTCGAAAACCCGCCGGAAGGTTTTTCAGATTATCCGCTGCTGTCGCCGCGCGGCGTCCTCACCCTCGCAACCGAGGAAGAGCGCCCCAAACTTCTGCATCACGCCGAAGACAGCAAGGCAAACGGCGCCCATATAGACATCCTCGACGGCAAACAGCTTGAGGACATGGTACCTGTCCTGCGTCCCGGCATGTTCGCACTTGGGATGTTGGAACGGGATGCCATGGATATGGATGTCCATGCCTTGCACCAGGGGTTCCTGCGCGGTTTCCGGAAGCATGGCGGCGATATTCTGCAGAATGCTGAGGTGGCCCAACTGAAACGCAACGCCGATGGATGGCAGGTCACGACAAGAAACGGCGATGAGATCAGCGCCAGGGTTATTGTGAATGCCGCCGGGGCCTGGGCGGACGAGGTTGCAAAACTGGCCGGTGTCTCAGAAATCGGCCTCGTCCCGAAACGCCGCACCGCCATGATGATCGACCTGCCTGATGGGGTCGATTGCGACAAATGGCCTTTGGTCGTCGGTGTGGAAGAGGATTTCTATTTCAAACCCGATGCAGGCCGCCTGTTGCTATCCCCCGCCGATGCGACCCCTGTCCCGGCACAGGATGTGCAGCCGGAAGACCTGGACATTGCCATTGCAATCGACCGGTTGATGACAGTGACCGAGATCGACGTACGCCGTCCCGGCGAAAGCTGGGCCGGGCTGCGCAGCTTCGTTGCCGATGGTGAACCGGTGGTCGGCTACTCCCCTGAGGCAGAAGGTTTCTTCTGGCTGGCGGGACAAGGCGGCTATGGCATCCAGACCGCACCGGCAATGGGACAGTTGGCTGCCGCCCTGCTACAACGCAAGGACCTTCCCGAGGGGCTGGCGCAATTGGGCTTTGATGCATCCATCGTCTCGCCGGCGCGCCTTCCCGATCATGCAATGGAACAGGCATAAGGGAGATCAGTGGTGAGCGATACGGACAGGCAGGCAATTCGCGAGGTTGTACGCGCCCGACGCGACCAGGCCGTCTCCGACCTGATAAGCCTTACCGACCACGGCAGCCTTCTGGGTGAGGAAGCCCCGGCCCAGGCCCTGATGGCGGAACGTTTTGCAGCCCTCGGCCTCAAGGTGGATGAGGTTCCGATCAATGTGGCGGCCCTGCAGGACATGCCCGGTTTTTCGCCACCCGTAGTGGATAGCTATGACGGACGGGTCAATATCGTCGGCAGGCATGAACCGAATGAGATCAAAGGACGTTCGCTTATCCTGAACGGCCACATCGACGTGGTTCCCACCGGCCCGGAAAAACTGTGGCAGACACCCCCGTTCCAGGCGAGGGAACGGGACGGCTGGGTTTATGGCCGCGGGGCCGGTGATATGAAGGCCGGTATCGTTGCCTATTGTACCGCCTTTGCCGCATTGCGTGACCTTGGCCTGCAACCGGCAGCACCTGTGACCCTGCAGTCGGTCGTGGAAGAGGAATGCACCGGCAATGGCGCGCTGGCCTGCCTTGCCGCTGGCTATCGCGCTGACGCGGCGATCATCCCCGAACCCTTTAATCAACAGCTTATGGTCGCACAGTTGGGGGTGATGTGGTTCCAGTTGGAAATCACCGGCAAACCGGCGCATGTGCTGGATACGTCCGCCGGTTCCAATGCAATTGAGGCGGCCTACGCGGTCTTTGACAAATTGCGGACCCTGGAATCGTTGTGGAACACGGACACCTTCAAATCGGACTGCTATCACCACCACGATCACCCGGTGAATTTCAATCTGGGCAAGGTCGCCGGTGGCGATTGGGCATCTACTGTCCCCTGTGCCTGTACCGCAGATATCCGCGTCGGTTTCTATCCTGGCATGAAGCTGGAGGATGTACGGCAGGCAATCGAGGAAGCCGTCGATGAGGCGCGACACAACCATCCCGCCTGCAACGGCAGTAACATTGAAATCATCTATCGCGGCTTCCAGGCAGAGGGTTGTGAAATGGCCCCCCGTCATCCAATGATGACATTGATCAGTGATCTTCATGCGGAAGTCACCGGTCAGGGCATCGAACCCTATGCCTCCACCGCCACAACCGACTGCCGTTTCTTCCAGCTTTACGGGAGGATACCGGCAACCTGTTACGGCCCTGTTGCCGAAAATATTCACGGCATTGATGAACGCGTTTCCATCGACAGCATGATGGAAGTCGCCGAAGTTCTTGCCCTCTTCATGGCCGACTGGTGCGGCCTGGAAGAAATAAAAGCCTGATAAACGCTAAATTGAGGAGACTATAGCGAATGTCGATCAAACGACTTGATATTGGCCAGCGCATGAGCCAGGCCGTCATCCACGGCAACACCGTCTATCTTGCCGGCCAGGTTGGCGAACCGGGCGCATCCGTTGCGGATCAGACAAAACAGTGCCTCGCCAAGATCGAAGACCTGCTGGGCCGCTGCGGCAGCGACAAAACCAAGCTGTTGCAGGTTACCATCTGGATGGCTGACATGGCTGACTTTGCGGAAATGAACGAAGTCTGGGATGCCTGGGTCGCAGAGGGACATGCCCCGGCCCGTGCCTGCGGTGAGGCCAAACTGGCAACGCCGGACTATAAGGTGGAATTCCTGGTCACGGCCGCTTGCGACTAGGCAGCCCGTAAAGTTGTTACGAATGAAGCGCCCGGCATTTGCCGGGCGTTTTCTATTTCCGCCTGATTGCGATCTGCCGCCCCTGCCTTTCCGGCCAGGGCAGACTTGCATGCGCTGATTTCAAGATATCGACCCGTTCCTGAATGTCGGGCGGGAAAGACGCAGACCGGCGCTGGTTCATATCCATATGCATGGTAATCAACTCATTGGTGGCCGCCAGCCAGCCTTCTTCGGCGTGATACATCTCATGATACAGATGCAGGCGCTTGTGATCTGCATCCAACAACTGCGTTACCACGAAATAGGGTGCATTCGGGACCAGTTCGCGCTCGTAGGTCACATGCATTTCCAGCGCAAATGTGGACGCATTGCGCCCCTCACGATAGGCATCATCAATGCCGAGATTGCCCAAGACCTCTACAGAAACTTCATCAAAGGCAATGACATAGTAGCCAACATTCATATGGCCGTTGAAATCAATCCATTCGTCGCGAACCCGCCGCACCGAGGAGCGGAGACGCCCATCACCACTATCCACAAAAGCCCCCATGAAATCTTGTTATTCTGTATCCTCAAAAGAGGCTTGAACTTACCGGATTCCCCCCGCCATCTCTACCGAATTCCATCCCTCCAGGCATCTGGAATTTCACGCATTTGACTACAATGGCCAAACGAAGAGGATCATCGGAATACCAACCCCGATCACAATCAGCTCAACCGGCAGTCCCAGCTTCCAATAGTCGCCAAAACGAAAGCCGCCTGACCCCAGGATCAGCGTATTGTTCTGATGGCCTATCGGCGTGAGGAAGGCGCAGGATGCGCCCACTGCAACCGCCATCAAAAAGGCATCGGGATTAACGTCCAATTGGGAGGCCGCCCGGATTGCAACTGGCGACATGACAGCGGCGGTGGCGGCGTTATTCATGAAATCCGACAAGGTCATCGTCACAATCAGGATCAATCCCAGCCCGACAACCGCATTCCCCTGTGCAACAAAGGTCAGCATGGCGCGCGCGATTACATCGGCAGCCCCCGTTGCCTGCATCGCACCTGCCACGGGGATCAGGGCCCCCAGCAAGACAACGACCGGCCAGTCCACGGCCTCATAGACCCGCCTGACCGGCACCACATTGGTCAATGTGGCGGCCACGACACCCAGAACAAAGGCAACCGCCGCCGAAACAAGCCCGAATGCGGTTGCAACAATGGCAGCCGCCATAATCAGAACCGCGAAAAGTCCCTGACGTTTGCTAGGCAGGCGTAAAGATCTTTCCGCCAACGGAATACAGCCGAAATCGCTGGAGAATTCCGCCAATGCCTCTGGCACGCCCTGCATCAACAGGACGTCGCCGGCCTGTATACTCATGCCCCGTAACCGTGCAACCGACCGCTGCCCCTGTCGGGAGACCGCCAGCAGGTTGACACCATACCGCCGCCGCAAGTGGATTTTTGCTGCGGACCGCCCGATCAGTGACGACGTTGGAGACACCGCATATTCCGCCAGATCAAGATCGGCGGTCGAGCTGTCGGCATCGCCCTTGTCCTCCTTGTCCTTCTCTTCGTCTTCCTGATTTTCCGCCGCTTCTTCCAATGTCAGCTCCAGGCTCGCCAGAGTACTGGCCAGGCCTTCCGGTTCCGCCTCCACAACGAGAATATCCCCGGCCCTCGCCTTTCTTCGGGTCGAGGGGGCTGCCACCCGCACATTGTTCCGGATCAGGGCGACGATCTGCGCGCCCGCGTCCTCCATGACAGCCTCGATTTCACCCAGGGCCTTGTCCGCAGCCTTGCTTTTTTCCGTAACCCGGATTTCGGTCAGATATGCACCGGTATCAAATCCTTCGGCATCCAGGCGTTTCCGTTCGGGCACCAGTCGCCAGCCAACCAGAATGATGAACAAAACCCCGACGATTGCCACCGATGCCCCAACCCCCGAGAAGTCGAACATAGAGAAGGAATCGCCACCGCTTTGCGCCCGGAACCCGGCGACAATCAGGTTCGGCGGCGTCCCGATCAGGGTCGTCATGCCCCCAAGGATCGACGCAAAGGACAACGGCATCAATAACCGCCCCGGAGCAACGCCCTGTTTAGTGGCGATCTGAATAGCAATCGGCATCAGCAGAGCCAATGCGCCTACATTGTTCATGAAGGCCGACAGTACGGCCGCCAGGCAGGATAACGCCGCTATTGTGACGACAGTGCCGCTGGACTGGGGGATCAGGCGTTGGGTCAGAATATCTACGACGCCTGAATTCAAAAGCCCGCGGCTAAGCACCAGGACACAGGCCACGGTGACAACCGCCGGATGACCAAAGCCCAGAAAAGCCTGTGACGTCGGGACCAGCCCGATCAGCACACAGACCAGAAGAGAAATAAGCGCCACGACATCGTGACGCCAACGCCCCCACAAGAAAAGGCCCATTGTCGCTACGAGAACGGCAATGATCAGCCACTGTTCATTTGTCATAGAAGCCCTTTGAGGCCGTGAAAATCAGGTTTCGATGAAATCGGACAGATGCCCTGGCAAATCGGCAACAGCAACCTTGGTCAGATCCTTATTCATTTCCGACGTCACCATCCGTGCGAGTTCGGCGGACATATGCGATCGAAGATCCCCCAACATCCTTGGCGGAGCCACAACCATCAACGCATCAAAGGTACCAGCCTTGCGTTTTTTGTCCAACAATTCAGCAAGTTCGGCGGCAAAAACATCCTGCTGGTGGCGATGCGGGTCGGTTGGTTCTTCCTTCGCATGGCGACCGGCGCCGCCACTGTCATAGGTCCGGCCCGGCTTGTCCGACGCAATCTCCCGACTGGGCCTGTTATCGGTTTCCAGTTCCTCGACAACTGCCAGGTCATGAAAGCGAAGCCGGTCCTTTGCGGAAAGAATGCGCGCCCGAGCCCCGTCTGCAACAACGATCCAATTGGTGCTAGCCATAAGACCATCTCTCTTGTTCAGCTATGTCATTTAATACGTTATCATAACATGGCAGCGGAGATTGAGGGTTAATCTGAATCATACACTGACGCTGACATCTCCTGTTGCCGCCCCCTGATCCCTGGCAGGAAACATTAAGGAAAACCAGGATGACTTTTCGCAACCGAATTGAAGCCGGCCGCCGGTTGGCCGACCCTCTGCAGGACTATTCCGGAAAGCCGGACATTCTGCTTCTGGCACTGCCCCGGGGCGGCGTGCCGGTTGCCGCCGAAGTTGCAAAAACCCTCGACCTGCCGATGGACCTCATGCTTGTGCGCAAGCTTGGCCTTCCCGGCCATAGGGAACTGGCAATGGGCGCTATCGCGCTTGGCGACGTCAGGGTCCTGAACGATAGCGTGATTGTTTCTTCCGGCGTCAGCGAGGAAACCCTCGATCAGGTGACAAGCGAGGAAAAGGCCGAACTGGACCGACGAAATACCCTGTACCGGGGGGAGAACCGCCCACCGGCCATCAAGGACAAGACGATTATCCTGATTGACGATGGCGTGGCCACCGGCGCAACGATGAAGGCCGCCATCGCAGCGACAAAACAGGCCGGGGCAAAAGAAACAGTTGCCGCGATCCCGGTCGCCCCCGCCGAGACCTGTGACGAACTACAGAGGATCGCGGACCGGGTGGTCTGTCTGGCAACCCCTTACCCGTTTTTCGGCGTCGGACAATGGTATGACGACTTCTCTCAGACCAGCGACGGGGAAGTGCAGGACCTGATGAAACCATTTCTGAACTAAGAAGGCGGCCAGCGGCAACAACACCCACAGCAGTAATCCATATCAATGCTGTTAGGTGACAAAGCATTATAATCAACGGCAATTCATGGAATGACCGGTTTCAGGAGGCAGGAGACCATATCATGTTGAAGAGTTTGTTGGTTGCAATCGACGAGACCAAGGGAAGCCAGGTCGCACAGGACCTGTCCATTGCATTGGCAAAACGCCTGGGCGCCAGTATCAAAGGCCTTGCCGTATTGGACAAACCCTGGATCGAAGCTCCCCGGGCCCGACCGATCGGAACCGGTTATTATCACGAACATCGCGTTGCCTCGCTGCGTAAATCCATGAGCCGGAAACTTCACGATCTGGTGGATAGCTTCGACGATCAATGCGAGACAGCAAAGGTGTCCTTCGAGCTTATTGAAAAGATCGGCGCACCGGTCGGAACAATAGAAGAAGAGGCACAGGGCAACGACCTGATCGTCGTGGGCAAGGACACGACCTTCCACTTTGCAGGCCACAACAGTCCGTCGGATACGGTCGTGCGGCTCATCCGGGACGATCCGCGCCCCATTATACTGACGTCTTCCCATCCCCCCGCGGCCGGTGGCGGCGTCCTGATCGCCTATGACGGAAGCCTGAGCGCATCGCACGCCTTGCATATGTTCGTTCTGTTGGGGTTGGCAAAAAAACAGAATGTCACCCTGCTATGCGTCGACAAGAATGAGGAAGAAGCCAAAAGACATGCGGCACATGCCAGTGCCCTGTTGAGCAGCCATGGCATCACGGCAACGGTCGCCTGTGAAGTAACACGCGGCGCACCGGCCAGTGTGATCCTGGACTACAGCAGTGACAAATCAATGGTGGTCATGGGGGCCTTTAGCAATACCCATCTCAGGGATTACTTCTTCGGTTCTACGACGCAAAAGCTTCTGGAGAAATGCCTGGCCCCTTTGTTTGTGCATCATTGACGACAGACCCAATCCGGCCCTCGCTGGAGGCAGAGCTTTTCGGCAATTCGCCCTCTGCCCCAACCGACGGGCCGGTTTAGGTCATCACGCCATATACTGACCACCATTAAGGCTGAAGGTCGCGCCCGTCACAAAGCCTGCATCTTCTGAAGCCAGAAAGCGTACCGCACGCGCAATCTCGTCAGGGTGGCCGAGGCGACCAACGGGAATCTGCTCAATGATCTGCGCCCTGACCTTCTCAGGCACGGCGGATACCATGTCGGTTTCCGTATATCCGGGGGCCACGGCATGAACCTTCACGCCGCAATGCGCCGTCTCGAGGGCAAGCGCCTTCGTAAATCCCAGGATACCGGCTTTGGCTGCAGCGTAATTGGTCTGGCCGAACTGGCCCTTCTGCCCATTGATCGAGGATATATTCACGATACGGCCATAACGGCGATCCCGCATCCCTTCAATGACATTGCGGCACATGTTGAAACAGGAATTCAGGTTTGTATGGATGACCGCGGACCATTGTTCCTGTTGCATCTTATGGAGCGTCGCATCCGCGGTGATCCCTGCGTTGTTTACGAGAATATCAATGGGTCCATGGTGCTCCTCGACTGTTTTCACCCCCTTGGCGCAAGCATCGAAATCACCGACATCCCATTTATAGACGCCGGTGATACCGCTTGTCCTGGCAAAGGCCTGCGCCGCATGATCATTGCTGTGGTAAGTGGCGATCACAGTCATTCCTGCCTGTAACAGGGCGCGGCTGACAGCCTCCCCGATGCCCCGTGTTCCGCCCGTCACCAAAGCAACGCGTTGATTTTTATCCTGCATCATCATCTCTCCAGAACCTTGATCGACCACCACAGCACGCAGCCTCGTTGCTGGTGTTTTTCCTGGCCGATGGAAACAAAGCGAACGTCAATATCCGTTCGCCTGCCCCTTATGGAGAAACGATGCTCCCGCTTCACTAACATGCATTAAGGAAGAAGCCCGATTTTTCCCAGGCTTCTCTGGATCAGTCCCCTTGTCTGGCCGGGGCCTGACGAAGCCAGCGCGAAAGCAGGGGCGCCAGCAGCAAAATAACGAAAATCCGTACGACATGATGGAAGGCCACGAAACTGGGCTCCACATTCAGTGCCACCGCAATCAGGGACATTTCCGCAACCCCGCCCGGCGCAAAGGCCAAAAGGACCGACATATAATCGAACCCCAACAGTGACGACAGGATGGCTGCGACAACTGCAGTGACGGCAAAGATCAAAACGATAGCCAGCATGGCAAATCCCGACAGGCGTATCAGGACACCTCGCGGAATTCCGGAGAAACGGCTTCCGATTGCAGACCCGAGGACCAGCAACGTCACTGCCAGCAGCCATTCCGGCAGGGCGCCCTGAACCACGCCTGAAATATATAGGCCACCCGTGACAAACATCGCACCGGTCATTTCCGCCGCAGGCATGCCGATGCGCCGGGCGATCAGGATGCCCGCGATCACAGCGACGACGATGATGGCTGCGTCAGCCAATGATATGAGCTGCACCACCTCCGCCTCTGCGGTTGGCGCATCAAGGAAATTGAAGACCATCAACGGCGTGGAAAAGACCAGCACCATCACGCGCAGGCTTTGCGTCACGGCGATTTTCTGCTCGTCTCCACCAGCAGCACCACCCAGCACGACCATGGGCGTCAACCCGCCCGGTGTCGCGGAAAACACCGCCGTCGCACGGTCCATCCCGGCAACCTTCAGATAGAAAAAGGCGGTAATGGCCGTCATCAAAGGCACATAGATCACGACGGCGGCCATCGAGAACGGCCATTCAACCATATAATGCAATGTTTCCGGCCCGAATGAAGACCCCAGATATACGCCAAGCACCCCCAGCATTGTCGCACGCAGGCGCATGGGAACCGCAACAGGCAGCCGACGCATGCTTGCCACGAAAGTTGCCAGCATGGACCCGAGCATCCATCCCAGGGGAACGTGCAGGAAATGGGCGATAACACCGCCACTGCCTCCCACGGCAAGCGCCAGTGCCAGTTTCAGCAGCATGTCCCGGTTGAGATATTTTTCGAATTTTTCCATGCTGCTACCCTTCCCATACAACAAAGCTTGCGTAGATTACTGATTTTTTATCTTGTCCAACGTTCCGGGTGCCGTTGATGCTCCCCCGAAAGGCGGATTATTGATTGGGTGGACCGGCCATTGTGGTGCGCCAGTCTTTCAGAAACTGTTCTTTTTTCATTTTATCCAGATAACCCAGAAGCCCCGGGCCAAGCCGGATCGGAAGCAGCGGCTTACCAGAAGTCAATGCGACGATCCCCGGTGCCGTTCTTTGTTCCTGCCGAATGGCAATCAGGGCAGACCCTTCCGCAATTTTCCTCTGCCCGCGCGATGACAGCAGATAATTGATAAAAGCCTTGGCATCATCCTTGTTTTCCGACCTTTTCGGGATGAAGGCCGTGCGGGTCATCACCAGCGCATAATCCTCAAGCAGATAAATCCCGAGGCGTTTGTCACGCTGGGTTCGCTCCAGGGCATAGGACCCCATGACGTTGTAGCCGAACACGAGACTTCCGTCGGCCACCGCATCGAATATCTTGTATGAACAGCAATAGGTCTTCGCATGTGCCCGCCCCAGCGATTCCACAAGCCTCGGAAACTGATAGCCTCGCCGCGCGTCCTGGGCGGCAAAAAGGAAACCGACACCGGACTGTGCGATATCATAAGTACCAATGCGCCCATTATAGAAAGCCGGATCATCCCTGATTGCCCCGGCAAGCTGTGACCGCGTTCGTGGCAGACGACGCCCCTGAAAGGCAGCGCGGTTGTATACCACGGCGACCGGTTCGAAGGTGAAGCCATAAAGCTCGTTACGCCACTGCGCCCAATCCGGCGGTGCGTCCATGGCGGGTGTGAAGCGCTGTGCCAGCCCGCGGTTGACCAGATCCACCTGAAGATCCATCGCCGAACTGATCACGACATCAACAGGCGCGGATGTATCCTCAAGAATTGCCGTGTGAAGTTCGCTGGTGTTGAACTCCACATAGTCCACGGTCAGGTCAGGATGGGCCTTCTCGAAACCATCAATAACGGGTTGGATCGCGGCCGTGTCCGTTGCACTGAAAATATGCAGGACCTCTGCCTGAACATCCCCGACGGGCCAACCGGCAAGGGTCAGGCAGGCAAGAATCCGGGCCATTGTCGTCAGCCGTCTCACACCTGATCTCCCTTGATCTCACCAACAGGCAGAACCATTTGCACCCGAAGCCCGCCGCCAGACGCCCTTGAAAGGGACAGCGTTCCCTCATGCCCTTCGACGACGGCTTTCACTATGGCAAGTCCGATGCCGCTCTCTCCTTTTCCCCCGATTGTATAGAAACGCTTCAGAACGTTGTCGTATTCTTCCGGGGCAACACCCGGACCGTTATCTTCCACCGCAATAGCAATGGCAGGGTTCCCCGCAACCAGTTGATCACTCAGTTCAATCCGCACAAGTCCACCGGATGCGCCGTGTTTCCTGGCGTTATCAATCACATTGCGCAGCGCCTCACGCAGGGCGATTGCATCACCGGCCACCACCATGTCGCCTGCCCGTGCCTCATCCATATGGAACTCATAATCCATGCGGGAATCGACATCATCCCGGATGATTTCCTCCAGCGCCGTTTTGACAAGCGCCTCGATATCGACACGGTCCCGCAATTGGCTGTCGGCACGGTGGATTACCATGGCGTGGGACAACAACTGATTGGTCAGCCTGATAGTGCGCCCCACCTGATCGGATGCTTTTTCCAGACGCGCGGCGGCAAGTTTCGGGTCTTTCTGTTCGGCTGCAAGTTCAAGTTGTCCACGCAGGGAAGACAGGGACGTCCGCAACTGATGGGCAACATCGGCAATGAAGGTCTGGGCATTGTCTTTGCTGGTTTCCAACCGGCGCATGAAGGCGTTGATCGTGCCGATCAGACTTTCCACCTCGCGCGGCGGCGTCGCTTTCAGGGGCGCGAGGTCGCTGGGCTCGCGATTGCGGATATCCGCCTCGATCCCCGACAGGGGACGCAGGGCCAGATTAATCCCGATGCGCACGAAGATCAGGCCGATCACCGCAAGGGCTGTCAGCCCCAACAGGCCATTGGAAAAGAGGTCCCGTTGCATTTCATCGCGGGCGGCACGCGTCTGGCCGATCTGCACATTGATCCACTGCGGTGCTTTCGGCCCGGGTATCTGCCGTCCGCGCAGGATAAAACGAACGGTCTCTCCACTGTAGTCGGCATCGTAGAACTGGCTATCCGGGTTTTTGCCCCCTCGTCTGGGTAAAGGCAGATCGGACCGGCCCGTCAGCGTCTGACCATTTCCCGTGAATATCCGATAGAAGACACGATCCTCACGGGCAAGCCCCAGAATTTCCAGTGCCGACGGCGGAAAATCAATTGCAACGCCTTCCGGCGTCATGGAAATGCGTTCCAGAACGGCAATGGATGCCCCGTCCAGCAACAGGTCATATGTGCTGTTGGCGGCATTGCGGGCATAGCCCCATAGGCCTACGGATACGACCGACAAGATAATGATGAACCCCACCATCATGGCGACCATGAGCCGCCGCCGCAGGGAATATGCGGTTCCTCCCTTAGTCGTCCCGTGCATTGGCAATATATCCAAGGCCGCGAATTGTCCTGATGGTCAGCGGCGAGCCCTTCAATTTCCGACGCAGGCGGGTGACCGCCTGTTCCACCGCGTTCAGACTGGGGGCCTCATCAAACCTGTAGATTTTGTCGGCAACTTCTTCCTTGGACAGCACCTTCCCGAGACTGCCCAGAAAAGCTTCCAGCAATTGAATCTCGCGCTGACGCAGTTCCAGATCAACACCGTCCACGGTTGCGCGTTTTGCTCCCCGGTCATACTGCAGGTTCCCGCAAAGGAAATTGTTGCTGGCCTCTCCCGCCCGCCTGCGCACCAGGGCGCGGCAACGCGCAGCCAGTTCGCCATAGTCAAACGGCTTTACAAGATAATCGTCGGCCCCGGTATCAAGGCCGATGATACGGTCATCAATTTCCGAACGCGCGGTCAGGACCAGAACCGGCGTGGCATCCCCACGCGCCCGCATGGTGCGCAGAACGTCATATCCGCTCATCCCCGGCAGGTTGATATCCAGAATGATGATATCGAAACGGCTGTGCCGCAAAAGCTGCTCTGCCTGGCTGCCGTCGACCTCATGGTCCATGGCGTGGCCATCGGCACGAAACCGATCCACAATCATCTCCGCCAGGTCGTTGTTATCTTCCACAAGAAGCATGCGCATAGCCTCTTCATACTCCTTTGCCCCGGCCTCTTTAAGAAAAAACGGCGTAACGACACCCGAGTCAGCATCAGGTCAGCTTCGGGTCAATCTCTGGTCAGTTCGCTTGCTTAATAACAGGCTGAGGTGTTTCGTCGGCAATAAATCCAAAAACAGAGACCGGCGAGCATGAACGTCAGCTTGAGCCTGATTATGGGAGGATATAATGAAAATCTCACGGACCGTTGGGTCTATCGCTACCGCTACGCTTGCCATTTTTCTGACAACCGCCGCCTTCGCAGCGGACATTGAAAAACCGGAATGCATCGCCCCCGCCAAACCCGGCGGCGGTTTTGACCTGACCTGCCGCGTTGCACAGGCGGGCCTGAAAGAAGAAATGTCGAAACCGGTACAGGTCAGCTTCATGCCCGGCGGCATCGGTGCTGTTGCAATCAACCTGTTCAACACCACCCGCACGGATGATGAAAACGCTATCGTTGCTTTCTCTTCCGGTTCCCTGTTGAACATCGCCACCGGCAAATATGGCCAGTGGACGGAAAATGACGTTCGCTGGCTGGCCACCGCCGGTGCGGACTACGGCGCAATCGTCGTAAAAGCCGACAGCAAATACAAATCCCTGGATGATGTGATGAAGGCCGCTGAAAGCGATACCGGCTCCGTCATCTTTGGCGCTGGTGGTTCCGTCGGCTCCCAGGACTGGATGAAAGCCGCTCTGGTTTTGAAATCCAAAGGCCTGGATCCGAAGGCCATGCGCTATGTCGCCTTTGATGGCGGCGGCGAGGCTATTGCCGCCCTGCTGGGTGGCAGCATTGATGTCTACACCGGCGACGTTGCAGAAATGGCATCCCACATTGGTGCAGGCACCATGCGCATTCTGGCTGTTATGTCCCCGGAACGCCTTCCCGCCCCCTTCGCTGACATTCCGACGACCAAGGAACTCGGCTACAACGCGGAATGGGTGATCATGCGTGGCTATTACATGGGCAAAAACGTCTCCGACGAAGCCTATGATGCCTGGGTCAAAGCCTTCAAAGAGGCCTACAAGACCGAAGCCTTCGCCAAGGTTCAGAAAGAAAAAGGCCTGCTGCCGCTGAACATGGCTGGCAAAGAACTGTCCGACTCGATCAAGGGCCGCGTCCAGAATATGCGCGAAATCGCCCGCGAAGCCGGTCTCATCAACTAATCAATAATAGGGTATGATGGGCGGATCCTTGCATCCGCCCATAACCCATAACCAGATTTCCACGGGAGGAAGCCATGGCTGACCGGATTTTCGCCGGCATGCTGCTTGTGGTCGCAACTATTTACACCGTCATGGCATTCACAGTCATTAAAGCGCCGTTTCAATACGACCCGCTTGGCCCTGAATCCTGGCCCCGCCTTGTCGGCGTCCTGACAATCATCTGTTGCGGCATCATTCTTCTTCGCCCCGACGTCCGCACCCTGCAGGCAAGCGGCAAGACAATTGGCCGACTGGCCGCCCTTGTAGGAATGCTCGCCGCCTATGCATGGCTCTACCAGCCGTTGGGCTTCATTTTGTCAACCTGGCTGTTCTGTCTGGCACTGTCCTTGATGTTGCGGGCCAGTCTGAAGGCGGCCGTCCTGTTTGGCGCAATTGCAGGCGTTGTCGGCTACCTGGTTTGTACGGTCCTTCTGGACCTGAACCTGCCTGCCGGTCTGCTTGAGTTTATTTTGTGAGGTTTTAGTTATGGATGCCGTCGTACAGGGATTACTGCAGGGCTTTTCCGTCACCCTCCTGCCATTCAACCTTTTCCTGGTTCTGGGCGGATGCTTTGCCGGAACCTTGATCGGCGCCCTGCCGGGCATCGGTCCCATCAACGGTGTGGCAATCCTGCTGCCCATCGCCTACAGCCTCGGTCTGCCGCCTGAATCGGCGCTGATCCTGCTGGCCGGGATTTACTATGGTGCAGAATATGGCGGACGTATTTCGTCAATTCTTCTGAACGTGCCCGGCGATGCAGGCGCAGTCATGACCACATTGGACGGCAACCCGATGGCCAAACGGGGTGAAGCCGGACGTGCGCTGTCGCTTTCCGCCGTCGCCTCCTTTATCGGTGGCACATTCGCGGTTGTCCTGATGACATTGTTCGGCCCCCTGCTCGCCTCCTATGCCGTTACATTCTCGCCCTCCGACTATGTGGCGCTGATGGTATTCGCCTTTGCATGCCTGGCCTCGCTCGTCGGCAAGAATGCCTTCAAGACGCTGCTGGCGGCGCTGATCGGGCTTATGCTGTCATCCATCGGCATTGATGCCAATACCGGCGTTGCGCGCTATACCTTCGGGATTCCCGACCTGCTTGCCGGTATCGACTTCCTTGTGGTCGTGATCGGGTTGTTCGGCATGGCAGAGTTGATCCATCTGGTGGAACAGCAGGTCAGCGGCCGCCTCAAGACCCTGGCAATCGACAAGAGCTTTGTCTCGATGAAGGACCTGTTCGACGTCAAATGGACCATTCTGCGGTCGTCGATCATCGGGTTTTTCATCGGTATCCTGCCGGGTACCGGCGCATCGGTTGCCTCCGCCGTGGCCTATGGCTCTGAAAAACGCATTCTGCCGGATTCCGACAAATTCGGTACAGGCGATCCGCGTGGGCTTGCCGCGCCGGAAGCCGCCAACAATGCTGCCGCCGGTGGGGCAATGGTTCCGATGCTGACTCTGGGCATTCCCGGTTCCGGCACAACGGCCATTCTTCTGGGCGCGTTGTTGATGTTCAACGTAACGCCGGGCCCGCTGATGTTTGAGCAACGGCCCGAGATCGCCTGGGGGCTGATTGCCTCAATGTATGTAGGCAACCTGGCACTGCTGTTTATCAACCTGCCGATGGTTGGCCTCTTTGCCCGTTTGCTGACGATCCCGCATAAATACCTGACGCCGATGATCGCCGTGCTTGCCTTCATCGGGGTCTATTCCGTCGTCGGCAATCCGCATGACCTCTATATGACGGTCCTGCTCGGGATATTGGGTTGGGTCCTGCGCAAGCTTGAGTTCTCTCTTGCACCGGTGATCCTGGGATTTGTTCTCGGCCCCCTTCTGGAAGACAACCTGCGCCGGGCGCTGTCGATTTCTGCGGGGGATTGGAGCATCCTGTTCGAATCCGTCGACAGTATCGCCTTCTATGGCCTGACCGTGGTTATCGTCGCCGTACCCGCCATCCTTGGCAGGCGGCGCAAGGCCCGGGAGGCAACCTCCCAGGCCTGATCAAACCGGCATTGTTCCCTTCTTCCTCTCCCCCCCTGCTGCAACCTCCGCACAGGGGGGCTTTTTATGCGCCCCCCGTCCTACTGTTCGAGAACGTATTTCCCAGGGGCAGGTCGGATTGATGCATGCCCCTTCATGTCAGGCGGGGCGACTTTACCGCCGCCGTTTTCCGACAACCATTTTTCCCATTCCGGCCACCAGGACCCCGTCACGGTAGGCAGACGGTCCATCAGGGTTTCCGGCTCTTCATAACGGTCGTCTCCCTGGCAGGTCACTACCCTGTAATGCCGCCTGGGATGGTTCGGTTCGGACACGATCCCGGCATTGTGCCCGCCGCTGGTCAGCAGGAAAGTGCATTCCGTATTGGCATGAAGAATGAATTTGTGAACGGACCGCCAGGGGGCAACATGGTCTCTTTCCGTCGCCACCAGGAATACGGGCACGCTGATATCGGACAGGGTGATGGGCTTTCCATCCACATGATAGCGGTTTTCGACAAGGTCATTGTGAAGGAAAAGCTCGCTCAGATATTCCGAATGCATACGATAGGGCATGCGCGTCAAATCGGCGTTCCAGGCCATGAGATCATTCATAGGGCGGCGTTCCCCCATCAGATATTCATGGATCAGCCGCGACCAGATCAGGTCGTTCGATCGCAGCATCTGAAATGCCCCGGCCATCTGACGGGTATCGAGAAAGCCCTGCTCCCACATCATGTCGTTCAGGAAGGCAAGCTGCTTGGTGCTGATAAATAATAACAGTTCGCCCGCCTCCTCAAAATCCACCTGCGTTGCAAGAAAAGTCAGCGACGCCAACCTGTCGTCCTTGTCCCGCGCCATGGCTGCCGCCACAATCGCCAACAGGGTTCCTCCCAGGCAATACCCCACCGCCTGGACCTTCCGGTCAGGCATGATGTCACTGATGGTATCCAGTGCCGACAGCGGCCCCATCCGGGCATAGTCGTCCATGCCCAGATCACGGTCCTCTGACCCCGGATTTTTCCAGGAAATCATGAAGACCGTATGCCCCTTTTCAACCAGATAGCGCACCAGAGAATTCTCCGGCGACAGGTCAAGAATGTAATATTTCATGATCCAGGCCGGCACGATCAGGACCGGGTTGGCGTCGACTTTCGGTGTTGCCGGGGTGTATTGGATAAGTTCAATCAGGTCATTCTCGTAGACCACCTCGCCCGGCGTCACGGCCACCGTTTCCCCAACACGGTATTTTTCCGCACCGACCGGTGGACTTCCTGATACCTGCCTCTGCCAGTCTTCCAGAAAATTCTGGTACCCCTGAACAAGGTTCATGCCGCCGGACTGGATGGTTGCGTTCAGAACCTCCGGATTGGTCGCAACGAAATTGGATGGCGCGATCATGTCCAGTATCTGGCGGGCCGCAAATTCAGCGGCGCGTTCGTTTGCCGGAGTCACACCCGGAATGCCGGTCGTTGCGTTGTGCCACCACTGCTGGGACAGCAGAAAAGCCTGCGACATCAGGTTAAACGGCGGCTTCTTCCACTCATCATTGGTGAAGCGATGGTCCTGTTCGAGCGGGGTAATGCATTCCGGACAACCGCCCCCCATGGCAACACGCCCCGAATAGCCTGCAAAACGCAGGAATTTACGGAAGGCCTTGTCATAAAGCTGAAGTTGTTTACCTGGTGCGAAAGCCAGCCCACCAGCCCAATCCAGATAGGCCGCGGTCAACGCCTGAGGAGACAAACCGAAGGTAAAACGGGCAATCCCGGCGTGGTATGCCCGGTCCGTCAATTCAAACAGCGCGCGCGACGAATAGGAGTCCGGTTCCCAATGGCCGTAACGTTCAGCCCATCTGCGATAGGTCTCTTCCAGATCCGCGCGATCAACCTGTTCTCTATCTGTATGGGAGGACGCTTGCTTGTCTTGCCGTCGGTCTGCTTCAGCCATGATAACCGGCTCTCCTGCTCAGCACGGATTCCAGCCAACCCGGACATCCCTCGAACCGGGACTGTAACAGCACTTTGTTACGGCACATTAACCTAAGTCAAAGCGGGAAAAAGATCATTCTGTTGGCGAGGCTTTCTCATCGGCCTCAGACGCCATATCCTTGGTCGCCTGTGTCGCCACCTTCGCCGCATCACTGAACAGCGACTGGCTGATCGCCATCATCTGGTTCATTTCTTTCAGATAGTCCTCACTGGTCTGCTTCAGCCATTTCTGCTGAACGGTGACCAAATCCTGCCAATCATCGCAGTGGGCACAATCGGAATAGAGCTTGGCATCGGCCTCCACACGCCGCCCGATAAATCCTGCGACCTCCGCAGGCATTGTCTGCAGGCTTTTGGCGAAAAGTTGGCTGGAACGGATCATCGCCGATGACATGGGGCCGTTGAAGGCCGCCATTGGCGCAAATGCCGCAATATCGCCAAACTCATATGTCGGCGTTTGGGCTTTCTTTTTCATCTCTCGCGTCTCCCTGTTAAGACTGGCTGGCATGAACGCCACCTCCCTAACATAGAGAAAGCCCCCTCATCCTTAATCCATGTTAATGCGCCCGCTATCCGTCAGGGCGCCGCAAACCCGTTCTGTGGAGGACCAAGCCCCGCCAAAGGCCTACACACAAAAAAAGGCCCACATGATGTGAGCCTTTTTCGTTTTAGAGGCGGTATCAGTTACCGGCCGATTCCATTTTTCTGTGTTTGAGCACATGCTCCAACCAGCCCAGTTCCATTTCCGGAACCGACGACAACAGCAAGTCTGTATAGTCGTCGAATGGCGGCGTGAGAACCTTGGACTTTTCACCGAAACGCACCAGATGGCCTTTGTACATCACGGCAATTGAATCCGCGATGGCACGCACGGTCGCGATATCATGGGTGATGAACAGGTAGGAGACCTGGGTTTCCTTCTGGATGCTCAACAACAATTTCAGGATGCCGTCGGCCACCAGCGGATCAAGAGCGGAAGTAACCTCGTCGCAGATGATCATATCCGGCTTGGCGGCAAGCGCACGGGCGATGCAGACACGCTGTTTCTGACCACCGGACAGTTCCGCCGGATAGCGGTCGACAAAGCCGTCGGACATCTCGATCTGATCCAGCAATTCGGCGACGCGCCTGCGCTTTTCCGCACCGCGAATACCGAAATAGAACTCGATCGGGCGACCGATGATCTGCCCCACGGTCTGACGCGGGTTCATGGCGACATCCGCCATCTGATAAATCATCTGCAAGCGCCGCAAGTGTTCCTTGGTGCGGTTCTTGAGGTCCTTGGGCAATTCCTCACCCTGGAAGATGATCTGTCCTTCCTTCTGCGGCAACAGGCCGGTGATAACGCGCGCCAGCGTCGATTTACCGGACCCGGATTCACCCACCACAGCCAGGGTCTGCCCCTTATAAAGATGGGCCGTAACGTCGTCGAGGACGGTAATACCATTGCCGTAGGCAGCGGTAATATGATCCATCTTCAAGACAGGATCTTCGGACAGTTCCCCGCCTTCGTCGTGATGGATGGAACGAACGGACACCAGTTCCCGGGTATATTGTTCCTGCGGGTTGTTGATGATCTGTTCCGTCGTACCGTATTCAACCATCCCGCCGTTGCGCAAGACCAGGATATCGTCGGACACCTGCGCTACCACGGCCAGGTCATGGGTGATATAAAGCGCCGCCGTATGCGTATCCCGGATTGCATCCTTGATCGCCGCTAGCACATCGATCTGTGTCGTGACATCCAATGCAGTTGTCGGTTCGTCAAAGACAATCAGGTCCGGTTTGGCGCAAAGGGCCATGGCCGTCATGGCACGCTGAAGCTGACCGCCGGAGACCTGATGCGGATAGCGCCTGCCGAAATTATCCGGGTCGGGCAGCCCCAGTTTCCGGAACAGTTCCACCGCAAATTCACAGGCCTCGGCGCGGGACATAAGGTTGTGCTCCAGCGCCCCTTCGACAACCTGGTCCATCAGACGATGGGACGGATTGAAAGCCGCTGCTGCTGATTGTGCAACATAGGCCACGGACCGCCCGCGGATTTTCCGCACACCCCGGTGACTGAGAGCGAGGATATTTTCCCCGTTCAGCCAAACTTCACCACCAGTGATCCGGCAACCGCCACGGCCATAGGCCATGCCCGCCAGGCCAATGGTGGATTTGCCCGCACCGGATTCCCCGATCAGCCCCAGGACATGGCCCTTGGTCAGTTCAAAGGAAACATTTTCCACCAGCACGACGTCCTGTGGCGGTTCGCCCGGCGGATAGGAAGTCGCCTCGATCTTGAGGTCTTTGACTTTGAGAAGGTCTTGGCCTTTTGACATTATCCGCGTCCTCCCTTCAGGCTGGAGGTTCGGTTCAGGACCCAATCGACCACCAGGTTGACACTGATCGCGAGACCGGCAATCGCACCTGCAGGGATGAGAGCAGCCGAGATACCAAACACGATACCGTCTTTATTGTCTTTCACCATGCTGCCCCAGTCCGCGGCCGGCGGCTGAATGCCTAGGCCCAGGAAGCTGAGCGAACTCAGGAAAAGAACAGCAAAGGCAAAGCGCAGGCCGAGTTCCGCAAAGAGCGGCGACAGGGCATTGGGCAGAATTTCCCGGAAGATGATCCATATCTGTTTTTCCCCGCGAAGGCGGGCTGCCTCGACAAAATCCAGAACCGCGATATCAACGGCTACCGCCCGTGAGATACGGAAGACGCGCGTGGAATCCAGAACCGCCATCACCAGGATCAATGTCACCATATTGACCGGCAGAACCGACAGGACCACCAAGGCAAAGATCAGCGTCGGAATCGACATCATCAGATCATTGAAACGGCTCAACGTCTGGTCCACCCAGCCCCGAAGCACTGCCGCCAGGAAGCCAAGGAAAACGCCCATGCTGAAGGACAGCAGCGTTGCGGCCCCGGCCACAAAAATCGTCATCCGCGCGCCATAGAGCATACGGGTGAGCATGTCGCGCCCGATCTGGTCGGTGCCAAGCCAGAAGGCATTCGATCCTGCCCAGAGGCCATGGCTTTGATCGATAAAAGCACTGAACGACAGGTCACCGAACAAATCGACAATCAAGCCAAATTGCTGACCAACTGACGTCGGTGCCCAAACCTCGCCAACAATGTCCGCTTCGCCGTAGGGCGCCAGCCACGGGGCAAAGATCGCGGATCCCAGGAAAATGATCACGCCCAGCAATCCGATGCGCGCACTCCAGGGCATTTTTGAAATACTCATGGATGACCTCACTTCGGATGCCGCAAACGCGGGTTCGAGATAATGGACAGGATATCGGCCGTCATGTTGAGCAGGATATAAGTCGCGGCGAAAATCAGGCCACAGGCCTGAACCACGGGGATATCACGCTTTGCCACGTGGTCCACCATCAACTGACCCAGACCGGGATAGACAAAAACCACTTCAACCACCACAACACCAACCACCAGATAGGCGAGGTTCAGAACCACCACATTGATGATCGGGGAAATCGCGTTCGGGAAAGCATGCCGCACAATGATCTTGAAGGGACTAAGCCCCTTCAGTTCCGCCGTTTCCACATAGGGTGAGGACATCACATTCAGGATTGCCGCACGCGTCATACGCATCATATGCGCCAACACCACAAGTGTCAGCGTGCCGCAAGGCAGGACAATGGCCTGCATCCGCTCTCCAAATGGCATGCCTTCATAAACGGAAGATATGGACGGTAACCAGTTCGTGTTTATGGCAAAGAACAGGACAAACAGATAACCGATGAAAAATTCCGGCAGGGAAATCGCCCCCAGGGTACTCATCGAAATGAGCTTGTCGATGAAACCGTTGCGGTAATGAACGGCAATCATCCCCAGTAAAACAGCCAGCGGCACGGACACAATGGCCGCCCACATGGCCAGGAATAAAGTATTCTCCAGACGACCGGCAATCATCTCGCCGATGGGCTGGTTGTTAGCCAGCGACATACCAAGGTCCCCCTGGAAAATGCCACCCAGCCATTCGAAATACCGGATATAGGCAGGCTGATCGAGCCCGAGTGCCGCGCGAATATTGGCGACGGCCTCATCCGTGGCCGACTGCCCCAGAATGGTTTGGGCAACGTCGCCCGGCAACAGTTCCGTCCCGGCAAAAATCACCACCGATATCGCCAGCAGCAGGAGTATGCCCAGCGCCAAGCGCTGGGCAATCATCCTGAATAACGGGTTTGATAACAGTGTCATAAAAACCCACTTTCCGTAATTAACCCCACTTTTTTATTTTCTTATTATGCCAACCAAACGCGGATCGGAGCAAATCCGTTGGACAGCGGGGTCGGGCCGGAGGGGTCTTTGACATAGCCCTGAACCTTGTCGTTCATGGCATCGACGAAGTCGTTGAACATCGGAATAATCGCACCGCCTTCATCACGGACCATCAGCGACATTTCGCGGTACATGTCCTTACGCTTGGCTTCGTCCAACTCAGTGCGGGCTGCCGACAGCAATTTGTCGAAGTCATCGCGGAAGAAGCGCGTATCGTTCCAGTCGGCATCAGATTTGTAAGCCGTGGAATACATCTGGTCCTGGGTCGGACGGCCACCCCAGTAGGATGCGCAGAACGGTTGCTTGTTCCAGACGTTGGACCAGTAACCGTCACCCGGCTCGCGTTTGATTTCCAACTCGATCCCGGCTTTTGAGGCCTGCTGCTGGAACAGGACGGAGGCATCAACTGCGCCCGGGAAGGCAACTTCGGAGGTACGCAGAAGGATTTTACCGCTGTGGCCGGATTTCTTGAAGTGGTGCTTGGCCTTGTCCAGATCGTAGGTGCGCTGTGGAATGTCGTCCGGGAACAACGGATAGGCCTGGTTGATCGGGAAGTCATTCCCGACAGAGCCGTAACCATTCAGGACGCGCTTGACCATTTCTTCACGGTCAATGGAATATTTCAGAGCCAGACGCAGGTCGTTGTTGTCGAACGGTGCGGTATTGCAATGCATGATGAAGACGTAGTGCCCACGACCGGCCGTGCTTTCGACTTTGATATGCGGCAGGCGTTCCAGCAGGTGAACAGTTTTGGGATCTGCCCGGTTCATCATATGGATACGACCGGACTGCAGAGCGGACATACGGGCAGTCGGATCGTTGACCTGCAGGATTTCCACACTGTCCACATGGCCGACCGAATCGTCCCAGTGGCCGTCGAATTTCTTACCGACATAACGCACACCGTGCTCGGCCACCTCAACTGTATAGGGGCCGGTGCCGATCCCGGCATCGGGGCCATCATTGCCGCCATTCGGCTGGATAATCAGATGGTAATCGGACATCAGATACGGCAGGTCGGCATTGCCTTCTTTCATAGTGATAACGACACCATGAGAGCCGTCAGCGGAAATATCTGCAATGCCTTTCATGATACCAAGAGCGCCAGACTTCGAATCGTCACTGCTGTGCCGTTTCAGCGTCTGAACCACATCATTGGCATCCATTTCCTTGCCGTTGTGGAAGCTGATACCTTTGCGCAGCTTGAACATCCAGACCTTGGCGCTGCTGTCGGTTGCCTCGAAGGATTCAGCCAGTTGACCTGCAACACCGCCGTCCGGCGTCGTAACAGTCAGGGTTTCACCCCAGCATTTACCGAACACCGTGGGCATGTCGCTCAGGAAAGCTGCCGGATCAAGGCTGTCTGTCGCGCTGCCGCCCTGCAGACCCAACACAAGATCACCGCCCTTTTTCGGTCCGGCAGCCTGAACGGCACGGCTCAGCATGGTCGTCGCAAAGGGTGCGGCCACGCCCAGCGCGGCGGCACGGCCCAGAAAATCGCGGCGCGTAACCAACCCGCGCGCGGCTTGTTGGCTGAAGAATTTCAGTTCATCGGACATCGAGATATCTCCCAGTTCTATTTGTCGGTCGGCTTATTCGCTGCCTTCTTAGTAGTCTAAGGATGTTTTATTTTGATAGCACGTTCAATTAAAAAAGAGAGGCGCAACCACCCGCAGGCGCGAAGAAGCCGATTGATGTCGTTTTTGCGATAAAAACATGCCTGTTACAAGGGATTGGCCGCAAAAAAAATTTCAAAAAAAATTAAAACAGAACAGAAAATCCATTTATGAACCGGCATAGACACGCCGTCCCGCCTGCGATTCCACCAGGGCGAATCGCATCAATCAGGAGCCCCTCCAAAAAGACAGGCAATCGTCATTTACAGCCTTAAGATTGCTCAGTCGCCGGAGATCGTGCCCGAAACCGTTCGCCCCACAATCGGCAGCTCATTGGAAATGTTGATTGGCCCTTCCGCGACTTCGCCACGGTTCCGATAGACCACCAGTTCCTTTTCCTGCGCATGATAATTGGCCTGCATCTTAAAGCGTGCGACCTCTTCAAACCGGTCACTGTGCAGCAGGGATTGCAGTTTGGCCATTGGCTTCAGGTCAGTCCAAAAATCCGGCTGGGCGACAACATAGTGAACGCCCAAACTATCAATCAAACTGTCGATCTCGGCCTCGGTGTAGTCCTTTTCTTCCACGCCAAGCTCGCGCCGCACCGATATCCGAAGAAGCAGTTTGTCTGCACGTATCGTGCTTACATCCTTGCGGTCGGCGTGTGCCCGCATATTGAAGATAAAAGAACCGTCACGATATCCAGAGAACAGAATATTGCTGTTGGCAGGCGCCTTGGCCGCCACATAGTCAACGACTTCCCGGTATCCCGCCACATAATGCACCGGACGCTGCAAAGTTGTCGTCGCGACAGAAGCAACCAATACCACGCCCACGGTCGCAATACCGGCCCATCTATGCCGCTGGCAGAGCCATTCCCCCAGAAGCCCGATGGACAGCCCCGCAGGCAGCAACAGGAAAATGCTGTGGCGTGCTTCTTTCAAGTCCACCGCAGAATAAAAGATATAGCCCGCGACAAACCAGGAACCCCAAAAGATTGCCTCAAACCGGGAAACGGCAAGCGACCGCCTCATCGCCACGGCAGTCCCCACCCCGCCAAGAGCCGCCAGGAAACCGGCCCAGCCCATCTGCGACGGTAATCTTTGCGCATACCAGAGCCACGCCTCCAATGACGTACGGGAAACCTGGGAATCCGCAATACCGGCAGCAGACTGAATGTTCGCCTGCCCGAACTCCAGCGTTAGCACCACCAGAGGGACCATCCCGACCAACGCAAGCGCCGCAATGACATAGCTATGCCAATCCCGGAACAAGGACAGGCCGCGGGCGGACAGCAGCGTCACGAGGAAGGGAAATGCAACAAAGGCCACAGACAGCTTGGTGTAGAGGCTAAGTACCAGGAGGGCCACCGCCAGATACAGCAAACTGACGCGACCGCTGCGGATATGCATGCAGAATGCATAGGCGCTCCAGACCAGGATCGCATAGGCCGGTATCTCAAGCATGACCTGACGGCCCCAATAGCTGATCTCTGGCAAGAAGGCAAAGATCAACGCGGCCACAAGCGCAATACTATTCCGACACCACAACCTTGCGAGCGCATAGACGCCCCAAATCATGGCAAAATATAAAAGCCCCAGAACTACCAGGGCCGTATTCTGCGACACCCCCAGAACGGCGTAAAAGGGTGCCAGAATGAACGAAAACAACGGCGGATAGAACAGGATCGTAAGGGCGGGATATTGGGAATAATAGTTATACGCATACCCCTTTGGATCGGCATAGGGCATGTCACGGATCAGATCCATCACGAAGGCCCCGTTCAGGGCATGTCGCGGGGAATCCGGCCACGAAAAAGCCCCTCCGGAAGGGGCTCCTGAAACAAAGAGAAAAACAACCGCCAGCCCCAAAACAAGGGTTCCGACGATGACGGCGGCACTGTCAGAATGGCTGGTGGAGTTTGTCATGCAGACTTCCCTACGAGGATGCAGCCTGCGGCAATGAGGACGGTTCCCAGAATGCGTCCAGGCGTCACCGCCTCATTCAGGATGAAGGCACCAAAGGCCAGCGTCACCAGAAAGCTTACGCCGACAAACGGATAAGCCACCGACAGGTCCACCTTGGACAGAACCCAAAGCCACATGACCACGCTTAACCCATAGATCGCAAGTCCGACCCAGATCATAGGTGACATCAGCGCGGATATCGCAATGTCCACAATACCGTTATGCATCGCGTCATCGAAACGCGCCTGCCCCACACCCCATTTCAGTGCGAGTTGCGCGCAGGCTGACAAGGTGACCGTGAACAGGATTAACCCCAAAATCGACAACGTCATTCCGAAAACCCCAAATTAGAACGTCAAATACCGTGCGAGTAAGGTTACCAGTATGAAGCAAATCCCCACACACTGGCTAACCCTGTCCCTGATTGCGAAAACGACCGGGTCATCCGCGATCTTGTCGCGACGTGCACCGATCCAGAGCCGATTGCCCCAGTAAAGCATCAGCAGGCACAAAAGCCAGAGCAGTTGGGGGCTGTTGTAGATTCCGCTTACAACCTCGCTGTTGATATACAGCGCCAGGACCAGCACGGACGCAGACATATTGGCAACGCCCAGGCTGAACATGGCTTCCTTGTCTTCCGCGCCATAGCCACGTCCGGCGGCCTTGTCCACGCCATCCGCCAACCCGGCGACCTCCACATACCTTTTCAGATAGGCCAGGCTGACGAAGGCGAAGATCGAAAAGCCCATCAACCAGGATGACAGGCTGATCCCCAATGCCGCACCACCTGCGACCACGCGCAGGGTGTAAAGGACGGCAAGCGTCATCACATCCGCCGTGGATACCCGCTTCAGGTAGAAGGAGTATATGTTGGTCAGCAGATAGTATCCGGCCAGAACGGCGACAAACAGCCATGGCAGGAAGACAATCGCCAGCACGAACGCCACCAACGGCAGCCCCAATGCGCCAATCACGCCAACAGGGATGGACAAATCCCCGGAGGCCAGGGGGCGTTTGCATTTGCGGGGATGCTTGCGGTCCGCCTGCACATCCAGAAGATCATTCAGAAAATAAACGCCCGATGCGCAAATACTGAACGATAGAAAGGCTATCAGGGCCGTGATAACAGCAGACAGGGATTGATAGCTGTGCGACGTGAAAAGCGGCACAAGAACCAATGCATTCTTCGCGTATTGGTGAATCCGCATTTCGCGGATAAAGGCGCGCAGCACCGCCGGTCGCGATTGAATGTGCTTTTCCGCCTTCCCACCGGCCTCGGACGCCCGCACGTCTCGCATCGGGGCATTCACGAAAATATTGGACCGGGCGCACTTCCAGATGGGGCGGTCTGCGGAACTGTCACCGGCATATGTGAACCGGCGCTCTCCGGCGAAATCCTGTATGGCGGCCAATTTCCGCGCGCCCTTCATGTTCACACCGGCACGTGTCGCGATCACAGCGTCGAAAAACCCCAGGAAATCGGCAATTTTCTCCGCATAGGAATGATGCGCCGCCGTCGCCAGGATAACCTGTCGCCCCTGCGCGCGCTGTTCTTTCAGGTAGTCAATCAGCTCTGTTTCATAGGGAAGGCTCTCAACATTCAGCTCAATCGCCTGCGCCACTTTTTCTTTGACGAAGGGCCGCCCCTTCAACAGCCAGGCGAAAACGAGGAAGATGTTGAGCGGATTTTGCTTCACGAACTGCAGAACGGCCTCGTAAAAGAGGTCTGTTCTAATCAGGGTGCCATCCAAATCCGCGAAAATCTGATCGGCGGATTGCTCCATATCAACTTCCCTCTCATATGGCGAACATCGTCGACATTCGTCACATAGCCCAGTCTGCCACCTCAAACCGAAGCCAAACGAATTTTTTCGTTTTATTAGGAGACAACTTTTAATTGGTAGCAACAATAAGTTACATGAAATACCATTACGAAAACCACATCATTAAATCAATGATTTTAGTTGTTTTTTAATTAAATAGAAAATACCTCATATCACGGGGCCTGGCGAGACAGGCAGAGACTATCGGGTTCAATCAGAGGGCGGAGAGACATATCCATGCAGGGGGAAAAGATTCTATATTTGGAATCACTTAGGGGCCTGGCGGCGATAGCCGTGACGCTGTTCCACGCCCATTTCGCCATAAACTCCCCCCTCGCCAACAATACCTTTGTCGCCAACAGCGACCTGATGGTGGACTTCTTCTTTGTATTAAGCGGCTTTGTAATAGCCTATAATTATGAAACAAAAATAACCTGTTTTAAGTCTTTATGTATTTTTCAGGCAAAACGCTTTCTGCGTCTCTATCCCTTACATTTCGTTACTTTAATATTATTTCTTTTTATTGAACTAGCAAAATACGCCTTCGAACAAAAAACTGGAATCAAGGCATACAATGCTGCCTTTAGCAGTAATGACCTTGGTGCTTTTCTAAATAATATTTTTCTGACTCAGGCATTATTTGAACAAAATCTGACATTCAATACACCAAGCTGGTCGATATCGACGGAATTCTATACCTATGCTGTCTTTGGCATCTTATTAATTCTATTTCAAAGCCGCAGGTCAAAAATTATTGTAAATGCACTTATAATCGTCACAGCGGCAATTACCCTTCATATAACCAATACAGCCGGTGCGATGACCGGCTTTGCGATCATTCGCTGCATATATGCCTTCTATCTGGGATATGTTGTCTATCTGGTCGGTCGCCGCCTCGCCCCCAAAATTCCCGGCAGCGTTGGTACAATTCTACTGATTGGCAGCGCCGTGGCGGTTACCTTTAAGGGTGACTTCCCGCTCATCCTGTTTCCGCTGCTCTTTTCGGCGACAATCCTCGCGCTTTTCCGCAGCGGCCCTACCCTGCCCAAGGCAATTCTGTGCAATCGCCAGCTCGTGTTTTTGGGCACGATCAGCTACGGTATTTATATGTGGCATAATTTTGCATGGTGGACGATCACCCAGATCCTGCGCTTTGTCTTGCATTTCCCCATTGCGAAGAATCCAGAAACAGGCAAGGACTTCCTGAATGTCGATGCAGTGACCTCATCGATCATGATCGTGGTCGGCCTGATCGTCGTTTTGATCCTCTCCTGGCTTTCCTACAAATATATTGAACGGCCGATAAATGACCTGCGGCATCATTTGAAGGGAGATCGCAAGGCGGCAGACCTCAAAGCAGGAACGACTTGAAACTGCGCCCCCTCATTCCCCTCACCTTCCTATCACCAGACCGCCTTTATTAAGTTACTATGATACCATGCAATATAGCGTGAGGTATCGGTTGAGGTTCACCACTATAGCGTGTTATTGAGAGACCATAGCTGCCTCCTCCCCGGGAGCTAAGCACACAATAACATGGGCTTTGCCTGTCACGGTGGGCCCGCATGGGTAGTACAGATTGCGACAATCCAGATAAAACGCCGTTTGTCCGGCGCTCGGAGGACTTTTCGTGAGTGTTACTTTACTTCTGATGCGTATCTGCGGCCTGGCAGTCGTGCCTCTTACGGCACTGGTTCTTTTGGCGGCAGGGGCAACCATTTTTGCGCTGCGTCTGATTGGTCAGGAACTGGCTGGCGACCTTCAAAGCGACTTTCCCGCCGGACTTTGGTTCATGGGTGCAATCCTGCTCCTGGTCCTCAGCCGTCTGGTGTCGCGAAACCTGCTCGACTGGCTGTCAATGCGCGCCATCGCCCGCATTCGCTACAACCTCACCCGCAATATTCTGAGCCTCCCTCTCAAACGGATTGAGGATCTCGGCGTCCCCCGGGTCATGGCCTTGGTCTTTGACGATGTTGTACGCATCGGCGCCGGACTTTCGGGCCTGCCGAACTTCCTGGGCCAGATCATTGTTCTCATCGGCGCCCTGATCTATCTGGGCTTTGTGTCCCTATACGGACTGGCCGCACTGTTGGGAGTCCTGGTGTTGGGCGTTCTTTGCTATCGCTGGCTGATTGCGCTTGCGACGAACGCCCAACGTGACGCACGAAATGCCAGGGATGGTCTTTACGACCTGACGGGAGGCATGACCCGCGGCGTGAAGGAATTGCGTTTCAATACCCATCGCCAGCGTCATCTTTTCGAGACCTCCTTCACGGATATCCTGGACAAGCATTTTCGAAAATCACTTGCCGGTGCGATCTATTCCACGACCGGGCTGACATTGAGCCAGGTGCTTTATTTCGTTTGCCTTGGTGTGATCGTCTTTGTCGTCCCACGTTTCACGCCAATAGACAGCGCGGTTTTGACCAAATTCGCGGTCATCGTCCTCTATCTGCCTGCCCCGATCGAAAGCATCGTACAGTTCGTCTCGATGTTGACGTCGGCACGTGTATCCATTGAACGTCTGCACAAGCTTGGTGTCCTGGGCGAGAACCTGCATCGCCGCGAACCTTTACCACCAATTGAGAACCACGGACCGGTCGAGGATTTCGCTGTTGAGGCGCTTGAATATACTTATGGCAGTGCCGAGACTACAGATCATGAGTTTCATGTCGGCCCGCTGGACATCGCCTTCCGGCCCGGCGAAATCGTGTTTTTCGTCGGTGGCAATGGCTCTGGCAAGACGACGGCCGCCAAGGTCATCACGGGTCTTTATGAATCAGAGGCTGGCACAATCAGGCTCAACGGCCAGACCGTAAGCAGCGAGAACATTGACTGGTACCGTCAGCATTTTGCCGGCGTATTCAGTGATTATCATGTCTTCGATGCCTATCCGCCCGCTCCCGAAGGACAGGTCAACGAGTTGGCCGATGCTGCGGCACGCCATCTGGAACGCCTTGAACTGGAACGCGTGGTCAAATTTGAAAACGGCGTCTTGTCCACGACCACAGCCTTGTCGACGGGACAGCGCAAACGCCTGGCACTGTTGGTCGTCTTGCTTGATGACAAACCCATTGTTGTTTTCGACGAATGGGCCTCCGATCAGGACCCGGCATTCCGGGAGGTCTTTTATCTCACCTTCCTTCCTGAACTCGCGGCGCAGGGAAAAACCGTGATTGTTGTCACTCATGACGATGACTACTTCGCCGTAGCCGACCGGATCGTCACCTTTCGCTATGGCAAAATCGAATCTGACAAACCCAACCAACGTATGCTGGTACGCCGACCGGCAGTCGCAAATGAGGGATAGAATTTATGCGTCTTTATCTTCTACCTTTTGCGGGCGGCTCCGCCCGTTCCTATGGGGCCTGGCCGGAGGCGCTGTCCGAGATTGCTGAGGCTGTTCCCCTCGACACGCCAGACAAGGGCCGCCCCTATCTCGATGCCCCTGAGACCCTGTCTATCGAAGAGATGGGAGCGCGAATTGCCTCGCAAATCGCGTCCGAGACAAAACCCTATGCCCTTTTCGGTCATTCCATGGGCGCGCTCATGGCATTCGAGGCGGTACGTGCATTAATCAGGAAAAATGCGCGATTACCGCATCTCATGATCGTATCCGCCCACAGGGCACCACATCAGCCCCTTGACCGCCGCATGCTGCATCCCCTGTCCGACAACGACTTTGACGCAGAACTCGCCGCCTATTCCGGTACTCCGAAAGAGGTTCTGGAAAATAGCGAAATGATGGATTTCGTGCGCCCGACCTTGCGACGCGATTTTCGCGCGTGTGAAACATATCGCTATTCGGAAGACACCGCCCTACCAGTTCCCTTGGCCAGCATCGGCGGCATTGACGATCCTGAAGTCAGTGCGGAAGACCTTGAGGCCTGGGCCAGACATTCCAGACATTTCCTGGGCAGCCGCACGCTTCCCGGTGGACATTTCTATTTCCAGAATGCCTTGTCGAGCATGACGTCAGAAATCGAACGGCTTATCGCGGAAGCAGGCGTTCCTGCATGACACTTTGTACAGCCTGCCCCGTAGGCAAAGTCGGACAAGCAGAGATATCCCGGAAATAGTCAATCGCCGCTCGCGCCAACGCCTCTGTTGCGTCAAAACGCGGAAGGGCGTGTCCTTCGGGCGGTACTGCGAGCGGCAATTCCGTGCATGCAAGTAATGCGGCATCAGCCCCCTTTGCCAATAACTTGTCCAGAGCAACGGTCATATCCCGGTAACTGGCGGCAATATCCCCACGCTTTACGCAGGCGATCACAGATTGCACATGTGTATGGGTATCCTCGTCATCAAGGACCAGGCTTTTCATCCCCCGCCGCTCAAGCCTCTCCTGATAGAACCCTGTCACCAGGGTGGCATGGGTCGCGATCACCGCCACCCTCGAACCCTCCGGGAGGCTCGAACAAAGCTGATCGCAGGCTGAATCTGCAATATGCAGGATGGGTACCTTGGCTGTCTCTGCCATCGTTTCATACCAGGCATGCGCCGTGTTGCAGGCAATAATGATCAGGGTTGCCCCTGCGGCTTCCAATGCGGCAATCCCCTGCAACATCACCGGCAGAGGTGAAGGCGCTCCCGCCTCAAGGAGGGCCGCCCTGCGGTCCGGAACGCGAGGATCACTCCAAACGACAACAGGTAAGTTATCCTGATCGTTTTCCGCACCGGATAACGCAATAAGCTTGGACATAAGGTCGACGGTGGCCAGCGGGCCCATCCCGCCAAGGATTCCGATCATCTGTATTTAATCCTTCGGTCAGGAGAATACGGCTGTGGTAAGCCCCATGTCAGGGTCAAAACCCGTAATTGTGCGCTCAGACAGCGGCCAACGCGGAACACGTCCTCTGGGCAGGGCCAGTACATCATCTTCCACGATCCGATAGCTTTCCGCTATTGGAACAGAATCGCGTCGGCGACGCTCCGCCATGCATTCCTCATGAAATTGTTTTGCTTCACGGGATAGCGGCAGGTTTCCACAAGACAAAAACCTCACGGCACCAGTAATATCGCGTCCCGTTACCACCTGGCCCGCATTGTGGACACTCGGGGAGAACGGAATATCCAGATTCCCGTTGGCAAATGCACGTTCCAACCCGACAGCAACATCCCCGCTCCCCAGTACAAGAACAGCATCCAACATTGCCGACACCTCCTCTACGATCAGGCGCTGCTCTATCCGAACGGAGGCATCTTCGAAATGTCCTTCCCCCGCCAATGCGATGCCACGATGGACGGTTTGCAAACCTGCAACATTATCTTCGACGGTAGGAATACGAACGGCCTCTACTGCTGTCTTGGTCAGAACCCTTGTTGCTCCCGAAAGTGCTGCTGTCTCGGCCGACGCATGGATGAGCTGCATGGATGCCCCCTCATCCTCCGGGAAAGCCGACATATACTGGTGAAACACGGTAGATATCTGTACCGACGGCAAGTCCACAGCCCTGAAAAAGTTACGTGTAAGACCTGGAATTGCCCGAATGGCGGCAATATCCTGCACTCTGTTTCCCTGTTCGGCATACCCCAATGAAACCGATCCGACACCCTGACGTACGGCCAGTGCGGCTTCGAGGATGCAAACTGTGATTGCGATTGACGGAGGCATCAATGTGGCCGTCAAAACCCCGAAAAATTCCCGGTCAATCACAATGCCGTAGCGATCAAGGTAGCGGCCCGTCAGCCGATCCACATAGCGCCAGTTCTGGATAGCCTCTGCCAAAGGGTAATCCTTGAAATATGGCAGATTGTAGCAAATCGCCCCACCTTCGAAGGCCGTAACGCCACCGGCATAACAGAGTTCTGCGAGAAGCCGCGGGTCCCGTGTCGAGTGACGGCATTGCAACGGTCTCGGTACAGAACGTGCAATACGCCGCAACGCATCCACACCATGATTGACCAACGGAAAGCCATTCAATGTCGATTGCCCGCACTGACGGCTTTCGGCAATCCCCTCTTCTGCCTCCGAATAGCGGTTATTCCGTGTCAGCGAGTCAATCTGATAGGACAGGACGTCAGCACCTCCACACCTCAAACGGTGGAAAAGGCGCTGCTGATCATCGGCCAATGCCACGCCCGCACGCGGCTGCACTAGCGGACGTCCCTTCCGCGCCGCGTGAGACTGCGCCAATGCCAGTGACGGGCAGGTTTTCAGGAATGAGGCATTATCGTTGAAATCATTTGCAGCCGCGCCGGTTGGCCAGCCAAGCAAAACTTCCCGCCGTTGCAAATCATGGTCCACATCGTGCAGCAACCAATCAGCAATCGCCAGAAAAGCAGCATTGCGCTCAGGCATAATTCGTGCCGCTGGCCCACCCGACGGGACGCGGTTATGAAGATCTTCGGCAAGCCCCTCCAGGAAAGCCGTAAGGTCCACAAACCCCAGATAGACGCGTTTGAACCCCATCTCCGCAAATACACGTCGGGCACGGGCTAGAGGCAAAACTGACGGGTTGCCCCCCAGATACCAAAGCGGCCCGGTTTCCTCCTCATCATTCAGTCTGTGCTGCACTAACGGTTTAAGGTAATGCCCTGCATGCCCATCCATGCACGACAAAAGAACCGCGTCCGCGCCCGGTGCTACTTCCAGCACATCCTCAATCCGGTTCTGCGTTCCCAAATAATGAACCTGATAGCCGGTGAGCTGTAAGGCCTGACGCAACAAAATCAATCCAACCGAATGTGCATCACCGCCAATGCCCGCCAGAATGATATGATAACGACTAGGATTCCACATTGCGTTTCCCCTCATCATTCTGCGGCGGTACTTGACCGCGCAAAGCTGTTTGCAACCCCAACCAATGCTTCGCCGGTCAGCAAGGTATAGTGGTCACCCGGCAAGACCCGGATAAAGCCGTTCGGCAGCAATTTTTGCCAAACACTCGATGCTGAAATGGCAGGGCTGTCTTCGCCGAACAGGATTGTTACAGGTCCTGAATAGGCCTCCGGGCAATGTGCAACCAGCGCTGTCACATTAGCGATGAAAACGTCACGCGCCCTGGCGATTGCCTCCGCGTCTTCTTCCACATGTCCCAGTGCCAATTTCGCGAGGCCGGCCACGTTCTTTTCGAATGCGATGTCCAACGCTTCCTGGGTGGGCGCCGGTCGCGGTGTATCGGCTACTTGCGACGGGTCAATCAGCACAAGCTGAACAACACGAGCACTACCAAGGCGTCGCGCAACCTCCACGGCAACGACCCCGCCAAAGGACCATCCCCCGAGACGTATGGGTCCCACCGGACATTCCTGACGGATTTGTTCCACGTAAGAATCTGCCATTTCTGTAATGGAAGTCAGAGGCTTGGTACCAAATTCCAACCCGCCGGCGAAAACACCATAAACCGGCCCTTCGTCCAACAACCCGGCAAGCCTGCGATACGCTCCTACCCCACCACCACCAGGGTGGATCAGGAAGGTTGGCAGGCCGTGGCCAGGCGCAAGAGGCAGAATGCCCGAGGACCGCTTTACCTCGTCATTTTGATTGGCCGCCGCCAGATGAAGGGCAAGTTTCTCGATTGTCGGATATTCGAAGATGTCACGCACTGTTGCCGGGTGGCCGGTCTCCGCCGTGACCGTCGTGGCAACACGCATCGCCAGCAGCGAATGCCCGCCGAGGGAGAAAAAGTCATCCGCGCGGCGAATATCCGAACGCCCAAGAACCCGCTGCCAGATTTCCGCCAGCGTCTTTTCAAGACCTGCATGCGGGGCTTCGCCTGCTTCCTCAACCCGCTCAGGCAATCGCGAGACAAGACTGCGGCGGTCGACCTTGCCATTGGCGTCAAGCGGCAGGCTCTCCACCAATGTGATCCGCGGCACCATGTAGGACGGGAGACGTTCTCCCAATGCCTGTTCCAATGACCGGGCATCGGTCCCGACACCGGAGACCGGCACCACGAACCCTTCCAGCGTCGCAGCCCCCTCGCCGTCCCGCCGGACCGCCACCGCGCCGTCTCCAACCGCTGGCAGTGCACATAGGGCCGCCTCCACCTCACCCGGTTCCACCCGGAAACCGCGCAGCTTCACCTGCGCATCGATCCGGCCCAGGAATTCCAACGCCCCATCAGACCGCAAACGGACACGGTCCCCTGTCCTATACAGACGCCCACCTCCGCCCGCAGGGTCCGGAAGGAAGCTTTCCGCCGTTCGCCCCGGCTGCCCGAGGTATCCCAGCGAAAGACCATGCCCGCCAACATAAAGCTCTCCCGGTGCCCCTGGCGGCACCGCACGCATCGACCGGTCCAGGACAACCGGACGACGCCCGCCAACACCACGGCCGATTGGAACCGCAGAGCCTGCCTCAGGGACAAAATCCAGTCGGTGCATTGCCGTAAAGGTCGTACATTCCGTCGGGCCGTAGCCATTGACGAACTGCACATTCGGCAGCCCCGCCATGAAATCCGAAAGGCCATGGGTCGGGAATACGTCCCCGCCTGACATCAGCAACCGCAAACCTGCAAAGGCCGACGGATCGCGTTCCAGATATCCCCGCAAAAGCCCTGCCGTCAGCCAGGCCACCGTCACACCTGCATCAGCAACAAATTCCGACAATGCGTCCGGATCAAAGGGACCGGCAGGCAACACCGCAAGCCGCGAGCCGTTCAGCAAGGCGCCCCAGATCTCGATCAGGCTGGCATCAAAGGCCAGGGGCGACGCCAGCATCACCCGATCATCCGGGCCGAAGTTCATCACCTCCCGTTCCAGGAAAAGCGACGTCACCGCCTCATGGGGCACCATTACCCCCTTAGGACGCCCCGTAGAGCCGGAGGTATAGATCACGTAAGCAGGCGCCCCTGACAGCCCTTTCAAACGCGGCGGCGGCGCAACATCCTCAGCATTTATGTCTGCCTCATCCACCAACAGCACCGGACGACCGCCTGCCAACCCCTGATGGCGCGTATCTGACAGCACCAGCGGCACATCACTGTCCGCCAGCATCCCCTCAAGACGCTCCGGCGGATAGTCTGGATCGAGCGGCAGGACAACTCCTCCCGCCCGCAGGACCGCAAGCTGTGCAATGATCGCATTGGCCGATCGCTCAAGTGCAACGCCCACAATCTGTCCCGGCATCACACCGGCGGACGCTATCCGGCCCGACAGCGCATCCGAGGCGGAAACAAGCTCCGCATAACTCAGCACGTCTTCGCCGTCTTCCAGCGCTATACGCTCTCCACAGGCGTCACGGATACCTGAAACCACCTCTTCAATGCGCATACGGGGACCGGCAGGCCCCGTCCTTTCGTGCACAAGGTCCGTCTGAATGGACATTGGATAGTCCCCGACGGGTTTTCCCGGGTTTTCCAGGATGGCCGTCAGCAGGGTTTCGAAGCGGGCCATCAGGCGCGTCATCGTCCGTGCATCAAACAGCCCGGATGCATATTCCACGCGGCCACGCAAACCGGATTTCGTTTCCGATAAAAACAGCGTCAGGTCGAATTTCGCTCCCGTTGACCGCCGCGGCATCACCTCCGCCGTCAACCCATCCAGATGCAGGGCCTCGCCCGGTGCGTTCTGCAGAACCAGCGCCACCTGGAACAACGGATGACGGGACAGGTCACGCGCCGGGGCAAGGGCTTCGACCAGACGTTCAAAAGGGACATCCTGATGTTGATAGGCCGCCAACGTCTCATCCCGGACACGGCCCAGCAGGGTCACAAAATCAGGATCGTCGGAAAGCTCCGTCCGAAGCGCCAGCGTATTCACAAAAAAGCCGACAAGGTCCTCCGTCTCCGCCCGGGTGCGGTTCGCAATAGGCGCCCCCACAACCACATCCTCCTGGCCCGCATGCCGACCCAGCAGCACACTGAAGGAGGCCAGAAGCGTCATGAAGAGTGTTGCTCCCTCACGACGGGACAGCGCAGAAAGCCCGTCCATCAATTCCACCGGCAGATGCACCGGTATGGTTGCGCCGGCAAAATCCTGTACCGGCGGACGGGGCCGGTCCGTTGGCAGGTCCAGCACTGGCGCTCCTTCAAGGCGTCCCCGCCACCAGTCCAGCTCAGCGTCAAGCCGGGCACCCGACAGCCGGTCACGCTGCCACAGGGCATAATCGGCATATTGGACCGGCAGCCCCGGCAAGGCCGCTGCCGGACCGCCAACGGCTTCGGCATAAAGGGCAGTCAGATCGCGCACCACCACGCCCAGCGACCAGCCATCAGCCGCAATATGATGCAGGGTCACAAGCAGGACATGGCGGTCAGCGCCAAGCCGCATCAACAGAACCCGCAGCGGCTGCTCTTCCGCCAGGTCAAAGGACCGGACCGCCTCAACATCAATCAGCGCACGCGCGGCGGCATCCGGGTCCGTCTCTCCCGACAGGTCACGGTGGTCAAAACATACCGCCCCCGGCGCATCGACATGCTGTTCCGGCTGCCCCGCCGGTCCGGCGGTAAACCGGGTGCGAAGCGTTTCATGGCGGGCAACAAGTCCTGCAAAGGCCGCTTCCAGCGCGGCCATCTCCAACCGGCCTTCCAGACGCAGGGCTATCGGCATGTTATAGGCCGCCCCCGTCACCGAAAGCTGGTCGAGGAACCACAGGCGTTCCTGTGCAAAAGAAAGCGGCAGGCGGTCAGGACGGGGTTGCACCGTCAAACGCGCCTCGACCTCCCCATCACCCGACTGCGCCGCCTCTACCCGCCGCGCCAGCGCTGCAACTGTCGGTGACTCAAACACCTCCCTCAGCGCAATATCAACGCTCAACTGGCGGCGGATCAGGCTAACCACCCGGGTTACAAGTAACGAGTGCGCTCCCAGCGCAAAGACATCATCGGACACACCGATCTGCGGAATATCCAGCACATCGCTCCAAATGCCGGCCAATAGCTCTTCTACCGCCGTCCTTGGCGCTTCATAACCTGTCGACAGATCCGCACGCGTTCGGTTGGGAACAGGCAATGCGGCCACATCCGTTTTTCCGTTCACTGTCATTGGCAACGCATCAAGCCAAACAAAAGCACCTGGTACCATGTAGAGGGGCAGATGCTTGCGCATCACGGCATGCAAGCTGTCCGACGAAAGCCTGTGCGATCCTGACGGCACAAGATATCCGACAAGGCCCTGGCCATCCTGCATGGGCACGACCACAGCCTGTCTTATCTCTGGCAATTTAGTCAGATAAGCCTCGACCTCGCCAGGTTCGACCCGCTGACCTCTGATTTTCACCTGTTCGTCAAGTCGGCCAAGTATATAGGCAACGCCACCCCTGCGGCGGATCTTGTCGCCTGTGCGATATACCCGATCTCCGGAACCCGCCGGATCAGGCAGGAAACGCTCTGCAGTAAGGCGGGGATTACCAAGATAACCGCGAGCCAGGTTTGGACCGCCGATATAGGCCTCACCCACACCGCCATCCGGCACCATACGCATCTTTGTATCAAAGACCCCCAGATGCATCCCTGCGACGCCATCTCCCACCGACAATGCGCCATCCGCCTTCGTCAACGGAGCCCGATAGGCCGTCGATGCCATCGTGCATTCAGTCGCACCATATTGGTTGACGATCTCAATATCTGAGCCGAAGGCAGCCCGGAAGGCCCGACAGGTCTCCGAAGAAAGCGGCTCGCCAGCCACCAGAACCAGACGTAATGCCGACGGTTCTTTGGTCGTGCGGGCCGCCGCCAATGCCGCCATCCGGGCGGGTGTGATCGAAAGGATTGCCGTAACACCGTGCCGGTCAATCAAATCGCACAGCGCCTCCGGCGACTGCGCCTCCTCGCTATCGCTCAACACCAACCGCGCGCCAGCGGCCAGGGTGCCGAAGATATCGCGAATTGACGCATCAAAGGTAAAGGTTGGAACCTGAAGTACGACGTCATCTTCCGCGATGGCGTATTCAGCAACCAAAGCCGTCAAGACATTCACGGCCCCCCGGTGGTGTGCCAACACCCCTTTCGGCCTGCCCGTGGAACCAGAGGTATAAATGACATAAGCAAGATTATCGGGATGTGCGGGACAGTCCTGTACTGCGTCCCCGGTCACATCAAGAGGAAGCGTCATCAGGTTTGACGGCAAGACCGCACGACCTGCGTCGTCAGCAAGCGCCAATCCGACACCGGCATCTTCCACCATCTGGGCGATACGTTCCGGCGGACTGGACGGGTCCAGGAAAACAAATGCACCGCCAGCACGGGAAACCGCTAACATTGCCGCCACTGCGCAGGCTGAACGCCCTGCACAGATCGCAACAACGGTATCAGGACCAACGCCTTCCTTCTGCAGGCAACCGGCGATCTGTTCGGCACGATCCCGCAACGCTGCAAAGGTCAGCCTTCGACCATGATCGTCAAGCGCGACCAGATCGTCCCTTCCCTCCGCAAAAACAAGATCATGCAGGCGATAGGGGTTATCCCATGCCTCCCGGCCTATAACTTTTTGACGAACCACCTCGTCTCGCGCCAAGAGCGGATAGTCCCCGACGGGTTTTCCCGGGTTTTCCAGGATGGCCGTCAGCAGGGTTTCGAAGCGGGCCATCAGGCGCGTCATCGTCCGTGCATCAAACAGCCCGGATGCATATTCCACGCGGCCACGCAAACCGGATTTCGTTTCCGATAAAAACAGCGTCAGGTCGAATTTCGCTCCCGTTGACCGCCGCGGCATCACCTCCGCCGTCAACCCATCCAGATGCAGGGCCTCGCCCGGTGCGTTCTGCAGAACCAGCGCCACCTGGAACAACGGATGACGGGACAGGTCACGCGCCGGGGCAAGGGCTTCGACCAGACGTTCAAAAGGGACATCCTGATGTTGATAGGCCGCCAACGTCTCATCCCGGACACGGCCCAGCAGGGTCACAAAATCAGGATCGTCGGAAAGCTCCGTCCGAAGCGCCAGCGTATTCACAAAAAAGCCGACAAGGTCCTCCGTCTCCGCCCGGGTGCGGTTCGCAATAGGCGCCCCCACAACCACATCCTCCTGGCCCGCATGCCGACCCAGCAGCACACTGAAGGAGGCCAGAAGCGTCATGAAGAGTGTTGCTCCCTCACGACGGGACAGCGCAGAAAGCCCGTCCATCAATTCCACCGGCAGATGCACCGGTATGGTTGCGCCGGCAAAATCCTGTACCGGCGGACGGGGCCGGTCCGTTGGCAGGTCCAGCACTGGCGCTCCTTCAAGGCGTCCCCGCCACCAGTCCAGCTCAGCGTCAAGCCGGGCACCCGACAGCCGGTCACGCTGCCACAGGGCATAATCGGCATATTGGACCGGCAGCCCCGGCAAGGCCGCTGCCGGACCGCCAACGGCTTCGGCATAAAGGGCAGTCAGATCGCGCACCACCACGCCCAGCGACCAGCCATCAGCCGCAATATGATGCAGGGTCACAAGCAGGACATGGCGGTCAGCGCCAAGCCGCATCAACAGAACCCGCAGCGGCTGCTCTTCCGCCAGGTCAAAGGACCGGACCGCCTCAACATCAATCAGCGCACGCGCGGCGGCATCCGGGTCCGTCTCTCCCGACAGGTCACGGTGGTCAAAACATACCGCCCCCGGCGCATCGACATGCTGTTCCGGCTGCCCCGCCGGTCCGGCGGTAAACCGGGTGCGAAGCGTTTCATGGCGGGCAACAAGTCCTGCAAAGGCCGCTTCCAGCGCGGCCATCTCCAACCGGCCTTCCAGACGCAGGGCTATCGGCATGTTATAGGCCGCCCCCGTCACCGAAAGCTGGTCGAGGAACCACAGGCGTTCCTGTGCAAAAGAAAGCGGCAGGCGGTCAGGACGGGGTTGCACCGTCAAACGCGCCTCGACCTCCCCATCACCCGACTGCGCCGCCTCTACCCGCCGCGCCAGCGCTGCAACTGTCGGTGACTCAAACACCTCCCTCAGCGCAATATCAACGCTCAACTGGCGGCGGATCAGGCTGGCTATACGCATGTGATCAATAGAATTTGCCCCTAAGGAGACAAACTCCATGTCACGGCCTACCCGTTCAACGCCCGTAGTCTCCCGAACAATTTCCGCCAATGCTTCTTCAGTCGCACCTTGCGGCGGCTCTATTTCCACTGTTTGCAATGCGCTGGCGGGCGCTGGAAGCTTTTTGCGGTCCGTCTTGCCGCTTGCCGTCATCGGCATGGCGTCCAGTTCAATGATGGGCGTGGGGATCATATAACCCGGCAAATGCCGCGACATCTCCTCTGCCACCGCCGACGGGCCGGGGCCACCAACCACATAGCCAACAAGCCGCGCCATATCAGAACCATCGGCCCGCACAATGGCGGCCACTTCCCGCACTCCATCCACTGCGGCCATGGCAGCCTCGACCTCGCCAAGCTCGATCCGGTGACCGCGAACCTTCACCTGACCGTCATTCCGGCCCAGATAGTCCAATGCGCCATCCCCACGGCGACGGACCAGATCACCGGTTCGATAGGCACGCGCGCCCGGCGGCCCATAGGGGTCCGGCACAAACTGCGCCGCCGTCAAACCGGGCCGCCCCAGATAACCCGAGGCCACACAGGGGCCCGCCACAACCAATTCACCACACGCCCCGTCCGGAAGGACCCGCCCATGCGCATCCATCACGTAAAGACGGAGATTGGCTATCGCACGGCCAATCGGAACAGGTCCTTCCGCTTTCGGCTCACACCGCCAGGAACTAACCTCGATCGAGGCTTCCGTCGGACCGTAGAAATTCCGGATTTCCGCCTCTGGAAAAACAGACCGCGCCGCAGCAGGCTGATCCGGCCCCAGCACTTCACCAGTACAAGCAACAAGCCGCACGCCCGGTGAGACAGGCGCCTGCGCTGTATACTGTCGCAGCATCGATGGTACGAAATGCACAACGCTCACACCCGTGCGGGCAATCTCTTCTGCCAGCCAGGCCGGGTCACGATGCCCGCCCGGCCTGGCCATCACCAGACCGGCCCCCGTGACCAACGGCCAGAAAAGCTCCCAGACGGAAACGTCAAAACTGAACGGTGTCTTCTGCAAAACCCGGTCCGTAGCGGCCAGACAATGATCCGACTGCAGGGCCAGAATCCGGTTCACAACACCGTCATGCGGCACCACGACCCCTTTCGGACGCCCCGTGGAGCCCGAGGTATAGATCACATAGGCTGCGTCATCCGGGCCTCCCGCCGACCGCGCACCCGGCCTCGCCGGGCCATCCTCCCCCGGCTGGTCCAGGACCACGGCCCGCCTGCCTTCCGGCAGACGGGAAACAAGGGCCGACGGCTCGACGACCGCTGCCACATCCGCATCCTCAACGATATAGGCAAGGCGATCGTCCGGCAGGTCCGGGTCCAGCGGCAGGTAGGCCGCCCCCGATGCCATGATCCCCAGCAGAACCTCCGGCATCTCCAGAGAACGCTCCATCAGGACACCGACAATGTCTCCCCGGCCGATCCCCTGGCAAGCCAGGTGCTTCGACAGGGACCGTACCCCGTTGCCCAGCGATGCATAGCTTTTCTCTTCCTTCCCGAAAATCACCGCAACCGCATCGGGGGTCGACGCTGCCTGTGACAGCACCAAATCCTCAAGCCGGCGATCATGACCGGGAAATACCTCTTCCGCGCCCGATGACGCAGTTGGATCAGACCGCCTATCCGAGGTGAGATTCAATTGCAAAAGACTGCGGTCCGGCTCCGCGACTACTGCAGCCAGAAGATGCATAAAGCAGTCAAGCAGCCGCCGGGCATCAGCCTTGGAATAACGACCGCAATCATATGCCAGACGGAAGTTGAGTATCCTTGAAGACGATACCACCAGAGCCAAAGGATAATGCGTTTCTTCCCGTGCCCACCCTTGTGCGACAGAGTTTTCGTTTCCACCACGGTCAAATGTTGCGAGGTGGTTCTGTACCACCACGATTGATGCAAACGGTTCTCCACTGTCGATTTCCGCAGCCCGGATGATGTCCGATAGCGATGCATGCTCCGCATCCTTCATCCGCGTCATGAGGGCCTGCACTCCTGACACAAAAGCCGCGCAATCACGATTTCCGGCCACGTCGACCCTAAGAGGGACTGTGTTGACGAACATGCCGACCATCCCTTCCGAGCCTTCGATTTCCGGAGGCCGTCCCGAGACGACGAGACCATGAACGCTGGTTTCACACCCCGCGTAAGTGGCAAGCGTCAGCCCCCAGACCGCATTAACCAAGGCCGCACGGGTCACTCTCGCCTGTCGGCAAAAGGCATCGACATCGGCGGCTACGGCGCTATCAACTGATTCTTCCAGCTCATCACTGCCTGTCCCTTCTGCCCCCGACGCTATTGGCAGTGGCGTCGGCAAATCAACCTCCGCCAGGGTTTCGCGCCAAAAATCCGCCATATCCTCGCGATCCGACAACCAGGCGGCATAGGCCCTTAACCGCGGCGGGACAGGGCGGGAAAAGGATGCCGTCCCGGTCTCTGCAAGGCTTACATAAGCTTCACGTAATTCCGCGAGAACAAGCGCTGTTGACCAGCCATCGAGGGCAACATGATGTGTCGTCAGACCGAAAAGCGACCGATCCGGTGACAATTGGACAAGGCGGACGCGCAGGAGCGGCGGCTCCGTGTAATCAAAGCCCTGTTCCAAGTCATCAGCGAAAAGGCGCTTTGCTTCAAGTTCCGCATCCTGCACATCGCTCAAGTCATTACGAACAAGTGTTATTTCCGCATGCTCATGCACGACGGCGACAGGGCGGGAAAGTTTTTTCCAGTGAAAAGACGTGCGCAGCCCCTCATGCCGCGCAATCAATATATCAACTGCCTCCTGGATCAGATCCGGATTAGCCGCACCAACCTCAAGAACCGACTGACCGGCGTATGTCGCAGGATTTCCGGACAAGTCAGTTTCCAGGAGTATGCCCTCTTGTGCGCCGGTCAATGCCAACACATCGACCGCCTGGCCCTGTTTCTTTTTCATGGTCTAGTCCCCGTCTAATACGTCGAGCAGTTCGGCCAACTCACCCGCAGGCAAACCGGCATGCTCGAAATCTGGTCTTTTGGTTTTCATGGCAGTCGCTGAGGACGCATGTGATGAGGGGGCAGCCAGAATGCGTTGCAAACGATCCATCGTCTCGTCCGCCACATCGAGGACAGTTTCCTCGTGATGTAACGACGTTGCATAGCCGAAGGAGATTGATAGCGTCCCGTCCCGAACAACGGCGTTGACATCAAGAACGAACGGCCGCCGATCCCCGGCAGCTCTTTGGGGAGCATCAGGTTCCGGTGCGGGCGAGAAAAATCCGCCGTCATTCCCAGCCGCATCAGCCACCCCGAGGTAGTTGAAGCTAACATCCGACTGGAAGGCGAGCGCATCGCCATCCGCGCCCAGCCAACGCAGCGCTCCATACCCCGTTCTTTCAGGTGGAAGGGCGTCAAAACGCGCAAGTACATTCCGTGCATCAACATCCGGATGCCCGGTGATGGCAACTCGTGCAGGCCAAAAAGCGGTAAACCAACCGACGCTGCGCGACACATCTCCGGGCACGCCCACCGGTGCCATGCGTCCATGGCCTTCCATGGACAAGACCATATCGTGTTTTCCAGTCCAGGACGACAAGGCTCCACCCAATGCTGCGACCATTGCCGCCTGGGCAGCAGTCCCGCCTTTCGCCAACAGCCGCTTGGTTTCCTCTGGGTCAAGCTGACGGACCACAGCCGCGGAATAGCGATTAAGGTTCCTCCCTTCGGGCAGGTCACGCGGCAGCCTTGTCGGCCCAGCAGCAATAACCTCCGCCCAAAGAGCACGTTCTGCCTGGGCCTCTCTAGTTTCCACCCAATCTGCAAGACCTGCTCCATAGACATAGGCCGGGTCGCTCAGGGGAAGTTCGTCCCCCTTCCCCACAAGGAAATGAGAGAGCTCTTCCAAAAGGATACGGGCGCTGACCGCGTCGGTCGCAAGATGATGCGCAATGAGAGACAATCGTTGACTGCCGTCTTTCATCCTGATCAGCGACACCCGCAAATTGCGGCCCACATCAGGATTAAGGCTGCGTTGTGCGTCAAGCAAAGTCCACGGCAACTCGCTCTCGTCACCCAAGGAAATATCCCGGACAAGGTCCGTGATTTCCGGTTTTTCGTCCGGCAACATGGGGGCGGGTTCCCAGGAATTGCCCTGCAAATGATATCGCATATTCAAGGCGTCATGCCGGTCGATCAGTGTCTGCACCGCCTCCTGAAGCCTGGAAATGTCAATCGGCTGCGCCGGGATGTATAGCCCCGACATATTCCAATGCCGAGGTTCCAAGAGACCAAGTGCCCCAAACCACTGCATGGCAGGAAGCGACCGATTCGCCCCCGGATCTGCAGTAGTCATGTCATTTACGGAAGTCACATTGACCGAGGACAACGCTGCAAGCCCCGCTACGGTTTGTGCCTCAAACAGGTCTCGAGGCGTAATTACAATCCCTTGAGACCTGGCCCGGGAAACAACCATCAATGCCAGAATGGAATCTCCACCCAAGGAGAAGAAATTCTCTTCCGGTCCGACCGCATCAAGCCCCAGCACATCACACCAGATCTGCGCCAACCGCAGTTCGGCATCACTCTGCGGACGGCCATCTGCCACGCGGCTCTTGCTATCGGGTTGGGGCAGCGCCCGCCGGTCGACCTTGCCAGCCGGCGTCAATGGCAGACAGTCCAACGCCACCAGGACGTTTGGCACCATATGCGCAGGAAGGCGTTGAGCCAGTTGCGCCCTGATCGTTTTCTCAGAGAGATCGCCTACGAAATAGCCGATAAGACGCAATGCCCCACTGTCACTATTCCCGGCCACGACAGCAGCAGCCTCTACGCCCGGCACAGCAGCAAGGGCTGCCTCGATTTCACCCAGCTCCACCCGGAACCCCCGGATTTTGACCTGGTCGTCATTACGCCCGAGGTATTCAAGCAGCCCGTCAGTGCGCCATCGGACCAGATCACCTGTCCGGTAGGCTCTGGCACCCGGACCGCCCTCCGGGTCCGGCAGGAAGCGCTCTGCGGTCAACGCCGGCCGGTTCAGATACCCCTGTGCCACACCTGCGCCGCCAATATACAGCTCGCCAACCACATCTTCCGGCTGGAGTTCCCCCCCAACGCCCAAAACACGCAATGTGGTTTGTGCCACCGGCTGGCCGATTGGAACCGGGTCGGACACCGCAGCCTCCGGCTCAAACACCGCACAGCCAACGACCGTTTCCGTCGGTCCATATTCATTGACGATACGTACATTTGGCAGGCGACGTTTGATCTTTGCCACCGTATCCGCAGGCAAAGCCTCTCCTCCAACCACCAGCACAGCCGGTGCCCGGTCAGGAGTAAACTGATCGGCAAGCGCACGCAGATGTGCCGGTGTCAATTTAAGGAGATAGGGGGCTGGGCGACCTTGGAAAGCATCCTCAAGAACGGCGAGGTCCTCCCCTGCGGGCAGAATATCGAGGGCATATCCCGAAATCAGCGGCAGGAAGAGGCTGGTCACGGACATGTCATAGGAAAAGGACCCATGGAAAAGTGCCAGCGCCTGATCGGGTTCCACTGCATCGGTGATATAGGCATCGCGTGCCCAAAGCAGATAATTGACCATCCCCTTATGCGACAGCACCACGCCTTTTGGTTTGCCTGTCGAGCCTGATGTGTAAATCACATATGCCGGATCCGCCGCCGTCAGCCTGTTTTCCCGTATCGGGTCTGAGCCAGGATTATCGTCAACCTCATCAAGCAAAATGCAGTCGATACCCTCCGGCACCGATGTCACCAAATCGGACGACGTCAGAACCGCGGCCACCTGTGCATCCCCAACGATAAAATCCAGCCGGGAGGATGGGAGACCCGGATCAAGCGGCAGATAGGCAGCCCCGGCCTTCAGGACACCCAACAATGCTTCCGGCATCTCAATCCCACGCGTCATCAACACCCCGACGACATCGCCCTGGCCAATCCCCTGCCGGTTCAAATGGGCGGCAAGTGCAGATGTTTTTGACAACAGTAAGCCGTAGTCACATTCCAGCTCACCACAGCGCAGTGCAATTGCAGCCGGGTCACCTGCGGCCACTTGCTCGAACAGTGCCTCAACCCGCAAACCATCGGCTTGCACCGGCAGATTCGGGCCGCGGCTCAATGCTTTCAGATATTCTTGTTTTTCCTGGGAAATAATGGAAACCCCACCCAGGTCACATTCCGGGTTCGCTACAACTTCCGTCAGGATCTCAATGAAAGAGGCAACCATTCGTTCTGCCGTCGATTGATCGAACAATGCCGTGGCGTATTCCAGCCGACCACTCAATTCCCCGGCGTCATCCGTGACGAACAACGTCTGGTCGAACTTCGCCCAGGTACCTTTCACCGGTTCCGGAGCGATCCTCAAACCTTCGATCTTGGGCATTTCCGCAACTTCAGCCGCCCCCTGCAGGGTAAGCATGGCCTGGAAGATGGGGTGCCGGGAGAGGTCGCGGTCAGGAGCGATTTCTTCCACCAGTTTCTCGAACGGCAGGTCCTGATGGGCGAAGGCTTCCAACACCCGCACGCGGACCGCCGAAAGGTGATCGACAAAGCGCATCTCCGGAGACATCTGCGAGCGCATCACCAGGGTATTCGCGAAGAAACCGACCAGCCCCTCAAGCTGCGCGTCCCGGCGGTTCGCCACCGGCGTACCAACCGACAGGTCCCATTGCCCCGACCAGCGCGCCAGAAGCGTCTGATAGGCCGCAAGCAAGACCATGAAGACCGTCGCGCCCTCCCGTTGGGCCAGTCCCCGGATCGCTGTGCTCAGCTCCGCCCCGAAGCGCACCGGCACGTTCCCGCCCGAATAGTCCTGCACCGCCGGACGGGGTCGGTCGGTCGGCAACGGCAGCGTCTGCGGCGCTCCCGACAACTGATTCCTCCAATAGGAAAGCTGACGTTCCAGAACCTCGCCCTGCAGCCAGCCACGCTGCCACAACGCAAAATCCGCATATTGCACCGGCAAAGGCGACGGTGAAGCCCCCATCCCCAGGCGGGACTTATAGAGCAAGGCCAGGTCACGAAGGACAATGTCCAAAGACCAAGCGTCCACTGCTATGTGGTGCAGAACCAGAATGAGCAGGGCACGGCCAGCTTCCCCTTTTACAAGGGCAATCCGCAAAGGATATTCCTTCGACAGGTCAAACGGTGTGGTCCAAAGATCCGCTGCCGCCTGCGCCGTCTCTCCTGAACGCCGTTCAAAAGAAATATCGCCCGCTCCCGCTTCCTGCCATGCATCTTCTTCATTACCGCATATACGCGTGCTCAGGATTTCGTGACGAGTTATGAGATCACCCAGTGCGACCTCTAATGCCCCCTCATCGAGTAAACCTTCAATCCGAAGGCAAACAGGCACGACATAGGCCGTCCCCGCCATTTCCAGCCGCTCAAGCGTCCAGAGCCTCGCCTGCCCGAACGACAAAGGCGCTTTGGCATCCGCCGCACGGGGTACAAGTGGCGGCAGCTCTACCAGCGTTACGGCCTTCCCCCCTTCATTTTGATTGGCCGCCGCCAGATGCAGGGCAAGTTTCTCGACTGTCGGATATTCGAAGATGTCACGCACTGTTGCCGGGTGGCCGGTCTCCGCCGTGACCGTCGTGGCAACACGCATCGCCAGCAGCGAATGCCCGCCGAGGGAGAAAAAGTCATCCGCGCGGCGAATATCCGAACGCCCAAGAACCCGCTGCCAGATTTCCGCCAGCGTCTTTTCAAGACCTGCATGCGGGGCTTCGCCTGCTTCCTCAACCCGCTCAGGCAATCGCGAGACAAGACTGCGGCGGTCGACCTTGCCATTGGCGTCAAGCGGCAGGCTCTCCACCAATGTGATCCGCGGCACCATGTAGGACGGGAGACGTTCTCCCAATGCCTGTTCCAATGACCGGGCATCGGTCCCGACACCGGAGACCGGCACCACGAACCCTTCCAGCGTCGCAGCCCCCTCGCCGTCCCGCCGGACCGCCACCGCGCCGTCTCCAACCGCTGGCAGTGCACATAGGGCCGCCTCCACCTCACCCGGTTCCACCCGGAAACCGCGCAGCTTCACCTGCGCATCAATCCGGCCCAGGAATTCCAACGCCCCATCAGACCGCAAACGGACACGGTCCCCTGTCCTATACAGACGCCCACCTCCGCCCGCAGGGTCCGGAAGGAAGCTTTCCGCCGTTCGCCCCGGCTGCCCGAGGTATCCCAGCGAAAGGCCATGCCCGCCGACATAAAGTTCTCCCGGTGCCCCTGGCGGCACCGCACGCATCGACCGGTCCAGGACAACCGGGCGACGGCCGCCAACACCACGGCCGATTGGAACCGCAGAGCCTGCCTCAGGGACAAAATCCAGTCGGTGCATTGCCGTAAAGGTCGTACATTCCGTCGGGCCGTAGCCATTGACGAACTGCACATTCGGCAGCCCCGCCATGAAATCCGAAAGGCCATGGGTCGGGAATACGTCCCCGCCTGACATCAGCAACCGCAAACCTGCAAAGGCCGACGGATCGCGTTCCAGATATCCCCGCAAAAGCCCTGCCGTCAGCCAGGCCACCGTCACACCTGCATCAGCAACAAATTCCGACAATGCGTCCGGATCAAAGGGACCGGCAGGCAACACCGCAAGCCGCGAGCCGTTCAGCAAGGCGCCCCAGATCTCGATCAGGCTGGCATCAAAGGCCAGGGGCGACGCCAGCATCACCCGATCATCCGGGCCGAAGTTCATCACCTCCCGTTCCAGGAAAAGCGACGTCACCGCCTCATGGGGCACCATTACCCCCTTAGGACGCCCCGTAGAGCCGGAGGTATAGATCACGTAAGCAGGCGCCCCTGACAGCCCTTTCAAACGCGGCGGCGGCGCAACATCCTCAGCATTTATGTCTGCCTCATCCACCAACAGCACCGGACGACCGCCTGCCAACCCCTGATGGCGCGTATCTGACAGCACCAGCGGCACATCACTGTCCGCCAGCATCCCCTCAAGACGCTCCGGCGGATAGTCTGGATCGAGCGGCAGGACAACTCCTCCCGCCCGCAGGACCGCAAGCTGTGCAATGATCGCATTGGCCGATCGCTCAAGTGCAACGCCCACAATCTGTCCCGGCATCACACCGGCGGACGCTATCCGGCCCGACAGCGCATCCGAGGTGGAAACAAGCTCCTCATAACTCAGCACGTCTTCGCCGTCTTCCAGCGCTATACGCTCTCCACAGGCGTCACGGATACCTGAAACCACCTCTTCAATGCGGGAGCCCTGGCACGCAGACAACGCCTTCTCGGACCGGTGTTCATCAAATGCTACCGAAGCGCCCTCGACGGGACCGGGGATTGGCACATCGAAAACAGAGCCGGTTGCATCAACATCAGACAAGAAGGCAACCAACGCATCAACCAGACGTCGGGCGGTCTTCTCCTCAAAAAGTGCGGTGGAGTATTCACAAACGCCAGCAATACTATCGTCGTTATCGACAAGCAGGAGAGAAAGGTCGAATTTCGCCGTGCCAGCGTCATGTGCCATACGCCGGACGGACACGCCTTGCATCGGCTCTCCGCCTTTGTGCGCAGGTTCCAGCGTAAAAGCCACCTGGAAAAGAGGATGCCGGGACAGATCGCGTACCGGGGCCAATGCCTCGACCACCTGTTCGAATGGAGCATTCTGGTGTGCCAAGGCATCCAGAACACGAGCCTTGGTTGCCGAAACCGCCTCATGGAAAGTCGGCTCACCCGCGAGATCAGTCCGCAAAGCGAGCGTGTTTGAGAAATACCCCACCGTATCGTCAAAGGCCGGGTGCAACCGACCTGCCACGGGTGTGCCAACACAAAAATCACGCTGCGCACTCCATTGGGCGAGCACGATCTGGAAAGCGGTCAGGACGACGATAAAGGGCGTCGCATCAGACTTCGCGGCAAGATCCATCACCCGCTGACGGACTGTAGCTGGAAGCGTCACACCGACAGAAGCACCGCGCCCATCGTGAACTGCCGGGCGAGACCGGTCCGCCGGCAATTCCAAGGCTGGTGGAGGACCGGCCAGCATATCCTGCCAATAGCCAAGGTCTTTATTCCAGATCCCCGATTCCGCCACCTCACGCAGCCAGACGGCAAAGTCACCGTATCCCAATGCGTTCTGCGGAAGAGCGGGACTACTTCCCGTCTCTCCCGTTTCCGCCGCGTAGAGAACCGCAAGATCATTGCCCATAATTGCGGTACTCCAGGCATCGGAAACCATATGGTGCATGACCATTACCAAGATATGCACGCCCTCGCCACAGCTATAGAGCGTTAACCGCCATGGCGCCTCGGCAAACAGATCAAAAGGCGCGACAATCAACTCTTCAGCCGCATTGAGAGCCGCTTCTTCCGATCGGGCCGACCTGCGGTCGAGGATAATCCCTGGACCATCCGTGAAAACCTGCCGCAGACCATCAGCGGTTTCCACAAGGCGCAACCGCAATGCCTCATGCCGCATGGCGAGGGCCTCGAATGCCCGCTCCAATGCCACCACATCAAGATCACCATCAAGACGCAGCAGGAATGGCACATTGTATCGCCCCTTGGCCTCGCCAAGGGTTTCCATCATCCACAGCCGTTCCTGCCCGAAAGAAAGAGGCAAAGGTTCGTCACGGGACGCCTTATGTGGTTCCGGCAACGAGGCTCCAGTTACCCCCTGCCTTTCTATCCAGGAAGCCAGTCCTGCAACCGTCGGGGCCTCAAAGATTGCGCGCAACGGGACCTCGGTATGCAGGTCGGCCTTTATCCGTACCGCAAGCCTCATCGCAAGAAGTGAATGCCCGCCAAGCACAAAGAAACTATCGGCGGGCCCCACCGACTGAACCCCAAGAAGATCACTGTACATCTCTGCCAGCTTTGCCTGGGTCGGACCCGCCAGGACACCACCGCCAACCGCATTCCTACGCTCCGGCGCAGGCAGGTTGGCATGGTCCACCTTGCCATTCACAGTCAACGGCAAATCACGCAAAAACTGAATATCTTCCGGCACCATGGCCGATGGAAGAACCGCCCTCAAACGATCGCGCAGACGCTCTGGCGACAAGCCGGAACGGACTGCATCAGACATCACCGCCAGGTGATCGAGTGCATCAATTACGGTGCCACTATCAACACCGAAATCTACAAGCCCTGCAATTTCATCCACGCCAATGTCGTAGAGCTCCATCGCCCGTTCTGCCAGTGCCGCAGGCCCGCCGATCAGTGCGGCAGCCCCCAGATACCGGTCCACAGCAACATCAACGAGGCGCTCGAAATCGTCCTCTTCGGTCAGTTCGGTCTTAACATCCAGACTTTCGATCACGGACCGACGCAAGGCGGCATGGGATGCAATATAACCACGTAACGCGGGGCGCGCCTTGGCTTCGGCCTCTGCCGTCGTGGCGGCTACGAAGCTATGCATCATTACCGTGACATGTCCTGTCGCCGGATCGAGTCCAGCCGCCGCACGCCCATCGCGGTAGGCCCTTACATTCGCTGCAAGCTGGTCTCGCGTCTGGTTTTGAACCGACGTCAGGACGTTCAGCCCCCGACGTCCTGCCTCGGTAAACATCTTCGGATTTCGGCTGACCGTCAGCCACATTGGCAGTTCGTCCTGCACAGGTCGCGGCCCTGTGCGATATCCGTGTTCCTCTCCAGTGCCAGACCGGAAGGAAACGGCTTCTCCGCACCATAGTTTCCGAACCGTTTCAATGTGAGACAGCATCACATCGTGCCGATCGTCATAGTCCTCAGGTGCAAAGACGAAATCGTGTGGCACCCAGCCTGGCGCGAAAGACACACCGGCCCGCCCGCCTGAAAGATTATCCACGACCGCCCATTCTTCTGCGACACGAAGTGGATGATGCAGCGGCAGCACGACACTGCCTGCACGAAGACCAATGCGCCGTGTTTCACGAGCCAGGGCTGCCGCCAGCAATGACGGGTTCGGGAAGGCCGCCGCGATTTCGGTGAAATGTCTTTCCGGCGTCCAGATTGCATGCAGACCCAAAATATCCGCCCGACGGGCCGCAGCAAGGGTCAGACCATAGCGCTCACCTTCGTGAGAGCCATCCTGCTCTCCGAAGAAAAGAATGCTCATCAACGGCCCGTTACCAGCCGACGCCGGAACGGCGTCGGGGGCCAACGCTTTAGGCACCACCCAGGCGGCCAAACGTCCGTCCGGTCCGGCCCCTACATGCACATTTTCCACACCGGGCAGTTCAGAAATCCGAGCCGCGACCTCAGCCGGCTCCACACGAATACCATTGACCTTCAACTGCCGGTCACGCCGCCCGAGGAATTCCAAGGCACCGTCCAGTCGACGCCGGGCCACGTCCCCGGTGCGATAGGCACGTCCGGAAGCGGCAGGAACGAAGGCTTCCGCCGTAGCCTTCGGGTCAGCCCAGTACCCGAGAGCAATATGATCGCTTTCAAAGACCAATTCACCGACAAATGGTGCTTCACAGCCGTCACCGTCCATGATTTTCACGGTACAGCCCGGAACGGCCTTACCGATAGGCAAACGACCGCCGACAGGGGCATCCGAAGGATCGATTGCCGCCTGCAACGCAAGCGTTGATTCTGTGGGTCCAAGCCCATTGACGAGCTGTGCACCCGGAAAGCATCGGGCGACCCTGACCGCATCGTCCTGTCGCGCTTCCTCGCCGCCAAGAACAACTGCACGAACCGGTGCCTCAACCGGACCGGCAAAAAGATCGACCGCCGCGCGCAACAGCGACGGCGTGGAATGCCACACATTCACACGTCTGGAGGACAGCCACTCCTCAATCCCGACCACACCGTCATTTGAGACATCCCAAAAGGCCAGCGTCGCTCCGGAAACAAGAGCCCCCCAAATATCCATCACTGCCGCGTCAAATGCCACAGTCGGGATGAGTGAGACCACATCCCCCTGAGACAATTCCATAGATGATGCATAATTGGCCGCGTGATGAAGAACATTGCGGTCGTTCTGGAAAACGCCTTTTGGACGACCGGTCGTGCCGGACGTATAGAGAATATAGCTCAAACTGCCAGATGAGCGCCGCTCTGCCGGCGCTTCCAAGGGACCGGCGGAAACAGGAATACCGGCCAAGGCACCGGCGATTGCCGCTGCTCTGATTTCAAACACCTCATCGTAAACAATGGCTGACGCACCACTGTGTGACAGGATTGCACTCAACCGTTCATCAGGATGTTTTGGATCAAGCGGCACATAGGCGGCCCCCGTCCGCAGGATACCAAGGACGGCAGCCAGGACTGGGACATCGTGCGCGGTCATTACTGCCACTCTGTCGCCCGGCTCCACTCCGGCCCGTAGCAGCCGTCCGGCAATCGTACCGGATTGGTCCCAGAGCTGCTGACGCGTTATCAGGTCACCACCCAAAGAAATTGCCACAATCGCTGACGGCTCCCGGGCAACATGTGCTGCAACCGTAGCAGTCAACGTTTCTTCAACAGCGGGGCGGGCATGCGCAATATTCGACACCATCGTCCCTGTGGAATCAGCCAGGCCGTCAAACCGCAGCGATTGGATCCGCTCATCAGGATTATCCACCATCGCTTTGAGTGTCTGCTGCAGGAGGTCGCCAATCCTCTCTACTGTTTCAGGACGGAAAAGGTCCGCGGCGTATTCGATAAGCCCCGACATGCCCTGGGCAGTTTCCGCCAGATTGAGCGTCAGATCATATTTAGAAGACTGACGGGCCTGATTTCTGTATCGCCAACTCGCCTCTCCCAGGTCCAGCGCTTCCATTCCCACATTGTCGAGAATTACCATTGTCTGGAAAACCGGTTGTCGTGAAAGGTCCGGTTGATGCGCAAGCCCTTCAACCACACGGTCAAAGGGCGCCGATTGATGCGCAAAAGCATCCAATACCGTTTCCCGCACTGCTTTCAGCATGTCGCGGAAACTGTCCCGGTTCTGCCACCGTGACCGCAGCGTGACTGTATTCAGGAAAAAGCCGACAACATCTTCAAGGTCCGGGTGATCGCGACCGGCGACCGGCGTCCCAAGGCAAACATCCCGTTGCCCGGCCAGGGAACCGAGTGTCACGGACAAGGCCGCAACAAGGACCATGAAAGGCGATGCCGCTTCCTCAACCGCGAGCGCCCGCATTTGGCTAACAAGCGTGTCAGGCAGGGAAAATGGAATGGAACTGCCACGGAACGACTGCACCGCAGGGCGGACATAGTCCGTCGGAAGCTCCAGGGCCAGCGGGGCATCCTCAAGTTTTTCCCGCCACCAGGCGACATCCGATACAACCTGATCCTGGCAAGTATCGAGCCACGTTGCAGCATCTCTATACCGTAACGTCGGTTCGGTCAAAGCGGCAGCGACACCGCCCCTTTCCTCACGATAAATTGCCGTCAGTTCACGTGCTAAAATGCCAAACGACCAAGCATCAAGGATGATGTGATGAAAGGCAAAAGCCAGCACAAACCCCGCACTATGTTCCAGAACCATAACCCGAAGAAGAGGACCGCAGGCAATATCAAAAGGCTCTGCTGCGAAGGCATCAAGAGCTTTGGAAACATTTGCCTCACATGTCACCGTTTCAATCCGAACAGGCGGGTTTTCGCCCGTAATTTCCTGCACGATTCCACCTTCGCCATCTTCGACAAAACGAACCTGCAAGGCATCATGACGGATACTCACACGGGCCAATGCGCGGGAAAAAGCCGAGGCATCGAATATGCCTTCAACATCCATGGCCACGAGACCGTGATACGCACCTCCTGCAGCACCGAAAGTGTCGAGAAAAGCCAAGCCGGACTGTGCAGGGATCAACGGGAAGCGGTTTGAATCATTTCTGACGATCACCGGCTGTTCACTTATGGCAGCATCACCGATGGCCGCCGAACAGGCTGCAACCGTTCTCTCATCAAAGAGCGTGCGCAACGCAAATGGCACGCCGAATTCAGCGCGAATTCGTGCTCCTACTCTGGTTGCCAGAAGAGAACTCCCCCCCAGGCGGAAGAAATCGTCGTCCCGCCCCACCACCGGAACACCCAGCACTTCCTGCCAGATTGCAGCAAGTCGCGTTTCGACGTCACCTTTCGGGGGTTCCTGCGCGCCGGTTTGAGGCAAAGTGCCCCCCGGTTCGGGCAGCGCCTTGCGATCGATTTTACCGTTGGGTGTGAGTGGCAGTTTATCAAGGCATTGCACAAAATCCGGCACCATATGCGCCGGGAGGATTGAGGCGAGCAAATCCCGCGCGGTATCTCCCTCTATCTCACCGACGATGTAGCCGACAATGCGTTGTTCACCAAGGCCGTCGGGGAAGGTTGTCGCGGCGGCGGCCCGAACCTTCTCAAGCGATTCCAGCGCCGCCTCGACCTCACCCAGTTCAATCCGATAGCCATGGATTTTCACTTGATGGTCGCTTCGGCCCAGGCATTCGATCTGCCCGCCCGGCACGATACGCGCAAGATCGCCAGTTCGGTATAGCCGCGCACCCGGCAAGCGGGAGAATGGATCGGGAAGAAAACGCTCAGCCGTCAATCCCGGACGGTTATTATATCCGCGTGCAACGCCTGCGCCGCCGATATAAAGCTCGCCCACCGCACCGTTGGGCAATCGCTCTAATGTCGGACTGAGTATATGGAGTTGCGTATTGGCAATCGGGCGGCCGATCGGTTGCCGCGTCAAGGCTTCTGTGACGGGGTGCATGGCAGACCAGATGGTTGTTTCCGTCGGGCCATAAAGATTTACGACTTCCCCTTCTCCCGCCAGCAAACTACCCGCGATTGAATCGGGAAAGGCCTCCCCGCCAACAAACTTTCGAAATCCCTTTGGAGGCGTCCATCCGGTCTCGACCAACATCCGCCAGGTGGCCGGAGTGGCTTGCATCACTGTGCCGCCAGTTCGGTCAATCTCGACGGCAAGCCGGTCGACATCACGCGCAACGTCCCGCGGGACCAGAACAACCGTCCCTCCCACGAGAAGCGGCAGATAAAGCTCAAGCGCGAAGATATCGAATGAAATCGGGGTAACGGCAACCATCCGATCGTCCGGCCCCAGGCCAGGTTTCATTCGCATGGACATCAGGAAATTAAAGAACGAACGGTGTTCGACCATCACACCTTTCGGTGTACCGGTCGTACCCGAGGTATAGATGATGTAGGCGAGATCTGACTCTGCAGCAGCGCCTTTGCATTGAGAGACAGTGCCAGGGTCCGCCGTGCCCACTGCCTCATCTAATGTGAGCACGGGACGCCCAAACGAAGTGTCCCCGTTTCCTGACAAAACCAAGGAAACGTCGCTGTCGGCCACCATGAATTCAAGCCGTGCCTCGGGATATGACGGATCCAATGGCAGATATGCAGCACCCGACATCATGATCCCCAGCAATGCGGGAACAAGGTCAACCTGCCGCTCTGCACAGACAGCAACAATATCGCCTCGCCCGATGCCCCGATCAGACAGGGCTGCGGCAACGGATCGGACCTTTGTGGCCAGATCACCATAGCTGAGCGATGTATCCCCCGCGACAACCGCGGTCTGGAGGCAGGATGTTTCGGCTCTATCGAGAATAATTTTGTCTATGGTTTTCACTACGCAGGCTCCGAAAAGAATGACGTAAAGTCCACGTCGGTATCGTTGATATCTGTCTCCGCGACTGTTGCCGACGCCCAAGGATCGTCCATCGCGGCCTCCGGGTTTTCAGCGATCAGCGCGAGCACATGTGTCAGTTGCCCCGCAATGTCATGCACTGTGGTATCAGGCAGGACCGACGAATCGTAGTTCAGGCGCAAGGTGAGCGTGCGCCCGTCAGGATCACGGCCGAATTGGACTTCCAGTGCGTAATTCGTTTCTTCCTGAAAATCGGCGACTTTCGTTTCAAGCCCATCAAACGGCAGATCCCGAAACACGTGGAACTGCACATAGTTGAAGAAGACTTCAAACAGGTCGTTTCTGCCCGCCGCCTCCTGAATTCGGGCAAGAGACAAGCGCCGGTATCGTAGCGCCTCGCTTTCCTCTCTGAAGAGGGATTGCGCGAAGCTTTGCCAGTTGACGCCGGACACCTCCGCTACCAAAGGCAGGAGATTCAGGAACAATCCGACCATCCGGCCACCGTCCTCTGTTTCGGGCCTGGTCGACGAAACCACACCCGACGTCACGCGTCTCGCGCCGACCAGCGACGACAATACGTAGTAATGTCCTGCGAGCAGCAACGAACGTAGCGGAACACCGATCGCGTTGGCACATTCCACAAGGGCCGTATGCGTTTCATTCGGGATCGGCATAAGGAGGCTTTTTGCATGGCTCTGCCCTTCACGCAGGAACGGCAGACGCGGTGAAGGCGCACCAGCCAATTGCCCACGCCAGAAATCGAAAGCCTCGCCAGCCTCAACCACCTGCCGTTCAGACGCGATATGCAGGTTATAGCCGGGCGGAGGTGGCGGAAGAACCGCATCGACGGCATCGAGTTGCGACACATAAATCTGGGCCAGTTCGGTCAGCAATGTCGCCACGCTCCAGCCATCCAGAATGGCGTGATGAAAAGACAGCGTGAAGACAAAATCATCGTCGCTTTCACGGTGCACATGAACCCGCCACAACCCGGCCTCGTTTATATCGAAACCGGCAAAACGTTCCTCATCCGCAAATGCCGCCAGATAACGAATTTTCTCCTCTGGTCCCACTTGGCGTAAGTCCGATACGTCAAGTCGCGGTGAAATTTCACGGTGGACACACTGCAAGGGCTCATTGAAACCGGACAGGTGGAAGCTGCTCCGAAGGATTGGATGGCGTGCCGTGATACGACGCAACGCCTGCGCCATGAGGGCCTCGTCCCAAGTCAGTCGGACGCGATAGGAAAAGACGTCATGATAGACACTGGACATCTCATCAAATTCAGTATGATAGAACATACCCAACTGCAGGTCTGAGAGAGGATAGGCATCCTCCACATCTTCCGGCAGGCGTGCCATATCCACCTCCGCAACAAGTGCGAAAGGAGCAGGAGGCTCCGTCACCAGGTCACTATCGTCACTGTAGGAAGAGGCAAGCGCCGCAGGGGTCTGGAAGCGGAACAGCGCATCAAGCGTAAAGGTCCACCCGCGTGCAGCGAGTTCGGACAATACTTTCAGGCTTTTCAAAGAGTCGCCCCCAAGCGAAAAGAAATTGTCCTGCACACCAACCCTGACGACACCCAGAACATCCTGCCAAACGGCCACGATGTCTGATTCCAGGGGAGTTCTGGGCGGCAAGAGATCAGCTTGGCCTCGTGGCGTATCATCCAACGCCACGAGCCGTTTTCGGTCCGCCTTGCCGCTGCTGGTCAGCGGGATTGAATCGATACGGGAGATACGTGCCGGTACCATTGCATCAGGCAAAGTCTTGGCAAGCGCCTTACGAATACGCGCAGGCAGGGCTTCAAGGCCCGCCGCAGCAACCGGTGAGGACGCAAAACGCTCCGGCCGTTCGTCCATGCCAGGACAGTCGTCTACCAGTACATCGCCAAAAACGGCGTTGAAGACATTCGGCCTGTCCCCCCATGTGAGGTGAACCGTGAGGCCCTTTGATCGTGCTTCCTCAAGCAAGTCGTCCGGATCAATTCCCTCGCCATGTCCCGGTCCGATCCGGTCTTCGAAGCATTCTCCGCCCGGCGTTTCACGCAGGCCTTCCAATCGTGCAAAGTCGCCGGAAACCCTTGCATTCAGAATCCCACTGAATTTACACACCCCATCTTTCGAGGCGGCATTCAGTACAATCTGCTGGGCGGTGAAACCCTCTGTCCACACGGTGTCATCAACGACCTCCGACGAAGAAACTTCCGCATCACCCACATGAAGCGTCACGTCATAGCGGTATCGTGAAAGTTCGTTATCATGTCCGAAGGTCTTCAAGGAGACACAGACCCTGGATACACGCGGCAGACGCGCACGTAATGCTGAAAAGGCCTGAGGGGCAAGACGCAGCTCCCGGTCTTCTTCCTGACGACGGGTTATTTCTGCGCGCAACATGTCCGCCGTTTCCGTTCCATCGCGACGGGCAAACGCCACAGACGAGTGGAACGCCTCGGCCAAGTCATTATTGATGATATCGCCCAGAAAAATGCGGCCACCATCACGCACCGCCTCGACCGCACCTTCGATCACCGTCGCCAGATAGGATACATCCGGGAAATATTGAACGACGGAATTCAGAATTACCGCATCGACACTCCGCTTGGGCATATCTTTGATATCGCATGCCGAATTGGCCGTGAGCGTAACCCGGTCGGCAAAATCCTGACCGGCCATTGCAGAGCGGATACTGCGCAAGCCAACTCTGGAGATATCTGTACCGACATAGGATGTGACCTTTGGTGCAACGGCAAAAAGGACAAGTCCGGTTCCGCAACCCAACTCGATCATCCGCTCATGGCCCTGAGGTGCAATGGCATTTACCGTCGCATCAAGCCACGCTTCCATTTCCTCCATTGGCAATGCAGCCCCCGACAGGCTGGAAGTCCAGCCGACGAAGTCACGCATGGGATCTTTCGCCGCATGACCGTACGTCGTATCGTATACCGTGGCCCAACGCGATATCGCATCGTCGGTCTCTTCAACACCCGCAACTTGGGCAACATCCGCATCCGCCACGATGTAGCCAACCAGGTCTTTCGCCCCGTCCACAGCCGTTTTCACAACGGCACAGGCGTCGGCAACACCATCAACGGCAGCTAGGGCGGCCTCCACTTCACCCAGTTCAATTCGCTGACCTCGGATTTTGACCTGGTCATCGGCCCTTCCGATATAGTCAAGCGCGCCATCCGGACGCCAGCGTACCAAATCGCCGGTCCGGTACAGGCGTTCACCATTTGAATTGAACGGATCGGGGATGAATCGCTCTGCCGTCAGGGCGGGTCGGCCAAGATAGGCCTGAGCCACCTGAACGCCACCAATCAACAGTTCACCGACAACGCCTATCGGAACTGGCGACAGACAGGCGTCCACCACATAGAGGTTCACATTCGCAATCGGCCGCCCGATGGGGACACCTTCCCTCCCTGTCGGCTCGCAGGTCCATGACGTGACATCAATAGCCGCCTCTGTCGGACCATACAGGTTTTCAAGGCGGGCTGCGGGGAATGCACGATGGGCCGCATCCGGCTGATCCGCACCCAACGCCTCGCCCGAGAAAACAACCAGCCTTACACTCTCTCGCGGGGTTGCCGACACCGTATACTGGCGCAGCATCGACGGGACGAAATGGAGAACCGTCACCCCGGCCCGTTCAATTTCGCCTGCCAGACGTTCAGGATCGCGATGCGCACCAGGAGAAGCAAGAACCAGCCCTGCCCCCATGGTCAAAGGCCAGAAAAACTCCCAAACGGAAACATCGAAACCAACGGGTGTTTTCTGCAGGACGCGGTCCGCTGAAGTCAGTTTGTAGGCTTCCTGCATCCATAGGATACGATTGACTATGGCCCGATGTGAAACCACCACGCCCTTTGGCCTGCCCGTTGACCCGGACGTATAGAGAACATAAGCAGCCGCATCCGGTGAGGATATATGCGTCACCGGTTCAACAGTAACCGCCTCACCCTCCTTGATCGTTTCCATACAAACGCAAGGCACGGCGAAGTCGACATGTTTCTCAAGGGCAGTTGTCGTCACCACCAGATCCGCCTGCGCATCCTTGGCCAGAAAAACCAGGCGTTCATCCGGCAGATCAGGGTCAAGGGGCAGATAGGCGGCACCTGCCCGCATGATCCCCAACAGCACAACGGGTAATTCGAGGGAGCGCTCCATCAAAACTGCAACGACATTGCCTGCGTCTACGCCGGCAGCGCGAAGACGGGCCGCAACGGCCTCTGCCTGCTCTCCAAGTTCAGCATAACTCAAAGCAGTCTGACCAAACCGGACGGCCTCGGCATCCGGCGTGCGGGCAATTTGCCTGTCGATCATCCTGTCCAAGCGATCATCAAGCTCATAGGGCTGGGCTGTATCGTTAAAACCGTGAAGCACATGCGCGCGCTCATCTGCCGGAAAGACATCCAGGTCGCACAATTTCGAAGCCGGATCGGCCACAGCATCGGCCATCAGCTCTTCAAATGCCGCAACAAGCCGTTCCGCCGTTGATCGGTCAAACAACGCCGTGGCGTATTCCAGATTGCCAATGATAACGTCTCCTGCCTCACGCAAATCCAGCCTCAGATCAAAACGGGCGAAATCAAAGGCGGATGGACGGTGCTCTGCAGTTACGCCTGGAACATTGTCCGGCGCTGACGGCACATTCTGCAAGGCCAGCATGGCCTGGAAGATAGGGTGTCGGGAGAGGTCGCGGTCAGGAGCGATTTCTTCCACCAGTTTCTCGAACGGCAGGTCCTGATGGGCGAAGGCTTCCAACACCCGCGCGCGGACCGCCGACAGGTGATCGACAAAGCGCATCTCCGGAGACATCTGCGAGCGCATCACCAGGGTATTCGCGAAGAAACCGACCAGCCCCTCAAGCTGCGCGTCCCGGCGGTTCGCCACCGGCGTACCAACCGAAAGGTCCCATTGCCCCGACCAGCGCGCCAGAAGCGTCTGATAGGCCGCAAGCAAGACCATGAAGACCGTCGCGCCCTCCCGCTGGGCCAACGCCCGGATCGCTGAGCTCAGCTCCGCCCCAAAGCGCACCGGCACGTTCCCGCCCGAATAGTCCTGCACCGCCGGACGGGGTCGGTCGGTCGGCAACGGCAGCGTCTGCGGCGCTCCCGACAACTGATTCCTCCAATAGGAAAGCTGACGTTCCAGAACCTCGCCCTGCAGCCAGCCACGCTGCCACAACGCAAAATCCGCATATTGCACCGGCAAGGGCGACGGCGAAGCCCCCATCCCCAGGCGGGACTTATAGAGCAAAGCCAAGTCTCGAAGGACAATGTCCAAAGACCAGGCGTCTACCGCTATATGATGAATGTTAATCGCCAGAACATGACGATTGTTGCCACAGTCCAGAAGCTCGAATGCGTAAAGCGGCCCTTTCGAAAGATCAAAAACCCGCGACGTCAGGGCGTCGATCCTGGCGTCAATCGCGCGTTCCAGCGCCTCCCCCGTCAGGTTCGACAGATCCACTTTCTCTGCCGTCACCGGGCGCGGCGGCAGAATAACCTGCGCCGGTTCATCCCCCCGAACAACAAAATGAGTACGAAGTACCTCATGCCGAGTGATCAGATCGCCTAGCGCCAAATCCAGTGATTCTGGATCGATTTCACCCCTCAATTCGAGTGCTGTCACCACGTTATATGCAGCCCCGACATTCCCCAGACGGTCCACAAACCAAAGTCGAGATTGGGCATGAGACAGCGGCAGTTCGATATCTCGAGATTGTGGAAGAAGGGGGGGCAAATCCGGGGCAGCGCCGTCCTTCTGCACCCTCTCCACTTCGGAGGAAAATGTTGCCAGCCCCGGTGCTTCAAATAGTGCGCGCATTGGCACATCCACACTCAATTCGGCGCGCAACCTGGCAAGAACTCGCCCTACCAAAAGTGAATGACCGCCAAGGGCAAAGAAGTCACTTTGACGCGAGACACTACCCACGCCCAAAACATCCTGCCAAATCCCGGCGACAATGGTCTCAATGCCTTCTTTGGGCTGTTCGTCCGCCGCTATCTCGATTTCAGAGGGTTGCGGCAATGCACCACGTTTGATTTTGCCCGACGGCGTCATTGGAAAATCATCAACCGGTACAATGACCGGCCGAACCGCAGGCGGCAGATGGCGCGCCAATGTGTCGACCAGTTCCGAAACATCCAGCGTCACAGACGGTCGTGCAGATACATAGGCTGCGAGCCGACGATCCCCGTCGCCCCGATCGTAGACCGTCGCCACGGCCTGCAACACGCCTGAGCAGCGCTGCAATACCGCTTCGATCTCACCAAGTTCTATCCTGTGCCCCCGAACCTTAACCTGGTGATCGCTACGTCCTACAAATTCGATCTGACCATCGGGACGCATGCGCCCAAGGTCCCCCGACCGATATAACCGTCCTCCCGGTACTATTGAGAAGGGATCAGGCAGGAAGCGTTCTGACGTCGCCGCTGCATTTTCGACATAACCGCGCGCCAAACCGCGCCCGCCGACATAAATCTCACCAGGCACCCCAACTGGCACCGGGCGCATATTTTGATCCAGAATGTGCAAACACATGCCGGCGACCGGCCTGCCCATGCTGGCGGCATCAATCTCGCCCCCCGGGCCAATCGCGTCGGCATAGCTTGCATCCCAGAATTCAGACGTGCCGTAGATATTGATAAGCCGGACACCCGGCAATCTGTCCCTGACCTCTTCAGCCAGAAGCCTGGGCAATGCCTCGCCGCTGGTTACGATATACTCAAGCTGCCTCAGCCCCGCGAGATCCTCATCCGGGAGTTCCAGAATCATCCGAAGGAAAGAGGGCACAAGGACAAGCCGTGTGACGCCTTCAGCATTGATCTGCGCAGCAAACGCCAATGGATCACGAAGAGAGGTTCGGGGCACTACGGTTAACCGGTCTCCCCGGGTCAGAGGCGTGAATATCTCCCACAGGCTGTCGATGAAGTTAATTGACGTTTTTAACGCGTAACACGCATCCCCTTCCGCCCCAGGCACGTTCCACGCAACCCGGCTCGCAATTGCGCCATGTGTCCCAAGCACGCCCTTCGGTTTGCCTGTGGACCCTGACGTATAGAGTACATAGGCAATGTCATCCGCGCCCACCGGCACGTCAGGACAGGTCGCCGGATAATCACGAAGGTCAAGATCACAGAGATCAAGAACAGGTACATCTGCCGTCGTCGGGCAGTTCCTGGCGATGATCAATTCAGCCTGGCTATCAGCAATCGTGAAAAGCAGGCGGTCCTCAGGATAGGAAGGATCGAGCGGCAGATAGGCGGCACCTGCCTTGAATACCGCAAGAATGCTCACAACGAGATCGTTGCAGGGGTCCATTGCAAGTCCAACAACAGACCCACGGCCTATCCCCGCCGCGACCAAGGCATGCGCCAGCCTGTTCGAACGATCCGCCAGATCACCATAGGTCAGGGTCTCCCCCACCCCGGACAACGCAATTCGTGCAGGGTCCCGCATTACCAGTTCGGAGAAATCCCCGTGTACGGGTGATGCCTCAGGCGTAACCCCGTCATTATAATCGGCAAGAAGGGCAGCATCCGCTTCGTTCAATACTGCCAATTCAGACAGCCGCATTGTTGGGTCAACAAGGGCCGCTTCCAACGTTGCCAGGATGGTACGCCACAGCCTCGATATGGTTTCCGGGGTGAATACCGCCGCATATTCAATCATCCCATGAACATGACCAGGTGTTTCAACCAGTTCAAAAGTCAGGTCATATTTGGCCGTGGCATGGCCACTGGGAACGGCATCGACTTCAATTCCCGACAGATGCAGGGGCCGTTCCGGTGCATTCTGAACGATCAACATCGCCTGGAACAGGGCATTCCCGTGGAGCGTGCGGTCAGGCTGCAAGGCCTCAACCACTTTTTCATAGGGGGCATCCTGATGAACGTAGCCCTCAAGGCACTGTTCCCGGACAGCGTAAAGAAGATCGGCAAAAGTGGGATTTCCCGCTGTATCAATCCGCGCGACCAACGTGTTGAGGAACAGACCGACACAGCGCTCCGTCTCACGCCTGTTGCGCCCGGCGACCGGAAAGCCAACCGCAACTTCCTGCTGTCCGCTGTAGCGCGCAAGCACAACGCCGATAAGGGCAAGAAGCAGCATGTTCAGCGTCACGCCTTCGGCACGGCAGAAAGCAATCACCTCGCGAGATAGCCAATCCGGCAATGCAATCGGCATACGCTCGCCCGCATGTGCAGGTACGTCTGCGCGGGGCACATCCGTCCAAAGGTCAAGTTCACCGTCGAGACCGGCAAGCCGATCACGCCAATAGCCCACCTGCCGGTCCATATGTGTGGCGACCTCCGGTCGGCATGACCAGTCCACGACATCGCTGTAATCCAGTTCGATAGCGGTGAACGCGGGATCGCGGTTTTCTGCCAAGGCCCCGTCAATTTCCTCCAGTTCGGAGGACAGAATGGAAAGCGACCAGCCATCCGCGACGATATGGTGCAGCACAACCGCAAATATATATGTATCAGGACCTGTCTTAAACAGACCGGCACGATGAAGGGGACCCTTCGATAGGTTGAAAGGCTCACCAAGGAACGCTGCGACATAGACATCAATGGCCTCCTGGTCCAGATCCGAGATATCCTCCCGAACCAGCGGGAAAGAAGGCTCTCGATCCAGAAGGACAACCGGCACGCCGTCTTCTTCGACATAGCGGGTGCGAAATGCCTCATGGCGTGTAGCAAGATGGGAGAGCGCCGTTGCCAGTCGCCCCGCATCCACCGGTCCGCGCAGGCGGTTCACAATAGGAATGTTGAAAGCCCCGCCCAGGTCTTCCATCTGGTGCAGGAACCATAACCGCTCCTCCGCATGGGAGAGTGCCCGACGGCTGTCACAGTTTGCCGCCGTAATCTTTGGCAAATTGACACCGCGCGCAGCCTCCACGTCCTGCGCCAGAGCACGCGCAAAATCTTCAAGGCGGGGATAGGCAAATACACTTTTTAAAGGTGTCTCAACCTGCAGCGCATCGCGAACCGCGGCGATCACCCGTGTCGCCGTCAACGAATGGCCGCCCAAAGCAAAGAAATCATCGTTAGGCCCGACACCTTCGACCCCAAGCATTTCAGACCATATCGACGCAACAAGCTCCTCAAGACCCTTATAAGCCTGAGGCTGCAAGTCATTGTTTCTTTGTGATATATCGGCGGGCGCTGGAAGTTGCTTGCGGTCCGTCTTGCCGCTTGCCGTCATCGGCATGGCGTCCAGTTCAATGATGGGCGTGGGGATCATATAACCCGGCAAATGCCGCGACATCTCCTCTGCCACCGCCGACGGGCCGGGGCCACCAACCACATAGCCAACAAGCCGCGCCATATCAGAACCATCGGCCCGCACAATGGCGGCCACTTCCCGCACTCCATCCACTGCGGCCATGGCAGCCTCGACCTCGCCAAGCTCGATCCGGTGACCGCGAACCTTCACCTGACCGTCGTTCCGGCCCAGATAGTCCAATGCGCCATCCCCACGGCGACGGACCAGATCACCGGTTCGATAGGCACGCGCGCCCGGCGGCCCATAGGGGTCCGGCACAAACTGCGCCGCCGTCAAACCGGGCCGCCCCAGATAACCCGAGGCCACACAGGGGCCCGCCACAACCAATTCACCACACGCCCCGTCCGGAAGGACCCGCCCATGCGCATCCATCACGTAAAGACGGAGATTGGCTATCGCACGGCCAATCGGAACAGGTCCTTCCGCTTTCGGCTCACACCGCCAGGAACTAACCTCGATCGAGGCTTCCGTCGGACCGTAGAAATTCCGGATTTCCGCCTCTGGAAAAACAGACCGCGCCGCAGCAGGCTGATCCTGGCCCAGTGCCTCGCCTGAGCAGGCCAGCAGCCGCACGCCCGGTGAGGCAGGCGCCTGCGCTGTATACTGTCGCAGCATCGATGGTACGAAATGCACAACGCTCACACCCGTGCGGGCAATCTCTTCTGCCAACCAGGCCGGGTCACGATGCCCGCCCGGCCTGGCCATCACCAGACCGGCCCCCGTGACCAACGGCCAGAAAAGCTCCCAGACGGAAACGTCAAAACTGAACGGTGTCTTCTGCAAAACCCGGTCCGTAGCGGCCAGACAATGATCCGACTGCAGGGCCAGAATCCGGTTCACAACACCGTCATGCGGCACCACGACCCCTTTCGGACGCCCCGTGGAGCCCGAGGTATAGATCACATAGGCTGCGTCATCCGGGCCTCCCGCCGACCGCGCACCCGGCCTCGCCGGGCCATCCTCCCCCGGCTGGTCCAGGACCACGGCCCGCCTGCCTTCCGGCAGACGGGAAACAAGGGCCGACGGCACGACGACCGCTGCCACATCCGCATCCTCAACGATATAGGCAAGGCGATCGTCCGGCAGGTCCGGGTCCAGCGGCAGGTAGGCCGCCCCCGATGCCATAATCCCCAGCAGAACCTCCGGCATCTCCAGAGAACGCTCCATCAGGACACCGACAATGTCTCCCCGGCCGATCCCCTGGCAAGCCAGGCGCTTCGACAGGGACCGTACCCCGTTGCCCAGCGATGCATAGCTTTTCTCTTCCTTCCCGAAAATCACCGCAACCGCATCGGGGGTCGACGCTGCCTGTGACAGCACCAAATCCTCAAGCCGGCGATCATGACCGGGAAATACCTCTTCCGCGCCCGATGACGCAGCCGGTTCAATTTTTTCTTGAGCCGCGCAAAGCGCCTCCGCCACGCTGCGCTCGCCATCCTGGGACAGGGCTTCCACAAAAGCCTGAAAACCGTCAGCCAATGCCTGTGCTTGGTTATCGGTAACACGACCTCGGTCGTGAATCAGCCGCAAGGACAGACCATCTGCAGCCGACACCAATAATGTGATCGGGTAATGTGTTCGCTCCCGGATAGAAATATCACCGACAGCCAACGCGCCAAGCCGATCCCGGCGCGCGGGCACGGGATAATTTTCAAAAACAAGAATTGAATCGAAAAGCGCCTCACCGGGCGCCAGACCAGCATAGCTGTGCAGATCGGTTAACGATATGGCGTCATATTCCCTGAGGTCTGCAAGGTCGACCTGTAACTGAGACAGCCAATCAGCAACAGGCATACCCCATTCAGGCACCCCCCGCACAGCCAGTGTCTTGATAAACAACCCAACCGTTTTTTCGGCATTCTCAAGAGCCGGAGGCCGGCCGGAAACCGTCATGCCATAAACTGCTTCCTCGGCACCGCCACAAACAAGGGAAGCAGACCATGCGGCATGGGCAATGGTATTCGCGGTCAGAGCATGCTTTTTCAGAAATGCCGAAAACCGCCCGGACACAGGCCCATCAAGAGCCAGCCGCACCTCTCCCCAACGCGAACCGGACTCTTCCTCAAATTCCTGGTTTGGCCTGGCTTCATGCGCAGGAACTCCGGACAGGTAGTCCGACCAGAAACGCTGCATTACTGTCCGGTCCCGCGCCTGTTCAAATGCGACGAATGCCCCGAAGTCTGGCGCCGGACTGTCGCAAGGAGGCAGATCTTCTGACAGGTCCGCATAGATGCCACTCAGTTCATCCATCAGAATAGCCAACGACCATCCGTCAACTATGAGGTGATGGAAAACGGCCAACAGTTCGTGCCTGTCTGATGAAAGGCGACCCGCAAGCACGCGGACCAACGGCCCCTTCTCCAGATCAAAAGGCTCCTGTTCTGCCTGCCTTATCTGTGCGTTCCATTGCGCGTCTGCGTCCTGGGGTTTCAGTAACGAAAGGTCATGCCAGGCCGGTTCACTTCCAGTATCTGGTGAAACAACCTGGACCGGCTCAGGAAGCCCCTTCCAGAGGAATCGGGTACGGAGGCTCTGATGACGTAACGACAATTGGGCCCAGGCCCGTGAAAAACGTGCAAAGTCAAAGGGCCCATCAATCCGGACACGCACGCCGATCATATATGCGCCATCGTTCCCGCCTCGAAGGCATTGATAAAGCAGACCTTCTTGCGTCTGCGTCAACGCAAGCGTGACTGTTTTTGCACGGGGTTCGGTAAGGGTCATATGGTAGTCGTGCATCGATCTCAGTCTCCTGCTGCGTAAGAACGAAGCCGCCGGGCAAGACGACGTTCATGGGCAGAGTTGCCGGATTGGGAGGGAGCCGCCGGTGTCTCGGATCGGGAAAGAGCGAAGCGTCTCATCCGCATTTTGACATCGGCAGCAAGCGCATCGGCACTGGCCGTGGTATGAATGGCGTCGGACGTTGCCAGGACAATAGAAAGAGCGCCGTCCTCAATGTAGGCATTTACCTCGATCAGGAACGGGCGGGCACCGTCCGGATCCCTTGAGCAACTGTCCTTTTCAGGCGCGAGGGTGAAGAAGCCACCTGCCGTCCCCGCATCCCTGCGACCAAAATAGTTGAACGCAACCTCAACGGATGCCATTGGCGATGGCACAAGATCAAAAGCCCCTTCCAAAGCGCCGAATCCACAACCACCTCCTGGAATTGCATCAATCTGGCGGGCGACGGCATGGGCGGTCATTCGGGCATTGCCCGAAGAAGGCGGTGTCAGAAGAACGGGGAGAAAGCTCGTATACCATCCCACCGTGCGGGAAACGTCGGCATCCCCCTCTGGCAGCAAGCGGCCATGGCCTTCGACAGCGATCAAAACATGGTCTTGGTCCGACCAATCGCACAGCGCACCGGCCAGTGCGGCAAGAACCAGGTTCTGTATGCCTCCGTCTGATTTGGTTTCAAGCTGATCTGTCTCATCCCGGCTGAAGGCCACATGCCGGATACATTGATCGCGGTACAGGTTGGTGCCCTGAGGAAAATCCCTGCGCAACACGGGCATCACCCCAGAAGCAAACGCTTTCCAATGGGAATGGGCCGTCGCCCCATCTTCTGACCGCGCCCAGATTTCCATTGCACGGCAAAATGCCGATTGGGACTGGGTAGCCGGTAGATGAGAAGTGTCTTTCTCTTTGATCAACGCCTCAAGGTCGGCCACGAGCAACCGCCAGGACACGGCATCCACGGCAAGGTGATGACCAATGAGGGCAAGCCGCTGTCCACCGTCTCGCAGCTCAAGCAACCGTACAGCAAACAGACGGCCCTCGACGAGGTCCATTGTGCGATGGGTTTCTTCAATTGCAGGCTGGATATCGGTAACGCCGGCAACAACCTCGAAAGGGTCGTATGGGTCAATGGTCCGCGCCATGATCGCACCATGATCAAAAGCATATCGAAGGGCGGGGTGCTGTTTCACAAGCATCTGTGCAGCAAAGCACACGTCCTCCGCATCAAGCCTGCGGGAGGGAATCAGTGTCAGCGACTGATTGAACCAATTCGCCTGCGCGGCTTCATGGCCCAGAAACCAGCGCTGTGCGGGTAACAGCGGCACAGCCTGCGGATCATCGTCCGGACAATCCGACACGCCCCCCCCTGGAACGGCAGCGGCAAGTGCCGCAACGGTCTGATGTCGGAAAACCAACGACGGTGGAATATGCAGGCCATTACGGGCCGCATTCGACACCATAACCAGAGCCAGAATGGAATCACCGCCAAGACTGAAGAAATTGTCGTCACGGCCAACCACTTCACATCCCAGGACCTCGCACCATATTGCCGCGAGTTTCTCTTCCATCTCTCCGCGTGGGACAGCACCTGCGTCACTTTCCACAACACCCGGCTCCGGCAGTGCCTTTCGGTCGGTTTTACCGCTCGTTGTCGTTGGCAGCGCATCAATCCGCATCACCACAGACGGAATCATGACCTCAGGCAGGGAATGCCGTAGCGCATCGCGCACGGTCTCCAGATCAATGGTACCAACGACATAACCGACAAGACGGTCGCCACCGACGCTATGGGACTTTGCTGCGACAGCACATGCCTGGACACCATCAAGCGCGGCTATTGCCGCTTCAACCTCACCCAACTCAATGCGGTTGCCGCGGATTTTTACCTGGCCATCCCGACGCCCCACATAGGTAATCGCACCATCAGGCCTTCTGCGGCCGATATCGCCGGTAAGGTAAAGCCGTTCCCCTCTGCCGAAAGGACTGGGCACAAAGCGCTCTGCCGTCAGGCCCGGCCGTCCTTTGTAGCCTTGTGCGAGACAAATGCCGCCAATAGCAATTTCGCCCGCCACGCCGATTGGGACGGCTGTATTGTGGGAATCCAGGATATAGATCTCCACATTCGCCATCGGATGGCCAATAGGCACAGAATCCCCGTCACAATCACACACCCAATATGTGACATCCACCGATGCTTCGGTTGGTCCGTATAGATTGACCACCTGCGCAGACGGAAACGCGGCGGAGGCAGCGGCGGGCTGATCCGGGGCAAGCGCCTCGCCCGTGCATGCAACAAGCCGGACACTGTCACATTGAGGTGCCAGCGCGACATACTGCCGTAACATGGACGGTACAAAATGGACGACGGTTACCCCGGTATCCTCAATAACCTTGGCAAGATATTGCGGATCACGATGGCCGCCAGGCCGGGCAATAACCAGCTCTGCGCCTGCAAAAAACGGCCAGAATATTTCCCAAACCGAAACGTCGAAACTGAATGGCGTCTTTTGTAATCCTCGGTCCTCACCCCCAAAGCCGAAACGCTTCTGCATCCAGAGAATCCGGTTCACCACGCCTCGGTGCGCAACAACAACGCCCTTGGGCCGGCCAGTCGACCCCGAAGTATACATAACGTAAGCCGGATCGTCGGGGCTCGCATCGCCACGCCCGGCCGGGAGGGTTCCCTGTGGGTCCGCTTCCGGCGTTTCCAGCGTCAGGACCGGCAATTCAACAGACAACCAGTCACGAAGTCGCGACATTGCAACAATCGCATCAGCGCCAGCATCTGCGGCAATAAATGAAAGGCGGTCTTCCGGAAAATCAGGATCAAGCGGCAGATAGGCTGCCCCTGCCTGCATGATGCCCAAAAGTACTGCAGGCAGGTCCTCACAACGTTCCATCAGGACGCCGACAACTGCCCCTCGCCCAATTCCACAGCGGGCAAGCCGTGCAGCAATTTCATCGACACGTGCACTCAAATCCGCATAGCTCAAAACGCGTGAACCATATCGAACGGCGGGTGCATCAGGCGTTTCGGCACACTGGCTACGAATTACCTCCTCAATCCGGCGGTCATGATTGAGAGGTACAGCCGTGGTATTATATTTTTCGACCACATCGCCACGTTCGCCGGGCGGCATGATATCCAGCAGTTCAACTGACCTTTCCGGATGTGATGCTGCATCAGCCAGATGCGCGGAAAATGCTGCCAGCATGCGTTCCGCTGTGTTTTCCTCAAAAAGCGCAGTAGCGTATTCCAGCACCAGATGGAGACCCTCTGCGTCCTGTCGGGCCGAAAGATGAAGGTCCGTCTGGGCATAGCTTTTGTCGGTACGGATTGGCGTAATCGAGAAACCGGAAACCTCTGCCTTGGCCTCCGGCAAGGCATGCATCACAAACATTGCGTCGAAAAGTGGCGTGCGTCCGGGATCACGCTCCGCACCGGCCTCCTTCACGATCAGTTCGAAAGGCAGGGCCTTATGATCAAGGGCATCCAGCACCTTGCGCTGGGTCGCAGCGACATGGTCGGCAAAACTGGGGCCGTGTCCGATTTCACCGCGCATCACCAACGTATTTACATAATACCCGATTGCGTCCTCCAGACCGGTTTCATCGCGCATGGCGACCGGCGTGCCGATGGACACCTCTTCCTGCCCGGACCAGCGCGCAAGGAACGTCTGGAATGCGGCCAGCACAACCGAATACAGCGTTGCCCCATTCGCCCGCGCCACATCAGTCAATGCTCGGGTCACGACTGCCGGAACCACGGACCGCACCAGCGCACCTGAATAGTCCTGAATGGCTGGCCGCCCCCTGTCCGTAGGTAAATCACAGACAGGAACAGCATTTTTAAGCTCTTCTCGCCAAAAAGCCCTCAGTTCAACACCCGCCTCGCCGGACAACATGCGCCGCTCTCTGCGAACCTGCTCGCAATAACGCGGGGCAGGTGCAATGACAGTCGACCCGTGGTCCGCCTCATATGCAGACATCAGGTCGCGGGCCAGGATGCGCAATGACCATGCATCACCGATATTGTGGTGCATGGCCACACCAAAGAGCGTTACATCACCGGGAATAGATATGGCACAGGCCCGAACCGGCGGCACATCCGGCCTGGCGAACGGCGCAGACATCCTGTCCTGCAGCAAGTCATGTGCCGACACCTCATCTTCCAGGGCAATTACCTCAAGCGCTCCCCCCCTCCTCGCGATGACTTGTCGGTATTCCTCTGCTGTGCGCACAACAATTGTTCTGAGGCTTTCATGCCGCGCCACAACACTGTCCCAGGCCCGTGACAGGCGTTGCGTATCAAGGCTCCCTTCAACTCGCAGTGCTATTGAAATTACAAAGGCGCCACCCAGCGAACCGAACTCTTCCAAAACGGCCAAGCGCCTCTGGGCATAAGACACCTCTTCGACCCTTTCGATTTTATCGAAGAAGGCAACAAGGTCCTCTTTGGCATTGCGCAGCCGGTTACGCATTTCGTCGGTTAGCGCCCCATCCGCGTAACGCAGTCTGATTTCTCCTGCTTCCGCCGTAATTTTGATCCCGTCTTTACATGCCACATCAATAAGCCCGGCAAGACTGCCCAGATCGAGGTATTCCTGTCTGCTTTCCTTCATCACAAGGTCTCCTCGACAAACGGGGCATCATCCGCGCGGGCCGGAGCGGAAACCGCCTCTCGGCACAACCCGCCAAGCAGCGTGTGCATCAACGCATGCGTCTCCCCGAAACCAAGCGCATGTCGGTGAGTTTCGAAATCGAATGTACCCGCGTGACACAAGCCGATCCCCAGGCCGACGGCCCGCTCCTCAATGAGCTGGGTCATCGCGCCCGCCTCGATAAGCGAAAAGCGGAGAGAATCCATACCGTAGACCGGTGCAATGGCAGCCAAATCACTGACAAGGAACAGCGAGAAACTTGCAGCCTCAGCCACAGTTTGGTTGAGAGAGCCAAATGCTGTGACAGGCAGATCGACCTCATCGATCACTGGCACCAACGATGTCTCGACCGGGTTGAAGTAGTAAACTCCCGGCGGCATACCGACGACACCCCCCCTGGTGGATACGGCCTGCGGGATGTAGATATAGGCCTGCACCGGATACAGCCCCCCTGCCGACCCATAGCGCAGTTTCACCCGACGGTCCGCGTCCTGGTGGCAGCGCAGCCCCGACAACAGACCAAGCACCCCCTCAACCCGGATATCGCCATCTGCAAACACCCTGTGATTGCGGCGGGCAAAGGCAAGCCCAGGCTCTTCCAGCAGTTCGCTTGCAATCGGTAGCGAACGGCTCTTCAAATGCCGTATACCGTGCCTTTCGGCAGTAAATTTCTCAATCGCGCCGGAATCCGTCAGTTGCGTGATGGATGCCAACCGTCTGAATTCAGGTGGGGCCGTTTCAGGCATTGACGGCGTGGTTGTTGTCACCACATCATGTTCCTGCATAGCCGCGGCGAGTTGTACCGGGGACGGATGGGCAAAGAGGGTGCGGATGGTGACCTTCAGGCCACCTTCCCTCAGGCGCGCGGCAACACGGGCCGCAGACACGGAATCTCCGCCCGCCGTAAACCAGTTCTCGTCTCCTCCCAGGGGACGCCCCAGAACCTCTGACCAGACTGCCGCCACCTGTGCGGCAAGTCCCGTCACTTCTGCCGGAGCCGGCCCCTCGCCGCCCACCGACGGTAGCGGAAGCGCCTTCCGGTCGACCTTGCCGTTCGCCGTCAACGGAAGCCGGTTCAGGACAACTACACGCCCTGGAACCATATAGCCCGGCAAACGGTCCCGCAGATGCGCAAGCAGCGACGCCTCCGCCAAACGCTCTCCCGATGCGGCAACCACATAGGCCACCAGACGACGCTGCCCCGATACGCCCGGCGCAGCCGCAACCGCACGTCCGACACCCTCATGCGACGACAGCGCCGCTTCGATCTCTCCCAGTTCGATCCGGTGACCCTGCACTTTCACCTGGAAGTCCCGGCGTCCCAGAAACTCAAGGTCCCCTCCGGTGACATAACGGCCCATGTCGCCGGTCCGGTACAGCCGCTCTCCCGTGTGCGGGTGCACCACAAACCGTTCCGACGTCCGTTCCTCATCCCCCAGATACCCCTGGGCAAGACCGCGTCCCGCAATCCACATCTCGCCCGGCACATGGTCCGGGCGGGCACGCATCGCCTCGTCCAGCACGTAAAAACGCTGGTTCGACAAGGGACGCCCATAGGCAACAGCCCCGACAACCGGCGATGTCGCCGCCTTGAAATTTGACCAGATCGCCGCTTCCGTCGCACCACCAAGCGCCCAGAGCGATGCCTCCGGCGCATGCGACCGAAGCCGTGCGCCCAGATCACCCGGCACAACGTCTCCACTGGCAAGGGCCACACGCAATCCTTCCAGCCCCTTGCAGGAGGAGCCCTCCGCCTCCGACAGCAGTATCTCCATCAGCGCCGGGACCGAGTTCCAGACCGTCACCCCGTCACGCGCCATCCGTGTCAGCCAGGCCTCCGGGTCCGGCCGTTCCGACATGGAAGGCAGCACCACGGCCCCACCTGCCGACAGAAGACCGAAGATGTCCCAGACAGAAAGATCGAAGGTCAACGCGGAGACGGACAGGACCCGGTCCTGCGGGCCGACACCGAAGCGCCGGTTCACATCCGCAATCGTATTCCAGGTTGCACCATGGGTCATTGCCACGCCCTTGGGCGTTCCCGTCGACCCCGACGTCATGATCACATAGGCCAGGGCATCCGGCCCACCCGGCACGTCACCGGGCCGCGGGGCCTGACCGGGGGCGAGACTGTCCACCGGAACCCGGCGCACATCATCGGGCAGCATCAGCCCGTCCTGCAACCAGGACTGGGTGAGGACCGTGTCGATCCCGGCCTGCGCGACAATCCCCTCAAGCCGGGCCGCGGGCAGGTCCGGCGCCAGCGGAAGATAGGCCCCGCCTGCGGCAAGAACACCGATCACCGCAGCGATCTGGGACCGGTCCTTATCCATCTGGATACCCACGATCCGTCCTTCCGACGGACCGAGAGCCTGTGCCACCGCACCGGCGGCGGAGGCAACTTCCGCATAGCTGGCCTGACCCGCATCATCAATCACCGCCACGCGGTCTCCGGCCTCCGCCGCCCGCATCAGGAACCCCGTCTCCAGGCGTTGCGGGACAATCTCAAGGGCGGTTGCATTCACCTCCGCCCGGCAGGCTTCCTGCTCGCGCGGGAGGCTCTGCGCCAGCGCCTCATCCCAACCGGCAGACGCCGCAAGTCCACGTAGCCGACGCTCAAACACCTCCTGAAGTCCCGAGACAAAACCATCGTAGAATATCCCCTCAACGACGTTCCATACCGACAGGAGGGCCCCGCCCTCTTCGACCACCATATGATCGATCCAGGCCTGTGGCGTCTGCCCCTCCCGGTATTCAAGCGTCATTGGCAGATATTGCCGCTCTACCTCGGAAACCAGGTCCTCGGCTCCGAAAACACTCGTGAAAACCATAGGCGCGTGATAACGCTGACCGCCCTGACGCCCGGTTTTCGCCCGCATGACGTCGATGCCGCTGAACGTGCGGTTATCAAGGTCAGACCACAACCGTTCCTGAACGCGACGCACAAGGTCTCTGAAAATAGGCGCACCACCGGCGTCCACCTCAAGCAGTGTTACCGACGTAAAATCTCCGACCAGCGCATTCACCGCCTCATGCAAAGGCAGCCTGTTGAAAAGCGTCAAGTTCAGGACAAAGCCGGGGTCTTCCGCATGAACCGTCAGCGCCTCGGCATAGGCTGTAAGAACCATTGCCGACGGCGTAACCCCATGAGCCGCCGCCTGGGTCTTGATCTGCCCCCAGATTTCCGGCTCCACACGCAACCGTGTTCGTTCAAATGTCGGCTGGTCGATGCTCGACGGGTCTCTGGCAAAAGGAAGCACCGGCGGCCCGGGCAAAGTGTCCAGTCGATCTTCCCAGTAGCCGCGCGCCTTGGCATGGGCCTCTTCCTGGCGGAGTTGCTCAAACGCCGTCACATAGTCGCGGAACGTAATCGGCATTGGTGGAAGTGCGAGATGCGTATCCGCGTAGTATCGCGCCAATTCATCGCCCAGAATGATGAAACTCCAGGCGTCGCCAATGATTATATCGACCCCGATGTGAATGCTCAGCCTGCCGTCATCACCCAAGACAGCCTGTACATCAAGCAAGGGCCAGACCGAGACATCGAAAACCTGCGCCTCCATTTCCCGGCGGACTTTGACCCGCGCAGCCTCAAATGCTTCATCGCCTTTGCCACGCATGTCGGTCTTGGTGATATCAAACGCCGGGACATCCTCCAGGACCTGCAACTCGCCGCCGGGTAACACGATGGCCCGCAGCATGTCATGCCGTGCGATAACATGGCGCAACGCAGCCTGGAACCGTTCCAGGTCAAGGCCATCGGCACGATACTCCCAATAGGAATGGGCCGCCGTGTTGCCAAGGTCGAATTCATCCGTACGGCCGAGCCAATAGGCTTGCTGGATTTCCGTCATCTGGAAAGGTTCATGGCGACTGTCGGAATCGTGGCTGATTTGGATTACGGCATTCCCCCTAGGCCCGCGATGATTTCGCATCGCCTCGGCGACACCAGCAACAGTGGGGTTATGGAAAAGATCGACCATTGTCAGGGCCACGCCTGTCTGGTCTCTCAAACGCGCCAGTAAATGCACGGCCGCAATGGAATGCCCGCCCAAGGCAAAGAAATCGTCCGTTGCGCCAACCCTAGACGCACCAAGAACCTCTTTGAACAAGGCCGCAACGTCCCTTTCGATATCGTCCCGAGGTGCCACATAGGATTGCCTATGCATGCCACGTCCCGGTCTCGGAAGGGCTTTGCGGTCAATCTTGCCATTGGCGGTCAACGGAAAATCATCCAGCGCCACAATCCGCGTTGGCACCATGTATTCAGGAAGACTTTGTGCGAGCCCGTTCAGCAGCTCTTCTTCATCGAAAATGTCCGACTGCCTCAAGCAAACGAAGGCTGCAATCCAAATGTCGCTTCCATCGTCATAGGCTTCGACATGCGCTTGCATGACACCATCGACAGCGGTCAGGTGCATCTCGATTTCGGCAGGTTCGACGCGGAATCCGCGAATTTTAATCTGATTATCGGTCCTGCCCAGACAGTGCAGCGGCCCGTCGCGCTTTACCCGTCCAAGGTCCCCAGTCCTGTATAGCCTGCCCCCGGATGCGCAAGGATCGGGTACAAATCGCTCGGCAGTCAGTGCCGGACGATTGCGATAGCCCCTCGCCGGTGCGCCGCCGCCCAGACAGATTTCCCCTATCGCCCCGGACGGTGCCCTTACAAAGGCGGCATCCATGACTTCAACCCGTGCGTTCGGCAGTGCCCAACCGATAGGGACACGACCGAATTCAGCCGGAATGTCGGCAAGGTCCATTGCCAAAGCGCCCACGGTGGCCTCGGTAGGACCATAGTGGTTCAGGATCGTCACTTCCGGCTTCAAGGTCCGATAGAATTCAACATCGGACGAGCGGCTTCCCTCGCCTCCCAGCATAAGTACCTTCGACGGCAATATGTCTTTAGGCTCCGGCGCGGCGGCAACTAGGGCATTAAGATGTGTCGGCGACATCTTCAGCCATTCAATATCATGGGCGACCATGTAATTACCGAAGGCACAGGGATCGAGTGACATCGCCCGATTGATGATATGCAGTTCCGCCCCGACGGATAGTGCGCTCCAGAAAGTCGTGAGCCCGAAATCAACGGCAGGGGACTGTGCCATTGCAATACGCCGAACGGACAGCATCGGGAAACGATCACCAAGCGCGGAAAGGTAGTTGCCAAATTGGCGATGTTCCACCTCAACGCCCTTCGGAGTCCCGGTCGAGCCAGAGGTATATATGACATAGGCCAGGCTGGCAGGGACAACAGACGGCATTGGCTGCAAAATGGCCTTGCAGGTTCCGGCATCAGGCGCCAGAACCGGCACGCCGTCCGGTGCAAGGCCGGTTTTCAAGTCAGTTACCAGCGCAATGGCACCGGCATCCACCAACATCGCCTTAAGGCGATCGTCCGGCAGATTTTCATCTAGCGGCAACCACGCACCACCTGCTTTCCAGACCGCATAGAACACAACAGGCAACAGCAAGCGTTTCCCGACACAGACGGCAACGACGCTTTCACGACCGCAGCCGGCGGCACGAAGTTCCGCTGCAAGCGCGTCAGAGCGTTTTTCAAGATCGTCATAGGTAAGGCTTTCACCATCTGCACAAACAGCAACAGCCGATGGATTAAGCATAGCTGCTTGCCGTACCCGCAAGGGTACAGGCAGGCCCACATCCCCTGTTCCCCCATCAGACTTCGACATATCAACTGCGGAAATATCGATCCGGACCAGCGGCGTATCCGGTGCCGCCACCACAGCCTCCATCATTTTTACAAGGCTGTTAGAAATCTCACCCACGGTATCGGGGTCGAACAATGTCTCGTCAAATTTGATCCGGAATGACCACCCAGAGGCCGTCCGTGTCACGACAAGGCTCAACTCGTTGCGTGCAACACCCGCATCAAAAGCATCGGAAATTACGGACAGATCACCAATCTGCCGATCCGCCTCCGGCGCATTATGCATGATAAAAGAAACCTGGAAGCCCGGCGCACGGTGGCGTTCTCGGGAAAGCTGGCAGTCAGCAACTATTTGCCCAAACGGAACAGACGCATTTTCGAAAGCATCCAGGATTTGCGTTTTCATACGAGCCAAAAACCCGGGGAAAGGCAGGTTTCCGGCCAGATCACAACGCACGGGAACTGTATTTACAAAGCAACCGACGAGGGCTTCAACTTCGCCCATGTCACGGCCGTGGACCGGCGTACCGACAACGACATCACACGTCCCGCCGTAACGCGCGAGAACAGCCCCCCATATCGTCATAAGCGCCATAAACAAACTGGCCCCGGTCTCATTCGAGAGCTGCTCCAGACCTGTTAGCGCCCCTTGCGGCACCTGACAGTCAACCCATCCCGCCGGACGTTCCTTCTCGGCATGGGGCGGGCGATCAAAAGGCAATGCGAGTCCTGCAGGACAATCCTGCAGCGTCCCTCGCCAATAATCGAGGACCGCGCGTTCGGCCTCAGGTCCGAAAGAATTACGCTGGTGGACCGCAAAATCGGCGTAATGCACCGGCAGATCCGGCAGGTCGCTTTCGCCTGCCACCAAGGCAGCCCTGTAAAGCGCGTCGATGTCGGACAGCATGACGTCAAAAGACCATGCGTCGACGAGAAGATGATGCACTGTCACACAGAGCCTGTTTTCATCACCATCGGCCTGTATTATCCGGAACCGTATCGGTGGCGCATTTTGAAGATCAAAGACATGCGCCTGCTCTTCGTCGGTTGCTGCCGCAAGGGCCTGATTGAGATCATCCGGTGCAAGGCCTCTTAGATCGTCAATACATATATCTGGAATGAAATCTGACAGCACTTCCTGCCGGTAGTCTCCTTCCAACCTGACGAAACGGGTCCGCAGGGCTTCGTGGCGTAAAACCAGCGCCGTCAGGGCCTGCTCCATCGCCCCGATATGCAAAGCACCCTTCAGCCGCACTGAAATCGATAAGATATAGGCATGAGGGTCCGCCGAAATTTCGGCAGCGCGCACCATCGCTTCCTGAGCAAGTGTCAGCGGGAAGACTCCTCCACGTGGTGCAAGCTTGATCTGGCGGGGTGCCCCATTCGCCGGACGGCGTTGCGTTTCGGCAGGGGATTGTTTCGAGGGCACACCCCCGTTTTCCTGCATAGCCGCGGCGAGTTGTACCGGGGACGGATGGGCAAAGAGGGTGCGGATGGTGACCTTCAGGCCACCTTCCCTCAGGCGCGCGGCAACACGGGCCGCAGACACGGAATCTCCGCCCGCCGTAAACCAGTTCTCGTCTCCTCCCAGGGGACGCCCCAGAACCTCTGACCAGACTGCCGCCACCTGTGCGGCAAGTCCCGTCACTTCTGCCGGAGCCGGCCCCTCGCCGCCCACCGACGGTAGCGGAAGCGCCTTCCGGTCGACCTTGCCGTTCGCCGTCAACGGAAGCCGGTCCAGGACAACTACACGCCCTGGAACCATATAGCCCGGCAAACGGTCCCGCAGATGCGCAAGCAGCGACGCCTCCGCCAAACGCTCTCCCGATGCGGCAACCACATAGGCCACCAGACGACGCTGCCCCGATACGCCCGGCGCAGCCGCAACCGCACGTCCGACACCCTCATGCGACGACAGCGCCGCTTCGATCTCTCCCAGTTCGATCCGGTGACCCTGCACTTTCACCTGGAAGTCCCGGCGTCCCAGAAACTCAAGGTCCCCTCCGGTGACATAACGGCCCATGTCGCCGGTCCGGTACAGCCGCTCTCCCGTGTGCGGGTGCACCACAAACCGTTCCGACGTCCGTTCCTCATCCCCCAGATACCCCTGGGCAAGACCGCGTCCCGCAATCCACATCTCGCCCGGCACATGGTCCGGGCGGGCACGCATCGCCTCGTCCAGCACGTAAAAACGCTGGTTCGACAAGGGACGCCCATAGGCAACAGCCCCGACAACCGGCGATGTCGCCGCCTTGAAATTTGACCAGATCGCCGCTTCCGTCGCACCACCAAGCGCCCAGAGCGATGCCTCCGGCGCATGCGACCGAAGCCGTGCGCCCAGATCACCCGGCACAACGTCTCCACTGGCAAGGGCCACACGCAATCCTTCCAGCCCCTTGCAGGAGGAGCCCTCCGCCTCCGACAGCAGTATCTCCATCAGCGCCGGGACCGAGTTCCAGACCGTCACCCCGTCACGCGCCATCCGTGTCAGCCAGGCCTCCGGGTCCGGCCGTTCCGACATGGAAGGCAGCACCACGGCCCCACCTGCCGACAGAAGACCGAAGATGTCCCAGACAGAAAGATCGAAGGTCAACGCGGAGACGGACAGGACCCGGTCCTGCGGGCCGACACCGAAGCGCCGGTTCACATCCGCAATCGTATTCCAGGTTGCACCATGGGTCATTGCCACGCCCTTGGGCGTTCCCGTCGACCCCGACGTCATGATCACATAGGCCAGGGCATCCGGCCCACCCGGCACGTCACCGGGCCGCGGGGCCTGACCGGGGGCGAGACTGTCCACCGGAACCCGGCGCACATCATCGGGCAGCATCAGCCCGTCCTGCAACCAGGACTGGGTGAGGACCGTGTCGATCCCGGCCTGCGCGACAATCCCCTCAAGCCGGGCCGCGGGCAGGTCCGGCGCCAGCGGAAGATAGGCCCCGCCTGCGGCAAGAACACCGATCACCGCAGCGATCTGGGACCGGTCCTTATCCATCTGGATACCCACGATCCGTCCTTCCGACGGACCGAGAGCCTGTGCCACCGCACCGGCGGCGGAGGCAACTTCCGCATAGCTGGCCTGACCCGCATCATCAATCACCGCCACGCGGTCTCCGGCCTCCGCCGCCCGCATCAGGAACCCCGTCTCCAGGCGTTGCGGGACAATCTCAAGGGCGGTTGCATTCACCTCCGCCCGGCAGGCTTCCTGCTCGCGCGGGAGGCTCTGCGCCAGCGCCTCATCCCAACCGGCAGACGCCGCAAGTCCACGTAGCCGACGCTCAAACACCTCCTGAAGTCCCGAGACAAAACCATCGTAGAATATCCCCTCAACGACGTTCAGCTCGACAACAAGCTTTCCATCCGCCTCATGCACGATGCAGTCCATAGCAACCTGCGGCGTCCGGCCCGCGCGATACACGACAGTGCCCTGCAGCCCGGTATCTGCACCACCTTCGGCACCTGTCCCCAAAACGCTGGTGAAGACGACAGGAATAGCAGCCACGTTGTTGCCCCGCTGGCGGGACAGGTCCCTGAGTACGGAAAGACCGCCATAGGAAGCGTGATCGAGATCAGCCCACAACTGTGCCTGTACCGTCGAGGCGAAATCACAGAACGGCACTGCGGAACGAGCATCCACCTCGAAAATATTGACGGAGGTGAAATCACCGACAACATCGCCAATCTCGTCCTCATTTTGAGGCCTGTTGAAAAGCGTCAGGGTCAGGAGGAAATGCTGTTCTTCGGCAAATTGGGCCAGGGTCTCGGCATAGGCTGCAAGAATTGCAGTGGATGGTGTCAGCCGGCGACGCGCGGAATTTTCGGATAATCTTGCCCATTCATCGGCGGACAGCGTGATTGCTGTCCGCGAGTATTGTTGCACGGAAAGCGCGGCGGCGGCTTTTTCCTGCGGCAGAGAAATCGGACCCGGCATAGTCGGCAGTCGGTCGGCCCAATAATTGCGGGCCGCGTCATGCGCAGCAGTCCCTCTCCGTTGATGTTCATTCAGAACGATACTGCGGAATGACAACGACAACGCCGGCAGCTCCAGGGCGGGTTCATTATAGAACCGCCCCAGGTCGCGCGCCATAATCCCGAAACTCCATGCATCGGCAATGATCAATTCACAGCCGAAGTGGATACGGTCGCCGTCATCATGGCGGGAAATCGCAAAGGAGAAGAGCGGCCAGCAGGAGAGATCGCTTGCCCCACCTTCCATACGAACACGCAAATCCTGAAGTTGCGCTGCCGCCTCATGTTTGTTGCAGTCGCGCAGATCAAGAACCGGAATATCTGGAGCTCCCGGGTTTGGCAGCACGCTTTGGGTGCCTTCCGGTGATATCACTGCACGCAGCATGTCATGCCTCTCGACAAGACGGCCCACAGCGCCACGGAAACGATCAATATCCAGGCGGTCGCAGGCAATCTCCACATAGGTATGCGCGCCCGTCCCGAGGTCGAAATCCGCAGTGCGGCCGATCCAATAGGCTTCCTGCAGATCGGTCAGGGGAAATGGACTGTAACGGTCACTATCGAAAGCGACGCCTTTGCTGTCTGCCTTTTCCTCCCCCAAGCCCCCATCGATCCGCGCCGCAATACCACGCGATGTTGCATCCTGGAAAAGGTCGACCAATGGTATCGACACGCCAAATGCGTGTGCGATCCGAGCAACCAACCGCATAGCCAGAAGGGAGTGACCGCCCAATGCGAAGAAGTCATCATTCGGTCCGACCGTGTCGCAACCAAGACAATCAGCCATTATCTTCGCCACGCGTTGCTCCATGACGGTCGCAACACTTGCGTCACCGCCTACGTCGGGGCCAATAACCTGCAATTTCGCTCTATCGACCTTGCCGTTGGCCAACCGGGGCAATGCTTCACAAAGACTGTAGCGCCGGGGACAGAGGTAAACCGGCAGCCTTTGAGAAACTTCCCTGGAAAGGCCTCCGGCATCGAGCGCCTCCGCCGTTTCAACCCATGCCGCAAGAATGGGCGTTCCATCCAAAGATAATGCCGTCCCGACGAACGCGTCACGAATGCCTTCAATACTACGAATAGCACCGGCGACCTCTGCGGGATTGATGCGCTGTCCGGACAGATTGAGTTCATCATCGGCACGGCCCAATATCTCAAGGCGTCCCTCGACATCCATACGCCCCAGATCGCCGGTCCGATATTCCCGCAGACCGCCTGATGATGGCACGAAACGCTGTGCGGTTTGCCCGGGCGCATTCCAATAGCCAATAGCCACGCAGCTTCCGACGACAGCCACTTCGCCGACCTCACCGATCCCGGCAGGCTGGCCATCAGGTCCCTGAACATGGAGGCCATTGCCGGATGAGGCCGAAGTCAATGCGGAGACGCCATTCTCTTCAGCCTCGCCCCACGCCGCAATCTGCGCCGTTTCTGTGGTGCCATATGCATTCAAGATGCGCGTATACGGTGCCTTGATCCTCGCCTGCCTTATAGCTGAGGGCTCAACACGCTCACCACCAAACAGAAGGACACGGAGTTTCGGCAGAACAACATCTGCTTCTTCCGCAAGGACCGTCCACCGTCCGGGAGTAACATTCGTGATCGTTGCCCCGACCTGCTTCAGCCAGGAGACTAAATTCCCCTCCACCGGAGGCAGGTGTATCGAGGCCCCTGCCGCAAACGGCACCAGCACATCACGCACCAGCGGGTCATGCCCCAAAGCCGACAGTACGGCACTCCGGTCGTCGGGGTTCAACTCCGTTTCCGCGATATACCAGTCGGCAAACATGTCGAGAGATGACCGGTCCATCAGCACTGCACGCGGTACGCCGGTAGACCCGGACGTATAGGTGAGACTGACCGGCAGATTGCCGATAGCCCGTGGAACAGTTGCACCGGCATCGACAGCATCGCCAAGGCCCGGTGCGTTGACTCCCAAGCACAGGATATTGTCAGCGCCCAACTCTTCTAGTGTAGCGTTTGAGCAGTCACCGCCAGCCGCGACCATCGCCGCAGGGCGGACTCCCTTTCGCAATCTATCAAGCCAAGCGCCCGGTGCGATCGCATCCACCACGGCAAAGGCAGCCCCCAACCGCAAGCAAGCCAACATTGCAACCGGCAAACGCCAGTGTTTTTCCGCGAGGAGAAGAACCGTCTCCCCTGCAGCCACACCACCAGACACGAGAGCCACAGCCAAAGCATCCGCCCTTTGATCGAGCGCGCGATAGTCAAGGCTTGTCTCACCGGCAGATACAGCCAATCTGTCAGGCTGGGAACGGCACACGGCATCTATACGCTCAAGCAACCCAACCGCAGGGAGCGCCTTGCCAACAGCACCATCAAGCTGCCCCGCCGGTGGCAATGCGATCCTGCCAACGACGTCGCCGCCCTCGCATACTGACTGCAACACGGCACGATATTGTTGCACGAAAGCATCCATGCGTGCCTCGGTGAACAAGGCACTGTTCCAGACCAGGCGCAGGTTTAAGCAGCCTGACGGTTCAGAGACATAAAGATTGATATCCAGCTTGGATGTTCTGTCTTCCACCGGCAGATGATGGGCCGACAGATCCCCAAAGGGGAGTGTATCAGGATGCTCGCCCAATCCGTTAAACCCGATCTGGTAAATCGGGTGAATCGCCACATCACGGGCTTTCAATACGTCCGAAACAACAACGTCGAACGGAACATGCTGATGATCCGATGCATCAATCAGAGTATCTGAAATTGACGTCACAATATCCGTAACGCTGGCGTCGACCGGAACATCAACAGGCAGGGCAACAGCGTTCACGAACAGCCCGACGGCACGTTGTGTATCGGGTTCCAGACGGCCAGCGAATGGTACGCCAATGGCAAACCGCTGTTCCCGGCTCAGCCGTCCGACAAGGATGGCGAGCGTGGAAAGCAGGATGGCATTCACAGTAGTGGCGGACCGCCGTGCGGCGTCACGGATGGATTTTTCCAGTTGGTGATCCAGAATGACAGGCGTTTCCCGTCCCTCAAAGCTCATCTCAAGCGGTCGCGGACGAATGTCTCCCAGTGAAACGACCTGGGCGATATCATCCAACCGTTCACGCCAATAGCGACGACTGGCGTCATCCGGGGCATTCGTCCAATCAGCCCGGCTCGTCTGGTTGAGATAAGACGGAGCCGACGGAAGGATCGATCCTGACTTGGAAGCCCTTGCAGCATAGAGCGTAGACAGCTCCTCCAACATCACGGACACGGACCAGCCATCAGACACAATATGATGCATAGACAATGCAACAATATGTCTGGTCTTCTTTCCCTGGACCGGGCGCACACCAAGTCGCCACAGCGGGCCTGTTTCAAGATCAAATGGCTGATGTGCAAAGTCACGGACAAAGTCTGTCACTTCATCCTGTTTGATGGGGCCATCATCAAACTCGATTGGCACACCCGTCGGCTCAACAAGCCGCATACAAGGGTCTTCGCCCTTTTCGATGACAACGCGGAGCGCATCGTGGCGCATCTGCAGGTCACCAACAGCCAGAGCAAAGGCATCACGATCCAAAGGGCCATCCAGGAAGAAGGCCACAACCACATGATAGCTGGTGTCCTCAGGGAACATCTCAGCCAAAAGCAACAGACGGCTTTGCGCAGCAGTCAGGGCAGCCGAGAGCCCCGACAGAGCAACCGGCCGTGCACACCCGTCACCTCCATGCCGAACAGTTTCCAGACGCGCGGCCAAGGCACGCGGCGTCCGGTGACGGTACAAGTCCCGCAGGGTCAGGCCGGGGAAACTCTTGCGAAGAGAGGCAAGGCACCGGGTTGCGGTCAGTGATGTAGCACCAAACTCGAAAGGATCATCATCGGGACGCAGGGTGCCACCAGCCAAAAACATAGACCAGATCTCACAAAGACCGTCGGCGGAAATATCGTTTATCGACAGGCCGGTTTCCTCACCCGAGGACCGGTCCACCAAGGCCGCGAGGTCGCTCAGCCGCCGCGCCTTCTGCATAACATCGCGTAACGAAAGCCTTATCTGAAAGGCCGTTTTCAACCGGGCCAGCAGGCGCGTCGCCGTCAGGGAATTGCCGCCCAGGGCAAAGAAATCCGCAGCCGCATCGGATACGTCCGTGCCGAGAATTTCCTGCCATACCGTGGCGATCCGATGTTCTGTCACGGATAGTGCAGTTTTTTCGGAAAGGTTATCCGGTTTGCCAATTTCCCCATCCGGTATTGGCAGGGAAGCAACGTCGAGCTTCCCGTTTACTGTCAGGGGCATCCTGTCGAGACGGACGATGCAGTCCGGCAGCATGTAATCCGGAAGACGGTCGCGAAGTTCGTTTCGAACATCATCAACCTCTACGTCACCCATAACCCAGAGAATGAACCTTTCGCTCCCGCCCCCGTCAGGACATACGGCGGCAAAGCAGCGGGTAACACCGGAAACGGCGTATGCGGCGGCTTCAATCTCGCTTGGCTCAATTCGAAAACCGTGCAACTTCACTTGCCGGTCAGCACGGCGAATGAACTCCAGCGACCCGTCCCCGAGACGCCGCACAACATCACCTGTATCGTAAAGACGATCACCATCACCAAAGGGGCTTGGCAAGAAACGCTCTGCCGTCAGTGCAGCTTTTCCAAGATATCCCCACGCGACACCGACACCGCCGACATAAAGCCGCCCTGGCACGCCATTGGGAACAGGTTGAAGCTGCCGGTCCAAGACATGAAGTTCCGTTCCCGCAATGGCCCTTCCAATGGGGGTCGTCCCCCCTGGCCCAACAGCTTCTGGCGTCGCATCGAAGTATGTGCATCCAACGGTCGCCTCAGTCGGACCGTATTCGTTTACAACCCTCGCGGACCGGCAATAACGCATTGCCTGTTCCACATCACCCGGCACGACGACCTCCGCCCCCAAAACGACTGTATCAGCCGCCCCGGAAGCCGGGCAATCCAGCAAGTCCGACAGCATATGCATATGGCTCGTGGCAAGGCTTAGAAAACCGTAATGCGCACCTTGGGAGAGGCGATCGGCCAATTCCTCCACACCGCCAGGCAGAATCTCGCATTCGCCCCCTGCAGCCAATGGGGCAAACATGTTGGTAAGGGCCAGATCAAAGGTCGACGCGGATAGATGTGCGCCGCCTTTCTTCGCATCAAATCGTTTCGCTGCCCAACGAATGTAGTTGGCAAGGGCGCGATGCGGGACCATGACCCCTTTGGGCTGTCCCGTCGACCCGGAGGTAAACATAACGTAGGCCAGATCATCCGGCCCCGTCACATCAACCGGCGGCTCTGCACCATCGGCTGTCGGATCAACGACGTCCAGTCCCAGGCCTGACAATGTTGCTACAGACTGGCCGGAGGCAATCGCCAATTTACACCCACATTGGGAGACAATATCCGCAATGCGAGCCTCTGGCGCTTTCGGATCAAGGACCACATATGCCGCACCGCAACGCCAGGTCGCCAGAGGCGCGATCATTTCATCCATGGAACGCGGCAACACCACCGCAGCAATATCACCACGCCGCAGCCCTGCCGCATGCAACGCGCCAGCCAACGCGTCAACTCGGGCGATCAGCGCCCCATAGCTCATGCGTTCCGCCCCTTGAACCAGGGCGACGCGATCAGGTTTATCTAGAGCATGTTTCCGGACAAGCTGATCCAACCGCCCGGCCAGCGCCTTCGGTCCGACTGCTGCACGGGAGATAGAGGCCATGTGCCGTTTTGACATAACGGGCAAGGTCTCCAACTCAACATCGGGATTCTTCGCAGCTTCGGACAGCAGGACCTTAAGACCATCGGCCAAACGTTTCGCTGTATCCGTCTCAAACAGATCCAACGCATATTCTAACGCAACACCAATACCGTTCGGATGTTCCGTCAGCTCAAACGTCAGATCGAATTTGGCTCCACTGCCGTGCAAGTCCAAACGACGCACGAGGACACCAGCCAGATCAAGCGGCACTTCAGGAACATTCTGAAGTATCAGCATCACCTGAAAAAGTCCGGTCCCAGTCAGGTCATGATGCGGACATACAGACTTCAGCACCTTGTCATAAGGGGCCCGCGATTCCGCAAAGGCCTCCCTCGTGACCTCCTTGGCCTCGGCAATCAGATCCCGAAAGGTCGACGCCCCGGCAAGGTTGAGCCGCAACGCCAGGGTATTAAGGAAATATCCCACAAGCCCCTGCACCTCGGGCCTCTCCCTCCCTGCAACGGGAGTACCGATAACGAGATCGTCACCACTCCCCATCCGCCGGAGCAGTGCGGCAAGCCCCGAAAGAACGACAGTGAAGAGGGTCGCGCCTTCTTCATCACACAATTTACGCAGTGCCTTTGTCGCCTGACGGCCAATTCGGCTTTGCGTTGTCGCGCCCCGGAAACCCCTCGTATCGGAATGAGGCCGATCCACAGGAAGCTCCGTCGCGACGGGGGCCCCTGATAAATATTGCTGCCATGCAGCGACGCTTTCCTGCGTTTCCTCCGAATTGGCGGCCTGCTGTGCAAAGGCGGCATAGTCCATGTATCGCACCGGCAGGTCGGCACGGCCATCATCCCCACCTGCCTGGTAATGCGACGACAACTCTTCGCAGATCACGTTGAAGGACCATGCATCCGCAACCAGATGATGGGCCACAAAGAGAAGCACGTGACGGTCAGTACCCAACCGGAAAAGCCGCCAGCGAACGGGCGGCGCGGCAGCGATATCAAAGGACGTATCAAATTCCTGCTCCAGGCGATGCTGAAGGCTATTTTCGTCCAAAGTATCTTCGATCAACCCTGGGCCACTTGGCTCCACCACTTGCACCGGGCCATCGTCAGAAATCGGAAATCTCGTACGCAGCACATCATGGCGACGAACGACGGTATCAACCGCACGCTTAAGGCAATCACAATCCAACGGCCCTTCCAGCAACAAAGCCGCCGCGACAGAATAAGCTGTCCCGGCGTCTGCAGCCTCATGAAGATACCAAAGCCCCTCCTGCCCCGGTGACAAAGCCCCTTCCTGACGGCCAGTCACCTGTATCTTGTACTTTGACGCCGGCTCAAATCCCGCTTCATCACGGGCGGCTTCAAGTAAATCCAGGACAGATTGTTGGGATCGACTTACATCACTCATGGAAGCCCTATCTTTGGCATAAGGTTGTCAGATGGCGTTTTCGAGCTCACGGGGAGGACTGGCTCTCTCTCCTATCCTTTTGAGCATTCGATCCGCACGTCGCTGGCCTTCATCATCGAGACCGGCACGAATACTTCGTGCAATTTCCGCTGCGGCATTGCCAACTGTGGCATCACCGATAAAACGGGTCACCGGAAGCGCGGCACCGAACAAATCCGTCAGACTTGCAACAACCCGCATGGCAACAATGGAATCCAGCCCGAGCTCGGCAAAACGGCTTGTTGCGGTTACATTGGCCGGCAGTTTGGCACCGTGATGGTCCGCCAGATCCGCCAACACACCGACAAGGATCGGCACCCAGGGGTCGTCCCGGCATTCCTTCGGTGCTGTATTGTTCCTTCCGGTCAGTTCTCCGGCCAGATAGGCACGCCTTGCCTCACTGCGGCGCAACTTCCCGCTTGTCGTTCTCGCCAACTGGTTATGGCGAAGCCAAAGGCATTCCTGCACCACAAGTCCATGCATTTCGAGAACAGCACGTTTTATCTGTGGCACCAGCGCTTCGGAGTGTTCGATTGCTGAACTCGACAACTCACAGGCAACGACAACCCTTTCCTCTTCGCCGACGGGAATGCCGAAAGCCACGGCACGGCTGCCGGTTAGCTGCGGATCAAGAGCAGCAATCGTTGCCTCAATATCCTCGGAATAGTGCTTTTCACCGGCATGGATAATCACATCCTTCAGACGCCCGGTGAGGAACAGTTCATTTCCCGACAGGAAACCCAAATCGCCAGTACGCAGAAACCTGCTACCGTCGATTGTCACAAAGGTCGCATTTGTTGCCTCAGTGTTGTTCCAGTATCCGGCAGCCACCCCGTCGCCAGCGACATAGACCTCTCCTACCTCGCCTTCATCCGCTTCTCTGTCTTCAAGGCGGATTTTCACCTCGCATCCCTGGGCAATATGACCACAGCTGACCGCCGCATTCTGCATCTGCCCGGCGGGATCGACCATTGACCGCCACTGCCTTTGTCCGGGGCCCTCATCAGCAACATCGCCGGAAACAATCAGTGTCGCTTCTGCCAGGCCATAACTGGGGCGCAGGGCTCCTGCGGATAAACCGTTTTCGCGGAAGCGCTTTTCAAACGCCTCCATTGTTGTTTTCCGGATAGGTTCCGCCCCGACAACGGCCGTTTTCCAGTCCGATAAATCCAACCCCGCCCGTGCCTCTTCCGATATTGCGTCCACGCAGGCACGGTAGATGAAATCCGGCCCGCCGCTCACAGTTCCACGGTAATCCGACAATGCCTGCAACCAAAGCGCCGGTTGCCGGGCCACATCCTGCGGGCGCAACGCCACAATAGTTGCGCCGAAAGCAAGAGGCGTCATCAAGCCGAAAACAAGACCAAAGTCATGGAACACCGGCATCCAGTTTACCATTACCGAATGGCTATTGACGCCGTAGGCGCGTGCCAGCGCATCAACATTCGTGGCAAGGTTCCGTGGCGTTACCATGATGCCTTTCGGCCGGCCGGTGGATCCGGAGCTATACTGAAGATACGCGGGGCTATTTCGCTGTTCTCCGCCTATTTTCGGCAAAGGAGCATTCACGGCGGCATTCATCAGGTCCGCCACATCCATCTGGGGAACAGAAACCGATTGCCTTTTACCTTCATGCACCAACAAAGCAGGTTGAGCATTTTCGGCGACCGCCTCCTGAAGGGCACGCTTGCGACGCGAGCCGGCGCCGTAGAGCGGGATCGGAACCGCCCCCGCCATGATCGCCCCCAGGAACAGGCACAGGAATGACGAAGGCGTTTCGACGCAGGACAGCACTGGCCGCCCCACGCATCCGGCAGCAATCAACCTCGCACCAACCCTTGCTGATGCCGCGTGAAGCTCCCCATAAGTCATGCTTTGACCAACAGGTTTTCCATCGCCGCCCAAAGAAATGAGCGCGCAGTTACCGGGCACCGCCGACGCATGGTCAGCGATACGTGTAAACACGTCTCGGGACATATTGGATTCCTCTGTGAAGCCCACCTGCCGTGGGCTGGAAGGAACTAGGCGGCGTCCATTGCCTTGCGAAGGCTCAGCGGGCGCATGTCAGTCCAGACTTCTTCGATGTGATCCAGGCATTCTTGCTTGGTGCCCTCAAAACCATCACCGCGCCACCCGTCGGGGATCTCGCGATCTACTGGCCAGATAGAGTATTGCTCTTCATGATTGAAAACAACAGCGTAGCGAAGATTTTCATCCATATTTCTACCCACACCCTTTACGAAATTGGTTTTTTCTTAAAACTACCTTTACGAGATATTGAAAATTGATTCAACCCCAAAAAGGAAAAAGGAAATACCGCAGGTAAATTGTCACCGGACTGTCATAGGAGTGCTGCACAAGACTTGGGCAAAACAAGATTAAAACGAAGCAAATACTTCAAATTTTAAATTTCATTTACAATAAAAAAAAATCCCAACCGGGACACTGGGTCGGGATTAACAATTCCAGCAGAAGGCGTTAAAAACACCCAGATGACATTTATCGCCTTCCGGCCAATTCATGGATGTCCTGTTGCTGCAGCCGAAACCCCGTCCATTCACCCATAGGTTTAGCACCCAGAGATTTATAGAAGGCAATGGACGGTTCATTCCAGTCCAGAACTGACCACTCCATTCGGGCGCAGTCACGTTCAACCGCAATCCTTGCCAGAGATTTCAGCAGCAGCTTTCCAACTCCTTTGCCTCTGGCATTTTGTCGGACAAAAACATCTTCCACATACAATCCCCTTTTCCCGAGAAAGGTGGAAAAATTATGGAAGAACAATGCAAAGCCGACGGTCGTGTCCTCCAGTTCAGCAATAAGAACCTCCGCACATGGCGCGGGAGAAAAAAGAGCCTGATGGATAGCATCCGGAGACGAAACACAAACGTCCTGCATCTCCTCATAGACCGCCAGATCTTTGATCAACTCGGCGATCGTCTCGACATCCGCCGGGTTTGCGGGCCGGATATTGATTTCCGGTTCCAGACCAACAGTTGCTCTCATCTGACACGACCTCCTTAATACAAATATCCCGATCAACAGGCCGGAAAAACCGGCCCTCTCTCCTTTGCCTTGCCGTTAGCCAAGCCAAACAAAAATATGTTAGCTGCCCCTGAAACCGGATGTCCAATCCTTCAGAAGCTCCTCTGAAATAGACGGCCAATTGAGTCCCGCCGACGAAAAGTCAGATGCTACCGGGACTTCGTCATCTCCACTGAAAAGGTCGTTTTCAATATCAAGCATCATTGAAGCCCTCGCGATATCACGGTCCACCCCCTGCCCCGATGCCCCCATGGCTGCATTCAACCGTTTTTTGAATTCATTCTTACCAACGACCTCAAGCTGCGCCCTTAGAGAGGCCACCTCTACGACATCCTTCATATCGAGTTTTTCCGGATGGAAGAGATTTTCCACGGACAGCACGTGGTTAATATTGTTTTGCGCGACATTCTCAGCAACAAATCCAGCAACTACAGAAATAGGGGTATAGTCAAACATCAACCCGATATCAGGTGCGACCTTCAACTTCAGCGCCGCACGGATAAAGGACGAAAGAGCGGCGGCCTCATTCGGTATCCGTGAATACTGGTCAGGCATCATCTCCCCAAGCCGGTAGATCGTGGAAGGCAAGCCATGTTCCGCATATTTCCTGACAATATTTTCCGCAGTCCATTTGGATGCGGAATATCCTGACACCTGGCTTGCGTCCTGGACACCGTCAAAACCGGCCACACTCATACTGGATATATAGTGAAAGCGCGAAAACGGTCCGCTACAGGCCAGGTTACATAGCTTGGCGGTAACTTCGACATTGCATTTGTACAGGCTTGTATAATTTTTCAGAAAGTTGACGTCAGCCGCCGCATGGATAATTTGCCGGACACCCTTTGATTTGATCACCTCGAGAAGATCGGAAGTGAGATTGCATAAATCTCCCGCGAGCGCGGTGACCTTCCCCCAATCCACTGTCAGCTTGTATTTCCCGGACACGATTTGCTGTAACCGGTCAAGGGCGGCAGGATCATTCTCCGCCCGAACCAGACAGATGATCGGTCTGTCAGTTGTCCGGGAAATCGCTTCCAGGAAATTTGCTCCGACATATCCTGTCGCACCGGTCATGAAGATCGCATCAGGTTTCGACATGTCTTCACTCCTTTCGGGCACGACAATATCGGCAGAATGCAAAAGCAAATCCGAATGCGGGGACCGGCTCTCAACCGATAAGCTCTCACTCTCGATTGCCTCCCCGGCAGACTTATCGAGACGCGCCGTTATATCCCTGACACATAAGTTGTCGTATAGCCACTCCAGGGAAATACTTCTCCCGAACTCTTTCTGAAGGTCCAGAGACAGGTTCAAAACTCCAAGCGAGTCGATGCCACAATCCATGAGGTTCTGGCCTTTGCTGGAAATATTTTGCAGGCATTGCTGCTGACAGAGAGCCTGAACAATATCCGCTTGCGACTGACTTTCCTGCTCCGTATTCCGGTCCTCCTCCAACTGCTGAACAAGCTTCTTGCCATCAATCTTGCCGGACGCAGTTCTGGGGAATTCATCGATCTGAAGAAGGACCGAGGGAATGGCAGGCTTGTTGAGATTTTCCTGCAAATGGCCTTGCAATTTGGAAATATCAATCTCCGATACCGCGGAAAAGAATGCCGCAAGCCATGACCTTCCATTCCGATTGCCATGCACAACCTTCACAAGCTGAACACCGGGGAAACAGTTTATCGCGGCCTCGACCTCACCCAGTTCGATTCTGACGCCTGCAATTTTGACCTGGTCATCACTCCTTCCATGGAAGTATAGCAACCCATCCTTGGCCACCTCACCAATGTCACCTGTACGGTAGATACGCTCCCCCGGAACGGGCAGGCCTGGATTGGTCATGAAACTTGCGTTGGTGCGCACCTCGTCATTGAGATACCCGGCCCCCAGGCATGCGCCGCCGATGACAATCTCGCCACGGCTACCAATCGGAACGCATCTGAACTGTTCGTCCACAACCGCCAGAAAGGTATTATTGATTGGCTGGCCCAATGGAATCCGCTCGTATTCTTCCTTCTGGAAAAAATGAAACACCATCCCGATAGAAGCCTCTGTGGGGCCGTAGGTATTCACAAGCTGAATATGCGGAAGCAATTCCGAGACGTCAGCAACGAGCCTTGTGTTGACGGCCTCCCCGCCAACCAGGAGATATCTCATATGTTCAAGTTTACCGGCGAGCCCCTTGTCCTGGCGCATGGCCCGCAGGATCAATTCCAAAATAGATGGAACGAAATCCGTCATCACAACGCGGTGACGATGAAGCTCATCCAGCGTTGCATGAATATCCTGAGCGGAACTGCGTGACGGCACCACAACTGTTGCGCCACAGGTCAAAGGCCAGAATATCTGCCATAGAGACGAGTCAAACACATGACTGGAATTCTGCAAAACAGCTTCACCCGGTGACAGAGTAAAATTATCAGACATGGCACATGCCCTGTTCCACAGCCCCGAATGGATATTAAGGCAGCATTTCGGCTTGCCCGTACTTCCCGAGGTGAAAAATCCGTATGCCAACTGCCCGCCCCTTGGCATTGAGGTTTGCACAAGAGACCGCTGTGCTAATTCCGCAGGGTCTTCTATTGCGACCACAGTGTCCAAAACAACACGACCGGCAAAGATCGCCATTGTCTTATCAGCAATGACAATCCTGCTATCGGTCTGTTCCAGAATATCCGCCAAGCGGACTTCCGGCGCGTTGATATCAGCCGGCACAAAAGCAGCTCCTGCTGCCCACACGGCCAACATGGAAATGATCATATGGGCGCCACCATCCGTAACAATCGGGATCAATTGTCCTTCCTGGCTGCCAGCTTCCAAAATCCTCTTTGCCTGCTTTGCGGCCAGAAACCCGAGTTGCCGATAGGTGACTGTATCGCCACCGCCAATCAATGCGATATTGTCCGGATGTCTTTCTATAGAGTCCACGATGGCCTCAAAACAGGATGACCTAATTCCCGTTTCCATGGCCGGCCCAAGCATAACACTCACGTCTTCCACACCTTTTTGGCATTCCATCTTTCGACCCATCCCGATTGGTTGATTGTGAATTTTGGCAATAGAAAACCGTCGACACAGCGGGATCATTTCCCAAGTGCCTTACAAATCCGACTACACAGTGAGCCGTATGCTTTAGGAGATCAGACCTGACTGATTATCTTAATATTGCCATCATGACGCTCCCCCCCATCAAACATCCCCCTGACACATAAGAGGTGTATTTTCTGAACGAACCGGACATCAGCAATTGACGTACTTGCGCCGCGGCAACCACGTACACTCCAAGGATTGCCGCCACGACCACGGTCGAGGTGACGATAAGACCAATAATCTGTGCCCCCGGCTCCAGAGCCGGATCAATGAACTGGGTCAGGAAAGCCATGTAGAACATGATCCCCTTCGGGTTCAACGCAGCCGATAGAAAACCAGCCTTAAGGCTCTGGCGCATATTCATCGGCAGGGATTCACTGGTGGGATTTCGTAACGCTTTGCGCGCTTCCGCTATCTGACAATATCCCAAATAGGCCATATAGACCACGCCTGCCCATTTCACTGCATGGAACAGCACATCTGATGCTGCCATGATAGTGCCCAACCCCATCAGCGAGAGCACCATAAGCAAAAGGTCCCCCAGCAAAATACCAACGATGCTGCAGAAGGCCGGCGACATTCCCTGGGAAAGAGATTGACCGATCAACAGCAGGACGCATGGCCCCGGGATCAATGTTATGACCGCTGTTGCGACAACAAAGGCAAACCATAGATCAAGTGACATTCATATCTACCCTTAAGTGAGCCGGGCCGAACAACAGTGCGCAGGCCCAAATACTCCAAACTCTCTGAAAACCCGGGCCGCGTTGTTCGCGACTTCCCTTGATTATGGAAAAAGGCGGCAACAGCGGAAATTCAAGCGCCGCCCGACATAAGTTCGTAGAGCACTTCAACCCCGGCAGACGCAGCCCCTTCAACCTGTTCCATCGTATGGGCCGAACTGAAAAAGATCGGCTCCTCGATTGTCGGCGGGAACAGATAGCCGCGTTCAGCCATTTTAAGATGGAACATTGAGAAAAGTTTATTGTCTTGCTTCAGTACATCAGAGAAGGAGCGAAGTTCGTCACAGCCTTCCACAAAAATATAGGACGCGAGTGCACCAAAATTCTTAATGGAGAAGCCTATATTTTCTCGCTGGAAACCTTCCCGGGTGAGCTCGGCAAACCGGCTACTTAATCGGGAGAGATCATCATAGAATCCGCTTTCGGAAAGCACATCCAATGTCGCCACGCCAGCAGCCATCGTAAGTGGATTCCCGGCAAATGTGCCCCCCTGGAAAACACCGCCATTGTGCCCAACTTCACTCATTATGTGTTCCGGACCGCAATAGGCCCCGATCGCAAGGCCGCCGCCGATAATCTTGCCAAATGTAATGAGGTCCGGCTGTATGCCCAACAGCTTGGAAACGCTGCCGAACGTGAACCGGAAACCGGTTACCACCTCATCAAAGATCAGCAAAATATTATGGTCGTCGCACAGGTTGCGCAATGTGCTGAGAAATTCCTTACTGGGTAAAACCAACCCCATATTTGTCGCGACCGGCTCCAGGATAACCGCCGCCAGCCTTTCTGCATTTTGCGTAATGGTTTCAGTCGCCATATCAACGTCGTTATAGTCCGACACCAATGTGCATTGGCTAACGGCGTGCTGAATGCCGTCCGCAACGTGGCTATTCTTGTTTCTGACACTGCTTTTGGACGCCTGCGTCAGGGCAGTATCGGAATGCCCATGATAGCCACCTTTGAATTTCAAGATAGCAGGCTTCCCCGTATGCGCCCTGGCAACCCGCATTGCGGTCATCACAGCCTCGGTGCCACTACAGGTGAACCGAATCTTGTCCACGCCGTCGCAAGCATCGACAATCCGGCGGGCCAGTTCCACCTCAAGCGCGTTATTCATACCGTAAACGGTGCCACGCTGGATCTGCTCACGCAAAGCTTCGTTCACGGGTTCCGGGCTATGTCCTAAAATGCATGGCCCAAGCCCCATCACAAAGTCCACGTAACGGTTACCGTCAACGTCTTCAAGGATTGCTCCTTTCGCCTTATGAGCAACAAGTGGAGGCATTTGAACATCACCGAACAGGCGTCCGGGCGAGTTGACCCCCAAAGGCATGTAGTTCTTGCCCTGTTCGAAACATTCACTGGATTTGTCAAATGTCAGAGAACTCATCCTAACCTCAATCATTTGTAGAATTTTTATTGTCGGCGCAAAGAGCCGGAACCCCACATTTGCGCCCCTTTCCGGGCGCTATCATCCGTGGCTTTTTAAACGACACACCCCCTGAAGAAGGGGCACCAAGGCCACGTAACACCTACAATTTCACGACAACCCCAGTCACGTCTCCCCCTTCCGTTAAAATAACGTATAATTGTATAATTAGTTATGGTTTCTACTAAAACATGTTGACTAACAAAACAAGCTTTTCTAAGTGAGGTTGTAAATTTAGTTACAAACTAAATCAAATCAGTGAAATCTAAAAAGGGTTGGATGGAATGGATCCACAAAAAAAAGCGGAAAAAGTCGCTCAACTGGACGAAGCATTTGAAGCTTTTCTGCAAGTAAAGGGCGAGGATTCGATTCAAGCCTGGAAAGACCAATTTTCCACCGAAGGCATCGTCAACATCCACGGCATTCTGACGGATGAGTTATGGGATCTCCTCGTCCAGGAAAGCCGTGAGATGGTCAGCGAATTTGGTGTTGAACGGGACATCCAGGTATCCCAGACAGATAATTCACCCCGTAAGATGACAACCGTTGCAAATTCGCATCTTCGAAATGGCAACGGTATCATCCCGGCCATTTACGATTCCAAGGTACTACAACGACTTCTCGGCGAAATTGCCGGGGAACCTGTGCTGGAATGTCCCGCCGTCGAAGAACAACTGGCAATATCCCTGCTCACAGAACCCGGACACACACACGGCTGGCATTGGGATGACTACAGCTTCGGAATGGTCTGGCTCATTGAAAGCCCAAGACCGGAAGATGGGGGGTTCACCCAATGCATACCGAACACCAAATGGAACAAGGATGAACCGCGCGTTCATCAGACCATGATCGACAACCCCATAAGGTCGTATGCATTTGAGGCTGGTGGCTTCTATTTTTTCCGTTCTGGGACGACAATGCACCGTGTCTATCCGCTTCAGAGGAAAACACGACGGCTCATCGTGAATATGGACTGGGCCAGTAAAGCCGACCTCAGCAGGGATATCTCTTTAGAGACGACAGACAGCATCTACGTGGAAAAAGCTGCTGCTGATTAGAACAGGAAGTACATTGTCGTAATGAACAACAACCTGCAGCCCTTTCCTTGGCCGTCGCTGCCCGATGCCGTCAAATGCAAGGCAATCCGGTTCAACATACAAGACCTGCTCGCCCAATCACCGGGCGTGGCTTTGCCTGCGGCACTGACGAAGGCCGTCCCGAAGCGCCGGGCGGAGTTTCTCGCCGGGCGGTTATGCGCAAAGGAAGCACTGCGTAACCTTTTGGACGAGGAGTTTGACATTCCGATTGCAACGGACCGGTCCCCTGTTTGGCCAGCGGGGACCATAGGCAGCATCAGCCATACCTCCGACATTGCTGTGGCAATGGTGGCTTCCGACCGTGAGTATTGGGGATTGGGGGTGGATTGCGAAGCAGTCCTCGACCGGAAGGAAGCGTCAGAACTCGCCCACATGATCCTGGCCCCCGAAGAACCTGCCGCCGCTCCAGCCCGGTTGTCGCTGGCACAATTCATAACCCTGGCCTTCTCGGCGAAAGAAGCACTTTACAAGGCTGTCTACAAAGTGTTCGGCCCAACGATCGGCTTTCATGACGCAACCATCTCGGCAATCGGTCAAAATCAATTGACGCTATGTCTGACCGCCCTGTCACCGACTGGAAACGCTTCGACCTATCCGATTGATGTAAAATACAAATTTGAAGAAAATCATGTTCTAACCTGGCTCACAATTGATCATGGTCACCCGGTTGCAGCCCCACTTTAAAGCCTCAGAACCGGCCTAATTCTTCGGCCAACCAATCCAACAGCTTCTGTATTTCCTCACGCCCGGATGTTGCGGCCTGCCTGAACACCGAAAGTTCGGAGGGCCGCTGGACGACTTCCTTGCAGGGACGGATCAACGCCCCCTTCTGAAATCATATGCTCGACGGTGCGTCGCCACCCGAGAGCCACGGTCTTGCCGCGGCACCCGTAGCGACCGATAATAAACACCGGAAAGCGGGAGTACAGACTCAAGACGGAAACATACCAACAGAAAGACCCCATTCTATTGAATGAGGCCTTTCTCACGCCACTCACAGAGCCCGTATGGCAACTGTCCAAACCGCCGGGCAGCAACTTACTTTCAGGCCAGCCCCAATCGGCGCTTGGCGTTTTTTGCACCTGCACTGATGAGCCGGTCGGCAACAATGGCAATGAATGCGATTGACAGACCAGCCACAACACCACGCCCGGTATCGGCCTTGGTAAGGGCGATATACACTTCCTGCCCGAGGTCCCTTGTTCCCACCAGGGCGGTAATCACCAGCATCGACAGCGCCAGCATGATGGTCTGATTGATCCCCAGCATGATTTCGGGAACCGCCAGCGGCAGCTTCACCTTCCAGAGAAGCTGCCATCTGGTGCAGCCGGATACGGTTCCCGCCTCAATCAGGGATGGCTCAATCATCTGTATACCGTGCATCGTATAACGAACGGCCGGAGCCAGCGCATAGAGCACCACGGCAATCATGGCCGAAAAATCACCAACCCGGAACAACATCACAACGGGGATCAGATAAACGAAACTGGGCAGCGTCTGTAATGTATCAATTGCAGCAAGAACAACCTTGCTCGCGCGTTCATTCTCGGCAGCAAAAATGCCGAGGGGAATGCCGATCAGGCCTGCAAGGATGACTGAGACACCGCAGAGATAAACCGTAATCATCGCCTTGGTCCATTGCCCCGTCGTCAAGACAAACAGGCAAAGGCCGCCAACCAAAAAGGCAAGACGAATACCGCCCAGGCGATAGCCCGCAATAACGACCATAAGACAGACCCAGGGCCAGGGCAGCCCCAGAAGAAATCTCTTCACCGGCACCAGGAAATGGATCAGCATAAAGGTCTTGAATGCTTCCAGCTCCGTGAAGAAATGGACGTTTATATATTCGACCAGCCTCTCCCAGAAACCTGCCATTGTCAGTTGCCAGGCCTCCGGGAAATGACGGACGAATTCCGATACCAGCGCCAATAGGACCGCCGCCACGATAACGACGAGACAAATCAGACTGTGGGGATAGCGCTTCCAGAGCGACGGTTCGACTTCACTTGCCGATGACCTCTGATGCAGCGCAAGGGCATGGCTGAGGCGGTCGAGAGCAATCGCCAGCACGACGATCGCAAGACCCGCCTCCAACCCGCCACCGATATCCAACCGGCGCAGCGATGCCAAAACATCAAAACCCAGCCCGCCGGCACCGATCATCGAGGCAATGATCACCATATTCAGCGACAGCATGATCACCTGGTTCACCCCGACCATAAGGCTGGGGGCGGCACTGGGGATCAGAACCTTCCACATCATCTGGCGGCGCGTACAACCCGCCATCAGGCCGAAGTCGCGGATCTCATGCGGAACTGCTCGCAAGGCCAGCACCGTGACCCGCACCATGGGCGGCGCAGCATAGATGATCGTCGCAATCATCGCGGAGACGGGACCAAAGCCGAACAGGAAGAGGATCGGCACCAGATAGGCGAAAACCGGAACGGTCTGCATCAGGTCGAGAACGGGCGACAAAATGCGTTCTACCCATGGCCAGCGATAGGCCATCGTCCCCAGCAAGACCCCGCTTGCCACACCGAACGGTACGGAAATGATGATCGACGACAATGTCACCATCGAACTTTCCCACTGTCCGAACAGCGCGAGATAGGCAAAACATCCGCCAACCAGGATAGCCAGCGCCCAGTTACGTGCGTAATGCCCCAGAGCGACCACCACCGCGATCACTGCAATCCAGCTCAATGCAGGTAAAAGCGGCCCGCCCTCAACGCTTTGCACAAAGCCCGATGACAGCAGGCCCGTCGCAAACTCCAAAGGAAGATGAAGCAGCCAAGCGATGGCGCGGGTGAATTCCTTGAAGGTGAACAGACCGAAAGTCGCATCCTCCACAAGCCAGGCCATGGCCTGGCTGATCACATTTTTCAGCGGCAGATACCAGGCCCTCGGGTATTTCATCATCCAACCCGCGTCGAGAGCCTTGGTCCAGCCTTTCGCGTAAGAGGCTAAAACGAGGGAAAGAAGAAAAGAACTTCCCCACAACAGGAAGGCGGGATTTTTAAACCGGTCAACAAGCTGCTTCACCGCACACCCTCCCGACCGACGAGAATATCCATGACGCGTTGGCGACCAATACTACCGATCGACCGGCCTTCGTCGTCGTGAACCAGAAAAGGTTTTTCCGAAGCTTCGATCCGGGCCGCGATATCGGCAATCAGGTCCGACTGCCGTACAACGCCGGCACAGTCCTCCAGGGCCATGACACCATTCATCACGGAACCGACCGAAAGAACCTTTGCACGAGGGACATGCTGGGTGAATTCACGGACATAATCCGTGGCGGGGTTCATAACCAGTTGTTCCGGCGAACCAACCTGCACAACCTCGCCGTCCTTCATGATCGCGATTTTATCGGCAAGCCGGATGGCCTCCTCGAAATCATGCGTGATGAAAACGATTGTCTTATGCAGGACATTCTGCAGACGCAGGAATTCGTCCTGCATCTCGCGCCGGATCAGTGGATCAAGGGCGCTGAAAGGTTCGTCAAGGAACCAAAGCTCCGGCTCGACAGCCAGAGAACGCGCAATCCCGACGCGCTGCTGCTGACCACCGGAGAGTTCGCGGGGATAGTTGGCCTCACGGCCTTTCAATCCCACGAGTTCGATGACCTCATAGGCGCGCGCCTCCCGCTCTTTCCTGGAGACGCCCCGAACTTCCAGGGGAAAGGCGACGTTGCCAAGAACGGTCCGATGCGGCAGCAACGCGAATTGCTGGAACACCATCCCCATCTTGTGACGTCTGATTTCGATCATCTCCTGTTCACTTGCCCGCAGAAGGTCCTGCCCATCAAACAGAACCTGCCCGGACGTCGGCTCAATCAGCCTGGAAAGCAACCGGACAAGTGTGGACTTGCCCGATCCGGAAAGCCCCATGATGACGAAAATCTCGCCACTTCTGATTTCGATATTCACGTCCTTGACCGCCCCGACGAGGCCCGCCTGGGCAATCATCTCCGGCGAGGGCGCGCCGCCGTGTTCCTGAAGGAACCGGGCACCGTCCGCGCCAAAGAGTTTCCATACATTCTTACATTCGAGCTTGATTGAAGCCTGTTTCATCACGCCGACATCCAGTACTGAATTTATACGGGAGGCCGGTCTTCCGGCCTCCCAACCATCTACAGAACTTATTCAACCCAGAGCTTCCAAACGCCCTCATTGGCAGTGATCCAGTCCTGGACCACATCGTCGACCTTCCTGCCCTCCAGATCGACGTCGATAATCATCTGGGACATCTCGTCGTTGGTCAGATGGAAATTCTTGATTGCCTTGTAAGCCCCCGGCCATTTGTCCTTCACACCGGACCATGCGACTTTCCAGATCGGCCCGGACGGCTTGCCGCAATCATAGGCCATGTCGGGATTGCTGCCCCAGGACGGGTCGTTGTAGCAATCAGCCGCGTATTTCGGGAATTTGATCCATTCGCCGTCGAATTTGGCCGGTGCCCAATGCGGGGCATAGACCCAGAGCAGGATCGGCGCCTTACGCTGATAAGCCGATTCCAGTTCCGCAAACAAAGCGGCATCCGTGCCTGCATGAACCACGTCATAATCCAGGTCCAGCGCCTCGACACGTTCGTCGTCAAACCCGCCCCAGGTCACCGGTGCACCGAGATAGCGGCCCCGCGGTGCGGTTTCCGGCGTTGAGAAGATTTCCGCACAATCGTTTAGCGCCTTCCAGTCGGGAAGCCCCGGGCATTGTTCCTTCATATATTCCGGGAACCACCATTCCTCGATGGCCTGCATGCCAGTCGGGCCCATGTTTTCTACCTTGCCCGTCCCGGTCGCTTCGTCCATTGCCTCACGGCCGGTCGTTTCCCAAATCTCCATGGCAACGTCGAGGTCGCCGGTTTTCAGACCCGCAAATTGGGCGATATAGTCCGCCTGCACGTAATCAACATAGTAGCCGCTCTTCTTCAGGACCTCGCCCATGATCTTGGTTGTGATCAGTTGGCCTGTCCAATCGTGCAGCGTCATTTTAATCGGGTCACTGGACTCTGCATTGGCGGCACTGCCACCAACCAATACGCCCCCTGCGAGGGTCAGTGCCCCCAGCCAGCGGGACCAGCCGCTTGTCATTTTCAACATCATCATTTCTCCCAGATTGTTCAGCGTTTTTCTGGAAGTTTGCCCTCTGATTCAACATATAGTCAACAAATTATGTCGATTTATGTTGAAAATAGTCGTATTCATGTAATGTTGTGACGCTACAGGGAATAACCCGAACAGGAAATAAATGGCTCCAATCAAGCGCTTTGCCCTGCTATATCAATGACGTTCGAGTGACAGCGCCTGCGACCTGACAAAAGAAGAAATGCTAAAGTCCAATTGCGGAGAAAAATATGTTTTCGTCCAAACGAGAGTCCGAGATCCTGAACATTGTGCGGATGCACGGCTCCATCAGCGTAATCGACCTCGCACGGGAATTAGGCGTTTCCGACCAGACCATCCGTCGTTGCGTTAAACCGCTTTCCGACAGGGGGCTGGTGGAAAAAGTGCACGGCGCCATCGTTATTCCGGACCAGTTCATGGAACCGCCGATCCACCGCCGCATGTCGGAGCAAAAGGACGAAAAGCAGCGCATCGCACGAATGGCCGCATCGCTCATCAATGACGGGGCATCGATCATGATCGATTCCGGTTCGACCACCAGCTATGTCGCGCAGGCCTTGCTGGAGAAGAACAACCTCACCATTGTCACGAATTCAACACCGATTGCGAGCCTGCTGGCCGCGAAGAACGGCAACCGCGTCTATATGGCCGGAACCGAGCTTCGCAATCATGACGCTGCCGCCTTTGGCGCCGATGCGATCAGGGTTTTCCAGCAATTCAATGTCCAGCACGCCATCCTATCGGTGGCGGCGCTGCATCATGAGAAAGGTTTTCTCGTGCAGCAGCATTTTGAAGCCGAAATCGCCAGCATCCTGGTAAACCGGGCAGATCATGTCATCGTCGCGGCCGACCATACAAAGTTCGAACGCAAATCGCTGGTGAATATCTGCGAACCGACGGATGTGGACACCCTGGTCACCGACAAGGCAATGCCTGCAAAATTGGAAAAGTCTCTGACCCGTTGGGGAATCGAAACTTTCATTGCTGACTAACACTATAAGGAAGCCGAACTGCCGCTTTCAATTGTCCGGATCATCGGCGGCTGGCGCTTTCCGGATAACCGCGCCTCGCGTGGGCTCATGCCGAATAGCAGCTTGAAGCGCGACGAGAAATGCGAGTTGGAGGAAAATCCGCTGGCAAAGGCAACCTGGGTAATGCTCATCGGCGTACTCAACACCAGGTCACGGCCCCGCCACAGGCGTAACTCCTGACGATAGGCCATGGGGGATTTCCCCAGGAAACGCCGGAACAGGCGTTCCAACTGCCGACGGGAACTACCGACCAGATCGGCCAGTTCATCCGACGTCAATTCCTCTTCCAGATTATCCTGAATGATCGCCATGGCCCGCTTCAGCTTCCGGCTGGCACTGTTCACCCCCTGCTCAAACGGCAGACGCTGTGGTTCGTGCCCCGCCCGCCGCCTGTCCTGATTGAAATGATTGAGGCAAATATCGGCAACATCACCCCCCATATCGGTCGCGATCATTTCCAAAACAAGGTCCAGCCCGGCCACGCCACCGGCACAGGTAAAGCGATCGCGATCAATTTCAAACAGGCTGTTTTCAATAGACAGATGCGGGAAAGCTTCGGTCAGATAATGGCGATACCGCAGGTTGGCCGTCACGGAATACCCGTCCAGCAACCCCATTTGCGCCATTGCCACGACACCGTAATCGACAGCCCCGATCATCCAACCCTGAGACCGGCAATGATAGAGCCAGGACTTGAGCCGCTCGGCAAGCGGCTCCTGCAGGTCCTCCCCGCCGATGATAACAACCGCATCCACTTCCGCCAGGTCGTCCAGACTGCAGTCAACAGCCTGCCGGATGCCACTATTGGTGGGCACAGCCCGCCCATCCAGGGACACTAACCAGTTCCGATGGCGTTCCACCGCGACATAGGAATGGGCCCATTGCAGGGGTTCCCACATCGCCTGCAAAGACAGGCTCGAGAACCCCGGCAGCAAAACAAAGGCGTATCGGCGTAAATTGGACCTGCCTGCGGCAGACGGTCTTTCAAGCGGGCTGCCGGGTGTGGTTGTCTTTGCTTTTCTATCCATCAGCATAAAAACCTCCCTTTCCCCCCGATTGACGCTGCCGCCAGCAGAAGTCCATGTATTCCTGCGCCGTCACCAGGATCAGCACTTAACCCGTTTCATCGCCGGGTCATAAAGCGGCTTCAGATGCAAGTCAGCCTTTACGGTTTCCGTCGCAACTTCCAGTTCGTAAGTGCCGGATTCCAGATAGGCCCTGTCGACGCCGTCCTTGTTACGGACATAGCCATAGCCGATGGACTTACCGATAGTGTAGCCAAACCCGGCGGAGGTCAGCCAACCAACCCGCTCCCCATCGCGATAGATGGTTTCACGGCCCAGCAACACGATATCGGGGTCCTCGACAGTGAAACATACCAACTGCTTTGCGACACCATTTTGCTTTTGCTCCTGAACGGCCTTCCGCCCCTTGAAATCGATGTCGGTCTTGAGCTTTACCGCCCAGGCCATCCCGGCTTCGACTGGTGTGTGGTCCGGCCCGATATCGGAACTCCAGGCCCTGTACCCCTTTTCCAGACGGCAGGATTCGATGGCGCGATAACCAGCGTTGCGAATGCCGAATTCCGCACCGGCCTCCATCAGCCCTTCATAGACGCTGACGGCATATTCAGTCGGCAGGTGAAGCTCCCACCCCAATTCCCCCACATAGGTCAGTCGCAGGGCCCGTACCGGCGCACCGGCCACGCCGATCTCCCGCATCACGCCAAAGGGGAAAGCCTTGTCCGACACATCATCCGGTGTGATTTTGGCAAGAACCGCACGCGCCTTCGGCCCCATCAGGGAAAGCACTGAATATCCTGAAGTCACGTCCACAAGCTGTGCGTTACAACCTTCGGGAATGTTGCGCGATATCCAGTCGAAGTCATGGGTGGCATAGCCCGTGCCCGTGACGATATAGAATTGGTCCCTGGCAACCCGCACTACAGTCAGATCACATTCGATACCACCGGCATCGTTCAGCATCTGGGTATATGTCACGGCCCCCACTGGCTTGGATACGTCATTGGCACAGATCCAGTTTAGCGCACGTTCCGAATCCGGTCCGACCATCAGGAATTTTGCAAAGGACGACTGGTCGAACAGCGTTACAGCCTCACGTGTTGCATGATGTTCCTGGCCAACGGCCTCAAACCAGTTCTGGCGGCCATAGCTGTAAACGTCTTCGGCCTTCTGCCCACTGGCGAGATCGGCAAACCAGTTAGGCCGTTCCCACCCCAGTTTTTCACCAAAACAGGCGCCGTTTTCCTTCAGGCGGTCATAAAGAGGGGAGCGACGCCCCGGGCGGCCGCTTTTATGCTCCTCATGGGGCCAGGCGATGGTGTAATGCTTGCCATAAGCCTCCAACGTTCTTTTGCGGACCCAGTCGGTGTCGAAATGCCGGCTGCCGAAACGGCGGATATCAACGGGCCAGACGTCAAAGGGCGGCTCTCCCTTGGCGACCCATTCGGCAAGAACCATCCCCGCCCCGCCGCCTGACGCGATACCAAAGGCGTTGAAACCGGCCCCGACGAAGAAGTTCCGTAATTCCGGAGCCTCCCCCAGGATGAAGTTGCCATCCGGCGTAAAGCTTTCCGGGCCGTTGATCAGCTGTTTGATACCAGCCGTCTCCAACGCCGGGACGCGGCCAAGGGACAGCTCCATCAACTGCTCGAAATGATCGAAATTGGAGCCAAGCAGCGTATAGTGGAACCCTTTCGGGATGCCATCCATGGCCCAGGGAATGGGGTTCGGCTCATAGCCACCCATGACCAGTCCGCCCACTTCTTCCTTATAGTAGGTCAGCCGGTCAGGATCGCGCAGGGTCGGCAGATTGGGCATCACACCATCAATGGGTTCGGTCACCATATACTGGTGTTCAACGGGCACCAGCGGCACATTCACGCCGACCGATTTGGCGAAATCCCGGGTCCACTGCCCGGCACAGCAGACCACCTTCTCACATTCGATGCGGCCTTTGTCGGTTACAACGGCCGTGATCGCGCCGTCATCATCCATTTCCACGGACAGAACCTTGGTGTCTTCCATGATTGTCGCGCCATTCATGCGCGCGCCCTTGGCCAGCGCCTGCGTGATATCAGACGGATTGGCCTGTCCGTCGGTCGGCAGGAAGGCAGCCCCGATTACGTCGTCCACCTGCATCAGGGGCCAAAGCTCCTGTGCTTCCTTGGGGGTCAAAAGCTGCATGTCCAACCCGAAGGAATGTGCGGTCGTTGCCTGGCGCTTCACCTCTGTCCAGCGTTGCTCATTGCAGGCCAGACGCAGACCGCCATTCATCTTCCAGCCCGTCCCCAGACCGGTTTCCTCTTCCAACCTGTTATAAAGATCCACGGAATAACCCAGAAGCTGGGTGATATTCGCATTTGAGCGCAACTGCCCGACAAGCCCCGCCGCATGGAAGGTCGTGCCGGAGGTCAACTTCTTGCGTTCCAGCAGGACCGTATCCGTCCACCCCATTTTTGCCAGGTGATAGGCAACGGAGCATCCGATGATCCCCCCTCCAATGATCACTACTTTGGCAGAATTAGGCAGAGATTTTCCGTTGTCCATCCTCGGGGTCCTCACATATCAAGAAAGGCGGAAACCGCACTTTCATAGTTTTTCAAATTCGTATCGGTATAGGTCGCGTAGTCGAAATCGATTTCGGAATGCAGTTCCGACACCATGCTCCACATGGTTTCACGCAAGAGAGAGGCGCATTTCATTGCCGCATAGCGATGGCGCAGATCGTCGGTCACGGGCTTGTCGAAATAGGCCTCCAGCAACCATTCCTCTTGTCCGGGGGACAGACCGGCATTCGACGCCAGACCGCCAAGATCAAAAAGCGGACTGTTGAAACCGCCATAGTCCCAGTCAATCAGCCAGAGGCGATCACCGTCATCCAGGAAATTGGCGGGCAACAAGTCGTTATGACCGTAAACAAGATCAATTGCCCCAACGGCCTTTTCCAGTTTCTCCGCCATCTCCATCAATTGGGGCACATCGGCCGCACGCCGTCCCTGCCCCTCAACAATGGTCGAGGCGTAATTGCGCAAGACGTGGAACACCCAGAAAATCAGTGCTGGGCCCTTCAGATATTTAGGCATATCCCGGTGGCATTTCCGGATAACCGGCAGAATCTTTTCCAGTGTCTGCTGACGCCGTATGTCCACCGCATCGTAGGTTTTGCCCTCAATGAAACGCAAAACCAGCGCACCTTCGGTCGCATAGACGACTTCCGGAGAAATTCCCGCTTCGAACGCGGCTTCGCTTGCCGCACGTTCATTGAACCGCATCACCTGATGCAGCGGGATGTCGCCCCCAACCCGGACCACAAATTTCTGTCCGGCATCCTCCACCACGAAATTCACATTGGTGATGCCACCATCCAGGGGCTTTGGATCAATGGGCCCCGTCCAAAAGGGCAAAGTTGAAACAAACTGATAGTTGTCGGTCATGCGTAAGGCTCCGGCACCGCCTGTGTCTCAATTTCTCCCTCAAGATTTCTCTCAATTCGACATTCTGTCAACACTATTTATCATTTTTTGTCGCTTTATGTTGATTTTTGTTGATTTATTATCGAACAAAACAAACACTATCCACGCGGCAAATGGCCCAACCGGACCAGCCGTTCCATACAGGAAACAAGCCCTGAGTTATTTGAAGAGGAATGAGCGAAATGACAGCCACCACCGCCACCTTCATTCCAGATGAACATTTGCTGAATGTCGCGCAGATCGCGGCAAATAATGCCACGGAGGTCGCCCTTCACTTTTTCAACAACAGCCTGCAGGTCAACTACAAGGCAGACGAATCCCCGGTTACCGTTGCCGATTGGGAAGTGGAAAATATCCTTCGGGATGTCATTTTGGAGCATTTCCCCGACCACGGAATATTCGCAGAGGAAAGCGGTTCTTCAAACCTGAAGCAGGATATCGTCTGGACGATAGACCCGATAGACGGCACCAAATCCTTCATAACCGGCATGCCGCTTTTCGGCACCCTCATCAGCGCCTTGCGCGACGGTGTCCCGACTGTCGGCCTCATCCATATGCCCGCCCTCGACAAAACCTTCACCGGGATAAGGGGCGGACAGGCCCATCATAAAGGACAGGTCATCAGAACCCGGCAATGCCCGACCCTGGACCAGGCAATCTGCTTTATCGGTGAGGGTGACAAGATGCTGGCGCAAAACCTGGGTCTATACGAAAACCTGACACGGTCGACCCGGCTCACCCGTTTTGGCTATGACTGTTATTCCTATGCCCAACTGGCCTGTGGCAAGATCGACATTGTGATTGAACAGGGTCTCCACCCCTATGACTTCTGCGCTCTTGTTCCCGTCATCGAGGCGGCGGGCGGCGTCATCACTGACTGGCAGGGCTCCCCGCTCAGTCTCGATTCCGGAGGTGAAGTCCTGGCCTGTGGAGACCCGCAACTCCACGCGCAGGCCCTGAAGCTGATCGAGCGTTATCAGTGCGACCGTCAGTGAAGGTGCGTCAGCAACGGAAAGTATGAAGCCCGCAGCTTGATGCTACGGGCTTCATACCGAAATCGTTGATCGGCTTGGTCAGACTGCGGCTTCCACTGCGGTCCGTGCCACGAAATGCTGGGTGGCAACCGAGATCAGGTCGGCATATTCCGGCTGATAGTCCAGGTCATGAACCGGACTTGGCACTTCGCCGCTGATCCGGCTGAAATGCTCCCGCCGTTTCTTTGGATCGGGAATCGGCACCGCCGACATCAGTTTTTTCGTGTATGGATGCTGCGGGTTTTCAAACACCGCACGGCGCGGCCCGATCTCGACAATCTGGCCCATATACATGACAGCCACACGGTGACTGATCTGTTCGACGACAGCCATGTCATGCGAAATAAACAAATAGGAAATGCCGCTTTCCGCCTGCAGTTCACCCAACAGGTCCAGCACCTGCGCCTGGACGGAAACATCAAGGGCCGACACGGATTCATCAGCAATGATCACCTTGGGGGAAAGGCTCAAGGCACGCGCAATACAGACGCGCTGGCGTTGCCCCCCGGAAAATTCATGGGGATGGCGCCTGGCGGAATCCGCGGGCAAACCGACCCGTTTGAACAGATATTCCACACGGTCTTCCAGCTCCTGTCCCGTTGCCAAGCCATGAATGACCATTGGTTCGGCAACCAGTTCACCAACAGTCATGCGCGGGTCAAGCGAGGCATAAGGGTCCTGAAAGATCATTTGCAGATCACGGCGCAACGCCCGCGTCTGCTTATGTGATCTGGCATTTACCTTTTGACCGTCAACTACAATCTCCCCCTGCCAGGGCAGCAACTGCATGAGCGCCCGACCCGTGGTCGACTTGCCACAGCCACTTTCACCAACGATGGAAAGCGTTTCGCCGGGGAAGATATCAAAACTGACCTTCTCCACCGCATGAACGCGTTTTTGTACGCGTTGAAGCAATCCGCCGTGGATATCAAAGCGTACGGTCAGGTCGCGGACCGAAATCAACGGGTCCACCGCGCTGGTATCCAGCGCCTGTCCCTTGGTGCTTGCCGGACCGTCGCTGCCCGTCATGGCCCCCAGCCGAGGGACCGCGGCGAGAAGATCCTGTGTGTACGCATCCTGCGGGGCTTCGAAAAGATCGTGAACCGCCCCGCTATCCACAACCTTACCCTGATTCATAACGATCACACGGTCGGCCATTTCTGCAACCACGCCCATGTCATGGGTAATCAGGATAATCGCGGTCCCGGTTTCACGTTGCAGGTCACGCATCAGGCCCAGAATCTGTGCCTGGATCGTTACATCGAGGGCCGTAGTCGGCTCGTCAGCAATCAACACATCCGGATTGCAGGCCAGGGCCATGGCAATCATCACGCGCTGGCGCATACCGCCGGACAATTCATGCGGAAATTGCTTCAGGCGTTTTTCCGGTTCGGAAATACGAACCTGTTTCAAGACTTCAAGTGCCCGCGCCTGTACCTTTGCTTTCGAGGTCGGGTTGTGTGTCCAAATCGCCTCCCCCAACTGGCGGCCGATCGTCAGGACGGGGTTAAGCGATGTCATCGGCTCCTGAAAGATCATGGCGACCTTGTTGCCGCGCACGTCACGCATCTGGCGCTCCGACAGTTCAAGCAAATTCGTGCCGTTGAGCAGGATTTTGCCTCCTGCAACCTTTGCCATCGGCTGGGGCAGCAATCCCATGATCGACAACGACGTCATGGACTTGCCGCTGCCGGACTCCCCTGCGATACACAGGGTTTCTCCACGGTGAAGGTCCAGGGTCAGGCCGTCGACCACGGTTTTCGGCCCCGCGGGCGTGGCAACCTGTGTTACCAGGTCTCTTATTTCCAGGATCTTTTCCGGCTTGGCCGAACGCTTATCGCTCATACTGACATCCTTTGCGGAAATCTCTTCTTATGGGCCTATCGGGGCAGGACTGGCTCACCGTCCGGCCCCGGCAAGTCCGGTCACTCAAAAACGACGCGCGGGAAATAGAAGGACACCACCCAGTTGGGTTGGTCGACAATTTCACTGATACGCAGGTCGCCGCAGACGGAACACAGCATATAGGCATCCACCGCCGCCATGCCCTGCGTCTTGCCCAGCCAGTCAACCATGCGCCGCACCGCATCACGGGCCGCAACCATCAGGTCATCGGCGATACCCGTCGTCACCTCATAGCCCATCCGGTCCAGATGGTTGGTCACGGGTCCGGGCGTGGTGAACCGCGGCGTCTCAAGCTGGGCATTCTTGACCAGATCAAGTGTCACGGTGGCGTTCATCGGGCTTTCAATCGCCGTCCCGCATACCTCGCCATCCCCCTGGGCGGCATGGGTATCGCCAATCGAGAACAATGCACCGGCCACTTCGACCGGCAGGTAAAGGGTCGTCCCGGCAGCCAGGTCACGAATGTCGAGATTGCCGCCAATCCGGCGCGGAGGCACCACCGAATGGGTCCCCGGTTCCGCCGGGGCAAGACCGATGGTTCCCGCAAAGGGTTTCAGCGGAACCTTGCCATATTTTAAAAAAAGCGACGGCGCCATCGTATCCGGATCATATTTCCAGATATGCATCGCAGGCTCTTCGAACTGGTCGGCCAGCAGGCCAAAGCCCGGAATATTCGCCGTCCAGCCAAAGCCCGAGGGCTTGAAGCCTTCGATGGTGATTTTCACGGCATCGCCGGGTTTTGCGCCATCAATGAAAATCGGCCCCGTCACCGGGTTGATCTTACCGAAATCCAATTTGGCAATATCATCAGCCGTGCTGTCGAAATCAAGCTGCCCGCCGGCACTGTCGATACATTCGAATTCAAGGGTCGTGCCGGGCGCAACGGTCTCGACGGGCGGGATCGAATGATCCCACCCGTGATGATGATGCGCAGCATGGATTGTGTAATCCGCAGATTTGCACATGTTTATTTCACCGAAATATAGTCATAATGAACAGGGATATGCACCGGATCGACCAGAAGCTCGTCCGGGGCATCAATACGCGGCGAGCGGATGGTGTAACGCTGTTCGTTGAACACCGGCACCCAAGGCGCATCACCCATGATTTTGGTAAAGATGTCACGCCACATCGCAATGCGTTCGTCCGCCTGCGCCGGGTCTGCCATGGCATCGGACTTGGCCGCTTCTGCATCCAGGTCCTTATTGCAATACCACGACCAGTTCCAGCCACCCGGCACCGCACCACCGCAACCCAGGATCGGGCCGTAGAAGTTTGACGGATCGGGATAATCCGCAATCCAGGCCATGCCACCCGACCAGATCATCGGTGCCTGGTCCGCCTCGCCGCCTGCGGCGATGACATTGGCCTGTGCCAGCGACTTTATATCCACTTTCATACCGATTGCAGACAGGTCCTGCTGGATCGCCTGTGCGATGCGCGGCTGCGGGTCGGTATTGGCAACGAAAAGCGTAGTTTCAACGCCGTCGCCATAGCCTGCTTCCGTCATCAGCGCCTTGGCCTTTTCCGGGTCGAAGGGATAGCCCTTATAGTCGGAATTATAGCCCGGCATCAGCGGCGGCAGCGGCTGGTTCGCCGGTTTGGCCCGACCATTGATAACACGGACAATGCGATCCTTGTTCACGGCCATATTGACGGCCTTACGAACCTTCAGGTTATCGAACGGCGGGATCTTTGTATTGAGGGTGATATAGCCGGTGTGAAGCTGTTCACCGGAAACAACCAGATCCTTGTATTCCGGGTCTTTCATGACTTCGAGGAATTTTGCCGGCGGGATGCCGTCCCCGGCAATATCAACCTCGCCGCGCTGCAGGCGCAACAGGGCCACCACAGGCTCCTGACCTACCTCGAACACAATGCTGTCGAGTTTGGGGATACCCGCATGGTAGTAGTCCGGGTTCGCCTTGAAGACCAGACGCTGCCCCAGGGTCCATTCGTCCAGCATGAAGGCACCGGTACCGACCGGGTGCTTGCCGAAGTCCTGGCCCCATTTCTCAACCGCTTCCTTCGGCACCACATGCGCAAAGTTCAGCGCCATTTTATGCAGGAAGGCCGCATCCGGCTGATTGAGGGAAATTTTTACGGTATAGTCACCAACGGCCTCAACCCCGGCCAGGCTGTCAGTAGAACCACTGGAAACAGCGTCATAGCCTTTGATGGTTTCAAAGAAACCGGCACCCGGGCTCTGCGTTTTCGGGTTCACAACACGGTCGAGCGAGTATTTGACATCCGATGCCTTCAACTCGCGCCCGTTGTGGAACTTCACGCCCTTGCGCAAATTGAAGGTATAGGTCAGCCCGTCGTCGGACACGCTGTAGTCCTCAGCCAGATCAGGGACCAGTTCCGTGGTGCCCGGCTTATAGTCCATCAGGCCGTCAAACAGGCTTTTGATCATGGACCAGTTCTGCCAGTCATAACCAATTGCCGGGTCCAGGGTGGACACGTCATCCTTATAGGTAACGGTCACACTGCCGGCAGCATGGGCGGCAGAGGTTGGAATGGCGGCCCCCGTCACGGTGGTCCCCGCGATCAATGCGGCAAGCGCCACCCCTTTCAACAGTTTTCTATACATGTCTCGAAGTCTCCCAGAATGATTGAGTTTTCATGGATTACCTTCTGAATTGCTGCGTCTTGTTTCGTCAGCGCAGCTTGATGCGCGGATCGATAAAAGGTGCAATCAGATCCGCTAATAGATTTCCCAGCACGATGGCGCAGGCCGAAACCAGGGTCACACCCATGATGATCGGGATATCGACCCGCTGGATCGCCTGCCAGGCGAGTTGACCGATACCCGGCCAGCCGAAGACGGATTCGACCACCACAATGCCGCTCATGAACATGCCGATATCAATCCCGATCATCGCAATGATCGGCAGCAGGGCATTGGGAAAGGCATGGATGAAAAAGATACGGACACGGCCCAGCCCCTTGGCGCGAGCGGTGCGCACATAATCCTGCCGCAACACATCCAGCATGGAGGAGCGCATCATGCGCGAATACCAGCCCGCCCCGAGGAATCCCATGGACACGGACGGCAGAACGAGATGGGCAAAGGTGCCGTACCCCCCGATGGGGAACCATCCGAGAACCACCGCAAACAGATACAACATCAGGATGCCGACCACGAATTGCGGGGCGGAAACACCGACAAAGGACGCCACCATCAGCCCGCGATCCAGCGGTGTGTTCCGCTTCAACGCCCCGACCGCCCCTGCCGTCAGCCCGAAGAGAAGCTCACAGAAGATCGCCCCCGCCATCAACAAAAGGGTTGCAGGCAGACGGGCAACAATCAGTTCCCCTACCTCGGTCTTCTGCAAATAGGAGCGACCGAAATCACCCTGCAGAAGATTGCCAAGATAGCGGAGATATTGCTCGTAAAACGGCAGGTTCAGGCCCAGTTGAGCACGAATATTGGCAACCGTCTCCACCGTGGCGCTGCGCCCCGCAATCTGACGCGCCGGGTCGGCGGGCAGAAGGAATAGCAAGGCATAAGTGATAACGCTGACACCCAGCAGGATCAGAGCCGCCTGAATAAGACGCCGGAGAATATAGGCAATCATCAGTGACGCCCCTTCTGTGTCGGATCGAGGATATCCCGCAGCGCATCCCCCACCAGGTTAAAGGCCAGGGCCAGCAGGATGATTGCGATGCCGGGGAAAAACACCAGCCACGGGGCGGAGGTGAAATAGGTCTGGTTCTCGAAGATGATATTGCCCCAACTTGGTGTCGGCGGCTGTACACCCACACCCAGGTAGGACAGCGTCGCCTCCAACAGTACGGTGGTGGCGATACCAAGCGTCGCCCAGACCACCATGGTTGAGAGGAGATGGGGCAGCATATGTTTGAACAGGATACGGAACCGTCCCGCGCCGATCCCCCATTCAGCCTCGATAAACTCACGCTCCGCCAGCGACCGCGTTTCGGTATAGATCACACGGGCCACCTGGACCCAGTTGACCATGGCGATCACCATGGCGACGATCCACAGGCTGGGCTTGAAAATCGCGGCCAGGACAATTGCCAGAAGAAGCGCCGGAAACGCCATCATCAGATCGGTTGTCCGCATCAGGATTGTTCCGATCCAGCCCCGGAAAAATCCTGCGACGACGCCAACCATGGCCCCGATCAGCACCGCCGAACCATTGGCGACCACACCAATAATCAGCGACGTCTGCGCCCCATAGATCAGACGGGACAGCAGGTCGCGCCCCAACAGGTCTGTCCCCAGCCAGAACTGTGCGCTGGGCGGGATCGGCGCCCCTTCAATCGTCAGCCCGTCAAACATCTGGTTTTGCGGATCATATGGTGCGATCAATGGCGCAAGGAGGGCGGCACCGGCGATGATCACAATGAGGATCAATCCCACAAGCGCGAGTTTCCTTTTGGCCAGTTCGGCAAGAACAAGCATGCTCACCCTATCTCTTTAATTGGATACAATTGGCGAGAAGTCCGCTGAGCCACTTCGCCCGGAAGCAACGATGGCGGCGCAGAAATCCTCGATTGTCTGTTGTTTTTTCATCGCTTCGGCGCGGATTGCCCGAAGCGCTCCATGTTCATCGACATTGTGGCTCAGCATGACGGTCATAAGCACTTTGGCCACAACAGGACGCAGCTTCAGACGTCGGCGCAGCTCGCAAATCTCCGCCTGCAGTTTCTGTTGTTGTTCAAAGGCATGAACCGCCAGCACCGCGGAACTGAACACCCCGGCAGAGGAAACCGGCTTTTGCAGATGCGCACCGCTTTGGCGGCTAAGCACCCATTCCAGTCGGCCCGGTGCCTCCGACCCGATCAGGGCGACAGTCGGAATCGGGGCCTGATCGGCTGCCCAGGGGAACTGCTCGTCCATCCCCATATCCGCGTCGAAGAAAAGAATATCCACGGGTTTTTCCGGCACCCCGCCCAAGGCAGGCAGGTCCGGCCAATAACGGTCAACGGACATGCCCAATCGCTCCAACTGGCGCAAAAGCGGATCGATAGCCGCGCTTGGCCGGTGCAGCACCCAGGCACGCCAGCCGCGGAAATTCGGAATCCGGTTCACACGCCTCATGGCCGGACCACCCGTAAAGTGGCCCGGTCGGCCCGTCCGACCTTGCCACGGAAAACATCCGCATCGAAATGCACCAGATACGGATCGGGGGCGATAGCCTCGTCTGCCCTGGAAACAATGTCGAAGTTCCTGGCGTCCGCAATCCGGCCGATCAAAGGCGTTAGCGCAGTATGGTTATTACTGGCATCAATCCGCACAGGCCCGAAGGGGGTATCGGCAGGTTCGCTCATAAGATGCTGCCGCACTGTGGGAACATCATCCGTGCCACCCCGGCGAATGGCCTCCGCCAACATCCTCACCGTTGCATAGCCCTGGGCCACGAACACAGATGGAATGCGATCCCCTCCGGCGAAGGAGCGGAAGCGCGCCAGCCATTCCCTGTTCTGTTCATCGGTCCGGGAAGCGAAATATACCGCCGTGGAGAGATGTCCGACACCGGCTGCGCCCAACTGCGGCAATTCACATTCGGTCAGGTTGCAACTGACAATCGGGCGTTTGTCTGCGGCAAATTCAGGGTCTTCTTCGGCCAACCGCCGATAGGCCTTAACAAAGGCATAGCTGGAATTGCCGATCAGATTGTTCAGGATGAAATCCGGTTTTTGCGCCCGGATATCCGCAATGATGTGATCAATGTCGGTGCTGTCGATGGGAAGATATTTTTCGCCCAGGACCTCACCATCGCAGGCGTGGATCAATTCGCGCCCGATCCGGTTGGTCTCCCAGCCCCAGATATAATTCGACCCGGTCAGGTATACGCGGCGTCCGAATTTGGGGATGACATATTCAAACAGCGGCAGGATATGCTGGTTCGGGCTCGCCCCCGTATAGATCACATTTTCGCTGCATTCGAACCCCTCATAAGGGCAAGGATACCATAGCAGCGCATCGAATTTCTCGACCGTCGGCAGGACTTCCTTGCGCGCAAGCGACGTGATCGTGCCAATGATATGTTTGCATCCGTCCTTCCGGATCAGGCTGTCACAAAAATCCGTATAGCGTTCCGAAACGCCAGCCGGATCCCTGAACTCAGGACTTAGATGAAAATCGAATGCCTCATCGCCATTCACTTCGTCCAGTGCCATACAGGCACCGTCGTAAAGATCCTGTGCAATAGCGCGATAAGACCCGGTCACTGAATACAGAAACCCGACCCGATAGCTCCGACTTGCGTGCGTCTTACCCAAAACTGTCCCCAAAAACAAAAAAGGCCGCGATTCTTTGCGATACAAAGAAACGGACGGCCTCATTTGGCATGCGGCGATTTTTTGCCGCTATTTTCTGTCCTCACCTTGAAGGACAACGTCACGGTAACAATAATTTCCAACTTGTCAATTCATTGGTTGATTTTTCCAATATTCCACCCCTGAGAGTACATAATGCTATACCGCATCAAAAACGGCCCACCGCTCGGGTGGGCCGTTTTGCAATTCAGCAAGCGGCTTGATGAACCAGGAAAACCACCGCCTTGGCCACCCTTACCGCAGGCTAATTGTTCTGTGTTCCGGGCTCACTGCGGCGCAGTTTACCAACGACACCGGTCGGGAAAAAATAGACACTCAATATGAACAACACACCCAGCCAAAGCATCCAGCGGTCGGGATGAACAAGCTCCGCCAGCATCGGTACGGCTGACAGACCATCGGCGGCGTCGCCCATCAATGCCTGAAGATAGTTCTTCGCCAGCACAAACAACGTCGCACCAATGGCGGCCCCATAAAGGGAGCCCATCCCCCCGATCACCACCATCAACAGAATGTCGATCATGATCGTCAGGGAAAGCGTTGTATCCGGACCGGTATATTTATGCCAAAGCGCCATCAACACGCCTGCCAGGGCCGCGATGGCCGCCGCCAGACAGTTGGCAATCGTCCGATAGACGACCGTCCGATAGCCTAATGCTTCTGCGCGAAACTGGTTCTCGCGAATGGCCTGCAACACCCGACCGAAGGGTGAATTAACCACCCGTAGCATTACCAGGAACAGGCCCAATGCCCCCCAGAAAACAAGATAATAGTTCAACAGGCGGCCGTTAATACGAACGCCCAGAACCTTTTCATCAATCAGCTTGAAGGCCGGGGAAAGAAGCCTTGGCAGCTTGTAAGTCAGCCCGTCTTCGCCACCGGTCAGACCGGATAGCTGTGACGCCAGGATCAGGAAGGCGCTGGCAACCGCCAGGGTCACCATGGCAAAGAATATCTCCTTCACCCGCAGTGAAAACAGCCCGATGACAAATGCCAGGACAATCGCCACGGCCAGCCCCAGACCGGTTCCAATCAGCACCCCGCCCCAGCCCGGCACGGCCTTGTCCAAAGTAATCGCCACCCCGTAGGCCCCGATCCCGAAGAACATGGTATGCGCGAAGGAGACAACGCCGGTATAGCCAATCAACAGGTCATAGCTCGCCGCCAGCACGATGAAGATGCAAATTGTCGCTGCCGTATTAAGGGCCCTGACGCCGGGGAACAGGAATGGTGCGAACGCCAGCCCCAACACAATCACCAGCAGCAACAGCCGTAAAATTTTACCTTTGGGCAAATCGCCGGATAGAATTGTCGAAAACATATCCGCCCCCTATCGCTTGCTGACCGGCAGCAGTCCTGCCGGACGCCACATCAAAACAGCCACCATCAAAAGAATGTTGGACCCCAGGGCGACCTTGGGCGCGAGATAACCGGTATAATTCGCCATCAGCCCCACCAGCATTGCCCCGATAAAACACCCCTCGACAGAGCCAAGCCCGCCGATAATCACCACAATAAAAACAAGGATCAGGATATTCATGCCAATCTGTGCGGTGATGATTTCGTCGTAAAGTCCCCACATCACGCCACCCAGAGCAGCCAAAGCCGACCCGGCAACAAAGACCAGAATGAAAATCCGGTTGATGCGATAACCCAAGGCCTCGACCATTTCGCCGTCTTCCACGCCCGCACGGATCAAAAGCCCCAGCCGTGTACGGTTGAAGACCCACCGCATGGCGAGGAATAACAAAAGCCCGATCACCACGGCGGCAACGCGATATTTTTCCACAACGATATCGCCGATACTCCATGCCCCCTGCAGGGCCAGAGGACGCGGTAACGGAATGGCATTCGGGCCCCAGATCATGTGGATCACCTCCTCCGCAACGATCAGACCGCCCATGGTGATCAGAATCTGTTTGAGATGCGCGCCATAGACCGGTCGAACGATGACACGCTCAAAGAACAGACCCAGCGCCCCGCTGACAGCCATCGCGCCAACCACGGCAAGGCCGACCGCCGCGAGGTTCAGCCAGAGGCTGTCCACGCCGGTCCAACTACCCAGCGCCAGGAGAATGGTGGCCCCGACAAATGCGCCGATTGAAATAAAGGCACCATGACCGAAGTTCAGGACATCCATAAGCCCGAAAACAAGGGTAAGGCCGGACGCCATGACGAAAACCATCATGCCCATGGCGAGCCCTGCAAGCGTCAACGTTGCCCAGGTGGAGAAATCACCGATCAGGACAAGACCGAGAGCCGCCAGGATCGGAACAATAAAAACCGGCATATTGATCTTGAAGCGGTCCTGGATATTGCCGCTCAGAGATACCGGCGTTTCGCGAATATCGTCACTCATTGATGTGCCTCCAGGCTTAGCCCCAAAAGCTTTGTTTGCAGGCTGGTGTCGGTCGCAAGGTCGGCCATGGCCCCATGGTGCACGACGCGGCCATCATCCATCACGGCGACCGTATCGCCCACGGCCCGCGCCATCCGGAAGTTCTGTTCCACCAGAAGAATAGTGGTCCTGGTTTCCTTAAGCTCGAGAATGGCCTCGATCAGCGCATCGACAATCGCCGGAGCAAGCCCCTTTGTCGGTTCGTCGATCAAGATAAGACGGCGCGGTTCAATGACCGCCCGTGCAATGGCGAGCATCTGCTTTTGACCGCCGGACAGATTGCCCGCAGGCCAGTTCCAGAATTTCTTCAGGGCCGGGAAAAAATTGAATATCCACTCCAGCCGCCCATCATCCATCTGGCCGCTCCGCGCCGCCAGAACCATATTTTCGCGAACGGTCAGATCACCAAAAATCCCCATATTCTCAGGAACATAGGCGACGTCTTTCGCAGCGATATCCGGCGTCTGGTTTCCTGTTATATCACCGTCATTGAAGGTGATACGGCCTTTCGATGCCTTCCACAGCCCCATGATGGTGCGCATGGTCGTTGTCTTGCCCGCACCATTGCGTCCCAACAGCATGGTTATACCGCCTTCGGGAACCTCCAGATCCACCCCCTGCAGGATGTGATACTGCTCGATATGGGTGTGCACCCCTTCCAGTTTCAGCAAGGAACTAGACATGTGCGCCACCTCCCGTTCCCAGATAGGCTTCCTGGACGATCGGTGCGCTTATCACTTCCTCGGGCATCCCGTCAGCAACGAGTGCACCATTGTGCAGGACAATGATCCGGTCGGCGAGACTGCGCACCACATCCATCTTGTGTTCCACCAGCAAGACCGTCTTCGATTTATCGGCCTTGATCTCCTGGATTAGTTCCAGAATGACAGGCGCCTCATCCACACTCATCCCCGCTGTCGGTTCGTCAAACATCAGAACTTCCGGTTCCAGGGCCAGAAGAACGGCAACTTCCAGTTTCCGCTGATCCCCATGTGGCAATGCGGAGACGATATCACCGGCCCGGTCCAGAAGCTTTGCCTGCGCCAGGCAATGTTCGGCACGCTCCAACAAGCCACGGTGACTGGCTGCCAGCGAGAAAAGCCGCACACCAATCCCGGCGCGGGACTGCACAGCCAGGCGAACGTTTTCCAGAACCGTCAGATTAGGAAACAGATTGGTCAACTGAAAGGCACGCCCGATGCCCAGCCTTGCCCGCGATGGTGCGGTTTTGCCGGTGATATCCTCACCAAACAGCCGGACGGTACCGGAAGACGCCTTCAACTGGCCGGAAATCAGGTTGAAATATGTGGTTTTTCCCGCCCCGTTCGGCCCGACGATAGCCGTCAACGTTCCGCGCTCAAAGGCGCAGGTCACATTGTCGACAGCCACATGGCCGCCAAACCGGATCGACAGAGCCTCCGTCTCAAGGACCGGCGGTTCTTGCATGTGCAGCATGGATCATCTCGTTTGAAGGTCGGCCTGCCTTCCCCACAGAGTGCGCAAGGGAAGGCAGGCAGGTTTTTACTGATTGCGAGTGGGGATATTCATTGCGTCAATCGGCAATTCACGCACCAGTTCGGGAATGCCCCAGAGAACATTCGGATCAACCTTGATCTTGAAATGATACATGGACTGCAGGGCCTGATGATCTTCCTTCCGGAATATCATGGTCCCCTTCGGCGTTTCAAAGGACATGCCTTCCATCGCGGCAATCAGGTCTTCCGTGTCGTCACCACCGGCCTTTTTCAGGGCGTCGACTGCCGCAATACCTGCTGCCATGCCGCCAGCCGTGAAGAAATCGGGCGGCTCGTTGAAACGGGCGTAATGTTCTTTTACCAGCCAGTCATTCACCGGATTCTTCGGGATGTCGTAATAGTAATAAGTGGCCCCTTCCATGCCCGGCAGCGCCTTGTATGCGGCCATGGCTGCGAGAATATTGCCACCGGATGCCAGTTCAATACCGTAACGTTCCGGCTCCAGTGCCTTCAGCTTGCTCAGGGGATTACCTTTACCGGCCCAGATCACCCAGATGACCTTGCGGCCTTCCTTGTCTTTCAAGGCCTCGAACAGGCGTTGCGCGGAAGCCGTAAAGTCGGTGGTGTCGCTGGGGGTGTATTCTTCAAAGTCCAAGGTCGCGCCGGTTCCTTTCAGCGCCTCCTTAAAGGCAGAGACCCCATCGCGGCCAAAGGCATAATCCTGCGCCAAAGTGGCGATATGGGTGCCCGGCTTGCCCAGCGCCACCGCATTGGCGATCGCATCCTGGGACGAGTTGCGCCCGGTCCGGAAAATGTAGCGGTTCCATTTTTCGCCGGTGATGGAATCCGCCACCGCCGGTTCGACAATCAACAGTTTCTCGTATTCTTCAGCCACCGGCAGCATGGCCAGTGCAACACCGGAAGACACCGGACCAACGGCGAGGGAAACCTCGTCGTCACCATAGGCTTCCGCCAGCAAGGTCTTGCCCAGGTCCGGCTTCAATTGGGTATCTTTTTCAATAACCTCGATCTTGTGGCCGTTGACCATATTGGTCCCGCCGGTGGCATATTCTATACCCATAAGAAGCCCGCGATGGGACTGCTGTGCATAGGCCTCATAGGGGCCTGTTTTGCCGTAGACATGGGCAATCGTATAGGCATCTTCTGCTGCGGCGCTGGTCATCCCCAGCCCCAAAGTCATCGCCGCCACGCCCAACAGATGGGCAAGCGGCCTTCCGACCGTCTCCTTAACCATGGAAAACCTCCTAAGTGTTCGCGTCACCTGCGGCGGCTGCGGTTTATTCCGCCCCTGCCATCTCTTTTTTATTTTTGACGGAATGGCCTACATCCTTGACCAGCACCAATGCGCGCCCGGCACAAATCTCGTTGCCCTGGCTGTCCGTGCAAGTCGTTGACAAGTCGACCAAATTCTTTTCCGGTCTGATCCGCGTGACTTCCACACGCGCGGTCAGTTCCTCCCCCAGTCCGACCCGGCTGGAAAAATCCAATTCCTGTTTCAGGTAGTTCGTCCCGAAGCCTGGCAGCTTGACGCCCAGCAGATAGGAAAACAGGCCGCTGATCAGCGGTTCGGGTACGTAATCAAGGTTGCTCACATCCAATCCGGCCAGGGCGCAATAACCACCGATATCGGTTTTGCTATAGCTGCGCGTGACCGTTGCGAAATCACCTAATTTCATGCCCCGTCCTCCTCATCCCTGATGAGACTGGCGCGCCCCTGGAGGGTCACAACCTCATCCGCCTTACGCCGGATCGAAAAGTCGAAAACGCATTCCCTGTCCGATTGGCGCTCCACCAGTTCCGCCCGCAGTTCCATTGCCTCGCCTGCAAAGGTCGGCGCGGGGAACATCAGGGACTGCAAGGATGGCTTGAAACCGGGAAGATGCCTGTGAACAAGCCCCCACAGGCTTGTATAGAGCAGCATTCCATGGGCGACAGTCCGGCCAAACCGGGTTTCGCCAGAGAAAACCGGGTCCACATGGATCGGGTTGTCGTCGCCGCTGATTTCCGCAAACAGATCAAACTCCGCCTGCGTAAAACAGCGGTCCTCTTCCAGCAGCAAACCGATTTCAGGTGCGGCGTTACTCATCGCTTCCCTCCTCCTTGCGCAGAATATGTTTACGGACCTTGCCGGCGGCCGTACGCGGGAAGTCCTGCACGATGCAGAATTTTTTCGGGACCTTGTAGGCAGCCAGGTTTTCGCGGCAGTAGCTGTAGACCTCGTCCAGGTCGAGGTCGCGGCCAGGCATAGCCACAAGATACGCCTGGCCGACCTCCCCCCAACGGTCATCGGCAATCCCGACGACCGCAGATTCCATAATGTCAGGATGAGACACCAGCAGGCGCTCAACCTCTGCCGGGTAAACATTTTCACCGCCGGAGATATACATGTCTTTGATCCGGTCGACGATGTAGTAATACCCGTCTTCGTCGACCCGCCCGACATCGCCGGTATGTAGCCACCCATCCTGATCAAGGGCTGCGGCGGTTGCCTCCGGCCGGTTCCAATATCCGGTCGTGACATTCGACCCTTTGATCAGCAACTCGCCCGCCTCGCCTGTCGGCAAATCGTCACCGTTCAGGTCGACCACCCGGACACGCGACATGATATGCGGCTTGCCAATGGACCCCAGCTTGTTCAGCACATTCTCCCGGTCCATGAGAAACACGGTCGGCCCGGTTTCAGTCATGCCGTATCCCTGGCAGATCATCGCGCCGCGATCCGCATAAAGCCGGACCAGGTCATTCGGCATCGGTGCGCCGCCGGAAGACCAGGAACGCATCTTGCTGAAATCCGTCTCGGCGAAATCCGGGTGCAGGCTCAGCGCCTGATAAACGGCAGGCACAGCCAGCAAGGCCGTCAATTCCCCCCGGTCAATCAGGGCAAGCAGGGTTTCCGCATCGAATTTCGGCATGATGCGAACCGTGCCCCCTGCAATCAGGGTCGGCATGGTCAGAAGATTAATGCCCGCCGTATGAAACAACGGCAGATAGTTCGGCGTGATGTCCGACGAGGTAAGGTCAATCGCCTGGCCGAAATTGATATAGTTCGCCCACGCCATGCCAAAGGTTTGCTGGACTGCCTTGGGCATGCCGGTCGTCCCGGAGGTATAAAGCAGATACCAGATGTCATCCGCCAGTCTTTCCTGTGGAAACTCCACATCCCCACGTCCCTCCGCCAGAAGGGCCTGATAACTGCCAGGCGTGACAGGTTCGGTTGCGGTAAGAATGGAAAGAAGCGGTGTCCTCCATTCTTCCACCAGTGCCAGGGCCAAGTCGGCAGTTGCATTGTCGTGGATCAGAAGCCGCGCGGCGCAATCTTCCAGCAGCGGAACCAGCTCGCTTTTGGTCTGACGCCAGTTCAGCGGAACAAGGATCAGGCCCGCTTTCGCACAGCCGAACATGATCTCAAAAAAGGCGGCACAGTTGTGACAGAGGATCGCGATACGATCCCCCCGCTGCAAACCTTGCCTTTGCATTGCTTCGGCAAAGAGATTGGCACGCCGGTCGAGTTCCCGGTAGGTCACCCTCCCCCCGCTTTCCAATTCATGCAGCGCCAGTTTGTCCGGCGTCAGTTCCGCGCGTCGTGCGGCAATATCAAATGTCTGTAACATGGACGTTTCCCCCCGAGCCTCCCATGCATGCGGGTTAGATACCTGCGTTCCTTATTTCTTTTGCTTCCAAACCGAGGAATTTCGACATACCTGCCCAAGTTTCCGGCAAATCGATATGTGCAATGAAATCGTTCAGTTCACGGTCCAGTGCGCCAGCGCATTCCCGCCGCCTCTCTTGCGTCCAGAGAGCCTTTTTCGTGGCCCGCAGGCTGTGCAGAACCTTCCCGGTCAATTCAGCAATCCGTTCATCCAGCCAATCATCAATCTGGCTGTCTTCCGCCACCGCCGACACCAGCCCCAACCGCAGGGCATCCGCCGCCGTAACACGCCGGTTCAGCAGCATGATTTCACCGGCTTGCCGCGCACCAATACGATCCGGCAAAATGGCCAGCCAGCCGCCATCCGGCGTAAATCCGACTTCACAGTAGTAAGGTTGAATGAATGCCTTTTGCGACATCACCGCCAGATCACAGGCCAGCAACAATCCGAGTGACCCGCCGGTAACCGGGCCATGGATGCGGCCAATCACCGGATGAGGACAATCCATCAGCGCCAGAAGACAGCGGTTCAGGGCTCCGACAATGGAACGCGCATATCCCTTGATATCCGCCCCTTGGTCGTGAAAGGCCTGGACATCGCCCCCGGTCGAGAAACTGCAGCCGTTCGCCTGCAAGACAACGGCGCGGATATCATCATTCCGGCTGACCTCGTCGACGCAGGACAGCAGTTCTTCCAGAAGTTCGGGCACAAGGCTGTTATGCCTGTCGGGACGGTTCAACGTGATCCGCGCAACCGGACCATCCAACGCCAGACAGACGAGCTTGTCAGCCATATCCTGCGTCATGGCCTCAACCCGTTTTCAAGCATGTCCATCACAGCATCCACAACCTGATTGATCGGCGTCTCCCGGTCCCAGATACCGAACCGAAGCCCCAGAAAGATCGAAATCCCCATGATTGCCCAGGCGCGTTCCGCACAGCCGCCAGGCCGGATTTCACCCGCCGCTGTGGCACGTTCCAGATTTTCCGTATAGGCATCCGCAAAGTCGGTGAAATACTGGCGATAGACGGCTTCGTCGACAAACTGGGCCTCCATCACAATTCGATAGAGGCTGTTGTTGTTCCGCACAAAAGCAATAAAGGCGGCAAGCCCCATACGCTCTGCCTCAATCCGTCCCGTCACCGTGGACAGTTCCTCATTCAGATGCTCCCGAAGCTGGTGCCCCAGGTCCAGAACGAGGTCGCGGAAGATCTCTTCCTTGCTTTCGAAGTAGATATAGAAAGTTCCCTGCGCAATTCCGGCGCGCGTCGTAATCCCCGCCACCGACGCATCATGATAGCCCCAGGTGCCGAATTCATCGCGGGCAGCATCCAGCAGCTTCCGCAACGTTTTGCGTCCACGCGCCGTCTTCGGTTCCTTTGCAACTGCCGCTATAGCCATCGAACTTCCTAAACATGAAACATGAATCAGTTGTCATATTTTTGAATCAAATGTTATTACTGTCAAGTAACCATCGACTGCGGAGACTTTATTGGATGCCCTTCATGACCTGCCCTGACGGTTTGTCGTTGTTTTTTGAAGACAAGGGCGAAGGCACGGCCATCGTCTTCGTGCACGGTTGGTCCGCCCATCATGGTTTTTTCCGCGAACAGTCATCAGCCCTGTCGCAAAGCTTTCGGGTCATAACCCTCGACCAACGCGGTCACGGCTCTTCACGTGCACCGGAACAGCGCCCGCAGATAGAAGACCTGTCGGCAGACCTGCTATCCCTTCTGGATCATCTTAAAATTGAGCAATGCGTGCTGGTTGGCTGGTCCATGGGCGCATTGGTGTGCTGGGATTTCATCGCTCGATACGGGCTGGATCGTATCGGCGGGCTTGCCGTTGTCGATATGACCCCGCGCCTGATTTGCGACGATGAATGGACGCTGGGCCTGCGGGGCAGCTTCACCGCCGAACACAACCGCCAGACCCTGCAGCGCATGAGCGACGACTGGCCGACTTATGCAAGGCATATGGCCCCCAATCTTTTCGGCCAAAAAGGCAGAAGCAACGAAGCTCTCTTTGACTGGACCCTTCAACAGCTTCTCCAGAACGACCCCGACACCCTGGCCAGCCTGTGGCAGTCCATGGCGCAGTGCGACTTTAGAGACCTCCTGCCCCGCATCACCTGCCCGGCCATGGTCATCCACGGTTCGGAAAGCGCCCTGTACAACGCACCGACGGCCGCCTTCCTGGCCGACCGGATGCCAAAAGCCACCCGACACGAAATGGCTGGCTGTGGTCATGCCCCCCATATGGAAAACCCCGGGGAATTCAATCAGGTCATCAGCGATTTTGTCACCGCGCGATAGGGCAAAAAATCGCCACCTGCCGGACAGGAAATGCCGACCTACTTTGATGCAGGCCGGCATTTCACGGACAGGTAACCTGATTTACCCAACCGCCGGTCGCGGTGCTTCCTCTTCATTGATCGGCACGACGATATCCAGGTCGGCAATCGCCTCTCCGGTTTCCTGCCAGCGCAGACGTTCCTCGTCGCTGGCTTTCGGGGAGAACAGGCCAAGCTGCGCATAGGCAATGCCGATCATCGGCGACAACCAGCAGGCAATAGCCAGCGGAATATAAAGCAGGTTCTCCACATTCCCCTGCCCGATCCCCAGACCAAGTGCACTAATCACAAATGCCCCGCCCGCATTCCACGGCACCAGCGGCGAGACCAGTGTCCCCCCTTCCTCGATACCGCGCGACAGGTTGAGGGTTGAATACCCCAAAGCGCGATAAACCGGGGCATACATGCGGCCCGGCAGTGCAATGGAAAGATAGGGGTCTCCGGCGACAAGATTGGTTGCAATCGACGTGCTCACCGCCGTTGTCTGAACACCGGCGAAACTGCGACCCTTGGTCATGATCGCCCGAATGATGGATTCTGTAGACCAAAGCATCCTGCGGGAGCTGCAAGAGCATGGCCGACTGCCGATTGTTGAGCTTGCCAGTCGGGTAAACCTGACCAAAACGCCATGCACGCAACGCGTCCGTCGCCTGGAACAGGCGGGGATAATCCGCGGATATCGCGCGGACCTGGACCCCAATCAGTTGGATGCAGGCTGTGTGATGATTGTCATGGTCGTCCTGGACAAGACAAGTGACGACGCCCTTGAGCGCTTCAACGAGGCGGTTCGGCGCATTCCGGAAGTCCAGGGCTGTTATATGATCGCGAGCAACTTCGACTGTCTGCTGAAGATAAGAACCAGGGATGTGGACAAATACCGTGCCGTCCTGGGCCATTAGATAAGCCAGTTACCGAATGTCCATCAGACCCACTCCTTCATCGTGATGGAGCTTGTCAAAGACGGCGTCACTGTTCCCGTGCCGTTGGGTTAGGCCAGATCGAAAGCGCAACTAAACGCGTGCTGAAGCACGGCAGCAGCCCCTCCCCTTAATAAAAAACCGGCGACAAAGATGCCGCCGGTTTTTCTTATGATATGCAGACCTGTTGGACCTAGTAGACTTCCCGGTAGATTGCTTCGATTTCCGCCGCCGTCATGTCGCAGGGATTGCTATCAATCAGACGATGGATTTTTGTGAAAACCTCATCCGCCATTCCGGGAATGGCATCTTCCCCGACACCAAGATCACGCAGGCGCGTTTCCAGGCCGCTTGCGGACACCATTTCCTCAACGCGCCGGACAAAACATTCCGCTGCCTCCCGGTCCGAACCGAACGGAACATCCCCCAACAGACAGGGCGCCAGTTCCGCATAGGCCTTTTCCGCCGCCGAAAGATTGAAACGAAGAACCGGCGCCATAACAAGGGCATTGGCATGTCCATGGGGAATATGGAACCGTGCACCCAAGGGATAGGCTAGGCCATGGATCGCCGCAACGGATGCATTGGCAAAGGCCATACCGGCGACAAGCGATCCTTGCAGCATTGCCGCCCGCGCCTCTTTATCAGACGGCTCCTCAATAACCTTCATCAGATTGCGCCCCAACAGCGACAAGGCCGTCGTTGCCATACCGTCGGCAATCGGGTTTTTCATGGTCCGGCTGGTATAGGCCTCAATGACGTGAACCATTGCGTCCAACCCGGTTGCCGCCGTCACCTTCCGCGGTAATCCATAGGTCAGTTCCGGGTCCAGCAACGCAACATCGGGCAGCAACTGCGGGGACACCACGACCTGCTTTACATTGTCAGGATCGGTAATAACGGAGACCCAGGTCACTTCGGAACCCGTGCCCGCCGTTGTCGGTATCTGGATCAGGGGCAAACGCCTGCCGGTTGCCTTGTCGACACCGTATATATCGCCAATCGACTGGCTGCTGTTTACAAGAAGCGCCACCAGTTTCGCGGTATCCAGCGAACTGCCGCCCCCCAGGCCGATTACCCCGTCCGCCTTCCAATCAGCCGCCGCATCAATGGCCTGCCGGACAACGGCTTCCGGCGGGTCGGCCATGACATCGGAAAAGAGTTGAACGGCAATACCCGCAGCTTCCAGCGCCTTTTGTGCGGTGTCGGCAAATCCCAGAGACACGATGCCCGGATCACAGATAACGGTTACCCGCTTTGCCCCCAGTTCCCGCATCATACCGCCAACCCTGGCGAGCGCCCCGGCCTCGCAAACGATGCGGGGCGCACTTCTGAACATAAAGCTCATAATTTTCTCCTGCACCCGAAATCAAAGGCCTTTGGACGCGATGCCGCCCATGCACATGTATTTGATCTCAACAAAGTCATCGACGCCGTATTTGGAGCCTTCACGGCCGATACCGGATTCCTTGATACCGCCGAAAGGTGCTGATTCGGTGGAAATAATGCCTTCGTTGATGCCGACGATGCCATATTCAAGCGCCTCGCCTACCCGCCAGATCCGACCGATATCACGGGCATAGAAATAGGCGGCCAGACCGAATGGCGTATCATTGGCCATGCGGACTGCCTCTTCTTCATCCTTGAACCGGAAAAGAGGCGCGACAGGCCCGAAGATTTCTTCGGAGAATATCCGCATATCGTCTGTCACCCCGGTCAGGATCGTAGGCGCATAGAAATTACTGTCGGCTTCATGGCGCTTCCCGCCAGTGACAACCGTCGCCCCCTTGCTCACTGCATCCCCGACGAGGGTTTCGACCTTTTCAATCGCCTTGGCATTAATCAGCGGCCCCTGCGTGACGCCATCCTCCAGGCCATGCCCGACACGCAGTTTCGCCACTGCCACGGCAAGTTTTTCGGTAAAGGCATCATAGACGCTGTCCTGCACCAGAATGCGGTTGGCACAGACACAGGTCTGACCGGCGTTACGATATTTCGAGGCAATCGCCCCGATAACCGCCTCATCCAGGTCCGCATCGTCAAAAACGATAAACGGCGCATTGCCGCCAAGCTCAAGACTGACCTTCTTCACCGTATCAGAGCACTGCCGCATCAGAAGCTTCCCAACCTGGGTCGAGCCTGTGAAGGAAAGCTTGCGGACGATCGGGTTGGCCGTCAGTTCACCGCCGACTTCGGCCCCGTGCGAGGCCGTCACCACATTGACCACGCCATCGGGGAAGCCTGCGCGCCGGGCAAGTTCGGCCAGGGCAAGGGCTGTGAGCGGCGTATCCTCCGCCGGTTTGATCACAACCGTACAACCAGCCGCCAGGGCGGGTGCACATTTGCGGGTGATCATCGCCATGGGGAAGTTCCACGGCGTGATTGCGGCCACCACACCAATGGGCTGCTTGACGGTAACGATCCGCTTGTCCGCACCATGGGAGGGGATCACATCGCCATAGATACGCTTGCCCTCTTCGGCAAACCATTCGATGAAGGAGGCTCCATAGACCACTTCGCCGGATGCTTCGGCCAGGGGCTTGCCCTGTTCGCGGGTCATGAGCAGCGCGAGGTCGTCACGCGCGGCCAGACAAAGGTCGAACCACTTCCGCAGGATCGTAGCCCGCTCCTTCGCGGTCAGCAGCCGCCAGGCAGGCAGGGCACCATTCGCAGCCTCAATGGCACGGCGGGTATCTTCGGCGTCCATATCCGGAACGTCGGCCAAATGCTCGCCATTGGCCGGGTCACTCACGGGAAACATTTTGCCGCAGGCGGCATCGGTCCATTTACCATCAAGGAAGGCCCTGGTTTGCCAGAGACCGGTATCTTGCAGGTTGAGAGGCATAACTGTTTCTCCGTTTCTACAGTGTTGCGGCATAAATGGCGTGGGCGGCTTCCAGGGTCATTTCCCGTGGATTGTTGACCAGCAGCCTTTCCACCTTCATGGCATCCGCCGCCAGCATGTCCAGGTCACGTTCTCTCACCCCCACATCGCGGAGATTTTGCGCAAACGGCATCCGGGCAACCATGTCCGCCATGAATTGAATGAAGGCATCACAGGCCTCCTCATCGGAAGAAAACCGTTTGGCAGGCATGACCGCACGGGCAAGTTCAGCATAGTGTGAGCAGGCGGCATCCCGGTTGAAACGTAACACTTCTACCAGCACCAGCGCATTGCTGAGGCCGTGAGGCACATGGAAATGCCCGCCCAGCGGATAGGCCAGCGCATGGACCGCCGCCACCGGCGCATTGGCAAAAGCCATACCGGCCATCATGGACCCCTGCAGCATCGCTTCGCGCGCCTCGCGGCTGGGTTTGTCCGAAACAGCATCGTCGATATTGGCCGTCATCAACTGCAGGGCGCGAATAGCCAGGCCGTCGGAAAGGACATTTTTCTTGTGGCGTGTGGTATATGCCTCAATGGCATGGACCATGGCGTCGATCCCGGTTGCTGCCGTGATCGGCGCGGGCAGGTCCATGGTCAGGCTGGCGTCAAGCAAGGCAATGTCCGGATAGAGCAAGGGGGAAACCACGCCCTTTTTCTCATGAGACGGCGTGGTCACGATGGAAATCGGGGTGACTTCCGACCCGGTACCGGCGGTCGTCGGCACCTGGATCAGCGGCAGACGCGGTCCCTTTGCCAGGCCGATCCCATAGACGTCCTCCAACGTCTGTTCGTGACCGCATAACAAGGCAACCAGTTTTGCGGTATCCATGGAACTGCCACCGCCCAGACCGATAATGATATCGGCATTGAATTCCCTGGCTGCGTTGACAGCCTCGACAATGCTGGCTTCCGGCGGGTCCGCCTCTACCCTGGTCCAGAGAAGGGTCTCAATGCCCGCCTCTTTCAACCCGGTCAAAGGCCCGTCAATCAATCCGACCTTCTGCAATCCGGGATCGGTTAGCAGCATCGCACTTTTGGCCCCGAACTGTTTGCACAGATCGCCAAGCTTCAAAGCGCCGTCGAATTCACAGATCACATGCGGTGTGGTCTCAAAGGTAAAATCATTCATGTCTGGATCCTTTCCTCAGGCCGGAACTTCGCCGCCGACCGACACAGAGCCCCGTTCAATGCGGTAAGAGCCTGCAACAAGATCGGCGGAATGTGTATCGTCCGATTCAGATATCAGGACGCAAAGGCCGCTGCTGCCCAGGTTGGAGATAACCTCGCTCAGGCGGCGTGACAAAACAGGTGCGACCCCTTCGAACGGCTCGTCCAGCAAAAGCAGCCGCCGCCCCGGCATCAGGGCGCGGGCAAGCGCAACCAGCTTTTGCTGACCGCCGGAAAGCTGCAGTGCACGACGGTTGCGGAACTGCGCGATCTCCGGCAGAAGGTCATAGGCCCATTCGAGACGCTGTCGCGCGTCCTTTATACCGTTGGACCAGGCAGGCAGCAGGATGTTTTCTTCAACCGTCAACGATGGAATCAGACGGCGGTCTTCGGGCATATAGCTGATCCCCGACTTGGCACGGGCAAAATCGGCCAGGTTACGAAGGTCTCGGCCATCAAAGGTAATTTCACCGCTGTCAGCGGCAAGCAACCCCATGATCGACCGCATCAGCGTGGTCTTCCCCGCCCCGTTATGGCCGATCAGGCCGATCATCTTGCCTTCGGGCACCTCAAAGGAAACATCCCGGAGGATCGGGATATTGCCGATGGAGACATTCAGGTTTTGAATCTTCAGGGTCATTATACGGCACTCCCCGATTTTGCAGGCGTACGGTGCCCGGTGACCAGATCGCGAACACGCTCGTTCGCCAGAACGGCGGAAGGCTCGCCATCCGCGATAATCTCACCGCTATAGAAAGCCAGAATACGCGAAACATAGCGTTCGACCACATCCATATCGTGCTCCACGAAGAGGACTGTAACACCATGCTGGCGCACCGCATTCATCACGGTATCCATCAGGCCGGTCTTTTCATCCATCGACACGCCACTGGTGGGTTCGTCCAGCAACAGCATCTGCGGATTTCCGATCAGCGCCATGGCGATATCCACAAGTTTTCGCGCACCCTGCGGCACGGCTGTTACCAGTGAATTGCGATAATCGGAGACACCGAATTCCGCGAGGATTTCCTCGGCGGCGGCAATCCGCCGTTCACTGCGCATGGGCCGCAGGAAGCTCGGTCGGGGGCTTTCGGCAGCAGCCAGCGCCACGACCAGATTGTCAATCACCGACAGCTCCGGAAAAAGCTGTGCGACCTGGAAGGACCGCGCCATTCCCGCCCGCGTGATTGCGCGCGGCGACCGCCCGACAATCGAATTTCCGTTAAACAGGATTTGCCCTTCGGTCGGGCGCAGATATCCCGTCACCATATTGATAAAGGTGGTCTTGCCGGCGCCGTTTGAACCGATAACGCCGACGACTTCGCCTTTTTCGATTTTGACGTTGATATCCTTGGCCGCAATAACAGCCCCGAACTCTTTGTTAAGCGAACGGGTTTCAAGAATGGCGGTCATGCCCGTTCTCCTTCCTTATGTCGGCTGACGAGGCTCCACAGTCCCTTCGGCAGGAAGACAATTACACCCAAAAGCGTGAAGCCGAGGATCATCTGCCAGGTGTGGGGAACAAGTTCGATTGCATAGGTGCGAACGACAGAAAAGACGATGGCTGCGATGAAGGGGGCTGCCACATGGCCCATGCCTCCCAACAAGGCAATGAAGACGAATTCGCCGGATGTGGTCCAATAGGCCATTTCCGGGTCCACATGCCCTGTGGCAAGCGCAGTCAGGCCGCCCCCCAGTGCCGAAACGGCAGCAGCGGCGACATAGTTGCCATACAGGACCCAGCGCGGTGACAGGCCGAGATATTCCACCCGGACTTCATTCTCGCGCACAGCCTCGCAAATCACGCCGATGCCAGCCTTGATGTAGCGATGCAGGAAAATCGAAATCAGAAGGCCCGCGCCGACGGTCAGGGCGAAGACCGTATACTGCCCCTGCGGCCCACTTTGCGGACGCCAGCCCAGAACAGTCCAGTCATGAACGTTAAAGCCGTCCGTGCTGCCCAGTTCCTGGCTTTTGACCAGAATTCCAAACAGGATCATGGAGAATGCCAGGGACAGCATCGCAAAGAAGATGTCGCGATAACGCGTCAGCAAAAGTCCCAACAGCATTGCAATAACAATGGCAACTGCAACACCCAGGACCAGGGCGAGGATGGCGTCATGAATGCCCAGGAACTGCCCGCCCATACCGACGGCATAGCCGCCGATACAATAGAACAGCCCCTGCCCGAAGGATACGAGACCCGCCCGCATCTGCATGACGACGCCCTGCACCACCAGCGCCTTCGCAAAGGCAATGGTCAGCAGGAAAATCAGCCAGCCCGGCCAGACCATTCCCAGCAGGACACAAGCAATCGCAACCGCGATCAGCGACAATTCAGTTTTGTCCAGATGCATGTCAGATTTTCCTCGCCAATGTGCGGCCGAAGAGGCCCTCGGGACGGAAGGCGAGTACCAGCGACATCACCCCGTAGATAACAAACAGTTCGAACTCAGGTGCAAAATGAACAGCAGCGGCGCGGCTGAAACCGACCAGAAGCGCACCGACGGCAGCACCGCCAATGCTGCCGAGGCCACCGATAACAACGACGGCAAAGGCCAGGACGATCACCTCAACCCCGATGCCCGGGACGACGGAAATCGCAGGGGCGGTCAATGCCCCCGCCAGCGCACCAAGCGTGGTGCCTAGGGCAAAGGTGATTGTGAACATCAGTCGGACATTCACCCCCATGGCCACGGCAATTTCCTTGTCGTGAATGACGGCGCGCAGGACCTTGCCCTGGTTGGTTCGCTCCAGCCAACCCCACAGGGCCAGCCCGAGAAGCGCGGATACACCGACCAGTGCCAGGTCGTAATTGGACACCTTGAGCAGGCCGAGAGACGTACGGCCCAGTTCCGAATAGGGTTGATAGGCAAAATACGGGCTGACCCCCCAGACGAGTTTCATGGCGTCTTCCAGGATCAGCAAAAGGGCATAAGTAATGATGACCATCAGAATTTCGTCGCGGCCATACATGAAACGCAACAATCCGCGCTCAATGAAAACCCCAACAATCAGACCGGCAACGAGGGCGGCGACAACCAGCAAAAGGTAACTCGCCCAGGCCGGCCCGACGCCGTTGTTAAAATACCAGCCGATAAGCGATGCCGCAGAATAGGCCCCAATGGCATAGAAACTGCCATGGGCCATGTTGAGGATACGCATTACCCCGTAAATCACCGTCAGACCGGCGGCGACGAGGAACAGCCACGACGCATAGATCGAGCCATCAATCAGGACGGCAAGAAGGCTTGTCATTTCGATAATCCAGTGTGCGAGAGAAAGGACGGACATCCCGGGCCCGAACCCTGCGGATGTCCGTAGTCACAGAGATTTTCGTCAGGCGATTAGTTACAGGTCGCGCCCGGGAAACCCTGTTCAATCCATTCGGCAGCGGAAACACCTTCCGGCGGCGTCACGCATGCACCGGAGAAGGAGACGGCATTCTTGATGCTCGGCTTGCCGTCTTCATAGTGATATTCACCATAGGTGATGCCCTGCATGGCCTGATGGCCGCTTGCGCGCGCCATTTCCACAGTACCGGAAACGGATTCGAAGGTAGCGCCCTTCATGGCGGCGGAAAGCTGTTCGGCTGACGGGATTTCCTTGTCGCCAACACCGGCGTTTTCAGCCGCATATTTCAGACCCAGGATGGCCTGCGCCATTTTGGTTGCCGGATAGACCGGGTCTTTATCATAGGCCGCGCTATAGACGCCTTCGAACCAGTTGTTCAGCTCATTATCCGGAGCAAAGGCGCCGAAGGGACCGCGTGCGCCGATAATCATGCCGTTGGGTGCCTGATCCTTATAGGTTCCAAAGCTGGCTTCGCCACAGGTCAGAAGTCCTGTCGCATCTTCCAGCAGACCACGCGCGTTCGCCTGCAGGACAAATGCCTCCATGTCGCCACCCCAGAAGCTGCTGTGGACGATCTCCGGACGTTTGACGGACAATGCGGAGATTTCCGCACCATACTGGCCCTGATAGATTTTCGGGAACTGCTCTTCTACGACATCAGCCTCCGGCAGCAGTTTCGCAGCCGCGGCGGTAAAGTCATTCCAGCTATCCTGCCCCCAGGAATAGTTCTGCTGGATACCGGACAGGCGCGTTACATCCGGTCGGGTGGCCGCGAGATAGCGAACAGCACCGATGTTGTCGACGGATGCGTCCAGACCGGTACGGAACATATATTTGGCATCGCTGTTTTCAGCAAACAGCCGGGAGGTGCCGCAATCATAGGCAACTGTGAAGGTTTTCAGCTCTTCGGCAACCGGTGCGACCGCTAGGCAGTCACCGGAGGAGACATAGCCGATCACGGCATCGACTTTCTGGCGTTGAACCAGATTACGGTATTCTTCGACCTGCTTGGTCGCGCCACCGGCCTCGTCAATGATGACGGCTTCGATTTCTGCGCCGTTGATGCCCAGTTTGTCGTAAGGGGCCGGCAGATTGCCCTTGTTCAGTTCTTCAACCAGAACTTTTGCGGCATTGGCGGACGGAACCCCGAACGGACCGGCAGCCGGGCCGGACAGGAAGGTCACGATGCCGACACGGAATTTGCCGTTTTCCGCGGCGGATGCCCCGGTGGCGATTCCGGCAGCTAGCGCAATGGCCGTTGCCCCTGTAATCAAGCTTTTGATGATCGACGTTTTTTTATTCTTCACATTTTCCTCCCATTGGAAAAGTCACGGTGTTGGTGGTGGAAGCGCCTCCGATCCGCCAAGGGCCGCCTTGCGGCGTCGCAAGACGATTTCCTTGGACGGCTTCAAGTCTTCGGCGTCATAGATCGCCCAGTTGCCAACCATCAGTTTGGACGGTGGAAAGTTCTCGTTGTGGACGACCGTGCCCACGGCTTGCGCCTGGACAATCTGGTGTGTGTCTGGATCGATGTAGGATGCAAAACCGGGAGGATCTTCTGGCAACGCGAGTTGCAGGCCTTCGAAAGCCCTGATCAACGCCTCGTTATTGTTGTCATTGTCCGCACCGGCTTTCTCCATCGCACGAGCAATGGCCATGATCCCCGTATATGCCCCTTCCGCGGCATAAGTCGGATAACGACCGGTCATCTCGTGGAATTGCGCGACGAATCTCTTGTTTCGGCCTGTTTCCGGCCAGTTGTTATGGTGTCGCGCAGAAAGGATCAGCCCCGGATAGGGCTGGTCGCCCAACGCCATCATTACATCGTAATTGGCGCCGGTATCGAAATTGGCGAGACGAATTGTCTCGAAGAAACGGGTTGTCGCCGCCTGCTTGATAAAGGCAATGAAATCACCACCCCACAAGGCGGTCACGACGATGTCCGGCTTGGCGTTTTGCAGGGCACCGATATAGATCGAGTAATCCGGCTCGTAGAGCTTCGGCCACAAGGCCGCGACGGTCTCGTACTCAACGCCGAGTTCGGATAGAGCAAGCTGCAAATCCGTCCATGAGACATGGCCGTAGTCATAGTCCGGCCCGATGAAGGCAAGCTTTGTCCAGCCTGTTTTTTCCTGCAAATCCCGCAAATACCGTGCACCGGCCGCCATCGACGTCCAGCTATCGTTGGTTACGCGGAAATAGTATTTGTGAGCCGCCTCGATGCTCAGCCGTGACGACGCATGGTCCGTGCCGACCATGATGATCTTCTCGCGCAGGGCCAGGTCGCTGACCGCATGGGCAACGCCGGACGATACAATCCCGCAGAAGAAACGCACATGATCATTGGCAATGAAGTCCTGCGCCAGACGAACGGCATAGGATGCCTTGGAACGCGGGTCATCGGCAATGACCCGTAGTTTCGGCACCGAAAGACCGGCTTCCGCCTCTGCTTTCAGGTCGTTCAACGCTATTTTGATGCCGGCGATACTGTCCCGGCCATAGGTCGCCGAACGGCCTGTCATCGGATACAAACAGCCAACGACCGCATCCGCCTCCGATGACGGTGCGCCCAGTTCGAAGCGTTCAGCCTGTGCGGTCTTGCCTGACAAGAATGCACAGAATGTCGCCACTATGGTGATGCACCCGAAAAACGGGCTTATCCGCACCTCCATGACTTTCCTCCCTACGAATGGTTGATCCATCCGTGTTTGTACCCTTGGCAAGGCTATCCGCAAAGGCTGTGCCAGTTGCCATACGGGGAGAAAACATCAATGAATGTGCGGCTTACCGCGTTTTTTATCTCCTAAATTTTTTATGGCCGCAGGCACGCATGAGCGGCTTCCGCTCAACCATAAAAAACCGGGCGAGCGGAAACCGCTCACCCGGTAAAATCACCGATTGCAATCAAGGGGCGGGTTACAATCCCAGGCGCTGTAATCGACGCTTCAAGGCGTGTCTTGATATGCCAAGAATCTCCGCGGCACGGCCTTTATGACCATCAGCCTCATCCAAGGCACCCTGGACGATATGACGCTCAGTATGATTGAGGCGATCCTGCAATTGAATGGATTGGCCATCGTCACTCGCCGCGACATCCCTATCACCCTGCCCGTGGAACTCAGCGGGCAATAAGTCCGGTGTAATGGTTTTCGCCGGATACAGGATCGTCAGTCGTTCAATCAGGTTTTTCAACTCGCGCACATTGCCCCGCCACTCATGGGTCAGGAGCATATCCTGCGTTGCCGGGTCGAAGTGAATTGGAAGACAGCCTTCGGCCTTGGCCTGGCGATCCGCAAAATGCGCAACAAGCGCCAATATATCCTCACCACGGGTTCTGAGCGCCGGAATATCAATCGTGATGACATTCAGTCGATAGAACAGGTCCTCCCTGAAATTGCCAAGGCGGACTTCCTCCGCAAGGTCCCTGTTTGTCGCCGTGATCACGCGGACATCCGCAGATGACGAGCGCTCCGCCCCGACCGGCCTGTAATCTCCGTTTTCCAGGAAATGGAGGAACTTTGCCTGCAGGGCGAGCGGCAACTCTCCGATTTCATCCAGAAAAAGCGTCCCGCCATCAGCCAGGCGCACCAGCCCCGTTCGCTTCTGGTGAGCGCCTGTATAGGCCCCCTTCTCCGCCCCGAAGAGTTCCGATTCAATGAGCTGTTCCGGCAGGGCTGCGCAGTTGACTTCAACAAAGGCCCTGTCCCGGCGAGGGCTTTCGCTGTGAATTGCCCGGGCGACCAGGGCCTTGCCGGTACCGGATTCCCCCAGAAGCAAAATCCGGCTGGCGCTGCTTTGGGCAACGCGGTCGATCGTATCCCGCAACTCTTTCATGGCGGAACAATCGCCGATCAGCCCGCTGGTCGGGACATCGCGGCGGCGATGATAATCAAGCTCCAACGCTACCTGACTTTGATCCAGCACCGTATTGATCGTGTGGATAAGCTCATCCAGTTCGAAAGGCTTGCTCAGATAATCTGCGGCACCGCTTTTGACGGCCTGAACGGCGGCCCGCGTATCGCCATGAGCCGAAATCATAATGACCGGGATCGTCACATCCAAATTATGAATACTGCTCAGAACCTCCATCCCGTCGGCCCCGGGCAGACGAAGGTCAAGCAGAATGATGTCGAACTGTTCCTTACGCACTTCAAGGAAGGCATCTTCACCGGAATGGACGCCGGTTACATCCATCCCTTCGGTGCGCAGGGCAAAACTGAGAGAGCGAACGAAAGACTCCTCATCGTCGACGATCAGTATTCTGATCCTCTTGGACATTTTCCGACTTTTCCTCCTGAACGATCTCCGGTCTGGCGGCCGGTAAAATTACAATTATTGTCGTGCCTTCTTGGGGAGCACTTTCGATATTGATCGTACCGTTATTGGCTTCGACCAGTTGTTGGCTGATGGTCAGCCCAAGCCCGGTCCCTTTGCTTTTCATCGTAAAAAATGGCTGGATCACGTCAAGCAAATGCTCGCGCGGTATACCGCAACCATCATCGGTCACTCGAATTTCAACAGCCCCGCCACAGTCCACCGCACGCAGGCCGACCGTGCCATTGGCATCGCAGGCCTGGACCGCGTTAATCCCGAGATTGAGGAGAACCTGCAGAATCTGGTCCGGGTCGACAAAGATGCTCAGCCTGGAATCACCGCTGGTAAAAAGGCGGACACCCGCCTCCTCTGCAATCGGTTCCAGGGTGTTGGAAGTCTGGCGGAACAGGTCACGGATCATGGTCGGGCGCGGCGCGGCCTCCCCCGGGCGACCATAGGACAGCAGGTCATTGACGACCCGGGACAGCCGGTCGATCTGGCTTCCCATATCATGAAGCAGGACCTTGCGTTCCTCATCCTGTTCCCGCTTCGTCAGGGCCTGAACGGTTGTCTTCATGGTTGCCAGGGGGTTGCGAACCTCATGGGCCACACCGGTCGCAAATTGTCCCAGCACCGCAAGCTTCTCGGCGCGGACCGTACGGTCAATCAGGTCCTTGAGCTGGCGGGCCATGATATTGAAGGCCTTGGCAACCGTACTGATCTCATCCCGACGATAGCCTTCGGGCAGGCGATAGTAGAGATCCCCCGACGCAATGCTGTTTGCGCCCTGTACCAGCGTATCCACACGCCGCCGAAGACTGCGCGAAAGCGCAAAAAAGATCGCCAGGATTACCAGAATGATTACAGCCGCCGCCACATAAAGCACAAACCGCGTCTGATCTATCGGCTGCAGGATGGTGCCGGGATGCACGCTCATGACAATATTCCACCCCGGCAGGACACTGGGTCCCTCAATCAGTTCACCCGTCACAGTCGTCGGTCGCCCGGTGGGATCGAGGACCACGCCACCGGGTGTTCGCAACAGCGGCTCGATAACACCGGAAACACCTGCACTGGCGAGCAGTTCCGTCAGTGACGCCAATCGCACATGCAGGGCGACAGAAATATTCTGCCCTGAGCCGGAATCCCGGATTTGCTGGCGCATCAACAACCAGCCGGAGTTACCGTTTTCCGGAAGTTTCGGGCCGATAAATTCCACCCCTTCATGCATAACGCGGGGCAAATTCGTAATATCCCATCCCGTTTTCGACCAATAGGGCGGGCCGGACGCAGCCTGCCCGGCGACCAGCCGATCCAGTTGATCGTGACCATCAAAAAACAAAATGCCGTAAAGGTCCGGGGAATCCGCCTCGACACGCAGCAATGTCAGCGCCTCTTCGGCGGGTGCGGAGTTCGGCGCGTTGACAAAGGCCGTCAGCGCAGGGTGATTGGACAGTGTAACGAGCTGATAAATCCGCGCGTCAAGAAAGGCCGAAAGCTTGTTCGATGTTGCCGCCACCTGGGCATTTAAACGCTCGCCCGTCAGACGGTCCACCAATTCATTGGAAAACCGCTGGTACAGAAAGCTCAACGCGACGAGCGCAACGGCAACCACTGCAACGGACAGCAGGGTATAACGTGCGACGAGGCTCAGGCGTTGAGTGCGCGACCAGTGGAAAGCAGACAAGACAGTGACCTTGTGTGTAATGACGCTCCACTGTTTAGAACAATTTCATATAAGGCAGCAACCAAAGCCGCGATCCTGGCCGACAAATTGCCCGTCAACAGTCCTGCGCCCCTGATTACATCGGATGACCGCACACCCCCTTGAAACAGGGGATGCGCCTTTCCCTGGGCCCTATCCCGCCAAACTCATCCCGTTCTCATGAAAGAGGTTACATTGAGCCGCCTCAAAGCCGAATCCGATGGTATCGCCAACCCGCACGGGAGCAATCCCGGAGAGGCGCGCCACGGCGTTGGACAGCATCCCCGTGTCGAAATAAACGAAGGTATCAGCCCCAAGATGTTCCACCGCGACGACCTCTCCGCGCAATCCACCTTCACTGACCGGCCGCAGATGTTCCGGGCGAATGCCCGCCAGAACCTTGTTACCGCAACCGTCGGGCACGCTGACAGCCAATCCGTCGGCCAGCCGGGCAATCGGGCCGGGTGACGACGCATTGTCTACATCTACCGTGAAAAGGTTCATCTTCGGCGAGCCAATAAACTCCGCAACAAATGTATTGGCGGGTTTTGTATATAAATCCAGCGGCGATCCAACCAGTTCAACGCGCCCGTCTCGCATGATCACGATCCGGTCCGCCAGGGTCATCGCCTCCACCTGATCATGGGTTACATAGATCATGGTTGCCCCAAGATGCTTGTGCAGCCGCGCCAGTTCCACCCGCATTTCCAGACGCAGCGCCGCACCCAGGTTTGATAGCGGCTCATCCAGCAAGATCACTTCCGGGTCACGTGCAAGGGCGCGTCCGATGGCGACACGCTGCCTCTGGCCACCGGAAATCTGACCCGGCTTTCTATCCAGAAGGTTCTCCAGGCGCAAAACGGCCGCAATCTCCTGCACCTTCTGTTCAATGAACGGGCCAGGCCGCTTGGCAAGCTTTAGAGGAAAGGCGATATTCTCACCAAGCGTCATATGGGGGTAGAGAGCGTAAGACTGGAAAACCATTGCGATTTCACGTGCCGCGGCGGGCAGACGGCGTCGATATCCTCGCAGACATGGTCGACCGCCTTCTGGAGAAGGCGCATGTCTCGCGGGATCAGGTGTTTGGAATCGGCGTTGCGATTCCGGGACCCTTCTGCGTCAGCGGCCCGACGGGCATTGGCCCCGGCTGGGTCGACTTCCCGCTGGAAGAAAAGCTGGGGGAGAAAACCGGTCTGCCGGTGATTGTCGAAAACGACGCCAACGCCGCGGCCATCGCCGAGCGCCTGCATGGTGCGGGCAAAGACCTGGAAAACTTCGTCTATGTCTTCATCGGCATGGGTCTGGGTGCCGGGCTTTTTGTGAACGGACAGATCTATAGAGGCATACGGGGCGCGGCGGGAGAAATCGGCCATATCATCGTTGATCCGGGAGGACGCCTGTGCGAATGCGGCAACCACGGCTGCCTTGAAAGATATGTCTCCCTGCGCGCGGCCTATGAGGCCATCGGCGAACAGGAAGACTGTTCCAACGGGTTGGAACTGCTGGAGCGGAAGCTTGACGAGAAAGACCCGGACATGATGGCCTGGCTGAAGGATGCCGCCGATAAATTGCGGCTTGGCGTTCTGGCACTGGAAAGCACCCTGGACCCCGAAGCCATTTTCGTTGGCGGCATTCTGCCGAATAAAATCACCAAGGCCCTGCTGCGCGAACTACTCCCCCTCTTCCCGTCCATCACCACACATGGCGGGATGCACGAACCGCATATCCAACCGGGTGTCAGCGCCCCCTCCGCCCCGGCACATGGTGCCGCCAGCGTGCCGATCTTCAACGAGTTCTATCCGGAGCCACGGATGCCCAGGCGAACCTAGTCTTCACGGTGGTCAGGCATTCAGGCCGCCCCCATACTCCAGTCCTGATTGAGATCCGGAAGCGGGATCGCATCGAGAAGCTGTCGCGTATAATCCGATGCCGGGTTGTCAAAAAGCCTATCGGTGGGGGCGTCTTCCACCACCTCCCCCTGATGCAGGACCAGTACCCGCGAACAGAGGCGGCGTATGACCGACAGGTCATGGCTGATGAAGGCCAGCGTGATGCCCAGATCCGCAACCAGTTGCTCCAGCAGATTGAGCACCTGCGCCTGGCTTGAAACATCCAGGCCGGACACGATTTCATCGGCCAGGATAAAATCCGGCTCCAGTGCGATCGCACGGGCGATACCGACCCGCTGCCTTTGTCCGCCCGACAGTTCATGGGGATAGCGTTCACCGAATGCGGTCGGCAGGCCAACCTGCCGCAACGCCTGCTCCACACGGTCACCAATCGTATCAAAACCATGGAGTGCGAGAGGTGCCGCAATGATCCGCCGAACCGTCTGTCGTGGATTAAGTGAGGACATAGGGTCCTGAAAGATCATCTGAAAGCGCCGCCGGACCGGGCGCAATTGCCCCTCGCCCAAATGCGTCAGGTCGATCCCGTCGAAATACACGCTTCCTCCGGTCGGCTCCAGCAGGCGAACCATCGCCCGGCCCAGGGTCGATTTTCCCGACCCTGATCCACCGACAATACCCAGCACCTCGCCACGATGCAGGTCGAAGGTCAGGCCCTTCAATATCCTGAGCGATGGCGCACGGCCGATGAAGGGTTTGCGCCCCATATCCGGCAGGGTCAGGTCCAGATCACGAATTTGATAAAGCTCAGCCATGGTTTTGCCTCCCGTCCCGGCCTGCGACTTCCGCCTCCACCGCGTCGATCACGGCAGGCGGCACCGGCATCAGGGACGCCTCGGGGTCGGTATATTTTGGCGTCGCCGCCAGAAGCGCCTTTGAGTAGGGATGCCGGGGCTCGGCAAAGAACTGCTCGATACGACTGTCTTCCAGGACGGAACCGGCGAAAAGCACGCTCAGGCTTTGGCAGACCTTGCTCACCACGCCCAGGTCGTGGGTCACGAACAGGATCGACGTCCCATGCCTTGCCTGCATTTCAGCGATCAGCCGCAAAATCTGTTTCTGCACCATCACGTCCAGCGCTGTCGTCGGTTCGTCGGCGACGATCAGCTTCGGTTCTGCCGCGAAGGCAGAGGCGATCAGGATTCGCTGGCGCATCCCGCCCGACAATTCATGGGGGTAGGCCCGCAACACCCGTTCGGGATCGGGAATATGAACCTCCTCCAACAGCTCCAGGGCACGGCTCCTAGCGGTTTTCTTGTCCCACCCCAGAATATCCACCAGCCGGTTCGTAATCTGCGGCCCGACGCGACGCGTCGGGTTGAGTGCCGTCAGCGGGTCCTGCGGGATCAATGCCGCCTGACGGCCGATCCAACGGCTGCGCTCTTTGGGTATCATAGCAAGAAGGTCAGCCCCATCCAGCAGGATTTCACCGCCGGTGATTTCTATCGCATAGGGCAGGATGCCAAGCACCGCCTTGCCGATCATCGACTTGCCAGCCCCGCTTTCACCGACAAGGCCGCGCACCTCGCCCGGATCGACACTGAGGCTGACGTCACGCAGGATGGGAAGCGTCGTTCCCCGCAGCCGCGCGGACAGGTTTCGGATTTCCAGAAAACTCATCGCAACACCGGATCAAATCGGTCCTTCAATCCCTCGCCTAACTGGCTGAAGGACAGGACGGTCAAAAACAGGGTGATCAACGGGAAGACCAGAACCCACCAGGCCTGATGGATGCTGGTGCGTCCTTCGGCGATCATTCCACCCCAGGTGGGATCATCGGTCGCCACGGAGAGATTCACAAAGGACAGGATCGCCTCGACAATCACGGCCACGCCCATCTCCAGGGTAAGCAGCGCGATGACCACCGGCAGCACATTGGGCAGGATTTCAATCACCATAGTGCCCAGTCGCGACCGGCCAACCACCTTGGCGGATGCGGTATAGTCCATCGCACCCTGTGCCATGGCTTCCGCCCGCACCACACGGGCAAAGCGGGTCCAGTCGATAACAACAATCGCGATGATGATCGACGACAGCCCGGCACCCAATACCGCCACCAGCAGGATCGAAAACAGGACCGGCGGAAAGGCCATCCAGATATCAATCAGACGGGAGATAACCACATCCACCCAACCGCGCATATAGCCCGCCAAAAGGCCAAGGGCACTACCGATCACCGCAGTTGTGATCCCCGCGATAAGCGCCACTGTCAACGCCACCCGCGCGCCATAGAAAATACGGCTCAACAGGTCCCGGCCCAGACTGTCCGTTCCCAGGAAATAACCGGGCTCCGCCCCGTTGAGAAAGACGGGCGGCATACGACCGAGGAAAAGGTCCTGCGCCAGGGGATCGTGAGGGGAAACCAGCGGGGCCATCAGCGCCACCATAACCAACAGGGCCAGCCATCCGGAAGACAGCAGCAGGCGCAGCCCCATGCGACGTTTGATTTGTCCGCGTCCATCACGCATGGCGCAGCCTCGGATTCAGGGACGCATAGGTCAGGTCGACCAAAAGATTGACCGCGGTGAAGATCACCGCGAATAGGATCACCACGCCCTGGATCAGGGGCAGGTCCCGGTTAATCACGGCATCAATTGCCATATTCCCAAGCCCTTCATATGAAAACAGCCGTTCGATGATGACCGTGCCGCCGATCAGGAAGGTGAACTGCACCCCCACAAGCGTCAGGGTCGGCAGGATCGCATTGGGCAGCATCTCGCCCAGGATAATCCGGCTTTCGCCATAGCCCTTGGTGCGGGCCAGGGTCACGTAATCCAGGTTCATGCATTCCTTGAGGCTTTGCTTCAGCATCTGGCTGATGATCGCCGCCAATGGGATGGCAAGCGCCAGGGCGGGCATGAACATATGGCTGACAATGTCGAGGGCGACATCGAAACGCAGGCGCAGCAGGCTTTCGAACAAATAGAAGTTGGTTGCGAAATCCAGATCAAGCCCCGGCGAGACGCGCCCGGAGATATGGAACAGCGGCACCAGCACCCCAAACAACAGGATCAGCACCAGCCCCCACAGGAAATCGGGCACCGACAACGCCATGCCGATGGCAACGTCGATGGCCCCCTCCGCCTTGCTATGGCGCAGCCGGGTGGCGACAATTGCCGCCGTCCCGCCCAGAAGAACTGCGATCAACAGGCCGACAATCGACAGTTCCAGCGTCGCCGGCAACCGTCCGAGAACAAGGTGGAGCACCGGTTGCCGCGTTGTGATCGAGGTTCCGAAATCCCCATGCATTACACCCTGTACCCAGATCACGAACTGTTCGGGAATCGACCGGTCCAACCCGTAATAGGCTGTCAGCCGCGCGATATCCTCGTCACTTGCGCCGGGGGGAATCATCATTGCAATGGGGTTACCCGGTACCACCCGAATGACGAAGAAAACAATGGCTGCCACCCCACACAGGGTGACGGCCAGCAGCAATAGCCTGACCAGAATTATCCGTATGAATGCCATAACATCCCGTATCAGGGTCGCCCCTCCACGGGACGGGCGGCCCTGCCTTTACTCACTTAAGCGCGTTTCATCAGATGCGGCAGCAAAGCACCGGAATGATGCGGAACGACCTTGATACCCGGCGCATGAACGACCGGCTGCACATATTGCAGTAACGGGATGACCAGGGCGTTTTCAGCAATGAAGCGATCCACATCCTTCCAACCCTGGATGCGTTTCTCCTCATCCGCCTCGCCCCAAAGCGGGCCGATCATATTGGTGAGGTCAGCACCATCCCAGACGGAATGGGGGGACGGGCCAAACATGGCGAATCCGGTGGAGGTTGTCGGATCGCCAACCGAATTACCCCAGTTGTAGAAGGCAGCGGGCGCCAATTGGTCCGCGGCCCGCAGTTCGTAATGCTTGGCGATCTCGTAGACTTCGATTTTCGCCTCGATGCCTACACGCCGCCACAGGCCGACGATCGCCTGGATCATCTCATAGTCTTTGGGCTTGAAACCACGGGTCGTCTGGATCGTGAATTTCACCGGATTGTCGACGGAATAACCGGAAGCCGCCAGCAGTTCCTTTGCCTTTTCCGGGTCATAGGGCACCTTGATCGTCGGATCATGAGCGTCGTAATCCGGGGTCTGCAGCGTGTCGATTGGCACGCCATAACCGGAAAGAAGCTTTTCGATGATCAGTGGTTTATTGATGGCGAAAGCCGCCGCCTTGCGCACATTGGGGTCGAGCATGACCTCGATATCATTCAGGAAGATCATCCCGATATCGGAGACCGGTGTCGCCACTCCTTTCAGGCCACCCTGGGTCAGGCGGTCGTATTCCTCATACGGGATTTCCAGGGTGACATGGGCATTGCCCGATTCCACCTCGGCCACCCGGCTCGCCGCATCTGTCACAAATTTGATGGTGACACTCTCAAAGTCCGGCTTGCCGCCCCAATAGCCGGGGTTCGCCTTCAGGCGCACGAAGGCGTTGCGTTCGAATTTCTCCACCATATAGGGGCCGGTGCCGATGGGGGCCTTTTCAAACCCTTCCGGCCCGACTTCCTCGTAATATTTTTTCGGCAGGACATATCCCGTCAGGAAATACATCCACTTGAAGATCGTCGGATCGAAACTCAACACATCGGCTGTGATCGTGTTACCGTCGACCGAAAGATTGCCAATGGTCTTCCAGATGAACTGGATCGGGTTACCGGTTTCCGGTTTCGCCGCCCGTTCCAGGGACCAGGCAATATCTTCTGCGGTCAGCGGATCGCCGTTATGCCAGGTCACCCCATCGCGCACGGTCATGAATATTTGCTTGCGGTCCTGGCTCCAGCCCCATTTGGTCAGCAGCCCCGGCGCGGGCGAAAGGTCCGGCTGCTGCAGGATGAACTGATCGAAAACGGATTGATACAGGCCCTGCAGCGTCGGGTTCACGGCCGACGGACCGACCGTCGGATCCCAGGACGGCAGAGATACGTTATAGGCGATAACCAGGTCATCGGCGGCCCGGCTGCGCGACGGCAGACCAAGTCCGATGACGGCGGCACCAGCCGCTGTCATTTTCAACAGATTACGACGACTGAATTGCATGACTTCACTCCCCATCAAATGATTTCGGTGACGGATCTCTTTCATCAGGCAGCCAGTTTTCGGGCCAAGAGATAGCCCGACCCGGCCCCCGTGCCTGCCCCGGGCCACACCGCGGCCCCGGTCAGGTAGAGATTTCTTATGGTTGTGGTTCCGTCGGCTGCACCGAATGCCGGACGGAACAGGAAATTCTGCGACAGGTGATGACTGCCGCAGATCTGGTCGCCCCCGACCAGATTGGGATTTTCGGCTTCCAGCATCTCCGGTGTGAAAATGCTGCGTGCAATGATTTTGTCGCGGATGCCCGGCGCGTGCCTGTCCAGAATATCAAAGACACGCTCTGCCATTGGTTCCGCGGCCTCCGCCCAGGAAGTGGCGTCTATCTGCCCCGCCGCATCGCCACGGATCATGCCCGGAACCATCCGCACCTGCAGCCAGAGGACATGTTTGCCATCGGGCGCGCGATCCGGATCGAAGACCGTTGGCTGCCCGACCACCAGGATCGGTTCCGACGGCAAAAGGCCAGCACTTGCTTCGTCATAGGTTCGGCTCATGTCGTCCAGGCTTGGCCCGATATGAACATAGGCAAAGCGCTGTAACTCCCGCCCGGCCTTCCAGTCCGGCAGGCCAGACATCGCCAGATGGATCATCATCGTTCCCGGCGCATGGCGATAACGCGTCATGCGCCGCTCAACCCCGGAGGTCAGGCGGTCCAGATGACGTGGCGCCAACCCGGCGATCACCGCACGGCCCGCCTTGAAGATACGCCCGTCCGCCAGCTCTATGCCGCTGGCCCGCCCATTTTCCTGATGTATCTTTTCGACCGCCGCATTGCAGAACACCTCACCGCCGCGCGCCTCGACCGCCGCAACCATGGCCTTGATGATCGTATCGGCACCACCCCTGCCCAGCACCATGCCGAAGGCCTGGCCTGCCTGCCCCTCAAGATAGGGAAAAACCGCCCCGCCGGGGATATGAGGAGCAAAATCCAGATGCATGCCCCAGGCACCGAAGAGCGCCTTCACCTTGGGGCTTTCAAAGGTGCGGTCCAGCCAGCCGCGCGTCGAACGCGTCAGGAAACGCAATTTCCTGTAACCACCACGCAGCCCCGCCTTGCGGAACAGTTTCCAGAAAAAACTTGCAAATGCACTTATCTTTGCGGGAGAGCGAAGCAGGCCGAAGATATAGTCGGCATCCGACAGGAAATTTTTCGACAGGTCCTGCCAGGCCCGGCCATCGGCTTCCGACACCCCTGCAATCTGTGCACAGTTGGCATCTTTATCCGTTGTAATGCCCAGCCAGCTTCCATCTTCAAAGACCGAGGCGAAGGGGCGGTCGACGGCGACGAAATCCAACCCGTGACGGCCCAGTTCCTCTTGATAATCCTGAAAAAATTCCGATCCGGCGAAAAGAGAAAGATTCATTGCGGCAAAGTCATGCCGGAAGCCGGGAAGGGTGAATTCCCCGGTGCGAACCGCGCCGCCCGGCTGGGCTGCCCGTTCGAACACGCCAACCCGCCATCCCTGCGCAGAAAGGTGCAAGGCACAGGCCAGCGCATTGTGGCCCGCCCCAACAAAAATTGCGTCAAAATCTTCTTTCATCCACCTCTCCATCTGCAACATATATTTGCAAATGCATTTAATTCTGTCTATGATAATTTCAAAACAACGATAATAGTTGGAAAAAATCCAAAAACAGGGAAGATAGAAACATGCAAATACATTCAAATCTGGAAGAGCTTGGCAGGCAACTGCTCGCGGGCAAAGTGCGGGTCGTCGATTGCTCCGGCACTTTGGGGCCTGACACACCGATCCTGCGCCTGCCGGAAGATTTCGCCAAAAACACCCCCAAGGTCGAAATCAACAAGATCAGCGAATATGACAAGGACGGCCCCTTCTTCGCCTGGAACTGGATGGTCCTGGGTGAGCATTCCGGTACCCATTTCGATGCGCCGCATCACTGGATCACCGGCAAGGATTATGAAGACGGCTATACCGACACATTGAATGTACAACGCCTTGTCGCGCCGGTGAATGTCATTGATTGCTCAAAAGAAAGCGCAGAAAACCCGGACTTCCTGCTGACCCCGGACCATGTGAAGGCCTGGGAGGCGGAACATGGCGAGATCGGCAAAGGCGAATGGGTCGTTATGCGCAGCGACTGGGACAGACGCGCCGACGATGAAGACAGTTTCCTCAATGCGGATGAAAACGGACCGCACAGCCCCGGACCGACCCCGGAATGCATGGAATTCCTGTTGGCGAAGGGCATTGTTGGCTGGGGCACCCAGTGCATCGGGACCGACGCGGGTCAGGCTGGTGGCATGACGCCCCCCTTCCCGGCCCATAACCTGCTGCATCGCGATAACTGCTTCGGTCTGGCCTCGCTCGCCAACCTTGATCAGTTGCCTGCCAAAGGGGCAATCCTGATCGCTGCTCCACTGAAGATCGAACGCGGCACGGGCAGCCCGATCCGCGCTCTGGCTCTGGTTCCGCAAGGATAAGACAGGGCAAGGAGGGATACGATCAGTGACGAAGGTTGACCATATCATCATCGGGTCCGGAATTAACGGCCTTGTCGCCGGTGCATTACTGGCGCGCAAGGGCGACAAGGTACTGATCCTCGAACGATCCGAGCGACCGGGCGGTTGCATGCGGACGGAGGAAGCTACCCTACCCGGTTTCCATCATGACGTTATGGCCGCAACCTTCGTCCTGTTCCTCACCTCTCCCGCCTTTCGAGAACTGGGGGATGATCTTGCCAAACATGGCCTGGAATTCTGCCACAGTACTAAGCCGACGGCGGTTCTGCGCCCCGATGGCAGCGCCCTTTATCTCGACCGGGACCGCACGGCCAATATGAAGGCTTTCAACGAATGTTCTCCGGGAGATGGGGATCGCCACGGACAGGATGTCCGAGAGATCGAGGCTGACGCGGACCTTCTTTTCACCCTTCTGGGCGGTGCGCTGTGGAGCTGGCCGACGGCTAAACTGCTTCTGGGCCAGGTCTACCGCCGTGGCCCACGGGGCCTCGTCAGTTGGTTTGGCAAGGCAATGACCTCTGCGCGAAGCTGGCTGGAAAGCAGTTATGACAGCCCGGATATTCAGGCGCTCTGGGCACCTTGGGTGCTGCATATGGGCCTGTCGCCGGAAAGCACATCCTCCGGTCTGATCGGCAAGGTCATTGCCTTCACGCTGGAGGCTGCGGGCGCACCGGTGGTCAAAGGTGGTGCGGGAGCGGCAGCGACAGCCTTCGTCAACCTGATAGAAGCTCATGGCGGCGAAGTCCGGTGCAATACGACCGTCGACCGAATTCTGATTGAGAACGGTCGCGCGACCGGTGTCGTCACCGCCGACGGCGAAACGATCACCGCGCGCAACGTATTGGCCTCCGTCGCGCCGGACCAGCTTTACGGACAGCTTTTGCAGGACGCGGCCCTGCCGGAGGATCGGCAGGCCCAGCAACGCTTTCGTCACGGCAAAGGCAATTTCCAGCTTCACTACGCCCTGGACGCGGCCCCGCAATGGGCGGCAGAAGGGTTGGAGGATGTTGCCCTCATCCATCTGAGCGACGGGATCAATTCCGTATCCAAATCCGCCAACGAGGCCGAACGCGGTATGCTGCCCGAAACGCCGACGATCTGCGTCGGTCAGCCCCACCGCCTTGACCCGACCCGCTGCCCGGACGGCAAGGCCATACTTTGGCTGCAGATTCCAGACGCGCCACGCATCATCAAGGGAGATGCCGCAGGCAAGATCGCAAGCACGGAATGGGACGAGGCTACCCGCGAGGCCTTTGCCGACCGGATCGAAGACATCCTGCGCCGTCATATCGTCAATTTCGATACAATCAAACTAGCGCGCCGGGCCTATTCCCCGCGTGATCTGCAGGCGCTTAACGTCAATCTGGTTGGCGGCGACCCTTATGGCGGTGCCTGTTCAATCGACCAGTTCTTTGCCTGGCGCCCCTTCCCCCATTCTGTGAATGGGCGGACTGCCTTCCAGGGACTACTGCATATTGGGGCTTCCACCCATCCCGGCCCTGGGTTAGGTGGAGGGTCCGGATATCTGGCAGCGAAAGGACTGGGCGCATGAGTGACAAAAGCATTCTCGGGACGGATGACGAAAAACCGGTAACGAACCTTCCCCGGTTGGGCGAGATCGGTCTGCGGAATTTCGCCCCCTACCTTATGAACCGTATCATGGCCCGCTATAACCACTCCCTGCGGGAGGAAATCGCCAAACAAGGGCTGACCACGCCAAAAATGCGCGCGCTGGCGGTGCTTTCGGTCATGGATGGCATTTTGATCCGCGAACTGGCCGTTCATGCCGTAGTCGAACAATCAACACTCAGCCGGGCGCTGGATCAAATGGCCGCGGAAAACCTGATCCACCGGGAAGCCGATGCCGAAGACAGCCGCGCTACCCGCGTTTCACTGACCGTGGAAGGCAGGGCCGCCTTTGACGCCATGTGGCCGCAGATGGCCGCCGCCCACAAACAGATGTTTCAGGGCATTCCCGACGACGAGCGGCGCGTTTTCGTGACGACGCTGCAAAAAATTCTGTCGAATATTCGCAAAAACGATATCTGAGGTACCCAATGGCCGAACGCTCTTTCAAGGCAGAGGTAAAACACCTGCGACGCGGTGCAGGCGAGACATTTACCGGTGAGGGGATTCTGGCAATAACCAAGGCCCTTCTTGAAAACGGCGTCGGCTATGTCGGTGGCTATCAGGGTGCGCCCATCAGTCATCTTATGGATGTTCTGGCGGATGCGGAAGACCTGCTGAGCGAGCTTGACGTGCGCTTCGAGGCCAATGCCTCGGAAGCCGCCGCAGCAGCCATGCTGGCCGCCTCCGTCCATTATCCCATCCGCGGCGCGGTTACTTTTAAAGGTCCAGTTGGCGTCAACGTCGCCTCCGACGCCCTGGCCAACTTGGCGTCGTCGGGAGTTACCGGCGGCGCCCTTATCATTGTCGGCGAAGACTATGGCGAAGGCTCCTCGATCATGCAGGAGCGCAGCCATGCCTTTGCCATGAAGTCTCAATTCTGGCTTCTGGACCCCCGGCCCAACCTGCCCTCCATCGTCAAGGCGGTCGGCCAGGGCTTTGAATTGTCGGAAGCCTCCAACACGCCGGTCATGTTAATGGTGCGGATTCGGTCCTGTCATGTGACCGGAAGCTTTGACACCAGCGACAACAGGCGCCCACCGCTCAGCGTGCGCGACGCCCTGTCCAACCCGCAAAAAGACTTTAACCGCGTCGTGCTGCCGCCCATGTCCTATGCCCATGAGCAGGACAAAATTAAAAACCGCTGGCCTGCGGCCGAAAAATTCATCCGCGAAAACAAACTGAATGAGCATTTCGGCCCGGAAAAAGCCCCCGCAGGCATCGTCTGCCAGGGTGGCATGTATAATGGTGTCATCCGCGCCCTGCAGCGGCTGGGCCTCGCCGATATTGCCGGCAACACCGACATCCCGCTCTACGTCCTGAACGTCACCTATCCGATCGTTGAATCCGAATTCCTCGATTTTTGTGCCGGTAAGGATGCGGTACTGGTCGTTGAAGAAGGCCAGCCGGAATTCATTGAACAGTCAATGTCCACCATGCTCTACCGTGCCGGATCAACGGTAATGCTGCACGGCAAGGATATCTTTCCCCTGGCCGGGGAATATACCGGCGACGAGATGCTGAATGCGGTAACGGCCTTCCTGAAACAAACCAATCCGGCCCTGTTGCCCGATCAGGTTCTGGCTCCCAACAGCCCGGTTCCACAGGCACCCGACCTGTCGAAGGTTGTCCCGATCCGTCCGCCGGGATTTTGCACCGGATGCCCTGAACGGCCCATTTTCGCCGCCATGAAACTGGTTGAGAAGGAATTGGGCCAGCATCAGATCAGCGCCGATATCGGCTGTCATCTGTTTGCCTCGCTGCCGCCTTTCGAAATCGGCGGGCAGACCATGGGCTATGGCCTCGGCCCCGCATCCAATGCCGCTTTCGACGGCGGCGGGGAAAAGCGCGCCGTATCCATCATCGGCGACGGCGGCTTCTGGCATAACGGCCTCAGCACTTCTATCGGCAATATGGTCTACAACAAGGCCGACAGCCTCGCGATCGTCGTCGACAATTATTATTCGGCGGCGACAGGCGGCCAGGACCTGCCCAGTTCGCGCGCCGACAATCCGACCAAGGCTACGAAAAACCCGATCACCAATGCCGTGAAAGGTATCGGGGTCAACTGGGTGCGCCAGGTGGACCGGACCTATGATGTGGCCCGCATGCGCGAGGTTATCCGCGATGCCCTGACCACGGACGAGAAAGGCCCGAAGGTGATCGTGGCCTCCTCCGAATGCATGCTGAACCGGCAGCGGCGCGAAAAACCGCAGCGCGCCAAGGCAATTCGGGAGGGCCGCCGTATCGAGGCCCCGCGTTTCGGCGTGGACGAGGATATCTGCACCGGCGACCATGCCTGCATCCGGCTTTCCGGTTGTCCGTCGCTATCCCTGAAACGGCTGGACGATCCCCTGCGCGACGATCCTGTGGCTTCGATCGACCAGACCTGCGTGGGCTGCGGCAATTGCGGCGAGGTGGCCGAAGCCGCCGTCCTCTGCCCCAGTTTCTACCGCACCGACGTTATCCATAATCCGGGACGGGTGGAACGCTGGGCGGCCCGCCTTCGCCAGCGCCTCATCTCCTGGCTGCAATCCCGACGCAGCAACCGTCGCCTTGAACTCGCGGAAGCAATCCGATGAACAGTATTTTACCTCTGCAGAAAGCCGGTTCCGCCACGGATCTCGGCGGGATTATCAAACTGGCCGTTCTGGCCGTCGGCGGACAGGGTGGCGGCGTCCTCACCGGCTGGATCGAGGGTCTGGCCCGATCCCGGGGATATGTCTGCCAGGCAACCTCCGTCGCTGGCGTCGCCCAGCGCACGGGGGCCACAATCTACTATATCGAAATGGCCCCTGCCCTGGACAACGGAACCCCCGTCTTCTCACTGGCCCCCGCCCCCGGCGATGTCGACATTATGATCGCTGCGGAAGTGATGGAGGCCGGGCGCGCTATCATGCGTGGCTTTGTCACCCCGGATCGCACAACCCTCATCGCCTCCACCCACCGCGTTCTGGCCGTAAGCGAAAAGATAGTGCCGGGTGATGGCATCGCCAAGGCGGAGGAAGTTGAGACCGCGGCCAAAGATGCCGCAAAAAAACTCGTCCTCTTGGACATGGAGAAAATCGCCGTCGACAACGGCTCCGTCATTTCCGCCTCTCTCTTCGGAGGACTGGCTGGTTCCGGTGCGCTTCCCTTCCCGGAAGCCTCCTTTGAAGAGGCGATCCGGGCCGGAGGCCGGGGGGTGGAAGCCTCTCTGCGCACCTTCAGGAAGGCTGCCGACGCGGCCCGGTCCGGGCCCGTTCTGCCCGCAACGTCAGCCACCGATACATCTCAAAACACTTCGGCCCAGGACATGCGTGGCCCGGCAAAGCTGCTAAAGGGCTGGGCAACGCTCACCCAGCGCGTCGATGCCTATCCGGACGCGGTTGCCGAACTTGCCCGTCCGGGTCTTCGCAAGGTCGTGGACTTTCAGGACCTGCGCTATGGTTCCGACTATCTGGACCGGTTGGATCGGATTCTGGCACTGGACGACCCTGCGGAGGGCCACCTACTGTCACGGGAGGCGGCGAAATATATCGCCAATGCCATGGCCTATGACGATGTGATCCGCATTGCCGACCGCAAGACCCGCGGCCTGCGTTTTGACCGCATCCAGAAAGACATCAAGGCCGGGGAGGATAATCTCGTCCACCTGACGGAGTTCCTGCATCCACGCGCCGAAGAAATCGCAGGCCTGCTGCCCGCAGGACTGGGCTCAAAGGTCGAGGCCAGCCCCGCATGGATGACGCGGCTGGACCGATGGTTTTCCAAGGGTCGCCGTGTTCGCACGGACAGCCTGCGCGGTTTCCTGATGCTTTATCTGGTAGGCGGGTTACGCGGCTGGCGCAGGCGCACCCACCGTCATGCGCTGGAACAGGCTCATCTGGAAGACTGGCTGGCGCTGGTGGTTGCGACAAGACCGGCCGACTATCACCTGGCCGTCGAAATCCTGCGAACCCGCCGGTTGATCAAGGGCTATTCGGATACCCATGCACGAGGTCTATCCAAATTCGACAAGGTACTCGCCAACCTCCCCCTGCTGAAAGGACGGGAAGACGCCGCCGACTGGATACGCCGCCTCCGCGAGGCTGCCCTGCAGGATGAGGAAGGCAAAGCATTGGACGGTGCCATACGGACGATCAAATCCTTTGCCTGACGCCAGTCTCCCAGGCTTTCGAAGGGATCAGGCCTGTCGCGCAAATCCGTACCAATTCACTGACGCTTGGCTTATATCGCCCATGCAGCGCGTAGCCATGGTGCAGTTTAAAACTCCTCGGGCCCATTTCCGTCAACAAAATGGCTACGGATTTGGGCTGCCTCTACGCAAAGAAACATTCTACTATAAAGAGAAATAAATTTGAAAAATCTCTATATAGAATATAAGCTTCAATTTCTATTCAATTGAGGATTTCCGGTAATGAGGGTATCCGATTTCAAGGCCCTTACTTTCGATTGCTACGGCACGCTAATTGATTGGGAATCAGGCATGGTGCAAGGCTTGACGCCGCTCACGTCGAGGGTCGAGGCCCCCTTGTCCCGAAATGCAATCCTTGAAGCCCACGCCCGCCATGAATCATCCCAACAATCCCAGACACCGGGCAAACCCTACCGAGAACTTCTCGCCATCGTTTACCGCCGCTTGGCAGAGGAGTGGAGGGTTCCGGTGTCCTGGCAAGAATGTGTCGCCTATGGTCAGTCCGTAAAGAACTGGCCGGCCTTCCCGGACAGCGCCAAAGCCCTGGGGTATCTGAAAAAACATTTCAAGCTGGTCATTCTGTCCAATGTTGACAATGAAAGCTTTGCCGCGAGCAACGAAAAACTCGGTGTGACATTCGATGCGGTCTATACAGCCGAAGATGTCGGATCCTATAAACCCTCGACGCGGAATTTCGACTATATGCTGGAAAAACTGGCGACGATTGGCGTGACAAAAGAGCAGATATTGCATACGGCAGAAAGCATGTTCCACGATCACGCCCCGGCCAATCGCTGCGGTCTTGCATCCTGTTGGATTTACCGGCGTTTTGACCAGGACGGTTTTGGGGCAACCATGGACCCCGGCGAGATGCCAAACTACAATTTCCGTTTCAACAGCATGGCAGAGCTTGCCGCCGCCCACGAGGTGGAAACAGCCTGAACCTCACCGACAGAATTCGGCCCTGTCATTGGGTTAAATAGCGGTCTGCCGCCAATTGTTCCTCCATTTTACGCAGGAAGATTTCTGCCGTGCGCGACAGCGGTCGACCTGACGGCAAGAACAGGAAATAGTCAAAAATCAATTCTGCCTCGAATGGTTTGACGACCACTCCGCGCGCCTCAAAGTCACGGGCTACAAAGGGACTGACAATGGAAACGCCAATCCCCTCCAGAACGAGGCCGCAAATGGTTGCTGCATATTGCGTCTCTACTACTTCGTTCCGGCTCACCCCCGCCTCGTCGAAAAAGCGGTCTATGCGTTGCCGGGTCATATCTTCCATCGCTAACGAAATGAAATTCTCGCCTTCCAGGTCACGGGGCGCTATGGAATCGCGGTCACTCAGGCGATGGCCCGGCGGCAGGACACAGACACCATTGACCGTACAAAAGGGTTCGATCCTCACGCCCGGCACTTCGGGCGCCGGACGCGCCAATCCCATCTCAAACTGACGGTTGGCCACCCACTGGCGGACGGTGGACGAACTGCGCACCTGAAGTTGGATTGACGTTTCAGGATAATCCATACGAAACCGCTGGATCACCTTGGGTACGAACCCCATGGCAAGCGCCGGCAGGCAGGCAATGCGCAACTGGCCACCCCGCAGGTCGCGAATATCAGCCGCCTTCCTGCGTAGCAAGTCCAGCCCGGCAAAGGTTTTTTCGACCTCCACCAGCAGCATTTCCGCGTCCGGTGTCGGAACAATTCCCGACCCCCGGCTTCGTTCAAACAAGGGGAAGCCCACTGAATACTCAAGATCGCGTATCAATCGTGTCACAGCGGGTTGTGAAACATTCAGGCTTTCCGCGGCCCGCGTTACGGAACCGTTGAACATCACAGCCCGAAAGGCGTCGATCTGTTTGAGGTTCATTTAATATCTCATAACAAAAATGAATTGGTTTAGCTTATAATTGTATTTTACTTTATGATAAGGCCCATGCCAAGAATCCTCCCCTCATCCGCGCCACAAATCGCCGCGCGGCAGAATAGAAAAGATATGGGGAGTGTTATGAAGAAAAAATCCACCCTGACCTATTGCATCGCAACGACCATGCTCGTGCTCTCCGTTGTGGGGGGTAAGGCCGCGCTGGCCTCCACCTTGGACATCATCAAAGACCGCGGGATGGTACGCTGTGCGGTCCATACCGGCCTGGCTGGAATGTCCTTGCCAGACAGCCAGGGGAAATGGTCCGGCCTGTTCGTGGATTACTGCCGGGCGCTGGCAGCGGCCACCCTGGGCGACGCAAACAAAGTCGAATTCGTACCTGTCACATCGAAGCAGCGCTTCACCGTATTGCAGTCCGGAGAGGTTGACGTGCTTTCCCGCACCACCACCGTGACGCTGAGCCGGGATTCCAGCCTCGGGCTGAATTTTACCGGCGTCATGTTTTATGACGGGCAAAGTTTCCTTGTGCGTAAAGAGTTGGGTATCAGCAGCGCAAAGGAACTGGATGGCGCCACGATCTGCGTGAAACAGGGCACGACTGCGGAACTCACATTATCGGAATATTTCGAACGAAACGGCATGACCTATACGCCCGTAGTGTTCGAAGGTACCAAGGAAGCCACCACCGCTTTCTTCTCCGACCGATGTGACGCCTACACAACCGATGCCTCTGCGCTGACATCCATCCGCCTGTCAGATGCGCCTGATCCCGACGACTATGTCGTATTGCCTGAACGCATTTCCAAGGAACCACTGGGGGCAACCGTCCGTAGTGACGACGATCAATGGTTCGATATCAATAAATGGTTGCTGAATAACCTGTTGGCCGCAGAGGAATTGGGCGTAACTGCAGCAAATATCGACAAGATGAAGTCCTCAGACAATGCCACGATACAGCGTATCACCGGCGTGAAACCCGGCATGGGCAAGGCCCTGGGACTGGATGAGGAATGGTCCTACCGCGCCATCAAGGCCGTCGGGAATTACGGTGAACTTTATGCAAAGCATATCAAGCCACTCGGTATTGAGCGAGGGGCGAACAACCTCTACCGGGACGGCGGCCTGATGTATCCCCTGCCGATCCGCTAATCCCTTCCCAATCATCACGGATGCCGCCCCATAAGGCGGCATCCCCCGTTGCCTTGATTGAGACATTTTGCCATGAGCCTCAGATCCCTTGTTTACAATCCCCACTTGCGCGCGACAGTAATGCAGCTTGGCCTTTTGGCCCTAGTGGTCGCTGTTGCCGCCATCCTGATATCCAATACCCTGCACAACCTCGAAAGTCGCAATATCCAGACCGGCTTTGACTTCCTTACCGAAGCTGCCGGTTTCCGAATTGGCGAGACCGCCCTTCCCTTCACGCCAAGCTCCAGCTATGGCAAGGCCATACTGATCGGGCTGCTGAATACTTTGAAAGTATCGGCATTTGCCATTGTTTTCTCGACCTTGCTGGGCATAGGCGTTGGCATCGCCCGCCTATCCACCAACTGGATACTGAAGCGTCTCACCGCCGTTTATGTCGAGGTTATCCGCAACGTTCCCCTCCTGCTCCAATTGTTTGTCTGGTATGCCCTGATCACAGAAGCCCTACCAGCCAACAGGATGGCCGTGAACCTTGGCGATATGGTCTTCCTGTCCAATCGAGGTATCTTCTTTCCAACCTTGTCCGAATGGACGGCCTTTGGTCCTGTTCTCGATATCCCTGTTCTGAAAGGCTTCAACTTCGTCGGCGGCGGCACGATCACGCCCGAGTTCTTCGCTCTGGTTGTCGGTTTGTCTGTCTATACATCGGCCTATATCGCGGAAATCGTACGCGCCGGGATACTCTCGGTCCCCAAGGGTCAACGGGAGGCCGCCGCGTCCCTGGGCCTTTCCAGTTTCCAGGCGATGCGCAAGATCATCCTGCCCCAGGCACTGCGCATTGCTGTACCTCCGGTTACAAGCTGGTATCTCAACACGGTCAAGAACAGTTCACTTGCAATCGTTGTCGGTTATCCCGATTTGGTCTCGGTGATTGACACATCAATCAACCAGACGGGCCAAGCCATCGAAGGCGTGGCGGTTATTATGGTCGTCTACCTTAGCATCAGCCTGTCAATCGCCGCGTTTATGAATTGGTATAATACACGCGTTGCCCGGTTCGGCCCGGTTGGCGGCAACATCGCCAAACTGCCACAAGGCAAACGGTTTGACCTGCTAACACGGTCCGGCATCCTGGCCTGGCTGAAGCACAACTTCTTTTCCAATCCGATCAACAGCCTGCTGTCGGTCCTCCTGGCGGTAATGGTTATCTGGGGGCTTTGGGTAATCCTCGACTGGGCAGTACTGTCCAGCAGCATCAACGGTGGCGCTCAGGCCTGCAGGGAAGCGACCGGTGCCTGCTGGGCATTCATCGCCGAAAAGTATTCCTTCATTTTGTTTGGCACCTACCCCTATGAGGAACAATGGCGACCGTCCCTCGCGGTTTCCTTGTTCCTCGTCCTGACCTGCGTCAGCTTTTATCAACGATTTTGGCGTCCTGCCCTATTCATCGGCTGGCTGGCGGTTATCGGTGCCATGCTTCTACTGATGGGCGGCGGCGTTTTGGGTCTTTCCTCTGTCCCCACATCACTTTGGGGCGGTCTCCCGGTAACTCTGATCCTTGCGGTGCTGGCCATATTGGTCGGGTTGCCTATTGGCATTCTATTGGCCCTGGGGCGCATTTCCGACCTGAGGATCGTCCGTCTCCTGTGCACCACCTATATCGAAATCATCCGTGGCGTCCCATTGATCAGCGTCCTGTTCATGGCAGCCGTCATGTTCCCGTTATTCATGCCGCAATCTCTGACAATCGACAATTTCCTTCGCGTCCAGACCGGCCTGATCCTTTTTGCCGCTGCCTATATGGCCGAAGTCGTGCGCGGCGGTCTTCAGGCAGTTCCCAAAGGTCAATATGAAGGAGCCTCCGCCTTGGGCCTGACCTATTGGCAGTCCATGCGAAAGGTGATCCTGCCACAGGCCTTGCGTGTGTCCATCCCCGCGATGGTCAACACCTTCATCAGTGAGGTGAAGAACACCACCCTGGTTCTGATCGTCGGCATTTTCGATTTGCTGCATGCGACGAAAACCGCCCTCGCGGAGCCCGAATGGCGAATTTTTTACAAAGAGGCCTTCCTGTTTACCGGCCTGTTGTTCTTCCTGATCTGTTTGTCCCTGTCTTGGGGCAGCCAGATGCTGGAACGGAAAATCAACAATCGTGAATGTCACTAAGGATAAGAAAAATGAAAGACGTGAGACAATCCGCTTCGACTGATAACGCCACAAGCCAACCCGGAGATTTCAGCGATGCCACCTATTTGCTGCATAGCGGCCCGGCCCCATCCCGGCAGCAAGGTGTCCTGAACCCACCGATCTATCGTGCATCGACCATTATCTATGACGATATGGACAGTTATGTGGACCGGCGATCCCGATTTTTCGATGGCGTTATGTATGGCCTTTACGGCACCCCGACCACCCAGGCCCTGGCCGACGCCATCAGCCATCTGGAAGGAGGCACGGGCACGGTCATTACCGGATCAGGAACAGCCGCCATTGCCTGCGCACTTGGGGCCTTCGTCGGGGCAGGCGACCATATCATCGTGGCCGATACTGTCTATGGCCAGACAAGGAACTATTGTGAGGAAATACTGACACGCTTCGGTGTCGAGATTTCCTATTTCGCCCCCGATCAACTGGATCGCCTGGAAGCGATGATCAAACCGACAAGCAAACTGATCTTCCTGGAGAGTCCTGGATCCCAGACATTCGAGATGATTGATGTTCCGCGGATTGTGACGCTGGCCCACAAACACGGGCTTCTGACTGCCATCGACAATACCTGGGCAACTCCACTTTTCTATAAACCACTTCGTGAAGGCGTGGATATTTCCATTCAGTCGGGCACCAAATATCTGTCCGGCCACTCGGACGTCATGCTGGGTTCTATTTCGGCAAATAACCGGCCCCTTTTTGAACAACTCAAGAAGACGGCAGGCAGCAATGGACATATGGCCAGCCCCGACGACTGTTATCTCGTTCATCGCGGCATGCGCAGCCTCGACATTCGCATGGCCCGCCACCAGGAAAACGCACAAATCCTGATGACCTGGCTGGCACAACAACCGGAAGTCTGCCGTATTCTGTCACCTGCCTGGAAGGACGACAGCGGTCACGCGATCTGGATGCGGGATTTTAGCGGTGCCAGTGGATTATTCGGGGTTGCCTTCCACAAGCATTATGCCACCCGTCTTCCCCGATTGATCGACAGCCTCCAGCTCTTCCGTATCGGATCAAGCTGGGGCGGCTATGAAAGCCTGGTCGTACCGGTATACCCCAAACCAGCACGCCATTATCCGTCCGACAGGCTTGAAAACCCCGTTATCCGTTTTCACGGCGGCTTGGAGGCCCCGGAAGACCTGATCAGAGACCTTGAAAAAGCCTTTCATGTCCTGCGTAACAGCTCCGGGAGTGAGTGACATGCAACAGCAAGAATCCAATGCACTGATCTCTATTCGCGGGCTTGAAAAGCATTTCGGGGCTTTTCAGGCATTGAAGGGCATCAATATGGATGTGACCGACGGCCAACGCATCGTTATCTGCGGCCCGTCCGGATCAGGAAAATCCACGTTGATACGTTGCATCAATCACCTTGAAAAACACGACCGTGGGCAAATTATCGTCGACAATATCGAATTGACGGGAGACTTGAAAAATATCGACGAAATCCGCCGGGACGTCGGCATGGTTTTCCAGCATTTCAACCTATTCCCACATCTTACGATCCTGGAGAACTGCACCCTCGCGCCAATGCTGGTTCGCAAGCAAAGCCGCCGCCAGGCCGAAGAAGTAGCCATGCATTACCTGCAGCGGGTTCGCATCCCCGATCAGGCAAACAAATACCCGGGCCAACTATCCGGCGGCCAGCAACAGCGCGTCGCGATCGCACGATCTTTATGCATGCGTCCCAGGATCATTCTGTTCGACGAGCCAACATCCGCCCTGGACCCGGAGATGATCGGCGAGGTCCTCGAAACCATGGTCGATCTTGCCCAGGACGGCATGACAATGATCTGCGTAACCCATGAGATGGGTTTCGCCCGTCAGGTTGCCGACCGGGTTATCTTCATGGATGCAGGAGAGGTGATCGAAGAAAATACACCTGATGCCTTCTTCAATCATCCACAGCATCAACGAACCCGCCTCTTCCTCAGCCAGATCCTGCATTAGCCGAAGCCAAAGGCCCCATTCTCACGAACGGGGCCTTTTTCCAGGATGATTTTTCATAGTCAGGTCAGAAGACCGGCTTCTCCCTGTACACCCCCCAGAGCCCCTTTAGCTTTCCCACGATGTCGCCCATGGTTGCCCCTTGTTTGACCAGCTCTATTGTCACTGGCATCAGATTGGCACTCTCATCCCTTACCGTATCGACAAGTTCGTCCAGCAACGTTTGCACGCGGGTTTCGTTCCGATTAGCCCGCACGCCACGGGTGCGGGCAATCTGACGTTCGGCGGTCGTGGCATCATATGGATGGATTTCGATTTTCACACCGCCCTCATCAGTCATATAGCGGTTCACACCAATCACGGGTTTTTCGCCGGATTATTTACGCAACGCGGTTTCATAGGCAAGGTCGGCGATATGTTTCTGGAACCAGCCTTCCTCAATCAGTTTGATCATACCGCCCAGTGGATTAACGATCTGCGTAACGTTGGTTTCGTCAGCAATGCCATCTGCATCGCATTTTCGGTCGAAATGGAAAAATCCTCGTCATAACCGTTTGTATGCTGGGACTGTGCACCTCAATGTGTCACGCCTCCCCGCCAACAGCGCTACTGCCATCCTTAGGGCACAGCGCTTCATTCAGCTTTTTCCGCTCAATCCAGCGACCGATGGTCTGGCCGTCATCCTCTCCGTCTCGCATTAATTTTGCTCGAATTCTGCCGCGCGGTCTCCACGCAACGAGCTGGTCGCGTTTGCGCCAGCCAGGCGTTTGTTCATCAAACAAAATCGTCTCTGCTTCCGGATACCCCGATGGAAAGGCTTCACCGAATTCGAGAATCATACTGACCATGGTCGAAACCTGGTTCCGAGACGACATTCCAAATGCGCTCGCCTTTGCCTCACCCACCCTGACAGCGTTCAGCAGTGCGTCGTGACCGATATCCGGAAAATCCGAGGCCAGATCCCGTGCCAGCCCCAGTACGGCTTTTTCATTGTATAGGCAGGAGAATTTTTCAAATTCAGGAGGATCAATGCGAAACCCTACCGCACTTGAAACCGGCGCCCCCCAGTCCTCCAGCATCTCAATACGGATCAACCTGCCGTCGAGGCTTCCCTCGGGTGCAAAAGGATCAACCGGCTCCGTCAGGTCCACATCGGCCGACTGAAGGAAAAACGGGCTCAAGGGCGCGATCATGCTTTTGACCGGCCGGAAAAAGCGGTGCATTTTCCATGGCTCCAGCGTCGCCGCCATATCTGCCAGCACACGAGGATCATAAAAGCGGAAATAGACCGGCGCGCCCTGGCTTGCCGGTGTCCACAACATGGTGAATTTCCGAAAATGGGCGCGGAGCTCTTTCATTGATGCGCCGGATTGCAAGAGAATCCCCCAGTGTCTGTCCTGTGGAATTGCCCGCAGCCAATCGAGAAAGGGGCTGTCACGATCGAGGCGGACGAGCCAGGGAGCCAATGCCTGACTTGCCGGATCAACTGTTGAGTACAGGCAGGCATGAGGCGGATTATCCTGCCGCAGGCGGTCTTGAATCTCCCTGCAATTCACGCCATCGACGACTGCCCAAAGCGGTGGGGCGTCCGGCGTGAACAGAATGTCCCAGTCGATTTCCGTCATGGCGGTATGACCGGCATCAGACGTCGCCTCTGTCAGCGCGGCGTCCAGTTCCTCCATATCAACATGCGGTCGCATCTCACCAAAGACGACCGGGCGCATAGGATTGGCCTGCCGCGCCAGTGCGGCGAGGCTTTGAGACATGCCCGCACGCGCAAAATGCTGTAGCAGAGGCTCGACCTCTTCCAGCCAGACCAGCGCAAGTCCCAAATCCTGCAATGCTTTGGTCAACGTGACCTCGAAAGCCTCACGGCCCGTGGCAAGAACAACGACACTTGCTGTCGCTTCATCCGCCTCAACCTTCCAGACACGTGCGTCCGGTGACAAGGCCCGGACATGGCATGTTCCAATCCAGGGTGCCTCGGACATCACTTAGCCTGCACATCTTTTGGACAGTGAGAAACAAAGGGACTGCCGCTGCCAGCCGCCGCCTCAAGCACCGCCGGAATGGCCGGGACGGCAGCCGCGCCGGGAGACGCAGCCCCCACGTTAAGCACGGGCGCGACATCGACGCTTCCTCCGGACACCACAACCGCGGTTCCGCCGGAGACAAGCGTGATCTTGCTGGCATCCAGGACAATTTCGCCATCCGACTTGAACGTCAAATCACCGCCGGACTTGGTCATATATGCCCCACCGACGGTCAGTCCCCGCTCACCATCAACCTTTTCAGTCAGGTTCTTGGTGACAGTCAGGTCCATATTGTTGTCGATCTTTTCGACCCGGTCCTTTGCAACGGCGAGATAGGAATTGTTGCCGATCGTCGCCGTGTCATCATAATCGACCCGCTTTTTCCTCGAGTTCACGACATGCAGCTCCATATTCTTCTGGGCGTGCATATAAATGAATTCCTGATCCGCCTCATCTTCGAAGGTCAGTTCGTTGAACCCCTCTCCTTTATGGGTCTGGGATTTGATGGTGGTGCGGGTCTTATGTTCGGGCAGTGACATCGGCGGGCGGTTGACCGCATTATAGGTACGGCCCGTGACAATCGGCTGATCCGGATCGCCCTCAAGATAATCAACAATCACTTCATGCCCGATACGCGGCACAGCCATATGCCCCCAGGTGCCGCCAGCCCAATTCTGACTCACCCTGATCCAGCAGGACGAAAGTTCGTTTTTCTGACCGTAGCGGTCCCAAGGGAACCAGACCTTTACCCGGCCATATTCATCGCAATAGATTTCCTCACTGGCCGGCCCCGTGACAATAGCGATCTGTGGTCCATCCACCAATGGCTTGCGGGCCAGCGGGGGTCTGTATGGCAAGTGGCCCGGCATTGTCGTGAAGGATGCGGAATACCGCGTTTCACCACCGCCGGAATCTTCCTCCAAAGCAGCCGATTGCGCGCCACTATGGGAAACACTCAGCACCCGGTGACGACCGTTGACCCGCTCAACATCATGCCCTTTGAGTTCAAAATGATAGCCGGGGCTTAAATGGATATTGTTGGTCACCCCCTGCCCGGTAGTAGCATCTGCACGCACACTTTCGATCCTGAACTTGGTGAAGGGATCGCCAACGCTGGGGTCCTTATAGCGTCCCGGATAATCGTAAAGCGCATAATTGCCGTCCTGGCCGCCCTTTTCCTGCCCGACATGATTTCGACGTTGATTAGCCGGCGGGTTTTTAAAGGTGTAGTCGTTTAGTTCATATGCCGTCGACCGCAAACGCTCCCGCTGGGAGAAGGCACTTACCCAACTGCTCCGGCTTTGCCCTCCTGAACGGGAGTTATACTGGATCTCTGCCGCATGTTGCAGAACCGGCGTTGTAAGAGGTGTGTCGGTCAGAATCATCTTGTGACCGCTACGGCTGTGCTCAAAGAAGTAAAAAATGCCCTCTTCCGCCAGTAGACGCTCCACAAAGGCACGATGCGTTTCACGATACTGTGTACAGTATTCCCGCACGCCGTGGTCTTCTTCCAGCCGCCATTCCACATTCGTGATAGTATATTGGTCAAAAACCTCCGCCACGATCTCAGGAACGGTTTTCGCCTGCCAGATGCGGCTGTCCGACCCATGGTCAAGCCGGGACAGGGTTGGGCGCAGGGTTACCTTATAGAAAGTCCTGCGCGTACCACTATCGCCGCGTTCTGCCTCGGTCACGATTCCATGAAGGAATCGCGGCTCATCATATTTGTTGTAAATCCCGACACAGGCCGGTTCATCCATCAAGCCCTGCAATTCGATATCCGCGTCATCGGAGGCCAGATCGACCTGCACTTCGAAAGGCTCATTGATACTTTCAGACGCAGTGAACCCCACAACCCGCAAGTCGCCGACAGCCCCCGAAAAGGCGAAGGCAAGGTCCTGATCCTGCCCCAACACGCGCTGTGCCTGACCGGAGAACATCTCGTCCGTTTCCACATCTTTCATACTGAAGGCCTCCTGCGAATTCGCCTATAAGTCTTGTACGTTCCGGCCCCCATAGTTGGGCCTGGCCCCAAAGGGCGGATTGTCATAACCATCGGTATCCCCCTCACCCCGCTCAAGATACACGGCATAATTTCCACTCGCCGTTCTGCCGAATGAAATAGGGATTGATCAGGGTGTAGCCCACGAGGATGTCCTTTTGCGCAAATTCGGCATATGCCAGCGGGGACTGGTATATGTCCGCCCCACCGAGGAGCGAGGCGTATCGCCCATTTCCTCCGATACGCAGTTGAAGGTTTTCGTCCCTCAGAAATGGCTCAAGATCAAATCTCTCCGGTTGGCGGAATATGGGGTCAAAGCCAGCCAATTTTTCAAAACGCCATCTGGGAAGAATATTCAGGCTGGCCAGTTCATCCAACAGGGTCGGATACCATTCATCCATCAGACGTCTGTTGTTACGAGCCTCCAGCAGTTTGTGCATCTCCCTATAGGCGGCTTTCAGGCTCTCGGCAGTTCCGTCGTCCCCGGTCAGGGGCTCCCCTTTTTGCCAACACCATTCCGGCATTTCCTGTTTATTGATGAAGGGAATGACCAACTCTTCATAGCCACTGTCTTTGTGGGATACCCAATGGATTTTCTTATGGTCGAGGTCGATCGGATTGGCTATGTCCTGCGGATCGTAAATCAGCTTGTAAGGCTGGCCGCGTTGGCCCGGAGCCAGGGATATCCGAAAAGCGGGAAGCCCGCCCTTGGCTAGGTCAAGCCCTTCCTGCTTTTTCCAATACATCAATGAGACGACGAGTTTGCTCTTTTCATGGGCATCCGCCGGAACCACAAAGATACTTAACTCATTTTCCCCCGCCTTGAGAAAATGAGAAACGAGCCGCTGTCCTTTATTGCGGTTATACCCCAGGTCCCAAAAGCCGGGATAAAGCAACTCGTTCGCACTGGTCCAATGAAGCGCCATGTCCTGGAGGGCCAACTTATGCCTCACCCCCTCCAGATCCCATTTCAGCCCGAAGACATAGTCCGTCCTCACCTCTGCCTCCGCCATGGCGGGCGACGAGGTAACCAGCATAGCGGCCCCCATCGTAACAGCCACAAATGACAGAATCCGGAAAAGCATTGTTCCCCCCAATACACCTAACGGCAGACGATCCATTCGCCATCACGGCGGATGAAGAAGGACTGTATTTGGCTCGAAACGTTTTCTTCCTGAACATGGTTGAATTTTAAAGGCTTAGTGACGCCTTTCGTGGTCAGCCAAGCCACGCGATTGTCAGCAGCCAGGTTGAGCTTCATCGGTTCCACCGGAAACGGCGCCAACTGGAAGACATCCGGTTTACCCATGAAAACCTGGAAGCCGGCGCGATGGCGAACATACCCCTCCGGCTCGCCATAGGCTTCGGCATTCTCCCGAACCATGGTTGCCCACCAGTCATCCATCAGGCGATCATTGTCACCCGCCTCCAAAAGGTCATGGATATTGCGGTAGGCTTTGGTCAAGCTATCGCGGGTGGCCTTGTCGTCTTTAAGGACCTCGCCCTTCTGCCAGCACCATTCCGGTGTTGCCTGGCGGTTTTCAAAAGAAACGACCAATTCGTCATAATCCTTATGCACGATCCAGCGTGCACTATCGACCACAGGCTGCAGGGGGAGTTCCGGATTACCCTCCTCATACTCAACGGCAGGCTCTCCATCATCCTGACCAGGGTGCACCACGACGCGGAACGCGGTTTTCGCCTCAGTATTTGGATTCCAACCCGGTTTCCAATACAGCATCGACAAAGCAAGTTCGTGAGTCTCATCATATTCCGGCAACCAGCTTGTCAGGGACACCTCATTTCGCCCGGATTTTGTATATTGAGAGACTGGCAAGCGTGCATCCATAGTCCTTGGACGCCCGCTAAACGATAGCGGCATACCATTCACCCTAATCCGAGACGGCATATCGTTCACTTCCCAACGTATGCCAAAAATGTAATTCGTATCCATTTCCTGCTCCGCTTCGGCCATGACAAAGGGCATGAACAAACCAATTGTCGCAGCAGCGGCGAAAGTTTGAAAACGATGCATCATTACGGCTGTTCTCATATCAACCTAACGGCAGACGACCCATTCGCCATCACGGCGAATGAAGAAGGACTGTATTTGGCTCGAGACGTCCTCTTCTTGCACGTGATTGAATTTCAGGGGTTTCGTTACGCCTTTTGTGGTCAACCAAGCCACCCTGTTATCTGCCGCGAGGTTAAGTTTCATCGGTTCCACCGGAAACGGCGCCAACTGAAAGACATCCGGTTTACCCATGAAAACCTGGAAGCCGGCGCGATGGCGAACATACCCCTCCGGCTCGCCATAGGCTTCGGCATTCTCCCGAACCATGGTTGCCCACCAGTCATCCATCAGGCGATCATTGTCACCCGCCTCCAAAAGGTCATGGATATTGCGGTAGGCTTTGGTCAAGCTATCGCGGGTGGCCTTGTCGTCTTTAAGGACCTCCCCCTTCTGCCAGCACCATTCTGGTGTCGCCTGCCGGTTCTCAAAAGAAACAACCAATTCGTCATAGTCCTTATGCACAACCCAGCGCGCACTATCGACCACAGGCTGCAGAGGACTTTCCGGATTACCCTCCTCATACTCAATGGCAGGCTCTCGATCATCCTGACCAGGGTGCACCACGACGCGGAACGCGGTTTTCGCCTCAGTATTTGGATTCCAACCCGGCTCCCAATACAGCATCGACACAGCCAATTCGTGCTCTTCCTTGTAACTTTGCATCCAGCTGGACAGAGCAAGCCTGTTAGTTCCTGCGGCCACAAATTGAGATGCAGGAAGTCGAGTATCAACGTTTGGATAGCCGCCGTTAACAGTAAGAGGCATACCATTCATTGAGACTAAATAAGGCATACCATTGACTTCCCAACGCACGCCAAAGATGTAATTTGTATCCATTTCCTGCTCTGCTCCAGCCGTAGCATTGGCAGACAACACGAAAAAACCAACCATCACAGCAGCCGCGAAAGACAAAAGACGTAGCGACATTTTTGCAATCCCCCCGAACATCGTCTAACGACAGACGATCCATTCGCCGTCCTGACGGATGAAAAATGACTGGATAAAACTCGCCCGGTCGGCCTCCTGGACGTGACTAAATGCCAATGGCTCGGCCGCACCTTCGGTTATCAGCCAAGCGACACGATTGTCAGCAGCCAGGTTGAGCTTCATCGGTTCGTTTGGAAGCGGATCCAGTTGAAAAACATCCGGTTTGTCCATGAAAACCTGAAAGCCGGCGCGATGGCGCACATAGCCTTCCGGCTCACCATAGGCTTCGGCATTTTCCCGGATCATGGTCGCCCACCAATCGTCCATCAACTGATCGTTGTCGCCCATTTTCAAAAGGTTATGAATTTTGCGATAGGCTTTGGTCAGGCTATCGCGGGTGGCCTTGTCGTCTTTAAGGACCTCGCCCTTCTGCCAGCACCATTCCGGTGTTGCCTGGCGGTTTTCAAAAGAAACGACCAATTCGTCATAATCCTTATGCACGATCCAGCGTGCACTATCGACCACAGGCTGCAGGGGGAGTTCCGGATTACCCTCCTCATACTCAACGGCAGGCTCTCGATCATCCTGACCAGGGTGCACCACGACGCGGAACGCGGTTTTCGCCTCAGTATTTGGATTCCAACCCGGTTTCCAATACAGCATCGACAACGCAAGTTCGTGAGTCTCATCATATTCCGGCAACCAGCTTGTCAGGGACATCTCATTTCGCCCGGATTTTGTATATTGAGAGACTGGCAAGCGTGCATCCATAGTCCTTGGACGCCCGCTAAACGATAGCGGCATGCCATTCACCCTAATCCGAGACGGCATATCATTCACTTCCCAACGTATGCCAAAAATGTAATTCGTATCCATTTCCTGCTCTGCTCCAGCCGTAGCTATAAGGGCCCACGCTCCGATGGCGACAACGGCAATTGAAATAATAGAAATTTTATAACGCATCAGAACTCCGTAAATTCTCCGGTCCAAGCTTCCGCAAGGCGGTAGCTGTTGCTCTGGCTTCGGTCTACTTCCCAGCCGCCGCTCACCTCGGATCGCACGGCATAGGAATTACGTGTTTCACCGCCTTGCTTCGCCTGACGTGAATTGTCGGCCGAACTCACCTTCTTCACACTCACGACTTCAAGCACAGCTCCTGTATGGAACAGTTCATAGCCCCATTTATTATCCTTCGTGAGAACCTTTACGCCGCCGGAGGTTCTGACACGTGCAAGGTATTTGAATACGGTTTTATCCGTAAATATGGTATCGAAATGCCCCATCACCCCGCCGGCAGCCTCTGCCGCCAGCGTGCCCGTGATATGTCCGGTTGCGTCCAGTTGATCCGCCATGAAATCATAGGTGGCCGCCAGATTGGCGTTACCGACGCCATCTTCCGTTGGCTGAGAACCTATATGCAGGCTGAAATTCAGATAGAGCATTGGATTGACTTTGTAGTCGCCGACGACGAAATTCCGGCCACTCTCCGCATCCTCAAGAAATTCAACCAGCGCCATTCCAGCCGGATGCCGACGGGCAGCCCGTTTCAGAGCTTCGTATATATCGACATGAAGCCCCATCGTGTAGTCGATCGACAATCCCGCCATCAGACGCCAGATCAGACCAGGCCCACCCTGTTCCTCCACCTGCTCAGTACCGAGCTCAAGAGTCAGGGCAGGTCCGATGAAATAAGAATCAAAGACCCTTCCTTGTTCCGCCTCGCCGGACAGGTTTCCCGCCAACCGTTTACTGCCACCTTTCAAGGCATTGACGATTCGATCGACCGTCGATTGACTGTTCTCCCGACGGCGCAGGGACGCCTTGCTGTCATAACGCGTAGTCGACCGGCTGTAGGAACCAAGACTGACTTCCTTGGTATTGTTGCCATTGACGATGGTCAGCCCGGCATCAATTTTCCACGAAGTCTCCTCCGTCACCTGCTGGACATTGTTACTCATCCCCTGTTCCCGGGCGAGTTGCCGCCCCTCTCGCCGCCCGACAGGCCGGTTATCCTCAGTCGGCGGGCATAAAGTCACATGCCCGTTGAAGCGGAGTGATGGGACCGTCACCGAGGTGAAGGTGAAGCTGTTGTCGCAGCAGGGCATGATGGTGAACTGTTCTTCCTTCACCATCACCGCGCGGTTGATCAGGATATCAAGCGCGACAGCCACCGCCTCAAAGGCCGCCTGTTCATCGCCAAAAACATCCGTATTCAACAAGGTGGGCCGTGGGTTAGTCGCCGGAACAAAGGCTATGTTCCCCGTGGTCGTGGCCGGTGGAATTCGCTGATCCTCAGAGCCCATGGTCCAGGAAACGAGGTGGGCATCGTGATAGCAACTACCGGCCACAGTCACATCGACCGACGCAGAATCCAGCATGCGCGTTCCGCGAAGATAGTTTTCAAAGCTGGCTTCACCGGTTTCGAAATGGTCGGCAACAAAATAGATTTTACCGCCCGTTTCCTCCAGTTCGTTTCCGCCCTGCAACGTAACCCTTGTATTGGAACCGTCATGGCATTTAACGACGACTTTTGTAATGCAAGGGGTTGCACTTTCACATTCGGGACAGGCATTGCCAAAACCGGGGTCGTGACCGGGAGAGACTTCCTCCGTCCCAACCGGAACCGGGCTCTCATCCAGCGCCTGCCCGCCATTTTGCAAGAAGTCGCGGTAATGCGCCGCAACGGTCTGCTCCTGAATGACCTGACCTGCGGCCCCATTTCCCTGTGCAACGGCATTGCCAAGCGACCGCAGGGTCTGGGTTGCACTGGAAAAGTGGTCAGGCTGGTTTTCCGCCAGCCACGCCAAATCTTCAACTGTTGGAGTATAGCCACTCATTGAAACACTCTGTCCGGTAAGGATTGAATTGCTGTACCAAGATACCGCTCACGCTACTTACACAAGAAATCACCCAAAGAAAACATCCAACTGTCAATCACGGGGATGCCATTTACCATCCGCGTCCTTCCAGAAATAGAGGAATGGTGTGAAAATCTGCCCCGTTTTTATTTTGATCTGAATGGGAGAAGGATGCAGGGTCGCAAGACGGCCATCACCAAGGATCATAAGCTCCGACTCGGACGCATCATAGGGCTGATACTCCACACTTTCATGCACCAATTGGATATATATGTCATCGAACCATTCCCGCGCGTCATCTCCATAGGAAGCGCCGTCTTTAATCATTTGAGGCTTATAAAACTGGAAGGTCTTGTCCGGGTCTTTCTGCGCGAAGATATCATAGGCTCTCCGAAATTCCGCCTCGACAGCCTTACGGGTTTTGGCGTTGTCGTCCAATTGCTGCCCTGTGGTCCATTCCCGCTCAGGAAAGTCAAAATCAGACTTCAGGTCCAGCGCATAGCTGTACCAGCCGTCCGGTCCGTCAACCTTCCGCACCGGCGTCGCCGTCAACCAGGGCTGCCCCTGAATATCTTCCGCGACCCGGACAATTTCATGACCCTCCTCGTCAGTCTCACGGGTGAAGGTTATATCCGTGGCATAGCCGGTTGACGTCTCCTCGAAGGCCGTGACCCATTCATCCTCTGGCCAATAGTGGAAACGAACCCGGACCTGCGGCACCAGATCCACGTCAGGGTCAGGCAAGAACCGGAACTGCAATTTGACGGACGTAGTGCCTGGAACAAAGCTGTTGTTCGCATTTATATTGCTGCTTAATCCTCCTTGCCCTCCGAGAGGTCGGCCAATCCCATAAGGCGGCTTATCTTGATAGTATGGGATCAGTTCGGCCTGTTTGACGCCAAAATCCATGCCAATCCAGTAGCCATCAAGGCTCACCTTGTCTCCGGCACAGGCATTCCCGGCAAGTCCGACCAGGACAGCCAAGAAAACCCCTGCTTTACGACTGCACACCATCATATCCCCCATATGCCCAGAAACCGACATTTCCCTAATCCCGCGGATGCCAATTGCCGTCGGCGTCCTTCCAGAAATAGAGCATTGGTGAATACCACTGCTTATACTTGTCGCTGACGATACGAATTGGCGAGGGATGCAGTGTCGCTAACCGCCCATCACCGAAAATACGCAATTCGGATTTCGAGGCATCAAAGGGCTCATAGTCGTAGTCTGGGCTCACAAACTCCGACAATGAGTCATTAAACCACTCTTTCGCGCTATCTCCGTATACGGCCCCGTCATTTTCCATATTTGCCTTGTAGTAAGCGAACAGCTTGTCGGGGTCTTTCTGCGCGAATATGTCGTATGCTTTTTGGAATTCCGCCTCGATGGCTTGTTGAGTTTTCTTGTTATTTTCTAGCTTTTGGCCGGTGGTCCATTGCCGCTCCGGAAAACTAAAGTCGGAATTCAATTCCAGGGCATAGCTATGCCACCCCTCGGGTCCGTCGACCTTCCGAAGAGGCGTCGCAGTCAACCAGGGCTGCCCCTGAATATCTTCCGCGACCCGGACAATTTCATGACCCTCCTCGTCAGTCTCACGGGTGAAGGTTATATCCGTGGCATAGCCGGTTGACGTCTCCTCGAAGGCCGTGACCCATTCATCCTCCGGCCAATAGTGGAAACGAACACGGACCTGTGGCTCCAAGTCTGCATTAGGATCAGGCAGAAACCGGAACTGTATCCCGACCGGCGTGCTTCCCTGCAGAAAACTGTTGTTGGCGTTGAGATTGGAGGCCTGCCCTCCTTTTCCGCCCAACGGGTTATCTACCCCATATGGAGGCTCATCATGAAAGTAAGGAATTAGCTCGGCCTGCTTGGTCTCGAAATCCATGCCGATCCAATAACCCTTGATATCAACCTCGCTGCCCACAGCGCTCACTCCTGACGCTAGAATCACAAAAATTCCAAAAAGAATGCCGATTTCATATCTTGCGCTCATACAGAACCCCGTCTTTACCGAGGATATCTTTGTCCAAAACCGATAGCGTTCCTGCATAGTCTTCACCTACACTCCCTTTAACCCTTCCTAATTTCACCTGACCCTTCATATTTGCTTTGTACTGAAGTTTAATACCTCCCCAAGACAACTTCAGTTTCAACTTTTCAAGCGCCTGTCGCTCAGATTTTGAAATTGCAGCCATATCCAGCAACAATTTGCTCGTTGCATGCCCATTCATATCCAACGTGCCCTCGACAACATAAACCTTCGCCTTCCCCTTGATCTCTACGCCAAGGGTCAGGGCGACGCTGCCGCCACAGTGGCCGGTGGCCTCCCAGTCGTCCTGGTCGGGTTTGCGGGACAGTGTGATGGTTCCCGTTCCGAGATCGCCTTCTCCCTTGATGAAGACTGCGGCCCCCGCAGTAAACTCAAGGGTCTTGTCTTTGTTCCTGAAGCCTTTCGCGCCCAGTTCACGGGCTTGGCGAATGGCTTGTGCCAGGGCCGGTGCGACGCCATTGGCCGCAATCAAAAGCGCATCCAAGACGTCGAGGTAGAGCTTAACTTTCAGGAAAGGGTCGAAGCCGAGAGTGATATTCCCTTCAATACCGACACGGCTGTAGTCACCGGGACTTTCGGCCAGCGTATATGTCCAGTTTTTCAGATGCTGAACATGGCTCACCTCAATATAGGAATAGGTCTCGATGACCTCCCCGCTATTGGCCTTCCCGCCCGACCTGCCTTTTGTCTCGCCGGAACTGATCGAACTCAACGCCTTCAGGATACCGTCCAGGAAGGGTACTGCGGATTTCGACCGGTTCTTGTCATGACTGTCGGTTTCTACCTTGGCCCCGATCTCATATTTCCGCGACCCGTATTCCGCAGCCAGGGAGCCGGAAAAAGCTGCGGTAAACTTGAAATCATTGTTGGTGTTGTAGCGCCCGGAAAGCGTCAGCCCCAGATTTTCCGCCTGTACGGACATCGGCGGATAAAGATGAATTTTGCTGTTGAAGCCGTTGAAAGGCACACAGACATCAGCGGGAGACAGGTCATATATAGTCGCCGACTTCTGCGGGTCATCCCAGACGAAGGTATCCATCACAAGGCCGAGCTTTTCCAGATTGGACCTATCTTCTTCATCATCTGCAATATGGAAGGGCAGCTTGCATTCAAACGCCTCCGCAGGGCCTATTTCCTCAACCCCCGGGCCGGTCAGCCGAAGCTTCAGGCCCGTGCTCCTGCATTCGGCCTTACTCTCATGTCCCAGGCTGGCGTTAATCTGCTCGTATAGATATCCGCCGGTATCCTTGTGATCGGCAACAACGGCCAGGACCGCGGGCTTCTTCGGGTCATCCGCCGGAATAGTCAGTTTCCGGGGCGCATTGTGATCATGCTTGCAGGACAATGTCAGTGTTTTAAGGCAACAGGGCGTCCCGCTGCCGCATTCAACACAGGCCGCACCGAAAACGGGGTCATGGCGCACTGCATCCTCTGTCGGCTCTGCGGGGATCGGGCTTTCCGTCAGGGCCTCACCGCCATTGCCCAAATAATCGCCATATTGCGCATCCACGGTCAGTTTCTGGACTTCCCTAGCCGGCGTATCGTCACCATGCGCCACCGCATGCCCGAGCGAGCGCAGCGTTTGAGTTGCACTGGAGAACTTCTCCGGCCGGTTTTCCGCCAGCCAGGCAAGGTCCTCAACAGTTGGTGTGTAGTTTCTCATCTGCGCTCTGCTTCCGTCGCTTCCCCAAGAGGCATACCCGCCCCTGCGATCGTGCCTCCCTAAGGCTCCACCTTCTGCGTTGCCGAAGCACTGATGATCCGCCCACCGTGATCGGTGGAACAGCCAAGATAAGCCACCGGCCTGCCGTCCACTTTCGCAACTGACGACCCTTGTATAATCGTCGCCCCACATCCTGTTTTGTCGCCGATTGTGGCAACCGGACGACCGTCACATGTCGATCTGCCGGCAACCTGAACGATTGGTGTCGTTCCATGTCCTTTGACAGGGCAGCTATGCTGGTCGTTCAGGCGGGCAATGGGCTTTTGAGACATAATCTTTCTCCAATCCTCCCCTCAATTACCACTCACGGTATCAAACAAGACATTGGCCGGGCCCGATTGAGGGCCCGGCACAGGAATGCGGAAGCATCCCTAATGTCTTGTCTATTCCAGTCCGGATCAGGACTGAACCGGCGCACGCCAGTCGTCGGACCCGGAGGTCCCAGCAACAACATGCTCCCAGATGATTTTCCGGTAGGTCATTTTCACGTCTACAAGCTGGGTGTAATCCTTGCTGTCGACATTCTTCACATGCGGCATGGCACAATTGATGTCGACAATCAGGGCCTCTTCCAGTTCGGTTCTGAAGAAGTTCACCTGTTCGGAAGCCTGAACACGATACCAGTTAAGGATGACCTTCGGCAGCAGTTCACCGGTGACCAGCGAGTTATACATCAGCGGCACGGCCTTATTCAGGGACGTGGTGAATTTAAACGGCTGATGAATACGCGTGCCGGTCGGGTTGCCGGATTGCGGATCACGCGGCGTGACCACAGCATGATCGAAGGCATGGACAAGGATTTCGTCCTCGTGTCCGGCCTGCCACTCGTTGGTAACACTGTCAAAGGTGGTCGCACCCTGAGAGATAAGACCCTGCGTTTCACCCTCGATCGAAATATATGCTTGGACTGGCATAGAGATTGTTCCTCAAAATTAGTCAAAACCATTGCCGTTTCATTGGCGATGGGAAAACCTTCGCAGAAGCCCCTGTGCAGAATCTCAAAGAAAATGCGTATCGAGCATCTTTTTCCTATTTCACCTTAAGCTATTGTTTTCTTTAAAAATTTCACAGTCATCACTATATTTTAAAAATTTGATTTCAGGCGGATTTCCGCCCGCGCAGGCGGATTTCCGCCTGACAAACGTCAAATCACCTTCGAGCTTTACCCTTCTTCTCCATGTTCACATCGGCGAGTAGCGCCTTGTCCCAATCGGGAAGACTGGCCGTCTCGAATTCCCGAAGTATTTCTTCGATCAAGAGATTTGCATGGGCATCAAGATCATTGGCACGCAGCGCACGCGCGAGGTCGAGCTTGGCAAGAGCCGTTTCCCGGCCACAACGACTGGCGGCCAGGGCTTCATTCACCTCGCGGATTATATCCTCGAGGGTCTCCTCGTTATTGCCTTCATCCGGCTTACCACCCTCATCCGGCAGCGTATCCGCCTGTTCCTTTTCCACCCAATCAGCGATTGAACGCGAAACATATGGACGCTCATTAGCGTAGGACAGGTTCTTCAGACCGGGAAGAGCATCAAGCCGACGGGCCGTGCGTTGCCGAATGGCTTTTGCAATATCCTGATAGCCGAGGCATTCTGCCATTTCCGCTGCAATTTTCTGGCCTTCGAACCAGTCGGGGCTCATATAAAGCCTATCTTCGATCCGCAGTAGTGATCCGTCACTCGGATCCTTTGCCGCCGTCTGGTGTTCTTCAACGACAAAAGCCGGCATAGACATTTGAGGCACTGTGCCGTTGTCACTTTCCGGCAGAGACCTATGTTCCAGCCAAGCAGCATATCCACGCATCAGATATGCAACATCCGCCTGCGGGTCGAACTGGCTTATGCGATCCGCGACGGCACGAATATCCTGCCGTAACGCCGCACGTCCGCGCGCGTCCAATCCTCGTGACGTCTGGCCTCGCTCTCCCGGGGTACCAGTCGCCGGTCCGCCAGGATGTGATTTTGCCGCCGGTTCGTATTCAGCCTCTGCAGGCGGTGAGGATTTGGTCTTTTTCACCGCCTCCAGTAGCATGTCCGCGTCGAGTTGGGCCTCCTGCAGCTTCGCGATCAATTGGTCAATCCGCGAGGCCGCCCCTTCCGGCAGTTTCCGTTCAGCCGCCCAGACATATGACACGGTCCGCGCAAGGGACTGCACGATTTCCGCCGCCCAGGCATCACGAAGCCGCGCCGCCTTTCGGCCCTGGGGATGCAGGTCAGGCCACATACCGCCAAACAAAGATTCGCACAGACGCAATGCGGACGTAAGATCACCCGGCGACGGCTCCTGTGACAGGGCAATCCCGGCCGCCTGAAACGCCTTGAGGTGGCAACAACGCCTCAGGACCTTACCCGCATCCTCGCGAAGCAATTTCCAGTCAATGCCGTCACCACCCAGAGTGCCGCGCTTCATCAACTCCCCGTCAATGCGATCCAGGTCGTCCTGAAGTGCCTCATCCACAACACCGAACCCCTGGTCCGGGCCGGGACACAGATCCAGAATTTGATCAACCGGAAAAGTCATCTTTACTCAGCACCAAAGATTTTGTTACGCCGTCATGCACTTTCCAGCTCAGCATCTGGCCGTTGGCCAAAGCCGCTATGGCCCGGTCACCCCGATCATTCAACGCCACGCCGAGAATATCTTCATCAACCTGGATCGGGCTGGAAACATACCCCCGCTTGTTCATGTCCCAGTATGAGATTTTGTTGTCAGGCGTGGCGAGAACCAACAGCCCCAGCCTGTCCGAAACGGCAAAGTCGAGAATGCCACCGCTATGTTCACGTTTGATATCGGCAATGGCTGCACCCGATCGCATATCCCAGATATAGAGCCCATTGCCTCCCTGTTGGGCAATGAACCACGCTCCATCATGGAGGAAACGGCCTTTGGTGATGCTGTTCCCTGACTTCAGGGCCAGGGATGTTTCATCCAGACTGTCCAGGTCAATGCGATAAGGTTTCCCCAAAGACGGTACGACGACGGCATATCGCTGATCCGGAGAGACATGCACCTTGTACACGGCGGCGTCGAATTCAATCCGTTTTACAATCGAGCCCTTTTCCCGATCATAGAAGATAACCGTTCCATCCTTCGCCGCCGAAATAAGCAGGTGATGCTTTGTATCTTCGGCAACGTCCAGAACCGGGCCGTCATGGCTGTAGAGAACCTTGCTGCCGCCGCCTTTACTCCATTGGCGAACCTGCCCCTCATTCGTCCCAAAGACCATTTCATCCATCGGACAGCCTTGAAGCAGGCTTCGCGGTTGCACGGTCTCAAATTCCGCGGCCTCGACGAGTTCCCCCGATGTCATATCCCATATCTCAAGACGTCGCCCCTCTGCCGCCGCCGCCAGGTAAGGCGTGCCGGGTACCGTTGCAACATCAAAGAGGCGAACCTGATGGAACGTGCTGGTTTGCGGTCGGAGGACCGTTTGCTGGGACAGGTCGGACTTCTCCAGAACCAACATCGTGCCGCGTGGACTGGCCGCGACAATCCGTCCGGAATCCGCAAACGCCCTGTCAAGCCGCCCCGCAACTGCTTCGAATTGCGTTTCTTCTCCCACCGGGGTGAATACATGGAGACTGCCGTCACGGTAGATGACAAAGCTGTTTTGGGTACCGGCGGTAAATCCGAAGCCTGCCAGCGGTGTCTGTGGCTGCGAAGCACTCCCTAAAACCCGAAGGTCTATCGCTTTCGCAAGCTTCCTGCGCTCTATTTCATCCAGCTTTCGTGATTCCGCATCGCTTAGGAATACCCCCTTGCTGCGCAGCTGGGCTTCCTCTTTTGCACTCAAGGCGGCCGTGTATGTCTTCTCTGCCTGCGGGATATTCCCAGAGCAGCCGACGATGAACGCTCCGGTGGCCAAAATGGCAATGTTACGCAAAACGACATTCGTCATAACGAAAGCCCCTCTTATAGATGACTGGGAAGTGAGAAATTACTGATAGGACTGTTGAAAAAGACATTCACGCGAGCCTCGGGCCGAATGCGGAATATCGCCGACTGGCCATTACTACTGGCAAAGCTGATATCGACGGTGCTTTCACTCTGGTTCGCCTTGCTTGCACTGTCGTATAGGCGTAACCAGGACCAGGAGCCGTCAAACTGCTTTGACAACGCATGTCCTTTGCCGGCCAGCGGCGCCAGGTCCACACGCGACGAGGCCGGACCGTCAATAATATTCGGCCAAAAAACCGTGATCGGCCGGCTCGGACCGTGACTGCTGACAATCAGTTGGCCTTCAAAGTTGAGAACAGCCCGGCTGAGATTGGCACTCATGCCGACCGGCGAGACCTTGAATTCCACCGCCAGCTCGCCGGTCTGGTCGAAAAAGCTTTTGGTAATGTTGTTCGCATGACGCAAGCGTCTGGAAAAACTGCGGTTCACGGGGAGTGACTGACCGTCAATCACCTTTGGTTCACCCGTCTTCACATCGACAAAGGTCAACAACTCCTGGCTATAAAAGCTATCAAGGATACCGCCCGGCCGGAAAAACTCTTTGAAGTCCTGCAAAGGCAGGTCCTGACTGCTGCGACGATCAAATGGATACTTCCCGGCAATGAGGCGCTGATAGGTTCCGTAAACCTCGTTTTGCCACTTCCGGTTAAGCTCGACCGTCGCGGCGGCCATGATCGTACGCCAGGCCTCGCTCGCCACATGCCTCAATTGCCGGTCAAATGGTGCTGGCGCCCGGTCGGCAATGCGCTGCAGCACGAAAATCGGGTCTTCACCGGCCAATTGGGCCCGTTGAATAGCCAACTCAAGTGCTTTTGCATTCGGGTCAGGCGCATCCCGCACCGATTTCATATAATCGTAAACAGCCTTTAGAGCCTCCTGGATCTGATCCATATTCGATGGATTGCCATCCGGCCGTTCGTTCAGCATCCCCTGTATCAGGGCGAAAGCCGCCGCAATACGCAATCCGGCCTCGCGGTTGGGTTCCAGCTTCACATCCGTCAGGTTGACACCTTCACCCTGAGCACCCTTCGCCTCCGGCATGTAAATGACTGTATTTTCAGAGACGAGTTCTGCCACACGGCGCATGGGACTATTCGTGCCCGACAAGGTATGCAGAACTTCCGTCGCATGCCGGATATCCTCAAAATCCTGAACTTTCATCATATTCAAGGATTGCCGCCAGGTTCCGATATATTCCTCTACGTAATTGTCCCTTACCTTGGACCGGATTTCCTCGTAATCCGCCTGTGAATACTGATTGTCTTCCAGTTGCCCGAGCACCCAGAGGTCATCTGCTGCAATGCTGGCAACCCGGGCAATCTCCGGGACAAAAAAGTCGTGGAACTGTGCTTTTGTGAAGAAGCGCGGAATGCGGAAAGGACTGCCCTCAAAGCTGCGTTCCGTGATAACGCCACAACCGTCCAGACCGCTGCCACGACCATTGGCGCCTGAGGTATCGGCCGTCCCTTCCGTTGTTGGTGATGGCTGATATACAAGATCAAATGCCGCCCCGACGGAACGGGAGAATTCCAGCGGATTGGGCAACTGGCGTTCCGTCAGTTCGCGCATCGAGTGGTAAACCCGGCGGAACGGCGTCAACTTGCCCAGGTCGCGCTGCGCCTGGAGTACTACCGACGGGTTCACGTCGTATGCCTGAGGAGATTCTTCGAGCATGTAGGCCAGATGGGAATTCAATTGTGCAACCTTGTCCCGGCTGCCGATAACCTTGTCTGTCCAGAACGCGTTGAAATACCGCTCGACCGCCCGATTATCACGCCCCTTCAGGTCTGCCATCATGCGATAGACACGTAGGTAACCCAGCTCTGTATCGCCGCCTTTCGGACAAACGGTGCGCAGGTCCCGTTCCAGCCCTTTGATGATCGTGGGTGCAAAATGGGTATTGAGAATATTGCGATAGGCTTTATCGACCAGCGGGCCAATCCGTCGCCCCTGATACAGGCTTAGCTGTGCCGCGACGGGTCCGGTGTCGCGATAATCTTTAAATGCCGACATTGCCTCCCGGATATGGTTAAGCGGCGTTAGAAGTCGCTGTCCGGTAATGTCGTATGTGACCCTCAGGCCCCGTCCGGTGAAATCACGGGTCTTATTCAGGACATCATTGGCATAGGCCAAATTGGCCTCATATCGGTTGTTCCAGTATAACCCGCCGCCCAGACACACAACCAGAACCAATACCGCCGCGGCAGCCATTTGTTTGCAATATCGTTCAACCGCCTTCTGATTGTCGCCGGCGAGCCCGGCTTCGGGGAAAACAACTTTCTTGAGGAAGTTATTCACGAAATATGGATAGGAAGACCCCTGGCTTGTTCCATAAAGCGGGTCTGGAATGGCATACCGCTCCCCCACCGCTTCGAGAAATGCATTGCGTGGGGCGTTTTCCTGCCGATTGCTCAGGAAATAAACTCCGCGAACCAAGGGGGGCGTCGTGAATTTGTCGGGAGACAGCGCCGCTTCGAGAAACGACCGTAAAGGCTCTTCCAAGCCAAGAAAAACGCGATAGAAGGAAAATGCTTCCTGTCGGCTGCTTGCTGACTTCAGCTCCAGCATTTTCTTCTTGAGACGCAGATGCAAGCGTTCGAGATACTCTTCATACTGCGTCTCGAATTGCGTCAGCCATTCCGGTGTATGATGCCCTTCGCAAAGGAAGTGGAAGCCGTAAAGCATGTCACGGTCCGCGGCGCTCAAAGTCGCAAAAAAGTCCTTGAAACCAGCGACCTGATCCAATTTTGTAAAGGTCAGGTGAATGGTCATCCGGGTTCCAAGGCGTTCGACCAATTCATTGACAATGCCCCGCACCTGGCGGGAATATTCATCACGTTCCGCCTCGGTCATGCCAAGGAATTCAGCGAAATCAATCGCCAGAACGACACCATTCACGGGTCGGCGCGGCCGGATACGCTGGAGATTGGACAGAAACTTGTCCCAGAGGACATTCTGCACCGACGTCCTCTCTTTATCGACCCGGAAATATTCTCCGTTGAGGTCGAGCAACACGGCCTCATTCCCGGCAACGCGCCAACGAAAGAACCCTGCTGCTTTACGATCCGCCAGATCACGCAACTCCAGATCAATTTCATGATCGATGGGAAACCGCAGGTCACTGTTTTCAATTAGGCTTGATTTGCCACTTTCGGCGCGCCCGACGACCAGATACCAGGGCAGGCCGTATAGCCCCTTCCCATCACCCGACCATCGGTTGCGGATAACCTTCAACCCACGGTCGAAAACCATCTTCATCGCCGAGGCTTCAAGCTCCTCTACGGTCGGCTCACGGTCCGCAGCCTTTCGCCGGTTTGCGAGCCAAGTAAAAATCGCCTGAACCAGCAGAAAACCACCCAGGAGAACAGCGACCGCCGCAAAGCATAGGGCGCTCCAAAACCGTATGTCCGAATTAGCAAAGGGATAAACACCGCGTGCGCCAATTTTTTCGCCGAAGAAATAGACCATCAGCGCTAAAATCGCACTAACAACGGCGATTAACGGAAGCGGCCGCAGAATTTTTTTCAGAAATTTCAGTATTCGTATCAACATCTTGATCTACCCGCTCACGCGCTCCCTACTTTCCAGGAACAGTGACGTCCCACCATTGGCAGCGCATCGCGCAATGCATTGGCATTAAAGAACAGCGACCGCACAGCCTGCCCCCGACCAGCCGAGATTTGCACCCGCGACCCTGCAATCATTTTTCGTAATAGGCGGATGCTCTCCAACCCACGAGCGCTCTCAAGCAGATACCCCTGCCCGCCGACACGCAGGACGCGCTTGATGCTGCCCTCGTCAGTCAGTGTGTCGCCGAACAGAAATCTTGCCGGAACTGTTGCCGTCTCAAATGGAGTTCCCCACTTGATCCGCATCCGTGTGATATTGTTTTCGCAACTCACCAGAAGCGCCCCGTCAGTCCGGGCGTCATCTATATTCCTCAAGGCAAGATAGACATCGGCGTTGCGACCAAGACGCTCATCCCCCTGTTCTCCACCAGGCTCGTCTATCAAGGAGGCAACCCCGTCGCCAACCTTGACGGGCTCCCCGGTACTGCGGTCCAACAAGGTGACATGCACCCCTTGGGCGGTGGTCGCTGAAGTTGCCAGAAAGCCTTCCACAAACGTGACCGCAGGCGGTGTTTCACCGGTTAGACCGGTTCCGCCGGTGGCCACTGGCCGGCCGATATCATCAATTCCCGGTCGCCCCAGAAGACGGTCATAACAGCCTAGACGGTCGAGGCGGTCCGTCTCAGAAAAGCATTTCCCCACATCCGCCGGGTCAAGTGAAATGGTTTCCGCCGTCCACGCACTCGTGCCAACCAGACATCCGGCGGCGGCGAATATTAAAGTCCGTATTTTTTGCATTTGTCCGCCAACGTTCGTTTCGGCACCCCGAGAAGTTCGGCTGCCATAGCCCGGTTGCCATGCGCTTGTGCAAGAGACCGGGAAATCATGTCTTGTTCGAACCATGCCAACGCCTCCGGCAACGGCATGGTTTCGCAATGTTCTGCATCACGGGTTGTGCCGGTTTCCACGGACCGGAAGTGGGATGCGGTCAGGACCCCGCCGTTTTCGACGGTCGACGCCGCCAACCGCGTGAGACCTTCCAATTCACGCCGGTCACCGGGAAAAGCCCTACCGGTCAGATAGGCATATAAAGCCGGTTCCACCGTGATCGTTTTCTTCTCTTCCTGATGAAGAAGTGCCAGTACCGACTGGACGATATCGGCGATATCCTCCCGGCATTCGGCCAAAGGCGGCACCTTCGCCACATTCTGACGTAGGAGATAATAGAGCGCAGGCAGGAACTCATTGTCCTGCACTGCGCGCGCCAGGTCCGGCGAGGCCGACGCGATGATACGGGCCGATATCTGCCGATCCCGCTCACTCCCCAACGGCCGGTAAAATCCCGTATCGGCCAGCCGAAACAGCATTGCCTGCGCGGTATCACCCAGCCGCTCCAGGCCATCGAGATAAAGTGTCCCGCCTGCCGCCTTCCGCAGCAGTCCCTGTCTGGCGCTGGCAACGCCCTTGATCGCACCACGTTTGTATCCGAAGAGTTCCGGTGCAAACACGTCCTCGGTTAACGAGGCGCAATCGGCAAAGACAAAGGGGCCATTTGAAAAACGGGATTGCTCGTGGATCGCTCGTGCGACTTTCTCTTTGCCACTTCCGTCGCCGCCTTCAATCATGACAGCACCGTTCTGGCCTGCCATTTGAGCAACCCGTTCGCGCAAGGCCTGCATCGGTTTTGACCGGCCAATCAACCGCCGCGTCAGGCTGGCCGAAACATTGCGGCGCAAGGCGGACCGGTCCTGTTCCACACGCAAAAGCGATTTTTCCAGGGAAACGCGGTCCGTTTCCTGCCGGGCAACGACCTGCCGGGTTTCTATGGCGGCGGCCACCGATTTAACGACAAGACGCGCTTCACCACGGTTCAGCCAAGGGCCGATAGCCCTCTCACTTAAGACCGCCATAGCCCCCAAAACGCTGTTATTTGTACGCCTCAAAGGAATAACCGCCAAGCAGGATGGCACAGAGATCACATCCAGCGCCTTGGCAACCTGCGAGATATCATAGCCATTGAACCCGCTATCCAGGCACACAGGATCACCTGTCATCACAGCCTGTGCCAGGGGGCAGGCTCCACCTGCCACCGGGTCTATGGGATGAACCAGCTTGGGCGGTGCCCAGGTCGAAAATCCTTGGGCAAATCCCGCCGACAACACAAAATTCTGTGCCGTGGCGTCCAGCAAATAGAGCAAAGCAACGTTCGAACAGGCAACATCCGCCACGAGTTCACAGCTTTGCACCATTACGCCGTCAAGCCTTGTCTGATTCACAAGACTACAGAGCAGAACGAAGTGATCGCGTATGTTCATGCCCTCAAGCATTCTCATGCGCTTTTCACCTCCAGGGCAGCAGCGTTACCGTCTTCCTCCGCCTCCGTGCTATCTTGCTGGGCGGGAAGGAATGTCATGACAAAGCCCCCCTCCACCGCGCTGAGTTCCAGCGATTCAAGCAGCGTTCTTGTCGATATCCGCTCCAATGCCTCTTCCGCAATTTGCGGTAATATCCAGCGATCAATGACCTGTTCAACCATGCGCGCACCATTCTCCGAATGGGTGCACAGTTGCTCTATCAAGTCGATGGCCTGCTGATCCCAGGTAAGGTCGAGACCGCGTACATCGTGAAGGCGTTCCGCCAGAAGCTGTAGCTTCAGCCCGATAATTTCCCGGATGGTTTCGCTGGTCAGCGGCTTGAAGCACAGGATCCGCATCCGCGCCAACAGGGCCGGTTTGAAATGCTCCTGCAGATGCGGACGCAGTGCCTTTTCCAATGCATCCAAAGACGCACTGTCGACTGTTTCGCGATTTTGCATGATGGCGTCGGAGCCAAGGTTCGATGTCATAAAGAATACGACATTCCGACAGTCGATCTCCCGCCCCTCGCCATCGCTGAGAAGCCCCTTGTCGAACCCCTGATAAAAGAGGTTCATAACATCAGGATGCGCTTTTTCCACCTCATCCAGCAAAACCACGGAATAAGGCATCTTGCGAATGGCTTCCGTCAGGATACCGCCTTCACCGTAACCCACATAGCCCGGCGGCGAGCCGATGAGACGGGATACCGTATGCTTTTCCTGATATTCCGACATGTTGATAACCGTCAGGAACTGACGGCCGCCGAACAGATGCGTCGCCACCTGCTCTGCAGTTTCTGTCTTGCCCACGCCTGACGGCCCGACCAGCAGAAAAACACCACGGGGTGTCGCCCCTTTTACCAGGTCAAGCCGGGCGGCTTTCAGGCGGTCGTGGATAACGCCAAGTGCCTGGTCCTGCCCCTTGATGACGGCGCGCAGACCATCGCCCAACGACATAAGCTTTTCGGCTTCATCGCCATTCATGTCCGATGCCGGAATGCCGGTCCAATCAGCAATGACATCGGCCACGGTTTCCGAGCCGACTTCATAATCGATCAAGGCTGTCTCGTCTTGCCGGCTGTTTCGAAGTGTGGAGAGAATATCCATAATTTCTCCACGTGCCTCCTCCTGATCATCGTCACTTTCGGCAATCCGGGCGCGCAGGTCGATCACCTCACCAACCATCTTCTTTTCGCTTTCCCACCGCTCTTTCAACTGCGCCGCCTCAGAGCGGAGGCAGGCAATTTCGTCCGCTATTTTACCCGGTTCCGTGTCAGCCCCATCTGCCGCCATGCGGCTGTCCCTCTGCTGGTCCGCCAGCTCTCTCTCCAAAATGGCAACGCGTTTATTCAGCCAGTCCAGTTGCCGCGGTTGGGCGGACTGCCCCGCCGCCACCCGTACACAAGCAGTGTCCAACACATCGAAAGCCTTATCCGGCAACTGTCGCCCGGTGAGGTATCGCGCCGACAAACCGGCTGCGGCTTTCAATGCGGCATCAGTTACATAAACATTGTGGGTCTGTTCATAACTTGGCCGCAGGCCACGCAGGATCGTTACGCATTGTTCGACGGTTGGTTCGTCCAGCTTGATCAACTGGAAGCGCCGCGTCAGAGCAGCATCCTTTTCAAAGTATTTTTTGTATTCAGACCAGGTTGTTGCAGCAATTGCCCGCAACTGTCCGCGCGCCAAAGCCGGTTTCAACAGATTTGCAGCATCCGATCCACCGGCCTGCCCGCCACCGCCAATCAACGTATGGGCTTCGTCAATGAACAGGACAATTTTCTCCGGGGCGCTCAAGACCTCATCCAAAACTGCCTTCAACCGCCGTTCGAATTCGCCTTTGACGGAAGCACCCGCCTGCAGTGCCCCCATATCCAATTCCCACAAGGCCGCCCCCTGCAGGGCCTTCGGCACATCACCCTCGACGATCTTGATTGCCAGCCCCTCCGCCAGGGCCGTTTTCCCGACCCCGGGATCGCCAACCAAAATCGGATTATTCTTGCGGCGGCGACACAATACGTCCGTCATCTGGGCAATTTCCATATCCCGGCAGAACACCGGATCAATCCGACCGTCCCTGGCTTCTGCCGTGATGTTGCGCCCGAATTTCTCCAGTGCCGTTTCGGATGCTGGCTGAGCCCCTTTCGTTGCAACGCCAGCATCTACGGTCCCTTCCATGCTTCCACGCGTCAATTCCGTAAATCCGGCCAGAAACGCTTTGGCATCAAGTCCTTCGAATTCAGCGAAGACATAGAAATGGCAGTAGCGGTCCGGGTTTTGCGCAATCGCGGCAAACACGGCACCACTGCGGATATATTCCTCTCCCAGTTCCGCATTGGTAAGCATCAGAGCATCCTGCAGAAGCTCGATCAGAAGGGTTGCGAATTCAGGCAAATCCTGTGCGCCGCGCCGGGCCTGCTGCAGGGATTTCTTCACCTTTGCTTCCAGGCGATCTGCGGATACACCGAGGGCAGACAAAATCTTTCCCCAGTCCCCGCCCGGCTGTGCGATCAAAGCAAGCAGATAGTGACTGACGGTCACCTCAAAATGGCTTTGTTCAATCGCTGCCTCGCTGGCACTTTTCAAGGCCTCCCGCGTATAGGAGTTGAGCTTTTCGAGGATACGTTCCTTGGATACTTTCAGCATTACTCGCCCTTTGCCAATGTCATGTCGAGCGACGCTTCAATTTCGCCGACGATAACGTCGATCTTGTTTGAGAGTGACCGGTCGTAGACGATATGTGTGGAGACAAGGATGACCACTCCCAGGGCCACAACGGCCCATATGGGCATTCGCCAGGGCATCGTCTGTTTGCTGTCGTGAATATTCGGCTCGGGGTTCAGCAGCTTGTCGGGGTCTTCCCCTCTCTGCTTTTCAAGGATGAGATGAACAGAGTGCATCAGATGGTCCAGCTTTGCCTGACCATTGTGCATGACGTGGTATTTTCCCTCGAACCCCAACGCCAAACTGTAGTAGAGCAGTTCCAGCAAATCCGTGAAGCGATGCGCCTCGTCCATGACACGGTCCAGGATGGCGAATACTTTTTCCCCACCCCAGGTTTCATTATGAAAAATCGACAGCATGGGCCGTTCCGGCCAGAGACTTTCCGCCCCCCAAGCCTGGGACAACACAGACTCGTCAATTATGGAGCACAGGATGTAACGCGCCGCCAGAACCGTGGCGTCATCGTAACCATATTCTTCCAATTCCTGCCGAAAGACCGGAATCTCATTCACCAGCCGGCTATGCAAATCTTCAACGTCATAGAATTCATAGAGATTCCGAATACGCACGCTCAACCCCAGAAGCGGCACAGCCGCTTCCAGCAATCGGTTTTTGCCTTTGGATGAACAAAGGTGAAAATCGATCGGGTCCCGTTTTTTCATCAATGATGCCGCGGACGGTGGCCGCATCTGGGTCAGACCGGGCGCAGGATTTGCACCGGGAACCAGTTCCGCAGCCGATTGTCCTCTGACAGCAAGATCGTTCATCTGTCTCACCCCATGATGGCCCAGAATTGCATTTCAAGTTCCGGAAATTCACCCGCGATATGGAAGGCAAAGCCATCGGAATTCTCCAGATGCCGCCATTGCGGAGAACTGCGTTCCAAAGCAAAATACGAATAGCCCGCGTGATACGGTAATTGGCGTGGCGCAACAGGCATCAACCGGAGCTGGATTCCCGGCAACTGCTTTTGCACAAGGTCCCGTATTTTCTCGATAGAACTTACTTTTGCCTGCGCGATGAAATCACGGTGCAGGCGCTCTTGCGGAACATTCGCCTTGATCGCGAGCACAAACTCAGCCGTGCCGATCAACTCACGCTCGTGCACGGGGGCAACCACATAGCCATGCAACTTGCGTTCATGCGGTATCGGCACCGCATTCGCCACAAGTGTCGCCGTCACCAGTTGGCGAAGATGCTGTGTTACGGTGGGCCAGCACTGATCCGGCAGCATATGATCGTATGCGGGCAGGTCCGGACAAAGTTTGCTTTCATTCAGGAAAGTCGATAGCTCGCCAATCACCTGCAGAAGCAATTCATAGACAGGGCGCGGATGCTGCATTGGCATCCGGACATAGTGGCGCAACGTGGGTGCAAAGGAATTCAACGCATGCAGGAGCAGGAAGTCGGCGACTTCCGCCACGCCATTATGGTCAGGTTTGCCAATTCGCGTGGCTATCATGCTTGCACGTTGAACGATACCATCGGCCAGTTCCCCCAGGAACCGGCGCAAGGGGGGCGCTGCCGAAATCGACAACATTGTCGGATAGAACCCCTTGTCCAGGACAATGGCCCCCTCACCCGTTTTGTCCACAATCCTTGCAACGGCGAGTTTGGAATAGGCTGAAAGGTCCTGAGAACCCAGCATGAGAACTGGCCGGGCCCTTGAAATTATGATTTCCGCCAGTTCGCCCGCTTGCTCGGTATTGTCACGCACGGCGACACTATCCGAGACATAGCGCGCGCCGGACGCCTCTGCCCGGACATGGGGCATCTCCACCTCAAGGCCACCATCGGTCACCAGCGGAATGCACAGATAGACAATTTCATTGGCGGTGAAACTGTCTGAAATATCCAGGACCGCCGGCGTCAGGTCATGCGCAGGCAGGTCGAAGACCGTGCCATCCGGCATGATCCCGGACGCGGTGACGAGGGAAATTTTGCCAAGACCGAGCAACTCTTCATTGAGGACAACCTGATGGAAGCCGAAATTATGCGGCTCACTGCCCGACGCATAACGTTGGGACAAGCGCTCGAAATAGCGTGTCTGCTGCTGGAAGTGATGAGGTTTGACGAACAGACCGTCCGACCAGGCAACCTTACTGAAAGAGGACATGAAAGCTCCTATCCCTCGTCCTTCATCAACCGGACTTCTTCGTCGAGCAACAGCATCAGGAACCGGTCATCGGAGCCAAGATCCTTGACGCTGATGGACCCGCGCCAGACAGCCGTTTTGATGTCGAGATATTCGGCGATGACAGCAATCTTCTTCGTCCCTTCAGGCAATTCGTATGGGCCGAGGATTTTGTAGCTGTCAGGTTCCAGCAGAACCTCATCGAGGTTTGCCAGCAGTGTCTTGCCCATGGTTTCATCCATGGCGTCCGCCAGGGAAAAGAAATCATAGCTGAACAGTCGGTGATCGCTGCTCAGGGCCATGACCTTGACCACCACCGGCGATGGTTCGCCATTGAAGTTTTTGTTCACATCTCCCGCGGCGTAGGCATGAAGAGAAATCTTGCTTGGTTGCGCTTCCTCTGCACCAACCTGGATATCGGGATCCCATACAACTTCGGCCACCTTTGTCGCCGTGTCACAGCCCACCAGCAGTACCGACAAGATGGCGGCAGAGATAAAACCAGTCACTCGGTTCATTGCTTGATATTCCCTTCCTCATCATCACCAAGGTCGCGCCTCATTTGTTCCTGGCGCATGGTGGAGTGATATTCGTTGCCAAAAACCTCCCAGAACAGCATCTGCAACCCTTGCTGCCGCTGAGATCTGAGTTCCGAGAAATAGGCGCGATACATACGCCAGCACCAGGCGTCGTAGGCTTCCTCACTATCTGGCACACCTGCGGCATCATAAGCTTTGAACCGGCGCTCCAGCGCCTTCGGTCCCAATGCGGCAAGGACAGAATCAAGGGCACGGTCAATGCCCTTTTCCGTCGACGATTGATGTGCAATCAGATGATCCAACGTTTCCTGCATTGCGGCAGGCGCAGACAGATGAACCGGCCCGCGCTTGGAGAAAAACGCATGCAGGGCTTCGTCGGTATCCTCACTGAACCGAATGGGATTATCCTCAAGTGCATGCAGATGCATTGTCGCCAGCGGGAAGTTTCCGGAATCAGCGCGCCGTGCATGATAAATACGGTTCAGCCCTTCAAGCGCCGCACGTAGGGAGGCTCCAATATCCGCGAGAACGCGATTTGCTTCCTCCACGCTCATTTCACCGAGGTGAATCCCCAGACTTCGGGCAAGAGGCCGCAGCGCCACATGATCGACCGGATGGCTCAGGTCGACGGAAACGGGATCGATTTCCGGTTCGGCTGGTTCCGGGGTACTTCCGTTCACCTGTTCTTCAAAGCCGTAGCGGTCGCGACGGACTTTCACGTTGGGCATTGCGGCAAAATGCATATCAGCTTCGTCGGCAACGCTTTGCTCCGTAGGTCTCCTGTCTTGAGAAGACATGCCTTGACGCAACAAGTTTTCACTTTCGCTTTCCCGGCGGCGTTCATAATCCGCGAAGACCTGTATAGGGTCGACCGCGGCGCGCTTCGCAATTTTTTCATCGAATGCATCGAGCGGATCACTTCCGTCCCCGCTCAGACGTTTGGCTTCAACCGGCCTGCTCTCGGTATAGACGCCATCCAATACAAGGCCGTCCTGAACGCCGCTCTCCGCTCCGACCATGGTCAGGACGCCTGGAGAAGGCGTCTCCGCATAATCGTTCCGGCCGACAGAGACCGAACAATGCAGGCCTTCTATCTGAACGAGGTCTTTGTCGGAAAGGATCACAGGACGCCCGCGCGGGATCGTCGACTGCGCCTTGTTGATGCGAATTTTGGCATTGGAAACACGCTCTATCGTGAAACGGCCATCTGCCACCAATATCCGTGCGGCAACTTCCGGAACAGCCCCCGCAGAATCCTGGATACGCCAAGTGGAATCCTCTGAAGAACCGATCAGCCCGCCCCTTTGGGAAAACACACAGCTGCTCCGCAGCGACGGCAGTAATTCCTGGACATTTTCGATCTGAAATTTTGCTTTCATACTTTCCTCAGCTCACCCTCGTGCCTGCAAGACAACCGGCTTGAGACCTTCATTCCGGGTATTGCCAATAAACGTCGTCCAACCGAGATTCGCCCGGTGTTCCCGCCCGAGTTCCAGGACCGGTGCCTCGTCACGCTTTAAGTGAAGTTCAATGTCGTATGCCAGTTGGTCTTTCAGAAGGAACGACACCAGTTCCTTCAACCGCGGAAAATCCCGGCCACTGGGCAGAAAGTCCCTGAATCGTTCGAAACTGAGATCCTTCAACACCACGGTAAATTTGCCCGCACGATCCTTCGCAAAGCGCCCGATCACAAAATCCTGGCCAAGGGTCATATTTCCCTGCCCCATGCGGGCCCGCTGCGTTGGAGAAATTTCAACCTTGCGTAGTTCCAGTTGCCGGATGCTCACATTTGTCAGACTGAACGCATGCGCAATGACGCCACTAATCATATCCGCGGAACGAACCCGGCCGGCAACAACGCCCAGATAAGTCAGCAGCTTGGCCCAGGGGATGTCCGCCCGGCCGCGGCTTTCGCGCGCACCGATTCCGATCAGGGAAAACATCCAGTCCGAAAACTGGTCCTGGGCGCCGGCGCGATACCGAAGATAATACCGATATTTCCTGCCGATCAGATAAAACAGCCAGATCAACCTGTTGGAAAAAAAGTCGTTCAGGGTTTGCTGAATACCTTCTTCTCCGGCGCTCCAGGCCGCTGTCTCCACCATATGGGACGGCAGCGGGGAGGACGAACCATGCAAGCCCAGAAAGGAGACGGTCAATTCCGCCGGAACGTCAGCCTGTTCGCCGTCGCCCCACGCAGGCCGCAATGCGATCACGTCGGACGCAGGAAACCCCAGTCCCGGGTCAACACGGAAGATGATATTCCGGCCCCCCTGGCGTTGCAGCGCCTGCTCTTCAACCTGCTCTCCCGACGCTTTCAGCAAAACCTCTACGGCTCGATTGAAAGCATATCGTTGCGGTTGCTGATGGAGATCAGAGATCAGATCAGAGGCTGATTGCCGACACGCGCGGCCCATCGGTACTCCTCCCCTGCTTCCTGTCCACGAACGACAAGCTCGTGGAACGAATTGATCGTGGCATATAGCGCGAAAAACTCCGCCATCACGGTCGCAAAGAGATACATCTCGCCTTCATTGGCGAATTTGCTTTCCCGCATGTGAATGGTGGATCGCATGCCGCGCACCGGTACGCCTTTGAAAAGCCTGTCGACAGGTTCCGAGTGTAGTTTTTCAATTCCTTCCAGGCGCATCACGGCAACGCGTTCGCGCTGCCTGTCCACCTTCGCATTGAAATCGAAAACGTTCAGAACGGTCCTGAGCGCCTCAACACTCTGGAGCGACAAATAATTCAATGACAAAGCTGAAATCAGTTGCCACTGCAATGTGCCATCCACCACAGGATATCGCGGCGGCGTGGGCCGCGTGACATTCGCCGGCCGAACAAAGGACGGAACCATATGTGTAGGAATGCTGACGTCGCCTATGGCAAGGTCCTGCGGTGCGCTTCCATTGAAACAACTTAACCGGACAGAAATTGTTTCATTATTGGCGCGCCCCAACTGCTCGTCTTCGCGTATGAAAGACACCAACCGGTCGAGCTTTTCCCCAGAGATCGACTGACGAACCTTTTCCCGGAAATAGACGGCATTTCGCCCGTCCACCCGTTCTATTTCGTGAAGGAAGGATTCAAAACGGCTGAATTCCCGTGCATTGGTGCCGGTTCCTGCCGACGGCTTCCACCCCGTGACACTATCAATGGAAAATATCTCGATCTCGCCGTCATGCCGCCGCGCCGGACGAACAAGATATTCATTACGCTTGCCGTCGAGCAGAAAAGGCTCGGCGTCATGCTCAAAGAGGTTGATTGCAGGCACGCAATGCAACATCAGGCTATTAGGGATAATACGAACATCCGGTGGCAAGGGGCGTTCGAATTCCAGCACCAGCTTCAGCTTTGTCGCGTCACTGGATAGATGAGAAAGCGGTATATGGGTTACGTCGACAAAGTAGTATTTCTGTGGGAATGCGTAGAATTCCTGCAGCAGACGGTAACCCGCAAAACTGTTTTCCGGATAAGGCAGAACCCCTTCGTCATTCCCCAGTCCCACCTGTTGAACCGCATCGCGCGCCACGGTAATCGCATCGCCGGTTTCCGGATTGACGATTTTCACCGTTCTAAGATAGCGATGCAGCCACAGCCCCAAGGTCAGGGCGGAATAGTCACTCCCCCCTAAATAAAACCGAAGCCGATCCAGTGCCACCTCATGAATACATTCTTCGTTCAGGGTTTCCACATCCACTGTGATGACCGATTTGTCCCTGGATAGGTCGTGGTGGATATCGGATACCCGGATCGGCAAAATGTCTGTGTCATAGGCTGTGCGGAATCGACAGACTGTGTCTTCGACAGGGACGCTTTCAACTTCACAGCCCGCAGGAATATGCTGCTGCTCGTCTACCGCACCGGGAACCGGTGAAAATTGTAGAACCGTCATAGACGGAATGGGACGCAGAAAGTTCGGCCACAGCAGCATAAACAGAGACTGCGTGACTTCCGGCAACTGATCGTCGATCTTTTCCCGAAGTCGCCCTGTCAGGAACGCAAAGCCCTCCAAAAGACGCTCAACATCCGGATCAGTGCTTCGCTCGGACAGGTAATTGGTCAACTTCGGAAAATGCCGGGCAAACTCCTGCCCTGAACTCCGAAGGTAATCCAATTCATCCAGAAAGTAGCGCGCTGTTGACACCGCTATCCGCCCATTCTCAATGAAAAGGTTCTGCCTTCACTCAGGACAAGATCGATCATGACCTGTTCGCGGGCATGCCCGATGGTTGTCCGCGCAGAAACCTGGAAAAACAGATCCAGGCCCTGGTCCTGCTTACGATCGAAATTGACGACCACATTACTGACACGAGGCTCGTAGGTTTCTATGACTTTACGGATGTCGCCGGCGACGATCCGAAGCATGTCGGACGAACCAACAGATGCGTCGTTGAAGTCCCGCAAACCGAAACCCGGGGCACTGAGCGCACCGCCTTGGCGCCCGTTCAGCACCTTCAAAAGATTGTTTTTGATGGATGCTACTCGCGCAGACAAGGCATCCCCCGTCCGCGGCCCCTCCTGCAAATCGTCGGCCCGGACGCGTTCCAACAGAGAACGCGCCCGGACGGACTTCACGGTTTGACGCGTGTCAGTCCGGATCATCAGTCTTTATCCAGGCGGCCAACCAGCGATAATTCGAAATTTGCCCCCATATATTTGAAATGCGGACGAACAGACATGCTGACCCGGTACCAACCCGGATCACCAGCCACGTCTGAGACTTCCACTTTCGCAGCGCGGAGCGGACGACGCGACCGGACATCGGCCGGTGGGTTTTCCTGATCCGCTACATACTGGACAATCCAGGCATTCAACTCACGCTCAAGGTCCGACCGCTCTTTCCATGCACCGATCTGTTCACGCTGCAGAACTTTGATGTAATGCGCCAACCGGTTGATGATGAACATATAGGGCAGTTGCGTACCAAGCTTGTAGTTTGTCTCCGCCTCTTTACCTTCTTTTGTATTGGCAAATCGTTTCGGCTTCTGAATGGAGTTGGCGGAAAAGAAAGCGGCATTATCGGAGCCCTTGCGCATCGTCAAAGCAATAAAGCCTTCTTCCGCCAGCTCAAATTCCCGGCGATCCGTAATCAACGCCTCTGTGGGAATCTTCTGCTCCAACTGACCGAAAGCCTCATAAACATGAACCGGCAGGTCATTCACCGCACCACCGGATTGCGGCCCGATAATGTTGGGACACCAGCGGAAGTTGGCAAAGCTGTCGTTGATACGTTCCGCCATCAATACGGCCGTATTCCCCCAGAGGTAATGTTCGTGACTATCCTCCACCGTTTCACGGTATTGGAAGGATTTCACCGGGTTTTCCAACGGGTCATAAGGATTGCGCAGCAGGAAGCGTGGTGCTGTCAGGCCAACATAGCGCGCATCTTCGGATTCCCGTAGACCACGCCATTTCGCATATTGCGGGCCTTCGAAGACGGAGGACAACTCCTTGATCTCACCCAGTTGGGTAAAGGAATCGACGCCGAAGAACTTGGGACTGACCGACGAAATGAATGGTGCATGGGCCATCGCCCCCACAGACGCACAATACTGCAACAGCTTCATATCCGGCGATGATGCGTTGAAGGCGTAAAGTCCAACCATGGCGCCTACAGGATCGCCACCAAACTGCCCGTAGCCTGATGCATAGACATGCTTGTAAAGACCGGACTGCGGTACTTCCGGCGACAACTCAAAATCTTCGAGCAGTTCGTCTTTCCGGATCGAAAGCAGCTCAATCTTGATGTTTTCACGGAAATTAGTCCGATCGATCAAAAGCTTCAGGCTGCGCCAGGTCGACTCAAGCTCCTGAAACTCCGGATGGTGCAAAATCTCATCCATCTGCAGCGAGATCTTACGATCCAATTCAGCGATCATCCGGTCAACGCGGGCCTTGTTGACCGGCTCACTATCCGCATCCCCTTCCAGCAATTCCGCGATGAAGGCCTCTACGCCCTTACGCGCGACATCGTAGCCGTCGTCATCCGGCACGAGGTTGCTTTTTGCCATAATCTGATCGAGCAGGGAGTCACCAGCCACGGCTTCCGGGGCGGCTTCCAGAGTATCTGTTGTCATGTCCTTAATCTTTCCAGCAATACTGCTTGGCTGTGTCAGTCGAAGTTGAGCGCCGATGAACCCGTTAGTCGTTGGTTTCTCGGCTTCCGAGTTCAGACATCAGGGCTTCGCGCTTTTCCGGGTCGTCGATAATCTCGGACAACGCCTTACGGAATGCAGGCAGGTTCCCCAGCGGCCCTTTCAGAGCCGTGAGCGCCTCACGCAAATTGGACAGCTTTTTCAGTTCTGGAACTTGTTCGATAAGCGCATCAGGTGAAAAGTCCTGAAGGGACTCGAATGCCAGCTTCAGGTTCAGCATTGCATCCGCATCGTCTCGCAGAACATCGCGTACCTCCAAAGTCCTTTCCAGATTCATCTCTTTCAGGACACTGGCGAAGGTATTTTTATCAATCTCCACCGCATTGCGCTCTTCCAGCATGGTATCATCAGGCCTGCCGGTAAAATCGCCGACAACCACCATTTTAAGCGGCAGCTCGACTTCTTCCTGCTGATCGCCGGTCGCTGGAACAAATTTGATATTGATGCGCTCTTTGGGCGCAACGGATGCATCTCTCATTTCATCACCATCTAATTTTCAAACGCGCCACAAGCGCATCGTCAAAAGACAATGCGTCTTATCCGCAAAGATTTTCCGGAAACCGTCACGTCGATGATTGTGACTTATCCCCCCCAAAAAAGTGCCCCAAATAAGCCTGAGAGGCCTACCCCTTTACCACCCTTCCAATATTACATTCACGCCGAGAGCACAACAGTACCGTCTATTTTTAGTTGAACATTAGGAAACACGCAAAGTTCAAAAAAAACAGAGAGATAATCAAAATCTCCTTAGAAAACCCTTGTGATTTTTTTGTGACATCCCCTCAATCCTGAACCTACCAATAAGGGAGTTATGGAATAAATGCCCCTTTGAAATACAATATTTCACAATGAACTCCCCCCTAAGGCAGAGCTTGTCGCGGTGACATGACTTGTCAGGTGAACTGAAGCAAAAGCGGTGCTGGCTGACACAGCCGGATGCCATGCAGTCATCAATCCGGGCACATAATCGGTATAGTGAAGACGGTGACAGGAAATGTCGGCATCAGACGGATGCTGTTGTCAGCGCTTGCCCCCAACCAGAGAGCCTCGAAAAACAGTCTGTCTTTCAGACGAACACGCTGGCCGATTGCAATGAGCAGGACGAGACCATGAGCGGCACTAGCCGACACATCTTTCAGTAATAGTGCCCGCCCCCCCTTTATGGGTGTTGAAGATCAGACCTTGGTCTGCGACACTAGAAAATCCCGCAAAGCCGAGCCACTCAAAGTCTGATATCTGTCGGCCTTCGACACGCTCATAACCGATGCAGCCGTCCCTGGGGAAATAGCCGGCCAAATGACGCACGGCGCAATTATCACAGGTTCACAATAAGAGGGCTGATACCTTAAACCGGATCGTCCTCGCTATCGCGAAGAGCAGCCCACGTCAGCAATGCATCCAAAGCGGGGCAAAGCGCCTGTCCCCAGTCGGTAAGACAATATTCAACCTTGGGCGGGACCTGATGATGGACAATACGTCGGACAATCCCGTCGCTTTCCATCTGTCGAAGCTGTTGAATCAACATTTTCTGCGACACCGACGGGATTGCCCGCTCCAGTTCGGAAAAGCGTAAGACCTTACCGCCGAACAAGTGAAACAGGATCGTCAGTTTCCACCGCCCCTCCAGGATTTTCAAGGCCTTCTCGACACCCTCAGCAGCCGTTTCGCGGGTGTGGTTAAGGTGCTTACTTTTTGGTGAGTACCTTACTTTTTCGTCGGTTCTTGTCATTTTTCCAGCTTATCCTCATCTTGGCAGGGAAACAACATGACAGGGATCAACATGTCGATCATCCTCCCCACCCCGGTCTCCGGCTATTTCACGGCGGACCGCACCGATAACGAGACCATCACAGATTGCTTCACCAAAGATGCGATCGTCGTCGATAACGGCCAGACCCATACCGGCCACCATGGTATACACCAATGGAAAACCACCACTTCCAAGAAATACAGCTATGTCGCAGCCCCTTACAAAGTGACTGAAGAAGGTGCCCTGACTGTAGTGATTGCGCGCCTTACCGGAAACTTTCCCGGCAGTCCGATCGACTTGCGCTACGCTTTCACTCTACAAGGTGATTTGATTGAACGGCTGGAGATCACACTATGACCTTCGATCTCGGTTTGAGCGGAGCTCGTGTAGTGGTAACGGGTGGAACGAGGGGGATCGGCGCAGCCGTGGTCGACACACTGGTTGAGGCCGGTGCACGGGTCATAACGACGGCGCGCAGCCTGCCGCCGCTCCCTGCAAGCAACGTAGAATACGTTTCGGCCGACATAAGCACTTCAGAGGGATGCACCAAGGTCGCCGATGACGTGCACAGGCTTTTCGGCGGCATAGATGTGATTGTTCATGTTGTCGGCGGTTCGTCCTCTCCTCCGGGAGGTTTCATTGCTTTGGATGATGAAGCGTGGTTCAGGGAGCTGAACCACAATCTCATGCCAGCGGTACGTCTCGACAGGGCTCTTGCACCTTACATGATCGCGCAGAAAAAAGGCGTCATCATTCATGTGACCTCCATCCAGAACCGATTGCCACTTCCCGATTCCACAACGGCATACGCGGCAGCCAAGGCCGCCCTATCAACCTACAGCAAGAGCCTTTCGAAAGAGCTGACGCCGCAAGGTGTTCGTGTTATGCGCGTTTCACCGGGCTGGGTGGAAACGGAAGCAGCCGTCGCATTGGTTGAACGTCTGGCGAACCAGGCCGGTGTGGACTACGAAGGTGGCAAGCAGATCGTCATGAATGCATTGGGTGGCATTCCACTCGGTCGTCCGGCCAAACCAAAAGAGATCGCCGATCTCATCGCTTTCGTGGCCTCTCGACGCGCCGGATCATTGTCAGGAGCCGAGATCGTGGTTGACGGGGGCACAACACCTGTCACCTGATCATCCGCTGTGGAGAGGTCAGGTTATAAAGCAAAAGCCCCACACCTATGGTGTAGGGCTTTGTGCTGGTTGCGGGGGCCAGATTTGAACTGACGACCTTCAGGTTATGAGCCTGACGAGCTACCGGGCTGCTCCACCCCGCGTCAGAGTTTTTAATCCCCTATGGGATTTATTTTTTATAGGGGATGGATTGGAAGAGTGAATAGGTAAGACTGTGTATGGAAGACCTGGCAGCGACCTACTCTCCCGTGGCTTAAGCCAAAGTACCATCGGCGCAGAGGGCTTTCACTTCCGAGTTCGGGATGGGATCGGGTGGATCCTCCCTCGCCATAGCCACCAGGTCGTCGATACACAGTGAAGCACAAGAAGTCTTTTATAGTTGCGTTATGTTATGGGTTGGTCGAGTTCATCAGCGATTGATTGAGATCCTTGCCGCTGTATGCGGCGAGGAGATGATGAAGCCGATCGAGCGATTAGTACCGGTAAGCTGCATGTGTTGCCACACTTCCACACCCGGCCTATTAACGTGGTGGTCTACCACGGCTCTCAGCGAGACCTAGTTTTGAGGGGGGCTTCCCGCTTAGATGCCTTCAGCGGTTATCCCGTCCGCACATAGCTACCCAGCTGTGCCACTGGCGTGACAACTGGTCCACCAGAGGTGCGTCCATCCCGGTCCTCTCGTACTAGGGACAGCTCCTCTCAAGTCTCGTACACCCACGGCAGATAGGGACCGAACTGTCTCACGACGTTCTAAACCCAGCTCACGTACCACTTTAAATGGCGAACAGCCATACCCTTGGGACCTGCTCCAGCCCCAGGATGTGATGAGCCGACATCGAGGTGCCAAACACCCCCGTCGATGTGGACTCTTGGGGGGTATCAGCCTGTTATCCCCGGCGTACCTTTTATCCGTTGAGCGATGGCCCTTCCACTCGGGACCACCGGATCACTATGACCGACTTTCGTCTCTGCTCCACCTGTCGGTGTCGCAGTCAGGCAGGCTTTTGCCATTGCACTCATCAGACGATTTCCGACCGTCTTGAGCCTACCATCGCGCGCCTCCGTTACTCTTTGGGAGGCGACCGCCCCAGTCAAACTACCCACCACGCAGGGTCCCGGACCCGGATAACGGGCCGCGGTTAGATATCAAAATTCACAAGGGCGGTATTTCAAGGATGCCTCCACCGAGACTGGCGTCCCGGCTTCAAAGGCTCCCGCCTATCCTACACATGTCAATTCTGATACCACTGCGAAGCTGTAGTAAAGGTGCACGGGGTCTTTCCGTCTGACCGCGGGAACTCCGCATCTTCACGGAGAGTTCAATTTCGCTGAGTCTGCGTTGGAGACAGTGGGGCAGTCGTTACGCCATTCGTGCAGGTCGGAACTTACCCGACAAGGAATTTCGCTACCTTAGGACCGTTATAGTTACGGCCGCCGTTTACCGGGGCTTCAATTCGGTGCTTGCACACCTCCTTTTAACCTTCCGGCACCGGGCAGGCGTCAGACCCTATACGTCGTCTTGCGACTTCGCAGAGCCCTATGTTTTTAATAAACAGTCGCCACCCCCTAGTCTGTGCCACCCACACCTGGTTGCCCAAGCATGGGTCTCCCTTCTCGCGAACTTACGGGAGTATTTTGCCGAGTTCCTTCAACGCAGTTCTCTCAAGCGCCTTGGTATACTCTACCATCCCACCTGTGTCGGTTTCGGGTACGGTCTATTGCTGGGGCTATTTCCTGGAACAGCTTCACTGCACCCCCAATCCGATAAGGGGATACAATTTACGCCATTCGTCACGTCCCAGCAGGCTGAGGAATATTAACCTCATTCCCATCGTCTACGGCTTTCGCCCTCGACTTAGGGGCCGGCTTACCCTGCGCGGATTAGCCTTGCGCAGGAACCCTTGGGATTTCGGCGAGAGTGTTTCTCACACTCTTTATCGCTACTCATGTCAGCATTCGCACTTCCGATACCTCCAGCAAACCTCACGGTTCACCTTCAGCGGCTTACGGAACGCTCCGCTACCACTTGGATAAATCCAA